>CAVQWQ010000020.1:0-84997 GCA_963717645.1 uncultured Actinomycetes bacterium | reverse complement strand
CCAGCGCCCGCTTGGCCGTGAATCCGTACACGAGGCCGTAGAGCTCGTAGTGATCTCGGACTGCCTGCTCGTCCAGCGCGGTGACGAAGGCGCCCCGGTGAAGCTCGATGGTCACCCAGCCTCCGCTCTCCAGGGCGATGAGCGCCTCCCGGATCGGGATGCGGCTGATTCCGAGATCCTGGGCGAGCTCGTCTTGGGGCACGCGCTCGCCGGGACGAAGCTCGCCCTCGAAGATCAATCGACGGATGTACAACGCAGCGTCGGTTCCACTGCTGCGTCTGGCGAACCGTGGGGCGGACGAGGTGCGGGGCATTGTCCTCCAGAGCAGCTCAGAGCCTTTCGCTATGATGCATATTGTATCGACATGCGTAGCCGTGGAGGTTGCAAGGGGATCAACTGCCGGTCGCCGGTGGGATAGGCCGGCGCGGATCGGACCGGCGCGAACGACCGGGGAGACACTTCAGGTGAAGGACAGCCTCCAGAGCGGACCGCCTCGTGGCGACTGGTTGGGCACCGGGTACTTGCACTTCGAGCGCCACGGGCCCTTCGCCCGATGCATCGTCGACCGGCCGGCGAGCCGGAACGCCATGACACCCGCCATGTACTTCGGTGTGCGGTACGCCTCCAACCACGTCGACGCCGACGACGGCCTGGCGGGGTTGCTCGTCACCGGCACCGGCGACGTCTTCATCCCCGGGGGGGACCTCGGAGGGTCCGACGAGGACGATTGGGGCGACCTCCGCGCCTCTTGCACATGGAGGTCACCCCGTTCGACGCCCTTCGCCAGGCCCGCAAACCGGTGGTATCCGCGGTGAACGGGATCTGTCAGGGGGGAGGGCTCGTCATCGCCATGTTGAGCGACGTCGCCGTCGTCAGCGATCGAGCCACGTTTCGTGTGCCGGAGCTGTACCGCGGGATCGCCGACACGCACTACGCACAGATCCTCTGCCGCCAGGTAGGGCCGGCCCGCACCCGGGACCTGATGTTCACCGGACGTCGGTTGAGTGCCGCCGAGGCGGTCGATTGGGGCCTCGTCTCGCGCGTCGTACCGCACGCAGAGCTCCTCGAGGCGGCGACAGAGGTGCTCATCGCGTGCGCACGGACGGCACCCGGCGCGCGCTTGACGTCAAGCGCACCCTGGACGGGTACTACGGCCTGTACGACCGGATAGGAATGGCAGCCAGCGTGCGGGGTCCCGAGGCGCGTGAGGGATATCTGGCCTTCAAGGAGAGACGCCAGCCGAGCTGGGTGCCGCCTGAGCTAGGGCTCGACGATCGCCTGTGAGGCGAGCTCGGCCCGCAGCAGCTTGCCCGTCTCGTTTCGAGGCAGCGCCCTCACGTGCTGGAAGGTGACCGGCACCTTGTAGGGCGCCAGGCGGTCGCGGCACAGAGCCTCCAGCTCCCCGGCTGTGGCCGTGTCGCCGGTGTAGAAGGCGACCGGCACCTCGCCCAGACGGTCGTCGGGAGCTCCGACGACGGCCACATCTGTCACCGCTGGGGAGAGCCGTAGCACCTCCTCGACGTCGGCGGGGAACACCTTGTTGCCGCCCCGGTTGATGACGTCGCTGACCCGTCCCTCGATCCAGACGAACCCATCGCCGTCGATCCGGGCCATGTCGCCCGTGTCGACGTAGCCGTCTGCGTCCACACGGTCGTCGAGGTCGCCGCCGCTTGCATAGCCGAGCGCCCGGTTGGGTGGCCGTACGTGGAGGCGCCCGGTCTTACCGGGCTCCAGGACCCGGGCATCGTCCCCGGCGATCCTGATCTCCACCCCCGGATGGGGGCGGCCTACGGCACCGATCTTCTCGGGGAAGCTCTTGGCGTCCGCCGCGGTCCAGCCGATGACCTCTCCGATCTCGGCCTGACCGTATCCGTTCAACACGAAGGCACCGAATCGTTCGGTGAATCGCCGGGCCTGCAGCGGCGAGAGCGGGGCGGTGATGCTTCGCACGTACTTGAGAGGAGACAGGTCGGCGATCTCGGGATCGTCGTTGAGCATGGTGATGGCGGCCGGCGGCAGCACCGTGGAGCGGATCTCGAACCGCCGTACCAACCCGGCGAACTCCTTCGCCTCGAACTTGTCGATGATCACGAGGGCCGCGCCCGCCCGCAGGCCGAAGAGCGCATTGTAGATACCGGCGTTGAGGGCGAGCGACACGGGGATCAGGTTGGGAGTGGGAGGGCGGGAGCGATCGCCGGATCCTCCCCGAAGGGGACCGAGCACACGGTCGATGAGCTCGAGGTAGGCGTCGTGTGTGTGCAGGACGGCCTTGGGCTCGCCCGTCGTCCCCGACGTCCAGAGGACGAACCCGACTCCGGGGTCATAGGTGCGGGCGTCTCGACGGGGAGTCAGGCCCGACTGGTCGAGCAGGGCCGCGGGCCGGGTCACGTCGAGGGCGCGATCGACCTCGTGGGACGGAGATCGAGAGTTGACCGGTACCCACACGCAACCGGCCATCCAGGTGCCGAGCATGGCGATGACCGCCTCAGGGCCGTTCGGTAGCTGCGCGGCGACGGCCTGACCGGAATGGAGCCCCTTCTCTCGCAGGTCATCGGCCAGGGACGCGCCAGCGCGCCGGGCATCGCCCGCCGTCACCGCCCGGTCGGCCGTGTGCAGCAAGGGCTCGTCGTCGGAGAACGGGTGGTCCGTGAGCAGCGATGCCAGGTTCGTCATGAGCTGCGCCGCAGGGACCCGCCCCACGCCACCACGGGACCCGCGACGTCGACCATGCGGCTCAGCTGCGCCGTGTCGGTCGCCAATGAGACCGGCTTGGGTCGCTCGGCGACGGCCAGCCGCCTCAGGCGATCCAGGTGATCGGCAGCCGCCAGCGCCGGTCCGGACGGGTCCCAGACCTCGACGGGAAGGCTGACTCCCAGGCGATCGGCGGCTTCCAGCACGGCATGGACCGGCGCAGCCAACGGACCGTCCACCACGGCCAGCACGGCGCGACAAGGACGGCGGAGCCGGGCGACCAGTGCGCAGGCCGGCGCCAAGCCGACAGCATCGGCGTGAGCAGGGACGTGGACGGCGCCCGGCTCGGTCGTCGCAAACGTGCGTGCCACCCAGTACCCGGCAACGCCGGGGTCCGCGGCGACGAGCCCACCGGGGCCGAGGCTCTGGCCGTAGTTGAGGGTGACACGGGTCGGGGCAAGAGGGACCGCGTCGGCCAACCAGCCCTCCTGGGTGACGGCGGCGAGCCCGGCTCGCAGCGGGGGCACGGCGAGATCGAGGCGTGGCCGCCTCCACCGCTCGGCGAGGGGACCGAGGGAGCAGGGGAGCGCGACGATCGACGGGGCCAGGTGCCAGCGCTCGTCCGGAGACTCGTCGGTGTCCAGGCCCGTGGCCACGATGAGGTCGGCACCTGCCAGCCCGCCGAGCTCGAAGTCACGCGCCTGCAGGCCGACGGTGGCCCAATGATGCCGGCTCCTCCAGTCGAGCACGCCCTTTGCCCCCCAGGTATTGAGCACGCCAAGGTTGGCGCTGGCGGCCAGGGCGCTCAGGCCCGGCACTGCCTGGGTCCGGATGACATCCGGGCCGGCGAACAGGACCGGGGACCGGGCCGCCGTCATCACCTCGAGGTCGTATGGATCGGGTTCTCTCCAGCGGTCGACAGGGACCGGCGCAGGCGGAATCGCGTCAGGCGCCGGTGCGTCGAGGTCGAGGTCCAACCGGAGGACGAGCGCCCCGCCAGCCAGGGACAACTCCGCCTCGAGCAGATCTCTCGGGTCGGTGATGGCGAGCTCCGGTGCCGACGGCTCCGGGCTGGCGACGAGCAAGCGGCCGTGGCCGAGGTGCGCAAGCGCCCGGACGCCGTTCACCCGCCCGTGGGCGGCGGCCATCTGGGTCGCCACGTCCGGGTCGTCTACGTCCACGACGGTCAGGCCGGGCAACGGCTTTCCGTACACGGCGTCGATGCCTTGCACAACGAGCCATCGGGTCAGGAGCTCGCCGGCGGTCGTCACCCTTCGCTGCCCTCAGCGGCCCGGGAGCGGCTGCCACACCGGCTCGCGCTTCTCGGCGAAGGCCCGGGGGCCCTCGTCCTGGTCGGGGTGTCCCCACATCGACGCCAGCTCCTTGGCCCCTGCCCTGCAGGCGTCGGTCAGCCCGAGCTCGAGGGCCTGCCACAGCGCCCGCTTCGTGGCGGCCATGGCCGCGGGGGAGTTGCGGGCGATCTTCTCTCCCAGGAGCTGGGCCTCCTCGCGTAGCCGCTCGGGCGGATCCACCACCTGGCTGATCATGCCCAGCTCCAGGGCCCGGTGGGCCGAGATCCGTTCGTGGCGTCCGACCAGGGCCATGCGCATCACGGCTTCGGCCGGCATCTTGCGCAGGAGCCCGATGGCCTCGAGCGCCACCACCTGTCCCACCGACACGTGCGGGTCGAAGAACTGCGCGTCGCTGGCGGCCATGACGATGTCCGCGTCGGCAACCCAGTGAAATCCTCCGCCCGCGCAAATGCCGTTGACGGCGGTGATGACCGGCTTCCACACCTCCTGGTGCCACGCGGTGAAGTGGAGGTCGAACTCCTCGACCGACTGGCGGTACCGTTCCATGCCGACGCCGTCGGTGGCGATCTCGGTGACGTCGACACCCGTCTGGAAGGCGCGCCCTTCCCCGGTGTGCACGATCACCCGCACCTCGGGATCGCGGTCGAGCTCCCGCCAGGCGACCGCGAACTCGTCGCGGATAGCGGCCGACATGGCATTGAGCTGGCCCGGGCGGTTGTTGATGAGCCACCCGACGGGGCCCTGCCGCTCGATCTTCAGGCACTCGAAGCCGGAGTAGTCCATCAGGCGTTCCTCATCGGGTGGGTGGGTCGTGTTGTTCGAGCGGCTGCCACACCGGCTCGCGCTTCTCGGCGAAGGCCCGGGGGCCCTCGTCCTGGTCGGGGTGTCCCCACATCGACGCCAGCTCCTTCGCCCCTGCCCTGCAGGCGTCGGTCAGCCCGAGCTCGAGGGCCTGCCACAGCGCCCGCTTCGTGGCGGCCATGGCCGCGGGGGAGTTGCGGGCGATCTTCTCTCCCAGGAGCTGGGCCTCCTCGCGTAGCCGCTCGGGCGGATCCACCACCTGGCTGATCATGCCCAGCTCCAGGGCCCGGTGGGCCGAGATCCGTTCGTGGCGTCCGACCAGGGCCATGCGCATCACGGCTTCGGCCGGCATCTTGCGCAGGAGCCCGATGGCCTCGTAGGCGGTCACCTGTCCGACGGAGACGTGTGCATCGAGGAAGGTCGCGCTGGACGAGGCGATCACGATGTCCGCGTCGGCGACGAAGTGGAGCCCACCACCGGCGCAGGTGCCGTTGACGGCCGCGATCACGGGCTTCCATACCTGGTTGTGCCAGGCCGTGAGCCGCAGCTCGGCCCGCTTTGTGCGTCGCGACTGCAGTCGAAGTGCGTCGGGGTCCCCCGTCAGCTGGACCATGTCGAGGCCGGTCTGGAAGGCCCTGCCGGCCCCGGTGTTCACGATCACGCGGACCGCGGGATCGGCGTCGAGCTCCTGCCATGCCGTCTCCAGCTCGCCCAGCATCGTCGCGTCCATGGCGTTGCCGGCCGCCGGGCGGTCGAAGATGAGCCAGCCCACGGGGCCCTGCGTCTCCAGCGCCAGCGAGGCGTACCTCATCAGTTGCGGGGGATGTCGCGCCAAGGGGCATGCTGCCAGGGGTCCGGCTCCCTCGGGAGGCCGAGCACCCGCTCGCCCAGAATGTTCTTGTTGACCTCGGTCGTGCCGCCCTCGATGGTGTTGGCGAGGCTGCGGAGCATTCCTCGCACCTCGCGGGGCAGCGAGGCGGCGTACTCGGTCGACGCAGCGGCGAAGGCCTGTCCGCCCAGACCCAGCAGGTCGCTGGCGAGGAGCTGGACCCGCTTGTTGAGCGCGCCCTGGTGCACCTTGCCGATCGAGCTCTCCGGCCCCGGCGCCCGGCCTGCTTTGACCGTGGCTCGCACCCGTTGGTTCGTCCAGCCCCGGATGCGCTCCTCGGAGTAGAGGCGGGCGATCTCCTGGCGGACGACCGGATCCGCAGTGCGGCCGGTCCGGGCTCCCAGCTCAATCAGGTGGTCCACGCCGAGGCCACCGATGCGGTCGACACCGCCCGAGCCCGATCCCGAGACCATCTGGCGCTCGCCGGAGAGCGTCGCCCCGGCGACCCGCCAACCGTCGCCGATCTCCCCGACCCGCCGGCTGTCGAGCGTCCGGGCCCCGTCGAGGAAGACCTCGTTGAAGTCGACCTCCCCACCCAGGTGGCGGAGCGGGCGCACCGTCACGCCCGGCTGGTGCAGCGGAAGGAGGAAGTAGGTGATGCCCTTGCGCTTCGGAGCGAGCGGATCGGTGCGAGCCAGGAGCACGCCCCAGTCAGAGCGGTGAGCCCAGGTGGTCCACACCTTCTGGCCCGTGATCACCCACTCGTCGCCATCGCGCTCGCCTCTGGTGACGAGTGATGCCAGGTCGGATCCGGCCCCCGGCTCGCTGAACAGCTGGCACCAGGTCTCCTCGTTGCGCACGATCGGAGGAAGGAACCTCAGCCGCTGTGCCTCGGTGCCGTGGGCGAAGAGCGCGGGGGCGGCCAGGTTGAGCCCCAGGGGGTTGAGCCGGCCGAGGTTGTATGGCGACAGCTCACGGTCGATCACCCGGGCGGTCGCGGCGCTGACGTCGAGGCCGCCGTAGTCGGCCGGCCACGTCGGGACCACCATGCCGGAGCGGCCGAACAAGGGATACCAGGCCTGGTAGTCCTCCCGCGAGCGCACCTTGCGTATGGCGGCTCGCCCTCCCCGCTCGGCCGCCTCTCTCCACGGGACGGGCAGGTGGTCGCCGATCCAGGCCCGAACGGCCTCTGCGACCTCGTCGACACCGGTGTCGCGATCGATCGGCAAGCGGTGCCCGAGGTCTGCGTCGACGTGAGTCACGGATCGCTCAGCGCCCCTTGAACCGTGGCTCGCGCCGCTCCTTGAGGGCAGCGAGACCCTCGCGGAAGTCCTCGCTTCGCGACGACAGCTCGAGGCCGAAGGCCTCGTCTCGGAGGTGGCTCTCGAGCGGCGCATCGGCCGCGGCATGCATCAGCCACTTGGTGAGCCCCAAGGACACGGTGGGTCCGGCGGCCAGCTGGGCCGCGAGCTTGTCCGCCGCGGCGTCGACCTCAGCCGACGGGACGACCCGGCTGATCATTCCCCACGCCAGTGCCTCGGCACCATCGAGCCGGCGACCGAGCAGCAGCAGCTCCCGAGCCCGTACCTCGCCCACCCGGCGCGGGAGCAACCACGTTCCCCCGCTGTCGGGGGTGAAGCCCCGCTCGGCGAAGGGCTCCCAGAGCTGGGCGTCGTCGGCGGCCACGGCGAAGTCGGCGGCCACGGCGAGATGGAGGCCGATGCCCGCCACCCACCCCCGCGCCGCGCACACGATCGGCGTCTGGACAGTGGCCACCAGGGGTATGAGGCGGTGCGCCTGCGAAGGCACCCGGCGTTGGATGCTGCCGACCCGAGGTCGGCGATCTCCTGCCTCCGCGTTGCGCCCCACGATGTCGAAGCCGGCGCAGAAGTGGTCGCCCGTGCCACCGATGAGGATGGTCCGCACCGCTTCGTCACGCCCGGCCGCCTCGACGACCTCGATGAGGGCGGCGACGATCTCGTCGTTCAACGCGTTCCGCTTCTCGGGGCGATCGAGCAGGAGACGAAGGATGCCGTCCTCGGTCAGCCGGACCTGGAGGCCGCTGACCCCGTTGTAGGTCCGTCCCGTCATCGGTCCTGTAATCCTTCGGCGATGGCCTCGAGGGCGCCCTGGAGGTCGGTGGCGCCACCGGGTGGCTCGGGTAGCCGCACGGGCCCGTGCTGCCGGCTCGGGAGCAGGATGGTCGCGTGACCGGGAGTTGTCAGCTGACCCCGCTGGTTGTCCGCCCGCAGCTCGAGATCCACCGCCGGGCGATCACCTTCGGCGAGGTAGCGCCGTGTCACGGTTCCTCGCAGCCACTGGGTGTCGCCGACGTAGTTGAACAGGCGGAACTCGCAGTCGAGCTTCCACAGCCAGCCGTCGTCTCCCATCCAGTCCGTGCACATGTGGACGAGCCACGTCTCTCGCATGCGCCCATAGTCGAAGGTGGCCGGGTTGCCAGAGCTGCGGGCGAACTCGGGGTCCCAGTGCACCCTCTGCATCACGTCGGGGATGTTCAGCTCGTCGCGGTGGAAGAACCTGGGGATGCGCTGGCGGTTGCGCCAGGCCAGGCGCAGGGGCTGGACGCCGTACAGGCCCATGCCCATGCCCACGTGCCAGCAGATCATGTCGGTGATCGTCAGCGGACCCTTGACCAGCGGCCCCACCTCGTCGCCCTCGGCGACGTCCTCCCACCAGCGTGGCTCGCCCCCCCGCGGTCGTTCGGCCGCGTACTGCGACTCGACCTCGGCGATCTGATCGTCGGTGTAGGGCTTGATCTCGGTGTCCTCGTATTTCGCCCGAGAGCGAGCTTCGCTGCGCTCGGTGCGGATCATGAGCCGGTGCTGACCCGACAGGAGGGTCCCGGTCTCGTCCCTGAACACCTGGCTGGTCCATTCGTGTGCGGCCCGACCGGCGAAGTCGCTGGGCTTGTCCAGGACGGCGACGAGGGCGTTGCGACGAAAGACCCGCAGCCCGGGTCTCAGGGGGGCCCACCATTCCCGGGCGCTGCCGGAGTAGAAGGCGTGGACTCCACGAAGCGGGTCGCCCTTCATCAGCTCGATCTGCTCGGGGGCGACGGCGCGCACCTCGTCTTCTCCGATGAGGGTGTCGCCGCCCACAAGGGGCGGCGGGGCGATCACCCCGGCCCAGCAGGTATCGGCGGCGTAGTCGGCGTCACACCACAGCGGGTTGTCGTCCCCGTAGGCGATGGCGACGTGTCGGAAGGCGTCGGCGTCCGGTCGTAGGTAGTGGGGCGGCTGTGGGTGAGGCTCGGGCACGCCGATGCGGGCTCGCAGGCGGGCCAGGCCCTCCTCGCTGATGGTCCCCGGTTCAGCCATCTTCCCCGACGCTAGTGCCCGTCTGCGGCAGAGGGCAGGCCGAGGAGGTCGATGGCGTTACCTCGCGCGATCCGATCGATCACGGGTTGGTCGAGATGGCCGAACTGGTCGGTCGCCGCCTGGCGGGAGTGCGGCCACGTGCCGTCCTGATGTGGATTGTCATGAGCCGGGGGACTGCGGGTCAGCTCCTGTACCGCCACATCGCATATTATAGACGAACGGCGAGGGAGCCCTTCGGTCGATCGGCACCCTCGTATATAGTGTACGACGATGCGACTGGGTGAGATCGCCAACGCGGGCGTGGCCGGCCGGGGAAAGCCGCTCGACGGCATCCGGGTGCTGAGCTTCGAGCAGATGCAGGCCCTGCCCTTCGCCACCCAGCTGCTCGCCCGCCTGGGGGCCGAAGTGGTCAAGGTCGAGTCACTGATGGGCGACCTGGGCCGGACATCGGCGCCGATGGTGACCGACCCCTGGGACCGCCCCGTGGGGGCGACGTTCCTTCGCAACAACCTCAACAAGCGCAGTGTGTGCGTCAACCTCAAGGACGAGCGCGGTCGAGACCTCGTACTGAGGCTGTCCGCCGGTTTCGACGTTGTAGCCGAGAGCTTGAGGCCGGGAGCCATGCGTGCCCTCCGCCTCGCCTACGAGGACTTCGCCGCGGTCGACCCGGCGGTGATCTATGCGTCGGTCTCCGGCTTCGGCCCCGTCGCGGGCAACGGGGACGGGGCCAGCCCCTATGCCGGGTGGCCGGCGCTGGCCCCGATCGTGGAGGCCATGTCGGGCATCTACGAGATGAAGCGCTCCGGCGACGAGCCGCCGGTGGTGGCGCCGGTGGGCGGGCTGGGGGACCTGGGTACAGCGCTGTTCGCCACCGTCGGTGTCCTCGCTGCTCTTCGTGACCGTGACCGGACCGGTGAAGGCCAGCAGGTGGACGTGGCCATGCTGGACGCCACCATCGCCATGACCGACGTCGTGACCAACTTCTGGTCCATGGGCATGAGCGGCGGCGACATCGGCCCCCTCATCCTCGACGGGTTCCGGGCCAGGGACGGCTGGTTCATCCTCCAGGTCGCCCGCGAGCGGCAGTTCGCCAAGCTCGTCGACTTCATCGGCCACCCGGAGTGGGCGTCCGATCCGCGCTTCGCGACCCGCCAGGGTTGGGTCGACCATCTCGACGAGGTCCTGCGTCCGGCCATCGAGGGCTGGGCGGCGTCGCTCACCAAGCTGGAGGCCTGCGAGGCGCTGGCCGCCGCGGGCATCGCCGCCGGGCCGTGCTTCAGCGACGAGGAAGTCGTCCACGACCCCCACGTGGCTGCCCGGGACATGCTGGTCGAGATGCCTCGGTCGGACGGGGTCGACCAACCGGTCCTGGCTCCGGGCAACCCGGTCCGGCTCAGCCAGGTGGCTCGGGGGCCCGAGACGAGGGTCCCGTGGCTCGGAGAGCACACCGTCGAGGTGCTGCGCAAGGACCTAGGCCTCACCGACGAACAGCTCGACTCGTTGCGAGCCGAGGGCGTGGTCAGCTAGAGACGGCGGGGAAACTACACGCGCCTCGTCGTGGACCGTCAGCGCGATGATCGTCACTGGATCGTGGAATTGTTTCCCAGCCGTCTCTGAGGAGGGCGCCATGGATGCAGCGGATCTGATCCTGGTCAGCGTCGACGACCACCTGATCGAGCCGCCGGACATGTTCGAGGGGCGGTTGCCGGCGCGCTACCAGGACGAGGCGCCACGGGTGGTGAGGACCGACAGTGGCTCGGACGTGTGGACGTTCAATGGCGCAGTCATCCCGAACGTCGGTCTCAACGCGGTGGCCGGTCGTCCGCGTGAGGAGTACGGGGTCGATCCGACCGCATTCGACGAGATGCGCCCGGGGTGCTTCGACGTCCACGAGAGGGTCAAGGACATGAACGCCGGCGGCGTCCTCGCGTCGATGTGCTTCCCGTCGTTTCCCGGCTTCAGCGCCCGCCTCTTCGCGGCCTGCCAGGACAAGGACCTCGCCCTCGCCGTGGTCCAGGCGTACAACGACTGGCACATCGAGCAGTGGTGCGGCTCCTACCCCGGTCGGTTCATCCCCATGGCCCTGCCGGTCCTCTGGGATCCTGAGCTGGCGGCCGCCGAGGTGCGGCGGGTGGCGGCGAAGGGGTGCCATTCGCTGACCTTCACCGAGAACCCGGCGGCGCTCGGCTTCCCGAGCTTCCACGACCCCGTGTGGGACCCGCTGTGGCGGGCACTGTGCGACGAGGGAGCCGTGCTGTCCATTCACCTGGGATCCTCGGGCTCTTTGACCGTGACGAGCCCCGACGCGCCGGTCGACGTCATGATCACTCTCCAACCGATGAACATCTGCTCGGCCGCGGCGGACCTCCTCTGGTCGCGGGTCATCAAGGACTTCCCGGCGATCCGCATCGCATTGTCCGAGGGTGGCACGGGCTGGATCCCGTACTTCCTGGACCGCCTGGACCGGACCTACGAGATGCACCACCAGTGGACGGGCCAGGACTTCGGTGGACGGCTTCCGAGCGAGGTGTTCCGCGAGCACTTCCTGACCTGCTTCATCGCGGATCCGGTGGGCATCCAGCTCCGGCACCTGATCGGCATGGACAACATCGCCTGGGAGTGTGACTACCCCCATTCCGACTCGTCCTGGCCTGATGCGCCCGAGGAGCTGGCGAAGGCCGCCGACGCCGTGCCCGACGACGAGATCCACCAGATGGCGTGGCGCAACGCGGTGCGCTGGTACGCGATGGATCCGTTCGTGCACCGTCCGCAGGACCGGTGCACCGTTCGGGCCCTGCGGGAGGAAGCTGCTGGGCACGACGTGAGCATCCGCTCGTTCGACAAGGGCCGGCACGAGCGCAAGGTGGGCGCCGACCTGGGCGCACTGGCCAAGCAGGCCACGGCGTGATCCGGTCGGCTCGACGTCAGCCCCACGCCGCAGGCGGGCACGTCCAGGCCGGTGTGCCCGCGCCTGGCGCTACGGAGTGGTGCTCGGGGTGGGTGTCGTGCCCGACCCCCCGCTACCGGACTGCGTCGGGCTGAACAGCGGCGACTGGAGGAAGGTGTTGTTGGCCACCCGCCAGCCCTGCGAAGTCTTGACCATGTCCACGGTCATGTCGATCTCGTCCGACTGGGGGGCCGAGAGCTGGTTGTTGGCGATGGTGTCGTCCACCACGGCGAAGAAGCTGACCCGCCCGCCGCTGTTCGACTGCGGGTAGATGGCGCGGACCTGGCCCCGGCTGGCGGCGTTGCGCGACAGGAGCGTCTGGCGAACCTGGTTGCTGAAGAACTGGGAGATGCTGTTCTTGAAGTTGCCCGTGGTATAGGACTGGATCTTGTTGATCTCGTTGTCGAGGCCCTTGGGGTCGAAGTTGGTCAAGGCGACGATGTAGTTCTGGGCCTGCTTCTTGGCGGCAGAGACGTCGCTTTGCTGACCGTTCAGGTGGAGGTACCCGTAGCCGAAGCCGATCGTGCCGGCGACGCCCAGCACCGCGACCGCCGTCGCCACGCGGAACGGCCAGCGTCGTCCGCTCGGAGCGGGCTTCTGTGCCGGCTCATCGCCTCCGGCACCGGTCTCGACATGGTCTTGGGTCTCCGCCTGAGTTCCCGCCGTCGGTGCCGAGGATGGCTGCTCGGCCGTGGTGTCGAGGCTCGCCAGGGCAGCCGCCTCGGCCGCGTCGAAGCCGTTGTCTTCGCTGGGCTCGCTGGAGCCGTCGGATGGTTGGCGCCCGCCGGGACGAGAGCCGGGGCCGACGACCCGTACGCCCCGGACTCCGCGGTTGCTCATGTCTGTCTCCGATCAAGTGGCGTGACGATGGTGCGACGGAGGAACCCGAGTCGTCCAAACATGGAATCGCGCCTCTTCAACTTCTCCTCGGGGACCCGAAAATCCTCCATCCGTGGCCGTCTGCGCACCAGCGCGGCTCCCGACAGGACGACCACCAGCAGCAGGGGGAGCGCCGCGATCGAGCCCTCGGACGGGAGGTGGGCGGCCGACGGCACGCCCGGGCCCGGCACCGGGGGACCGCCGCCCCGGACCTGGGAGGCCGACGCGGGGGCCGGTTGCGGCGGGCTCCCCGAGTAGTAGGGCGGCTGGGGCGGTGTGGCCTGTGTCGCCGGCCCCACACCGGCGCCGTACTCGGTGTTGCAACCGGGGGCCAGGTAGGCGGGAGGGAGATTGCGCGTCGTCTGGTAGTTCTGACCGCCGTTCAAGGGGGGCGGCAGGAGGATGTGAATGCGCAGCTGCTCGGTCGGTCCCGGCGAGGGTGCATTCGGCCCCAGCGGGTACTGGGTGACCCCGATCGTGGACAGCGTGGTGGCGAACTTGGTGTCCCCGGCGAAGAGCTGGGCCAGGTTGGACAGGTTGGCCGGCTGGGCGACGTTGCTTGTGAAGTCGGCGAGGTCGTGGGTGAGGCAGGCCAGGTTGGGTCGGGAGTCCAGCACCAGCTTCTGGATCACGCTGGCGGCAGTGGCCCCGTTGTTCATGAGGTTGACGATGTCGTGGCTGTGCTGGGCCAGGACCTGGGTGAGCACCTCGGTGTTGGCCAGCGCCTGGTTGAAGGCCGGCCCGTTGGCCGACAGGGTGTCGAAGAACGGCGGGGCGTTGTTGAGCAGCGTCTGGAACTGGGCCTGGTTGGCGTTGAGCTCCTGGGCCAACTGGTCCCCTGCCGAGATCAGGGTGTGGATGTCGTCTCCGCGGCCGTTCAGCGACACGGCCAGCTCGTGGACGAAGCTGTTGAGGTCGCCGGTCGGGATGGCCCCGAACAGACGGTCGGCGGTGTCGACCACCTGGCCCACGTCGGGCGGGGTGGGGTCGGGCGCGGTGGGGAGGATGGCGCCATCGCGCACCAGGGTGGCGTTGGGCGGTGCCCCCGGTGGAGGGAGCAGGTCGACTGCCTGCTCACCGAGTGGGTTCGCCCGCACGATCTGGGCCTGCACGTTGTTGGCTATCTGCTGGCCCGGCTGGATGGCCATGGTGACCTTGACCCGGTCGCCCGCCAGCTGGACGGACTTCACCGCCCCCACGACCAGCCCGTTGTCCGTCACGTAGAACTGATCCCTGAGCCCGGCGGTGGAGGGGAAGTAGGCGACCACGTCCGTCTCGTGCTTGAACGGGTTGTGCAGCACCGACAGGTAGCCGTAGGTGGCCAGGGCGGCGGCGGCCACGAAGAAGACAACCAGGTTGATCTTGATGCGCGTCGAGATGACCATGGCTACCCCGCTCCGTGACAGGACGTGAGCGGGTTGTTGGGGTCGGATCCGCCCATCTGGGTGGGCAGACCGCAGGTGATCGTGTCGAAGACGACCGGGATCTGGGAGAAGCTCTGATCGGGGTGGATGAGCTCCTTGCCCTCCTTGAGGAAGATGGGGAACTGTCCGAGCACGTCCGACAGGTCGTTCTGGTGCTGGGCCACCTGGTTGACGGTGGCCAGCAGGCCGTTGAAATCGGCGTTGATCTGGGGGAAGTAGGAGCCGATGAGGCTCACGCTCTGGGTCGACACCTGGGACAGCCGGGTGAGGAGGCCCTCCAGCCGGTTGCTCTGGTCGTTGAGCTCCTTGGTCGTGACGGCGAAGTTGCTGAGGGCCTGGGCGTTGGCCTGGGCCGACGGCGCCAGCTGGGCGGACACCTGCGCCACGTTGTTGATGAGCTGGGTCAGGGTGCCCGAGTGCTGGGCGTAGCCGGCGACGACCGTGTTGAGGTTGTCGACGAACTGGTGCAGGGCCGGCCCCTGGTCTCCGAAGGCCTGGGCTCCCTGTTGGAGCGTCGTGGCGAGGTCGTTGGCCGACAGGGATCCGATGAAGTTCGTGCCCGCCTGCACCAGCTGCTCCACCCCCGGGTCGACCTGGGTGTTGGTGATGGTGGCCCCGTCGGCCAGCGTGGGAGTGGGGGGCTGGCCCTGGATGGGCTGCAGGGAGACGATCGTCTCGCCGATGAGCGACGTCTGGGTCAGGTGGGCCGACACCGCGGCCGGCACATGGGCGCTGCGGTTGATGGTCAGGTCGACCGAGGCGTGGTCACCGACACGGTGCATGCCCGTCACGTGCCCCACGGTGATGTCGGCCACCTCGACCGGCGCGTCGGGAGCCAGCGCTCCGATGTCGGGGAAACCGGCGTGGGCCGTCATGGTGGTGGGCGCGCCCGGCGCGCAGCTCGCCAGCAGGGCGCCCGCCAGGAGCCCGACGGCCACGACGGCGCCCCGAGCCCAACCCCGGCGGACGAGCTTGGCGCCGGGCCAAGATTGCCGCTCTCGGGCCACGATGCGGGCCGTCATCTCGCCCTCGCCTTGCTGACCCGTCTCAGGAGCTCCAGCGCCGCCGCCAGACCAGCGATCACCGCCAGTGTCAGGATCACGAGCCCCCAGTTGGAGTGACCTTGGGCGTGGGCCGGCTGGATGGCCGTGGGCATGGCCGGCAGCTGGTTGGCTCCCGGGGCGCTCAGGCCGTTCCCGCTCGGAGGCGGAGGCGGCGGAGAGGCCAATCCGGCGGCGATCTGCGAGCGCTGGGTCGGCGTCAGCCCGGGGATCTGCTGGAGCCCGGCATTGAAGGCCTGGCCGGCGGTCGGCGTCTGACTCGAGGGACCGGCGTTGGGGGGTGTGTTGGCCGGGGGGGCCTGCTTGGCCAGGACGTTGGCGAACTGGGTGATGACCGGGCCGAAGAAGTTGGGGTCGCCGCAGCCGCTCGGGGTGTTGGTCGCAGGGTTCCATGCCGCGGGCCCGAGGAACCGCCGGCACACGCTGGCCAGGCGGTCGGCCAGCAAGGCGGCGAATGAAGGCTCGACCGTGGCCGAGCCCGACCCGACGTTGATCGGCTCCCAGTTGTGGACCGGGTCGTAGCCCTGCTCGTCGAACAGGTGGACGATCGAGTGGAGCGACTGGTCGAGGCTGCCGAGGTTGCGGTCCAGGCCCCGGCTGAGCGAGGTCAGGTTGCCCACGTCCTGCTTGAGGGGGGTGAGGTTGGGCTGGAGCAGGGCGGTGGCCTGCACAGTCGCGTCGTTGAGGTGGTTGATGGCCCCGGAGAGCTGGTCCCGGTTTGCAGCCAGCACGCCGGACACCGTGTTGTAGTTGTTGATGAACTGCCCGATGATGCCGTTCTGCTTGTCCAGCGTCCCGGTCAGCTGACCGAGGGCGCCGACCACCTGGCCGAGCTCGTTGCCCTTCTGGGCCAGCAGGCTGATCGTCCCCGAGGCGTTGTGGATCAGCGAGTTGAGCTGGGTCCCGTTCCCCTGCAGCACCGTGGCCAGGCTGTTGACGGCACCGGCCGCGGTGGGCGGGTTGATGGCGCCCAGGAACTTGTTGAGGCTGCCCAGCAGCTCGTCGGTGGTGGCCGGCACCGACGTCCGAGACACGGGGATGACCGAGCCGGCGGGCAGGCGGGGCCCGCTCGCGTAGCCGGGCGACATCTGGATGAAGCCCTGGCTCAGCAGGGTGTCCTGGGTGACGTCGGCCCTGGCGTCTGCGGGCAGCGGGTACTTGTCATCGATCGACATCTTGGCCAGCACGTGGTCGCCCTCGTTGGTCACCGAGGTGACCGTGCCGATCGGGACGCCGAGCTCCTTGACGGGAGTCGGGGCGAAGAGGTTGTCACCGCGGGCGAAATCGGCCTGGAGCGTATAGGTGCCTGACGACCCGCCGGTGAGGGCCGAGCAGGCCGAGGCGGCCAGGGCCATGCACGCCACAAGCGCCGTTGCGGCGACGGCCCGGCCGCGGCGGCGCATGGGCCTGGCAGTCGTCCGGTACCGCTCCCGTCCGCTCACGGAGTGCCTCCGAGCTGCGGGGCGAAGAGCGAGGCGATCGACTGCGCGCCCGACACCGAGCCGGGGAGCGGGCCTCCGGAGCTACCCGAGGACGGGGCGGCCGAGCTGCCCGAGGCCGGTGCCCCGGCTGACGACGAGGACGCCGACGACTGGGCCGACGAGTGGCCGAACTGGTTGGGGTCGATGCTGGGCTGGGTCGCGCACGACCGGCCCCTCTGCTGAGCCGGGTCGGGGGGCAGGGCCTGGTTGAAGATCTGGTTGAGCGTCCCGCAGCTGTCGAAGATGCTCGCCTCGGCGCTGCCGCGAACGCCGGCGGACGAGGAGACGAAGGGAGTGACGATGTCGCTGTTGGGGCCGACGTAGCCGATGTTGGAGAACCCGCTGACCGCGATCGCCGCATAGCCCAGGCCCTGGGTGAGGTCGACCTGGCGGCTGTCGATGGTCTGCAGGTCGGTGTGGACCTCGTTGAGGATGGCCTGCAGCTTGGGCCGGTTGGCCCCGACCAGGCCGGAGAGCTGGCTGGCCGCCTGGTCGGTCGAGTCGATCAGCTGGGCCAGCGCCGTCTTGCGCTGCGCCAGACCCCCGACGACGACGTTGAGGTTGGCCAGGATGTTGGCCAGCTGGTCGGATCGACCATTGAGGGTACCCACCAGCGTGTTGGCCGCGTCCAGCAGCACGGAGACCTCGGCCTGGCGCTGGTTCACCGTGGTGGTGAGGCTGTTGAGGTTGTCGATGATCGTGGTGACGTTGCCTCGCTGGCCTTGGGTGACCGCCTGCAGGTCGGCCAGCAGCTCGTTGATCTGGGCCGAGTTGGTCTGGTTGAGCGACGGCACGGCGGTGTTGGCCAGCTCGTTGAGGTTGAAGGGGACCTTGGTCTTGGTGATGACGGAGCCCTGGTGGAGCTGGTGGGCCCAGTCCGTGCCGGGGTCGAGGTAGACGGCCTGGGTGCCCAGGAATGACTCGATCTTGATCTCGGCCGTCGAGTCGTTGGGGACCTGCGTGCCGGAGTTGATCTTGAGTGGCACCCGGACCTGGTTGCCGTCCAGGGTCGCGGCGCCGACCTTGCCGACCTTGATGCCCGCGACCATGACGTCGTCGCCGGAGGCGATGCCTGACGTGTTGGGGAACATCGCAGTGGTCTGGAAGGTGCTGGTGAAGATCCCGCTCTGCAGGAACAACGCTCCAGCGGTGAAGACCAGGATGATGGCCAGGGCGATGCTGCCGATGATGTAGGGATTGCGCTCGCTGAAGGACTTCGGTGAGAAGGACGGCATCCGCCAGGCGCGAACAGGCAGGAGCTTGGCCGTGCGTACCGGTGTCTTGCCGTTCCCATGCAGGGCCTGACCGTTGCCCTCGGGCGAGCGTTCGTCTTCGCGAACCGGAGCACCATTGCCGCCGGCGCCCGCGCCGTTCCCGCGCCTTCCGTTTCCGCGGAACGGGAGCTTGTTACGGAGCGCGCTGAGGCCGGGCGGTCTCACGATCCCGATCCTCCTGATGAGGCCGCCCTGAGGAAGTCACCGAGGTTGGGCTGGCTGCGGGCCACCTGGGCCGCCCCCGGCAGGGGCAGCGACCCGGACGTCGAGGATGGCGTGGCTGCGGGCGATGCCGGGGACGCCGCCGACGACGACGACGAGCCGGGCGCGTTGGGCGCCGGGCTGAAGATGCAGGTCTGCTCGTGCGACGCGCAGACGTAGAGACCGGAGCCCTGGAAGTACTGACCGTTCCTGGTCACGTTGGCGAAGGCGGCCACGTTGGAGAGGGTGCTGAGGCCCTGCAGCAGGTCGGCGTGGTGCTGGCTCAGGACGTCGGTGATGCTCTGGAGGCTGTTGATGGTGGCGTCGAGGTTCCCTCGGTTGGCGGAGAAGAGGTTCGACAGCTGGGAGGCGAGCTGGCCGAAGTCGGAGATGGCGGTGTCGAGGTTGTCGTTGTTGGCCGCCAGCACCTGCGACGCCTGGCTGAGGTTGTCGATCAGGGTGTTGATGTCGCCGTTGCGGGAGGCCAGGGTGCTCAGGACCTGGCTCATGTTGTCGATGATCGAGCCGACCTGGGTGTCGGATGCGCCCAGGGCCGAGGACAGCTGGGCCGAGTTGCCGAGCAGGCCGGTGACCTGGGCCTGGTTGCCCTGGAGGGCGCCCAGGATGCCCTGGACGAAGGTGTTGGCGTCGTTGGGGTTGATGGCTTTGAGAAGGGGGCCCGCCGCGTTGAGGAACGCTCCGATGTCGGCCCCGGCGAAGGTCTGGGACTCGGGGATGGTGTAGCCGGCAGTCATGACCCGGCCGGTGCTTTCCGGGTAGATGTACAGGTCCTTCTGGCCGATCACGTTGCGCCAGCGGAGACCGGCCTGGGTGGTGGACCTGACCTGCACGCTCTTGTCGAGGGAGAAGCTGACCTTCGCCGCCCCGTGAGAGAGCTTGATGGAGTTGACCGTCCCCGACCGTATCCCGGCGATCTTGACCGGGTCGCCCTTGGACAGCCCGGTGGCGTCCGACAAGATCGCCGAGTAGCCGCTGGTGCTGGCGAAGTAGAGGTTGCCCAGCTTGATGACGATGCCGACTGCCAGCGCGCAGCACAGGGCCGCGAAGATGCTGAACTTGACGATGGTCTTGGCCTCGTGGCGGCTCGTGCGCAACCTCACGGCAGCCCCCCGGCAGCCTGTTGGATGAAGGACTGGGGCGTGCTGGGCCTGGGTGCCTGGGGCTGGGACAACCCACCCAGGGCGTTGTTGAGCAGCTGCTGGGCGGCGGCGGTCGGCGACGACGGGCTGGGCGCGGCGGGGACGGCCGTCCTGGGACCTGGGGGAGCCCCGGCCGGTGCAGCCGCGGGAGCAGGCAGTGGCCCAGGCGGGGCAGCGCAGTGCAGGTAGGTGCTGCCGCCCGCCAGCGCGCTCGCCAGCTGCATGATGGGGCTGTTCGGGGGCTGGTTCGCTTCAGCCGGTCCCAGCAGGGCGCAGACCAGGCCGTCGATCTGGCTCCATTGGGCGAAGTTCTGGAAGTAGGCGAACCGCTGTCCGGACGGCGTCACGTTGCTGGGGGTGAGGTTGTTGGCCCCGTTGGTGATGAAGCGGAGGAAGACGTCCAGGGCCTTGGTCAGCTGGCCGACGTTGGGTCCCTGGGCGACGACGAGGCGGCTGATGTCGGCGCCCGAGTTGATGATGGACACGAAGTCCGGGTGGTAGCGGGAGAGGAAGTCGGCCAGCTGCGCGGCCAGGGGCGTGGCCGTGTCCAGCAGGTGCTGGAACGACGCCTCGGCCTGGTTGAGCACCGGGAGAGCCTGGTTGACGTTGGCCGATATCCGATTGATGGGCCCGGTGTCGGGGGCGAAGGTGGCGGCCAGTCGGTTGGAGGAGTCGAGCAGCTGGCTCTGGGCGTTCATGGTCTGGGCCAGGTAGCCGGTGAGCTTGAGCCCCTCCTGGATACCGTCCCTGATCTCGGGGGCCTCCCCCTGCAGGGCCTGGTTGCTCTCGACGAAGAGGGTGTTGAGGTCCTGGGGGCTGATCTGTTCGAGAAGAGGGACCGTGCTGTTGATGAGGTCAGCGAGCTGGCCGTTCACCGAGGTGGGGCCTATGGTCCCACCGGGTGGAACGTAGGGCGGGTGGGTACCGCTCGGGAAGTTGAGCTCCACCACCTCGTTGCCGAAGAAGCTCTCGGGTGTGAGAGTCGCCTGGGCGTTGGTCGGGACGTTGAAGCCCTTGTCGATCTTCATCACGAACTTGGCCTGCAGGTTCGAGAGATCGATGGACGAGACCTTGCCCACCTCGACTCCCCGGTAGTCGACGACCGACCCGGGATAGATGTTCTGGCCCGCCTTCGCGAAGGTCGCCGTCACCGGGTAGCTCGGGTGGAAGCTCCCGAGGCCGAGGTTGACGCCCAGCCAAGACATGTTGACCAGGAGGGCTGCGATGGCCAGCGCGCCGGCGACGCGGAAGGACCGGCTCGAGAGTCTCATCCGACGAGCCTCGCTCCGCCCGAGCCGTAGAAGGCGAACGAGAGCACCATGTTGAGCACGGCGATGGCCATGAACGAGTACCGGATCGCCCTCCCGGTCGCTATCCCCACCCCGACCGGGCCGCCGGTGGTGTAGTACCCGTAGTAGCAGTGCACCAGCGTGACGACGATGGCGAAGACGACGACCTGGATGAAGGAGAACAGCACGTCGATGGGGGGAAGGAGCAGGTTGAAGTAGTGCTGGTAGACGCCGAGCGGGAGACCGTAGAACTTGGTGGAGATCAGCTGGGTCCCGAGGTAGCTGGCGAACAGAGCCGCGAGATAGAGCGGAACCATGGTGAGGACCGCGGCCCATATCCGGGTGCCCACGACGTAGGCGACGCTCTCGACGCCGATGACCTCGAGCGCGTCGATCTCCTCCGAGACACGCATAGCCCCGATCTCAGCGGTGAACCCGGCTCCGACCTTGGCCGCGAAGGCGATGCCGGCGATCAGCGGCACCACGATGCGGGTGTCGGCCAACGAGGCGACCACCCCGATGAAGGCCTGGGCTCCGATGCCCTGGAGGGAGCTGAAGCTTTCCAGCCCCACCTCGTAGCCGGTCGCCGAGCTGAGGGCGAAGACGACAAAGAACATGCCGCCGCCCACGACCACGGCCCCGATGCCCACGGTGACATTGGAGATCTCGGCGATGATCTCCGCCCGATGCGTGGCCGCCCGAGGCAGGCTCGCCAGAGCACGGCCGAAGAAGGCGAACTGCTCGTAGAACCGCTCGAGCTGCAGCGCCAGCCCGTTCGCGGGCCGTGTCACGGAAGAGACCGGCGACCGGAGCATCCGGCTACAGCACCTTCTGGGGGACGAAGTTGATGTACACGGCCGTGAACACCACGTTCACGAAGAACAGGAGGAGAACGGTGACGACCACGGCGTTGTTCACCGCTTGCCCCACACCCTTGGCGCCGGGCTTGCAGTTCAAGCCTCGGTAGCAGGCGACCATGGCGGCGAGGAACCCGAAGGTGCACGCCTTCACCGCGGCGAGATAGAAGTCGGAGGTCTGGCCGAGCTCGTTGAAGCCCGAGAAGAAGCTCGAGCTGGTTACGTGGGCGGAGGTGGTGGCGAAGAAGTAGCCGGAGGCGAGGCCCGCCACCGTCACCACGGAGTTGAGCAGGAAGCCCAACACGATCGAGGCGAGGATGCGCGGCAGCACCAGGCGGTGAACGGGGTTCACCCCCATCACCTCCATGGCGGAGATCTCGTCCCTGATCCGGCGCGAGCCGAGGTCCGAGCACATGGCCGAGCCACCGGCCCCGGCGATGATCAAGGCAGCCGTCACCGGCGCTGTCTCCCGCACCACGGCCACGACGAGGGCGGCGCCCATCTGCGAGCTGGCTCCGAACTGTTGGAGCAAGGAGCCGACCAACAGCGCGATGACGAGGCCCAGGGGTACTGCGATCAGGATGAGCGGGAGGGTGCAGACGCGGACGAGGAACCAGCACTGCTCGAAGAACTCGGCCCTCGGGAAGGGCCGGCTGGTGATGTGGCGTATGGCGTCCAGCGCCAAGGAGAACATCCCGCCCGTCTCGCGGACCAGGGTCCCGACCCGCTTGGCGCCCGGCAGCTCGCTCAGGCCAGTCGTTCTCATCGCCATTGCGGCCCCCCCGTAGCCGGCTCGCCGCCGCCATCACGGCCGGTCAGAACACCAGGGCCATGAGCAAGGAGACACACCCAATCGACCGTCGCCGGACTCGGCCACAGCCCACCGAACACGTCTGGCCCGAGTGTCCGTGCCGTACGAGCCACGCGCTAGTGCCCCCTGGATCGGCGCCCTTAAGGTGGTCCTCCCCTCAGTTCTTCGTATACAGATTCGACTCCGAGGGGGCGGGATCCTCCGCATTTGTCGTGATGAGAGGCCCAGCCGATGCGAACTATGTCGAGCGCGACGGGCGCCTCGCGGCGCGGGGGTCAGACCTGGACGGGGCCCCCGTCGTCGAGCACGGTGAGGGTGGTCCCCTCCGGTGCCAGCTGATCGAGCATTCCGTACGCCATGCGGGGGAAGGCGAGGACGCACTCGTGGATGGGGATGGCCTTCTGGGGCCGGACGGTGCGGATGTAGTCGACGGCGTCCGACAGCTTCATCCACGGGGCGCCGGCAGGTACGCCCAGCACCTCCACCGGCTCGTCGGGGACAGTGAAGGCGTCACCAGGGTGGAAGAACCGGTCGGCCACGAGGTAGCCGACGTTGGGCACGACGGGAATGTCGGGGTGGATGACGGCGTGGCGCCTGCCGAAGGCCCGGATCGGCACCCCCAGATCGAAGGAGTCGCCCTCGTGCACCACCTGCGGCGTGACGCCTCGTTCGCTGAGCGGCTCGGCGCTCGCCTCGTCGGAGACCACCCGGGCATCCGGGTTGTTCTCGAGGAGGGTGTGCAGCCGGTCGACGTCGAGATGGTCGCCGTGGATATGGGTGACCAGGATGCCCGTCAACCCGGTCAGGCGGTCGAAGCCGGTCGAGAACGACCCTGGGTCGAGCAGGAGACGGGTGCCGGCTTCCTCGACGAGCAGGCAGGAGTGGGCGAACTTCTGGATGCGCACCTTCGGTCCCTTTCGGCTCGCCGGTTCTGTGTCAGGTCACCGCTCCCAGTATGGTTCCGGCGCTCGGGCTATCTCCCCGTGAAGCGCCCTGGCCGTCGCTCGGCGACGGCCAGCACCCCCTCGCGAGCATCGTCTGTCGCACCGAGCCGGGCCTGCTCGGCGGCCTCGTGGGCGGTCGCGGCCCTCACCCGGTCGGCGAGCCCGGCGCGCAGCGTGCGGTTCATGGCTTGCACGGCCAGTGGCGCGTTCTCGGCGATCTCGCCTGCCAGGTCGATGGCGGTGGCCCGGACCAGCTCCGCCGGCACGCACCGGTCAGCGATGCCGAGCCTGGTCGCCTCCTCACCGTTGAACCGCCGCCCGGTGAGCAGCACCAGCGCAGCTCGGCTGGGGCCGACCAGCTCCGGCAGCGTGACGCTCAAGCCGAAACCGTGATGGATGCCCAGCTTGGCGAAGTTCGCGCTGAAGCGTGCCTCTGCGCACGTGACCCGCATCGAGGCCGTCAAGGCCAGGCCCAGGCCGCCGCCGACAGCGGGCCCGTGGATCGCCGCGATCACGGGAGTGGCGACGGCGCAGAGCCGCGCTGCGCCCTCGTAGAGCCGAGCAGTCACCGAGGTGGAGGTTGGGCGCACGTCAGCCTCGGCTCCTGGCCCTTCGCCACCGAGGTCCGCCCCTGCGCAGAAGGAACGGCCCTCGGCAGCCAGCACCGCCGTCCGCACGGCCGGGTCGCCGTCGAAGGCCTCCAGAGCGTCCGCGATCGTCTCGACGAGCGTCGGGCTCAAGAAGTTGTGAGGCGGCCGGCGCATCTCGATGAACCCGACCCCATCGTCACCGACGTCGACCGTCACCACCTCTGACATCGTCACCTCTCTACTGTTCGGCTCTACTGTTCAGCAAACGACCAGGTGGCAGTCACGAGTGCGGCCCCGCAGAGGAGGTTGGGATGACCGGTACCAGCGCCATCCGGGTGATCGACGAGGGATCGGTCCGGAGCATCGTGCTCAACCGGGCGGCCGAGTACAACACCATCACGCCGCAGCTCCGCGACGAGCTGGCACGGTGCATCGACGACGCAGACCGGGACGACGAGGTGAGGGTGATCCTCCTTCGCGCCGAGGGTCGGGCCTTCTGTGCCGGGTTCGCCCTGGACGCCGCCACCGCTGCCCAGGCCTCCGAGGGCGGGCGCCGGGTGTGGGACTCGAGCGCCGACCTGCGGATGATCTCCAACTATGCCGACACATGGGCAAAGCTGCACCGCTGCTCCAAGCCGACGGTTGCCGCGGTTCATGGCTGGTGCATCGCGGGCGGCACCGACCTCGTGCTCAATGCCGACGTCATCATCGCCGGCGAGAGCGCAGTGTTCGGCTATCCGCCCGCCAGGGTGTGGGGAACGCCCGAGGCGCCGTGGCTGTGGGTCGCCCGCCTCGGCCTCGAGCGGGCCAAGCGGTACCTCCTCACGGGCGACGAGATCCCCGGGCCGGAGGCGGCCCGGATCGGGCTGGTGCTCGAGTGCGTGCCCGATGCGGAGCTGCTGGACGCCGGCATGGGTCTGGCCCGGCGGATGGCCCGGTTGCCCCTCAACCAGCTGCAGATGCTCAAGCTGCTGTGCAACCAGACGGCCCAGCAGTACCAGCCCGACACCTCGCGCCTGCTCGGGTGCCTCTTCGACGGCGTCGCTCGCCATACCCAGGAGGGGCTCGACTTCGTCGAGCGCGCTGGCGACGTCGGCTTCCGTGAGGCCGTGCGGGAACGGGACGAGCCCTTCGGCGACTACGGCCAGCGGCGCTCGCCACGGGGCGGGTGAGCCACAGCCAGCGCCCCCTGACCGGGGCCCAAGAGCTGGCCGTTCTCCCGGGCCGGCAGTGTCAGCTGGTCCTGGCGACGACGTCGCGCGCCACCTCGCCCCAGCGGGCGAGGGACGAATGGTCCTGCTGCCACGCCGCGCCGGCGAAGTAGGCGACGACGCGGTGGGCGACACCGCCCAGGCGGGCCACGATGGCATCAGAGAGCTCGTCCCAGGTGCAGGTCAGGACGAAGTGCTCGAGGACGTCGTCGGTGACGACGGCGCTCATGCCGTGCAGGTCTCCGGCCTTCTGCCGCTCCCTTATCCGGGCGGTCGTTCCTTCGAAGCCGACCTGATCGAAGATGAAGCCGTAGTTGGCCGTCGATCCGTAGAAGGCGACCTGCGTCCGGGCCACCTCCCGCCACCGGGCACGTTCGTCCTCCGTGTCGCCCACCGCCGTCAGGACAGGGACGGTGAGGGTCAGCTCGGACGGGTCACGTCCAGCCCGTCGCGCGCCTGCGGCGGTCTCCGGCAACACCGTCTTCGCCAGGTAGGTCGGCGTGTTCAGGGGATGGACATGCACCCCGTCTGCGATCTCACCTGCGGTGCGCAGCATCCAGGGGTTGACGGCGGCCACGTCGATAGGTGGGTCGGCAGTGTCGAGCGGTCCCGGCGACCACTGCGCCGGCAGCAGTGAAAAGGACCAGAACCTGCCCTTGAACTCGAGTGGTCGCTCGCCCCTGAAGGCGCCGAAGATGGCCCGCACCGCCTCGACGTACTCCCGGAGCCGGGGGCCCGGTGGGTCGAACGGCGTTCCGTAGCGCCGCTCGACGTGGGCGCGTACCTGGGTCCCGAGGCCGAGCCGGAACCGTCCGCCGGTGGCCTCGGCGAGCTCCCAGGCCAGCTCCGCCGTCACCATCGGGCTCCGCGGAAAGGCCACCGCGATGCCCGTGCTGAGCTCGATGTCGGCGGCCAGGGCCGCGGCCGCGGCGGAGAGGTAGGCGGTGCGGGCGCCCTCGGTGATCACCAGACCCGAGAAGCCGGCGTCTGCCGCGTCGAGCGCCAGCGCCTGCATCTGGCGGAGCGGCAACCCGCCCGTCATCAGGTCGAACTTCATGCTGCGGCCTCGTGCTCTCTGTGCTCGCGCCCGTCAGGGAAGGTTCGCCGACGTTACACCTGTCGTTTTCGCGGTGTTTGTCAGGGCGTCACCAAGCCCTCGTAGGGTGCCGGCGCCGTTCCGAGTAGGGCGGCCACGGCCGCGGAAAGGAGCGACCCGACATGTCGCGAGTTCGATGCCTCCTCCGGCCGAGAGCGACGCGCGGGGTGGCCGTAGTGGCCGCCGCCACGGTCGCCGCCTCGGCTTCGCTGCTCGCCGGGCCGGCGGGAGCGGCGGCGCCGAGCGGCGCCGGCGACGACAACACCGCCACTCCGATCAAGCACGTGGTGACGATCATCGGTGAGAACCACAGCTTCGACAATGTTTTCGGCACTTACCAGCCACCTGCCGGTCAGCACGTCGACAACCTGCTGTCGGAGGGGATCGTGAACGCATCGGGCGCCGCCGGGCCGAACGCGTCCAAAGCTCAGCAGAGCCAGGCCACCGACACCACCAGCTACCAGGTCGATCCCACATCGACGGCGCCCTACAGCACCCTGCCCCAACCCAACACGACCTCGACCTCGAAGGCCTGCACGGGACAGGGACAGGACGTTCCCGACGCGCGCTTCCCCTCGAACCTGGCCAATGTTCCCTACCAGATCACCAACTACGTGCCGTACTTCGACGACCACGGTCAGGACAACCAGTTTGGGACGTGCGAGTTCAACGGAGCGGTCGTCGGGGACCCGCTGCACCGCTTCTACCAGATGTACCAGGAGGTCTCCGGCGACCAGCAGCATCCCGGGGGCACCAACGACCTGTGGACCTGGGTGCACCAGACCGCAGGTGACTCCAATGGCGATCCGCCGTCCTCGCCGGTCGACACCGACCAGGGCGCCCTTGACATGGGGTACTACAACATGGCGGCGGGCGACGCCCCGATCCTTCGCTACCTCGCCGAGCAGTACGCCATGTCGGACGACTACCACCAGTCGGTGATGGGTGGGACCGGCGCCAATCACATCATGCTGGGCACCGGCGATGCCGCCTACTACCAGGACAGCCAGGGTCACGCCACGGCGCCGCCGCCCGCCGAGATCGAGAACCCCAATCCCCAGCCGGGCACCAACAACTTCTACACCCAGGACGGGTACGGGAAGAGCGGGACGACCAACGGTGGAAGCTACTCGAACTGCTCCGATGCGACCCAGCCGGGCGTGAGCGGCGTGGACGCCTTCCTGAACACCCTGTCGTACAAGACCTTCAACAACGGTGACTGCGCCGCGGGCCACTACTACATACTCAACAACTACAACCCGGGCTACAACGTGAACGGCACGCCCAACACCTCGACGTTCACCGTGCCCCCCCAGCAGTCGATGAACACGATCGCCGACGAGCTCCAGGCCAGGCACATCAGCTGGGGCTACTACGGCGAGGGCTACAGCAACGGCAACATCGGGCCGAACTACTGTGGCATCTGCGACCCGTTCCAGTACGCGACGTCGGTCATGACCAACCCGGCCAAGCGGGCCAACGTGCAGCACGGGCTGAGCGACTTCGACGCCAGCGTCGCCAGCGACACCCTCCCCGCCGTCTCCTACCTCAAGCCCGGTGACGACGACGGCCACCCCGGGTACTCGACCCTGGCGGCGTTCGAGAACTTCGTCAGCCACACCGTCAGCGAGATCCAGAACCAGCCCAAGCTGTGGAAGTCGACCGCGATCTTCGTCACTTTCGACGAGGGGGGCGGGTACTACGACTCCGGTGCCGTCCAGCCGGTGAGTTACTTCGGTGACGGAACCCGGGTGCCGATGCTCGTCATCTCCCCCTACACCCGGGCGGGCCATGTCGACCACAGCTACACCGATCACGTGTCGACCCTGAAGTTCATCGAGGCCAACTGGAAGCTCAGCCCGCTGTCGAGCCGCAGCCTCGACAACCTCCCCGACCCTCGGCAGCAGAACGGCTCGTACCTGCCGCAGAACCCTCCGGCCATCGGAGACCTGATGGGCCTGTTCGACTTCGGGCAGGCGCGCACCGACACTGCCAAACCACCGCCAGGAAACGGGCCGCAACCGCATGACGGCCAGGCCGGCGGCGGATCAGGTCAGGCCTCCCAGCAGCATTGACGGAGTTGCCAGTGTGCCGGAACGGGGAGTGAGCTTCGGCAACCTCGGGTCCACATCTTGTCGAAAGTGGGCGCCGCGGCTGCCGGCGACCCGCCCACTTCCCGCCACCATTAGGTGGAACGAAGGAACTGAAAGGGGTCGGCCCTGCTCCGAGCGGGTCAGCCTTCCTTGGGCGGCTTCCGGGCTCGGCTGGGCGCGACCCGGGGCGGCTCGCCCGGCATCTTCGGGTAGACGGGAGGCCACGGCGCATCGGGGATGCCCGCGGCACGGTCCCGCTCGTGCAGCGCCAGCAAGGGCTCCAGGGACTGCGGGTGCGAGGCCATGTCGGCCCACGGATCGCCGCGGTCGGCCACCCGGGCGGGCACGGTGGCCATCGTCAGCTCGTCGGGGACGATGGCGTCGAGCTCCTCCCAGCCGAACGGCGTCGACACCTGCGCGCCAGGCCGGGCCCGTACCGACCAGGCACCGAAGATCGTCTTGTGGGGGGCGTTCTGGTTGAAGTCGACGAACACCCGCTCGCCGCGTTCCTCCTTCCACCAGGCCGCGGTGACGAGCTCAGGCCGGCGGCGCTCGAGCTCCCGGGCGACGGCCACGGCAGCAGCGCGAGCCTCGTAGGACGTCCATTTGGGCTGGAGGCGAACATAGACGTGGATGCCTCGGTTGCCGGTGGTCTTGGGTCGGCCGGTCACCCCCACCTCGTCGAAGAGGGCGGCGACCTCGTGGGCCGCCTCCTGGACCATCGAGAAGGTGACGCCGGGGCCGGGATCCAGGTCGATGCGCAGCTCGTCGGCGTGCTCGGGATCGGACGCCAGGGTCGGCCAGACGTGGAAGCCGAGGCACGCCATGTTGACCGCCCACAGCACGTGGGCGAGGTCGGCGACCACCAGGGCCACCGACGTGGTGCCGTTCGGGGTGGAGACGACACTGGTCTCGAGCCAGTCGGGCCGGTTCTCGGGGACCCGCTTCTGGAAGAACGACGTCCCCCCGGCACCGTTCGGGAACCGCTGCAGCAGCACCGGGCGACCGCCGATCGCCGCCAGCAGGGGCCCGGCGACCGCCTCGTAGTAGCGGACGAGATCGAGCTTGGTGTCCCCACGCTCGGCGAAGAACACCCGCTCGGGATGGGTGATGGTCAGCTCACGACCGGCAGCCTCGACCACCACCCCGGTCTGGCCGTCCGACGTCGATCCTCGCGCCACCCGCCAAAGGTACCGCCGGACCGGCAGGGGAGCTGGTCGGAATGTCGTTAGGGAATAGTCAACGGTCCAACTAGGGTTGCGGGGTCGTGGCGCGGCTTCGCATGAACCCGAAGATCAGCGTGAGCGTCGTCTACGTATCGGCGATGTTCATGGCCATCATGGACATCACGATCGTGAACGTGGCCCTGCCGACGCTGGGGAGGCAGTTCCACGTGCGGCCGGCGGGTGTGGAGGCGGTCGTGGTCGCCTTTCTCGTCAGCCTCGCAGTCTTCATACCGGCCTCGGGGTGGCTCGGTGACCGCTTCGGCACCAAGCGCGTCCTGCTGACGGCCATCGTCATCTTCACGGGGGCGTCGGTGCTCTGCGGTCTCGCCCAGAGCCTCACCCAGCTCGTGCTGTTTCGCATCCTGCAGGGCGTCGGAGGCGGGATGCTGACTCCGGTGGGGATGGCCATGTTGTTCCGCACGTTTCCCGCCCACGAGCGGATCAGGGCGTCGCAAATCCTCGTGACACCGACGGCCTTCGCGCCGGCCCTCGGACCGGTGGTCGGCGGTTTGCTGGTGACCGAGCTGTCCTGGCGGTGGGTGTTCTTCGTCAACTTGCCCATCGGCTTGTTCGCCCTGGCCTTCGGGCTCCTCACCCTCGACGAGCACCGTGAGCCCGAGCCAGGCCGGTTCGACCTGGCCGGTTTCGTGCTGGCCGGAGCGGGGCTCTCGTCGGTCATGTACGCCGTGAGCGAAGGTCCGTTCAGGGGCTGGGGCTCACCGTCGATCGTCACTGCTGGGCTGGCGGGGGCGGTGCTCCTCGTCCTCATGATCGTCGTCGAGCTTCGGATCCGCGAACCGATGGTCGATCTCCGCCTCTTCGGTGACCGGCTCTTCCGTACCACGACGCTCGTGTTCTTCGTGGGTGTGTCAGCGTTCCTCGGTACCTTGTTCGTCGTCGCCCTCTTCTTCCAGGACGGGCTCGGCGCCTCACCCCTACAGTCGGGGCTGAGCACCTTCCCGGAGGCCCTCGGCGTCATGCTCGGCGCTCAGGTCGCCACGCGCCTCTACCCGAGGCTCGGACCGCGCCGGATCATCGCCGCCGGCCTCACGGGCATTGCCGTCCTCATGGGGCTCATGTCGCTGATCGGCTTCGGCGCCTACAGCCTGTGGGAGATGCGGGTGCTCATGTTCGTGCTCGGGTACGCGATGGCGCACGTGTTCGTGCCGTCACAGGCGGCCGCGTTCGCGACGATCAGTCGCGCCTCGACCGGGCGAGCCTCCACGCTGTTCAACGCCAACCGCTACCTCGCCAGCGCCGTCGGAGTCGCCGTGCTCAGCACGATCCTCGCCGCTGTCGGTCTCACCAAGCACACCGCCGGCGGCGCGGTCCCCAACCTGAACGGCTACCACCTGGCCTTCGCTACCGCAGCCGTCATCGCCCTGATCGGAGCCGTCGGCGCCCTGGCCATCAGGGATAGCGACGCGGCGCCCAGCATGCGCAAGCCGGGTAAGGCTGGGGAGGAGGCCGAGGCCGGCGAGGCGATCGAGCGTGGGCCGTCCGTCGAGCCCGCAAGGGCCTAAGCCGGTCGACCCTTCAGCCAGATCCCTTCAGCCAGATCCCTTCAGCCAGATCTCGGTGGGGGAGATCACCCCACGGCTCATGGGTTGGGCCTTGCCGCCCTCCGGGAGGGTCGAGCCGGCGAAGTTCTGGACCTGGCGCTGGGCGGCCACCATCCAGATGGCCCGGTTCGTCCACAGGTACGGCAGCTCGGATGCGAAGGTCCGGGCCAGGTTCCGATAGGCGGCGGTCCTGACCGCGGCGTCTCCGGTGGACCGGCCCGCCGCCAGGGCCTGCTGGACCTGTGGGCTCCGGTTGCGGGCGAAGTTGAGGCCCGGCTGGCCGACGGGTGCAGCCGTGTCGGCAGTCCACCAGGCGTAGTTGAGGTCCGGGTCGGCGGCCGCGAACTGGCGCCAGGTGCAGGCCTGAAAGCTGCCCTGCAGAGCACGAGGGAGGAGCTGGGCCTGGTCGACGTCGACGACCTGACATTGCACACCGGCCTTCTGCCACATGCCGCGGATCAGCCGACCGATCTGTCTGCCCTTCGAGGTGCTCTCGGTGACCAGCTGGACGGCGACCGGGCCCTTCTCCTGCTGGTACTGCGCCACCAGGGCCTTGGCTCTGTCGAGGTCGAACCAGGCGTAACCGGTGGACGAGTGGTACGCCGAGCCCCTCGCGAAGGGGCCGAAGGACTTGGGCGGGATGCCGTTGCGCACGTTGTCGATGATCCGCTGCTTGTCGATGGCGTGGGCCAGCGCCAGGCGCACCCGGCTGTCGTCGGTCGGCGGCACCGCCGTGTTGAGGAGCACGAAGTCCATGTCAGGCTCGGTGTTCGCATGTGCGTCGTCGATGGTGACCCAGCTGGGGTCACCGCGGAGGTTGGAGATGTTCTGCGTGTCGGAGCTGTGCATCATGTCGACCTGGCCCGAGGTGAATCGGTTCTCACGCGTCTGTTGGGCGATGATGGGCTCGTACTGGATCTTGTCGAGGTACGGCAGTCCCTGTCGCCAGTAGCTCGGGTTCCTGGTGGCCGCGAACGTGTCGCCGGGCGCCCAGCGCTCGAACACGAACGGCCCGGTTCCCACGGGCTTGTGGTCGGCATCGCCCGCGAGAAGGGCCCTCGGCTCCACCACGACCCCGGCCTGGCCCGTCAGGTGGAATGGAAACGGCGCCCATGGGGTGTGCATCGACACCACGACGGTCATGGGGTCGACCACATCGACGGCGCCGATGGTGGCGAGGGTGGGAGCGATGAGCGGAGCGGCGCGGAGGGCGTCGAGGTTTGTCTTCACGGCCGCCGCCGTCAGCGGGCTGCCGTCGTGGAACGCCACGTCCCGCCGGATCGTGATCGCCCACTTGGTGTAGTCGGCGTTGGCCGTGATCGACTGGGCGAGGTAGGGCCTGACGGTCCCGCTCGCATCAACCGCGGCAAGGTTGTCGTAGACCGCGCGCGAGCTCAGCAGGCTGGCGACGCCCCAGAGCTCCCGGGTGGGGTCGAACCCCTCGATGTCCGCCTCGGTCGCAAAGGTAAGCGTGCCGCCCCGCCGCGGCGTCCCGTCAGAGACGCCAGCGCTGCTCGCCGAGCTGGACTGCGGTCCGAGACCGCAGGCGGCGAGGGCGCCGGACGCGCCGCCCAGGAGCGCCAGGCCGCCAACGGTCCTGAGGCTCCGCGAGATGAACGTACGGCGGTCAAGCGGCTCGGACAAGGTCGGTGTCATCCCGCGGGGTGCATCAGGCGGAGGGGCGTGTCAGCTGGTGGCCACCCGCCGAGCGGCGCGGTTCACGCGTCCGCCGTCCGGACCCTGGGTGGGCTCCGCCCGCTCGAGTCTCAGGCCCCGCTGACCTCCAGCTGCATCCGGTCATACTCGGCCCCGGTGTCTTCCCAGTCCTCGTACTCGAGCACTCCGAGCTCGCCGAACCGGCGTCGCAGCCAGCCCTCGCCGGCGTCGAGCAGGCCCAGCTTCTTCAGGTTGGGCACGATCTTCGAGAACAGGACCTTCCGAAACTCGCGCTGCACCGGCGAGTCGAGCATGACCTGGCAGCACTCCTTCACCGGAAGGCCGACCGACTCCCACACCTCCTGGCCGAGGAAGCGGTCTCGCATGCGCACCGCCGCCTCGTAGCAGAACTCCTGGCGCTCGCGGATCTCGGCCGCGCCCAGCTCGGCGTAGGCCTCCTTGAGCGAGAGCACGCCGAAGGCCACGTGGCGCGCCTCGTCGGCCATCACGTAACGGGTGATCTGCTTGAGGAGTGGGTCGATCGAGTAGGTGTACTGGAACCCGAAGGCGGCCAGGGCGAGCCCCTCGATCATGATCTGCATGCCCAGGTAGGTCATGTCCCAGCGGGGGTCGCCCGCCACGTCGTCGAGCAGGCTCCGCAGGTGGAGGTTGATGGGGAACTCGAGGCCGAGCTTGTCCTTCAGGTACTTGCCGTAGACCTCGACATGGCGGGCCTCGTCCATGACCTGGGTGGCGGCGTAGTACTTGGCATCGATCCAGGGGACCGTCTCCACGATCTGCGCCGTGCAGATCAGCGCGCCCTGCTCACCGTGCATGAACTGCGAGAGCGTCCAGGCCTGCTGGGCCGCCCCGATGTCGTACCACTCCTCGTCGGACAGGCGCTCGAACACCGTGCCGGCACGGTCGATGTTGAGCGTCGTCATAAGGGGATTGGTCGGGTCCCGGGCGATCCTGGCCGGGTCGACGTCGATGTCCCAGTCGATGTCGGTCGAGACGTTCCACATCGACGTCTTGGCCTTCTCGTACAGCTTGGCCAGCTGGGGCCGGGACCGGTCGTAGTCCCACGTGAAGCACACCTCTGGCGCCGATCGCACCACGTGGATGGCGTCGCGCTGCTCGGTGGGCCCCACCGTCTCCGCCAGCTCGTCGATGGTGCCCGAGCGCACCTTGTCCTCGGTGGACATGCTCCGACCTCCTTCGCCCTAGAGGCCGAGCCTAGGCGACGGAGCGGGAGCGGGCCGGTCGGCGCCCCCGGTCAGCCACCGGTCGAGTGCCCGACCACCGAGTTGATGTAGGTGAGCATGGGCCGGCCGCCGCCCATGCCACTGAGCGGCCAGAAGCCGATCTCGAGGTGCGGGCCACTCGAGATGCCGACGATGCCGTAGCCCACGATGGAGATCTGCTGGCCTGCGAGCACATGGTCCCCGACATGGACGAGGTCGGGGCCAGAGTGGCCGTAGTAGACGGTCTTGCCCGCCAGCGGGCCCGAGGTGATCCGCAGCACGGGGGCGTTGGGTCCGAATCCCCCGATCCCCTCCTGGATGATGGTGCCGGGGCCCATGGCGTACAGCGGTGTGCCGCCGGGGGCGGAGTAGTCGACGCCATTGTCGACCGAGCCATTTCTCAGGTACTGGAGCGGCAGTGGCAGCGCCGAGCTGCTGGCGGTGGTCGCCGCGGCCGGCGCCGGCAGCTTGGGAGCGGTGGTGGTGGTGGTGGTGGTGGGGGCGAGCGTCGTCGAGGGAGCGGGCGCCGGGATCGTCGCCGTCGGGGCGGGTGCCGTCACGGGAGGGCCGCCCAGAGCCGGCGGTGACGGAGCGGTGGTCGGGGGCTCCCGGACGGCTCGGCCAGTCGCCAGGCGCAGGGAGGCGGTGTGGGGCATGATCCCGACGGCGACGCTGGCGCCGATCGCCAGCAATGCGGCCGAGTAGCCGAGCAGGCCCTTGCGGAGGACCGAAGGCGCCGACGGACTGGGTTCGGGCGCTGGGGTCGGGCGGGCGGCCACCAGGCGCAGCCGGCGCCCGATGCGAAGCGACCTGGCGTCTGCGGCCAGGGCCAGTCGGGCTGCGGCCCGCACGAGGCCGAACCGAGAATCGGTGGCCCGCTCGACGAGCTCAGCCGGTCCGGGCCGGATGCGATCGGCGGGTCGGGTCGATCCGGCGCCGACAGCGTCGGTGGGGCCGACAGCGTCGGTGACGGGGTGCGCCCCGCTGTGCCGGGCCCAGTCGTAGAGGCCGTCGGTCACGGGCGCCAGGGGACCCCGTGAGCGGAGCGCCCCCCCGGCTGCAGCAAGCGCGGGCCTCGCACGGGGTCCTCGATTCTGCGCCCGAGGGCCGTTGTCCTGCCTTGTCAGCCCCCTGGCGGCAAAGGCCCACTTCCGGCCGACCCCAGCCGAATCCCACCCGAACGCATGCAGATGGGACAAGAACGCCGTTCACCGACGGCCAGTCGCCAACCTGTCGCGGGCCAGATGGGCACCGGCCGCGGCGCGCTACAGCTCGTCGTCGCCGATCCAGGAGCCGTGGAAGCCGTACGGCACGCGCCGGGGCAGTCGGACCCGCGCCACCGGCGCCGCACCCCAGTCGTGGGCGTCCAGCACGAGCAGCTCGCTGCCGTCGGTCGCGCTGTCGTAGACGTAGCTGAGCACCCAGCCCTCGTCCTCACCGCTGAAGGGCGATGCCGGGACGAAGACGGGCTCACCAGACGACTGGCTGGCCCGCAACTTGTGGAGCTCGACGCGACCGCTGCCGGCGTCGTGCTTGAGGATCGACGGGCCGAAGCTGTCGCCGCTCCCGATGCGGTCTGCGCTCGCCAGCCATGCATAGCGGTGGGGCAGACCCACACGTCGAGGGTCGATGCGCGGAAACTCCGCTGGCCGATCGTCGAGCTGCTTCTCGTGCACGGTGCCGGAGGCGGCGTCGATGGTCCACCGCCACAGCGAGGCCGCGTGGTCGAAGCGCTTCGGCGTGCCTCGCCACAGCTCGGGATAGCGGACCACGTCGACCGTGATGACCCCGGACTCGTCCTCGTGGGCGTTGGCCGGGTGGAAGACGTAGCAGGGCTCGATGTCGAACCACTTGACGTCCGCGCTGCCGCCGGTCCTGGGCATGACTCCCAGTCGGGCGCCGTACTCGTCACTCCACACGTAGGGGAACTGACCCTGCATGGCCAGCTCGAGGTCGAACACGATGGGCAGGTCCATCCAGACCACGTGCTTGGCCGTGACGTTGAAGTCGTGGATCATCGTGGGTCCGGGCACCTCGATGTCTTCGCTCTGGACGAGCTCGCCGTCGGCCGTGGCCCGGTGGTAGGTGAGATAGGGCGGAAGGAAGCTGTAGCCGAAGAACAGCAGCTCGCCCGTGGTGGCGCAGCGCTTTGGATGGGCCGTCATGGCGGTCGTCAGGCGTCCCCCGAAGTCGTACGGACCGACGGTGTCCAGCTCTGGCGTCACCTCAGTGGGGAAGGACGACTCGACGAGGGCCAGGATGCGACCTGCGTGGCAGACGACGTGGGTGTTGGCCACGCCAACCGACCGGTCCACGCTGCCGTCCTCCCGGACGAAGTCCTCGCCCGTCGCCAGCGCCTTGGTCTCCACCCACCGGCTGCGGTACCACTCGGCCCGTCCGTCCGCGATGCGGACGCCGTGCAGCATCCCGTCCCCGACGAACCAGTGGGCCGGCTCGCGCCCGGGCCGGGGGTTGGGGCCATTGCGAAGGTAGCGCCCCTGGAGCTCCGGCGGCAGCGCTCCTTCCACGAGAAGGTCGACGGCGCCCATCTCGTCAGGCACCGGTGCGAAGTTGCCCTCGAGGTAGAACTTCGTCTCCTGCCGGTCTTCCTGGCGGCTGGCCATCTCGTCGTCCCCCCGTTATCGGTAATGCAACGTACCAAGGGTACCGCCGGGCTTCGCCCGGCGAAGGGGCCACATCATTCGGTGGCCGGTCCGGCGACCGGTGCTCGCTTTGTCGGTCACCGTGCGGATGAACCAGTCAGTCCTGTAGCCGGCGGGACAGGGGTAGCCCGAACCACAGCCAGGTCACCACCCCGGCGAAGGCGGCGGCTACGCCCGCGGCGACGCCGCGGCTGTAGAGCACGCTGGTGATCACGTAGACGACGGAGGATATCGAGAGGGCCAGGAAGCTGATGCCGATGATGGCCAGGCGATTCGATGTCTCCAGCATGCGCGCCTTGTCGTGCTGGCGCCAACGGAGCCGGTGGTAGGAGGACGGCGCGATCAAGAAGGTCGTCGCCATGGCGGTGGTCAGGACTGCGAGAAAGTAGATGTCGCGCTGGATGCCGTCGAGCTGCGAGAAGCGCTGCGTGAACGGCACGGTCAGCAGGAAGGCGAAAAGGACCTGGACCCCGGGAAGGCCCACGCGGAGCTCGTTGAGCAGCTCTATGAGCTGCCGGTGATGCCGCGCTGTGGGGTCCTCCGGCGGCCCGGTCGCTGGAGAGCGGGCGCCCCCGTCGCGCTCACCCCCGGCTCCGCCGGGAGAGGCGCCGAGGTCGCTCATCAGCAGATACTGCGCCCTTGGAGCCGACCGCGCAAGGCCGTCGGGTCATTCCGGCCAGTCGGCCTCGGTGACCGTGCCTCCAGCGATTCTCACGAACGCGGCCGTGCCACCAGCGCAGATCCGGTACCGTCCGGCGCCGAGCGAGGCGAACACCGCGGGGAACCGTCGACGGGAGCCGATCCGCCACTCCCGCACCACGGTGTGGACACGCCGCGTCGGCTCGACCTCGGGCGCCAGCTCCACCTCGTGGCCGAGAAGTGACTCGGGCGCGTACAGGACGAGCGCGCCGACGTGGCCGCCGATGTCGAGGATCGCGGGTCCACCGCCGCCCGCACCCGGCTCGCTCCGGTCCACGGGACGTCCCTCAGCTCGCGGGCACGGCGAAGCCGCTGTAGGGCACGCCGAGGTAGGGAAAGTTGGACAGGTAGTTCTCGGTGCCCATGGCGGAGACGTCGCTCGCAGCCGAGGTCAGCCCGTCGGTCACCTGTGACACCGCGGCGTCGGCCGTGAAGCCCTTGTTGACCAGCGGAAGGGTCGCGCCAGCCAGCGCCTGGAGCTCGATCGTGACGACGTCGTCGAAGACCCGGCGACCGTTGGGGAAGCCGGCAGGGTCCTTCCCGACCAGGCCCAGGTTGCTCGGGCTGCTCGTGGTCGGCGGAATCGCCATGTTCAGGCGGAGCAGGTCGGCCTGCTTCGAGCCAGCCGAGTTCTGGAAGCCGGCCACCACGCCGGAGGGGATGCCCGTGTAGAAGATGGCGACGATGTCGGCCCGCGGGTTGCCAGTGGCGTTGAAGGCGGCGAGATTCGGGAAGGCGTTGGGGTACAGCGTCGGCAGCAGCGTCGACAGCTCGGGGTGCTGGAAGTACTGGACGAACTGGCTGTCGTTCACCGGCGGCTGATTGTTCCAGAAGTCCTTCTTCCCCATGGGGATGATGACCTCGTTCACGAGCGGGTTGCCCAGTCGCGACACCTGGACGAAGGGTCCCGCGTTGACGTTCTCGCCGTTGTTCTGGCCGACCATCGAGACCTTCTGGCGGCTCGCGGTGGTCCAGACGCCGATCACCGAACCGGGGTCGCCCGCGTTGGTCGGGCTGGACCCATTGGGGGTGAGCTGTGTCGCCGGCACCTGGATGGCGATGGTGGACACGTTGGCGCCCTTGGTCGAGTTGACTCCCGGGGCGGGCTTGGCGAGCGCCGGCACGTTCAACCCGAACTGGTTATGGAGCTGCTCGAGGGGACGGAGGTCCGCCAGGTCGAAGATGGCACCGAGGTCCACATAGAAGCCCTCGGCGCGCTGGCCGGCGAAGACCTTCTCGCCGCCGGGGAGAGTGTGGACCGCCTGGTTGGCCAGGTCGGGGTAGTTGGGGGTGGAGAGCGGGCCGATGTTGCAGGGGGGGCAGGCCAGGTTCGTCGCGAGAACCGTGGTGCGCCGCTCGTTGCCGTTCTTGTTCTGTCGGTTCAGGGAGTAGAACTGCCGCCGGTTCCAGTTCTTGTCGTTCAGGGACTGGATGGGTCCGATGTTGTAGAGAAACGTGTTGGGGTTCTGCACAACGGTGTTGAAGCGGAGCTCGTAGATGATCTCCGCGACGCCGTCGCCGTTGTTGTCGATGTTGATGTGGTAGAGCACGTCGTCACCGAACTGGTAGAAGTTCGGGCCCCCGTCCGGTGCCTGGAGCGGCACGTAGTTGGCGATAAACGTGACGGTGGTCGGGGCATCTGGGCTGACGAAGGCGTAGACGTCGGTGCTGTCGGCTACTGGGTCCTTCGAGATCTCGGGCGCTTCACGGTGGGACGACATCAGCTCACCTCACAGGGAACGAAGACTGCTGCTTCGAATGGACTTGCAACGGCTGCGACTGGTCACCGAGCGGCCTTGAAGAGCCGCGCCGCCATATGGGGATCTCTATAGGTCACCTGGCGCTCGCCGGCGTAGAGATCGATCTCGCCGGTCGTCAGGTCGCGAACATGAGCGACGAGCGGCTCGGAGAGCTCGGCGCCCTTGGGCAGCTCGGCCGCCGCCGACTCGGTGGCCTGGGCACCACCGGACTCGAGCACGGCCGGCAGGCCAGGGACCGCAGCAACGGCGCCTGCCACGCCGACGGCCATCGAGGTGTGCCGAAGAAAGGTCCTTCGGCTGTGCTTCTCCATCGGGAGTCTCCTCTCGCCGTCGATTGCCATTCCTACGGAGCCACCGTCGGTCCGGATGACAGAAGTGGTTATTGCGAGCGCCGCAAGAGCTTTCCGATGACGATTGCTGCCTCGTAGAAGAGGATCATCGGGATGGCGAGGACCAGCATCGAGAAGGGATCAGAGCTCGGTGTGATAAGCGCGGCCGCGGCCACCAGCACCACGATCGCCCGTCGCCGCCAGGCCGCGAGCTTCGCCGGGGTGAGCACGCCCGCCAGCTGGAGGCACACGAGCAGGACCGGGAACTCGAATGTCGCTCCGAATGCCACCATGAGCAGGACGATCAGGCTCAGGTAGCTAGTGGGGGAGTAGATCTGCTGGAGGCTGGGGCCACCGACGGCGACGAGGAACGAGAGGGCGTGTGGAAAGGTGAGGTAGGCGAGGGTGGCGCCGAGCACGAACAGGACGATGGAGGCGGTGACGAAGGGGATCGCGTACCGCTTCTCGTTGCGATTGAGGCCTGGGGTCACGAAGCGCCACAGCTGCCACAGGACCACCGGAGACGCCAGAAACAGCCCGCCGTAGCCGGCGATCTTGAGCCTGATCGAAAGTCCGTCGAGTGGAGCAGTCACGAAGAGCTGGCAGTGGTGCGGCCCGACGACCTGGCAGTAGGGATGGACGAAGAAGGACAGGATGTGCCCGTAGAGTGCGAAGGCGATCGCCCCGCCGATGCCGATGGCCAGGATCGAGACGATGACCCGCCGGCGCAGCTCGACCAGATGCTCGACGAGCGTCATGGCGTCGGGGCTGGGCCTGGAAGCGGCGTGACGGTGCAGGCGGAGCGCCATCGGCGTGCCTAGTTGAGACCGGGGTGGTGCCGCTCTCGTTCCTCACCGCCGCTACCGGGCGGCGCGGGCTCGGCCCCGCCGCCCTCGGCGGTGGATGACGCGGCGGATGCCTTCGTCGTCGCCGGCCTCGTCGCCCGCTCGCCCGCGAGCGTGTCGCGCACCTCGGATTCGACGTGGTCGCGAAAACGGCGGAAGTCGCCCCATCCCCTCGCCACCTGATGGGCCATGCCCGGGAGCCGCTCGGGGCCCAGCACGACCAGGGCCACGAGCAGGACGATGAGGATCTTGAGCGGGGTGATGTCGAACACGCGCGACCGACTTCGCTCAGGTGGAGTGGTGAGGGGGCGACTTCGCCTCGGTCACGTGCTCGTCGGAGCTGGACACGCCCTGCTCGAACTCCCTCCTCGCCGAGCCGAGCGAGCGGGCCAACTTGGGGAGCTGGCTTCCGCCGAAGAGCAGGACGACGACGCCGAGCACGATAAGCAGGTCGGGGCCGATGATGTTGGCGTACATTGGGGCTCCTTTCGCCCCGTGACTACGACGCCAGGGCCTCTCCTGGATGTCGGCGTCCTCCGTCGACGAGCGTGTTACACCAGACTGTCGACTTTCCAGGCGTTGTTCGAGACCACCGTGCTCACGGTCGTCGACACCGACGTCCCGCCGGGGCGGGTTCGCGTGATGCGTACGTCGGCCTGGTTGCCGTGCGTCGCGACCGACTCGACGTGGATCTTGTTGTCCGGGTAGCGCCGCGAGAGCTGGGCGACCAAGGGGCACACGCCCGCCTTGCCCTGGAGCTGGCTCTGGAGTCGGCTCGACAGCTGGGCATAGGACGCGTCGCAGTTGTTGGCGCCGATGTCGGAGAAGAGCGTCGTGACCACTCCAGCGGGGCTCGAGCTGACCGAGCTGCCGCCTCCGCAGGCGGCGGCAGCCGCGAGCAGGGCAATCGAGGCGGCGATGCCAGCCCCGGTGAGTCGCCGCACGCCGCGTTGAATCACTTACCGACCAGCGCGCAATCCGGGCACGTCCCCACGACCTCGACCGTGTGGGCGACGTCGACGAAGCCCTCGGCTGCGGCGACGCGTGCGGCCCACCGCTCCACAGACCGCTCGGCGACCTCCACCGTGCGGCCGCACGCCCGGCACACCAGATGGTGATGGTGCTCGTCGCTGCCGCATCGTCGATAGAGCGCCTCGCCATCCTCGGCCCGAAGGCTGTCCACCTGGCCGGCGTCGGCCAGCGCCCGCAGCTGGTTGTACACCGTCGTGAGCCCGACCCGCTGCCCGCGGGCCCGGAGCTCGGCGTGCAGGTCCTGGGCGCTCAGGAAGCCGTCAGCCTCCTCGAGCACGGCCGACAGCGCCCGCTTCTGCGGGGTCGACCTCGGGCGACTCGGCTCCGACGGACGCGCGACGGTGCCGGTCACCGGCTCACGTCCCGAGCGCCGTCCGCATCCACGGAGGGCAACAGTACCGGAGCCTCCTGTCGTCTCGGCTGGGGGAGCGGGCCCATGAAGGCACTGTAGTTGCAATGGAAACGCTTTCGGATTACGGTAACCTATCCGAAATGATTTCAAGTAACCTGGCCCGGCCGGCGGCCGGCTCGGGGGCCTCGACAGCTCCCGTTGACCGCCAGCCCGAAGGACGGCCAATGATCCGTAGATCCAGGCACCTCCGCGTCGCTGCCGGCGCCGCGCTGCTGCTCGTCGCGGTCGCAGCGGCGGCGTGCGGGTCGGGATCCTTCGCCAGCACCGCCGCGAGCAACGGGAAGATCCAGGTGACGGCGGCCGAGAACTTCTGGGGGTCGATCGCGTCGCAGCTCGGCGGCAACAGGGTCACGGTCACCAGCATCATCACCAACCCCGACACCGACCCCCACACCTACCAACCGACAGCCAACGACGGGCGCTCGATCGCATCGGCGGGGCTCGTGATCTACAACGGTATCGGCTACGACCCCTGGGTGCAGAAGCTCCTTGCCACCAACAGCGGTGCGGGGCCGACGACGCTCAACGTGGGCAAGCTGGTGGGGGTCCGCGACGGCGGCAACCCGCATCGCTGGTACTCGCCGTCGGACGTGCAGACGGTCATCGCCACGATCACCGCCGATTACAAGAAGGTCGACCCCAACGACGCCACGTACTTCGACACCCAGAACCAGTCCTTCGTGAACACCGGCCTCGCCCAGTACAACCAGCTGATCGCCCAGATCAAGTCCCGATATGGCGGCGTCCCGGTCGGAGCGTCGGAGAGCATCTTCGCGCCCATGGCCCAGGCTCTCGGCCTCAACCTCCTGACCCCGCTGTCCTTCCTGGAGGCCATCAGCGAGGGCACCGACCCCACGGCGCAGGACAAGGCCACCATCGACGCCCAGATCAAGGGCCACCAGATCAGGGTGTACGTCTACAACTCCCAGAACGCCACGCCCGACGTGCAGGCCCAGGTCAAGGAGAGCAGGGCGGCGGGCATTCCGGTGACCACGATCACCGAGACCCTGGTGCCGCCTAGCTCCACCTTCCAGGCCTGGCAGGTGCGGGAGCTCCAGAGCCTCGCTGCCGCGCTGGGCAGTGGGACCGGGCAGTGACGCAACCGGGCACCGACGCGGCCCTGGACCTGAACGGCCAGGACGACGGTGCAGGAGCGGTCGGCACGGCCGCGCGTCGACCTGACCGCGTCGAAGCCGTGCTCACCTTCGACCATGCCGCGGTGAGGTTGGGCGGTCGCCTGCTCTGGAGCGACGTCACCATCTCCGTCGGGGCCGGCGAGTTCGTCGCCGTCCTCGGGCCCAACGGCGTCGGGAAGTCGACGTTGGTCAAGACCGCATTGGGGCTCATCGCGCTCTCGGCCGGCCGGGCGACGGTGCTCGGCCATCCTCCTGGCCGTGCCGGCCGCGACATCGGCTACCTGCCCCAGCGCCGCAGCTTCGAGACAGGTCTTCGTGTGCGCGGCGTCGACATCGTCCGCCTCGGGCTGGATGGCGACAGGTTCGGCCTGCCGTTGCCTGGCCTCCGGCGAGCATCCCGGCGGGCAGTTACGGCGCGCGTGGAGGAGGTCATCGACCTCGTCGGCGCCGGCGACTACGCGGAGCGCCCGGTCGGACAGATCTCTGGCGGCGAGCAGCAGCGCCTCTTGATCGCCCAGGCCCTCGTGCGCCGACCGCAACTGCTCATCCTCGACGAGCCCCTCGACAGCCTCGACCTGTTCAACCAGGCTGCCGTCGCTGCTCTGATCGAGCAGATCTGCACCGACCAAGGCGTCACCGTGGTGATCGTCGCCCACGACGTCAACCCCATCCTGGCGTACCTGGACCGCGTGGTGTACCTCGGTCACGGAGGCGCGGTGAGCGGCACAGCGGAAGAGGTCATGACCAGAGAGACGCTCAGCCGCCTCTACCAGGTTCCGATCGAGGTGCTCCGGGCGTCGGACGGGCGTCTCGTCGTCGTGGGTCAACCCGAGGCCCCTGCACATCACTCCGACCGACACACCGGGAGACCGCGCCCGTGAGAATGGCGGCGACCGTGACCACAGGCTGGTCGTGGAACGTCGTCGCCGATGTCCGTCAGCTGTTCGCGTACCCCTTCATGGTCAATGCCTTCATGGCCGGGACCATCGTCGCCGTGACGGCGTCCGTCATGGGGTGGTTCATGGTGCTGCGTCGGCAGACCTTCGCCGGTCACACCCTGTCGTTGATCGCCTTCCCAGGAGCTGCTGGCGCCGTTCTCATCGGTGTTTCCGCCAGCTTGGGGTATTACGTCTTCGCCGTCGTGGGCGCGCTCGTCGTCGCTGCCACGCCTCGGTCGGGCACGGCCTATCGCGGCTTCAGCGAGGAGTCGGCGGTGGTGGGCACCCTCCAGGCCTTCGCGCTGGCCACGGGATTCTTGTTCGTGGCGCTGTACAAGGGGTTCCTCAACGGGATCAACTCGCTGCTCTTCGGCACCTTTCTCGGCATCACCGTCGGCCAGATCTGGTCCCTGCTCGTCGTGGCGGTGGCGGCGTTGGCCGTGGTCGGCTTGATCGGTCGCCCGCTTCTGTTCGCCTCGGTCGATCCTGACGTCGCGGAGGCACGGGGGGTCCGGGTGCGCCTCCTCGGCGTGCTGTTCCTCCTTCTGCTCGGGACGGCCGTGGCCGAAGCGAGTCAGATCACCGGATCCCTGCTCGTGTTCGCCCTGCTGGTCATGCCGGCCGCGTCGGCACAGCGATTCACCGCCCGCCCGGGCATGGGCGTCGCCCTCTCGGTGGTGATCGGACTGGCCGTGACGTGGCTCGGCCTCACCGTGTCCTACTACTCCCCCTACCCGATGGGCTTCTACATCACGACGTTCGCGTTTGCCGTGTACTTGCTGTCATTCGCCGTCAGGTACCTGCTCGACCGGTACCGACACGTCACGCCAATCGGGCTGAGCCCGGGGGCTGCGACGTGACGTGGTTGCTCGCCAGCTCGGGCGGCACCGGCCTGGCGGACTTCTTCAGCCATTCCTTCATCCAGTACGGGCTGTTGGCGGGGACCTTCATCTCCCTGGCATCGGGGCTGGTGGGCTACTTCCTCGTGCTGCGGGCCCAGGTCTTCACCTCGGACGCCCTGGGTCACGCGGCCTACACGGGAGCCCTCGCAGCTCTGGCGCTCGGTGTCGACGCCCGGGTGGGCCTCTTCGCCGCCACGGTGCTCGTCGCCGTCGGCCTCGCCGCTCTCGGATCGCAGGCCAAGGCCGATGACGTGGTGATCGGGAGCGTCTTCGCCTGGATCCTCGGGTTGGGGGTGCTCTTCCTCACGATCTACACCACGAGTCAAAGCACCGGGAACGGCGCCGCCAGCGTCAACTACCTGTTCGGCTCCATCTTCGGGTTGTCTGCGTCCCAGAGCGTGGTGGCGGCCGCCGTCGCCGGAGTCGTGAGTCTCGTCGTCCTGGCCATCGCCAGACCGCTGCTGTTCGCCACCGTGGACGGGGCGGTGGCCGCGGCTCGTGGCGTCCCGGTCAGGATCATCGGTGTCGGCTTTCTCGTGCTCGTCGCTGTCACGGCCGGGGAGGCGGCCCAGGACGTGGGCGCCCTGCTCCTGCTCGGGCTGATGGCAGCTCCCGGCGGCGCGGCTCAGCGGCTCACAGCCCGCCCGTTCGTCGGCCTGGCCATCTCCGGAGGTATCGCCGTGGGGTCGACGTGGATCGGGGTGGTCCTCTCCTACCTGATCCCCAGCCTGCCGCCCAGCTCCGCCATCCTCGGCGTGGCCACGTTGGCCTACGTGTCCGCCGCCGTCGCCGTCCGCGGGCTCGGCCAGCGGGCCCGCGGGCGGCGACCAACCAGCAAGAGGGATCCACCGTCGCCGTTGACCCCGACAATATGATCGGCGAGGCCTGGCGAATTGCGCGCCAACGGGCATGGGTATGTGGCGGGTGCGGGTGTTCCTCAAATGTGGGGCCCCGGGCGTCGAGGGGAGGATGACGTGAAGAGCTCCAGCGCCGCGAGCGGTGGCGACGTCATAGACGTCCTCCAGCACGAGGACTACGAGATAAGCCGGCTGTTCGACGAGTTCTTCTCGTCCGACTGCGCACGCGACGATCTCCGCCGCGGGGCGGTCGGCAAGGAGCTGGTGGATCGCGTGTCGATGCAGGGGGCGGCCAACGAGCAGATCGCCCGCACGCTGCTCTGGGACATGGGAAGAGCCGACCTGGCCGAGCAGCTCGCTGGGCAGGCGCGCCGGCAGCGATGGCTGGTTGGCGAGCTGGACGAGATCAGTGCCGGGGTCAGCCCGCGAGACATCCCCCGCAGCGCCGGTCGTCGCTTCGACGGCTTGATCACCGAGCTCCGCGATCTGCGCAACGAGCAGGCCGGGTTCGAGGTCGAGCACGTCATTCCCACGATCCGACATCGCATCTCGCCACAGCGCCGGGCGCGCCTGGCCGGCGACATCGACTGCGTCCGTAGGCGGGCGACCACCCGCCCAGGCCCCGACCGTCTCTCCCGTCGCCAGTCCTGGCTGTCGCCGAGTGGCGTGCTCGACGGGATCAGGGCTGCCATCGATCGGGTACGCCGGGCGGGGCCGGCGCAGCATCTCGACGCTGGGTGAACCCCCTTCGGGCGGCGCACTCTCCTGTACGGCGTCGCACTGCTGACGGCGGCTCGCGGCTCGACGATCGTCGTATGGTCGTTGGGGAGGCGTGAGGCGACGTCCCCGGCGAGTGATGAGGAGACAGGGCCATGGCCGACGAATACGACGTGATCGTGGTGGGTGGAGGACCTGCTGGGGAGCACGCGGTGGGTCGGTGCGCCGATGCCGGGCTCAGCGCGGCGATCGTCGAGGCCGAGCTCGTCGGTGGCGAGTGCTCGTACTGGGCCTGCATGCCCAGCAAGACGCTCCTCCGTCCGGGTCAGGTGCTCGCCGCCGCCCGGCGCGTGCCGGGAGCCGCCGCTGCGGTCACCGGCGATCTCGACGTCTCGGCTGCGTTGGCCCGGCGGGACTGGATGACCGCCGGCTGGGATGACAAGGGACAGGTCCGCTGGCTCGACGGAGTGGGGGCCACCTTCGTGCGGGGCCGGGCCAAGCTGGCCGGCGAGCGGCGAGTCGAGGTCGACGCCCCCGACGGCTCCCGGCGCACGCTGTCGGCGACGAGGGCCGTGATCCTGGCCACCGGCTCCACGCCGGTCATCCCGCCGATCGAGGGCCTGCGCGACATCCGCACATGGGACAACCGCGACGTCACCTCGGCCGAGCGGGTGCCCGACCGGCTGCTGGTGCTCGGCGGCGGCGCCGTCGGCGTGGAGATGGCACAGGCCTGGCGCCGACTCGGAAGCACGGAGGTGACGGTCGTCGAGGCCGCCGATCGCCTGCTGCCGAACGAGGAGCCCTTCGCCGGCGAGGAGCTGGCGACGGCCTTCGCGGCCGAGGGGATCAACGTCGTCACCGGCACCAAGATGATCGCTGCCCACCGGGAGGCGGACGACGCGCCGGTGGTCGCCACGCTGGAGGATGGTCGCACCCGCACTGCCGACGAGATAATCGTGTCGGTGGGTCGCCGGCCGAACACCGCTGACCTCGGTCTGGACACCGTGGGTCTCGAACCGGGCCGGCCCGTGCCCGTCGATGACACCCTCTGCGCCCCAGCCGTCGCAGGCGCGTGGCTCTACGCGATTGGCGACGTCAACGGGCGCGCCCTCTTCACCCACATGGGCAAGTACCACGCCCGAATCGCGGTGGACGCGATCCTCGGGCGCCAGGTGTCAGACCAGGCTGACCACGGCATGGTCCCCCGGGTGACGTTCACCGACCCGCAGGTGGCGTCGGTCGGGCTCTCCGAGGCCCAGGCCAACGATCAGGGGATCGACACCCGTGTCGTGCGCGTCGGGCTCGAGGAGACAGCCGCGGCGGCGATCGCAGGAGAGGGCGTGACTGGCACCGCGCAGCTCGTGATCGACAAGTCCCGCCAAGTCGTCGTCGGAGCCACGTTCACCGGTCCCGACATCGACGGGATCCTGCACTCGGCGACCGTGGCCGTCGTCGGCGAAGTGCCCATGGACCGACTCCGCCACGCCGTCGCAGCCTTTCCGAGCCTGAGCGAGGTGTGGCTCGAGCTGGACCTGGCCTACCGCGCCCCGAGCGAGCCTTGTTCAGAAGGAGCATCGTCGTGAGCTCGACTCCCATTGCCGATCACGCGCTGCTGTCAGATTGTCACTCGGCTGCTCTCGTGACCCTCCAAGGCTCGGTCGAATGGCTGTGCTTCCCCAGGTTCGACAGCCCCTCGGTCTTCGCCCGGCTCCTCGACGACGACGCGGGGCACTGGTCCATCCGTCCCGTCGGCGACTTCCAGGCCACCCGTCGCTACCTCGAGCGGACCATGGTGCTGGAGACCACGTTCACCACGCCCAGCGGCTCCTTCACGCTCGTCGACGCCCTCGCCATGGGCGCCAACGAGCGGGGCCACGACCTCGGCGGCGGTGCGCCAGGCCTGCTGCTGCGCCAGCTCGTGGGCGTGACCGGCCACGTGGAGCTGGAGATGGAGTACGTACCAGTTACCGAGTACGGGCTCATCCAGCCCCTGCTGGTGACGGTCGATGGCGGCATAACGGGACGGGGCGGCGCCGACCTCACGGTGCTGTCCACGCCGATCGACCTGGAGCTCAGCGTCGGTGCGGCAGGCGGGCGCTTCGGCGTCTCGGCTGGGGAGCGTGTCGCCTTCGGGCTCGACTACGGGCAACTGGACCAGGCGGCGCCACGGCTGTGGTCCCAGGGCGAGCTGTTCCAGCGGCTGGCTGACACCGCTTCCGCGTGGCGCTCGTGGTCGGACCTCCACCAGACCTACGACGGACCCTGGCACGAGCTGGTCCACAACAGCGGCCGGGTCCTCCAGGCCCTCACCTACTACCCGACGGGCTCGATCGTGGCCGCCGCCACCACCTCCCTTCCGGAAGCCGCCGGAGGAAACCGCAACTGGGACTACCGGTTCTCGTGGGTCCGCGACGCCTCCCTCACCATGGACGCGCTGTGGGTGGCGGCCTGTCCCGACGAGGCGGAGAAGTTCTTCGCCTACCTGAGCACGGCGGCGGCCACCTCGCTGGGGCGCGGCGCCGACCTCCAGATCATGTTCGGGGTCGGCGGCGAGCGCGACTTGTCGGAGCGCGAGCTGTCCCACCTCGCCGGGTGGAAGAACAGCGCGCCCGTGCGGGTCGGGAACGGAGCCTGGACCCAGCGCCAGATCGACGTGTACGGCGAGCTGCTGGCCGCCGTCTACCGGCTGCGCGACCAGCTCGGCGAGCTCCACCCGTCGACCAAGGAGTTTCTGGTGGCCGTGGCCAACACCGCCGCCCGCCGGTGGACCGAGAAGGACCAGGGCATCTGGGAGATCCGAGGTGCCGAGCAGGACTTCCTCTACTCCAAGGTCATGTGCTGGGTGGCCCTCGACCGGGCCATCGCCCTGGCCGGCAGGCTCGGGGCGGAGGACCAGGTGGCCAGCTGGAAGCGGACCATGGACGAGATCCACGAGACCGTTGTCACCAAGGGCTGGAGCGACAAGGCCGGCGCCTTCACCCAGTACTTCGGCTCGGACGACCTCGACGCCTCCAACCTGATGATGCCCATCGTCGGCTTCCTTCCCGCCGCGGACCCGCGGATGCTCGCCACCATCGACGCCACCGAGGCCCGCCTCACCGACGAGCGGGGTCTCGTCTACCGCTATGACACCCACGGCGGGGTCGACGGCCTGGAGGGCACCGAGGGCACGTTCGTGTTCTGCACCTTCCACCTGGCCCAGGCGCTGGCCATGGCCGATCAGCCCCAGCGGGCCCGGGTGGTCTTCGAGCGGGCCATCGCCTACGTGAACGACGTCGGCCTGCTGGCTGAGGAGGTTGACGACCGGGGCGAGCTGCTCGGCAACTTCCCCCAGGCCTTCAGCCATATCGGCCTCGTCAACGCGGCGTGGGCCATCTCCGAGGCCGAGGACCGCGCGAGCGCCGGGTAACCGGCGGTGGCCCGGGCCTTATCCGGGAGTGACGCCCCAGACGGCGGTGCTCCGGTGACCTGGCTCCAGGACCTGGAGGCCGAGCCCGCTGCGAAAGGCGTCGGGCGCGCAGGTCATGGGCTCGATGGCCACGCCTCGGCGACGCCTGGCCGGCTCGAGGGTGTCACCGCTGAAGACCATCACGAAGGCGAAGGACGCATCCATCCACACGGTGAGCGCCGGTGAGCCGTCTGGGTGTGCGACACCGACGCGGACCATGCCGTCCCCGTCCCGCTCGAGGTCCGCGTAGCAGGTGTCCAGCACGGTGGCACCGATCGGGCGGGGTTGCCGGTAGTCCTGCGCCGTGCCGGCCACCGCCGTGCTCCGGCCAGTCGGGATGCCGCGCCCGTCCGCTTCGAGGACCGCGGTAGCCGGTACTCGCAACACGGCTGCGTCGACCAGGTCGGTGCGCACCCTGAAGTACGGGTGCTGACCGAGCCCGTACGGAAGCGACTCGGGTCCGAGGTTGGTAGCCGTGACGGCGACGCCGAGGCCCGTGCCGGACAGCGTGTAGGCGACCTCGAGCCCCAGCGTGAACGGGTAGCCGATCTGGGGGTGCAACACGTGGGTGGCGATGACGCGGTCGCTGTCCGGCTGGTCGAGCTCCCAGTTGGCCCACCGGACGAGACCGTGGATGGCGTTGGCGCGCTCGGGCTCGGACAGTGGGGTCTGGTGATCGGTCCCACCGAAGCGGTATCGCCCGTCCCGGATGCGATTGGGCCAGGGGATGAGCAGCTGGCCCCGCCCCCCGCTGCACATCTCGCCCTCGGCATAGCCGTCGAGCACGTCGAGACCGTCCACCGTGTAGGTGCGAAGACCGGCCCCCACCTCGGTGACCACGGCGCGCTGTGCGCCCCTCGCCAGCTCGACCTGTCGCCCCGAAGGCTGCACCAGTGGCCCCTTTCGTGCTCGGCTGCTCCCGCTCTCGGGGTAGCCTTCGGGCCCATGCCCGATCGACGGCGTGCGGACGGCGGATCGGCCGAGACGGTCCTGGTCATCGCCGCCCATCCCGACGATATCGACTTTGGCGCGTCCGGGACGTTGGCGACGTGGACCGATGCCGGCGCCCGGGTGGTCTACTGCATCGTGACCGACGGCGATGCCGGCGGCTTCGACCCTGCGGTGCCGCGGTCGACGATCGTGGGGACACGGCGGGCCGAGCAGGAGGCTGCCGCCAAGGTCGTCGGGGTGGACGAGGTCGAGTTCCTGGGCTACCCGGACGGTCGCCTGGTCGCCGGCCTGGACCTGCGGCGGGACCTGGCCCGGGTGATCCGCCGTGTCCGCCCGGGGCGCGTGATGGCGCCGAGCCCCGAGCGCAACTGGGTGCGCATCCAGGCCAGCCATCCAGACCACCTGGCGACCGGGGAGGCAGCGCTCAGCGCCGTGTACCCCGACGCCCGCAACCCCTTTGCCTTCCCCGAGCTGCTCGAGGAGGGCCTCGAGCCACACGTGGCCAGCGAGGTCTGGCTCATGGCCAGCCCCAGGGCAGATCACGTCGTCGACATCACCGACAGCATCGACCGCAAGGTCGCGGCCCTCCGGTGCCACGTCAGCCAGCTCCCGGATCCCGACGCTCTCGAGGAGCGGGTCAGAACGTGGACGGCAACGATCGCCGAGGAGGGCGGCTTGCCGCCCGGCCGTGCGGCCGAGACGTTCCAGATCGTCCAGACCGCTTGACGTCACAGCCGTAGGCTGGCGGTGTGGACGCGCTGGTCGTCGTCGGTCACGCCCCGCCTCCGACTCGGCTGGCGGCACGGGCCCGCCATCATGTCCACGCCGACACTGCACCCCTGTCGCCCGAGGTGGTGGCGGATCTTCGCGCCCGGATACCCCGCGACGTGGGAGTGCTCGGCCCGGCCGACGCTGCCGGCGCGGCGTCAGCGGCCGCGCAGCTGCACCAGGCCGGGCTGCCAGTGACCCTGTACACCGACGCCGCCGCCGTCGCTGGCCCGGTGGGCGTCCGCGTGCTGCCGCTGGCTGACCCTGGCCCGCCCATGGAGGCCGTCGACTCCCTGCTCGATCTGATCGGTGACACCCCGATGGTGCGCCTGGACCGGGTGGGACGAGACCTCTCTTGCCACCTCCTGGCCAAGCTGGAGCTGCTCAACCCGGGCGGCAGTGTCAAGGATCGGCCGGCCGTCCACATGATCGCCGCCGCCGAGCGCGCCGGCCTGTTGCGCGAGGGCGGCACCATCGTCGAGCCCACCTCGGGCAACACCGGAGTCGGTCTTGCGCTGGTCGCCGCCCGCAGCCGGTACCGGTGCGTGTTCGTCATGCCCGACAAGATCGCGTCCGAGAAGATCGACCTGCTGCGGGCCTACGGGGCCGAGGTCGTCGTGTGCCCGACGACGGTTGCGCCCGACCACCCCGACTCCTACTACTCGGTGTCCGACCGGCTGGTCGGCGAGATCCCCGGTGCATTCAAGCCGGGCCAGTACGGCAATCCCGCCAACCCGGCGGCCCACGAGGCCACGACCGGCCCTGAGATCTGGCGGCAGACTGCGGGCCGGGTGACACACTTCGTGGCCGGCATCGGCACCGGAGGCACCATCACCGGCGTCGGCCGTTTCCTCAAGTCCCAGAACCCGGCGGTGCAGATCGTCGGCGCCGATCCGGAGGGATCGGTGTACTCGGGCGGTGGGGGACGGCCCTACCTCGTGGAGGGCATCGGCGAGGATTTCTGGCCGTCGACCTACGACGGCGACGTGGTGGACCGGGTCGTGACGGTGAGCGACCGCGACTCGTTCCTCACCGCTCGCATGGTGACGAGGGACGAGGGCATCCTGGTGGGCGGCTCGACCGGGACCGCGGTGCGGGCGGCGCTGGAGGTCGGTCAGGCCCTCGGTCCCGACAGCGTGGTCGTGGTGCTCGTCCCCGATTCCGGCCGGGGCTACCTGACGAAGCTGTACAACGACGCCTGGATGGCGGACTTCGGCTTCCTGCTGACGAGCGGCCAGACCACGGCCGGGGTGCTGGCGGGCAAGCGGAGGGACCTGCCGCCTCTCGTGCACGTCCATCCCGACGAGCCCGTCCGCCAGGTCATCGCCGTGCTGCGGGAGTACGAGGTGTCCCAGCTGCCGGTGCTCAAGGCCGAGCCGCCGCTGGCAGTCGCTGAGGTGGTGGGATCGGTCGAGGACCGGGACCTCCTCGAACGCGCCTTCGAGGACCCGTCGATCCTGGACCGGCCCGTGGGGGCGGTGATGGGCCAGCCCCTGCCGACCGTGGGCGTCGGCGAGCCGACCGAGCAGGCCGTCCGGCGCACGGAAGGGAGGGGGGCGGTCGTGGTGCTCGATGCGGGTCATCCGATCGGCATCCTCACCCGGTCCGATCTCCTCGACTTCCTCGTCGGACGCCCGACGGGCCGGTCGAGCGGGTGAGCCGGCGTCGCCAGTCGGGCTTCGAGACACGCGCCATCCACGCGGGACAGGAGCCCGATCCGGCGACGGGGGCGGTGGTGCCTCCAGTCCACCTGGCGTCGACATTTCGACAGGAAGCCGTCGGCCAGCACCAGGGCTACGAGTATTCGCGCTCGGCCAACCCCACTCGTCAGGGGTTGGAACGCCAGGTCGCGGATCTGGAGGGAGCGGCATTCGGCTACGCCTTCGCCAGCGGCATGGCCGCCGAGGACGCGGTGCTGCGCGCCGTGCTCGGTCCGGGCGACCACCTGATCCTGCCCATCGACGCCTATGGAGGTACCTATCGACTGGTCGAGCGGGTGCATGCTCCCGCCGGGGTGACCTTCAGCGCCGTCGACCTCTCGGACCCCGTCGCCCTCGACCAGGAGTGGCGGCCGGGCACCCGCATGGTCTGGGTGGAGACGCCCAGCAACCCGCTGCTGTCGATCGTGGACATCGCGACCCTGGCAGCCGTCGCCCACGCCAGGGACGCCCTGGTCGTGGTGGACAACACCTTCGCCACGCCCTTCCTCCAGCGCCCCCTCGCCCTGGGCGCCGACATCGTCGTCCATTCGTCGACCAAGTACCTCGGCGGCCACTCCGACGTGACGGGTGGCTTCGTCGCCGCGGACGACCCCGTCCAGGCCGAGCGGGTCGCCTTCCTGCAGAATGCCGTCGGCGCCGTGCCCGGTCCGCTCGACTGCTTTCTGGTCCAACGCGGCGTGAAGACCCTCGCCGTGCGTATGGAGCGCCACTGCGCCAACGCCGAGGTGATCGCCGACTTCCTCTCGGGGCACCCCAAGGTGGCCGCCGTCCAGTACCCCGGCCTGCCGACCCATCCCGGTCACGAGGTGGCGACCCGCCAGATGGCGGGTTACGGAGGGATGGTGTCGTTCCTCCACGCTGGTGGCGAGGCGGCTGCGCTCGCTGCCGTGGCTCGGACCGAGGTGTTCGCCCTGGCCGAGTCGCTGGGTGCGGTGGAGTCGCTGATCGAGCACCCGGCCCGCATGACCCACTCCTCGGTGAGCGAGTCGGCCCTGGCCGTCGAGCCCAGCCTGATCCGGCTCTCTGTGGGCATCGAGACCATCGACGACCTGGTCGACGATCTGGGCCAGGCCCTCGCGGGCTGACCCATCTTGGAACACCTGATCGTGTGGACGTCAGCGCGGAGGGCTGAGGCGCCGAGCGAGCGCCTCGATGCTGGTCTCCACTGAAAGGCCGTCGCGCCGCAACCACTCCGTGTTCCGTCGGTGGAGATCTTCGGCGGGGTCGAAGCGGTTGAGGTGGACGAGCACGACGGGGTGATCGACGGCACCGGCGGACAGCCGCACCAGGTTGAGGACGCCCAGACCGGCGTCAGCCACCAGCAGGACGATGTCGGGCCGCAGCGCCTCGGTCAGGGCGACGGCGTCACCGTCGGCCGCCAGTGGGGACCGCACACCGCCGGCCCCCTCGACGAGCCCGATCTCGATGCCCTCAGGCCAGGTGAGCTCGCCGATCAGGTCCGAGATCGTGAACGCCGCGCCGCCGAGTGCCTCGGCCGCCATCGGTGGCGCCATGGCCAGCGCATACCAGCGGCGTGGGGGACATACCTTCTCGGGGCGCTCGCCGGACGCGCCCGCCAGCACCTCGGCGTCGGTCCGCTCGCCTGGAGCGAACGACTGCACCGGCTTGCGGACCCCGACCCGCCGCCCTTGGTGGCGCAGGTGCCCGACGAGCCGAGCGGTGACCCAGGTCTTTCCCACCTCGGTCCCCGTCCCGACGACGAGCACGACCCGGTCAGGTCGGGGCAACGACGAGCAGTCCCAGCTCGCGCAGAGCGCCGAGGAGCATCTCCACCTGGCTGGTCGTGTGGGCGGCTGACATAGTTACCCTCAAACGGGAGGAGCCGGCGGGCACGGTCGGCGGCCGGACGGCCGGCACCAGCAGCCCCCGGTCGAGCAGGGCGTCGGCGGCCTCCACGGCGTGCGCCTCCTCGCCGAGGATGACGGGGACGATCGGGGAGGGGTGGCCCGGCCTGATGATCTCGACATGGGTGCGTAGGCGAGCATGCCGCGCCTCGCCCTCCGGCGAGCACACCACGCCGAGAGCCGCCAGCGCCGCGGCGGCGTCGGCGGGGCTCAGGGCGGTGGTGAAGATGAACGGTCGGGCCCGGTTGACCAGCAGCTCGATCCACCGGCGGGAACCGGCGACGAATCCCCCGAGCGAGCCCAGCGCCTTGGACAGCGTTCCAACGCGCAGCAGCTCGACCTCCTCGTCGAGCCCCCTGACGTCGGGCCCCAGGACGGCGTGGGCTTCGTCGAGGACGAGGAGCGCCCGGCGCCGGGCGCAGAGACGAGCGAGGCCATCGAGGTCGGCCGCGTCGCCGTCCATGGAGAAGACCGTGTCGGAGACCACGATGACCCGGCCCTCGGTGGCCGTCATGAGGGCGGCCAGGTGGTCGAGGTCCCCGTGGTCGAAGACGCGAGTCTCCGCCCGCGCCAATCGGCAGCCGTCGACGATCGAGGCGTGGTTGAGGGCATCCGAGCAGATCGTCGCCCCTGACCCGCCGAGGGCGGTCAGGAGGCCGAGGTTGGCGGCGTACCCCGTCGGGAAGGCCAGCGCCGCCGCGGTCCCCTTCCACTCCGCGAGGGCGGACTCGAGGTCGCGATGGACCGGGCGCGATCCCACGATGAGCCGGGAGGCTCCCGCCCCTGCGCCCCAGCGATCGAGGGCCTCGTGGGCGGCGGCGACGACCGCGGGATGGCTGGCCAAGCCGAGGTAGTCGTTGGAGGCGAAGGACACGACTGCGCGCTCCTCGCCGACCAGCCGCCCGCAGGGGCCGGCCGCATCGAAGGTTCGGGGCTCCCGCCACTGCCCGGCACCGCCGATCTCGGCGAGGGCGCGGTCGCGCCACTGCACCCAGCTCACCTTTCCGTGCAGACTTCCTCGACTGCGGCGGTCACGGTCGCGACGATGCGGTCGATCTCGGCTGCGGTGACGGTGAGCGGGGGCACGATCACGACCACGTCACCCAGGGGGCGAATGAGGACGCCGCGGCGCACGCAGGCAGCCGACACCCGCCGACCCCATCGCAGCCCGTCCGTCGGAGGGCAGAGCTCGATCCCGCCCATGAGACCGCGCAGGCGGACCTCGGCGACCGCCGGGTGAGGTCCGAGGGCTTCTTCCAGTGCGCGGCGCAGCTGCTCCGACCGGCTGCGCACGTTGGTGAGGACGTCGCCGTCCACGAGGAGCTGCAGATGGCGGTGGGCCACGGCGGCGGCCAAGGCGTTCCCACCGTACGAGTGGCCGTGGTAGAAGGTGCGAGCGGAGAGGTCGGGCCCCAGGAACGCCTCGTAGACGCGATCGTTGGCCACCGTCGCGGACATCGGCAGGTAGCCGCCCGTGATCGCCTTGCCCAGGCAGAGGAGATCGGGTGAGATCCCGCACTGCTCGCTGGCGAAGAGCGTGCCGGTGCGACCGAACCCGGTCGCCACCTCGTCGCAGACGAGGAGCACGTCGTTCGCCGCGCAGGTCTCCGCCAGGGGGGCGAAGGAAGCGGGAGGGGCGAGCAGCATCCCCGCCGCCCCCTGTACCAGGGGCTCCACGACGACGGCAGCCAGCTCGTCCCTGTGCTCGCGCACGATCCGGCACGCAGCGTCGAGGGTCGGATCCTCGGCGAACGACGGCGCTCGCAGCACGGGGAATCGCAGCGGATCGAAGACATCGGTGCCGAACCCGCCCCCGCCGAGCGACAGCGATCCGACGGTGTCGCCGTGGTAGGCCTCGCCGAAGGCCAGATACCCCGTCCTCGGTCGTCCCTCGTTGGCCCAGAACTGAAAGGCGATCTTGAGCGCCTGCTCCACCGCGCTGGCGCCGTCGGACGCGAACAGGAAATGCGGGCGCCTGACCGGGACGAGGGGAGCGAGGGCCTCGGCCAGCTCGACGGTCACCTGGTTGCCGTTGCCGAGCATGGTCGAGTGGGCGACGCGGTCGAGCTGGTCGACCACCGCCTGGTCGAGCTCGGGCACGCGGTGGCCGAGCGTCGTCACCCACAGCGACGACACCGCGTCCAGGTAGCGGTGCCCGTCGGCGTCGATGAGCTCGCGGCCCTCGGCCCGGTCGACGATCACCGGCTCGTCGTCGGCGTAGGTGGACATCTGGGTGAAGCCGTGCCACACGACCTCGGCGTCCCGCTTGATCCAGGCCTCGGTTGAGTCCATGCGGGGGCACGCTAGTGTCCGCGCTGCATATGCCTCGCCTGACCCTCACGTTCGACAACGGACCTCACCCGGAGACGACCGAGGGAGTCCTCCGGGTGCTCGACGAGCGCCGGCTGCGGGCCACTTTCTTCGTGGTCGGCGACGAGCTGGCCCGGCCCCGCAGCCGGGCCACCGCCGAGCGGGCCCGGGCGGCGGGTCACTGGATAGGCAACCACTCGATGACCCACCGGGTGCCGCTGGGGGAGGTGGGCGACGATCGGGTCGAGGAGGAGATCGGCGCCGCCCAGGAGCTGCTCGGGGACCTGGCCCACCCGGACCGGCTGTTCCGGCCTTTCGGCGGGGGTGGCCATCTCGGGCCCCACCTCCTCAGCCAGACGGCGCTGTCCTACCTGGTTCGTCACCAGTACACGCTGGCGCTCTGGAACAGCGTGCCCCGCGACTGGGAGGACCCGACCGGGTGGGTCGAACGAGCCCAGCAGGACGTCGCCAACCAGGAATGGACGGTCCTCGTGCTCCACGACCTTCCGACCAGGGCGATGGACCACCTGGCCGAGTTCATCGATGCCGAGCTGGCCGCCGGCGTCGAGATCGTCCAGGACCTGCCCGAGGAGTGTCTTCCCGTTCGGCGGGGCGTGACCCGGGGACCCGTCGACCATCTCGTCGCGTCCGGCCTGGCGTCGGACGGCTAGGACGGCAGCGCGACCCGATCGACCAACGCGGGCGTCAGCTCGTGCAGCGACGCCGGGCGTCGGCCCACGTGGGCTCGGAGTCCAGCAGCACGCCGTCGAGATCGAAGGCCACCGCCGCGGTCACGCGTCCTCGGCGCTCGTGAGCGGCTCGCTCGGCCGAGGGTGGAGGTGATCGTCCTGGACGATCGACCCGTCGGGTGAGCGATGCGGAGGCCGCCGGGGCGGCACGGCCGCGCCTGGGAGATGCTTACGACCACCGGACCACGGAGCAGGTGGCGCGACGACGCGGTCGGCCAGGCGGTAGGCGAGGCTCTCGTAGTTCACCCGCCAGCCCCGGAAGTGGGGCCACGCCTCCTCGGCCCCGCGCTCGACCGGGAAGCCCTTCGCCACCAGCAGGTCGACGGCGGCCGAGAACTCCTCGAAGGTGAGGTCGAGAGGCGCCTCAGGGAGAGGATCGGGATCGAACCGCCAGTGGAGCGAGCTGGCGATACGCCGGAAGGCGCTGAAGCCCATGCGGAGGCACAACCGGGCCTGGGATGGCGCCGACGTCGGGCACAGGGCGAGGTGCATAGCGGCCGCGTCCAGGACGGCCAGGAGCGAGAGGACCCAGGAGTACCAGGCCTGCGGGGAGCGAAAGAGAAGGAGCACGGGATAGGTCGTGTGGCTCTCGCTCACCTCCGCCGCCCACTCCTCCCAGTCGTCGTAGAGCTCGGGCAGGGCGTCGATGATGCCCACCAGCTGGTGTCGCACGAGGACCTCCGGACCCCATGCCGGCGTCCCCGCCCGGCTCTCCATGAGGGCGACCAGGGCTTCGCGACGGTTGAAGGCGCTGTAGATGGCGGGCAGGTAGGCGATCTGAAGCGCGATGGTGATGGCTGCGGTGCCGGCGACCAGTCCGACCAGGGTGTCGTTGGTCGGACCGCCGACGTGGGCGGTCCCGATCGAGAAGAGGGAGAGCCCGGCCTCGCGAAGCCCGAGCGTCAGGCTCCCTGACCAGTGCCACAGCATGAAGCCGTACCCGATGACGAACAGCCCGAGGAAGGTCAGCAGCTGAGCGAGAAGGGCGGCCGGCCCGGTCGGGGCGAGGATGGCGTCCTTCGCCTCGTAGGGGCTCGTGAGTCGGGACAGCGCGACGAAGACCAGCCGTAGCGTACGGTTCACGACGAGGGGCAGCCGCTGGCCGGCAGAGCGAGGAAGAACGAGCGCGATGACCACGCTCGCGGCCGTGCACCCCACGATGAGGATGCCGACCGCGAAGCCGATCCACTGCAGGGTCAAGGTCGCCTCGATGCGTTCATAGCTCGCCCTCCGGCGTGGCCTCGACCAGGGTCGGCGACGTCACCGGACGACGTAGTCTGGCCGATCCCGCCCGGCCGCGCCGCGGATCGGGCGGCTCCGGGACGAGGGTCCCGGAGGCGGGAGGTGCGAGATGAGAGCGCTGGTCGCGGTCCCCGGGGCGCCCGGGGGAGTCGAGCTGCGGGAGGTGGCCGAACCGGAGCTGGCTCCCGGCCACGTCCTCGTCCGGGTGAAGGCGGTGTCGCTCAACCGCGGCGAGGTGCGGCGCCTGGCGACCGCCCCCGAAGGATGGCGTCCGGGATGGGACCTGGCCGGCGTCGTGGAGCGATCCGGTGGCGACCCGTCGGCGCCGCCCGAGGGAGCCCGGGTCGTGGGCGTCGTCGGCGACGGCGCCTGGGCCGAGCTGGTCGCCGTTCCTCTCCACCACGTCGCCCCCATCCCCGCCGCGGTGAGCGAGGCGGCCGCCTCCACGCTCCCCGTCGCCGGACTGACCGCGTGCTGGACGCTGCGCATCGGCGGCGCCAGCCCCGACTGGCCGGTCCTCGTGACCGGGGCGGCCGGCGGCGTCGGACGTTTCGCCGTGCAGCTGGCGGCGCACGAGGGGGCAGACGTGACGGCGGTGGTGGGAGCTCCTGATCGCGCGGCGCGGCTGCGGGAGCTCGGCGCCTCGACTGTCTCGGTGGGAATGCCTGCGTCGGGAGAGCACCACACGATCCTCGAGTCGGTCGGCGGACGGTCGCTGGCGGCGGCCCTGGGCCTGGTCGCGCCGCACGGCGTCGTGATCAGCTTCGGCAACTCGTCGGGCGAGACGACCACGTTCGACGTCAGCGCCTTCTACCGGCGGTCCGGACGACTCCACGGCTTCTATGTCTTCGCCGAGATCGAGCGGTCGGGCGGCGCCACCGCCGACCTCATGATGCTTGCCGGGATGCTCGCCGACGGTCACCTCGAGACCGAGATATCGCTCGAGGCGAACTGGAGCGAGGCGCCCGCGGCCTTCGCGGCGCTGATGGATCGCCGAGTGCTGGGAAAGGCCGTCCTCCACATCCGCTGAGGCGCTTCGATCCCGATTGTGCCGTCGATCGGCGCGGAGATATGTCCTGAGCCAGCCGGCCGTCCGGCTGTGGTAGTTGCGCACTTGTGACAAATACGTCATGATGTCTCACGATGGCGGATCGAGCCTGGGCCAGTTCCGGGGGACGAGCAGGGACGGGAGAGGTCCTCGACTTCCCGGCCGTGGCCGCGGGACTCCCGCCCGTCCCCTCGGCCGCCCTCGACGCATTCCTCGACGCCGCCGCCAGCTGCTTCGCCCGGTTCGGGGTCGCCCATACCACCGTGCCCGACATCGCCCGCGAGCTCGGTGTCTCGCGGATGACGGTGTACCGGCGGCTCGGGTCCGTCCACGATGCGCTTCGGTCGCTTCTGGCCCGCGAGCTGCACCGCCTCGTCGTCCATCTGGCTGGCCAGCTGCACGGCGCAACACCGTCGCCCGAGACGATCGTCGAGCTGACCGAGATGGTCGTGCGCCACGCCGCCGCGCACCCGGTGCTCGAGAAGTCGCTGGCCGACGAGCCCGAGCTGGTGGGACCCGTGCTGCTCGACAGCTTCTCGGGGATCGTCGACAAGGTGGCCGTCGTGGCCGCGCCATTGCTCACCGCAGCCATGGAGGCAGGTCTGGTGCGCCGACAGGATCCCGTGGCGCTGACCGACTGGCTCGTGCGCATCACGGTCTCGGTCGTCACCTCGCCGCCAAGGCACGACCTGCGGTCGTTCCTGGACCAGGTGCTGCTTCCGTCACTCAGCCCGACCGGGAGGATGTGAGCCGCCATGAGCGAGGACCTCGGCCTGTTCGGGCCCGACAGCGTCACCTGGCGCATCCACGCCGACCCGTCGATGCTGATCGGTGGGCTGCGGGCCCTGCTGGTCCAGGCGCTGCACCCCGTGGCGATGGCGGGGGTCGCGCAGCACAGCGACTACCAGGACGACCCGTGGGGCCGGCTGCAGCGGACCGTCGACTACGTGGTCACCACGACGTTTGGTGACATCGCGACGGCGCTGGCCGCGGGTGCGCGTGTCCGCGCCGTGCACGCCAGGGTCAGGGGCGTCGACCCGGTCACCGGAAGGGCGTACCGCGCCGACGATCCCGACCTCCTGCTGTGGGTGCACGCCGTCGAGGCTCATTCCTTCCTCGCCGCCTACCGGCGCTACGGCGGGCCGTTGAGCAGCGCCGACGCCGACCGCTACCTGGCCGAGATGGTGCGCGCCGCCGAGCTGGTCGGCCTGGATCCCGCCCAGGTGCCGGCCTCCACCGGCGAGCTTCGCGGGTACCTCCAGGGCGTGCACGGTCTGACCCTGACGCCTGCGGCGCGGGCGGCGATGGGCCGGATCCTGTCACCCCCGATGCCGCTGCCGCTGCGACCGCTGTGGGCGGTGCCGACGACCGCGGCGGTGGCCCTGTTGCCCCAGTGGGCCCGCGACCTCTACGGGCTCAACTGGTTTCCGCCGCTCGGGGTGCCGGTGCGGGTGGGCACCTTCTCGATGCTCCGCGTCCTCAACATCCTCGTCCCCGCACATCCCGCGATCAGGCACGCCCAGGGCCGGGCCCGGTCGCTGGCGGCCTGAGATACGGCGTCAGCTCGGGTACTGGAGGGCGATCGCGGCCGCAGGCTCGTTCACGGCGAAGCTCAGGCTCTCCTCGAAGTAGAGGTGCACCGCCGCATCGGTGTGGTCGAGGTAGCCGACCGAGAGGTCCTGGCCGCAGTCGAGCGCGTAGTCGCCGCCCCGCAGGCTGACCACGACGGCGCCGTCCACGGCGGGCGCCCACATGATCGGGCCCCCGAGGATGAGGCGGATGTGCTCGAGCACCGGGTACCCGCCGTGCTCGGTCGTCTCGATGACCCCCGTGTAGCAACGCGGTCCGAGGGCAATGCCGTACGGGCCGCCGACCCCGATCGTGCGGAGGGTCGCGACCGCCTGGGCGACAGTTCGCGGGTACACGTTGTAGTTGTCGTCGATCGGGAGGGGGGAGTGTGGGCTGGCCTCCGTCATGCCCACGATCCCGCCCTCGCGGTGGCCGTGGAAGACCGCCAGGTCCTCGGCCATGGCGGCACGCCGACCGGCCTCGATGAGGCTGGAGAGATCAGGGTCGCTCGCGCCCCGGTCGACGGCGTCGAGCTCGTCGCGCGCCAGGGTGAACCGAGTGCGCAGCTCGAGGAGGGGCTGGACCAGTCGGCGCCGGAGCTCGACGCCCTCCGCCGCGGAGGAGACGGGTTCGGTGCGGCCGAGGTTGCTTGCCGAGTGGTCCCACCCCGTCGGGCCGTGGAAGTCGACCAGCGGCCGGGCGGCGAGGAAGTGGCGGAGCGTCCGCGTCGCCTCGGCGTCGACGGCGGCCCACCCGCCCTCGGTGATGGGGGCCTGTTGCCGGCGGAGATGGTCCATCAAAGGCTGTCCTTGTCTCGCAGGGCCCCGAGCCCGAGCGACGAAACCGCTGTCGAGGTGGCGCCACCTTGGTCGCTCGGACCAGCGTCGCTCGGCCTGGTGGGCACCGGGCTCTCCGTGATGGGCCCGTCGGTGAACAGGTAGAGCCGCAGCTGCTCGTCGAGCTCCGGATCGTGGCGCCGAAGCCACTCGAGGTTCATCGCCGCGTGCTCCTTCTCGTCGTCGCGATTATGACGGAGCACCGCCCGCAGGTCGTCGTCGTCGCTGGCGTCGGCCCGCTGGTCGTACCAGTCGATGGCCTCCAGCTCCTCCTTGAGCGACACGTTCGCCCGATGGCGCTCGATGGTGCCGGGTCGGAGCATCGACTCGGGCTCGTGCAGACCCTCGCTGCCCATCGCCGCTCCCTTCTGCTCCATCTGGGGCCGGCCCCCCGGGCCGACCAGGGCTTCACGAGCCGGCCACCATAGCCGCATCGTCGCCGGCGCCCCCGCCCCCCGGCAGGCCGCGTCCAGGTCGCCGAACGTTCAGCGAGGAATCCCCCTGCCGTAACACCGTCGCAACGGCCCGGTTACCTCGAGCTGTCAGAGTCCTCGAGGACTCTTGCGCCCGCTGAGTCACCAGGGAGAAAGATGCGCTCCAAGTCGGTTCACGCCTCGTCGGTCCTCCCGGCGGGCACGTCCATCGAGGTGCGCTGTCATCTCAACTGCCCCTGGTCGACCGGCTTCGAGGTGGAGGAGCCGGTGCTCGAGGACGACGATGTCAGCTACCGCATTCGACGGGCCGGGTCCAGCCGGGTGCTGCCGGCGGTGTTCGGGGCTGATTACATCCGGAGGCTCGGGCGGCGCCGCCCGGATTTGGCCCTGTCGGGGCGGCGAGAGTTGGAGCGCTCTTCAACTTGAGTTAACCCGGGATCCATCTGGGCTTCACCGGTCCGCTCTATGTTGCTGTTTCGTGACTCACAACCTGAACGCTCAGTCCAACCGGCGCGGTCGCACCCGGATCGGTCGGCGGTCCCTCCTCGGTGTCGCGGCCATGGCAGTGGCGCTCACAGCCGCAGCCTGCGGGAGCTCCAGCTCGACCTCCAGCAGCTCGACGACCACATCGGGCAGCTCCAGCAACGCCAAGGTCAACTGCGCATCCGGCACGATCACCGGGGCTGGTTCGACCTTCGTCAACACCATCCTGCTGCAATGGATCAAGAACTACCAGTCCAAGTGCCCTGGCTCCACGATCAACTACCAGAGCGTGGGCTCCGGCGCCGGTGTCCAGCAGTTCACCGCCGGCACCGTGAACTTCGGAGCCAGTGACGTCCCGTTCGCGGCGAGCGAGCAGGCCGCCGCCAACGCCAAGTACCCCGGAGGCGCGACGCAGATCCCGTGGGCCGCGGGACCGGTTGCCATCGAGTACAACCTCTCGGGGGTCAACAACGTCAAGCTCTCGCCGAGCACGCTGGCCAGCATCTTCGCCGGCAAGATCAAGACCTGGAACGACCCGGCCATCACGGCCGACAACTCGGGCACGAGCCTGCCCTCGACGCCGATCCAGGTCGTGCACCGCTCTGACGGCTCGGGGACCACGGCCGCTTTCACCGGCTACCTGACGTCGGTCGCCGGCACCGTCTGGACCTTCGGTGCGGCCAAGGACGTGCCGTGGCCCACGGGCCAGGGGGCCAAGGGCTCGGACGGGGTGACCGCGGTGGTGAAGCAGACTCCTGGAGCCATCGGCTACGCCGAGCTGTCGTACGCCAAGGGCGGCTCGGTCCCGACAGCAAGCATCAAGAACGCGTCGGGGCAGTTCGTCCAGGCCTCGTCGGCGGGGGCGACCGCCGCCCTGGCCAGCACGACGGTCAATCCCGACGGGACCGCCAAGATCAACTACCAGGCCACGGGCAGCACCGTCTACCCGATCTCCACGCTCACCTGGGTCCTGGTCCCGATGAAGTCACCCAGTGCCCAGGTGGGCACCCTACTCAAGGACTTCATCCTCTATGCGGCCGGACCGGGACAGGGAGTTGCGAACCAGCTGTTCTACGCGCCGCTGCCTTCGAACGTGGCCAGCCAGGCTCAGACGATGGCGTCGGGTCTCAGCTGAGCGCCCGGCAGTCCCGAGCGACCGGTGACCGTCATCCCGACCCCGGCTGAGCGACCGGATCGAACCCGAGCTCAGCCGGGGCGCGACGACCCGCCCAGGCGTACGGCAGTCGATGGTCGAGGCGCTGGCTCGTGACCGCGGTCGACAGTGGCGTCCCGCTCGGCGACCACTTCCGGGACACGGGAGGTGCCCGGGGGGAGCGGGTGGCCCGGATCGTCGTCGCCGCGGGCGGGATCTTCGTCCTCGCGCTCATCGTCGCCATTCTGATCTTCCTGTTCGTCGAAGCCCGGCCGGCGTTCACGACAGCGGGGTGGAGCTTCTTCACCACGAAGACGTGGTTCCCCGATGCCAATCCTCCCGTGTTCGGGGTCGCCGCCCTCGTGTTCGGAACGGTTATCTCGAGCCTTGTAGGGGTCGTGATCGCCACCCTCGTGGCGGTTGGCGCCGCCCTCTTCATCACCGAGGTGGCGCCGGCACGCATGGGACGGCCGCTCGGCTACGTCATCGACCTGCTGGCTGCGGTCCCGAGCGTCATCTTCGGACTCTGGGGTCTGGTGTACGTCGTCCCGAGGTTGATCCCGGCGGAGAAATGGCTCAACAGCGTGTTCGGATGGTTCCCACTCTTCTCCAACCCCGGACAGCTGTACGGCAGGTCGATCTTCGCCGCCTCGGTGATCCTCGCGATCATGGTGCTTCCCATCATCGCGGCGGTCTCTCGAGAGGTCTTTCGCCAGACGCCCACCGCCCACAGGGAGGCGGCAGTGGCACTCGGGGCCACCCGTTGGGAGACGATCCGCCTGGCCGTGTTCCCGTACTCACGAAGCGGGCTCGTCGGGGCGATCATCCTCGGGCTGGGGCGTGCCCTCGGGGAGACCATCGCCGTCGCGCTGGTGCTGGCACCGAGCTTCGTGACCAACATCCACATCCTCCAGCCGGGCAACAACACGATCGCCGCCAACATCGCCACCAAGTTCGGGGAGGCCGGAAGCCTCGGTCGGGACGCGCTCATCGCCTCGGGTCTCGTGCTGTTCGCCATCACCCTCGTGGTCAACGTGGGGGCCCGCCTCTTCGTACGGGCTCCCTCCTTCGGTCGGGGCGGTGGGTAGATGGCGACCCCGCTGACCAGGCCCAGGCGCCAGCGAATGGTGGTGGATCGCCTAGCGACCCTCGCCATGGCTCTCGGCGCCGTGATCGCCCTGATCCCGCTGGTTGGCGTGCTCGCGTACACCGTGAGCAAGGGTCTGAGCTCGATCGACTGGAGCTTCCTGACGACCACCATGCGCGGCGTGGGGCCTCTCGACACCACCGGCGGCATCTACCACTCGATCGTCGGGACGATCGAGCAGGTCCTGATCGCCAGCCTGATCGCCGTGCCCCTGGGGATCCTCGCCGCCGTCTATACCGTCGAGTACGGCCGGGGCAGGCTCGCGGCGGCCGTCCGGTTCTTCATCGACGTCATGACCGGCATCCCGTCCATAGTGGCCGGGCTGTTCATCTTCGCCTTCTGGGTCCTCGCCCTCCACCAGGGCTTCTCGGGCTTCGCCGCCGGCATGTCGCTCGCGGTGCTGATGCTCCCGGTGGTGGCCCGAGCCTCGGAGGAGATGCTCAAGCTCGTCCCCGACGAGCTCCGGGAGGCCAGTTACGCGCTCGGCGTGCCGAAATGGCGCACCGTGCTGTCGGTGGTGCTGCCCGTGGCCTCGGCAGGGATCACCACCGGCGTGGTGCTGGCGGTCGCCCGGGTTACGGGTGAGACGGCGCCGCTCCTGCTTACCGCCTTCGGCTTCGACTCGGTGAACTACAACCCTCTCCACGGACCACAGTCCGCCCTGCCCCTGTTCGTCTACCAGCAGGCAACGTCGGCCTTCGACGTGGCGGTGAACCGCGCCTGGGGTGCGGCCCTCGTCCTCATCTTGTTCGTAGTGTTGCTATCGGTGATCGCCCGACTGCTGACCCGGCGGAACCGACTGGCTTAGGCCTCGAGACCGCGAGGCGAGTCCTCGCCGTTCGAGTTGGCCGTCTGCCCCGCCCGCACCGAAATGCCAGCCAGCGTGCCCCGCCCGCCGGGCGGTCAGCGGCTCAGGCCGCCGCCTTGGTGGCTGACGCCTCGTCGACCGTCGCGAAGGAGAGGATCTCGCGTCCTGCCTCGGCGGCGATCCGGTCTCCCCAGACGTCCTCCGGTGCCAGGTGACGTCGGGCGAACCGCAGGGCGACCAACGCCTTCCGGATGTCGTAGCCGACCCCTGACCGGTCTCCCTGACCGGTCACCTCCCCAGACCGGCCTCCCGGGCCGGTCACCGCCTGCTCGAGGAGCAGGGCGGCTGCCGCCGTGCGGGCCAGGAGCCACGACAGACGACCCGACCCGGCCTCGGCCCGGTCGGGCTCCAGTGTGCCCACCTCGTCGGCCCGAGCGGCCAGGCGCCGGTTCGCCGCCCCGACCAGCTCGCCCACCTCGTCGAGCAGCCCGGACCCACCCCGTACCCGATCGAGGGCGGCGTCGACCCGGGCGAGGACGGCCTCGTGGGCCGCGTCTTGCCGCATGGCTCGCAGCACGTCGAGGCTGCAGATGTGCTCGGTGCCCTCCCAGATCGGATGGCACTGGGCGTCACGAAGCTGCCTGGTGAGGCCCCAGTCCTCGCAGTAGCCGTTGCCCCCGTGCAGCTCGACGGCAGCGCTGGCCGCCTCCACCCCCAGGCGGGTCACGGCCACCTTGGTGGCCGGAACGAGGATCCGACGGAGGCGGGCAGCATCCCGCTGGCGCGGTGCAGCGGCGCACTCCATGGCCAGGGCCACCCCCGCCTCGACCTCCACTGCCAGGTCGACCAGCTGCTCCCGCACGAGGGGCAGGTCGACCAGCAGCCGCCCCTTGGCCGACCGATGGTGGCACCAGACGGCCGACTCTAGGAACGAACGACGAGCGATCCCTAGCCCCATGAGGGCGACGCCGAAGCGCGACCCGTTCACCATCTCCATCATGCGGTTGAGACCCCCGGCGTCGGAGTCTCCTGCCTCACCGCTGCCGCGCCTCGGTCGCAGCGCGTAGGCGAGGGCGTCCCGAAACTCGACCTCACCGGTCGGAACGCTCCGCGTGCCCAGCTTGGGCTTGAGCCGTCGCATGACGATGCGGTTGCGGGTGCCGTCGTCGAGCTCCCTGGGCACCAGGTAGAGACCCAGGCCCCGGGAGCCGTCGGGAGCTCCCTCGGGTCGGGCCAGCATGACGATGGCAGCGCCGTCGATGTTGGAGCAGAACCACTTCTCTCCGTTGACGAGCACCCTGCCGTCTCCCAGCTCGCGAGCGGTGCAGTGCACGGTGTGGCCCAGATCGGACCCGCCGTCGCGCTCGGTGAGGAACATCGAGCCGTCGGCACCCTCGTCCATGTCCCCTGCCCGGAGGCGGGGGAGGAGAGCGTCGACCACCTCGGGCGGGGCGTAGGCCTCGACGAGGCCGGCGACGCCGCTGGTCATGCCGATGCTGCACACCAGGCCTGTGTCGGCCTGCGACACGAGGTAGCCGGCCGCCATGCGGACCGCCCCCGGCACGGGCCGGCCGCGAGCAGCCTCGTCGGCGGCGAAGCCCCCGGCGTAGCCGACGTCCCACAACGCCCGCTTCGACTCGAGCATGGCGGGGTGATGGATGACGCGGTCGATCTCCTGGGCCCACCGGTCGTAGCGGACCAGCTCAGGAGGATGGGCGTCGATCGTCTCGGCGTTGGGGCCGATCACGCTGCCGACGAGCCGGCCCAGCTCACCGAGCTTGGCCTCCGACCACGCCAGGTCCTCCGGCGGGCAGTGGCTTCGCACCTGCGCCCGTAGCTCGGGGTCCAGGGCGTACCAGTCCTGGCCTTGAGTGGATTCGAGGGACGAGTAGTCGATCACGACTGCTCAGTATGGCAAAGGTCGTCTCGCTACCGGAATAAGTTGGTCCCGTGCACGATTGGTACGTCCTATGAACGAGCCCGCCCCGTCGACGGACCTCCACGGCCGACAGTGGGTCGTCCTCTCCCTCGCCTGTCTGGCCCAGTTCATGGTCCTCCTGGACGTCTCCATCGTGAACGTGGCGCTCCCCGCCATGCGGTCCAGCCTGGGGTTCAGCCAGACCGGCCTGCAATGGGTGGTGAACGCCTACACCCTCACCTTCGCCGGGTTCCTGCTCCTCGGCGGGCGGGCCGCCGACCTGTACGGCCGCCGGCGGATCTTCATCCTCGGTCTGGCGCTGTTCTCGCTGGCCAGCCTCGCCGGCGGGCTCGCACAGGACCAGAGCATGCTCGTGGGGGCACGGGCGGTCCAGGGTCTCGGTGGCGCCGTGCTCTCGCCCGCGACGCTCACCATCCTGACCACCACCTTCAGAGAGGGCCCGGCGCGCTCGCGTGCCCTCGGCATCTGGAGCGCCGTGGCCGCCGCCGGTGGCGCGACCGGTGCCCTGCTGGGCGGCGCCCTCACCGACTACCTCTCGTGGCGGTGGATCTTCTTCGTCAACGTTCCCATCGGCATCCTCGCCATCGTCGCGGCGCGGGCGGTGCTGGTCGAGACGAGGGTCGAGACCGAACGTCGAAGCCTCGACGTGGCGGGTGCCTTCACGGTGACCGGAGGGCTCGTCGCGCTCGTCTACGCCATCGTGCGCACCGACGTGTACGCCTGGACGTCTGTGCAGACGCTCGTCACGCTCGCGGTGGCGGTCGGCCTCCTCGGCCTGTTCGTTTTCATCGAGGCTCGGCTGGCGAGCGCCCCGCTCATGCCCCTCGGGGTGTTCCGCTCGCGCTCGCTGTCGGGTGCGAACGTCGTCATGCTCTGCCTCGGCGGAGCCATGTTCGCCATGTGGTTCTTCCTGTCGCTGTACATGCAGAACGTGCTCGGCTTCAGCCCCCTCGCCGCCGGGTTGGGGTTCGTGCCTCAGACGGCCGCCATCGCCGTGGGTGCCGGCATCAGCGCACGGCTCCTGCCCCGCGTGGGCGCTCGCTCGCTGCTCGTCGTGGGCCCACTCATCTCGGCAGCGGGGCTGGCGTGGCTCTCACAGCTGTCGGCCACGGGCACCTACCTGGTCGACATCCTGGGTCCTGGCGTCCTCATCGCCCTGGGTCTCGGGTTGTCGTTCATGCCCGTCACCTTCGCCGCCACCGCGGGTGTCCCGCGCCGCGACGCCGGCCTGGCCTCCGGACTGGTCAACACGACCCGCCAGGTCGGCGGATCCATCGGCCTCGCCGCTCTGGCCACCGTCGCTGCTGACCACACCCGCTCTCTCCTGGTTGGCAGCACCCAGAGCCGGTCGGAGATCGCCGCGGCGACGACGTCTGGCTTCGGCCGAGCGTTCGTCGTTGCGTCGGTCGTCGCGGTCGCCGCTGCCGCGGCCGCTCTGATCCTTCCGTCGATCCGCCAGCCGGAGCCGCAGCCGGCGACGCCGGAGGGCCTTGAGCGAGCGAGCACTGCCACGAGGTAGCAGCCGCCCGCGAGCGGGTCATTGGCCCGGTGGGCAGCGATGGCGGTGCCGGTGCCAAGGTGAGAAGACAGCGGCGACGTCGCCGTCGTGAGTGGTTTCATCGAGATTGCGGCTCGGGTGATACGCGGTAAACTCCGCGCAAAACGCGACTGGCATTCTGCGGTCGTTCCAGCAGATCACGAGAGCGCACATGACACCCCGATCAAACTCGAATCGCTCGACGACGACCGCGCAGAACGCTCGGCGACCGATGAGCAACCAACACAAGAAGGCGCTGGCCCAGGGTCGCGAGGAGGGTCGTGCCATCCGGCGCTATCTCGATGCCCTGGCGAGGCAGCGGCCTCGGCGTGGCCGCCGTCGGACGGTGGAGAGTGCCAACCGGCAGTTGCGAGAGACCGTCGACCAACTTGCCACCGCCAGGTCGCTGGCCCGGGTCGAGCTGTTGCAGCGGAGGATCGACCTCGAAGCCGAGATCGCCTCGTTGGGCCAGGACGGTGCCAGCGACCTGTCGGAGCTCGAGGCTGGCTTCGTGGCCGCCGCCAAGGGCTACAGCGAGCGCAAGGGGATCACCACCCAGGCGTGGCTGCAGGGCGGCGTGCCGAGAACGGTGCTGCGACAGGCGGGGTTGACGACCGCTCGGGGCGCGGCGAAGCGTCCCGCCACGACCAGAGGGCGCGCTGCAGCCCGGCCCGGGGCCGCGTCCAAGGCTCGTCGTCCGGCGGCTGCTCGCAAGGCGACCGCCGGCCGGCGACGATCGACGGCCAAGGTCAGCCGGACGACGGCATCACGTGGGGCCCGCTCGACCGTGGCCAAGCGGGCCAGCCGCTAACCGGCGATCGCGTTCGGCCGATCTCAGCCCTCGGACCATCCGGCACCCGGCAACGCGTGGTCGCCGAGCGTAGCGACGGGAGTGCCCGGTCGGTACGTCTGCGGTGAGCCAATTTCGTCTTTGAAGACGATCTCGTCGGTGATGTAATGGCGCCCGGCGCGCCCGCAGAATCGGTCGACATCCTCCTCAATCGTCCTTGATCATGACGATCGTCAGCGGGTCGTCGACGTGGTCGATCCCGACGACGAGCCGCCCAAGTCGATGTTGCAGGTCTTCTTGGTGTAGTCCGTCACCTGCTGACCGGCCGTTCGCAACTGGCTCTCCTGGCCCTTGGCGGCAGTGTTGACGGCGTTGGTCAACGCCTGCGGGTTCTGGCTGGGCCGGGTGTTGCCGAGTGCAGTGAGCACTGCGCCGTAGAAGCCGCGCAGGGTCTGCACCGACCGCGCGATCTGACTTGGGGCGACCGTGGCGAGCTTGTCGAAGGTGGCGAAGGCGTTGCTGAGCCCGTCGGGATTGGTGGCGAGCGCGTCCCCAGCCTGCTTGACCTGTCGAGCCTCGTTGCAATACGCGGTCGTGTTCGCCTGGGTGCTGCCCGTCGCCGTGGAACCGCTGCTTCCTCCTCCGCAGGCCGCGACGGTCAGTCCAACCGTCGCGACGCAGCACAATGCCGCTGCACGTCTCATGGGATCCTTCCCGGGCGACCACCGCCTGGCGATTCCAGCCCAGGCGGGCATCGTACCGGCGCCGTCGACGACGGTGCGGGGACCACGCTGGCGGCGAGGGGGGTCACCGCCGCCAGTCCCGCCCGGCGACCTTGTGATCGGTGCCCGCGCTTCGGGCTATTATCTGTGTAATCTCGTAATCACAGTTAGTAGAGAAGAGACCAGTTCGAGAGAGACGAGGAATGACATGAGAGACGAGGACACGCGCGGAGCCCGCCGAGGCGGCGGGCGTCGGGGCCGGTGGGAGTCCGGCCATCCCCACGACCACGGACCGCCCTGGCGCGGCCACCGGGGGCGCAGGGGGCGACGGGAGAACGTCACCCCGCTGTCGGTAGAGGAGGCCCGTGGGTGGCTCTCCGGCCGCTTGCCCGGCGACTGGTTCACGGGCGCGCCCGAGGTGACCGTCGACCGCGACGAGATCGTCGTCGTCGGCACTCTCGACACCCCGCCCGTGGCCGAGGGCGCTGGAGAGGCCGAGCGCCTGGCCGCCGAGGCCGGCCGGATCGAGCGATTCCGGGAAGACACCCGGGAGGCCAGGATGGCCATCCACTCGGAGGCGGAGGCCCGTTTCGACCGGAGTGTGGCCTGGGGGGCAGTGAGCGGAGACACTCGACGCCTGTTCACCAACCTGGCCGTTCCCGTCCTGACCAGGCTGCGGCAGCCCGAGCGGCTCGTGCTCGACACCCTGGTCGACGCCGGGGTCGCCGGCTCGAGGAGCGAGGCGCTGGCGTGGTGCGTCCACCTGGTGGGCGACAACCAGGACGAATGGCTGGGCCGGCTGCGCCAGGCGCTCACCGCGGTCGAGGAGGCCCGGGAGACGGGTCCAGGCACCGGGACGTAGACGAGGACGGACCCCCGTCCAGGGCGGCGCGGAGGCGCCTGGCGCCTCCGCGGCGCCGCCCGCGGCCCCCCTTGTTTGCCATGACCATCCCGGGCGGGGCATGATGGTGGGAGAATGACGTTCTCCCATTCGGCCTACGACAGTCCCCAGGGCGCGTCGGGCGCCGGCGGTCCGGCCGGCGACACCCGGGGCAGCGAGTGGCAGGCCCGCGCCCTCCATCGGTCGCTGGAGCGGGCCCGGACCCGCTCGGTCGAGCGCATGGAGCGGCTGGTCGCCGCGGCCCGGGAGCTGGCGAACGAGACAGGGACGGCGGCCTTCACCGTCAGCCAGGTCACCGAGCGGGCCGGTCTGTCGCTCAAGAGCTTCTACCGCTGCTTCCCGGGCAAGGACGAGCTGCTCATCGCCCTGCTCGAGGAGGACAGCCGGGTGGGCGCCTCCATGCTCGCCGAGGCCATCGCGCCCGAGCGCGAGGGGGTCGAGCGGCTTCGGGCCTACGTGGACGGCCTTTTCGAGTTCCTGACCCTCCCGGGCGCCCTCGGCTACGCCGGGCTCCTCGTGCGCGAGCACCGGCGCCTGGCCGAGGGGCACCCCGTAGAGCTGCGGGGGGCGCTGGCACCCCTCATCGAGATGCTCGCTGACGAGCTCGCGGCCGCCGGCCTGTCCGAGGGGGTCGACCGCGACCCGTCGCGGGCAGCCGAGACCGTCTTCGGGGTACTGCTCTCGGGCATCAACGACGTGACCCTGGGCCGGGCGGAGCCCAGGGAGGTGGCGGCCTACCTCTGGCGGTTCTGCTGGGCCGGCGTGCGAGGCGACAGCTGACCGAGCCGGAAGATCGACAGAGGCCGGCCGGGGAGGCCGGTCGAAGAGACCGAGGAGACGACATGGAGACCGAGCCCATCATCGAGACAGAGCCTGTTCGGTACTCGGACCCGGTGCTGGCAGTGTTCTCGCAAGAGAGCGCCGACGATCCGGACGAGGCCTATCGATGGCTGCGCGAGCAGTGTCCCGTCGGTCGCTCGGACATGGACGCCTCCCCGGCCATCTACATCTCCCGCTACGAGGACGTCCTCTGGGCCCTGCGCCACCCCGAGATCTTCTCGTCGGGGATGGACGCGGTGGCGATCGGCCAGGAGCAGCCGCTCATACCGCTGCAGATCGACCCGCCTGCCCACACGGGCTACCGACGGCTCCTCAACCCGGAGTTCACGCCCAAGAAGATCGCCGCCCTGGAGGCCGACGTACGCGTCCTCGTCAACCGGCTCATCGACGGGTTCGTCGATCACGGCAGCTGCAACTTCCACGAGGAGTTCGCCACGCCGCTCCCGTCCACCATCTTCCTGCGCCTCGCGGGGCTGCCCCAGGCGGATCTGCCCATGTTCCTGCGGTGGCGCGACAACACCGTCCGCCCCGATGTGGCCCGCGACGACTTCGAGGGCGCGGCCCGGATCAGAGAGGCGACGGGCCGGGAGATAAGCGCCTATTTCGAGCGGGCCATCGACGAGTCGCGCCGGGATCCGGGCGAGGGACTCCTCGGCCAGTTGGTGCGCGCGGACATGAACGGTCGAAAGCTCACGCGCGAGGAGCTCCTCGGGATCCTCCACCTCCTGCTTCTCGGCGGCCTCGACACCGTCACCGCCACCCTGGACTGCATGATCGCCTACCTCGCCCGCCACCCCGACCGCCGGCGCCAGCTGGTCGAGGACCCTTCGCTGATCGAGCCGGCGGTCGACGAGCTGCTGCGGCGGGAGACCCCGGTCCAGGTGGTGCTGCGCACCGCCACACGGGACGTCGAGGTGCGAGGTGTCCAGGTGCGCAAGGGCGAGGCCGTCACGCTGGTGCTCGGTGCCGCCAACGGTGACGAGGACCAGTTCCTGGCTTCGGATGCCTTCGAGCTGGCGAACGGCCACAACCACCACGTGGCGTTCGGGGGAGGGCCCCACCTGTGCCTTGGGGCCCACCTGGCCCGACTCGAGCTGCGGGTCGCCATCGAGGAGTTCCACCGCCGGGTGCCGGACTACCGGATCGCCGACGGGTCCGAGGTCCACTACTCACCCGGCATCCGCCAGGCCGACCAGCTGCCCTTGGTGTTCAACGCGCCTCCGGTCGAGCGGCCGGCCGGGGCCGCGGTCAGCAGCACCTTCTGATCGCCCGGGACGGGGCCGACGCCCGGCGCAGGTTGCCAACGGCCGGCTGGGGGTCTAGAACACGATTGCGAAGTCTGCTGGGACCGTTTCACGCCTGACTGGGGAGCCACGGTGATGCGTTCGCTGTCGTTGATGCGTAAGGGCGCGACCACCGGGACCGCGCTGAGCCTTGTCGGGGGAGCCCTGGGCATGACGGCGCTGGCCGCCGGCGCCCAGGCGGCGACCTCTCCCCGCCCGCCGAAACCGGCGCCCGGGGGGCCGCCCTCGCCGAAGGCGGCCGCCGCCTCGAACACCTTCGCCACCGGCCAGCTCGAGGACACCGCGGTCGCCAACACGGCGAGCGGCTCGGGGTGCGGCACCAATGTCGCCGGCGAGCCGGCCATCCACGTGTCGCCGACGAACAACGTGTTCCTGTCGTCCGAGCGTGGCATTGGCAGCGGCACCGACGTGTGGCGGGGACTCGGCCAGCCGGGCGGGGTTGGTGCCAGCGCCTGCAATCTCGAGTAACGCGGCCAGCCCAACGCCATCCAGGGGATCGGCCTCTCGGGGGGCGACACCGATCTGGCCATCGCCGGCGCAACCAACAAGAGCGGCGCCTACAACGTCTACGTTGCCAGCCTCAACCTGGCCTCGGTAGCCGTGGCCACGTCGACGGACAACGGAGGCACCTTCAGCAACTTCCCAGTCCAGTTCGGCGTGCCGCTCGACGACCGGCCGTGGATCGCCGCGTACGGTGCCGACAGCTCCCTGCTCACCTTCCACGACATCGTCACCGGCAACATCAACGTCCTGCGGAGCGACTCCGACGGCGCCCCCTACACTGAGATCAGCCAGGCCATTCCCGCCTCCGACTTCAAGACCTCCAACAACCAGCACGGGAACCTCGTCATCGACCATCGCAACACCGCTGGGACCGCGGCCAACTCGGCCGGAAAGACCCCGTTCTGGGCCTTCCAGTCGTTCGTGGCTCCTTCGGCGTCGTCGGGCTCCGCCCAGAACGAGGCGTACCTGGCCGTGTCGAACGACGGGGGGTACACGTGGGTCGACCGGCCGGTGTCCTGCAGCACCGCCTCCGCTCAGACCTCCCTCGGCCACAATTTCCCCGACGTCTCGGTCGACCCGTCCGGCAACCTGTGGATGGCCTGGTCGGACGACATCAACGTGGTCACGGCCGTCTCGAGGGACCGCGGTGTCACCTGGACGTGCTCCAGTCCGGTCAGCACGAGCACCGCCCACGCCATCTTCCCGTGGCTGGTAGCCACCTCGGGTGGAGTGGACCTCGTGTACTACGCCACGACGGCGCCGCCGGGGCCCAACCAGAGCTGGTCGGTTTACTTCGCCCAGGACACGGCGGGCACCGCCGCTGGTTGGGCGCCACCCGCGCCGGTCACGACCGTGCACAAGGGAACGGTGTGCGAGGCCGGGGCGACGTGCACGTCGGGGCGCCAGCTCTTCGACGACTTCGGCGTCGATACGGACCAGTCGGGGCTCGCCCACATCGCCTACAGCCATGACGCGCCCGGTGTCGGGGGCACCAGCACCTACACCGGCTACGCCGTCCAGACCGGAGGCACTGCCGTGGGACCGCCGAACTGAGCCTGCACGTCGGGCGCGCTGCCTCGCAGGTCACGCGACCGGTGAGATTGCCCGGACCCCATCGCGGGTAGTTCACCAGGGTTCGATGATCTGTGTTGTGAAGGCGGTGCGATGCACATCACCAGTACCTCTGCGAATTTCGCCGCTGACGCGGTGGATCTCTTCCTCGGCCGACAGCGGGAGCTGCTCCGGCGGGCCCGGCTGAGCAGCGAGACCCAGCGGGACGAGTGTGAGGCGGAGCTTGCGAGCCTCGCCGAGGTCAGCGGGCCCGACGAGGTGCAGTTCGACGACGAGTCGGGCGAGGGCGACAGCACGGGGGTCGCGCGAGACCGCGGTCGGACGGTCGTCGAGCTGGCCAGGGCGACGATCGAAGACGTCGATCGGGCGCTGGCCAAGATCGACGACGGCACCTACGGCCGGTGCGACCATTGTGGTGAGACGATCGATCGGCCCCGACTGGAGGCGCTGCCGGCCGCCCGCCTGTGCCTGGACTGCAAGGGCAACCCTCGCGGTGGCGGCCTCTCGGCCCTCATTCAGCGCCGACCGGCTGACCGCCGGCGGTGACCGCAGCGCGGTGGGGGACATCCTCGTCGGCACGGCGTCGTGGACGGACCGGTCCCTCATCAAGTCGGGGTGGTACCCACCGGGTGTGAGCTCGGCCGAAGCCAGGCTCGAGCACTACGCGTCGCGGTTTCCGCTCGTCGAGGTGGACTCGACCTACTACTTCCCGCCGGCCGCTGACGTGGCCCGGCGGTGGACGGAGCGGACCCCCGATCACTTCGTGTTCAACGTCAAGGCCTTCTCGCTCTTCACCCAGCATCCGACGATGGCCCAGGCGATCCCGCGCGATCTTCCCCGTCCTGCCGACAAGAAGCGCCTGTACCCCAAGGACCTCGAGCCGGGCGTCGTGGACGAGATGTGGGAGCGCTTCTGCTCGGCGCTGGACCCCCTGCACCAGGCGGGCAAGCTCGGCGCCCTGCTGTTCCAGTTCCCTCCCTGGTTCACGCTGAAGAGGTCCAACAAGCGCTACATCCTCGACTGCGTCCAGCGAGCGCGACCGCTGCGAATCTGCGTCGAGTTCCGCAACCAGAGCTGGCTGCACGAGGACAACCGGGCCGAGACGATCGATCTCCTGGAGGGCTACGACATCGCCTACGTGTGCGTCGACATGCCCCAGGGCTTCCGGAGCTCGGTCCCGCCGGTGGTGCTGGCCACGTCGGATCTCGGCGTCGTCCGCTTCCACGGACACAACGACGCCGAGTGGGAGAGCGGCTCGGTGCAACGCCGCTTCGCCTACCGCTACAACGAGGCGGAGCTCGAGGACTGGGTTCCCCGGCTTCGGCGGCTCTCGGACCAGACCACTCGCACCCACGTGCTCATGAACAACTGCCATGACGATTGGGCCCAACGCAACGGCGAGGAGCTGTCCCGCTTGCTCGCCAGGGAGACCTAGGGTGACGGCGTGGTGCTGAGCTCGTGGCCCGTGGTTCGACAGGTCCTGGGCCGGGACCGGCTCGGTCGGGGCCCGGCGGTCCGGTCTTCGCGCTCCGCGAGCCTGACGCCGAGGACCGCCGCCGCCCAGGAGATCGTCGGGTCGATCTGCCCGTATTGCGCAGTGGGTTGTGCCCAGCGTGTGTACGTCCGCGAGGGTGTGGTCACCCAGATCGAGGGCGATCCCGACAGCCCGGTCTCCCGCGGTCGCCTCTGTCCGAAAGGCGCCGCGAGCAAGCAGCTCGTGACCGGGCCGCTCCGTGAGCACAAGGTGAGGTACCGCCGCCCGCACGCCACGTCGTGGGAGGACCTCGACCTCGACACCGCCATGGACATGATCGCCGACCGGGTGATCGAGACGCGCCGACGGTCGTGGGAGTGGGAGGAGGGCGGCAGGCGCACGCGGCGGACCATGGCTATCGCCAGCCTCGGGGGAGCGACGCTCGACAACGAGGAGAACTACCTCATCAAGAAGCTCTACACCGCCCTCGGTGCGGTGCAGATCGAGAACCAGGCCCGCATATGACACTCGGCCACGGTCCCCGGTCTGGGGACCTCGTTCGGCCGGGGTGGGGCGACCACGTTCCAACAGGACCTCCAGCACTCGGACTGCATCGTGATCGAGGGGTCGAACATGGCCGAGTGCCATCCGGTCGGGTTCCAGTGGGTGATGGAGGCAAAGTCGCGAGGAGCCACGATCATCAGCGTGGATCCGCGCTACACCCGTACCAGCGCGCTGGCCGATCTCTACCTGCCCCTGCGGCCGGGGAGCGACATCGTCTTCCTCGGCGGGCTCATCAACCACGTGCTGAGCGAGGGCAAGGAGTTGCGGGAGTACGTGGTGGCCTACACGAACGCGGCCTCGATCGTGGGCGAGGACTTCAGGGACACCGAGGACCTCGACGGGGTCTTCTCCGGCCTCGAGCCGGAGCGCCGCTCCTACGACCCGTCGAGCTGGCAGTACGAGGGCGCCGAGGTCTCTGCCTCGGCGGGCCAGCGTGAACGGTCGCAGCGGGCGAGCGGTCAGCCGGGCAGCCATGCGCACGGCAGCCACGGAGCGCCGCTGCCGGGGGGGCGGGCGGAGCGGGACGACACGCTCACTCATCCCCGTTGCGTATTCCAGCTCCTCAAGCGGCACTACCGCCGCTACACACCCGAGATGGTGGAGCAGGTGTGCGGGATACCGCGCGCGCAGTTCCTCCAGGTGGCCCGGGCGATCACGGACAACTCCAGCCGCGATCGCACCGCGGCGTTCGTCTACTCGGTCGGCTGGACCCAGCACACGGTCGGTGTGCAGTACATCCGGGCCGCATCGGTGCTCCAGCTGCTCCTCGGCAACATCGGTCGGCCGGGGGGCGGGATCCTGGCCCTGCGAGGCCACGCCAGCATCCAGGGCTCGACCGAGATCCCCACGCTCTACGACCTGCTTCCCGGCTACATCCCCATGCCCCACGCCCACGGCGAGCAGACGCTCGACGAGTTCGTCGATACCAACGTGGCCCGGACCGGCTACTGGGGGAACATGCGCGCCTACGTCGTCAGCCTGCTCAAGGCGTACTGGGGCGGGGCAGCGGTGCCGGAGAACGATTTCTGCTTCGACTACCTGCCGCGCATCACGGGCGACCACGGCACCTACCAGACTGTCCGAGGGCAGATCGACGGGCGTGTCAAGGGCTACTTCCTCGTCGGCGAGAACCCCGCGGTCGGATCGGCGAACGGCAAGATGCAAAGGCTCGGGCTGGCCAACCTGGACTGGCTGGTCGTTCGTGACCTCACCATGATCGAGAGCGCCACCTGGTGGCTCGACGGCCCCGAGATCGAGACGGGGGAGCTGCGCACCGAGGACATCGCCACCGAGGTGTTCTTCCTCCCGGCGGCTGCCCACACCGAGAAGGACGGGAGCTTCACCAACACCCAGCGCATGCTGCAGTGGCACCACCAGGCGGTGGAGCCGCCCGACGACGCCCGTAGCGACTTGTGGTTCTACTACCACCTCGGGCGGATCATCAGGGAGAAGCTGGCCGGCTCGACCGACGAGGCCGATCGTCCGGTTCTCGATCTGGCGTGGGACTATCCGACCGAGGGCCGGCTGGTCGAGCCCAGCGCCGAGGCCGTCCTGGCCGAGATCAACGGCTGGGATGCCGAGGGCCAGCCGTTGTCCTCGTTCACCCAACTGGCTGATGACGGGTCGACGGCGTGTGGCTGCTGGATCTACTGCGGATGCTACGCCGACGGGGTGAACCAGACCGCTCGGCGCAAGCCTGGCGCCGAGCAGTCGTGGGTGGCCCCTGAGTGGGGCTGGGCGTGGCCGGCCAATCGGCGGCTGCTCTACAACAGGGCCTCGGCCGATCCCGCCGGGCGCCCGTGGAGCGATCGCAAGGCCTACGTGTGGTGGGACGCACGAAAGGGTGAATGGACCGGACACGACGTCGCCGACTTCCCGAAGACGACGCCGCCCGACCACGAACCGGCGCCCGACGCCATCGCCGAGCACGCGCTCGGCGGGACCGATCCATTCGTCATGCAGGCCGACGGCAAGGGCTGGCTCTACGCGCCGGCGGGACTGACCGACGGCCCGTTCCCCACCCACTACGAGCCGCAGGAGTCACCGTTCGACAATCCCTTGTACGCGCAGCAGTGCAACCCGGTCCGCCAGGTCGTCTCGCGGCGCCACAACCGCTATCACCCGAGCGGCTCCAGGCCCGGCGCCGAGGTGTTCCCCTACGCGATGACGACCTACCGCCTGACAGAGCACCACACGGCCGGCGGGATGAGCCGGGTGCTGCCCTATCTGTCCGAGCTGCAGCCCGAGATGTTCTGCGAGGTCAGCCCCGAGCTCGCTTCCGAGCGGGGCCTGGAGCACATGGGTTGGGCAACGATCATCAGCGCCCGCACGGCGATCGAGGCCCGGGTCATGGTCACGAGTCGAGTGGCGGCCCTGAACGTCGGCGGTCGCCGGCTCCAGCAGGTTGGCCTGCCGTACCACTGGGGCGGCAACGGGCTCGTCACGGGGGACTCGGCCAACGACCTGGTTCCCATCGCCCTCGACTCCAACGTGCACATCCAGGAGGCCAAGGCGGCCACCTGTGACATCCGGCCCGGCCGGCGCCCGCGGGTCGGGCGCTCCTGGACCTGGTCGAGTCCTACCGGAGCGCGCCGGCATCGGGCCCGCGACGGGCATCGAGCCGGGCGTTGACACGGGTTCGAGCGGACAGGAGCCATGAGCACTGCGGACCCCGCCCTGGGTGCCGGCTACGACAACCCGCCTCCGCGGGTCGGCTTCTTCACCGACACGAGCGTGTGCATCGGGTGCAAGGCGTGCGAGGTCGCGTGCAAGGAGTGGAACGGCGTGCCGGCCGGAGGGTTCGACCTCCTCGGCAGCTCCTACGACAACACCGGTGGCCTCGGCGCGGACACCTGGCGGCACGTGGCGTTCATCGAGCAGCGCCGGCCCGGCACCGGCGAGCTCAGGTGGCTCATGTCGTCGGACGTGTGCAAGCACTGCACCCGCGCCGCATGTCTCGACGTGTGCCCCACCGGCGCGCTGTTCCGCACCGAGTTCGGCACGGTCGTCGTCCAGGAGGATGTCTGCAACGGCTGCGGGTACTGCATCCCCGCCTGTCCCTACGGGGTGATCGACCAGCGCCGGGACGACGGTCGGGCCTGGAAGTGCACCCTCTGCTACGACCGGCTCCGCGGACATGCCGAGCCGGCGTGCGCCCAGGCCTGCCCGACCGACTCCATCCAGTTCGGACCGCTCGAGGAGCTGCGAGCGTGGGCTGCCGGGCGCCTGGAGGACCTGCACGAGCTCGGGGTCGACGACGCCCGCCTCTACGGCGACGATCCCGACGACGGAGTCGGCGGGACGGCGGCGTTCTTCCTCCTGCTCGATCGGCCCGAGGTGTATGGCCTGCCCCCGGACCCCGTCGTGACCACCCGTGACCTTCCCGAGATGTGGACGGCGGCGGCCGCCGCCGCCCTGATGCTCGTGGGAAGTGCAGTGGCGGCGTTCGTCGGAGGGCGGCGGTGAGGGAGCCCGAGCTCCTCCCCGACCTCGAGCCGACGTCCTACTACGGGCGACCGGTCATCAAGGCGCCCGTGTGGAAGTGGGCCGTACCGGCGTACATCTTTGCTGGCGGTCTGGCCGGCGCATCGTCGGTGCTGGGAGCCGGGGCCACCATGACCGGCAATCCGGTCCTGGCCCGACGGGCCCGGTGGACGGCGCTCGGCGCCATCTCGGCCGGAGCGGCCCTGCTGGTCGACGACCTGGGCCGACCGGAGCGCTTCCGGAACATGCTCCGGGTGGCCAAGCCCACCTCCCCGATGAGCGTGGGCAGCTGGCTGCTGGTCCTGTACGGGCCGGCGACGGGCGTCGCCGCGATTGGGGACGCGCTCGGTCTCCCGCGCCCCGTGCACCGCCTGGCCGCGTGGGTGAGCGCACTGGCCGGTCCCGCCGTCGCCACCTACACCGCCGTGCTCGTCTCGGACACCGCGGTCCCGGTCTGGCACGAGGCCCGCCGGGAGCTGCCGTTCGTCTTCGGCGGCGCCGCCGCGTCCGCGGCGGGCGGGGCGGCCATGGTGACGACGCCTCCGACCCACGCCGGTCCGGCCCGGGCGTTCGCCCTGCTCGGTGCGGCCACGGAGCTGGGTGCGTTCCGGCTGTCCCGCCGCCGCCTGGGTGAGGTCGGCTCGGTCTACGGCGAGGGTCGCGCCGGGGCGCTGACCCTGCTGGCGGTCGCGCTCACCGGAGCGGGCGCCGCCGTGGGCGGCCTCGATGGGAGGCGGCGGCTGGCTGCCGCTCTGGCTGGCGCCATGCTGGTCGGCGGCTCGGTCGCCAGCCGGTTCGCCGTGCTCGATGCCGGGATCCAGTCCGCCCGGGAGCCCGCGTCCACCATCGGGCCGCAGCGGCGCCGGCTGGAGCAGGATGGCGCCCGCGCCCTGACCGACTCCCCGCCCCGGTAATTCTGTTCGGGGTCGGGGGTCAACGTTCAGTGGCCGCCATGAGAACGTTGTGGGTGGCCTCGAGCTCTGCCGTGGCGTGGTCGAGCTCGCTGGCGGCCTGAACGATCAGGCCGCTGTCGTTGTGGACCGAGCCCGAGATGCAGTCGGCCGTACCGCGGCCGAAGAGGTCGAGCGCGGCCCGCAGGTGCCCGGCTGCGATGGCGTCGGGGACTGGAGGGAGGGCGAGGTACTCCCGGACGTCGTTCGACACCGTCTGACAGGCACCGACCAGGGCCGTGGTGTTGTAGGTGCTGGCGTCGTCGGCCACGGTGCCGGTGTCGTACGAGAGCGTCGAGAACAGGTGGGCGTGCTGGCGTCCCCACGACGCGAGGGCAACCGTCGCCGGCGCGCTCGGCGCCGCCTTCCTCGCCGTGGCAGTGGCGCACGACGTCGCCACGGCGCCCGCGCCCACCAGCGCGAGCGCCGCAGCGGCGATCCTCCCCCTCGTGCTCATCCCCCCCGGGTCCTCTTGGTGTCCAGCGATTCCAGGCCGTGCACACGGTAGGGGCCACTGCTGACGACCATCTGACGAAATGCTGACGTTTCCCTGACGGGTCCAGAGGGCACAATGGTGCGATGGGGACCCCGGCCCGGGCTGGCATGCCTGCGAAGGTGCTGGTCGTGGAGGACGAGCCGATCGTTCAAGACCTGCTGGTCACGGTCATGCGGACCGAGGGCTACGACGTCGTGGCCGCCGCCGACGCCAACGCCGCCCTCAAGCAGGCCAAGCGCTTCCAGCCCCATCTGGCCCTCGTCGACGTCCACCTCGGAAGCGGGCCCGACGGCTTCACGGTCGCCCGCCGTCTGCGGGAGGAGAGCAATCTGTCGCTGTTGTTCCTTACCAGTGCCGACGAGGCCGAGGACATCCGGGCCGGATTCGCCGCCGGTGCGGACCTGTATGTCACCAAGCCGTTCTCCGTCGAGTCCCTCCTCGTCCAGATCGAGGCGGTACTGGCCAGGGCGGGCAAGTCACGCGAGGCTCGTTGGGAGGTGGGCGACGTCGTCGTGGACGAGGCAGCCCGGGCGGTCACCCGCTCGGGGCAGGCCCTCGATCTCACGCCCGTCGAGTTCGAGTTGCTGTGCCAGCTCGTCCGGCACGCCGGACGCGTCGTCACCAAGACCCAGCTCCTGTCTGAGCTCTGGGGCTATCGGGACTACAACCCGAACGTCGTCGAGCGCCACATGAGCGCCCTGCGCCGAAAGCTCGAGGCCAACGGACCGCGGCTCATTCACACCGTGCACAGCGCCGGCTACGTGTTTCGCCCCTGACGTGGCAGGCGCCCTGTTCTCGATTGACGGTGACGCCTTCCTTCCCGCTGCGCTCGCCCGCAGTCCCTGGTCGTCGGAGACGCTGCACGGTGGGTCGGTCACCGCCCTCCTCGCACGTGCCGTCGAGATGCGCTCCCCGACCGGCGATCGACAGGTCACCCGCCTGACCGTGGAGCTGATGCGACCGGTCCCGGTAAGGCCACTACGAGTCCAGGCCGAGGTTGTGCGGCCCGGTCGGAAGGTCCAGCTGGTCGAGGCGTCGCTGTGGGACAACGATTCCATGCTCGCCCAAGCCCGGGCGCTCTTCCTGCGGACCACCGATGCCCCTGTGCCCGAGGGGGCGGCCGCCTCGGGACTGGGCGTGCCTGGGCCGGATGGGGGACGGCCGGTTTCCGCGGGGTGACTACGAGGCTCTGCACAACGCCGGGACCGAGATCCGCTTCGTCAGGGGAGCCTTCGCCGAGCCGGGTCCGGCGACGGTGTGGATCCGACTGCGCCACCCCGTGGTGGAGGGCGAGCAGCCGTCGCCGCTCCAGCGGGTGGCGGCGGCAGCAGACTTCGGCAACGGCGTGAGCGCGGTGCTGGACTTCACACGTTGGGTCTTCGTGAACCCCAACCTGACCATCTACCTGAACCGGCTTCCCGTGGGGGAGTGGGTCTGCCTCGAGGCGCGCACGGAGGTGGAGGGACACGGCGTGGGCATGGCTCACAGCCGTCTCCACGACAAGCTTCGGACCGCTCGGCCGTTCGGCCCAGTCCCTGCTGCTCGAGCCGCTGTGACCGTTCTGCACTGAGCGATCATGGGTCGGCCTCCCGGCCGGCCCTGGCGACTTTGGCGCTGACCGG
>CAVQWQ010000019.1:0-34625 GCA_963717645.1 uncultured Actinomycetes bacterium | reverse complement strand
GGAAAGAGCCTGGTCAAGGGGCAGTTCTTCGGTAAGCCCGCGTCGGCCAGGTGATTCTGTCCCAACAATCTGTTGCAAGCCGTCCCGGCACACGTCCCGGCACACGTCCCGCACCGTCCCGTTCTGTGTCGTGTCCGGCTCTGTGCCGCCACGCCGCGGGCATCCCGCTATCTGAGGTCGGCGGTGGGCACCACCACAGGCGACACAACCAACTACGAGCCACCGGGAGCACGAGGAGTCCGCGGCGGTACTACCGTCGACGGTAGACGTCGGATCTGTGCTCGAGCGCTTCTATGTACACGATCCGTCGGCGTTCATCGATCGAGTAGACGACGCGGTAGTCACCCCGATGAGCGCTGCGCTTGCCCTCGAGCTCGAACCTCAGCGCCCGGCCGACCCGCTCGGGGTTCTCAGCCATAGCCCCGTAGATGAACTCGACAGCCGCTGTTGCCACCTTCTCAGGTAGCCGCTCCAGGGCTCGTCTCGCTGGGCTTGTCCACTCGATGGCAAATGGCCGATTGGCGGCGCTGCTCACGAGCGGTTGATCAGCGCGAGCGCCTCATCCTTGTCGAGGCGCTTGGTTCGCCTCTTGGCGATCTCCTCCTCGGCCTCCTTGACGTCGGCTATGAGGTCCGGGTTGGAGAGGATCTCGAGGGTTTCCTCTAAGGACTCCAGGTCCTCGACGCTCACGAGGATGGCTGCTGGAGTGCCATGTTTGGTGATCACCACCCGCCCATGGGCTCGCTGAATCCGATCGACGACCTCAGAGAGGCGGTTCTTGACGTCGGCAAGAGGCACGAACTCGGCAGATGACATAGCCAGAAGTATGGCTAGATCGTATCCGGATAGCAAGTCGCCTCCCGCTCGGGCCGGTGCGCAAGGATTAGGGGGCATGTCTCAACATCTCGAGGCTGAGCTGGAGGAGACCAGACGGGAGCTGCGGACAGCCGAGGCTGAGGTCGCGCGGCTCCAAGGCCTGCTGGGGATGGGCGACAGGAGGAGTGACGCCCATCGGGAGGTCCTGCGACCGAGGCTCTTCGCGGAGGCCGAGCCACTTCCTAGAGTGGATACTCACTCGTCACCAGAGGCGAAACTGGGTCTGTACCGGATCCTGTTCTCTGGCCGGGACGACGTGTACGCCCAGCGCTGGGAGAACGCCAAGACAGGTAAGTCAGGCTGGTCCCCGGCCGTTCGGGGCGGCTGGGGAGCCGCTCGTCGGAGGAACCCCGAGTACCTTCCCCTCAGTGACGAGGTGATCGACGCACACTTGGCCGGTCGCATCACCGCCGGGCTCTACTCCTTGCTCTCTGACGATGCCTGTCGCCTGCTAGCCGCTGACTTTGACGGCCGGACTTGGGTGCTAGACGCGCTCGCGTACCTCGACGCTTGTCGGGCGGTCGGGGTGCCGGCGGCCCTCGAGCGGTCCCGCTCGGGCAACGGCGGCCACGTGTGGATGTTCTTCAGCCAACCAGTGGCGGCTGCCACAGCCCGGCGTCTCGGAGCACGACTGCTCCGCGAGGCAATGGCTGTGCGCGCCGAACTCGACCTCGCCAGCTACGACAGGCTCTTTCCCGCTCAGGACTTCGTCCCGAAAGGCTCCTTCGGCAACCTCATCGCCCTGCCCGTCCAGGGCGAATGTCGGCGGCGGGGGAACACCGTTTTCCTCGATCCGTCAACCCTTGAGCCTTGGAAGGACCAGTGGGAGTTCTTATCGTCGGTAGCCAGGCTCGACACCGAGGCGGTAGAGGCTGCGGCTGAGGCTCTCCGCCCCGTCGATGTCGGACCGGCGGCGCGGCGCCTCCGGCAGCCGACCAGGCATGCGGACCGGCCGGCTCCGCCGAGCATTCGCGCCGTCTTGGGCACGGCCGTCTCGATCGAGCGCATCGGGCTGCCCCCTGCGCTCCTGGCCTCCCTCAAGCACGTCGCCTCGCTACACAATCCCGCGTTCTACGAGCGCGAACGCCTGCGACTCTCGACCTGGCGGGTCCCCCGGCTTGTTCGCTGCTACCAGGAGGACCTGGAGCACCTCCACCTGCCGAGGGGCCTTCGAACCCAGGTTCGGGCGATCGTGGCCGAAGCCGGGAGCCAACTTGTTGTGACGGACCGCCGCCCTGAACCGGCAAAGGTCTCACTCCGTTTCCAAGGCGTCCTCAGTTCCCAGCAACAGCAGGCCGTGGACGCCCTCGCCGCTCATGAGCTCGGGGTCCTGGTGGCTCCCCCGGGTGAAGGCAAGACGGTAATGGCCTGCTCCCTCATCGCTCATCATGGCGTGCCGACATTGGTACTAGCGGACCGCAAGCCGCTCATCGAGCAGTGGCGAGCACGCCTCGAATCTCTACTCGATCTGAGCAGCAACCAGATCGGCCAGCTCGGCGCCGGCCGGACGCGGCGAAGTGGCATCGTTGACCTGGCCAGCATCCAGACACTGGTGCGACGTAGCCAGGAGGACAACGAGGCCCTCTTCTCAGAGTACGGACTGGTCGTGGTGGATGAGTGTCATCACATCCCCGCCGAGACGGTTGATCGTTGCCTCCGAACAGCTCCCACCCGTCGCTGGCTGGGCCTCACAGCCACCCCGTATCGTCGGCAAGGACTCGAAGAGATCATTCAGATGCACTGTGGGCCGGTACGCCACAACATCTCCATCAAGCAGTCCGCATCCAGCGCTCTGCTACGCCGGGAGCTCATCGTCCACGAGACCCTCGCTGATCCGAGCACCGCCCCCGACGCTCACATCCAGGATGTTCTTCGGGCGTTGGCCGAAGACGAAGAGCGTACGGGGAGCATCTGCGATGACGTCGCCCATGCGATCCAGCGTGGACGAAACTGCCTCGTGCTGACCCAGCGGATCTCCCACCTAGAGCAGATCCGTGAGGGTCTACGAGGACGGGAACTCGACCCTCTGGTCCTGCGCGGAGGAATGGGAAGGAGAGCCCAATCCCAGGTGGGCGACCAGCTGGCGGCACGCTCCGGAGTGTCTCAGCTCCTCCTCGTCGCCACAGGGTCCTACATCGGTGAGGGATTCGACTGCCCCAGACTCGACACCGTCTTCTTCACCTTTCCGTTTGCATGGAAAGGCAGTGTCGTGCAGTACGCCGGACGGGTGCTGCGCAGCGTGGAGGGCAAGCAGGATGTCGAGGTCCACGACTACGTTGACGTCCTCGTCCCGGTCGTCAGGCAGATGCACAACAAGCGGCTGAGCGGCTACTCCCTGCTCGGGTTCAGCGTTCCAAGGAATCTGAGGACACATCGATCTTGACGGCCGTCAGGTTGGCTCTGCCACGACCTCGCGACAGCACGACAGATGGGTTGTCAACCCGGTTCCCTGCCATTGCCCTTTCGGCCTGCCCTTTCGGCCTCGCGTCCCAACATCCGTCCCAACAATGCCGTCCCAGAGCGTCCCACGATGTCCCACCTCGTCCGGTCGAGCGCCCAGACCAGCCTTCCGACCAGCCAAAACGGGACACCGTGGGAAGACATGCCACAGCGCGGGACGAAGTCTCGCCCACTTGTAATCGCCAGGTCGTGGGTTCGAATCCCACCGCCGGCTCGAAGAAGTGTGCCGTCTCGAAGAAGCGCCCCGTACTGGACTCGGCTCCAACCCCCCCCGGCTGGGGTATCCATGTCGGTCAACCCCGGGGGTAGCATCAGCCCCGTTGCGTCACAGATCCATGGTGACCCTCGGCGTCTTCGGCTAACCGGTCCCCAAGGGGACCTCGCCATTCTGTGAGCGCTCCCGCCGCCAGTAGCCTGGCGATGGTGCACTCATGACGCACCCCTCGGACGGTCGAGCTGCGAGGACGGGACGTCAGCTCCTCGAATGGTCTGGCGCCGCCGTTCCAGCACAACGGGAAGGCCGTCGCGAGGCCAGAGCGCAACCTGGGGGTCCGCAACTGCGGCATGTCGAGCGACCGACTTCCACGAGTACCGCTGCACGATCATGGCGAGCACCAACCGCGCCTCTGCGAAACCGAACTGCGCGGCAACGCATCCTGCGGGGCCAGCACCGAAGGGTAGGTAAGCCCTCGGCTCCCGGCGGGAGAAGCGCTCCGGGTCGAAGACCTCTGGGCGGTCCCAGAGGTCGGGATGGCGATGGAGGACCCACGGGCTGACGACCACCTTGGTCCCCGCTGGTATTGCGTACCCGCCAATGCGATCAGCGGAGGCAGCCCGCCGGGGAAGAAGCATCCAGACCGGTGGATACAACCGCATGGTCTCGAGAAGCACCAATCGCGTGTAGCGAAGCCGCCCGACATCTTCAGCGGTCGGCTCCCGATCGCCCAGCACCGCGTCGACCTCATCCTCGAGTCCAGCACGCACCTCTGGATGCTCGGTGACAATGTGCAGCGCCCATGCGAGCGCACTGGATGGTGCACTGTGCCCCGCGATCAGCAGCACCCACACGGCGGTCACTACCTGCTCCACAGAGGCTAGGCCGTCCGGCCCATTCCTGTCGCGGTCAAAGACAAGCCGCGTTAGGAGGTCCGAACCACCGTCTCCGACGCGACGACGATCTGCGATCAGCCGCCGAAGGATCCCCTCTACAGTTTCGGCCGCCTCGACCAGGACGGGGTCGCTGGTGAAGGGCTCGCGCTCTAGTGCCTGATAGACCGACACTCGCTTCTGCAGCGACCCGTGCTTCGATGCTGCCCGCAAGGCGCACCCAAGCGAATCGACCTCGGTGCGAAGATCGATCCCCAGAAGCGTCGGACCAAGAGTAGCGATGGTGAGCCCAACCATCTCGGAGGCGAGGTCGCGGGGCTCACCCGTCTGCGCCGGACCTTCCCAGCGCGTCAGCCAGTCAGCGACGACCGAGGCCGTTGCCGGAAGCATCGCCTTCACACCACCCCCGGCGTGGAGGACCTCCCGCGCCAGCTGGTGGAACCGGGGGGCGGGGTGAACCTCCCCCTCCGCTGTCGCCGGCACGTCGCCTGCCCTGGCGCCAGCCGTTGCGGGATGCGCGTGGTAGCGGTGAGCGTCGGTTACGAGCACGCGGTGGACATCGTCCACGTCTGACACCAAGTGGTAGAGCTCCGGCCAAAGACGAAGTCGCACGACATCGCCGTACTGGCGATGCACATCCTGGAGGAACTCTAGCGGCGCGACTTCAAAGACGCGGAGCTGGTCGGTCAAGGGGTTGCCGCCAGGGCCGGGTGCTACCTGGCCACATGGATTTCCTGGGCTCAGCCGGCGAGGTTGGGTCGGTTCGGCAGCGGGCGTAGACGACGACGTGATGGGAATTGTGCCGGAAGCTGCCGTCGGTGTCTAGAGGTCCCACTTGCCTGTAACCGTGGTGCGGCTCGCACGTCAGTAAGTTGTGACGACTGGGAGGCTCCGTCGTCGCGACCGGACGACCCGGAGGTAGATATGGCCGACACTCCGACGCAGGCAAGCGAGGACGAAGTCAATGACTTTCTTGCAAACCTCGCGAAGTTCCACGCAACCCTAAATGACAAACAAAAGGCGATGCTCGACGAGCTGACCGTCACCGCTCTCACCCGCCCGTCAGCAGAGGTGGAAGGCTTCGCTCTAGGCGGCAACGTCTTCTCGATGCACAACACCCTGATAGAGCAGTCAGCCAACACACAAGGGGTTTACTACTACTACTACAAGGCCGTTGCCGACCTTGCCGGCGGCCGATCGCCCGGCCCAGGGTTGACCTGACTGGGGGAACATCACCACTGCTCTTTCGCTTGGGAACCCATCGTGCCCTTCATCCAGCGGAGACGCTGGAGCGGACGGCACCGCTTCTGCCCGTTGTCGGCATTACTCGGGTGGCCAATGTCACCGGCCTAGATCGCATCGGCATACCTGTCGTAATGGCATGTCGGCCGAACGCGCGCTCGCTCGCCGTGTCGCAGGGCAAAGGGCTCACCCCAGAGGCAGCGAAGGTGTCCGGGATCATGGAGTCGATCGAGCTCCACCACGCGGAGAACGTGGCGTCTGCCGACGTGCCTCGGCGTCGAACCAGCTTCGAACGGCTCAGCCCGACCGCTGCAGCCCTTGATCCGGTCACCCTGCCACAGCATTGCCCGGGATCCGCTAAACCGGACGAGCAGCTTGATTGGGTCATGGGATGGGATCTGATCAAAGACATCGCAACCTGGGTTCCTCTCGGGGTACTAGACCTGGACACTACGCGGATTGGTCCCGCAGCAAGCGGGTTGACGGCCAGCACCACCGGGCTTGCCTCTGGAAACGCTGCCAATGAGGCCCTGAGCCATGGGGTCTGCGAGGTTATCGAGCGCGATGCGGCGAGTTGCTGGCGGCGCTTGAAGGCAGCAGAAAAGCACGCGACCCGGCTCAACGTCCGCACGGTCGATGACCCAACCTGTCGGATGTTGCTCGACCTTTATGATGCCGCTGACATCGCAGTTGGCCTTTGGGACCTGACGCCGTCGGATGTTCCACTCGCGACGTTTTGTTGCGAGATCGTCGACCGTCGCGACGCTAGGGTCACCGGGCGAGTGTCGGGGGGAGGCTACGGAGCTCATCCTGATCGCGGGATCGCACTCGCAAGAGCGCTTACCGAAGCTGCCCAGAGCCGCCTGACAGCGATCTCGGGCGCTCGAGAGGACATTGCCGAATCTGACTACTTGTCCGCACCATCCTCACGCGAGGACAACTATAGGGATCACCTGCTTGGCTTGATGGCCACCGGCGACTTTCGGAGGGTCCCTCATTTCGAGGCCGATAGCATCGATGACGACCTCGATCACGAGTTGACGGTGCTGGAGCGAGCCCGCGTGCGTCAGGTCGTCGCTGTCGAGCTCACCCGGGCCGATCTTGGGGTTTCGGTGTTCAAGGTGATCATCCCGGCCTTCGATGACGAGGCTGATGGACCTAGCGCAGCTAACCTCGGAGCCGGCCCATGAGTGCTGTCGTCTTCCTCGGCCCGACGATTCCTAAGCACGACGCGGTGGCCATTCTCGACGCTGACTATCGACCTCCGGCTGCACGCGGTGACATTTATCGCGCTTCCCTGGAGCAGCCCCGAGCTATCGGAATCATCGATGGTGTCTTCCATTCGCAGGCCTCGGTCTGGCACAAAGAGATCTTGTGGGCTCTGTCACGGGGAATCACCATCTTCGGTGCAGCGAGCATGGGCGCGCTGCGCGCCGTCGAGCTCGAGCGCTTCGGGATGCGCGGGATTGGAAATATCGTCCAGGCGTATCGAGACGGCAATCTAGAGGACGACGATGAGGTCGCCATCGCCTACAGCAGCGACGAGTCCACTTATCGGCCTACGTCAGAGCCCATGGTGAACATCCGGGCCACGCTAACCGCCGCCGGGCGGGCCGGCATCCTTACAGAATCAGCCCGCGTGCTCATCGAGCGGAGCGCCAAGAGCACCTTCTATGCTGATCGTACTCTTCCGGTGATGTTTTCCAAATGCCGCAGCGCCGGGTTGGGAGAAGGTGAACTCGAGCTCTTCAGTGTCTGGCTACGCAACGGCGGGATGATTGACCAGAAGAGGGACGACGCGCGGATGATGTTGCGCGCCATGGGCGACTCGCTAACGGCCGAACTCCCTCCGGATCCCGTCGAGTTCGTCTTTCGCGAGACGTTGGAGTGGCGACGCTTCGTCGCTCGGCACAGCAGCCAAGGGACGCGAGCGGAGAGCCCGGGCACGCCTTCGGCATGAGCCCGTTCAGGCCAGCTCTAAGCCCCTGACATCAAGGAGATCCTCGACCCGACGGACGTCGACCCCCTCACGCGAGCACAGCAGTAGATCGGCTGCAGAGGCAGGAGCCCAATGAGCAAGTCGAGGCGTCGCGCTCCTCGGACTCCCCCGGAAGACGGCAGCGTGACCGGCTTGTCGGATCGATCCACGAATACCTTGGTGACCGCCTCGTGACCGCCCCGCGTCCGTCCCAACAAACCCGTCCCAGAGCGTCCCACGATATCCCGCCTCATATCGGTCGACCGTCCCAATCACCGTTCCGACCAGCCAGAACGAGACGTGCTGGGACGACGGGCGACACGGCGCTACAGGGTCTCGCCCACTTGTAATCGCCAGGTCGTGGGTTCGAATCTCACCGCCGGCTCGCAAGGACCAGGTCAGGGGCGGGTCTCTCGTCCGCACGCGCAGGGCTTCTGCGAGTGAACTCAGCTCGGCCTCTCGTCCGAGGAACGGCTCACCATCTCGGGCGTTCGTCGTCGACGTACCCCTCCCCTCCACTGGGCAATGATCTCCCGTCCCGCTCGAAGATGCCAGACCCGCCCGTTTCTTCCGGTTTGACTGCCGCTGCTCGGCGGCTGCTCGGCGCGTCGACAGTCCACCCGAGCGTGAGGGGTCGGGATGGTCAACCTGCATCTGGACCCGACTACTGAGCGCCCGCGTCGACTCCACCGCGTCCCAACATTCGTCCCAACCACGCCGTCCCGAAACATCCGACGGTGTCGAGCCTCGGTTCGGCTGACCGTCCCGAGCGGGCCTCTGACCTGCCAGAACCCCATAGGCTGAGACAATGAGCCAAACTGCGCGACAGAATTTCGCCCACTTGTAATCGCCAGGTCGTGGGTTCGAATCCCACCGCCGGCTCGAAGATCTCCAGGGGAGAGATGACCGAAGAGCAAGAACGAACTGGGCTGCGGCATGGTGAGAGCGCAACGTCTCTCCGGGAGCGGCTCGACGAGTTCGTCGGCAAGCCAGTCGGGTCGAGCAGTTCGTCCCGGGCGCCCGACCCGGTAAACCAGCCAATGATCCGCCACTGGGTTGCCGCATTCGAGGACCACAATCCCATCTACACCGAGCCCGAGCGGGCGGCCAGGTCACGATTCGGTGGCATCGTCGCGCCGCCTCTCATGCTCCAGACGTGGACGATGGCGACACCAAGGATCACCGGCATCGCCGAGCGCGGGGGTTCACCCGTCGAGTCGGAAGGCGGCGGGGCCTTGTCAATGCTCGACGAGGCAGGGTTCGTCGGCACGCTGGCGTCGAACTCGGAGTTCGAGATCGAGCGCTACCTGCACCTCGGTGAGGTCGTGTCGTCGAACACCATCATGGAGTCGATCTCGGACGAGAAGAAGACCCGCCTCGGGCCTGGACATTTCGTTACGTGGGTCACGACCTTTCAGGACGAGCTGGGCGGGGTCGTGGGGCGGCAACGGTTCCGTGTCTTCAAGTTCAGGCCCAGAGCAGCCGAGAGCGAGCAAGCGGCTCGCAGCGCTGTCGCCGGTAGCGATCGGCTCGCCGGTGGAGAGGCTACTCACGCCCCGCGACATCAGGATGGTCGAGACTCGGTCCCGTCCGCCGACGCCATCGTGGCCGTGGGCCCGGCGCCCCTCAGCTGGGAGCAGATCCACGTCGGTGACGAGCTTGCCCCCCTCGAGGTCAACGTCACTGCCACAGTGATCGTCGCGGGTGCGATAGCGACCCGCGACTTCATGCCGGTGCACCACGACCGCGACTACGCCAACGCGCAGGGGGCACCCGACATCTTCATGAACATCATCTCCAGCAACGCCTACTGCAGCCGCTTCCTCACCAACTGGGCCGGTCCGGACACCATGCTCCACCGGGTTTCCATCCGGCTCGGCGTGCCGGTGTTCCCCGGCTCGACACTGACCTTCACCGGGACGGTGACCGGGATGTCGCGAGACGGCGACGCCGGGACCGTCGAGGTCGAGTTCCGCGCCTCCACCGAACTGGGTGACCACCTCACTGGCAGGGCGACAACCGGGCTACAGGCCCATGAAGAGGGCGCCGAACGGACGTGACGATGAACCGACCGCTGGCCGTCCTCGAAAAGTGCCAGCTAGATGGCTGCTCGTTGTTGTTGGGATCTCCTGAGACCAGACACCACCGCCGGCTCGGTCTGATGTGCGATCTCGGCTGATCCGTCACGGATCTCTCCAAGTTCGCGACCGATGAGTCCGCGACCCGTCGAACGTCGTAACGTCTCGAAGTACGGTCGTCGGTGGTGGAGGATGACCAGAGACGAGGGAGCCAGGGGTGAGTGGGGTACGGGTTCTGATCGGTACACGCAAAGGGGCGTTCGTCCTGACCGGTGACGGTGGGCGCGACCAGTGGGATGTCCTAGGCCCGGTCTTCGGAGGCTGGGAGATTTACCACATCAAGGGGTCGCCAATCGATCCTGCCCGCATGTATGCGTCCCAGTCGACCGCTTGGTTCGGGCAGCTGATCCAGCGGTCCGACGACGGGGGCCATACTTGGGAGCCAGTCGGCAATGAGTTCCGCTACGACGGCGTTCCCGGCACACACCAGTGGTATGACGGGACACCTCACCCGTGGGAGTTCGCCCGAGTCTGGCATCTGGAACCGTCTCTCACGGACCCGGACACGGTCTACGCCGGCGTTGAGGACGCCGCCCTGTTCCGGTCCGTCGACGGTGGTCTGACCTGGACGGAGCTGCCTGGCCTACGCGGTCACGGGTCGGGGCCCGCCTGGCAACCAGGTGCCGGGGGTATGTGCCTACATACGATCGTCCTTGACCCCAGCCGGGCCAGTCGAATGTTTGTCGCCATCTCAGCGGCGGGGGTGTTTCGCACCGACGACGGCGGGAAGATGTGGCGACCGGCGAATCACGGTCTGCGATCCGAGGGGATCCCAGATCCCAATGCGGAGGTCGGCCACTGCGTTCACCGAATCGCCATGCATCCATCGAGCCCGCAGGTCCTCTTCATGCAGAAGCACTGGGACATCATGCGCAGCGACGACGCGGGTGAGTCGTGGCGTGAGGTCAGCGGCGACCTGCCGAGCGACTTCGGCTTCCCGATCGAGGTCCATGCCCACGAGCCCGAGACCATCTATGTCGTGCCGATCAAGAGCGACTCGGAGCACTACCCGCCCGACGCCAGGCTGCGCGTCTATCGCAGTCGGACGGGGGGCGACGAATGGGAGCCGCTCACGAACGGCCTGCCTCAGGACAACTGTTACGTCAACGTGCTGCGGGACGCGATGGCCGTCGACGCCCTCGATCCATGTGGTGTCTATTTCGGTACGACAGGCGGGCAGGTCTACGCCTCGCCGGACGCCGGGGAAACCTGGTCGCCGATCGTCCGCGACCTGCCACCGGTGCTGTCAGTCGAGACGCAGACCTTGTGGTGACCCGAACAGTACGAGTCGTGCTCCCCGGCCACTTGCGAACCGTGGCCAACGTCGGCAGGGAGGTGACACTCGATGTCGAGGGCGCCGTCACGCAGCGGTCTGTCATCGACGCTCTAGAAGACCGGTATCCGATGCTGCGGGGCACGGTGCGTGACCAGAGCACGTCGCAGCGACGGGCCTTCGTGAGATTCTTCGCCTGCGAGGAGGACCTGTCCCACGAGCCGCCCGACGCCTCATTGCCGGACGCAGTGGTCTCCGGGAAGGAGCCTTTCATCGTGGTCGGGGCCATGGCGGGGGGGTAGTCCGCACACCTGATTGGCCTCCTGGTCCGGGCCGCCGCCGGATGGGGCACGGGCCCTTCCTGCCCACCGAGCATTTCTGCGCCAGTTCCGTAGCTTTGCCGGTTCTGTCGATGTTGCCGTTTGGCCGCCTGGCAGTACTCTTCCTCCGTGAGCGATTTCGACCACGTAGCAGACGAGTACGACCGAATCGCTCCTGATGACCAAGAGTCCAAGCTGCTCCCATTCCGCCTCCACGTGGAGGAATACACGACATTCCGGATCCTGCCCGACCTGGCCGGACGATCGGTCGTCGATCTGGCCTGCGGTGACGGCATCTACACCCGCAAGCTCATGCGGCGGGGAGCGACGCGGGTCGTCGGGGTGGACATCTCGGCCGAGATGATCGCCCTTGCCCGCCGGGCGGAGGGGGCCGTGCCGATCGGCGTCGAGTACGTGCTGGCGGACGTGGCGAAGGTCGATCTCGATCAGCGATTCGACGTCGCCTTTTGCTCCTACCTCTTCAACTACGCCGGCAGCCGTGCCGAGCTTCGCGCCCTTGTCCAGGGCGTGGCCCGCCTCATCCGCCCTGGCGGTCTCGTCGTCGGCTGCAACGACTACCCCGACAATCCGCCTGCTCATTATGATCGGTACCGGCCGTACGGTTTCGTGAAGATCGGCGCAGCCGAACCGGTTGAAGGCAGTACGATCACCTACCGCTTCTTCAACCCTGACGGAACGGTGTTCGAGCTCGACAACTACTACTTGCCGACCGAGGTCTACCGGGACGAGTTCGCGGCAGCCGGCTTCACCTCGTTCGACTGGATCATGCCCGAGGTATCACCTGAAGGCAGGGCCTCCCTCGCCCCCGGCTTCTGGGACGCCTACCTCGAGTCGCCGCCCGTCGTCAGCCTCGTGGCGACGTCCGGAACGGCGTGAGGCCGCGCTCTGCTCGGCTCGAAAGACAAGCATTAGCCCAGGTCGTGGGTTCGAATCCCACCGCCGGCTCGAAGACGTACGGTTCAGCGGGACGGCGACCGTCACGAAACGTCACCGGCATGGTTGGCTTCGGATGACCGGCAGCGTCGAACGCTTGCACGCCGAAGGTGCCCCCCTCGACGGTCGTCATGTGGGGTTGTCCGCGAGAGCTGGGTAGGTCACGACGCCGTCGGCCAGCTCGCGTTCATGGCCATGACATCCTCCACGAGGTCCGTCTCCTGGACAAAGTCACCGGAGATGACATTCAGGTTCGCCTTGGTGTTGGGGTCCTTCCGCCATTGAGCGACAAGCCTAGCGAGGACAGTTTTCTCGTCGGGAAGCATCTTCCCCGGGGCTATGTTGCATACATCCGACAAGTCGTCCGGGGTCCCTTGTATGAACAGCGTGTACACCCCTCCGACCATGGACGGACCAAATGAGGTAGGGGGGCTGGGGCCGTTTCCATCAGTGCTCCGGGATCTCACCGCCGAAGACACCCGTGGCCAGATACCAACCCCCTGCGTCGGCGGGTCCGTCGGCTGGTCTTCGAGTCCGGAGGCCGAGCACTGGTTGGCGTAGTAGCTCTGAGCGTCGCCCTTCCCGAAAGGCGAGTCGGGGTTCCAGTGCCCGGCGAAGGGGTCGGCGGCGCTCAGGCACTGGCTGTTATCCATGATCACCCGCGCCGCCCGCTTGGAATCGGGCAGTGACCACAGCTGCCCCAGGGTCACCTGACCGGGGTCGGTGGTACCGAAGTTGGCCTGGAGCACGCTGGGGGTTACCAGGGCGTCCCCCAGCTGCTGCCCAAACGACTGGCAGTCGGCGGTCGGGACGCCGCCGTCGATGCTGAGGTTGAGCATGATGATCTCTTGGTCCCGAGGCCCTGACCCCGCACCGGCGCTACCCGGCTTGTTGGTGGCCCACTCGCTTACGTCCTTGAAAACGCGGTTCAGCCGCAGCCAGGGTGAGACTGCCTCCCCGTGGTTGAGGTAATAGCCTCCGTTGGTGGCCCTCACTCGGATGTCGAACTCCCGGGCGCCATCGTTCAGCTGGTGGATGAGATCGTCGGACTGAGTGATGGCATCTTCATTTATTGCCGGGTCGAGGCTGTAGGTGCCGGTGTCGTGCGACCCGGGGATGACAATGTCGCTCAGCTTCCGATTCGACAGGTGGGGGGCGAGGTCGTGCATCCAGGCGGTGTTTGTGCCGCTTCCCAACGTCCTCGTAAGTTGGGAGCCACCGATAGCCGCGGCGATTCCAGCGATCGCTCCCACGAGCAGGACAGCGGCGACTCCTCCCACGACCCAGGGCCATTTCCGTCGTTTGGTAGGTTCGCTTGGAATCGCCCATGGTTGGTCGGGCCTTGCAGGCCTCGTGTCAGGCCATCGCCGGGGTGGTGGAGCCGAAGCGTGTGGACCTGCTTGCCCTCCCCGAACCGATGCCTCCTCGGGCACAGCGGCGCCGCACGTTGGGCAAACCCGTGCTCCCGGTGGAACCTCGTGATCGTTCGGACAGGTCCTCCGAACCTCTCCTGTGGTCATCTTGGCCTTCCCCCCGCCTAGCTCTTGACGGTGTGTCGGCGCTGACTACTCTCCGTTACCGGCCAGGTCCGCCCGCTACTGCTGCAACGCCTGGGCAGCATGGGCGAGCGAGTCCTCCCACACCCAGTTGATCTCGAAGTGACGGTTGGGCTCGTTCAACATGTTGTACGTCCACCAGAACGTATAGATCCCGACGGTGACAATGCTGACGATGATGCGGGCCACGTAGTTCTGCTTGCCCTTGATGCGAGCCGGGTCGGGCTGGGGAACGGGCTGACCGAGTCGCCAGTAGATGATGGCCAACTCGGCCTCGACGCCGCCCTCCGCCAAGTCGTGTTTGATGAGATCGCCGTCGAGACCGCAGTACACGAAGAGCACGACGATCATTCCCCACACGATGCCGACGCCGGCGAGGCTCTCGGTGACGAAGGGCGCCGGAGTCACGCGCGCGCTGGTGAACCAGAAGGCGGCGAGGTAGATCACCAACCAGATGACGGGGCCCTTGAGTCTGGTGCCGAGAAGGCGAAGGTTTTCGAGGTCACCGGAGGTGCGCTCGAAGTGCGGGCGGAGCTCCTCCTGGAGGCCTCGCTGGCCCGCAACCTCCCAGGCGTAGGCGTTGGCGGCGTCTAGGAGGTCCAGGCGACGGGCGTTGTGGTCCCGCATCCGACGAATGAGCTCGTAGTACATGTAGACATAGAAGAACCCGATGGTGAGGATCCCCCATCCCAGCGTGCTCCAGAAGTTGGCGATGTAGTCGGTCTCATGGCGCCGCTGATAAGCCGTGTGGAGACGCTCGATGGGCGGTACCGTCGGAATGCCGAACCCGCCTGCGGGCGGGGGCGCGGTTGCTGGTCGTGAGCTCTGCCAGGTGGACGCTCCGCTGTCGATTCCGCCGTCCATTCCGCTGTCGCCGGACTGCCAATCCTGGCTAGACGACGGGTCGTCGCTCATCGCGCTCTCCTCCGCCTCGGGCCGAGCAGAAGGAAGGGTACCAGCGTGACCTCGCGACCCGCCGTAGCGTCGGCGCGTCAAGCGCCGCCAGCGCATCGATCGACCGATAGCGAAGCTTGTTCATCTCAGGGAGAAGGTCCGATGCTGGGTTCGGCCACGGGACCCCACCCTACGACAGCGAGGGACAGCGAGGGACAGCCATGTCGAAAGCCTCGGCGCGGCCATCTCCGGCCCACGGGCCTCGCGTTGGCCTCTGGAACCGATGATGGCGAGGCTTCGCCCACCCGATGAACCTCGACTTGCCACTCGGGCGCTGAGGGACCGGGTCCGCTCAGACCTCCCTCAAGACTGAGCGGACCCGGCTGGTGGACAGCCCGCTGGAAGGATAGCCAACTCACCCTCAAAAGCGACTCGAGTGAGTACGTTCCACGCCTCCGTGCCCATGACGTGGTTGACCATGAAACCTGGGGTCCACCGGACCCTGCGGTTCCTCGGCCGGCGGGGTGGCTGAGAGGATGCCGAACCCACGAGGGTGGAACCCATGAAGCCAGTACGTCCGCCGCCAGCCTGGCGCCTCAGACGACAGGCAAGAACTCGCGGCTGGCGATGAACTCCGGCCGCGGGGTCGGCGCCGCGAACGGCTCCGTCAGCGAGTTGTCCACGCTGTTGTACACAACGAAGAGATTGGTGCGTGGATAGGGCGTGATGTTGTTCGAGGAGCCGTGCATGGCGTTGCAGTCGAACAGTACCGCCGAGCCCGGTTCGCCGGTCACGACTGCCACTCCGCCTCCCGCCGTCACGAGCTCGGCGAGACTGGCGTCGTCAGGGACCCCGATCTCCTGGGCGCGGAGCGAGCTGCGGTAGTGGTCCTCCGGAGTGACGCCAACGGTCGGTACGAAGGTACGGTGGGAGCCGGGGATGATCATCAGGCTCCCGTTGTGCACGAAGTTCGCCGTCAGAGCGATGGCGATGCTCACTGCCCTGGGCGCGGGCATCCCGTCCTCGGCATGCCAGGTCTCGAAGTCGGAGTGCCAGCTGAACCCTTGACCGACGAAGCCTGGTTTCCGATTCACGCGGCTCTGGTGCACATAGACAGCCGAGCCCAACAGCTGGCGGGCGGCACCAGCCAGGCGTCCGTCGGCGACGACTCGGGCGACCAACGCGCTCGAACGGTGCACCTCGAAGATGGACCGCACAGCGTCCCCGCCGGGCTCGCTGACGACCCGATCCGATGACGCCAGCTCCGGATCGGCAGCCATGCGCTCGAGCTCGTCATGTAACCGGTCGATGGTCACGTCGTCGACGAGGCGCTCTCGAACGAGGAAGCCGTCACGTTGGAAGCGCCTGAGCTCGTCTGGTCGCAGCGGCCCACTGTCGGCGGAGTACACCACCGGATCTCGGCGCGGAAAGGCCTGGACCGGCGGGGCGACCCGGGTCGGGTAACGGTCGTCGACAGCCACCTCCATCATGGCTGCCCGTGCTCACCCTTGCCGTCATCACCCTGGCTGAGCAACGGGTAGACCCCGTCCTCGTCGTGTGTCTCCTGACCCGTGCACGGCGGCGAGAACACACACACCATTCGGAGGTCGGAGTCGGCGGCCACCCGATGACGCTCGTGCCCGTCCAGGAGGTAGACCGTGCCGGGATCGAGGTCGTAGCTACGATCATTGTCGAGGTCATCGAGTCGCCCATGACCGTCGATGCAGTACACGGCCTCGATGTGGTGGCGGTACCACATGGTCGTCTCGGTGCCGGCGTGGATGATCGTGTCGTGCAGCGAGAAGGCCTGCCGGTCGCGTTCCAGCAGGAGGCGCCGGCTCCGCCAGGTCGGCGTGGCAACGTCTCGGTCGGAGCCCTCGACGCCGGCCAGGGTTCGCACGATCACAGTGTCACCACCGTGCACATGACGTCGGCGAGAACCTCCAGGCCGGGGATGAGCTCGTCGTCAACCGAGACGTTGAGCGGCGGCATCAACTTGACGACGTCTTGGCCCGGTCCCGAGGTCTCGACCAGGACGCCGCGGTCGAAAGCGGCGCGGGCCGCCTTCGTGGCCATGTCCTCTCCGGGAAACGCCAGCCCCCATACGAGGCCCTTGCCGCGCACGCCGACATCGAGATCGGGTCGCTGGCGACGGACCTCGTCGGCGATGCTCCCGAGCGCCTGCTCGACGATTCGTCCCCGAGCCCGGACACTCTCCTCGATGCCGCCGTCATCGATGCGAACCGATCCGTCTTGGTTGATCTGAGCCCCTCGACCGTCGGTGAATCCACCCTGCTGCCACATCGAGAGCGCGGCACACGCGGTCACGAAGGCCAGGTTGTTCCCACGAAAGGTTCCGTTGTGCTCGCCTGGCTCCCAGACGTCGAGCTCCGGCCGGATCAGCGTCAGGGCGAGCGGGAGGCCGATCCCGCTCAAGGACTTCGACAGCACGACGATGTCAGGAACGATGCCGGCATCTTCAAAGCTGAAGAACGGTCCCGTGCGTCCGCACCCCATCTGGACGTCATCCACGATCAGAAGGATCTCGCGGGCCGCGCACAGCTCTGCCAGCCGACGGATCCACGAGACGCTGGCCACGTTCACGCCGCCCTCACCCTGGACCGTCTCGACGATCACGGCGGCGGGGAGATCGAGCCCACTCCCCCTGTCCTCGATCAGCGCCTCCAGGAGCTGTATCGAGTCCACCTCGTCCTCGAGGAACCCGCAGTAGGGAAGGTGGGTGGAGTCGTTCAGTGACACCCCTGCGCCGTTGCGCTTCATGGAGTTCGCCGTGACCGACAGCGAGCCGAGCGTCATCCCGTGAAGGGCGTTCGTGAAGCTCACGATCTGTTTTCGGCCGGTGACCTTCCGCGCCAGCTTGAGGGCGGCCTCCACCGCATTCGTCCCGGTCGGGCCGGGAAACTGCACGCGGTAGCTGAGGCCACGAGGTTCGAAGACCACGGCTCGCAGCTGCTCGAGAAGCTCCGCCTTGGCCACGGTGTTCATGTCGAGGCTGTGCAGCACCCGATCCTCGGCCAGGTAGTCGAGGAGCGCCTGCTTGAGCACCGGATGGTTGTGACCGTAGTTGAGGGCACCGGCGCCGCTGAAGAAGTCGATGTACGTCTTGCCGTCGGTGTCGCGTAGTCGGGCGCCCCGCGCCTGGTCGAAGACCACCGGCCAGGCGCGGCTGTAGCTCCGGACCTCTGATTCGAGCTGCTCGAACACGCCGTGCATGGACGTGATGCCACCGGCGACCACGGGTTCGTTAGCGGTGTCGGTCACGGTGCTCCCCGTGCTCGTCGTTGTCGCGGCCTGAAGGTTCTTCACGCGTCGCGCCTCCTCGGCATGCTCTCCGTCGATCGCGTCCGTCCCAAACGCCATGCTAGGCAACAGACACGGTTTCTATGGTCGAGCCGGCGTGGCCCGTTCCAGGTGCGCAGGAGCCCCCGGTTCGCTTTCGCTGGCTCCGAACGGGCCGACCCGCATGAGGAGCTCGTCGTCGTGCGGACACTCCGGTGGGAACACGGACCCTCCGAAGAGCTCGCCCAGCGCGAGCTCCACTCCAGACGATGCCGCCAGCGACCGGAAGAGCCCAGCGGAGGCCTCGTTCGAGGGGGTCACCGATGCCTCGACGAAGCGCAGCCTGGGCGCGAGACGGTCGCTGAGGTGGTCCAGCATGGCCAGAGCTATGCGCTGTCGGCGCCACGCCTTGGCGACGCCTACCTGCCATACGAACAACGTCGCCGGCTCGACTGGGCGACGCAAACCGATGACAAAGCCGACCGTGGCCCCGTCCACCTCGGCGATCACCGACGTATCGGCGAAGTCACGGCACCAGAGGAGGTACAAGTAGGGCGAATTGAGGTCGAGGCCAGAAGATCTGGCCAGGCGCCAGACACCAGCCCCGTCCTCGGTGGTCGGCGCGCGCAACGAAATGGTCTGTCCGCTCACCGAACACGCTGATACCCGGATCTGGTCGGGGCAAACTAGATTATTCAGACATAATTTCCGAAGAATTTCGGGGTTCGCCCGAGCCCCTCGGCGATCTAACAGAGGCTGACCCGCTTCGCCGACAGCACGTGGCCGACGGCGTCGTCGAGTCGTGACAGCGGAAGGGTTCCGTCACTGGCCGCCGCGGTCAGCTGGCTCACCACCTCGGAAGATCCAGACGACGGGGCCGAGAGGTCGTACAGGACCATGTCGGCACCAGCGGTCACCGCCTGCGCCGCGGCGTGTGGAACGTCCAGTCCAGTGGCCCTGATGGAGCTGGCGGACAACGAGTCGGTCAGCACGAGTCCACCGAAGTCGAGTTGGCGCATCAGAAGGCCCCCGATGGCTGCCGGGGACAGACTGGCGGGGCCACTCGTGAGGCCCGGGATGGTGGCGTTGCCTACCATGACGGCTGGTAGCAGAGCGTGCACGGCGCCCCCGAAGGGCACCAGGTCCGCCGCCTCCAGCGCCGGCAGCGGCGGGGTCGACGCCGGCGCGTCATCGGTGTTGGCGGTGGCCTGGCCCTCACCGGGAAAGTGCTTGACGACGGGGATGACGCCGGCGGCGAGTAGTCCCTCGGCAAAACCGAGTCCGTAGCTGGCGGCAACTGCCGGATCAGGGCTGAACGAGCGGGGACCGTCGGTGTGCTGCACATCGGGCCCGGGCCCGCTCGCCAGATCGAGCACCGGGGCGAGGTCGACGTCCACGCCGTTGGCGATCAGCGTGCGCCCGGTGGCCTCGCCCAGTTGACGAACAGCTTCTGGGTCGAGAGTCGCGGCCATGGCCCTGGGCGACGCCAGCGACCCGACCAGATTGGGCATCCGTTGGACCTGGCCGCCCTCCTCGTCGGTCATGATCAAGGGGGCGATACCGCCCGGCGCTTGCGCCTTGAGGCCCGCCAGCTGCTGGGAGAGGTCCGTCGGTGCCGCCGATCCGAACAGGATGACCCCGCCGACACCCTGGCGCACCGCCGGCACTGCCGTCGTCACGGCGGTCTCCTCCACCGGCGCCACGACGAGCTGCGCGGCTCGGCGAGCTATTGGCCAGGTTGCCAGCACGCTGGCATTGCTGCAGCCGGTCTTGGTCGTAGCGCCCGGTGCTGATGTCGGTGCAGCGGCCGCGCTGTGCCGTGCAGGGCCGCGCTGCGCGTGCGAGCCGCTCGTGGCACAGGACGCTGACAGCGCTGCTAGCACACAAGTCGCCAAGCCCCGCCTCAGACATCCCCTTGCTCTCACGCCGACCGCCCCGGCACGTCGAATACTCCAGCTCTGGCCAGGGTACCGGCTGCGATACGGGGAGCGGTCTCCAGGTGATAGCGCCGGGTGGTCGGCGCCAGCCAGGGAGCCAGACCGCCTACGGGTGGATTCGCTCCCCCGTCTCGAGCATGGCCACGAACTTCGCCAGGCGCTGGGCCCGCGTCTCGGGCTTCTTCGCGTCCTGGAGCCGGTAGAGGATGGCGTAGCGGTTCTGGCTGTTGAGCTCGGCAAAGAACTCCTTGGCCTTGGGGCGGGCGTCGAGCTCCCGCTGGAGGTCGTCGGGAATGGTGCTGTGGCGCTGGCCCTCGTAGGCCGCGTCCCAGCGGCCGTCCACCTCGGCCCGCTGGACCTCGGCGAGCCCGGCCGGGCGCATCCGGCCCTCAGCGATCAGTCGCTCGGCCTTGTCGCGGTTGATTCGCGACCATCGGCTTCGGGCTCGTCTCGGGGTGAACCGCTGGAGGAAGTAGCGCTCGTCGAGGGCCTCGCGTCGCCCGTCGATCCATCCGAAGCAGAGGGCGCAGTCGAGTACCTCGGGGTAACCGACGCTGTCGATGCCCGCATCCCGCTTCGCCATCCTGATCCACAGGCCGTCCGACTCGGCGTGGTTGTGGTCGAGCCACGCCTCCCAATGGGCGGCAGAGGAGAACGCGTGCTGCGGGAGGTCGTCGTCGGCGCCCACCGCGATGCAGGCTACCTCTCTGTGAGAGCGCCTCGACGGCGCTGCAACAGTGCCCGCTCGGCTTCGTCGTCGGTGAGGGTGAGGGGGAGTCGACACATCCGAGAGGGAATCAGCGGGCAGCGGACGGGGGGCTGTACACGGCGACGAAAGGGCCACATCGTGTCTGGCGTCCGTGGAGGACACCCAGGATGTCAGGGTCCAACGGAGCAGGACCGGGCTGCAGACCGACCATCGGCACCACCGAGGCGTCCTGGGTCTCGAAGAGCACCAGGTAGTCGCCCTGCCGGTCGAGGGAGCGGGCGGCGCCGAGGATCTGGGCGTGGGACCCCCCGATCTCGTCGATCCACAGCCAGTCGATGGGCAGCGGGTCGTGAAGGTGCAGGACCGGGTACATGGCGGCGTTGTTGGGCAGCAGCGCGACCCGGCCGGCGGGCATCTGTCGGATGCAGGCCTTCATGTCCGAGAGGTAGGCGCCGGTGTCGGGATTGGTACGGATGGATCCGAAGTCCGGGGCGACGCGCGAGAGCGGGAACGTCAACTGGCCGGCGGGGCGATCACGATAGATGTCGGTTCGTCGGGTGTGGACGAAGACGGCAGCTGTGGCACCGAAGACGGCGACGGCAGCCAGCACGCTGACTAGCGCCCCTGGTCGGGTGGCGATCTGGTGTCCGTCCCAGATGCGGATCACCGCCAGGAGCACGAGGCCTCCGGCGACGAGGTTCGGGACGGCGTACCCCCACGACAGGCTGACCATCCACCCTGTGCCCACCACGGCGATTCCCGGCCAGTCGACGCGCCGTCGGCGATACATGTGCCACAGGACCACGATGCCCACGATCGCCTCGAGCTGGTCCGCCCAGGTCCCATAGAGCTGAAGATGCTGCTGGAGCGCGGTCCCAACGACCAGAGCCGTAAGGACAAGGCGCAGCACGGTCCCGATCGCCGAACCCGCCCGGGAGTCCGCGACAACCAGCGCGACCAGGAGAACGACCACGACGGCCGACCGAGCGAGGTCACCGGTGGTCAGCATCTCGTGGATCAGGTCGCGCCCGTAGATCGGTCGAGCCCCGGTGAGCTCACGGACGAAGGACGAGAACGCGCCGAAGGCGGAGATCACGATCACGTAGAGCGCGCCGGGAACGGCCGCCCACAGCACGGAGCGGACCACCGTGGCGAACCGCGCTGCGGGCGCGGTACGGGCGGCAACCATGGCCACGCCGAGGAGGGGAGCCAGGAAGAAGCTCTGCTTGACGACGAGCGCGGCCCCGAGAGCGATGAACCCGGCCACGGTCGCGCGCGGGTACTGGACGAGGACGAAGCCGAGGGCGACGAGCAGGACGCCGTCGATGGTGTGCCAGTCCATCAACGGGAACCCGTGGATCGAGATCAGCGCACTGGCCGCGACCGCGACACCCTCCCACGCTCGCCACCGCGCCGGTGGCCGTCCGATGACCAGCCAGCCGACGAGGACCGCGGTACCGACCAGCTCGGCCGTGGTGACCACCCGGGAAGCGACCATGAGGGGCAGCGGCAGGGCGAAGTCCAGCAGATGGATGATGGGCGATCCGACCGGACGCGGGGAGATGAAGTCGAGGTGGGGGACCTGACCGTGCAGTATGCGATAGCTCTGAGCGAGGATGTAGCCGTCGTCGGTCGGGTTGAAGCCCAACCGACCGGCGACGGCGAACACGCCGCCGATGAGCACCAGGGCGCCCGCAACGACAGCGCCGCCACGAAGACGCCCTGCCCGACGATCCCGCACATCGCGGACCATCGTCGCCATGCGCGGCGATAGTAACCGCGCCGCCTTCTAGTCCCCGAGCGGCGGAGCTCGATACTGCCACCAGCCAGCGACCCGCCAGCCGATCTCGAGGGCGACGTCGGCGAGCACCGCGATCACCACGGCCACCGTGATCGCCCACCACGTCGGGAGCTGAAGCTCGAAGAACGTGTCGAGACCCGGAATGGTCAGGGCGCCGGCGAAGACCGCCGCCATGCCCACGACCAGGGCCAGGCGGCCGCGGTTGAACGGCCGGATCAGGATGACCAAGACCCACAGTCCAACTGAGAACAGGACGATGACCGCCGTGGTGCGGGCCTCGGTGAGAGTCAGGCTGGGCTCGTCACGAGCCACCGCGTACGCCGTGAACGTGGCCGTCGCTGCCACCACTCCGGACGGGATGGCGAAGCGAAGGACCCGGTTGACGAACCCCGGCCGCCAGCGCTGGGAGTTGGGGCCGAGAGCGAGAAAGAACGCCGGCACCCCGATGGTCAACCCGCTCACGACCGTCAGGTGCCGGGGCAGGAACGGGAACGGCAGGGTCGCCACCCCGACGGCGATGGCCAGAAGGACGGCGTAGACGGTCTTGGTCACGAACAGGTTGGCCACGCGCTCGACGTTGGCGATCACCCGGCGTCCCTCTCCGACGACTCCAGGAACGACGTCGAACGCGTTGTCCAGGAGCACCAGCTGAGCGACGGCACGCGAGGCGCTGCTGCCTGAACCCATGGCCATGCCGATGTCGGCGTCCTTGAGGGCGAGCACGTCGTTGACCCCGTCACCGGTCATGGCCACCACGTGGCCGCGGGACTGGAGTGCCGACACCATGGCCCGCTTCTGGTGGGGATTGATCCGGCCGAAGACCGAATGGTCTTCGACCGCCTGGGCCAGCTCGGCAGGCTCGGACGGCAACCCCCTGCCGTCGACCGGCTCGTCCGAACCGGGAACCCCCACCCGCCGGGCGATCGCCCCGACGGTGGCGGGGTTGTCGCCCGAGATGATCTTCACCGTGACGCCCTGGCGGCCGAAGTAGCCGACCGTGTCGGCGGCGTCTGCCCTGACTCGCTCGTCCAGCACCACCAGGGCGGCGGGCGTGATCGAGGACGGAAGCGACGACAGATCGGCTTCACCATCGCCTCGAGCCAGGAGGAGCACCCGCCGTCCCTCCTGAGCGTGCGCATCGGACTGTCGGAGGGCGGCCCTGTCGGGCGCGCTCGCCAGGAGGATCTCGGGCGCTCCCAACAACCAGGTCCCGTGCCCGTCGAACGTGGTCGCTCCCCACTTGCGCGCGGACGAGAACGGGGCGCGGGAGCGCACAGCCCAGCCCACCGGGTCGCCCGCCCACTGGCCGACGGCCCTGAGGCTGGCGTTGGGCTGGGGATCAGCCGCCGCCAAGGCGCCGAGCACGTCTCGAACCGGGAGCTCCGGCGCCAGTACCTCGACGTCGCGCACCTCCATCACGCCCTCGGTGAGGGTGCCCGTCTTGTCCAGGCAGGCCACGTCCACGCGGGCCAGTCCTTCGACGGCGGCGAGCTCCTGCACGAGGACCCGACGGCGACCGAGCCGGACCACCGCCAGGGCGAAGGCGAGGCTGGTCAGGAGAACCAGGCCCTCGGGCACCATGCTGCCGACGCCGGCCACCGACCCCCGCACCGAGTCCTCGAGATCGGCCGACTGGAGCTGGCTGAACACGAGCAGCGCGGCAGCCGGGGGGATGACAAACGTCACCAGGCGCAGGATCTGGTTGATGCCTTCCCGCAACTCGGATCGCACGAGCGTGAACCGACGGGCCTCCTCCGCGAGCTCGCGCGCAGTACGCGGCGCGGCCCACTCGGGTGGCACGGTACCGGCCGCTCCCGGCCGTGACGAAGCTGCCGGAGAGCACCTCGTCGCCCACGCTCTTCGGCATCGGATCGGCCTCGCCGCTGAGGAGCGACTCGTCCAGCTCGAGGCCGCCCACCAGCACCACACCGTCGACGAGCACTTGGTCGCCTGCCGCCAGCTCCAGCACGTCGTCGAGCACGACCTCGTCGACCCCGAGCTGACCAACCCGGCCCTCGCGCACGACCGCGGCGTGCGGCGCGTTGAGCACCGCCAGCTGATCGAGGGTCTGCTTGGCCCGCAGCTCCTGGATGATCCCGATGGCCGCGTTGGCGACCAGCACCACGCCGAAGAGGGCGTCCTGGAACGGCCCGACGATGAGTATGACGACGAGGAGGGCGCCCAGTATCGCGTTGAAGCGGGTGAAGATGTTGGCCCGGAAGATCTGCGAGACCGTGCGCGACGGTGCGGACGGGACCTCGTTGACCTCACCACGGGCGACGCGATCCCGGACCGCCGCGTCGTCCAGGCCGACGAGCTCGTCGACGACCGGGCCTCCCGCGGCCGTCTCGGTCACAGCTGCGACCGGGTCGTCGTCTGCAGGAGGTGGGGCACCGATGACTCGCCTACCCTTCAGCCTGGCGAAATGGCCTTTGCAGCCGGGGCGAGGTGCCCTCTCTCAGGATACGTGCCGCCCGCCCGGCGGGCAGGCTCGGTGTTCCAAGGGTTCGTCTCACCGTTACCAGGACGAAGCCGTCCGGACACGGAGCCTGAGTACGGTCTGGTCACGTGCGCGTGGCGATCATCGCCGAATGTTTCCTCCCGGCGTGCAACGGGGTCACGAACTCGGTGCTCCGGGTCGTCGAGCACCTGGAGGGTGCAGGTCACCAGGCGCTGGTGGTGGCGCCCGGGCTGGGGCCCAGCCGCTACCTCGACACCCCCGTCGAACGGGTGGCAGCGGTCGACATGCCGTTCTACCGAGGCCTGTCGGTGGCCCTGCCGACCGGGCGCGTCCGCCACCTCCTCCAGCGCTTCTCGCCCGACATCGTCCACCTGGCCGCGCCCGCGGTCCTCGGGGCAGCGGGCGCGAAAGCCGCCCGCAGCCTCGGCATCCCGTCGGTCGCGGTGTACCAGACCGACTTCGCCGGGTTCGCTCGGCGGTACGGGCTGGGGGTCGCCAGCCCGGCGATGTGGAACTGGCTCCGCTGGGTGCACTCCCAGACCGACCTGACGCTTGCGCCCTCTTCCCTCGCCTGCTGGGACCTGGCCCGCCACCGCATCAGACCGGTGGTCAAGTGGGGCCGGGGGGTCGACCTCCAGAGGTTCCACCCCCGGCACCGCAGCTCACTGCTCCGGCGTCGTCTGGCGCCCGACGGCGAGACCATCGTCGGCTACGTCGGTCGGCTGGCGCCTGAGAAGCGCGTCCATCTGCTCCACCACGTGCTGCATATGCCGGGGGTTCGAGTCGTGGTCGTCGGTGACGGACCGTCGGAGCGGGCGCTGCGCCGGCGCCTTCGAGGTGCCCAGTTCCTCGGGTTCCAGACGGGAGCCGAGCTGTCGCAGACCCTCGCTTCGCTGGACGTGTTCGTGCACACTGGAGCCGACGAGACCTTCTGCCAGACTATCCAGGAGGCACTGGCCTCCGGCGTCCCGGTGGTGACGCCCGCGGTGGGTGGGCCTATGGACCTCGTTCGGCACGGCGAGAACGGATGGCTGTTCCCGGACGACGACCCGGCGCTGCTGCGGAGCGCCGTCGCCGAGCTCGTCGCCGACGACACCCGGCGCCTGATGATGGGTCAGCGGGCCCGCGTCTCGGTCGAGGGCCGGAGCTGGGACGAGCTCGGCGAAGAGCTCGTCGCCCACTACCGCACGCTCTCGGGGGCCGCCCAGGGTTCCCGCCGGGTGGCCTGATGGCCATCCGGTCGTGGATCGTCGTATCTGTCCACGATGTCGCGCCGGCGACCAGGCCGGCCTGCGAGCGGTGGATCGACGACCTCGAGGAGCTCGGCCTGCCGACCACGATGCTCGTCGTGCCCGGCCCGTGGAAGGCGCCCGCCATCGGCCACGATCGCCGCTTCGGTGCCTGGCTCCGCGCCTGTCAGGGCCGGGGACACGAGATCGCCCAGCACGGTTGGACCCACTCGGCGACGAGGCGCGGGTCGCGGGGTCGCCGGTTCATCGGCCGGGTCGTCGCCCGAGGCTGCGCAGAGTTCTGGACCCTGGACGAGGACGAAGCAGCTCGACGCCTCGCCCTCGGCCGGGCGCAGCTCCGCTCCGAGGGAATCGAGTCCGTCGGGTTCGTCCCGCCCGGGTGGCTGGCGTCAGCGAGCGCGCTGCGGAGCATGAGCGCGTTGGGCTACCGCTACACGACCTCGCACACCGCCGTCATCGACTTCGCCACCGGAGCTCGCCATCGGGCCGTCGTCCTCTCCCACCGAGCTGGAGGCTCGCTCGAGCGTCCCGGCTCGGCCTTCATGACGAGGACGGCGCGGCTCCTCGTCAGCCAGGGGCGACCGGTGCGCATCGCCCTCCACCCCGCGGACGTGGAGCGGCCCCGTCTGCGCGCTGCGGCGCTGGCCGCCATCGACGCCGCCGTGGCCGCCGGCGCCTCGCCCGTGACCTATCTCGACGTCGTAAACCGACCGGACGCGCCGGCAACACAGGTCGCATGACGCGAATCGTGCAGCTCGCCAACTTCTATGGGCCCGAGTCCGGCGGTCTGCGCACGGTGCTCGACGAGCTCGGTCGGGGCTACCAGCGCGCCGGCCTCCAGCGGTTCTCGATCGTTCCAGGCGAGCGGGACGACGAGGAGTCGACCGACGGCGGCACCAAGGTGACACTGGCCGCTCCGTTGCTCCCGGGTGGCGGTGGGTACCGGGTGCTCAACTCGCGGTCCCGGGTCGAAGCGGTGCTCGACCGCATCAGGCCCGACCACCTCGAGGTGTCGGACAAGCTGTCGCTCGTGTGGGTGAGCCGCTGGGCGTCGGCCCGGAGCCTGCCCAGCATCCTGCTGTCGCACGAGCGCCTCGACGCCATCCTGGCGGCGCGGGTGCCGAGGTGGTTTCCGCTCCGTCGGGCCGCAGACCGGTGGAACCGGCGCCTCGCGACCCGCTTCGACCGCGTCGTCTGCACGTCGGCCTTCGGCGCCGAGGAGTTCGAGCGGATCGGGGCGACCAACCTGACCCGAGTCCCACTCGGGGTCGATCTCGAGGTCTTCCAGCCCGGGCCTTCGGCGCCCACGGGGCGCACACAGCTGGTGATGGTGGGCCGCCTGTCGAAGGAGAAGCGGCCCGCGCTGGCGATCGACACCGTGCGCGTGCTGCTCGGGCGCGGCGTGGATGCCCATCTGACCATCGTCGGAGCCGGCCCGCTCGCACCGGGGCTGGCCGCCGCCGGAGCGGGCCTTCCGGTGCGGTTCACCGGGCACCTCCAGGACAGGGGCGCCGTTGCCGCCCTGCTCGGCGGCGCCGACGTGGCGCTTGCGCCCTGCCCCGTCGAGAGCTTCGGCCTCTCGGTGCTCGAGGCCCTCGCCGCGGGCACCCCGGTCGTCGTCGGCGACGGCGGCGCCTCCGCCGAGCTGATCGATGACAGCTGCGGCCGGACCGCCGCCACCGACCCGGCATCGATGGCGGAGGCGGTGGCCGCGCTGCTCGATGTCCCTGGTCGCCGAGCGTCCGCGCGCGCCCGGGCCGAGCGGTATCCGTGGTCGCGCACGGTCGACGGGATGCTCGTCGCCCATCGCCTGTTGGCCGCACCGCTGGAGACGATCAGGTGAGAGCCCGTCCGCTCGTGACCGAAGACCACGACGCCGTACGCGCCATCTTCCGCTCCACCCTGCTGCTCGGCCGCGAGCTGCCGTTCTCGCTTCCCGACCTGGATCGCTACGAGTCGCTGTGCCTCGACTGGTACCTCGGTCCGGGTCGCGAGGATGCCGCGGTCGTCGAGTCCGATGACGGGCGGGTCGTCGGCTACGCGCTGGTGTGCACCGACGGCGCAGGCCACGCCCGATGGATGCGGCGGCGGGCGGCCCGGTTCGCCTTCACCCTCCTGGTCGGTTTCGCCGGGGGCCGGTACCGCGGCGGCGCCGCCCGCTTCTACCGATGTCGCCTCCGCGACGGGGTGACGATGTGGCGCTCGGGCCCGGCCGCACCGATGCCCGCGCACGCCCACGTCAATGTCGACCGCGGGTGGCGTGATGGCGGGCCGCGCAGGCTGCTGACCGACCACATCGATGATCGCGTCCGCCGAGCGGGGCTTCCCGGCTGGTACGGCGAGATCAACGCCATGGCCGGTCATCGGTCGCGGGCCCTCGAACGCATGGGGGGTCGCATCGGCCACCGGGAGCCCAACCACACCCTCAGCGCCTGCCTCGGCCAGCCCGTCGAGCGCCTCACCCTGATCAGAAGCCTCACCTCGGCGCTCCCGCCGCGGCCGCCACCGGGGCCGGGTCGCTCGCGATCGCCGGAGGTCGCCTTCGTCTTCCCGTCCGGAGGCAGCAGCGGCGCGGCCCAGGTGGGCATCCTCCGCAGCCTGGTGGAAGCCGGCATCCGTCCCGACGTCGTGGTCGGCTCCTCAGTGGGCGCGCTGAACGCCGCCTTCTTCGCCATGGACCCGACGATCGCCCAGGTGGACCGGCTCGCCACCATCTGGCGGGGCTTGAACCGCGAGGACGTCTTCGGGCGCAACCGCTACGGGACGATCACCCACGTCCTGCTTCGCCACGACCACATCTACACGCCCGCCGCCCTGCGGGCGCTGATCGCCCGCTTCTGCAACCTCACCGAGCTGGCGGACACCAAGGTTCCCGTCCACGTGGCGACCACCGACCTCGACAACGGCGTGTCCCGCTGGTGGGTGGCGGGTCCCGCGATCGACATCCTCTATGCCAGCGCCTGCCTGCCCGGGCTGTTCCCGCCCGTCATGCTCGGCGGTCATCGCCACGTCGACGGCGGCGTCCTGGAGCCGGCGCCGGTGCAGCGAGCCGTCGACCTCGACGCCAGCAGCGTGTACGTGCTGGGCGAGATCGTAGGCCCCGAGGACGATCAGCCGCGACGGCTGACCGCCCTCGACGTCCTCATCCGCAGCTTCGCCATCAGCCGCTATGCCCGGCTCCCCGATCCGACCGCGCTGGCCCGCGCCGGGCAGCGGGTGATCACGGTGCCCGGGGCCGACACCACCGACATCGAGATCACCGACTTCAGCCACACGAGCCGGATCATCGACGAGAGCCGGGTGCGCAGTCGGCACTTCCTGACTGGTGGGGAGCCTGAGCCGGGACAGGTGCTGGAGGAGCAGCCGACGGGACCGCAGGAGATCGCTCAGGGGTCGAACGACAAGCAGAAGGAAGCCGTCCCACTGTTGGGCGGCTCGTAGCGCATCTCGTCCAGCTCCCCGGACGGGGCGACGCCGACGAACTCGGCGTTGGTGCGGACCCGTACGGTCAGCCCGGGAAGACGCCAGACGTCGCCCTCCAGGGCGTCCGCCGCCGAGATGAGGAACGTCGTCGCCTGCGGACCCCTCCGGGAGTGGGGGAGGCAGGTCGTGACGAGCTCGTGCGGCTCGGCGCGGGCCTCGACCGGGCCCGGGTGGACGAGTCGGATCCACCGGGTTCGGCCGTCGGGGTCTCGCCAGTGGACCGTCGCCGGGTGGTACTGGCCCCAGCCCGGCCATCGCCGCCCGCCGCGCTCGGCGCCGATCATCAGGTCGGCAGAGAGCCACGCGTTGGCGATCCGCTCCGGGTCGGACGACACGACGCGCTCGACGTGGCGCTCCTCGTCGAAGCGGTTGAGGGCATGCTGCGCCTCGGCGGGTACACAGGGGTCAAGGACCGCGATCACCGGCGCCAGGGCGAGGTCATGGGAGTGGGAGAAGGGCCGGCTCAGCTCCGGCACGGGGGCCGCGGCGTCGGGCTCGGCGGCTTGGATCCACAGGCCGAGCGCCGCCACGTAGCGCCGCATGTCCATGCCGTAGGCCCGCGTGTACGGCCCGGCGACGTTACCGAGACCGGCGTGGTACCAGGGGGCCAGGTCGGCCCACAGCTCCGCTTCGAGGCGACGACCCCAGGCTCGCAGCTGAGGCGACGGCGAGTGCGAGCGCCACAGCACGAGGGCGTAGAGGTCGATCCCGTAGTAGGTGGGCGAGTTCCACTCGTCGAGCGTCCCGTGGAGGTCGAAGCGCTCGACGGTGCGACCCGCCAGCTCCTCGCCTCGGCGCGTGAGCTCGGGCCGGTCCAGCAGGTGCCCGGCATACACCTCGAGCCAAGCCCGCATGAGGGCGATGTTGGAGTAGCGCTCGCCCACTCGCTCGGGAGGCTCGCCGTCCACCGCGAGGGCGATCGCCGCCACCATGGCGTCGACGGTCGTAGGGGGCAGGACGTCTCCGGCGAGGATGAGCGCGAGGGCGAACCCCGTGCCGACGAACTGCCGCCAGTTCGGGTCGAACCCGACGTACTCGACGGCGCCCGGCTGGGGTTCGGGGGCCTCCCGGAACCGGGCGAAGGTGCCGTTCCAGGGGGCACCCTGATCGACGAGCTGACAGCCGACGACAGCGCCGAGGGCGCGCACCGCGTTCTCCACGTCGCCGTCGGCGCGCCGTCGCAACAGACCGAGTGCGTACCACACCGTCGGCGGCACCAGGTGAAGGCTGCGCGGAGGGAACAACGCGTCGAAGGAACCGGGTGGGTTCCAGAGCATGGCGACGTCGTCGTCCCACCACGCCGTCATCCAGTCGAGCGCCTCCGCCGACACCCCCGAGGCCACGCCAGCCATGCTAAAGCGCGGTCACGGTGCGTCGGTGATCCCCGCCCGCCGCGATCACAGCCCAGCTCAGTCCGTCGGTCGCAGATAAACGGGAAGCGTCGCCGCCAGGTCGGTGGCCTTGGGGCTGCCCAGCCCGCTGACCGGGTCCCAGCCGGGGCCGGCATCGTAACCGGCCACGACGAGGTCGGTGCTGGCGACGTCGAGCCGAAGCGTGTTGTCACCTTGGGTGATGTCGTGAAACGGGACGCCAGCCGACAGGGCGAGGGCACAGATCGCCGCGGGGAGGCGAGCGAGCGTCATCCGTCCATCCCCGCCGGCGCCGCCACGGGCTCGGCCCGAGAGCTGAGGAGGATCACCGAGACCAGCCCGGCCACGGCTACCGCCACCGCCGCGACGCGCATGCTGTTGCCGAAGGCGTAGGTGTAGGCGTCGTGCGCGGCGCGCTGGATCGGCCCGGCCACCTGAGGTGGAAGCTGGCGCAGCCGGTGGGCCCCGGTGTTCCCATTCGCGAGCAGGCTGTCGAGGGCGAACCGGTCGCCCTGATTCACGCGCACGCCGGTCTGGGCCAGGAGATGCACGGACCGGCCGTACTGGATGGCGACGATCACGCCGCCCAGGACGGCGATCCCGAACGTGGCGCCGAGTCGCGTGGTGGTGCTGCTGATGCCGGCGACGACCCCCTGATACTGGCGGGCCACAGACGACTGGGCCGCCACCCGCCTCGGAGCGTCGACCATGGCGACGCCGAGCCCGACGGCGGCGAAGGCGACGACGAGGACGAGGTAGCCCCTGTCGGCCAGCACCGAGACCGCCGCCATGGCGGCAGCGATCACGGCCATGCCGACACCAATGGGCAACGTCGGCCCCATGACGTCGGCGATGTGCCCGGCGCGCCGGGCGAAGAGCAACTCGGGCACGAGCCGGGGCAGGAAGACCAACCCGGCCAGGAACGCAGAAAGGCCGAAATCCTTCTGGACGAAGGTCACGCCCAGGATGACCAGGCTGAAGGCGGCGAACTGGCTGAAGAAGCCCACCGCGCTGGCGGCGATCATGTGGCGGTGGCGCATGATCTCGGGGCGGATCAGCGGTTCCCGGGTCCTGGCTTCGTGCCGGAGGAAGCCGGCCAGCAGGACGCAGCCTCCGGCCAGGAGCCCGACCGTCATCGGTGACGCGAAGCCCACCTCTGGACCCCTCGACACGCCGAGGACGATGGCCGTCAGGCCGCCGGTGAGCAGCGCAAGCCCCCCGTAGTCGATCGTCCTCACGCGCTCGTCCCTCGACTCGGCGGCCGCCGTGAGCACCAACGTGGCGATGACCAAGGCGATCGGCACATTGATGAAGAAGATCCACCGCCAACTGGCGTGGTCGGTGATGATGCCGCCGAGGACAGGGCCTACGACGTAGCCGCCCGTCGCCATGGCCGCCACCGACCCCAAGGCCATGCCCCGCTCGCGCTCGGGCGCGGCGGTGGTGACGAGGGCGATCCCGGCCGGGACCAAGGCCGCGGAGCCGACGCCCTGGAGTGCTCGGCCGCCGATCAACCACCATTCGTTGGTCGACGCCCCGCAGAGAACCGACGCCAGCGTGAACACACCGAGCCCCAGCAGGTAGACCCGTCGCCGCCCGAAGATGTCGGCGAAGCGACCAGCAGCGGCCACGAGACTCGCCGAGGCGAGGAGGAAGGCGAGCACCACCCAGTGGATCGTGGTCGTCGAAACGTCGAAGTCGCGCTGGATCGAGGGGAGCGCGACACCTACCGCCGTGAGATCGATGAAGCCGGCGGCGACCGACAGGGTGACGGCAGCCACCAACAGACGACGTCGTCGTCCGGCCCCCGCGCCCTCGGCCGCGGCTTCCCCCCGCCCCCGGGCACGAAACCCGAGTCTACGCTGACGGGCGCATGGCTGACTGGGCCACGATCACATCTGCGGCCACTGCCGGTGGGACGCTCGTCCTCGCTCTCGCCACCTTCTCGTCGGTGCGCTCGGCGAACAGGGCGGCGCGGGTCGCCGAGCGCTCGCTCCAGGTCGGATTACGACCGCTCCTCCTGCCGTCGCGGATAGAGGACCCCGTGGTCAAGATCAACTTCATCGACGAGCACCTGATACACGTGCGCGGTGGAACGGGCGCGGTCGAGGAGGTCGACGGCAACCTCTACATGGTGATGGGCCTGCGCAACGCCGCCTCCGGGCTGGCCATCCTCCATGGCTGGTTCCTACCCCAGGAACCCGAGGATCGGGCCGAGTGGGCGTCGGCGATGACCCCTCCCGAGCCCGAGCCGTTCCGCCGGCTGAACCGGGACATCTACGTGCCGGGGAACGACATCGGGTTCTGGCAGGGCGCGCTCCGCGACCCGCAGGACCCCTGCTACCCGGCGTGCGTGCTGCCGTGGACAATCGTGAGCCGGTCACCGTCGACCTCCTCTACGGCGACCAGGACGGGGGGCAGCGCACGATCAGCCGCTTCCGGCTCACCCCCCGCCAGGAGGGCACGGAGCGGCTCGCCTCCGTTGCCCGCCACTGGTTCCTGGATCGGGACGACCCCCGGTAGGGCATCGGCGCCGAGCATGTCGAGGATGACCAGGCCAGGGCCCGGACCCTCGGCCATGGCGACGGCGACGGCCCGCTTGGCCTCAACGAGGGCCCTCGACACCAGCGATCAGCCGTTGCTGACGATCCGCGTCGGATCGACGAGCACGGCGGCACGACGTTCGGCGGCCATGACGCGGTCGTACTCGTCCCAGTCGTCGTGGGTGCCGCCGGCGCTCCGGAAGACCTCCCGCAGCAGAGCGGGGATGTCCTCGGGCGGGACTCCTTCGAGGGGGTCGTCGGGGCCGGCGATCCGGACCGGGCCCTCCACGGCGACCCACTCCCAGCCGCTCCGGAAGACAACGGTCGCCCGGCCGCTCCGCCGCAGGTGCGACAGCTTGCGGGTAGCTCCTCCGGCGACGAGGCCGATCACGGGCCGACCGGTTACCGGGTCGTCGACGATGCCTGCGTTGACCAGCGAGGCGTGGACGGACCCGTCGGCACGGGTGGCAGCGACGACCGCCAGCCAGTTGTCCGCCGCGCCCACGCGGCGGACGAGATCAAGGCTTGCCATGTGGTCCTCCTCGGACGAATCTACCGGCCGCGATCGCCGTCGTCGGCGCTCCACTGGTGGTCGGATGGGATCGGCCTGAATCGACCGCGCGCGTCGTCGGCGTCGCGTGATTGCGTCGCAGCCCCCTGACCAGCCCTTCGTCGCAACAGCTGCAGGTCATGGCCATGACGCCGCCGACGAGCTGGTGGCCTGGCTCAGTGCGCCAGCCGTTCGCCCACGCCGATGACGAAGTCGCCGAAGAAACGCTCCGCGGCGCGTCCGATGACGATGCCCGACCGCTCGAGCTCGGCGATCGACTCCCGCCAGTCGGGCACATGGTGGATGATCCCGAAGTCGAACACTCCGTCGAAGTGCGCGTCGGAGGCGGGGATGCGGGCCGCGTCCCCCACCTCGAAGCGCACACGATCTCCCCAACGGGCCAGCCGCCGGCGGGCGCGGCTA
>CAVQWQ010000018.1:0-215051 GCA_963717645.1 uncultured Actinomycetes bacterium | reverse complement strand
CACTGCCGTATCCCGGGTCGCTCGGCCAGTTGGGCTGAAAGAGGTGCCTGGGGGTTCGTGATCTGGGCCGATCCGCGAACGCCCTGTTCAGGCCGTGTTTTTGCGTCCAGCCAATGCTGTCTGGTCCAGCCAGTTGCGCTGAAAAAGTCCCCCTCGTGGTCCCCCTCGGCAGGAAAAGGTGCCAGTAGGCTTCGCCGCCATGAAGCAATGGATCGAGGCCGTTCCAGCCGGGCACAAGGCGCGGATCCGATTCGACAACGGGCGCACGAGGAGCAAGACGTTTCCGACGGCCCGTGACGCCAAGGCGTGGTTGCGGCGCTCTCTCACCGAGGTGACTGACGGAACCTTCATCCTGAGGCGCAGCATTCTCCTGAACGCAGCAACGGCGCCCCACATGGGCACCGCCACCAACACCACCCCCGCCCCCGCTCTGAGCGGAGGGCTTGAAGATATAGGTAGCGCACGCTGCCGCGACCGGGTCAAGCCCCCCGCTCCCGAACAGCGGCGCCCGGGAAAGGCCGTGGGTGGGCGGTCATCTACCTGAGCGACGAGGAGCTGCAGCCGTTGCCTGAATACGAGCCGCCCCGCTGCGACTCGTGTGGAAGCGAGCGGGTGAGGCTTCGCGAATTCGAGGTACCGACGAACAGCGCCGATTTCGCGGATTGCAACCAGCTCACCCCACGTGGACGTTTCGGTGGACGCGTATGGCCGCCAGATCGTCAAGTACGCGAAGCCGCCGACGACGCTGCCGAAGCGTCGGCGGTCGATGTTCGCGTTCGGCGGCCCGACGGGAGTCATCGACATCGCTTGGGCCCTAAGGAACTCGGCCCAGGTCGGTCCACAGCGCCGATGCGAGGGCTCGATGCCGTGCGGGCGCAGGATCGCCCAGGCGCTCGATGGAGCGAGCCGCACCCCCATGGCGGCCAGCTCGCCGTGGATCCGCCGATATCCCCAGGTAGGGTTCTCCTTCGCCAGGCGAAGCACCAACTGGACCGTGCCACCGGCTAGCCCTGGACGATCCGACCGTTGCTGGGAGTTACGTCCATCGGTGACGCACCAGAACTTGATGCCACCGCAGCAAGGTCTCGGGCCGGACGAAGAACCGTCCCCGATGGTCTCGCCTAAGGAGCCGGCTCAGCCCGGCGAGGACCGCTCTGTCAGCTGGCCAGAGCGCGGGACGTGCTACCTCGCGGCGCGGCACCGAGACCTCGTGTCGGAGCAGGACGACTTCGATGCCAGTTCCTCTCGCTCATTCCGGTAAAGCCGGAACAGTTGGAGCAGGCGAACGAAGGCTTTGCAGAGGAAGGAGAAGCGCCACAACTCATCTTGGCTCACAGCCTCATTGTGGCGAATGTCCAGGTGAAGGGCTTGGACGGGGTTCTCGGTTCGCCCAGGACGGCTGATGCGCTCGGCGAGGTGGCCGCGGGCGTGGCCAGGATGGTACCTACCAACTGGGCGACGATGTAGACCGGGGACGCGCTTCCAGGGAAAGTTGCCCCGTAACGCGTGTTCCCTTAATCGGCCGTCCTCATCGCCCCAGCAGCGTCAGTGCGAGGAATTTCACGGAATCGCGAGTTCGGGTTTGCGCAAGAGAAACACGGTGACAACGAGGACCCACAAGGTGTCCAGCGAGAGCATGGTCGTCGCGATGCCCTGTAGGGAACTGCTGGCGAAGGCGATCCCCGTCCCACCCACGATGGACGCCACCGCCAGGATGAGGCTTACCACGGTAAACCAGCGATGGAACAGCCCGGTGCGTAGGCACACCACCGCTGTCGCGCCCACGAGCACCGCAAGACCAAACAGGATCCCGCCCTGGGCGAACTGGTACAAGGTGAAGAAGACCTGGGCGGCGCTGGGGAGAAGATTCTTGATCCGCAGGGCGGTAGTCGCTTCGATCGCGGCGGCCGTCACCGACATTGCCGCTGCAAGCCCGGTACCCGCGAGGGCGGCCAAGGCGAGACCCGAGTTGCCGCCTTCAGCACGTCGGAGGGCGCGGAACAGCACCGAGATCCATACAAGTATGGCCGACATCGCGAGCCCGTAGCAGAAGGCGCTCGCTTTGATGCTCCCTTGATGACCGTTGTAGTAGTTGAAGACCTTCTGCGCGGAGTCAGTGAGACTCGGAGAGCTGCTATTGAGTACCGGGCCCTGAACGATGATCAGAATCACGAATACCAGGCCGGAGAGCGCGATAAAGCGAACCCACTTGACTTCATCCATGTCCGCCCCTTTCCGCCAGCTTTCCCCTCGATCTGAGGCTGTTAGAAGTGTACGACCGATGACCGAGGAGGCTAAGAGGACGGCCTCGAGTCTTCCACAGGAAAGGTCGCCCGCCCGCTCGCCCGGATACCATCCCCGGCCGGGTCCGTGGCCCGCTGTGACGGGGAGTCGCAACCGGTGAGGTTCGTCTTGATGATGGGCGAGCCTCCCGGTTGCCCCGGCCGGGTCTCCCGGGGATGCCGGGCAGCTCTGTTCTTATGTCCAGGGCGCAAGAGCGCCACGACGCGGCCGATTGCTTGGCGGCGCTCTGCCTGGCCGCCGAGGCTGAGCGCCCGTCCCGGTCTCTCCTCCCGGGGCGGGCCGCTCGCCGCGATGCTCAAGCCAGGCGTTACTCGACGACTAGTGAGGCTGAGGCTGTTGCCCCTCTTGTGGCAAACCTACGCCCTCCCACTTCCACTCGTGCCCGTGGTCGCTCGCCGGGTCCGCCGCCTTCGTTCGGTTCGTAGCTCGATCTTCCGCCGTGCTTCCTCGTGGTGGTTGCGGTCCTTCCCGCCCCGGATCCGGAGGCGCTGGTTCTCGTTGAGCCCTCCCCACACGCCGTGGAGAGACGGATGGGCTAGGCCGTAGTCCATGCACTCAAGCAGGACCGGGCACGTCTCGCAGATATAGAGAGCCTCGGCGCTCGCCTGCTTGCTCACAGGGAACCACCAATCCGTCGGGTACCAACGACAGGCGCCGTCTCCTCGCCAGCTCACGTCGCCTTCGAGAGGTAGAAGCGCTGCCGCCAATCCTGCGATCCCCGTGGTCATCGCTGCCTCCTCCTGAGACCTTCATTGGTGGCAGAAAGGTGGCACCAGTAGGAGAGGCCAAGGTCACCCTGTGGCGGGCCAAATGGGGACCTTGTGCCGCTCTCCCGAGCGAGACCCCGATATGACCCATGGCTCCAGGGGCCTTCGACCCTGGTCCACCGGATCCTCTCGGATCACACTGGGCAGTGTCAACAGGATGATTCTTCGGTGAGGCGGGTGGCGACCGTGACAGCTGCCCGCCCGCTGAGGTGGGCGGCCCCAGCGCCAGCATTGTTTGTACCCCTTTGTCCGTTGGGGCCGCCCTCCTGAGCGAACTAGTGCCACATCAGGCTTTGCGCGTCTTACCAGCTCACGTAGTGCCTGATCTTGGGCGTTGCGGTTCCGCCAGGCGATGTAGCGCCGAATCATGCGGGCTTGCTGGCGGTGGTTCTCGTGGTCGGTCCCGTCGAGGCAGAAGTAGCGCAGGGCGGTGAACTGGGCCTCGATGCGGTTGCGCTAGCTCGCGTAGAAGGGGACGTAAGTCAGCTCGACATTGTTGGCAGCTGCCCAGTCTCCAGCTCGGCCGTCCATCCCCTGGGCCGACAGCAGAGAAGGGAAGACCGTGGTCCTGGGGACGGGAGAGGGCGATCTTCTTGACCTCTCGCCGCTGGGGCAGGGTGAAGGTGGGCGGACGGCCGCCCGAGTACCTCGGATACAGCGAGTCGAGGACGCCTCGGGTGAGGGCTGGCCCGTCAGTTAGCCCCCCTTGGCGCTGCTGGCGCCGGCTTCGTTCCCCGAGCGGAACCGGCGCGCTCGGTCCCCCATGGGTGATTGACCCCGTCCCCCTTCTCGTCGGATCGGTTGCGCCGTAGGTTGGGCAGGACCGCGAATCTGTACCCCCTCTTTCGCGGTCAGGGAGCGTCGCCGGACGGACCTCGGAAGCTCGGAGGCCGGACCCCGCGCCGTCCTTCCCGCCCGCCGGGGACCCGTGTATTCCTCCGGGCAATGATGCCCGGAGGCCGGTGGCTTCCCTCCCCGGGCTGCAACCGGGTCGGCATCTGGTAGACCTTGGCTCAAGGGCATCGCCGAGGCGTGGGGTACTCGGAGCATGTTGATGGACGAGGAAACTGCACAGCAGATTCGGGGACTAGCGGCTGAGTCGCACCCGCTGGAGGCCAAAGTCAGACAGGCCATCCTCGAGCGGGTCGAAGCGGAGAGTTCAGAGGCGGTTCGGGCCGCCGAGATCCGTGATGTGGCCGAAGCCTTCGCCTGGGTCACCAACCCCGGACAAGCGCACAGGAGCCGCGGGACCCGCAATTAGCAGCCGGCTGGCGGGGTAGCTGTCATCGCTGGACCTAGCACGAGTGGTGAGGGTTGGGTCGGGCTTCCACCACAAACAGGTGACCCCTCGTACCCTTCTCATCGCAGCTCGACCCGTCTACCGTGAGAAGTGATCGCGGAGGCTCCCCCCTCGTGGTCGTAGAAGACGGGCGGGGGCCCATGGATGAGCGAAAAGGGCGCCCCAGGGTCTCCGTACCGTCTTCCTTCCTGAAACGTCTGCGATCCGTTGCTGTCGTTAGCCCGCGGTGCCGAAGACGAAGGTGAGTCGCCGCCCGGCAGAATCAGCGTCGTCTCGGGCACTGGGCCGGCTTCGTTCTCAGCCGGGCGGGGCCGCGCTTGGGCTAGGTGTCCTCGTGTGAGCGAGCAGGGCCCGCAGGCCGTTGCACAGCCGATCAAGCCAGCCCTTCACCTCGCCCAGCTCGCCGAGCAGTCGCACGGCGTCCTCTCGTTTCATCGCCATCGCGCCCGGCTGAAGCATGGCGATGGACCGACGCAGCTGCTCGATCTCCTCTTTGGCGAGGCAAGGCCTGCCGGACGGTGCCACGAACGTATGTTCCCATCCCCGCCGGAGAGGGGTCAAGCCGCCGCCGCGGGGATCGACAGATGCCGAGCAGGGAGCCAGAGGAACCGTGCCCAGGGGCTTCGGCCACCGTAGTTGCGGCGAGAGGCGGGGTTGAGGGCGAGCAGCGCGCCTGTGCTTGTGTCGCGCTCTTGACACGTCGCTGGCCTTGGCTCATCGTTCCAGGAAGAATCGGTTTCGGGGGGACTGTGGACATCCACTGGCTGCGTTGCGCGCAGACAGTCTTGGAGGCGAGCGCCTCTTCTCGCGCTGGGGCCCGCGGGGTGCAACGGCCTAGGCCGTTCAGAACCGGGCGACGAGCCCATGCGTAGGCTTACCCTCTGCGCCCTGGGTGTCTTTGCGGTGGTTGGTATCGCCTTGTGGGTAGCGAGCGGCGTCGCCCACGCTTGCGACCCCAAGACCGGCGAGGGCTGCACGATGACTTCGACCAGCCAACCTTCGAACGGCGGGTCGACCAACGATTCGACCACCACGACCACGACGAAGCAGCCCTCGAACGCGGGGTCCACAAACGAGCCGGGCACGACGGCGATCACACGGCCGTCACCGGCGACCCCCACAACCGAGCCCGAGACCACGACCTCGACAACTGAGCCTCCGACCACGACCTCGACAACTGAGCCTCCGACCACGACCTCGACGACGCAATCCCCCGTCACGACGCCGACCAGCACGGGTGGTCACGTGGGCTTTCCGACGGCCCCGGTTGCCGCGGGGGTCGTGGGATTGGCTGGTCTGGCGGGACTGGCCAGCCTAGCCTCCGGCAGTCCCCCTGTTCCGGTGGAGGCCGCGGAGCGCACGAACCAGTTCGAGGTCCGGGTGACGTCAGGTTTCAGCGTCAGCGGGGTCGTGGTCGGGGTCACCGTGCTCAATGTGGAGGTGCGACCGATCTTGTCCGACGGCCCCGGCCGTGCGAAGCGCTTGCAGTTCATTGGGGGCGGGCTGTCGATCGGGCTCAAGGTGGGAGGCAGCGGGCCGACCGACTGGGAGCGGATTGAATCGCCGCGGCCGATGTCGGTAGACCAGGTGGGCGGGATGGGAGGAGTGTTGTCGTATCCGAGTGCCACCTTCAACAACAGCGGCGCGAGTTTGGGGATGCATCTCAATATCGGCGGACCGAAGGGCACGGGAAATGTCTACGTCGATCCGCAGGGGCGATCCTTCGGCGCCACGGTCATAGGTGTCCAGGGCGGGTATTGGCGGTCGAGGTGACCACCGCGTCCGGCCGCCCGGCTTACACTGTGCCCGCAGTTGGTATGGCGGCGCGGGCGATTCCCGATGCGGGTTCAGGCATTGTGGCTCATCTCGACCCAGGCCTGACCGTTGAGCTTGTGGAACGCCGCGGTGACTGGGCCAACATCGTCTGCTCGAACGGATGGTCGGCGTGGGTCGACGCCCGCGTCCTGCTGGGTGGCTATGGACCGCCACGCGCCCTGGACCAGGGCACGCCAACGCAGACGCTTCCTCTACAGCCGGTCTCTCGCACGTACGCCACAGGAGCGAAGAGCGCGCGGCAGTCTGTCGCGGACAGTAGCCCTTGGTGGAAGTCGCGACGCCTTCGCCTTGTCGTTAGCCTCTTGCTTTGCATCGCCTCCCCGCTCATCTACATCCTGAGCACCTAATGACGGCGCCACCGAAATGCGGCGGCGCCTGCTCCGCGATCTATGGTCCGGCCCATGGTGCCGGGTGACTGGGGTGGTGAACGAGAGACTGACTTCTACGACGTGACCGCCTTCGGCTCTCTGGCCGTGAACGCGGCCCAGTGCTTGGCGAAGGGCACCCGGGTTGTGGTCACCGGTCGAGAAGAGGTCCGTACCTGAACGGCCGATGACGGCATGGAGCATCAGGCCAAAGGTATCCTCGCTGACGCCATTGGTCCCGATCTTCGTTGGGCCACAGCCAAGGTGAGGAAGTCGTTCCGCCCCAAGACGTCCCGTGATGCCGCGAATGCAGGCGTGGACGAGGAGGCCTCCTAGGGCATGACGATCTTGACTGTGCCCGTAGATCAGCTCGTCATACTCGACGACCTATATCCCCGCGACAAGGTTGACGCCGAGCGGGTAGCCGTCTTCTCGGAGCTGCTACAGGAGAATCCCGCGGCCCTACCCCCAATACGCGCTGCAAGGGTGCCCAGTGTCGCCGGCTATGTGGTCTCCGACGGCGTACATCGCCTGCACGCCCACCGCAAGATCGGCACCCTGAGCACTGTTGTGGAGGTGCGGGGCGCTGCCGATGCTGGCGCCGTCTACCTCGACGCCCTGCGGACCTCTACTGCGTCAGCCGCACCGTTGAGCCGTGCGGAGAAGCAGGAAGCGGTCGCCCGCTTGGTGGGCGAAGGCCATGGTCAGCGCGAGATCGGCCGGCTGCTCGGTATCCCGACGAGCACGGTCAATGACTGTGGTGTCCGGATCCGGACACCACAGTCGGACGGATCCTTCGAACCGGCAGCCTCTGTCCAGGGTCGAGAGAGTGGCGAGCCAGCTCGCCCGGGCGGTAAATGCCGTGGACCGTGTGGCCGAAGAGGAGGAGGACGAGGACCTCGTTGCGGCGGTCCTCAACGCCCTTGGGCCCGACAGCGTCGAACTGCTCCTGTTGCTATCCGACGCCGTTCGCGAGGAGTTGGCCGAAGCATGAGTGCTGCCCCTGCACCGTAAGGGCTCGCCCGCTCGACCGGACTCGCTACGAGTAGAACCCGGCGAGGTCGAGGACCACGTCGACGGTGCCCGCAGCGTTGTAGATGCTGATGCCGCCGCCGGTACCGAGCTTCACGGTCACCAGGTTGGGGATGGTCTGACCCGCCACCCAGTTTAGGTTGGACGCCGTGGGCCGGTTGATCCCCTCCGGGTAGATGGTGAGAACCGACTGCGCAGTTCCCTGGGTGACTGTGGCATTCACCACGATGGCCGAGGCCTGGGTCGGCACACACCGAAGGAACCCCCGACGGGGAGGTTGATCGAACTGTTCGGGCCGATGGGCGAGCTGGTGCGGGTGTCGAGGATGAGGGTCGGGTTGAGCGGGTTGAAGCCGACGCGGACCCAGGTTGCCCGGGGTGCCGTTGGCGACGCACTGGAACATGGCCGCGTTGGAATCCACGAAGAACTCACCCTTTACGTGCGTCCCACCCGTCGGAGGTCCGACTCCGGAACCGGGTTCGAGCAGTAATGGCGCCGAGCCTCCTTTCGCTATGACCCCATAGACGTCCCCTGAACTATTCACCCCGGTGGCCGTGCTAATGGCAGAGATGGCGAACGGATCGCGACCAAACGCCGCCCCGCTCGCGTCCACCCGCAGGGTGACTACGTTGGTCGAGCCGAGTTCGGTGCTGGCCGGCCCTGCGTCATTTGTGGTGCCGAACATCATCGCGCCGGTTGTTGCCCGCGGGCGGCGACGTCGCCAGTGATGCACCGGCTGCACCGACGGCGGCGGCCCCCGCCAGCTTGAGCATCTGACGGCGGGATGTGGGTCTGCCATCGTCGCCGCCGGTCTCCGCTGGCAGGGGACTGCTCGAATCGCCCATCACGTGACTCTTGAGGCTCGCAAGCTCGGCCTCGAGCTGCGTGATTCGATCGTGAACGCTCATCGGGGCCCGCCTCCTTCTTGGTCAATCTCCCTAGCTTGACCAAGAGGGATGTGGGATGTCTACGAGTAGCCGGTGTCTGGAGTCGTCCGTCCTTCACGTCGAGGGATCTGGACAATCCGGCTTGAAACGAATGAGAGCATCGACATTAGCCCTCCGGATTCGCATGCCTGAACCGCCCCGGGTTTCGTGACTGCTCGAACTATTGGGTGACCGCCTCTTTCACGGCCTGCTTCTGACGGTAGTAGGTGGCTTCGGATTCTGCTGGGGTGGTGTAGGTGTTGTCGTCGGTGATCTCGCCGTGGAGGCGGCGGTGGTTGAACCAGTCGATGTAGCCCAGGGTGGCGAACTCGACGTCGTCGAGACCGGTCCAGGGTCCTTGGGGATAGATCAGCTCCCACTTGTAGAGGCTGTTGAAAGCTTCGGCCATGGCATTGTCGTACGAATCGCCGCGCGACCCGACCGAGGCGACGATGTCGTTCTCAGCTAGGCGCTCGGAGTAGCGAATGCTCAGATATTGCACCCCGCGGTCGGAATGGTGGACGAGACCGTCGAGGAGCTGGCTGGCTCGGGTGCGGTTCCAGACGGCCATCTCCAGGGCGTCGATGGCCAGATCGGAGCGCAGGCTGTTGGAGATCTGCCAGCCCACCACCATGCGGGAGAACACGTCGATGATGAACGCGGCGTACACCCACCCACCATGGGCCTTCACATAGGTCAGATCGGCGACCCACAGCCGGTTCGGTGCCGGCGCCCGGAAGTCCCGCTCGACCAGATCATCGGGGCGGTGCTGGCGGTCATCGTGGCGGGTGGTGACCTTGAAAGCCTTGCCCCGCCTGGCTCCCGACAGTCCCAGGTCGCGCATCAGGCGCTCCACGCTGCAGCGGGCCACCCTGATGCCCTCCCGGTTGAGCTGGGCCCACACCTTGTCCGCCCCGTATACCTCGAGGTTCTCGGCGTGCACCCGGGCTATCTCCTTCTTGAGGTACTCGTCGCGAACCGCTCGCGAGGAGGGCGGCCGCTTCTTGAACATGTAGTAGGTGTTCGGGGCGATCTTGCAGCCGTGCTCGGTGAGCACCCTGCAGACCGGCTCGACCCCGTAACTCTCCTTCTGGGAGTCGATGAAAGCGACTATCGCAGCTGTTGGCGGTCGAGCTCCGCCCCGAAGAAATGGGCCGCTGCCTTCAGGATGTCGTTCGCTCGGCGCAGCTCCTTCACCTCACGCTCGAGCTCTTTCATCCGGGCCCGCTCATCCGTTGTCAGACCGGGACGCGAACCGGCGTCGGTCTCGACTTTGCGGACCCACTGACGGAGGCTCTCGTGGTTGACCTTGAGCTTCGCCGAGATCGACTGGATCGCCTTCCATTGCGAGGGGTACTCGTCCTGGTGCTCAAAGACCATCCGGACCGCCCGCTCCCGGAACTCCGCCGGATACGGCGGACGCGGCGCCCGCTTGCTCTCAGTGCTCTCTGACACTGCTCCATCCTCTCAAAGGAAAGAGCAGTCACCGATCCCGGGGCGGTTCACCCCCTTTCTCGTCCGATCAGCCGCGTCGTAGGTTGGACAGGACCGCGAATCTGTATCCCCTCTTTCGCGGTTAGGGAGCGTCGCCGGACGGACCTCGGAAGCTCGGAGGCCGGACCTTGCGCCGTCCTTCCCGCCCGCCGAGGACCGGTCATTCCTCCGGGCAATGATGCCCGGGGGCCGGTGGCTTCCCTGGTAGACGCCGGCTCAAGGGATTGCCGCGGGCGAGGTACTCGGGGAGCAGGCCGATGGACGAGGAAACTGCCCAGCAGATTCGGGCACTGGCGGCTGAGTCGCACCCGCTGGAGGCCAAGGTCAGACAGGCCATTCTCGAGCGCGTGCGGGCCGAGGAGTCAGACGTGGTTGGGGCTGCAGAGATTCGGGACGTGGCCGAAGCCTTCGCCTGGGTCACTAACCCGGGCGAGGCTCACGGCTAAACAGTCATCACGGCCCTCCAGTCGTTTGGGACCGGGGGATCGAGAGGCATCGGCAGGGGCAACGCCATCGACCTCTAGGGCCTCACCTTTACGGCCAACGGCGCCTAGTGCCACTTCATCCGCCCTTTGCGGAGATAGGCACGGACCTGTGACGATCCGTCCGCACTATGCTGCCCCGACACGGCATCAGATCTCCCGGGTTACAGGCGGCAGCGCAACACAGCTAGGGGGAGCAACGTGAAACTGAAGAGGCGCCTCTGGCCGTTGGTGATGGCGACCACCGTGGCCCTGGCGGGTGCGGCCTGTGGTGGCGGGACGAAAGGCGGCAGCCCCTCCACGACTACCAGCACCCCATCAACCACTCCCCCGGCTGGTGGAACGACGTCAGCGGTCGGCGTAACCCCCACCCAGGTGACTGTCGGTAACGTCTCGATCCTCTCGGGCCCCGTGCCCGGGCTGTTCAAGGGCGCGCCCAACGGCGCCGACGCGTTCTTCGCCTATGTGAACAGCCAGGGTGGTGTGAACGGCCGCAAGATCGTGCTCACGTCCGCCGACGACGCCTTCTCGTGCGCCCAGAACCAGTCGGAGACGCAGTCGCTGACTGGGGAATCCCTCGCCTTGGTGGGCTCGTTCTCACTGTTCGACAACTGCGGGGCCAAAGTCCTCCAAGCCCAGCCCGACGTACCCGACGTCGCCTTCTCCCTTGATCCGGTGGCCCAGGCTCTCCCAAACAACTTCAGCCCCCAACCGCTCGGGAACGGGTGGCGGACCGGCCCCCTCATCTATTACAAGCAACGCTTTCCGCAAGCGGTGAAGAACGTTGGCGCCATCATCGCCAACGTCCCGTCGGCGATCGCGGCGTGGAACAACGAGAAAGCGGCGATGCAGTCGCTCGGCTACCACGTCAGTTACGAGCGGGACATCAACCCACTCGACACCGACTTCACCTCGGACGTCGTTCGCATGCGCAGCGCCGGCGTGCAGATGGTGGTGGTGAACACTGACATCAAATCGATCTCCCACTTTCTGAACAACATGCAGCAGCAGAGCTACAAGCCCCAGCTGGTCGAGTCGCCTGGGCAGGTGTATGACGGTACCTTCTTCAAGCTGATCAACCCCGGGGCCGGCCAGTCGGTGCTCATCGACCAGCAACAGGCGCTCTACTTGGGCGGCGACCGCCAGAGCACGCCGGAGGTGAACCTCTTCCTGACCTGGATGGCCAAGACCCACCCCGGAGTCCAGCCTGATCTCTACAGCGTCTATGGCTGGTCCTCAGCCCGGCTCTTCACCCAGGCCCTCCAGGCAGCTGGGGCCAACCCCACCCGGGCCAGTGTGCTGACGGCGCTGCGAAATGTGCACAGCTTCGACTCAAACGGGCTTCTGGCCTCCTCCGACCCCGCGGACAAGAAGCCGGCGACCTGTTGGCTCCTGATCAAAGTGAACAACAACCAGTACCAGCGCTCGAACCCACCCAGTCCACCCCAGGGCTTCACGTGCAATCCCGACGGTGAGTTCCCCCCCAGCGGCTGAGCTGACCTCCGGGGCGATCGGGGGTCTTTGTGGAGGGGAACCCCGAGATCCGGACAACGTCGTTGCGGTGCTCCGCGAGCATGGCCTGCTCGAGACGGCGACCTGAGACCTGACGGCAACGACGGAGCAGCCGCATGGCGTCCTCCCGGTCGATTGCGATCGAGCCCAGCTTGAGCATGGCGATCGACCGGCGCAGCTGCTCCAGTTCCTCCCGCGCCAGCCGTTTGGAATCGGCATGCAGCTTCTCGGCTGGTGGTCGAGGGGTGTCCGGTATGCCCGATGCGTGATGACTGTCTCTCGGACGCACGTAACCTCGGGCCCGCCAGCTCGTCTTATCCATCATGACGGCGAAGGACGTGCGAGCGGCGGTCGACCGTATTAGGGCTGATCCCGATTTCGCTCGACGGGCATACGAGGACCCCGAGGCCGTGCTCCCCATCGAGTTCGACCTCGATCCCTCACAATGGCAGGCAGTGCATCGAGCGTTGGTCGCCGATGTGGAGGACGCCAACGACGTGACCGGCTTTCAGTTAGCCGAGTGGGGCTCGGTGGCGTTCATTCATCTTGATGAGCTCGCCTCTTCTGGTCAGGCCCCTCCCGTGATCCACAAGGTCCCGGGCATGAAGAAGTGGGGTGACATCACGCTAAAGCGGGGGATCACGGACTAGGAGCCGCTTCGCCTCGGACATCGTGAGCGAGTAGTAATCGCGACCGGTCCTCGACACCGCTGTCTCTCTCGCTCACCCTCGCTGGCGCGTTTTGCCTCCTCAGGAAGGGTGCGGTGGATTTCCACGACGCGGGCCGAGTGTTAAACCTCGGTTGACGCGAGCCCTCCGCACGTCCGTGGATATGTAGGGCCAACGGCCCAGGTAGAGGAACCATCGGTCCCCCTTGGGGCACAACCGTGAAACAAACAGCCAGCTCAGAGCCCATATCCGGGGTCAGATGGCCAGTTGGGCTGGAAGAGGTGCCACTGTTCGGGAGCCACGCGGATCAGCTTCTCCAGCTCCCGTGCCAGGGCCTGGGTGATGCGGGCGACGTCGTCGGCGACGGCGCCGAGCCGCTCCACCGCCAGCGGCGGCCGGATCACGACGTGGTGGAGGTCGCGCTGACTGGAGTACATCGTCGCCGGCAACAGGGCGGCGCCGGTCCGGAGGGCGAGGGTGGCCGGACCGGCGGGAAGCGAGGTCCGCTCACCGAAGAAGTCGACCTCCACCCCCGTGCCAACCAGGTCGCGGTCGCTGAGCAGGGCCACGACCCCGCCGTCGCGCAGCGTTCGCAGTACCGCGGCTCCGGCCCGGAGGCCGAGCGGCACCACAGTCATGCCGACCGCCCGGCGCATCTCCACGAACCAGTCGAACAGCTCCGGCGGCTCGAGCGCCTCGACCACCACGGTGAGCGGGTAGCCCACCGACGCCAGCCAGGCGCCGCCTCGGTCCCAGCTGCCCAGGTGGGGAACCGCGAGGATCACACCGCGTCCCCGGGCGATCCCGGCATCCAGATGCTCGAAGCCGTCGCGCTGCACGTGCCGCCCGAGATCCGCCGCAGAGAGGTCGAACAGCCGAAACGAGTCTGCCCAGTATTGGGCGTAGGAGGTGAAGGCCCGCCCGACGGCGCGATCCAGCGCCTGACCGTCGAGCCCCCCTCCGCTGACCCGTCGCAGGTGGCGGCGAACCATCGACCGTCGCCCCGGCAGGGCCGCCGAGAACACGGCTCCGGAGAACCTCGTCATGGGGGGCACCGCCGCTTCGGGCAACGCCCGGGCGATGGCCGCCGCGGCACGGTACCCGGCGAAGATCGCCCGAGCCCGTTGGTCGGCCGCGACGGCCCTGAGAGACGGCGGGGAAACTACTTGCGCCTTGTCATGGACCGTCACCAGGGATGATTCTCACCGAAATGTGCAAGTAGCTTCCCCGCCGCCCCTGATGGCTAGGGCCCGCTGGTGACGCGTCGCCTGCTCCGGCGAGCATGGCCCGCCCGGGTCGCCCGGCTGGCCAGCACCCGCTGCCGGCGATCCCGCCAGCGACCCCCAGGTGCACGCCCCTCGGGGCCGGAACGCAGCACGGCGGTCTCCTGCCACTGTCGCCAGCGCGACTCGACCCGACCAGTCCGCCAGCGTGGCGCCGCATCCCGCGCCGCGGGGCTGGCCTGGCGCCACACCATGACGAAGCGCTGGACGGCGGTCGCCAGGGTGAGCACGAGCATCACCCACAGCACGGGGACGAGGAGGGCGCTGAAGACGAGCCCGATCCCGAGCAGCACGATGCGCTCGGCCCGCTCCATGATGCCCCCCTTGGCGTTGAAGCCCAGCGACTCGGCCTTGGCCCGCTCGTACGAGACGAGGAAGGCGGCTCCCAGCACCGCGAAGGGCAGCAGCGCCGCCTCGCCCCCGTGCGTCGAGCCCAGGTACCAGGCCACCCCGCCGAGGAGGAGCGTGTCCGTCACCCGGTCCGCCACCGAGTCGAAGAAGGCTCCCCGGGGCGCCGCCGTCCCGGACGCCTTGGCCACGGGCCCGTCCAGCAGGTCAGGCAGCCCGGAGGCGATCAGGAGGATCACGCCGACCCACAGGTAGCCGCTACCGATGGCGAACGCGGCACCAGCCGCCATCACCAGGCCCGTTAGCGTCAGTTGGTCGGCCGTTACACCGATCCGGCTCAACCCGGCGCCGATGGGTGTCGTACCCTGGTCGACCCTGGCTCGCCAGCGGCCGTCGAACATGGTCGCTCCTTCACCGACTACCACCCCACGGTACCACCGGCCATCTGTAGGCTATCGATGCCCGTGACCAGCCCGAAGCCCGGTAGATGGGAGCCTGAGCCCATCGGGCGCCCAGCCAGAGCCACCTAGAGCGAGCGAGGTGTGTCGGTGTGAAGACCTTCCCTCCGGCCCGGATACGAAACGTCGCCCTCGTAGGACACGGCGGCACGGGAAAGACGACCCTCGCCGAGGCGCTGCTCGCCCAGGCCGGTGCGATCGGTCGGAAAGGGCGGGTGGAGGACGGCACCACGACGACCGATTTCGATCCCGAGGAGATCAAGCGGGGGATCTCGGTATCGCTCGCACTGGCCCCCTTCGAGTTCCAGGGCCACAAGGTCAACCTGATCGACACCCCCGGCTACGCGGACTTCGTCGGCGACGTGGCCGCGGCCCTGTCGATCGCCGACCTGGCCGTGTTCGTCGTCAGCGCCGTCGAGGGTGTCGAGGTCCAGACGGAGGTCGTCTGGCGCATGGCGGCCCAGGCCGGCGTGGCCAGGATGATCTTCGTCAACAAGCTCGACCGCGAGCGGTCGAGCTTCGAGCGCACCCTGGAGCAGCTGCGAACCCGCTTCGGCAGCGGCATCGCACCCCTCGAGCTGCCCATCGGCGAGGAGGCGGACTTCTGCGGCGTGGCCGACCTGCTGTCCGACACCGCCTTCATCTACGACGACGGTGCGCCGCGCACCGGCCCGATCCCCGACGAGATGGAATCGCTCGAGCACCAGGTGCACGACAACCTCGTGGAGGGCATCGTCGTGGCCGACGACGATCTCATGGAGCGGTACCTGGAGGGCGACGTCCCGAGCCCCAAAGAGCTCGAGGACACCCTGGCCCTCGGCGTCGCTTCGGCCAGCGTGTTCCCGGTCATCTGCGGGTCGGCCGCCAGGGGGACCGCCATCGAGCGCCTCGCCGCCTACATCTGCGAGCTCGGCCCCTCTCCCGCAGACCGGCCGCCGGTCACTGTCCAGGCCGGCAACACGACCCAGGAGCTGCCGAACGACCCCGCCGGCCAGCCCCTCGCCCGCGTGTTCAAGACCCTCGCCGACCCGTACGTGGGGAAGATCTCGATGCTGCGGGTGCTGTCGGGCACCATCCGCCCCGACACCGTGCTCACGAACCCCCGGAGCCACACCGACGAGCGGCTCCACGCACTGTTCACCCTCCGGGGCAAGGAGCAGGACTCCGTCGGCGAGGCACCCGCCGGTGACCTGGTCGCCGTGGCGAAGCTTTCGGACACCACGACCGGCGACACCCTGGCGCCGAAGAACACCCCAGTGATCGTTCCAGCTCCTCCTCCCTCGCCGCCCGTGCTGTCGGTCGCCATCAATCCCCGCTCCAAGGGTGACGAGGACAAGCTGATGACGGCGCTCCACCGCCTGCAGGAGGAAGACCCGTCCATCGAGGTGACCCGGAGCGACGAGACGCACCAGACCGTGCTCGCCGGGATGGGCGAGACCCACCTGTCGATCGCGTGCGAGCGGTTGCATCGCAAGTTCGGCGTGGACGTGGAGACCGAAGACGTCCGTGTCCCGTACCGCGAGACGATCAGCAAGCCGGCCGAGGCCGAAGGCAAGTACAAGAAGCAGACCGGAGGCCACGGTCAGTTCGGCGTGGCCAACCTCAGGGTCGACCCGCTCGAGCGAGGTGACGGCTTCGCATTCGAGGACAAGGTCGTGGGCGGCGCCATTCCCCGCCAGTTTATCCCCGCCGTGGAGAAGGGCGTGGTCGAGGCCATGCAGCAGGGTGGGGAGCACGGCTATCCGGTCGTCGACGTCAAGGTGACCGTGTACGACGGCAAGTACCACTCGGTCGACTCCTCCGAGATGAGCTTCAAGATGGCTGGCACACTCGGCTTCAAGGCGGCAGTGGCCGCGGCCGGACCGGTCCTGCTCGAGCCCGTCTCCGCCCTCGAGGTCACGGTGCCGGTGGACTACTCGGGCGACGTCATCAGCGACCTCAACTCGCGCCGGGGCCGGATCCAGGGCACCGACTCGGGCAACGACGGGGAGCAGATCGTCATCGCCCTCGTCCCCACCTCGGAGGTCCAGCGCTATGCCATCGACCTGCGCTCGCTGACCGGCGGTCGCGGCCGCTTCACCGTCAGCCACCACCACTACGACGTCGTGCCGTCCCACCTCGTCAGCAGGTTGGCCAGGACCCAGGCTCAGACCTGAGGCTGGCGCGACTCGGGCCAGGCCGCGCGGAGCCGGCTCCAGGTGTCCGAGAGGCTTTCGGGTAGGACTCGGACCTCGGCCACGGTCGTGGTGAAGTTGGTATCGCCGAACCAGCGGGGCACGACGTGGACGTGGAAGTGTCCGGGTATGCCGGCGCCGGCTGCCCGCCCGATGTTGGCGCCGACGTTGAGGCCGTCGGGCCCATAGGAGGCCTTGAGCGCCCGAACAGCGTCCGACACGGCCGCCCACAGCTCTGCCGCCTCCTCGCCGGCCATGTCCTCGAGGTCGCCGACGTGGCGCGCTGGCATGACCATCACGTGACCACTGGCATACGGAAAGCGGTTGAGCACCGCGAAGCACCGGCGCCCACGCCACACGATGTAGGTGACGGCGTCAGGCTCCGTGCTGGCCAGGATCCGGCAGAATACGCAGTCGTCCCGCCGTTGATCCGCGCCCGCTCCCTCCCGATGGCTGCCCCCCGTCTGCGTCGCGGCGCGGGCGCTGCTTTCGGTGCTGCTGTCGGAGCTGATGCCCGCTCCCGCCCGCGGTTCCTTCCCGGAGCCCGAGTCGGCGGCCGAGCTGACGTACGGCATGCGCCAACCCGCCCACAGGCGCTGAAGGGTCACGAGCCGTTCGCGGCCGCGTGCTCGGGTCCCACGCGGGCCTCGATTTCGCCTCCCAGTCGAGCCACGAAGTCGTCGACGGGTACGCCCCGCTCGGGCGTCGCGCTCCCCCGGGCGTTCACGCCCACGGTGCCAGCTGCCACATCGTCGTCTCCGACGACGAGCACGTAGGGCACCTTCTCCAGCTTGGCTCGCCGGATCCGAGCCCCGAGCGGCTCGTCGGCCTCGTCCACGTCCGTCCGGTACCCGTCCGCCCTGAGCCGGTCAGCAAGCCGCACCGCGTAGGCGTCGTGGCCGTCGCGCACAGGCAGGATCCGCGCCTGGACGGGCGCCAGCCACGTAGGCAGCGCGCCCGCGTAGTGCTCGAGGAGCAGGGCCATGAAGCGCTCGACCGAACCGAACAGGGCGCGGTGGATCATGAACGGGCGGTGGCGCTGGTTGTCGGCCCCGATGTACCACATGTCGAAGCGCTGGGGCTCCTGGAAGTCGACCTGCAGGGTGGAGAGCTGCCAACGCCGGCCGATGGCGTCTCGCAGGTGCACGTCGACCTTGGGGGCGTAGAATGCACCCTCGCCTTCGGCCACGGTGTACGGGATCCCGGTGGCGTCGAGCGCCCCCCGCAGGGCCTCGGTGGCCTGCTCCCACTCCTCGAGGCTGCCGAGGTACTCCTCGGGCCTGGTGGACAGCTCGGCCTCGAACTCGGTGAGCCCGAAGGTCCGCAGCACCCGGAGCACGAACGCCAGCAGGGTCGCCAGCTCATCGCCCAGCTGTTCGGGCGTGCAGAAGATGTGGGAGTCGTCCTGGGTCATCCCCCGCACGCGAGCGAGTCCGTGCAGCACACCCGAGCGCTCGAAGCGGTACACGGTGCCGAGCTCGAACAGCCGCATCGGAAGCTCCCGGTACGACCGGGCCCGGCTCTGGTACACGAGGATGTGCATGGGGCAGTTCATGGGCTTGGGGTAGTACGAGGCCCCCTCCATCTCCATCGGGGGGTACATGCCCTCGGCGTACCACTGGAGGTGGCCCGACCTCTCGAACAGCGTCGACTTGGCCAGGTGCGGCGTCCAGACGAGCTGGTAGCCACCCGCCAGGTGCTCGGCGCGCGAGTAGTCCTCCATGATCTGGCGTATGAGCGCTCCCTTGGGATGGAACAGCGGGAGGCCGCCGCCGATCTCGGGCGGGAAGTGGAACAGGTCCAGCTCGGCGCCGAGCCGGCGGTGATCCCGCCGCTCGGCCTCCTCGAGCCGGTGCAGGTGCTCGGCCAGGGCGGCATTCGACTCCCAGGCCGTGCCGTACACCCGCTGGAGCTGAGGGCGGCGCTCGTCCCCTCGCCAGTAGGCGCCCGCCACCCGCATGAGCTTGAAGGCGCCCAGTCGGTCGGTGGACGGCACATGCGGGCCGCGACAGAGGTCTACGAAATGGGGAGGGTTGCGATAGGTGCTCACGGCGCCGGCGTCGACGCCCTCGCTGCGAGACTCCGGATCGTCCCCGTCCCGTGCCGCCGCTCCAACCCCCTCGATGATCTCCCGCTTGAAGGGCTGGTCGGCGAAGATGCGAAGCCCCTCGGAGGTGGAGTGCTCCTCGCGCACGAACGGCTGTCCCTCCGCGACGATCTGGCGCATGCGGGCCTCGATCCGGACGAGGTCCTCGTCGGTGAAGTGCTCCCCGCCCGGAAGCTCGAAGTCGTAGTAGAAGCCGTCCTCGACGGCGGGGCCGATGGCGAAGTGGGCGCCGGGCCACAGGTCGAGCACGGCCTGGGCGAGCACGTGGGCCGTCGAATGACGGAGCACGACCCGTCCCTCGGGCGAGCCGGCGGTGACGATCGACACCGTCTCACCGCTGCGCAGCGCGGTCCCGAGATCGACCTCCTTCCCGTCGACGACCGCGGCGACGGCGGCCTTCGAGAGCCGCGGCCCGATGGCGGCAGCCAGGTCGCCGGCGCTGGATCCGGCGGTCAGCGATCGCGTCGAGCCGTCGGGCAGGGATACCTCGATGTCGTCGGCCATATCAACGGGCGAGCGTACCGCTGGTTCGCCCACCCGACGACGGAGATTGCGACGGGGCCGGCCCTGTACGGCCGGCCCCGTCGACGAAGTGCTCTCTGCTGTCGTGTGTTGCCCCCCGGGGGAGGTCAGCTCGAGCTGGCGAACACCGGTCCCGGTGCCTCGGCCTTGGCGACCTCTGGACGGGCCAACATCATGACGCTGGCCACCAGCACCCACGCCAGGGTGGCGATGCCAACCCCCATCTGGAGACCGACCCAGGCCGCGCTGTAGGTGGTGACGTAGAAGGCGCTGACCCCAGAGATGAATGAGGCGGCACCGAACAGCAGGCCGGCGTACCCGAGCGGCGGGGCGACCAGCTCCTTGCGCACCATCGCCAGAGAGGCGGCCACCAGGAAAAGAGCGATGGCGAGCAGCAGCACGCCACCGAGGATCTCGCTCATGTAGAAGAGGCTCCGCACCACACCCCGGTTCGTGATCAGCTCGATCCGGTGCGACCTGAAGGCCAGCGTCGCCTGCGGGACGGCCAACAGGAAGCCGACGACCGCTACTGCGGTGCCGGAGACGAGCACGATCGGTGACAGCGCCTCGCTGCCACCTTCGGCGCGCTGAAGCACGTGGCGCAGGTGGCTGACGAACCAGAGAAAGAAGACGCTTCCCAACGTCCCGAGCAGAGCCGAGGTGAGCAGCCCGCCCCGGTTGCTGACGTAGAAGTTGGCGATGTTGAGGAATGACGCGTTGATGTGTGGCGCCGCGGGAACGACGAAGATGCTCGCCAGGATCAACGCCACGAAGACGATGCCGGCGCCAGCGCCCGCCTGTTCCCACCTGTTCTCGTTCATTTCTCCCCCTTGTCGGGCCCCGTATTTGCCGGGACCTACACCTGGAGGATACGGGGCCACTGATACCGCTGGAAGGGGGATATTCCAGACATCCCTCGTAACTAGTCCGAAAGGTGGGCTTGTCAGGGCATACGCCGTCAGGCGACGCCGAGCAGGGCGACTGCGTCGGACACGCCGCGTCCGGCAGCGACCTCCTCGTCGATGGCGGCCACGGCGCCCGGGGTGTCGAGATCGTTGTCGAGACAGCTCCTCACGCGCTCGAGGCCGGCAGAGCCGGTCCCGGCTGCCCGCCAGGACTCGAGTCGGCGCGACGCCTCGCCCAGCATCTCGTCGCGCCACTCCCACTGCTCCCGGTAGTGGTTGGCCAGGATGGCGAGCCGTAGCGCCGAGGCCTCCCACTCCTTCAGCACATCGCTCACGAAGACCAGGTTGCCGAGGGACTTCGACATCTTGACGCCGTCGAGGCCGACCAGCGCCTGGTGCATCCAGTGGCGGACGAACGTCTCGCCCGTCGCCGCCTCGGACTGGGCCGCCTCGCACTCGTGGTGAGGGAAGATCAGATCCGTCCCACCTCCATGCAGGTCGATGGTCGTGCCCAGCTCTCGTAGCGCCAACGCGGAGCACTCGATGTGCCAGCCCGGCCGACCATCGCCCCATAACGAGCTCCATTTCGGCTCGTCGGGCGCCGAGGGCTGCCACAGCACGAAATCCAACGGGTCGCGCTTGTACGGGTCGTCGGGATTGCCACCGTTCTCGGCGGCCAACCGCAGCATCTCCTCCCGGTCCAGGTGGCTGACCTGACCGAAGCGCGGAAAGCTGTCGACGCTGAAGTACACGGCCCCGCCCGCCCGGTACGCGTGGCCAGAGTCCAGCACCATGCCGATGAACCCCAGGATGTCGGGGATGGCGGAGGTCGCCCGCGGCTCGCTGAAGGCGGGGAGGAGGCCGAGGGCCCGCATGTCGGCGTCGAAGCGGGCCATCTCCTCGGCCGCCAGATCGAGGTAGTGCACACCCATCTGCCGAGCGGTGCGGAGGATATCGTCGTCGACATCGGTGATGTTGCGCACGCACTGGGTCTGGTGACCGAGGTCGCGCAGTCGACGCTGGAGGATGTCGAAGGTCAGATAGACGGCGGCGTGACCGAGGTGCGCGGCGTCATACGGGGTGATGCCGCAGGTGTACATGGTGACGACCGGGCCCGGATCGAACGGCACCACGCGGCGCCGGGCGGTGTCGTACAGCTGCATCACCATCTGGCTCCAAGCGAAAGGTCAGCTCGAATCGATCCCGGTGAGTCGAACCGCCGACCGGGCACGGTACCGAATGTTGACCGAGGCCAGTACGGCGGTGAAGGCCTCGACCGGTGCCGCAGCAGCCAGGGTACCGGCGTCGATGGGGCGGAGCCCCGGAATCAGGCTCACCAGGTCGGCGACCGCCTTGGTGGCCTGCGGGTGGTCCGAGCAGACGAACACGTCGCTCTCGATCCGACGATCGAGATCGCCGAGGTGCCGGGCTGGCAGGTGCTGGAAGGCGGCCGCGACCATGGCGCGCGGCGCCGCCGCCTGCACCTCGGCGGCGATCGAGCCCCGGGCGGGAACGAGGGGGTGGAGCTCGTTGCCCACCTTGACGAGGGCGTTGGCCATCGAGGCAACCACCTTGTCGGTGAGGTGCGGTGCCATCGAGGCCGTCATGCCGGGCGCCGAGTCCCAAGGGGTGGCGATGACGACGAGCTCTGCGTCGGCCGCCTGCTCGTTCTCCGCCCCTCGTATTGCCAGCTGGTGGTCGGGCCACTCTCGAGCCAGCTCCTCGACGACGTCCTCCGCTCGCTCGATGGAACGCGAGCCGATGACCACCTCGACGCCGACTGAAGCCAGCCGGACGCCGAGGGCCCGCCCGGCCGGACCGGTTCCTCCGATGAGTCCCACCTTCATGGGCCCACCCTTGCACAGCAGGGGGTGGGCGTCGTATCCGCAGGACCCACCCCGTTCGGGCCGTAGCCCGCTCCGGCGGCGGTAACGTCATCGGCGCCCCAGAGATCGGAGGTTGGATGGGAATCCTCGAGGGCAAGCGGATCCTCGTGACCGGGGTGCTCACCGATGCCTCGCTGGCGTTCGCCGTTGCCCAACTGGCCCAGGCGGAAGGGGCCGACCTGGTCCTGACGGGCGCGGCGCGAGGCTTGTCGATCACCCGACGGACCGCCCGCAAGCTGGATGCGCCGGCAGACGTGCTCGAGCTCGACGTCACCGATGCCTCGCAGTTCGAGGCCCTGGCCGAGCAGCTGGGCCGACGCTGGGGCGCGGTCGACGGCGTGCTGCACGCCATCGGGTTCGCACCTCCCGACTGTCTGGGCGGTGACGTCATGCGAGCCGACTGGGACGACGTGGCGGTGGCCCTCCAGATATCCGCCTATTCACTGAAGCCCCTGACCCAGGCGCTGCTGCCGCTGATGAAGGCGGCCGGGGGTGGTTCCGTGGTCGGCCTCGACTTCGACGCCCGGGTGGCGTGGCCGGTCTACGACTGGATGGGTGTCGCCAAGGCGGCCCTGGAGTCGCTGGCCCGCTACCTCGCTCGGGACGTCGGGCCGGCCGGGGTCCGGGTCAACCTCGTGGCTGCGGGCCCCGCACGCACGCTGGCCGCCAAGTCCATACCGGGCTTCGAGCGCTTCGAGGAGGTGTGGTCGGAGCGGGCACCGCTCGGCTGGGACGTCACCGACACCAAGGCGGTGGCCCAGGCGTGCGTGGCCATGCTCTCAGACTGGTTCCCGATGACGACGGGCGAGATCGTCCACGTGGACGGGGGGTTCCACGCCGTCGGCGCGTGAGGTGGGGAGGTTCCGCCGACTCGGGTGTGTCGCTCCGGCCGCCTCGGGCGCCGCGGGCGTGGCCCCCGCTGCCTCGACCGTGGCCCCGCGGCCGCCCCTGGTCGCTCCAAGTACGCCGCAGCAGCCGGCGTAGACCGTTCTCGTCGTGATCTGGGCCGATAGATAGCCCAAATCACGACAAGTTCGCTCGTGGACGGCCTAGCCAGTCGTTCTTGTCGTGTTCAGGGTCGATAGGTCGCCTCCGCCCCAGACGCTGCAGCCTCGCTTCAGAGCTCGCGGCGTGCGCGCACTCTCCGCCGCGGTACCTCGACCGGGATCGCCTGTGGTCGGGGTGGGCTGATCAGCGCCCAGCCCTGGGCGGCGGCGTGGAACAACCAGGCCATCGCGGCGACGACCGCGACAGCCAGCAGGCCGAGGATCCTGGGTCCGGGAGGACCGAGCGCCGGCTGAACAGACAGGTGGGCAACCTCATCAAGGGTCATGGCGGGGGCTCCTCTGGGTCGCCGGTCGATCCTGCTGATCGACCGGCGATTGTTTGGGCCACCCGACGCAGGCACCGACGGATGCTTGCTGGGGATGACATTTTGGCGGTCCTGCCTGGCCCTGCGTCGGGTGGCATGTTGTAGTAAATGCCCGCAAGCTGAGAGATTCCTGGGTGCGCGGTTCTCGTGACCTTAGAGTTTCAGCGCTGGCGGGCCCGTCGGGCCCATGGTTCGGACCAGCGCCGGACCTGACGCCGTCGCCACCAGCGCACGGCGAGACCTCCGACCACCAGCTCAGCGACGCTGAGGGTCGCGCCTGGCCTGCCCACGGCGTGCACGCCCGTCCCTAGGAGCACCGCTCCCGCGATCAACGCCAGCAGTGCAGCGACAACCACCACGACGGCAGCCGTCGGGAAGATGAGGGCGGCGAGAGCAGCTCCCAGGCCGACGACGACGACCCGCGTCCAACGGTGGGTGCGCAGGCCGGCGACGAGCCCCACCGGCAGGAGGAGCACGATGGCCAGCGGGCCGAGGCTCACCGGGGATCCTTACGACGAGCCCGGGCGATCGCCTCTCTCGCCCGGCGCAGCGCCACCCGGGCGTGCGGGACCGGAACGATGAACGGGGTGATGGCGGCGGCGATCAGTGTGACCACGGCTGTCCGGAACGTCCGCCGCCACGCGGTCGTCGGAGGCTGTGCCGACTGAACGGGCACGTCGTGAGCACCCACGAGGACGGCATCGGTCGCCACGCTCGAACTGTAACGGTGTTGCCCACCTGCGCGTCGGGCGCAATTGGACGGTGCACAGCATTTCACTGTATGGTGCGAAAGATGCTGAGGTTGGGGCTGGGGACCCGCGTCGCGGGGGCAACTCTGGCGATAGTTCCGGTCCTTGCCGCGGCGTGCGGCGGCAGCACCGCCAGCGCCGGACCAGGCGCCACCGTTCCCCAAGCCGCGTCAACCTCGACGACCTCAGCCGACCCCTACGCCATCCCCTCCCCCATCACCGCCGCCTACGTCCAGCGCGTGCTGGATGCCTTAGAAGCAATCAATAACCAAGGGACGATTGTCATGGTTCAGAAGCGAAGCTTGACGCCCGAGGCTGCGAGATTGTTTCGGTCTGTTAGCACGGCGGATGAGTTCGGCGCTCAGACGCAGATTTTGCTTGATCAACTCGACCAGGGGCTGCCCAACTATCGCCCTGATCCTGGCCCGGTACGAGACACCGTTGTTCGGCTTGTCTTCGCCAGCGAGTCTTGCATCTTCGTAGGGGCAAACCGTGACTACTCTGCCTTGCTCAATTCGGTTCCGCCGCCTCATCATTTCTATTTCGCGCTCCGCCGTGCGCAACCCCAAGACGACCCAACTCACCTGAACACGACGAACTGGGTCGTAGCGTTTCTGGGGCATAACTCCGACGAGTCGCAGCCGGAGAATACGTGCGTCACACACCCTTGAAGCGCCCGATACTCGGCATACTGTTCGCGCTGGTAGTCGGAGTAGCACAGTTGCCAGGCCAAGCTACCGCTGATCCAATCACGGTAAGAGACGGCTACAACAGCGGAACCATTGACTACTCCGTCTCTGGCGGGGCACCGGGAGGTACGACCCCCGCGCCCGGCGCGCCGGACGGTCCGGCGGGGGCATCCCCGACCGCGGCGACGCATGTCGTGGCGGCGAGCGGGCCGACGCCGACCATCTATCCGGCGGCGGTGCCGTACCTGACCGATAACGGCGGTGGCGGGTTCTGCATCGCCGTGCAGGATCGGTCGACGAGCAATCCGGATGTCGCGACGGGCATCAACAACGCCTACGAGCACAGGTGGCAGACCCTCGTCGGCAACTACCTGCTCTGCCCTGGGCCACCCACGGGAGCGAACCCCGCAGGCGCACCAGCCGCCGCGGCCCTACCGCCCGCGGCGGTGGCCGGATCCTTCTGGGCCGTGCACGGCGCCGACCTGCTCGGGCGTCCGGCGCCCAGCATCGCCCCCGGCTACGCCCTCGCCGGCAAGCTCGGCTACCTCGAGACCCACGCCCCCACCAGCCGCCAGTTTTCGAACCCGACTCCCCTCGGCCCACTCACCATCGCCGCCCGCGGGACGTTCCTCGTCGACTGGGGAGACGGCACCGGCTCGCAGGGCCCGTACGACACCGCCGGCGCCCCGTGGCCCGACGGCCAGATCACCCACACCTGGGACGACCTCGGTCGCTACGACGTGACGGTCGTCGAGGTGTGGACCGCCACCTGGTCGCTGGCTGGTGCCCACGGGGACCTCGCCGCCCTGCGCACCCAGGGCGCCATCCGCCAGTTCGAGGTCCGCCAGCTCGAGTCGGTCCGCAACCGCTGACCCCCCAGCACGCCGAGCCGAGGAGCACGCCGAGCCGAGGAGCACGCCGAGCCGACTTAGCTCCGCGGTCGCTGCCACAGGGCGAGGAATTCCCAGCCCCGGTCCGGGAAGCCGGCTGCGTCGGCCACCCGCGCAGAGGCCGCGTTGTCGAAGGCGTGCAGGTACGTGGGCACCGCGCCATCGACGAGCACCCGCCGAGCCGCCTGCGCCACCAGTCGACGGGCGATCCCCTTGCCCCGCAGTGCCTCCTCGGTCACCACGGCCAGCTCGTGGCCCCACCGGTCGTGCTGCTTGCGACCGACCCCCGCGCCGTACCTCCCGTCGTCGTCCCAAGCGATTAGGACGTCGCCGTTGAAGGGGTGCAGCCAGGGAGGCACGCGGGGATCGCTCGTCGACACCCAGTCCCCCGCGTCCTCCAGCTCGGCGGGCCACACGGTCCACCGAAAGCATCCGCGCCCCAATCGTCCGCGCCCCTCACCCACCGCGCTCGCCAGGCTGTCTCCCAGCTCGGCGCCGCCGTCGTTGGTCGACGACAGCAGCCGGTCGCGGGTCAGGCCCAGCGCCCGCACCGCCGGCTCGGCACCCGGCGGCACGGACAGGACGACCCCCTCCGGGCTGGCGATGCCGACGAAGGCGCGCGTCTGACCGTCCCAACCGGGACCGACTCGAAGCGGTGACCCGACCACGATCACCTCCCCCGGAGCCGCGGGCCAGTGCCCGAGCCAGTGGCGAAGGTGGGTGTGGAGCCGTTGCAGGCCGTCGCCCAGATAGCGGGGGTTGGCCACCTCCAGCTTGGCCTCGACCGTCTCCCGCACCACGGCGGTCACCTCCTCCAGGCGATCGTCCAGGGCGCCCGTTCGGATGGCGGCGGCCAGCTCGGCGTCGCTCGACACGCCCAACCGGCCGAGCGCCGCGGCGTGTGCTCGAGCCTGGTCGGGACCGAGCGCCAGCTCACGCTCGACCATGGCGAGCACGTTGATGGCCACCCTCGTGTGGAACCGCACCCGGCCGTCGGTGGCGGGGAGCACATCACGCTCCAGGAACTCCCGCACCGCCTCCGTCAGCCCCGCCGCGGTCGGCTCGTCGTGCGGGTTCACCAGGGTGACGTCATCAGTCCAACGCCGGCACCGGCCCCGGCGCGACCAGACCCAACAGGTCCCACTCGACCTCGCACACCCGGCGGCCGATGGCGGCCAGCTCGACCGACCGCACCGAGCCCGAGGTGTGCCTGGCCGCCTGCATGATGCACATGATCCCCCACTTGAGCGTGCCCAGCGTCTCCCACCATCGCAGGGCGGCCCGGTCGACGGGCCGACCGCTCGCCTGCTCGTAGGCGTCGAGGAGCTGCTCGTAGGTGCCGAACCCGCCAACCGGAAGCGGCTGTCCGAAACGCCACGACTTCACGCACAGCCAGCCCAGGTCCTCCATCGGATCGCCCAGGTGGGCGAGCTCCCAGTCGAGGACGGCGCGGATGCCGTCGGGGCCCACGATGAGGTTGCCGTTGCGAAAGTCCCCGTGCACCACGACGGTACGCACCTCGTCGACCCGATGCGCCTGCAGCCAGCGGAACCCGATCTCGAACGCCGGATGCGGCTCGCCCAGCTCGTCGAGGATCGCCCGGAAAGCCTGAACCTGGTCGGGTTGCTCCAGCCCGGGCACGTCCGCCGGCGCGATGCGGTGGATCGCGGCCAGGGCCTCGCCGCACTGGGCGGCCAGCAGCGGCCGAGCCGCGGCGTAGGCGTCGTCGCGCAGGATGTGACGGGGGATCGTCTCGCCCTCGACGCGCTCCATGACGATGAAGGACGAACCAAGCGCGGCGGGGTCGTCGCTGGCCGCCACGATCCCAGGGACCGGGACGCCGGCTCTGGCTGCGGCAGAAAGAAGCCGAGACTCTTGTCCCATCCCGCTCCCCGGAGCCGCTGGTGGGTCCCGGCGCAGCACCAGGCCCGACTGCCTCCCGTCCCCTCGCCGGGCCTCGAAGGACCAGGTCTCGCGGGACGCACCCCCAGACAGCCGCCGCAGCCCCTCCACCTCGACCCCGGGCTCACCGAGGGAGCTCGCCACGACGTCCCGCAGCGCAGCGCTCAGCTCGTCGGCAGGCACGCCGGCACGCTACCCGCGTACTGTGCAACGAGCCCGAACGTCCCCGAGGAGGCCCGGTGCCCACTCCCGAGCAGGTCCGTGCCGTCGTCGACGACTACCTCGCCTCGTTTCCGAAGAAGGACCGCGACGCCTTTCTCGCCTGCTTCGCCGACGACGCCACGCAGGTCGACCCCGTCCCCTCACCCGCCAACATCGGCAAGGAGGCGATCGGTCAGTTCTGGGACAACGTCGCCGGCATGGCCGATCAGCTGGAGCCCAAGCTCGACCGGGTGCACGTGTGCGGCAACGAGGCCGCCGTCGTGTTCTCCATGTACGCCCGATCGGGTGAGGCTGGCAGCATCATCGACATCGTCGACATCTTCGAGGTGAACGACGACGGCAAGATCGCGTCCCTCCACGCCTACTGGGACCCGGCCGCGATCCGCCCGATCAGCTGAGCCCTGCCCGCACCGCGCCGGCGAGGGCACCGGCGGACAGCTCCGCCACCGTGACATAGCGGGCCGCCATCGTCTCGGCCAGGGGCCGAGACAGCCCAAGGCGCACCGGCCCCTCCTCGGCGTCGACGACGACCGCGGCGACCCCCCGCCGCCGGACACCCGCCGCTGCCTCCTGCGCCGCGGCCACAGGGTCGGCCCCGGCTGGCCCGGCGGTCGCCCGGCCGTCCGAGACGACGACCACGAGCGGCTGGTAGGCCCCCGAGCGGGCCCGCTCGGCCACCTGCAGGCCGGCGCCGATGCCAGCGGCCAGCGGCGTACGACCTCCGGTCGGCAGCGAGGCGAGGCGGGCCCGAGCGACCTCCACGCTCCCTGTGGGCTGAAGAACCACCTCGGCGGACTCGCCCCGGAACGTCACCAGTGCCACCCGGTCCCGTCGTTGGTAGGCGTCGACCAGAAGGCTGAGCACGGCCCCCTTCGCCGCCTCCATCCGGCGGCCGACCCCCATCGAGCCCGACGCGTCGACGACCAGGACGACGAGGTTGGCCGAGCGCTGCTCGCGCGCCGCCTCCCGCAGGTCCTCGGGCTCCACCAGGACAGCCGCATCGGCGTCGACCGCGGACTGGCCCATCCGCCGGGTCGCGGCGGCCGCGGCCGTGGCTCCCAGGGCCACCGAACGCACCGGATCGTCCGGCCCGTCGGGCCGCCGGTCCCCCACCAGGCGACCCCTCGGCCCCTCCGCCGGGCGACGCCGGCCGCTGGCCTGTCCCGCCGATCGGCGCGCCTCTGCGCCGCTGAGCCCTGGGACGGGCGCCGGCTCTCCGACCGGAGCGACCCGCTCCTCGTCGGCTCCAGGGTCGCCTCCCTCCAGGCGCTCCAACGCCTCCTGCAGGTCACCGCCGTCGATGCCACCATCACCCAGCGGAGAGCGGCGGCGGTGGGCGAGGGCCAATGGAGCCACCCGGCGGACGTCCTCGGCGTCGGCCGCCGCGCGTCCCTCCCAGCGGGCCAGGGCGATCGCGGCGCGACAGATGACGAGATCAGCGCGAAGGCCTTCTGCGCCGACGGTGGCGCACAGCTCGCTGACCGACCGCGCCAGATCGGGTGCGAGCTGTTGGAACGACACCGGGCGTGAGAGGGCAGCGAGCTGGCGGCGGAGCGCCTCCTCGTTCTGCTCCCACTCGGCCGCCACCTCGGCTGGATCGGCGTCGAAGGCGATGCGGCGCTGGACGGCGAGGGCCCGCTCGGTCCCATCCGTGCTCGTGCGCACGTCGACGGCCAACCCGAAGCGGTCGAGCAGCTGCGGGCGCAGCTCGCCCTCCTCCGGGTTCATCGAGCCGATGAGCACGAACCGGCTCGGGTGCTCGTGGGAGATCCCTTCCCGCTCGACCCGGTTGACACCGCTGGCGGCGACGTCGAGCAGCAGGTCGACGAGGTGGTCGGGAAGCAGGTTGACCTCGTCCACGTACAGCACGCCGCCGTCGCAGGCGTTCAGCAGGCCGGGGTGGAAGTGGCGCTCACCGCTGCTCAGCGCGGCCCGCAGGTCGATGGTGCCGACGAGGCGGTCTTCGGTGGCGCCGATGGGCAGCTCGACGAACGGTCCCGACCCCGGTAGGAGGGCGGCAAGGCCGCGGGCGAGGGTGGTCTTGGCACTGCCCTTCTGTCCCCGCATGAGCACGCCGCCGATGGCGGGGTCGACGGCGTTCAGCAGCAACGCCAGCTTGGGCTCGTCCTGGCCGACCACGGCGGTGAACGGGAACCTCGACGTCACCGTCCCTCCTCCCAGCCCTCGGCCTCGAGCAGCGCCGCCCGCAGTGTGTCCAGGGCCGGGCGCGAGGCGTCCCACAGCCCGCGCTCGTCGGCTTCCAAGAGGCGCTCGGCGATCGAGCGCAGGGCCCACGGGTTCGACTCCTCGAAGAACTTCCGCACCTCCGGGTCGCCGACGTAGGACTCGGTGACCCGCTCGTACATCCAGTCCTGCACCACGCCGGCCGTGGCGTCATAGCCGAAGAGATAGTCCACGGTGGCCGCCATCTCGAAGGCCCCCTTGTAGCCGTGCCGGCGCATGGCCTCGATCCACTTCGGGTTCACCACCCTGGTGCGGACCACGCGCGCCGCCTCTTCGCTCAGCGGACGCACGCGGGGCCGAGCGGGGTCTGCCGTGTCCCCGAACCAGGCCTTGGGCTGCGTGCCGGTGAGGGCCCGGATCGTCGCCACCATGCCGCCGTGGTCCTGGAGGTAGTCGTCCGAGTCGAAGATGTCGTGCTCGCGGTTGTCCTGGTTCTTCGCCGCCACCTCGATGCCGGCGAACCGTCGACGCATGGCCTCGGGCGCGGCCACCCCGGCCCCGCCGCGGCCGTAGGAGTAGCCGCCCCACGCCAGGTAGACGGCCGCCAGATCCTCGTCGCTGCGCCAGTCCCGTGACTCCAGCAGGGCGAGGATCCCCGAGCCATAGGCGCCGGGCTTGGGCCCGAACACCCGCGGGTCGTCCCCGCCGTGGGCAGCCACGAAGTTCTCGGTCGGTGGCTCGCCCAAGGCCGCCACCAGGTCGACGGCCTCGCCGAGCATCCCCAGCACGTGCGGAAAGGCGTCCCGAAAGAACCCCGACACCCGCAGAGTCACATCGATCCGCGGCCGGCCCAGCTCGTCGAGCGGGATGACCTCCAGTCCGGTCACCCGGCCCGTCTCCTCAACCCACACCGGCCGCACGCCCATCAGGGCCAGGGCCTCGGCGACGTCGTCGCCCGAGGTGCGCATGGCGGCCGTGCCCCAGACGACGAGGCCGACCGACTCCGGGTACCGCCCCTCCTCGGCCAGGTGGGCTTCGAGCAGGCACTCGGCGAGCGCCGAGCCCACCTGCCAGGCGATGGGGGACGGGACGGCGCGCGGGTCCAACGAGTAGAAGTTGCGGCCCGTCGGCAGGGCGTGGGCCATCCCTCGCGACGGCGCGCCGCTCGGGCCGGCGGGCACGAACCGGCCGTCGAGAGCGGCGAGCACCGACGAGATCTCGTCGCTCGTCCGGTCGAGCGCCGGCACGAGGCGCTGGCCGACCCACGCCAGGGTGGCGTCGGCAGCACTACCGGCGTCCCAACCGCGCGACTGGAGCTCGGCGAGACGACGCCGACACTCGGCCTCGACGCGGTCGACCTCGGTCCGCCGCCCGTCTGCGATGTCGATCCCGAGCTCGCCCGCGACCGTCGCCCGCAGGGACGGCACGGCGCCCTGGTCGAGCCGGGTGAGGGCCAGCACCAGGTCGAGCTCGGCCTCTCCGTCGGGGGCCCGGCCGAGGGTGTGGAGCCCGCCCCGGATCTGCGCGTCCTTGAGCTCGCACAGGTAGCCGTCCACGTGCAGGATGGCGTCGTCGAAGGCGGGGTCCTCGAACCCCTCGTCGCCGCCGGGCGCCTCGACCATCCCGAGGTCGCGATGGATCTCGGCCCGCACCAGCAGGTCCCACACCTGACGGCGGATGGCGGGAAGCTTTGCCGGGTCGAGGGCGGCCACCTGGGCGTGGGTGTCCAGGAGCCCCTCCAGCCGGGCCAGGTCGTCATAGGTCTCCGCCCGGGTGAGCGGGGGCACCAGGTGGTCCACGATCACGGCGTGGGCCCGCCGCTTGGCCTGGGTCCCCTCGCCGGGGTCGTTCATCACGAAGGGATAGATCACCGGCAGGTCGCCGAGCACGGAGTCGGGCCAGCAGCCGGCCGACAGGCCCACGCTCTTCCCCGGCAGCCACTCGAGGGTCCCGTGCTTGCCCACGTGCACGACGGCGTCCGCTCCCCAGTCGGCCTCGAGCCAGCGGTAGAAGGCGACGTAGTGGTGGGTGGGAGCGAGGTCGGGCGAGTGGTAGACGGCGACAGGGTTCTCGCCGAAACCTCGGGGCGGCTGCACGGTGACGAGCACGCCGCCCAGGTCGAGGCCGGCGAAGACGAGCTCCCCGCCGTCGACGAAGAACCGCCCCGGCGGAGGCCCCCACGCCTCGGTGAGCTCGGCCGTGGCCTGCGCCGGCAGTTGGTCGAAATGGCGCTCGTACGCGTCGACGCTCCACGACCCGGCACCGTTGTCGCGCCGCACCGGCTCGGGCCCGTCGTCCGCATAGGGCAGGGCGTCGGCCAGCTCGGTAATGAGCGCATCGCCGTCGGGCGGGACGCGGTCGACCCGGTAGCCGGCGCCGGCGAGGGCGTGCAGCAACTCGATCACCGACGCTGGCGTGTCGAGTCCCACGGCGTTGCCGAGGCGGCTGCGCTTGGTCGGATAGGCGGAGAGCACGAGGGCGACGCGGCGCTCGGGTGGCGCTGTGCGGCGCAGCGACGCAAGCCGGACAGCCAACCCGGCAACCCGCTCGACCCGGTCGGTGACAGCGCGGTAGGCCGTGACAGGGGAGCCGAGATCCTCGCCGTCGTCGACGGTCTCCTTGAACGAGAAGGCGGGGCCGATGATCCTGCCGTCGAGCTCGGGAACGGCAACGGCCATGGCCACGTCGAGCGGCGTCAGCCCGCCCGCGCTCTCGACCCAGCTCTCGTTGGACGACGTGGCGGCCACCGCCTGGAGCACGGGGACGTCGAGCGCAGCGAGGACGGATGCATCCCAGCCGTCACCGTCGTCGCGCGCCGAACCGGCCGCCAGCACGGTCGTGACCACCGCGTCCACACCCCGACGGGCCAGCAGCTCGAGCGCCGGCACGGCGCGACCGGCGCCGTCGGGCCGCAGCGAGTAGCAGTAGACCGGAAGGGCGTTGCCTCCCTTTGCCTCGATGGCGGCGCACAGGTCGGTGACGAACTGGGTGTTGCCCGACAACAGATGGGCACGGTAGAAGACGACGCCGACCGTCGGGCGGCCAGGATCGAGCTGGGGGCGACCGAGCACACCGCACGACGGAACCTCGACCGGGGGCTGGAAGCCGAACGCGTGGCCGAGGACCGTGTCGGTCACGAACCGGAGCAGCTGCTCGACGTTGGCCAGGCCACCCTGGACCAGGTAGTCGAACGCCTGGGCAGCGAGGGCGGTGGACACGGTGGTCGCCGCGGCCAGCTCGGGGTCCGGCGTCGCCTCGCCGCCGAAGGCCAGCAGCGGGATGCGGGCGGCCCGGCAGCGACGGGCCAGCTCGTCGAACGACGCCTCCCAGGCCCGTCGCCCGCCCAGCAGGCGGACCAGTACGACCTCGACGCCGTCGAGCGACGGGGCTTGCGTGAGGTTGGCGGGGTTGGCGGCCCGGACGGCCGGGAACCCGGGAGGCAGCCCCTCGGCCACGGCGCGCAGGGCCAGGATCTCGGTGTCGGCGTTGGTGAGGACGAGGATCATCGGGCTTCCCCGATCAACGCCTCGACGGCGCCGATGTCGAGGTTGGCCTCGATCAGGTCGGCCAGGCGATCCAGCTGGGCCTGACGGGCGCCGGCGAACGACACCCCTGCCGCCACGAAGCGTCGCTTCCGACGTCTGGCCACGGCGGCGAGGAACGCGACCCGAAAGCCGTCCTCCTCCATCAGCCCGTGCAGGTTGGTGCCGAGGATGCTCCCGTCGGGGTTCGCCGCGCCTTCGGTCTCCGATCCGTAGACGTCGTCGAGCTCGATCCAGGGAGAAGCCCCGTCGCCCAATCGGGACCGGCCGTGGTGGATCTCGTAGCCGGTGATCCGCTGGCCCCACGCCCGCCCCCGACGCTGCTGGGTGATCTTCTCCTCGCCGAAGACCGTCGAGGCGTCGAGCCAGCCAAGCCCATCGACTCGACCACGCCCCGATTCGACGTCGTCCACGATCTCCCGGCCCAGCATCTGGTAGCCGCCGCACACCCCGAGGAGGGTGGCGCCGCCGGCGACGGCCGCGGCCAGTGTCCGGTCGAGGCCCCGCCCGCGCAGCCACTCGAGGTCGGCCACGGTCGACTTGGAGCCGGGCAACACCACGAGGTCGGGCTGGCCCATGGCCGCGGGCGAGTCGACCAGTCGCACGCCGACACCGGGCTCGATGGCGAGGGCGTCGAGGTCGGTGAAGTTGGCCAGCCGTGGCAGCCGGACGGCCGCCACGTCGAGCCCGTCGGCGACGGCGGACCCCCGCGCCGCCGGACGGGGGCCGGACAGGGCGAGGGAGTCCTCGGCGTCGAGGGCGATGTCGTGCACGTACGGCAGGACTCCGATGACGGGGACGCCGCATCGGCGCTCGAGCTCGGCGGGCCCGTCGCCGAGGAGCGCCGGATCGCCACGGAGCTTGTTGATCACGAAGCCGCCGACGAGGTCACGGTGGGCCGCAGGCAGCAGGGCGACAGTCCCGACGAGCGCGGCGAACACCCCGCCGCGATCGATGTCGCCCACGACGATCGCCCGCATGCCGGCTTCGGCGGCGACCCGCAGGTTCACGATGTCTCGGTCGAGGAGGTTGATCTCGGCCGGGTTGCCGGCGCCCTCGCAGATGACGATGTCGTAGCGGCTCCGCAGGCTTTCGAAGGCGTCGAGCACCACGCCCAGGAGGTGCGGCTTGTGATCGTGGTATGCGACCGCGTCCATGTGCGCCACGGGCCGACCCATGACGACCACCTGGCTGGTTCGCTCGCCGGTTGGCTTCAGCAGGATCGGGTTCATGGCGACGTCCGGCTCGACCCCGGCTGCCAGCGCCTGGGCCCCCTGGGCCCGACCGATCTCGTGGCCACCGGCGGTGACGAACGAGTTGAGGGCCATGTTCTGGGCCTTGAAGGGTGCGACCTTCAGCCCCCGGCGGGCCAGGAGGCGACACAGCCCGCTCACCACGTGGCTCTTGCCCGCGTCGCTGGTCGTGCCGCACACCATGAGCGCGCCCCTCACGGTGTCGTCCTCTCGAGGGCTGCGTTCAGACGGTCGATGCCCTGGGCGTCGGGGACGGCGATGCGCACGTGGTCGGGCAACCCGAAGCTGGTGCAGTCGCGGACCACCACGCCCTCCTGCGCCAGTCGTGGGCGCAGCCCGGCGGCCCCGCTGACCAGCACGTAGTTGGCCGCTGAGGGGCCGGGGCGGAGGCCGTGTCGTTGCAGGACGGCGACGAGCTGGCGCCGCAGCCCGCCGATCGACGCGGCCCACGCGGGGAGGTCGACCGGCTCCAGGAGCGCAGGGAGGGCCTCGGCCGCCAGGCCGTTGACCGACCATCGCGGCTGTCGGCGTGCCAGCCGCTCCACAAGGTCGGCGTCGGGCGCGAGCACGTAGCCCAGGCGCAGCCCCGGGCAGGCCAGCACCTTCGTGATGGACCCGACGACGATCGCCCCCCGATCGGCGTCGCCCCGGGTCCAGCGACCCGTGGCCAGGGGGTAGAAGGCTTCGTCCCACACCCCGGCGCGGTCATCCGGCGCGGCCAGGACACCCGTCGGGTTGTGCGGGTTGGAGCGGAATCTCGGCCCGCCGTCGTCGACGGTCTCGAGGTGCCGCCGGTAGAGGCTGAAGTCGGGCTCGTCCACCCATCCCCGACGCAGCTCGGCCGCCACCAGGGCGATGGCCTCGGACCCACCGTTGGTCAGCAGCAACCGCCGTCGATCGACCTCGAGGACCTCGGCCAGCGCAGCCGTGGCCGACCGAGGATCCGGGTAGCGACGCGTGGCGTCCAGGTGGCGCGCGAGCACCGGCACCGGGTCGGGGGCGACCGGGTTCATGCTGGCCGAGAGGTCGAGCACGGCGGAGGGATCGAGCCCGAGCGCCGCGGCCACCCGCTGACCGTCGCCGCCGTGCGCCTCGGCGGGTGGCACCACGCTCGACAGCTGCGTCGCCCTCACCGGCGCCGCTTCCTCACCAGCGTGCCAGCGACGAGCGTGCCGGCGACGAGCGCCCCCGCGACGGTGGCCCCGACGTCCGAGGAGAGCCGTACGGCGGCGGCCACGTCGCCGACCTCGGGCGGACGCCCGGTCCCGAGGGGCGGGCGGATCTCGACGCGATCGCCGTAGCGGTTCTCGCCGCCCAGCCTGAGCCCGAGGGCGGCGGCGAAGGCGGCCTCGGCCACGCCGGCGTTGGGCGACGGGTGCCCGGGCGCGTCATGGCGCACCGCACGCCACACGGCGCCCGCGGCACCAGGCCGCACGGCGGCCACGGCGGCGGCGGTGACGCGGGCCGGCACCCACGCGGCGACGTCGTCGAGCCGCGCGCCCGCCCACCCGTAGCGCCAGTAGCGGGGACTGCGCTGCCCGATCATGGCGTCGACGGTGTTCACGGCCCGGTAGCCGAGGGCGCCGGGCGCGCCCGCAGCCGCAGCCCAGAGCATCGGGGCGACGATGGCGTCGACCGAGTTCTCGGCCACGGACTCGACGACGGCCCGCACGATCTCCTTCTCGTCGAGTGTCGTCGGGTCGCGGCCCACGAGCGACGGCAGCAGCCGGCGGGCGGCGTCCACATCCCCGGCCGCCAACGCGGCGGCGACCTCGGTCGCGGCCTCACCCAGGCCCCGCCCGGCGACGGCCAGGTAGGTGGCGGCCAGCGTCGACGGCAGGCCGGGGCCGAGACCGGCGCTCACCGTCACGCCGGCGAGCACGCCCACGCTCGTCCCGCCGCCAGCGTGCACGGTGCCGGCGAGGCGGCTGTCCCTCCACGTCCAGCGTTCGAACGCGGCCATGGCCGAGCCGAATGCGGCAACCGGATGGGGCCGGACGCGCGGCTCGCCGAGGAGCCTGTCCGCGAGCCAGCCCCCCGCGGCGCCGACCGCCCTCCCCCTCACCATCGGGCGGCCGCGACCAACAGCCCGACCGTCTCGCCAACCAGACCCGTCGCCCCGAGCACGTCGCCGGTGAAGCCGCCCACCCGCCGGCAGGCAAGGAGAAGGACGCCGCCCGCAGCCAGGCTCGCCGAGGCCAGCGATGCAGCTCCCGCCACCGGGTGCCACGCCAGCAGCAGCGCGCACGAGCCGGCCAGCCCGATGGCACCCACGACTGGCGGCCGGCCGGGCCCCTCCCGGAAGGCCGACGCCAGTCCCCCTTCGGCTCGCGCGTATGGCAGCAAGCGCGCGGCGACGGCCATCCACGTCCGCGAGGCGCACCACAGCCCGCCCAGCAGCAGCCAGGACGGGCGCAGCCCAGCCAGGGCCGCGAAGCGCAGGAGCAGCACGGCACCCACCACGCCGACGCCGAACGCCCCGACCCCCGGATCAGCCATCACTGCCAGCCGCCGCTCACGGGAGCGATGCCCGAGCAGGCCGTCGGCCGCGTCAGCCAGGCCGTCGAGGTGGAGCAGACCCGTGAGCGCCAGGTCCGCGGTCACCACCACCGCGGCCGCGACCGGCGCGCTCCACGCCCGCGCCGCGGCCCACCAGATCCCGCCCAGGGCCAGCCCGATCGCGGCGCCGACCAGCGGGAACCACAGCAGCGCGTCGCCAGAGGGCCGGCTGGCCCCACCGAGGGGGGTGAGGAACGACAGAGCTCGACGCATCGCCGCCAGGCCCTCAGGCCCGCTCGAGCGGTAGGACCCGTCCCGCCAGGACCAGCAGGACCTCGTCGGCAGCCGCGGCCACCAGCTGGTTGAGCGCGCCGAGCTCGTCACGAAACTGGCGTCCCATCTCGCTGCTCGGATGCACCCCGAGGCCCACCTCGTCACTGACCACGACCGTGTCACCCGGGCGCGCCACGATGTCGGCGCACAGCCGCTCCCCGTCCGTGGCGAACGACGACACGCCCGCCAGCCAGGCGCCCAGCGAGTCGACCAACGCCGTACCCGACAGTTGACGCAGCACGGCCCCGAGGTCCTCGCCCTGCCCGACCTCGACGGTGGACCAGCTGGTCGGCCGTCGGGCCCGGTGCCGCGCGACGCGTTCTGCCATCTCGGCGTCCGCGGCGACCGCCGTGGCCACGTAGGTCACCGGCGACGAGAGGCCGGCCGCCAGGGCCTCGCCCACCTTCGACTTGCCCGACCGGGCGCCACCGAGCACGAGTGTGATCACGCCTGTCGCTCTCGTCGTCGGACGCCGGCGTCGCGGGCAGGCGGCGCCCCGCGACGCACGGCGGCGTGGACGGCGCGCGCCAGGCGCGATCCCCACACCGAGCGCGGCCCGCCGAACGCGGACGGCCGCCCCTCCGTCGGGCACAGCACGCAGACGGCGTCCGTCGCCGTGCCCGTGGCGTCGAGCCCCAGCTCCGAAAGGGCCTGCACCTTGGCCTCGGTCGCCGTCGACACCGCGTTGACGAGGGCCGAGTCGGTCAGCCGCTCGGGCACGCTGACCACGACGTTGATCGTGCCCACGAGCGGCTGGCGGGCACCGTCCGGCGCCGCGGCCAGCAACGGATGGCTGAGGCCGACGGTCGCCACGACCCCCACGCCACCGTCGGTCGCCACGCCGTGCTGGCGCACGTCGGCGGCGGTGAGCATCCCGACGCCCCGGCCGGGCAGACCGAGCGACACCCCGAGCTTGCCCAGGTGGTGATCGGGATCGCGCCGCGCGTAGGACGCCGGGACCTGGGCGTTGACGACCCACCGCCTGATCCCGAGCCCGCCGCCGTGCGGCGCCGAGGCGATGGCGCGCACGGGCGCCACCGACCGCCAGACGAGCACCGGGAGGTCCCGTCCGCTCTCCCGGCGAGACCGGATCTGCAGCTGCATGACGTCCACGCGTCCCTCCGCAACCCTGCCGATAAGGGGTCCGGGCAGGCAGGTCTCCTGGCTCCCGGATCGACGCTCCCCTCGGCCTTCCCGCCCGGCGGGCCGTGGCCTGGTGGTGAGGATCGCTCCCCGGTCACAGTTGCGGGACAGCCCCGGACTTCCACCGGGTTCCCTGCGCTGCGGCGCCGACACTACCGTGCCGGGCATGGCACGCGCCGATTCGATCGTCCTGGTCAACACCGGGCACGGCAAGGGAAAGTCGTCAGCCGCCTTCGGCGTGATGGGCCGGGCCTGGGCACGCGGCTGGCGCGTCGGCGTCGTCCAGTTCGTGAAGGGCGGGAAATGGAAGGTCGGTGAGCGCAAGCTCGCCGACCACCTCGACGTGGAGTGGCACACCCTGGGCGACGGCTTCACGTGGGAGTCCGCCGACCTCGACGAGACCGCAGCCAAAGGCCGACATGCCTGGGAGGTGGCCAGGGCCAAGCTGTCCTCGGGCGACTACGACCTGTTGATCCTCGACGAGGTGACGTACGCCGTGAGCTACGGCTGGGTGACCGTCGACGACGTTGTGTCGGGCATCCGCGATCGCGCCCCGCGCACGAACGTCGTGGTCACCGGCCGGGACGCCGCTCCCGAGCTGGTCGAGCTGGCGGACACGGTGACCGAGATGCGCAAGGTCAAGCACGCCTACGACCGCGGCATCACGGCCAAGAAGGGCATCGAGTACTGACGTGGCCGACCTCGGCCCCCGGCTGGTGGTGGCCGGCACCCACTCCGGGGTGGGGAAGACGACCGTGGCCACCGGGCTCATGTCAGCGCTGTCGGGCCGGGGCATCGCCGTCGGGAGCGCCAAGGTCGGTCCCGACTTCATCGACCCCGGCTACCACGCCCTGGCCACGGGACGGCCCCCCCGCAATCTCGACGCCTGGATCTGCGGCGCGTCCGCCGTCGCGCCGCTCGCCGCCCGGGCCGCGGTGCCGGCCGAGGTGCTCGTCGTCGAGGGGGTTATGGGCCTCTTCGACGGGGCCGCCTTCGAGGAGGAGCACCCGCCGGGCCGCGCGTCCCGCCCCGCGGCCAGCACGGCGGAGGCGGCCGCCCTCCTCGACGCTCCCGTCGTCCTGGTCGTCGACGCCTCCGCCATGAGCACGTCGGTCGCCGCCTTGGTCCACGGCTACGCCTCGTACGACCGCGGTGTCCGTGTGGCCGGCGTCGTCCTCAACCGGGTGGGAAGCCCGGGGCACGAGGTCCTCCTACGCGAGGCCCTCGTGCCCCTCGGCCTACCCGTGTACGGCGCCCTTCCCCGCGACGACGCCCTGCGGTGGCGGGAGCGTCACCTCGGCCTGGTCCCCGTCGTCGAGCAGCGGCGCCTGGTCGGTGAGTCACTGGCGGCGCTGGCGGCTGCGATCGAGCGCCACTGCGACGTGCCGGGTCTGGTGGCCCTGGCGCGGTCCGCCCCGGCCCGTCGGGTGGAGCCACTCGCCGCCGCTCAGCCGTCGGGAACGGCGCGGGTCGCGGTGGCCGGCGGCCCCGCCTTCAGCTTCTCCTACCCGGACAACCTCGAGCGCCTGGAGGAGGCGGGGGCCGAGCTCGTGCCGTTCGACCCCGCGGGCGACGCGGCGCTGCCGGATCGCGTGGACGCCCTCTACGCGGGCGGCGGGTTCCCCGAGATCTTCCTGGAGGCGTTGGCCGCGAACGCTCCCCTCCTCGCCGACGTTCGGCGCTGCGTGACCAGCGGCCTCGTCACCTGGGCCGAGTGCGGCGGTCTGCTGTGGCTGTCCCGCTCGCTCGACGGCCGGCCGCTCTCTGGTGTGGTGCCGGCTGTCGGCCACATGACCGACCGCCTCACCCTCGGCTATCGCCGGGCCCGCGTCCGAGCAGCGTCGCCACTGGCGGGACGGGGCGCGGAGCTACGCGGGCACGAGTTCCACTATTCCGTCCTGGACCCGGCGGGCGACGCACTCGACCTGGAAGGACGCTTCGGCGCGGGTACGGCCGGGTTCGCCACGCCCAGCCTCCTCGCGTCCTACCTCCACTTCCACCTCGGCGCCGACCCAGGGCCCGCCGAGCGGCTGGTCGCCACCGCCAGCCGACGGGGCGGCCGCGGCCCTGCTAGGGCGCCGTCCCCGGCTGCTCGGCTCGGGCCGACTCGCCGCGCCTGAGCGCCTGGCGCCGCACGCGCACCTTCTTGCGACGGACGCGGTCGTTGTGCCAGCGAACCTTGGGTCGTGATCCTCTGCCCATCGGGCCAGCCTAGGCGCGCAGCGCTTCCGGCTCGGTCTCCCGATCGGCCTCTCCGGCCACCCTCGATCGCAACCAGTAGGATCGTCGCCCGTCGCCAGGCGCGGGAAGCCGGTGGGAGACCGGCGCGAGCGAGATCCACTGTGACCGGGGAGCGACCCCCATGACGGGGGCAGCCGGGATCCGGGAGCCAGACACCGGCAGCGACAAGGGTCAGCGTGCACGCGGAGGCAAACCATGGGCACGGCCGCATCCGAGCCCCGCGGCCGCCTGATCGGCGTCGGCGTCGGGCCGGGCGACCCGGAGCTGGTCACCCGACAAGCGCTCCGGGTCCTGGCCGAGTCGGACCGGGTCGTGGCGCCGTCGAGCGCGGTCGACGCCGTCGGACGGGCCGAGGCCATCGTCCGTCAGGCCAGCCCCGAGCTCCGCATGGAGCGACTGGTCTTCGACATGACCGCCGATGGGGCTCGCGGTGGACGGGCTGCCCGTGAGGCCTCCCATCGGGCGGCTGCGCACGCGCTCCTCCCGTGGCTCGACGACGGCGCGCAGGTCGCCTTCGTCACTCTCGGCGACCCCAACATCTACAGCACGTTCTCCTCGTTGACTGCCGCGCTGCGCTGCCTTCGCCCGGCGGTGGACATCGGCACAGTGCCCGGGATCATGGCCTTCCAGGCCCTCGCCGCCAAAGCCGGAGCCGTGCTGCTCGACGACACCGAGTCGCTGTCGCTCGTCACCGCGCTCGACGGACCCGAGGCGCTCGACGCCGCCATCGAGGACCCGACACGGGCCGTAGTCGTCTACAAGGGCGGGCGCCACGTCCCGGAGATCGCGGCCAGCCTCTCCGACGCCGGTCGCCTCGACGGCGCTGTCATGGGCGAGCTGCTCGGTCTCCCCGGCGAGCGCATCGGGGCCCTGGCCCAGCTCGCCACGGGTCCGGCCACCTACCTGGCCACCGTCATCGTCCCGCCGCGTGCTCGTCGAGGGCGCGAGGCCGGCCCGGGAGGCCGGCCCATGGAGCAGGAGGAGCCGTGATCAGCTTCGTGGGCGCCGGCCCCGGCGCCGCCGACCTCATCACGTTGCGGGGTGCCCGGCGGCTCGGCCGCGCCGACGTGGTCGTGTGGGCGTCCTCGCTGGTGCCCGAAGCTCTCCTCACCCACACCCGGGCCGACGCCGTCGTCCACGACTCGGCCACCATGACCCTCGAGGACGTCCTCGGTGTGTACGCCGACCACCGCGACGCGCGGATCGTGCGGCTCCACTCCGGCGACCCGGCGTTGTATGGCGCCATCCAGGAGCAGATCGTCTGGTGCGTCGACAACGGGCGCGACTTCGAGATCGTTCCAGGCGTGAGCTCCCTGGGCGCGGCGGCGGCTGCCGCCGGACGGGAGCTGACAGTGCCCGCCCTGGCCCAGAGCGTGGTCATGACCAGGCTGGCCGGCCGGACGGCGGTGTCGATGCCGGCGCGCGAATCGGTGGCCGCCTTCGCGGCGCACGGCGCCACCATGGCGGTCTTTCTGTCCGGCGCCCGGCCGCGCCAGCTCCAGGACGAGCTGCTGGCCGATGGCAGCGGGTACCACGGGGACACGCCGGCCGTCATCGTCGTACGTGCGTCCTGGCCCGACGAGGTGGTGGTGCCGACGACGGTCGGCCGCCTAGCGGAGGCCATGCTGACGACGGGCACCCGGACCACCGTCCTGGTCCTGGTGGGACCGGCACTCTCCGGTGTCACCGGCACCGACGGGGCCCGCAGCCACCTCTACTCGCCGGGCTTCTCGCACCAGTTCCGGCGCCGGTCTCTTCGGGGCTCGACGGCGGGGCGTGCCGCCCGCAGGGGGGCACGGTGAGATCAGCGGAGCCGGCGGCCATCTCGTCGACCGGTCGGCGCGGCCTGCGCACGGGCTGGACCACCGGTACCTGCGCGTCGGCCGCAGCCAAGGCGGCGGCGCAGGGTCTCGTCACGGGCGAGGTCCCGGACCTGGTCGACGTCGCCCTCCCCGACGGGCGTCGGGTCGACTTCGCCGTCGAGCCCGGCGTCGCTCCCGCCCGGGCCGTGGTGGTGAAGGACGCTGGCGACGACCCCGACTGCACCGACGGGGCCCGGGTCACGGCCGAGGTAGCCTGGGGCGCCGCTCCGGCCGCTCAGGCCGCTCCGGTGCCGGGTCCTGAGCTGCGAGCCGGCCCCGGCGTGGGGACGATCACCAAGCCGGGGCTGGGGCTCGCCCTGGGCCAGCCCGCCGTCAACCCGGTTCCGCGCCGCATGATCGCCGCGGCGCTCGCCGAGGTGACCGATCGGCCCCTGGTGGTCACTCTCTCGGTCCCCGGCGGCGAGGACATGGCGGCCAAGACCACCAACGACCGCCTCGGGATCGTCGGCGGCATCTCCATCCTCGGGACGACCGGCGTGGTCCGGCCCTTCTCGACCGCCGCCTACCGGGCGTCGGTCGTCCAGCAGGTGGACGTCGCCGCCGCCCAGGGCGAGACGACGATGGTGCTGGCCACGGGGAGCCGTTCGGAGCAGGCGGCATTGCGCCTCCTCCCCCGCCTGGATCCGGTCTGCGTCGTGGAGGTCGGAGACTTCACCGGTATCGCCCTTCGACGGGCCGCGGCCGCAGGCATCCGACGGTCCGTGCTGGTCGCCATGGCCGGGAAGATCACCAAGCTGGCAGCCGGGGTGATGATGACCCACTTCCACCGGTCGAAAGTCGACAACGACCTCATGGACCGGGTCGCCCGGGAGACCTCGGCGCCACCGCCCGTCGTCGACGCCGCCACGGCCACGGCCACGGCTCGGCACTTCTTCGAGGCCTGTCGGGACGCGGGGTTCGTGTCGCCGCTCGAGGCGCTGTGTCGAGAGGCCCGCGCCGCCTGCGAGGCCCACGTCGACCGGCGCGTGGAGGTCGAGGTGTGGATGGTCGATTTCGACGGGGCCGAGGTGGTCGCTCGTGGCTGAGCGCATCGCGGTGGTGGGCCTCGGTGCCGAGGGCCTGTGCGGGGTGGGCAACACGGCCCGGCGCGCCATCGAGCGGGCGACACTCGTCGTGGGCGGGCGCCGCCACCTGACCGCGATCGCAGCGTCGGGCGCGACGCGCACCGTGCCGCTCGCTGGCGACCTGAGCACGGCCCTGGACGAGATCGAGGCCGAGGCGGGGCCGGTCTGTGTGCTGGCGTCGGGGGACCCCGGCTTCTTCGGCATCGTGCGGCCACTCGCCGAGCGGTTCGGGGGGGAGCGGCTGGAGGTGCATCCGGCTCCCTCTTTTGTGGCGCTGGCGTTCGCCCGGCTGGGATTGGCATGGGACGACGCCGCCGTGGTCTCTGCCCACGGTCGTCCCCTGCCGGCCGCCGCCCGGGCGGCGTCCTCCCACCCCAAGGTGGCAGTGCTCGTCTCGCCCGAGTCGCCGCCCGAGGCGCTCGGTCGCGCCCTCCTCGACCTGGGCGCGTCGGACCGACGGGCCGCGGTGTGCGCTCAGATGGGGACCGCAGCAGAGCGGATCGACATCGTCGACCTGCGGGGCCTGGCTGCGGGCACGTGGGATCCCCTCTCGGTGGTGGTCCTGCTGGCCGAGCCGGCCCCATCGTCGACCGCGGTCCTCGCCTGGGGACTGCCCGACCAGAGCTTCGATCACCGTGACGGGATGATCACCCGAGCCGAGGTGAGGGCCGTCGCCCTTGGCAAGCTGTCGTTGCCCTCCTGTGGCGTCGTGTGGGACGTCGGTGCCGGCAGCGGCAGCGTCGCCATCGAGTGCGCCCGCCTGGGCCCCGCCCTGCGGGTGCTCGCCGTCGAGGAGAGCACCGCCGACGCCCGCCGTATCTCCGACAATGCCGACCGCCACGGCGTCGCCGTGGACGTCGTCACCGGCCGGGCACCCGCGGCCCTCGACGGGCTTCCCGATCCCGACCGGGTGTTCGTCGGCGGCGGCGGGCAGGCGGTCCTGTCGGCGGTGCTGGAACGCCTGCGTCCAGGCGGACGGGTGGTGGCGACCTACGCGGCCGTCGACCGGGCCGTCGCCGCCGCCGATCGGTTGGGCGCGGTGGTGCAGGTCGCCGTCTCTCGGGGACGGCGACTTCCCGACGGGGGCCTGCGGCTGGCCGCCGAGAACCCCGTCTTCGTGGTGTGGGGACCTTGCGGTGAGCTCGACGGTCAGCCGGCGCCGTGAAGGTGCTCACCGTCAGCGTCACCGAGCGAGGCCGCCTGCTGGCGACAGGACTGCCGTTCGAGCGCGCCCACGGCGATGCCGGCGCCACCGTGCGGGCCCGGTGGTGCGAGGTCGACGCCTTCGTGCTCGTGCTGGCAACCGGAGCGGCCGTGCGAATCGTGGCCCCCATGCTGGAGGACAAGCGACTGGACCCGGCCGTGGTGTGCCTGGACGACGCCGGGCGCTTCGCGGTGGCACTGTGCGGCGGCCATCTCGGTGGTGCCAATACACTGGCTCGTCAGGTGGCGTTCCTCGTCGGGGCGGAGCCGGTGGTGACCACCGCCACCGACGCCACCGGCACGTGTCCGCTCGACGCCCTTCCCGGCTTCGTGGCGGCGGGGGACGTCGCCGGGGTGACCGCTGCCATCCTCGACGGGCGGGCGCCGGCGCTCGACAACGTCGTGTCGTGGCCGCTTCCGTCGACGCTGCCCGTGGGGGCGGGACCCGAGCGTCTCGTCGTCACCGACCGGGTCGTGAAAAACGGTCGCGGCGTGGCCGTCCTGCGACCACCCACCCTGGTCGCCGGGATCGGCACGTCGACCGGCGCCCCGCCCGAGGAGGTGGCGACGCTGCTCGGCGCGAGCCTGGCCGAGGCGGGGCTGGACGCAGCTTGTGTCGCCGAGGTGGCCACCATCGACCGCCGGGCCGACGAGCCCGCCATCCGCGCCCTCGGCCGTCCCCTGCGGCTGTTCCCGGCTGAGACGTTGAGCGACGTCAGCGTGCCGACGCCCAGCAGCACGGTGCGGTCGGCGGTCGGCACGCCGAGCGTCGCCGAGGCCGCGGCGCTGCTCGCCGCCGGCCCCGGCGCCGAGCTCATCGTCACCAAGCGCACGTCCTCGCACGCGGCGCTGGCAGTAGCCCGCCGACAGCGACCGCGTGGCTACCTGGCCATCGTCGGCCTCGGTCCCGGCGACGCCCGGCACCGGACGCCGGCGGCCGACACTGCCGTCCGCCACTGCGACACGGTGGTCGGCTACGGCCCCTACGTGGACCAGTGCGCGGATCTCATCGGGCCGCACCACGAGGTCGTCCGCTCCCCCATCGGCAGCGAGGAGGACCGGGCCCGCCGGGCCGTGGAGGAGGCAACGGTCGGTCGCCGGGTGGCGCTCGTCTGCTCGGGCGACGCCGGGATCTACGCCATGGCGTCGGTCGCCCTCGAGCAGGCGGCGTGCGACGGGGGACCCTTGCCGTTCGACCTCGAGGTCGTGCCCGGGATCACCGCCGCGACGGCCGCCGCCGCCGCCCTCGGCGCCCCGCTGGGTCACGATCACGCCGCGGTCAGCCTCTCGGACCTCCTGACCCCGTGGGCCACGATCGAGTCCCGGCTCCAGGCCGTGGCCGCCGCCGATCTGGTCGTCTCGCTGTACAACCCCCGCTCTCGGGGACGCCCGTGGCAGCTCGACGCGGCGCGCCAGATCCTCCTCGGGCATCGGGCCCCCTCCACGCCCGTCGGCGTGGCGACCGACCTCTCCCGCGGTGGCGAGCGCATCCGCCTCACGACCCTCGCCGAGCTGGACCCCGAGGATGTCGGGATGACGACGTGTGTGGTCGTCGGCTCGTCCGCGACCAGGGTCACCAGCGGCAAGATGGTGACGCCCAGGGGGTACCGGCCGTGATGCTCCCCGCCGGCCACTCTCGACCCGGGGTCACGATCGACGCCCGCTGCACGGCGTGCGGGGCCTGCATCGTCACGTGCCCGGAGATGGCGCTGCTGGCGGCACCGCGCCGCCCGCTCGTGGTGAGCGACCGGTGCACCGGCTGCCTCGCCTGCATCGAGGTGTGCCCAGCCGGCGCCGTGTCGGAAGGTCGCCACTGATGCGACCCGGTCCCTCGGGCTCCCACCCCATCGAGATCGAGAGCTATCGCCTCCTCGACGAGCGCGTCGACCTGTCGCACCTCGCGCCCACAGTGCGCGCCGTGGTCGCCCGGGTCATCCATGCCAGCGCCGACACGGCGTACGCCCACACCATGGTCCTCGACGAACGTGCCGTGCTCGCTGGCGTCGAGGCCGTGCGGACCGGCGCTCCTGTCATCACCGACGTCCAGATGGTCCGTCACGGGATCACCGGTGCCGAGACCGTCTGCTATCTCGACCAGGTCGAATCGACATCGCCGATCGGACCGACCCGCAGCGCCCGGGCCATGGCGCTGGCCGCTCGCCGCCACCCCAACGGGGCGGTGGTCGCGGTCGGATGCGCACCGACAGCGCTCTTCGAGGCGGTGCGGATGGCGACGGAGGGGGAGTTCGCACCAGCGCTCATCGTCGGGCTGCCGGTCGGCTTCGTGGGGGCCGCCGACGCCAAGGCCGCCGCCAGGGCCAGCGGTCTGGCGGCGATCACCAACGTGGGAGAACACGGGGGCTCCGCCGTTGCCGCCGCCGCCGTGAACGCCATCGTCCGCCTGGCACGGGCTTCGCTGGGTCGTGCGGAACGTGGCTGAGCGGGAGCCCGCCCTGCTCCTCGTCGGGCACGGCAGCCGCTCGGCCGCCGGGGTCGACCAGTACTGGATGCTCGCCGATGTGGTTCGCCGGTTGCGGCCCCGCCTGACCGTGGGGAGCGGCTTCATCGAGCTGGCCCGACCCGACCTCGACGACGCCATCGACGACCTCGTCGGCCCCGGCGTCAGGTCGGTGATCGCCGTGCCGTTGGTGCTGCTCGGCGCCGGACACCTCAAGACCGACGGCCCCGCCGCTCTCTCCCGGGCTCGGGCCCGCCATCCCGACGTCGACTTCACCTACGCCCGCGACCTCGGTATCCACCCGGCCGTCCTGGCTGTGGCCGAGGACCGCATCCGAGCGGTCGGGGGTGGCGAAGCGGCCGCGCCTCGGGCGGTCGTGCTGGTGGGCAGGGGGTCGAGCGACCCTGACGCCAACGCCGACCTCTACAAGGTCGGACGCCTGCTCGACGACTCGCGGGGGCTGGGCATGGTCGAGCCCGCCTTCGTCTCCCTCGCCCGGCCGTCGGTCACCGATGCCCTCGACCGCTGCCGACGACTCGGAGCCAGCCGCCTCGCTGTCGTGCCCTACTTTCTCTTCACCGGGCTCCTGGTCGACCGCATCGAGCGACAGGCCCGGGCGTGGGCCGAGCGTCACCCCGAGGTCGACGTCGTGGTGGGCGGCGAGCTCGGTCCCGACGGGCGCGTGGCGCAACTCGTCATCGAGCGGTACGACGAGGCGAGGACCGGCGGCGCGGTCATGAACTGCGACTGCTGCATCTATCGCACGGCGATGCCGGGCTACGAGCAGCGCGTCGGCGCCCCTGCCGCCGGCGTCACCCACACCCACTGACCCGCGCACCAGCGCGGTCTCCTCGGCCCAGCAGCGGCCATGTGCCACTCGCGAGGCGGCCGACGGCGGGGTCGGAACCCGCCGCCGTCACCGCCGGAAGGTTGTCCGGGACTATCGGAGCAAGGCGCCGTCGCGGCGACGCGTCTCCTAGAGCTGGAGGGACTTCACCTCCAGGTACTCCTCCAGGCCGAAGTGGCCGAGCTCGCGGCCGTTCCCGGACTGCTTGTAGCCACCGAACGGCGCCAGGGGATTGAAGCTGCCCCCGTTGACCTCGACCTGACCGGTCCGAAGCCGACGGGCGACCTCCTTGGCCCGGTCGGCGTCGCCCGCCCACACGCCGCCCGCCAACCCGTAGAGGCTGTCGTTGGCGATGCTGACGGCCTCCTCCTCCGTGTCGTAGGGGAGGATGGCCAGGACGGGGCCGAAGATCTCCTCCTGGGCGATCGTCATGCCTGGACGCACGTCGGAGAAGACCGTTGGCCGCACGAAATAGCCGCGCGTCTGTCCATCCGGCGGCTCGCCGCCGCCGGTGAGGAGTCGGGCACCCTCGTCGATCCCCTTCTGGATGTACCCGCGCACCCGCTCCCGCTGAGTCGCTGAGACGAGCGGTCCGAGGCGCGATCCGTCGGCGAACGGGTCGCCCGGCGTGTAGGTCTCGGCCGCCTGCACCGCCAGGTCCTCCACCTCGGCCAGCCGCGAGCGGGGGACGATCATGCGGGTGAGCGCGCTGCAGGTCTGGCCCGAGTTGAGGAAGCACGCCCCCACGCCTGCGGGTACGGCACGCTGCAGATCGGCGTCGTCGAGGATCACATTCGGCGACTTCCCGCCCAGCTCGAGGGCGATCCGCTTGACGGTGCCGGAGGCCAGCTCGCTGACGCGCCTGCCCGCTCGGGTCGATCCTGTGAAGGAGACCATGTCGATGTCAGGATGCGACGCGATCGCCTCGCCGACCACCGGGCCGGCCCCGCTCACCAGATTGAACACGCCGGCAGGGAGACCAACCTCGTCGATGATCTCCGCCAGGATGAACGCGTTGAGCGGAGCCACCTCGCTGGGCTTGAGGACGATGGTGCACCCGGCCGCCAGCGCCGGTGCGACCTTGGCCGCGATCTGGTGGAGGGGATAGTTCCACGGGGTGATGGCCCCCACCACCCCGACGGGCTCCCTGACGACGAGCGAGTTGCCGATCTCCTCCTCGAAGGTGAACTCGGTGGCCAGCTGGGCCATCGATCCGAAGCTCATCGTCGGCAGGCCGGCCTGGATGATCATCGACAGGTTGATCGGCATCCCGACCTCGCTGGCGATGGTGTTGGCGATGTCGGCCATGCGTGCCTGCAGCCCCTCCTGGATGCGCGACAGGTACTTCGAGCGCTCCTCCGCCGAGGTCTGTGACCACGACGGGAACGCCGCCTTCGCCGCCTTGGCGGCGCGGTCCACGTCCTCGGGCGTCCCCTCGGGGATGGTGCCCATGACCTCCTCGGTGGTCGAGTTGGTCACGTCGATCGTCCCCTTGCCGGCAGAGGGCACCCAAGCCCCGTCGACATAGATCTTGTCCCGGATCTGCATGGCGCCTCCCTGGGCCTGCGGCCCCTTATCGACCGGCCAGCGACTGTCGACCACCTTAGGCCGGCGGCCGAGCGGCGACTCGCCGGCGGCCCACCCGTCACCCCCCGGTCGCCCGGATGGCCCGGCGGTAGAGCCGAGGGGCGAGAGCCCGCGCGACCGGGGCCAACCGGGCCACCCGGGTGACGTCGATCTCGAGGCGCGATCCGCCGGCGCCGGCGAGCACGGCGCGGGAAACCTGCTCCTCGGTGCGTCGCACGGACCGAGGGGGCAGCGGCATGCCCGCGTCCACCGCTGCCTGCCCCATGGCGGTGGGCACCCAGCCCGGGTACAGGACGTGGAGGTGGACGCCCCTGGCCTCGGCCTCGTACGACAGGCCCTCGGTGAAGGCGCTCAGCGCCGCCTTGGAGGCGGCGTAGGCGGGCTCACCAGGTGACGGCGCCCGGGCGGCGTCCGACGACACGTTGACGATCGACCCCTGCTGGCGCTCGACCATGCCGGGCAGCACCGCCAGGGTGCCGGCCACGGCGGCGAAGTAGTTGGTCTCCATCAGGCGTCGGTGGCGGTCGAGCGGGTCCCCTTCGGTGGCCTCCTCACCCACCCCGGCGTTGTTCACCAACAGGTCGATCCGACCGTGGCGTTGCTCCAGCTCGGCCAGGAGGGCGACGTAGCCCGGCGCATCGCTGACGTCGCAGACGCGGTAGGCGGATTCGGGCGAGCTCCGCTGCATCTCGGCGACCACGGCCCTCAGCGGCTCCTCCCGGCGGGCCAGGGCGGTCACGACGGCGCCCGCTGCCGCCAGGTCGAGGGCGATCCTGCGCCCGAGGCCGGTCGAGGCGCCGGTCACCACGGCAATGGACCCAGGAATGATCGGCATCTCCGTTTCATTGCCGATCGGCACCGCGGTTGTCAATCCGACGGCATGGCACCGGAGCGCCGGCTTCGGCCGTTAGCGTCGGCGGACATGAAATGGGCGGTCCGGGTGGCTTACCAGCTGATGCGGCTGACGTGGTTCGTCCGCCGGCCGGTGACGCTCGGGGTCAAGGCCATGCTGGTGTCGGACGGCGACGTCGTGCTCGTCCGGCACACCTACCAGCCGGGGTGGCTGCTGCCGGGCGGGGGCATCCGCAGGGGCGAGACGCCGGAGGAGGCGGTGCGCCGGGAATGCTCAGAGGAGCTCGGGGCTACCGTCGGCCCGCTCGAGCTGTTCTGCGTCTGCAGCCGCTTTCGCGACGGCAAGAGCGATCACATCACCGTCTTCGTCTGCCGCTCGTTCACCCTTGGCAAGAAGCGCGACCTGGAGATCGAGGAGTGTGAGCGCTTCCCGCTCGCCGCCCTTCCGCCCGACGCCTCGGCGGGCACCCGCCGGCGGGTGCGGGAGCTGATGGACGGCGACGGGTGCGGTGCCCGAATCTGGTAGGCAACCGGTGCACGAAGCGAGCCCGAGCACCACTCCCGGCGGCCGGCACGACGATCTCGTCGCCGTCATTCTGGCCGCCGGCGCCGGGCGTCGCCTGCGGCCACTGAGCGACGTGCGGCCGAAGGCCCTGTGCCCGGTGAACAACGTCGCCCTCGTGGACCACGCGCTCGGGCGGGCCGAGGCCGTCACCACCGAGATCGCCGTCAATGTGCACCACCGCCGCGAGCTGATGGAGCAGCACCTCAGCGGGCGCGCCCACCTCTCTGTGGAAGAGCCCGAGGCACTCGGTACCGCGGGCGCCCTTGGGCTGCTGCGGAGCTGGATCGACGGCCGCCCGGTGCTCGTGCTCAACTCGGACGTCTGGCCCCGCTATCACCTCTCCGAGCTCGTCGAAGGTTGGGACCGGGTCAGGACGCGGCTCCTGATGGTGGAGGGCGCCGACGGGAGGGGCTTCGGCCCCCTCACCTACGCCGGTGCTGCCCTTATGCCCTGGTCGGCAGTGGCGGGGCTCGAGCCCACGCCGTCCGGCCTCTACGAGGTGTCGTGGCGCCCCCTCGCGGCTGGCGGCCGGCTCGATCTGGTCACCACCTCCAGCCCGTTCTTCGACTGCGGCACGCCGGGCGAATACCTGGCGGCCAACCTGGCCGCCTCGGGCGGTTCGAGCGTGATCGGGCCTGGTGCGACGGTCGATGGCGAGGTGGTCCGCTCGGTCGTCTGGCCTGGTGGGATCGTGCGTCCCGGTGAAAGGCTGACCGACTCGATCAGGGTGGGCGCCGACCTGACCGTCTCGCCGAGCTCGCCCTGACGCCGTCGGCACGCCGCCGTGCTGACGGTCGAACCGGGGCCCCGCGACCTGGGGGTGCGTGCCCGGTAGGCCTCCGCCCGGCTACGGTGCGGGCCAGGGTATATGGCGAACGTGTTACGACCCTCCGCGGTTTCGCGTGCCCCTGCTGAGGGCCGCCTATGGCCTGGGTCGGCGCGCTCGCGCTCGGGTTCGGCAGTCAGGGCGCTGACGGCCTCGGCCCGCCGGCTGACGCGGCATCAACTGGCGGTGCCGGCCACGCTGGGCTTCCTCGGCACCTTCCTGGCCTCGATCGCCGCCACCCATCCCGGAGGGGTCTTCCTGGTCCGGTCGGACCCGTGGTTCTTTCGGATCCCACCGTTCTCAGGCGCCTCACAGAATCCCTCGCTGGTCGCCTTCTACAGCGGTGTCGTGCTGCTGGTGTGGGCGTGGCTCGCGGTGGTCCGCGCCACCCGTTCCGCGGACGGGCCGGCTATCGGCCCCGTCGTCCTGGTGATGGCCATCTGGGCCCTCCCGCTGCTCGTTGGTCCACCCCTGTTCAGCGGGGACGTGTTCGTCTACGCCGCCGACGGCCAGCTCGTGAGCCACGGCCTTAACCCGTACGCGATGACGGCGTACGCGTTGGGGCCGAGCCCATTTCGGGCCGCGGCCCACGGTGTGTGGCTCCATACCGTGTCGCCCTACGGCCCCCTCTTCCTCCGCATGGCCGGGGCCGCGTCGACCATCGGGGGCCACACGGTCGTCGGCACGGTGATCGCCCTCCGCCTCTTCGCCTGTGCTGGCCTGGGCCTGGCGGGCGTCTCGCTCACCGCCATCGCCCGCCGCCACGGTCAGCGGCCGCCACACGTGCTGGCCCTCGCCCTGTTGAGTCCGCTCACCCTCCTCCATCTGATCAGCGCCGGCCACAACGACGCCATCATGGTCGGGCTCCTGGCGGCGGGAATCGCCCTCGCAGACTCGGGACGACCCTGGTCGGGGATCGTGCTGTGCACCCTGGCCGCCGCCGTCAAGCTGCCGGCGGCCGTCGCCATCGTCTTCATCGTGTGGGGGATGGTCCGAGACCTTCCGTCGTTCCGGGCCCGGACGGCCGCGGTGGCCAAGGGCGGCGTCGCCGCGCTGGGCACCATCGCCGTGACCACCGCCACCTCCGGCCTCAGCTGGGGATGGTTGGGCGCCCTCGGGGTACCGGGCACGGCCGCGCCGCGTCTGGCGGTGGTGAACGACCTGGCCTTCGGCTTCGATCACTACCTCGGTCTGTCGTTCCTCACTGCGCTGCACATCTGGCGAGACATCGGCATGGTGCTTGCCGTCGCCCTCGTGGCCTACCTCCTGCTCCGGAGTCCACGGGCCCGTTGGATCCCGGCTCTCGGCGCCGCCTTGATCGTGGTCGCCGTCCTCGGGCCGACCTTCTACCCCTGGTACCTCACGTGGGGCCTCATGCTCGTGGCCGCGACCGCCGCCGACCGGTGGGAGCGGGCGATCATCTGGGCCAGCGTGGTGCCCACTTTTGCCGTGGCTCCCGGCGGGGAGGGCTGGCTGGACCAGCTGTCCAAGGTCGCCCGCACCTGGGTCGCAAGATCAGTCGTCGGTGCGGTCGTCGCCGTCGCGGCCTTGACCGCATACCGCCCGGGGTGGATCGCCAGCTTCTTCCGGACGGACCCGCACCATCCCGGCGAGCACGAGGCCCTCGGCGAGGGGGCAGGCCCCCACCTCGAGCCGGCGCCGCTGTCAGCGACCTCAGACGGCGCCACCGGCAACGGGCTGCGGACCCCGGCCCCACCGGCCTCCGCCGACGTGTCGCGGGGCCCCGACGGACCCAGCACACGCGACGAGAGCGAAGAGGTCGTTTCCTAGGGGCGGCCGGGAAGGATCAGGTGGAGGTCGCCCAGCTCGTGCCACAGATAGCCGCTATCGAGCGCGGCCCGGTAGGCGGACTCCAACGCGAAGGTCTCGGCGACCGCCTGCAGGATGAGCAAGTGGCTGGCCCGAGGCTCGTGCCAGCCCGTGAGCAGGCCGTCAACGGCGCGTACCGGCCGGTCCGGCGGCACGATCGTCTCCGTCCACCCCTCACCCTCGCGGACGAGCCCTTCGTCGTCGACGACCGTCTCGAGGGCCCGCACGACCGTCGTGCCGACGGCGACGACCCGGCCACCGGCGGCGCGGGTCTCGTTCACGCGCCGTGCCGTCTCCGCCGGGACCCGGTACCACTCGGGCGGGGGCGGCTCGCCGACCTCGAGCGATGAGACCCCCGCGTGCAGCACGAGGGGGCTCACCGAGATGCCCCTCGCCACGAGGGCGGTGATGACGTCGGCCGTGAACGCCCGACCGGCGCTCGGCATCTCGGCACTGCCTGGCTCGGTGGCATACACGGTCTGGTAGGTCGCGAGGGGCCACTCATCGGGCACGTGGCCGTACCGGATGGGGCGACCATAGGCATGCACGAACGCGACCTCGCCCACTGGCAGGTCCAGGGCGACGACCCACAGACGAGGAGACCCGCGCCAGCGGGTCACGAGCCGCGCCGATCCCCCGGCGGGCAGCGACACCACATCGCCCTCCCGGCCCCCGGGCTCGGGAAGGCTCGCCGGCCAGGCCGGTCGACGCAGCTCGGCGAGCCAGTCGCCACCCGGTAGCCGCCCGGAAAGGTGCACGTCGACGTCGCGGCCGTCGAGTCGTCCGGTCAGCGCTGCCGGCAAGGTGCCCGAGGTGTTGATCACCAGAAGATCGCCGGCCTCGAGAAGCGTCGGCAGGTCGCCGAAGCAGGCGTGCACCGGCGCCGCCGTTCCCCTCGATACGAGGAGGCGTACGTCGTCCCTGCCCCGCCCACGCGCCTCTGGCGGCTCACGGGCCTCGAGCACCGGGGGTAGCTCGAAATCCAAGGCCGCCGTCGCCATCGTCATGTGACGACCAACTCGCTTGGTGCCTCCGCGTCCTCGCTGACCTCGTCGACGCGGTAGCGGCCGCTCGGCGTGTCCCGGCCCAAGATGGCGAGCAGGCCCGGAACGCTCGCTTCCGGCGGCGGGCGGTCAGAGATGTCCTCATCCGGAAACGCCGCCTGATGAAGGTCCGTCCGCATGTCTCCCGGGTCGACCCACAGCAGCTGCAGCGCGGGGTGCTCGGCCGCGAGCACGTTGCTGAGCTGCTCGAGCGCGGCCTTCGACGATCCGTAGCCTCCCCATCCGGGGTAGGGTTCCCGGGCGGCGTCCGAGGTCACGTTGACCACGCGACCGCCCGCCGCTTCGAGCAGCGGGACAGCCAGCTGCACGAGCCGGAGTGGGGCCACCACGTTGACCTCGTAGACGTGCCTGAGCTCATCCAGCGGGTAGTCGGCCAGCGCCGGCTGGGGACTTGGTCCGAGCACGCTGGCGTTGTTCACCAGGAGGTCCAGCCGGCCGAGTCGACCGGCCTCGGCCACCAGGCGGACCCGGTGCTCCTCGTCGGCCACGTCGCCGGTGACGGTGACCACCGTCGTGAGCCGTGCCAGCTCGGCGCCGGCCCGAGCCAGCGACTCCCCGCCCCTGGCGTCCAGCACGAGACGCCAACGTCGGGCGGCCAGCTCGCGTGCCAGCGCCAAGCCCAGGCCTCTCGAGGCACCGGTGATGATGGCGACCCGTTCGCCATGAGATGTCGTTGTGTCAGTCATGACGCCGAACCTACGGATAAGGAGGCTCCGCGTCATCGGGCGCCGGTCGCAGCCGGGACCGGCAATTGGTCCTAGGACCAGGGGCTGAGTCCTGCCCGTGGCGACTCGAGCGCTCTTACGACCCTGACGGGCCCGAGCCACCACCCAGATCGACCAGGCCGACCCGGACCGCGTACAGCGCCGCCTGCGTCCGATCGGCCAGCCCGAGCTTGCTCAGGACGTGGCTCACGTGGGTCTTCACCGTCTTCTCGGCGATCGACAGCTCCATGGCGATCTGCTTGTTCGCCAGCCCCCGACCGACGAGCGTCAAGACCTCGCGCTCGCGCCCGGTGAGGCCCACGGGACTTGCGCCCGATCCCCCTTGCGCGTACTGGCGCAGCAGGCGGGCCGCAGGTCGCGAGCTCAATGCGGCTTCACCACGCGCCACGGCCCGTACGGCCTCGGCGAGCTCAACGGGCGCCACGTCCTTCAGGAGGTAGCCCGCGGCGCCCGCCTGAACCGCCGCCAGCAGCTTGTCATCGTCGGGGAAGCTGGTGAGGACGAGCACCTTGGTGTCCGGGCTCTCCTCGGTCAGGCGGGCGATGGCGGCGACGCCGTCGATGCCGGGCATGACCAGATCGAGCAGGACGACGTCGGGCGCCAGCGACCGGACCGTCGTCAGAGCCTCGGTGCCGTCGCCAGCCTCCCCGACCACGGCGATCCCCTCCTGCACCGCCAGGAAGGTGCGAAGCCCCTGTCGGACCACCGGGTGGTCGTCGACGATCACCACCCGGACCTCAGGCGTCAACCGGCACCTCGGCCCGGATGGTCGACCCCTCTCCTGGGGCAGACTCCACGATCAGGTTCCCGCCCAGCGCACTGGCCCGCTCCTCCATCGACGTGAGCCCGAGGTGGCGGGCGCGGAGACCGGATGACGACGGGTCGAAGCCCACGCCGTCGTCGCTGACGGTGACCACCAACTGCGCGGCCGTCATCTCGACCCTCACGTCCACGGCCGTCGGCCGGGCGTGGCGCACGGCGTTGCCGAGGGCTTCCTGCACGATGCGGAACGCCTCCCGCTCGGTGCGGGGCCGTATCCGGCGGTCGCCGGTCGCCGTGATCCGGATGGGGACCCGGTGCACGCGCCGGAGGATCTCGACGTGCTTGCGGATGGCCGGCACGAGCCCGTCACTGGCGAGCTCGGGGGGGCGCAGCTCGAAGATCATCGACCGCATCTCTTCGAGCGCCTGGCGGGCCAGCTCCTGGGAACGACGCAGCTGCGCTGCGGCCTCGGCGTGCTCCCCGCCCAGCAGTGTGAGCCCCGTCTCGGACAACAGGACGGACGTGAACAGCGTCTGGGTCACGGAGTCGTGCAGCTCCCTGGCCAGTCGGTTGCGCTCCTCGACCACACCGAGCTCCAGCCGCTCTTCATGCAGGCGGACGTTCTCCAATGCCAGCGCGACGCGCGCCGCGAACGCCTCGATCAGCTCCTGGTCGAGGTCGTCGAAGCATCCACCGTCGATCTTGTCGGCCAGATAGAACGCCCCGATGACCCGTCCCTCGAGCTCGACTGGGACGCCGAGGAACGTGCCCATGCGGGGATGGGCGGCGGGCCACCAGACAAAGCGCGGGTCGGACCGGATGTCGTCGCTGCGGTAGGCCTTGCCGTCCTGGAGGATGGCGCCCAGCAGCCCGTGCGTCCTCGGGAGGGGCCCGATGGCCGCCACCGCCTCGTCGCTCAGACCCGACGTCACGAACTGGGCGAACTCCCCTTCGTCGTCGGGGATGCCGACGGCGGCGTACTGCGAGCCCACCAGCCGTCGCGCCGCCACGGCCAACCGCTCCAACCGGCCCTCGGCGCCGATGTCGACGCCGAGGGAGAGGACGGCCTCGTCCACCGACCGTGAACGGGAGTCCCCCCGCACCGCTAGCTCCGCAGCAGCTGGCCGGGCCGCGCGTCCTCCAGGTCGACGCCGAATGCCCGGGTCGGGGTGCCACCCACCCAGACGTGATCGATGCCCACACTGTCGACGACCAACCGGTCCGCGCCGGCCGGAAGATCCCACGTGCGAACGGGCTCCGCCGTCCCCACCTGCTCCGGGTCGAACGCCACCAGGTCGGCGACGTATCCCTCGCGAACCAGGCCCCGGCCCCGGAGGCGGAAGACCTGAGCGGGATGCCCAGTGAGCCGCCACACCGCCTCTTCCAGCGACAGCGTCTCGCGCTGGCGCGACCAATAGCCGAGCAGGTGCGTCGAGAAGCAGGCGTCGCAGAGCTGGCTGGCGTGCGCCCCTGCATCCGACAGGCCCAGCACTGTTCGCTTGTCCCGCAGCAGGTCCGCCACCTCGACCTCGTCGTCGTTCAGGAGCACCACCTGGAAACGAGTCCGGAGGCCGTCCTCCAGCGACAGGTCGACGAGCACGTCGAAGGGCTCGACGCCCCGCTCCTCGGCCACCTCCGCCACCGTGCGACCTCGCAGGGCCTGATGGCGCTCGGTCTCCTCGATCGACATCTTGGCCCACCGCGTCGCCCAGGCTTTGTTCACCTCGGGACGGGCCCGCTCTCGCCACGCCGGGTCGGCGTAGACGCCGGCCCGCTCGGCGCGCGGCACGGCCAGCACTTCCTTCACCGACGGAAGGCTGGCGATGGGAAACGGATCCTCCAGCGCCACCTGCATGACCAGCGGCCGGCAGGCGATCTGGGGCCACACCTCGCCCCCCAACGATGCGGTGCGCTCGGCCAGGGCGGTGGCCGTTCCCGGCTCGCCGAACCCCGTGAGCAGCGCCGTCCACGTCACCGGCAGGCCCAGCCGGGTGGAGAGGGTGGCGAACTCGTCGAGGAACAACCCCGGCCCGGGCGTGACCTGGACGAGGCCCTTGCCCGCTTCCCGCAGCGCATCGGCGATACGGAAGACCTCCTCGACCTCGGCCAGACGGCTCGGCACCGGTCGGCCCCCGGCCCCGGCGTGCGTCGGCGACCGCGACGTGGCGAACCCGAGGGCGCCCGCGGCCATCGCCTCGAGCACCATCGCGCGCATGGCTTCCACCTCGTCATCGGTCGCGGGCCGCTCGACGGCTTCGTCGCCCATGGCGTAGAGCCGAAGGGGTGTGTGGCCGATGAACGCGCCGACGTTGATCCGCTTGGGGATCCGCTCGAGGGTGTCGAGGTACTCCGGAAACGTCTCGAATCCCCAGGGGATGCCTGCCTCCAGTGCCTCGGCCGACATCCCTTCCACGTTCTCGAGCGTGTGCGCGATCGTCGACCGGTCCTCGGGCCGCGTGGGGGCGATCCCGAAGCCGCAGTTGCCCATGGCCACCGTCGTCACCCCGTGCCAGCACGAGGGGGTGAGGTCGGGGTCCCACAGGACCTGGGCGTCGTAGTGCGTGTGGATGTCGATGAAGCCCGGCGCCAGGACGAGCCCCGACAGGTCCACCTCCTCCGCGTCCGATGCGATGCCGGGACTGTCGCCGACGGATGCGATGTGCTCGCCTTCGACCACGACGTCGGTCCGGCGGGCCGGCCCGCCGGACCCGTCGACCACGAGCGCTCCCCGCAGCGCGTAGCTCATACGACCTCCTCAGTCACCGCCGAGTCTCGCCACCGAACCCGCCAGCGTCAACGCGTGGCGACCGGTGCGCCGTCCAGCCGGGCCCGGGGGGAGCCATCCACGCCCTCTTTGACCTCGGGTCCTACGCTCTAGCCGTGAAGGGCGATCGGGTCGAGGTCCTAGTGGACGTCGGCGGCGGGGTGCGCCAGTTCGACGTGCGAGCCACGAAGGCGGGACGGCGAGTCGAGGTGTCCTCCGCTCGGGGCGTGATGGAGGTGACCGAGGTCACCCGCTCAGGCCAGCCGGTACGCACCGCCCGCTTCATGTCCGCTCGCGTCGTCAGCGTCGTGGAGCATCCCGCCAGCGACGGTTAGCCGTCTCCGGTCGTCTCGCCGACACGTCCTGACGTGGCGGCGGCGTGAAATGTCGGAATTGTTGCGATGACGGCAGGATCCGGCCGGTCAAAGGCCGAACCACCCGGGTCATGCCGCGGAGTGTGCGCCAGTTCGTCGCGCCGGGGAACCGATGAGCGGTCCTCCCCTGCCTGGCGACCTGCCGACCGCAGAGCGGTCTCCCCGGTATGGCCGCGGTCGCGCCGAGCTCATCGAGCGCGCCACCGCCTCGCCCGTGATCATCGTGCGGCTGGTGGCCCGGATGGCATTGACCGTCGACGCCGGGGTGCAGCCCCGCTGGCGCCGGCTGCGTGACCAGCTCGACCGAGTCCGGCCACGGGCGCAGCCAAGTGGCGGTGCCCGAGCGTCTCGATCGACCTTGGGGCGCCGGTCACCGGGCCTGGCGACGCTGGTCCTGGCCACTTCCCTGTTGACGGTCGTTGCCGCCGCGTCGATCGCATTGGGCCTCGTCCCCGGGCACGGATCCGGAGGACCGGCGAACGCCGGCGCGTTCGCGGTCTCGGCCACGGGGCACGGGCTGGACGAGCACCCGATGCGAGGCGCACCGACGCACGTCGTCGTGGTTCCTCCTGCGCCTGCGACCGACACCATCACGGCGCAACTTCCCCCGATGCCGGCGAACCCTGGACCTCCCGTGGCCGCTGCCGCGCCGGCGCCGCCCTCGTCGGGTCTGATCTGGCCCGTCCACGGCCCGGTGGCCCAGGAGTTCGGCCACAACGGCCATCCCGGGATCGACATCGACGCGCCGTACGGCACGCCCATCCATGCGGCCGGCAACGGCGTCGTCACCTGGGCCGGCTGGGAAGGCGGCTACGGCAACTTCGTGCTGATCGACCATGGCCACGGTCTCGTCACCGGGTACGGGCATCAGTCGCGCATCGCCGTCACCCGCGGCCAGACGGTGACCCAGGGGGATGTGATCGGGTACGAAGGGTCGACCGGGTACGCCACTGGCCCCCACGTGCACTTCGAGGTGCGGATCAACAACGTGCCCCACAACCCGCGTCTGTACGTAGCAGGCAACCCGTAGGTCGTTCGCCGACGTAGCGCCGGCCCGTCGGCCGGGGGCCAGCGGCACCAGGGCGTGGCGCCCACCTCCGGGCTACGCTGACACTGACGTCAGCGATCAGGGGGAGGGCGTCGATGCCATCGACCAGCGCCCAGCAAGCCTTCGACAGGACAATGGGCGGCCTGCGCGATCCCTGGACCCGACTGGCCAGACTTCGCCGAGAGGACGGGGTCATCGAGGGCGACGCCGTCCCCGACGCGGGCGCAGGCACCGACAGCCGCGGCCGGCGGTTCGCGGTCCTGCGGTACGACGACTGCGCGCGGGTCCTCCGCGACAACGTGACCTTCTCGTCACGGGTCTACGAGCGGGTCATGGGCCCGGTCATGGGTCACACGATCCTCGAGATGGACGAGCCCGAGCACGGCCGTTTCCGCAAGCTGGCGGGCCAAGCCTTCCGCCACAAGGCGCTGCAGCGCTGGGAATCGGAGCTCATCGGGCCCCTGGCCGAAGAGACCATCGCCGCGTTCGCGGGACGCGGTCACGCCGAGCTGGTGCGGGAGCTCACATTCCCCTTCCCGGTGCAGGTCATCGCGCGCATCCTCGGCCTGCCCCACCGCGACTACCCGATGTTCCAGGAGCTGGCCTTCACGCTCACCAGCGTGGGCGCGGGATACCGAGCCAGCCGCCAGGCTTCCGACCAGCTGGGCGCCTACCTCCTACCGATCGTCCGCGACCGGCGGGCCCGCCCGGCCGACGACCTCATCAGCGAGCTGGCGATTGCCGAGATCGACGGGCAGGCGCTTACCGACGACGAGATTGTCTCGTACCTCCGGCTGCTCCTCCCGGCCGGGTCGGAGACCACCTACTGCTCGATCGGCAACCTTCTGTTCGCCCTGCTCACCCACACTGGTCAACTCGACGACGTCCGCGACGACAGGGCCCTCGTCCACACGCGCGATCGAGGAACTGCTCCGGTGGGAGCCGGCCATACCCTTCATCCCCCGAGTGGCCACCCACGACGTCACCATCGCCGGCGTCGCCATCCCGGCGGGCGCCCGCGTGACCCTGTGCCTCGGCTCGGCGAACCGCGACGAGCGCCGATTCAGCGAGCCCGATCGCTTCGACATACACCGGCCCGAGCAGCAGCAACTGGCCTTCGCCTCCGGGCCTCACATGTGCCTGGGGATGCACCTGGCCCGCATGGAGATGCGGGTCGTGCTCGAGGCGGTGCTCGACCGGCTGTCGGACATCGAGCTGGCACCCGGTCCCGAGGGATCGGACACGGCCGATCCTCACATCCACGGCATGGGATTTCGAAAGCCGAGCTCCCTACCGGTCAAATTCGCTATTTGCTCGTAGGTACTCCCGGGCCCTAATTGCGACAAATGTCGCATAAATTGCGCCTCGGCCATGTAATGGGCATTACCAACCATGGACGCCCTCGCCCCACTGTGTGACACCTTCCTCAACGGCGGGCTCGGCGGAGTCCAAAACAGGGAAATACGGGGGAAAGTACATATGCCAAGACTTAGGTACATCGCGAGTCTCAGTACGCTAGGACTCGGAGTCGCGTCGCTGGGAGTCTTCTCCATGGCAGCGGGCGCGGGTGCCCAGCTGACGCCCGGGCCGGTGCCGGCGGGAGGGGCCGGCGGCGCAGCTATCGCCAACACGATCAACGTCAATCATGTTCAGACCGGGAACTGCTCACCCGTGCAGACGGTCCAAACCGGCAACATCGTCAATGCCAACGGGAACGGCAGCGGGAACGGGGGCGTAGCCACTGCTGGGCCCCGACCCGTCGATGGCCTTGCGCCCGGTACTGGCACTGCCAACGCCATTGCCACTCCCGTTGGCGGCGGTGGGTCTACAAAGGCCAACGCCAACGGTGCCAACTTCTCTCCGGGGAACGTTGACATCACGCAGTCGCAGTCGGTCAACTGCGCGGTGACGAACCCGACCAAGACGATCGTCGTCCCGCACACTGTGACCAAGACGGTCGTGGTGCCTCAGACCGTCACCAAGACGGTCGTGGTGCCGCAGACGGTCGTGGTGCCGCAGACCCAGACCGTGGTCCAGCAGGCCCCGGTGGCCTCCGCCGTCACCACGACGGCGCACTTCACCGGCTAGCAGTACCAGCCGAATACGCAACAGAGAGCCGCACACCACAGGTGTGCGGCTCTCTGTATTATTGCTTCTCGAACGAGGGGGAGGGTTCGAGTCGTGTCACGGTCCAAGCCGATGGCGACGTTCGTCGTCGCAGTTGCCGCCATATCCGTCGGTGCCCTGGCGGCTGGCTGCAGCAGTAGTAGCGACTCTTCGCAGGCGAAGGCCGCGCTTCGAGCGGCGTCCGCCACACAACCAGCCAAGCGTCCCGCAGCAGTGTCGCGGCCCACGCAGCTCGCGGCCCCGCAGTTCCCGGCCTATACCGCCACGGCGCAGGGGCCTCAGATCGAAGTCCACAACTCCCCGGGCGGGCCGACCACGCAGACCTTGACCAGCCCGCTCCCCGAGGGCACGCCGCTCACCCTTCTCCTTACGCCGGGGATCACGCAAATAGGCGGGGGCTGGCTTCAGGTGTTCCTGCCGACCAAGCCCAACGGCAGCACGGGCTGGATACCGGCGAACGAGCTGAAGGTGCAGGGCGATCCCTACCGGCTGGTCGTCACCCAGTCGACACACCAGCTCAGCGTCTACAACTTCAGCAACCTCGAGCGCTCCTACCCCGTCGCGCTCGGCGCTCCGGAGACGCCCACGCCCCTCGGCACCTATTACATCACCGAGCTGCTCAAGACCACCAACCCCGACGTGTACGGTGACTACGCCTACGGCCTGTCGGGCCACTCCCCGACGCTCACTGACTTCGACGGCTACGACGCCGAGATCGGCCTCCACGGCACGGGCGACCCGTCCAGCATCGGCCACAGCGTGAGCCACGGCTGCGTCCGGCTCAACAACGCCGACGTCGACGCCCTGGTTCCCCTGCTCCCCCTGGGCACGCCGGTCGAGATCCAGGCCTGAGCGGCGGATCGCGCTAACGCCGGCGGGTCTTTCTCGCCGGGCCGGGGGCCCGCTCGGTCTTGGCCGCCTTGGTCGTCTTGGTCGTGGTCTTGGCAGTCTTGGCGGTCTTGGCAGTCTTGGCGGTCTTGGCGGTCTTGGCCGCCTTGTGCGCCCGAGCCGTCTTGGCCGGCACCCGAGCGCCGACCCGGCGCCTCACCCGCCCGGCGAGACCCTCGAGCGACTGCGCCCACGTCCGCTCGCCGACCGCCCACAGCCACACCTCGTAGCCATAGCCTCGGAGGACCGCCGACAGCGCGGCCCGATCGAGACCCTGGGCGGCGAGCGCAGGACCCCATGCCTTCCACACCGGGGCCAGGATGAGCCGGCCGGAGGCGATGTCCGCCCGCACCGCATCCGGCTCCCTCGACACGCGAGCCCGCAGCTTGACTGGCTCGGCGAGCCCCGGCAGCTCCACGAAGGTCAGCCCTTTCGAAAGACCGGAGCCCGGTCGCCGCCGCCATACGACCGGAGGTGCTCCTCGAAGTCGACGAACAGCGGCCCGTCCGGGTCGAAAGGCCGCGAGAGCGTCTGGAGGGCGATCTTCTTGTCGAAGCCGCTCAGCTTGTGGAGCGGCTCGGCCGAGTCGAGGCCCCGAATCTCCAGCCGGTCTCTCGCCAGCTCGAAGGCGGCCCGACCGGGCTCGGTGCGAACCAGGACGCTCGAGTACCCCTCGTCGCTCCCGACGCTGCCGACCGAGATGTCGGCCCCGTGGCCCAGGAAGTCTGCGCACTCGTCGCAACCGTTCAGGGCGGCACCGTGGAAGTCGCGGACCGGCTCGTCCACGAGACGGCTCCCCGCACGGTCCTCGACGATCATCCGACCGTGGATCACGTCAACCTTGCCGACCTGGGACAGGTCCAACCCCCGCTTGTCGCGCAGCTCACGGAGCATCAGGCCCTGGTAGTCGAAGCTCTTGGTGCACAACAGGGCTATCGACAACACCACGGCGTCGACCCGCGACTTGCCCCAGGTCCACGGGCGGGCCTGCATCGCCCGGATCGCCTGCACCTCGCAGGGCGTGCCGACCACCGCGATCCGAGGGTTGCCCGGAAGGTCGTGACGACCCAGGTCCAGGTGGCCGAGGCCCATCGTCTGGTTGTAGAAGCTGCCGGCCGAGGCCGCGACGTCCTCGGGCGTCCGGGCCAGATGGGCGATGCCCTTCCACGGCTCGTCCGCGCTCTCGCGCGCCAGCAGCACGCCGTCCAGGTGACCTGCCTCGAGGGCGGCCACGAGGATGGCGCTCACGACGCCGCCGTCCTGCGCGCCCGAGATCTGGTCGGCCACCCTGGCCGTGTGGGCGTCCCGCACCACCCCGAGCCCGTTGCTCGCCGGTCCCCCGCTGATCGTCCAACCCGACTCCGGATCGCCAGCAGGCACGGCGCCGTTCGACGCGCTCGCGTCCTCGCCCGGCCGACGCGGCCCGTTGCCATTGCGGCGCGGCGCCAAGGTGACCGGTGTCTCGTCGATGAGCGGCCACGTGGCCTCGTACCGCAACCCGCCCCGCGGGCAGAAGTCCCAGCACAGCGAGCAGCCCGTGCACATCTTCACCAGCTCCGGCAGGTCGTCGCCACCGATGCCGATCGAGTCGGACGGGCACACGGCTACGCAGGCGCCGCACTGGATGCAGCGCCCGGCATCGATGACAGCCGCCTCGAGCTCCCAGAACCAGGTCTTGCCGGGCGCCTCCTCGATGCCGCTCATCTCGTCGCGGATTGTGAAGCCGGCCATCAGGCGGACCCGTTCAGCGTCGCCCGCAGGTCGGCGTTGGCCACCCGGCGAGACCACCGGTGGAACGGCTCGTCGGACCCGCGCTCGGCCCGGTAACGGCGCAGCACCCGCACCAGGGCTTCGGGAACGTCGTCGACGGGCTTGGCCCCCTCCACCCAGTCGATGAACCCGGCCTCGGCGCCGAGGCTGCCGCCGAGGCCGATGTCAACCGCCTCGGAGATCCGATCCGGCAGATGCGCCGTCTCTCCCCGGAAGCCGATGTCGGCAATCTGGGGCTGGGCGCACGACGCCGAGCAACCTGAGAAATGCATGCGGATGATGTCGTCGCCGCCGCGCTCCCCGTTCGGGCCGTTCCAGTCGGCGCCCAGCTCGTCGTCGAGGAACCGGGCCCACTGGAGGGCGCGGGCCTTGGTCTCGACGACGGCGAAACGACAGAACTCGCTGCCCGTGCAGGCGGCCGTACCGCGGGCGAAGGGCCCCGGGTTCGGGCTGTGGACCCCGAGCAGCGGCTCGGCCAGCAGATCGTTCAGACGGTCCTCGGCGACACCGGTGAGCACGAGGTTCTGATCCGTTGCCAACCGCAGCTCGCCGTCCCCGTAGGTCTCGGCCAGACGGGCTGCCTCGATCAGGTCGCGCCCCGACATCCGGCCGACGGTCACGCTCAGGCCCACGTAGAACCGCCCTCGCTCGCGCTGGGCGTGGACACCCACGTGGTCGCCGCGATACCGCCGGGTCAGCTGGTCGCCGGCGGGCGCAAGCTCCACCGCGCTCCTCGCCGCCACCTCGGCGCGGAACCCCTCCGGTCCGAGCTCCTGGACCAGGTACCGCATCCGGCAGATGCCGCGGTTCTCGCGGTTTCCCAGCTCGCCGTAGGTCTGGGCGATGGCCCTGGTGAGCTCGACGGCTTGCTCGGGTCGCACGAACACGTCGATGTCGGACGCCATGCGCGGGCCGTCGGACAGCCCCCCGCCGACGATGACGTTGAAACCGACCGTCCCGTCGTCGGAACGGGCCGGCCACATGCCGATGTCGTTGATCTCGGCCTGGGCGCAGTCCTCGACGCAGCCGGTGACGCTCATCTTGAACTTGCGAGGGAGGTTGGCGTATTCGCGGTTGCCTGTGAAGAAGTCGGAGATGGCCGCGGCGACCGGCGAGGCGTCGAAGACCTCCTCGGCGTCGATCCCGGCCACCGGGCAGCAGAGCACGTTGCGAGCCGAGTCGCCGCAGGCCTGGACGGTGACCACGCCGACCGACTCCAGCCGTCGCCACATCTCGGGTACGTCTCCGATGCGGATCCAGTGCAGCTGCACGTCCTGGCGCGTGGTGAGGTCACAGAACGCGTCTCCGAACACGGGGGTCGGCTCAGGGCCGCGGGCGAGCTCCTCCGCGATCTCGCCGATGGTCCGGGCCTGAAGGGCGCTGAGCCGACCCCCCGGAACCTTGACGCGCACCATGAAGGCGTCCCCGCCCTGACGCTGGGGATAGAGGCCCACCCACTTGAGCCGCTCCTGCTCGCCGTCGACGGCGGCGATGGCGTCGGGACCCTCCTTCGCGTAGCGGTCGATGACCGCCTGGTAGACGTCGAGGGGGTTGCGCGCCAGCTTGATCCGCTCGACTTCGTTGAGCTGTCCCACCGTCCGAAACGGCCGTACGAACTCCATCGATCCCGGTCCTTGACTGAGCAGATGGTCCGGGCTCGGCCACCCGGCACAGGGCCCCGATCGTAGCGCCATTTCTGACTAACCTGATCAACTTTTGAGGATTTGCGGCGAAATGGGGGCTCGGCGTCAGCCCCGCCTCGCGCCCACCCGAGCGAGCCGATCCGACACCGCAACCGGCAGCAGCCGGTTGAGCGCCCATCCCAGCTTGGCCTCGGGCGAGACGGCGACCATGGCGCGGTCGTGCTCGACAGCGGCGAGGATCGCGGTGGCCACCCTCGAGGGCGGGTAGTTCCGTCGCCGGAACACGGTGGCCAGGCGACGCACCTCGGCGGGATCGGCTCCCCGGAACCGGGCTCGGGAGATGATCGGGGTGTTGACGATCCCTGGGCAGATGACCGACACCCCCACTCCGTGGCGGTACCAGTCGGCCCGCAGGCAGCGCGAGAACGCCAGCACGGCGGCCTTGCTGGTGACGTAGGCGCCCTCGCTGGCCGTCGGGGTGTAGGCGAGGCCCGAGGCCATGTTGACGACGTGGCCCCGCCCGCGGGCCACCATGGCGGGCCCGAAGGCCTGGCACCCGTGGACGACCCCCATCACGTTGATCCCGAGGATCCACTCCCAGTCGGCCGGCTCCATGTCGAGGAAGCGGCCGGACATGCCCACGCCGGCGTTGTTGACCAGCACCTCCAACGGCCCGTGGACGGCGTGGACCTTCTCCGCCAGCTCGGCCACGGCTTGCCGGTCGGCCACGTCCACGCCGAAGGCGTCGGCCGAGGGCCCCGTCCGGGCGCAGTCACCGGCCGTGGCGTGAGCCCCCGCTTCGTCGATGTCCACCGCCAGGACGGGCGCCCCCGCCCGGGCGAAGGCGAGCGCTGTCGCTCGCCCGATCCCGCTGGCGGCCCCGGTGACGAGGACAGGCCCGGCGGAGAGATCTGCGGTGGGTCTGCTCATGTCGACTGTGGAGCGGCGATCACGCCGCCGGGACACCCCTCGGCGTCGACCCCGCACAGCTCCCGCCAGCCTCGCGGCACCCTGCCCGGTGTCACCACCTCGGCCTGGAGCATGGCCTCCAGCACAGGCCTGGTCGCCTCGTGTCGCAGGGCCACCCGCTCGGGGCTGCGGTTCGCGGCCCGCCAGGTGGCCCAACCCGGCAACCCGACGGTCTCGTACACGCCGGGGTGCACGAGCAGACGGAACATGTCCTTGATGACGAGCGGGGCGATATGGCGCACGGCGAAGCGATCCGTCCAGGACGCCCGCTGCCACTCTTCGGGCAGCACCGTGCGGGCGAAGGCGAGGTGACGAGCCTCCTCCTGGCGGTGGTACCGATTGACCTCGGCCAGGAAGGGATCGGTGTCGGGGTGCTCGGCGGCCTTCTTCTGCAGGAGATCGGGGATCTCCTCACCCGCCAGCACGAGGACGTCCAACAGCGCCGGCCGGCGGACGATGGCTCCCATCCCGACCCGCTGGATGGCCCGGAACAGCGTCTTGTCCAAGGGGTTGCGCGCTGTCGGCTGCAACTGGCCCAGCAACCGCGAGAACAGGCGGGAGTGGCGCGTCTCCTCGCCCATCTCGTGAAGGGCATACACGACGCGCGGGTCGGTGTAGTCCCGCTGCAGCGCCAGCTGGAACGAGAACCCTGCCATCAGGATCGCCTCGAACCGGAGACCGGCGTCGATGATCGACGCCACCTCCTCCCGAGACAGAGTGACCAGCTGGTCGGGGCTCAGCTCGAGCCCGAGCCCGGCCACGCTGAGGAGCTCGGGAGGCAGCACCGCCCCAGCGCCCAGCTCGCCGCCCACGTCCACATCCGGCTCGATCGTGCGGCGCAGCGACGCCGCCGACAACCGCTCGATCTTGACGTCTGCCTTCTGATCTGGCTTCAGGTCCCCGCTCGTGACAGCCACGCATCGAGTATCCTATGAATTGACAGAAAGCGTCAACCCTTCATTTATGTGACCTTGGGCACTCTTCACACCACCCCGCCGACGGCCCCCTCCAAGGGCGAGCGGACCCGCCAGGCCCTCCTCGAGGCCTCCATCCATCGCTTCTCGGTCGACGGCCTGCGGGGCGTCGCCCTCTCGGACGTGGCGCGCGACGTCGGTGTGACGCCGGCGGCCGTCTACGCCTACTTCCCGGGCAAAGAAGCCCTCTTCGCCGCGGCCGTGGACGCCGACGCTGACGCCCTGGTGGAGGTCGCCCTCCAGGCGGTGGAGCGCGGCCGGTTCACCCACGACTGGGCGGCGCTCATCCAGCTGCTACTCGATGCCCTCCCCGACCACCCTCTTGCCCGGCGGGTGCTGTCCGGCCTGGAGCCCGAGTCGACCGAGCGACTGCTCGACATCCCCGCCCTGGCGCGGTTGCGGGCCCAGCTGGCCGAGCTGATCGTGAGCGACCAGGACACCGGGGCCGTCCGAGGCGACGTGGAACCGACGCCGCTCGCCGACGGGTTGGTGACCATCGTGCTCACCATGCTCATCGGCATCCTGCAGACCGGAGGCCGACCTCAACCAGAGCGTGCCCCGGGTGTGATCGCCGTGCTCGACGCCGCGCTGCGCGCGCCCCGCTGACAGTCGTGCGCGACGCGTTGCTGGAGCTGCACGGCGGTATGCTCGACAGATGCGGGCTGAGGGCACTCCTCGTCGCCGTCTTGGCAGGGGCGCTGGGGCTCGGTGGTTGTGCGACGAGCTCGCCGGCTGCGCATACCAGCGTGCAGGGCCTGGCTCCATCGCCCACCGCCGCCACGACCGCGCTTCGGGCGGCATCGACCACGACATCGGGATCGTGCTGGGAGGGCTCCCTCGCCCTGTACCAGGACGCCAGCGCGTGGCGCTGCACGGCGGCCAACCAGATCATGGACCCATGCTTCACGCCACCTGGTCAGCCCGATGCGCCGCAGCTGACCTGCGCGTCCTCGCCTTGGGCGCCGACGACCCGGCTGATGCTGACCCAGCCCCTGCCCCTCGAGGCGGCCAACTCTACTGGCTCCGGCCCCAGTCCGGTCTGGGCCATGGAGCTGACCAACGGTGATCGCTGCTTGCTCGGCACGGGTACGGCGACCCAGGCCGGCGCGGTGACCCTCGATTTCCTCTGCACCTCGGGCAGCGCCGCCGGAGAGGTCGATCGCAGCCACCAGCCCTGGACCGTGCAGTACCGGCCGGCGAGATCCTCGGCGCTGCGCCCGGTTGCCATTCGCAACGCCTGGGCCTGACCGCCACGGGCGATTCGCCATCCGCGATGACGCGGTGGGCCGGCGGGGCACCCTCCCCGGCGGCGAAAGAGGCGCCCACACCGGCCTCCGCAGTTCGCCCGGGCCCACGAGGGGGGAAATAGTGGCCGCAGGTCGAGCTACTTAAAGGTTACTCCCCGCCGGGGTCTGTGTCATCTGTGTTTTACAGATGACACAGATGATCAGACCTGACGGTGCGCGCCCCGTCGATCGCGACGCCTATCGGGTCGGCCCATCCGCGCGACGCGAGGAATTGCCGTCGAGTCGCTCACGAACTTCGCGCGCCAGGCTCCGATCCTCGGTGAGCAGACGCCGCCCCATCTGCCGCACAAGCTCGGCCACGTTCGTCCGCTGGCGGAATGCGTACATCCGCAGCGCCTCGTACACCTCGGGCTCCACGTCGATCGTGAGCCTGTGTGGGTAACTCCGGCCCCCCATCATCCTTCTCCCATCACGAACCCATCACAGATCAGGAGTCGCCGGCACGAGCGACGATATTAAACGGTGTAAATGGGGACAGCACGGCTTTCTCCGATGAGCCAGACTTCTCGGCCATGAACGCACCCCGGGGGCAGGTCGTCGCTGCCAACGGCGTTCGCATCCATGTCGTCGAGCAGGGCCACGGCCCGCTGGTGCTCCTGCTGCACGGCTTTCCCGAGTCGTGGTACTCGTGGCGCCACCAGCTACCCGCGCTGGCCGACGCCGGGTACCGGGCCGCGGCCATCGACGTGCGGGGCTACGGCCGCTCGTCCAAGCCCGTCGCCATCGATGCCTACCGCATGCTGGCGCACGTCGCCGACAACCTCGGGGTAGTGGCGGCGCTCGGCGAGGAGACCGCCGCGGTGGTCGGTCACGACTGGGGCTCGCCCATCGCCGCCGCGTCGGCCCTGTTGCGTCCGGACGTGTTTCGCGCCCTGGCCCTGTTGAGCGTGCCGTACTCCCCGCCAGGACGGACGCGCCCCACCGACGCCTTCCGACGGATGGGTGGTGACGAGGAGTTCTACATCTCGTATTTCCAGGAGCCCGGCCGGGCAGAGGCCGAGATCGAGGAGGACGTGCGCTCCTGGCTCCTCGGGATGTACGTGGCCGCCTCGGGGGACGCCGTGGCGCCCCCCGACGGGCGCACGATCGCGACTGTGCCGCGGGGTGGCCGGCTGCGTGATCGCTTCGTGATCCCCGACGAGCTTCCCGCTTGGCTCACCGAGGACGACCTCGAGCTGTACGTCGCCGAGTTCGAGCGCACCGGCTTCACCGGCGCGCTCAACCGCTACCGCAACGTCGATCGGGACTGGGCGGATCTCGGCGTCTGGGCCCACCGCCCGATCACCGTCCCCTCGCTCTTCATCGGCGGAGACCGCGACGGACCCACGCTCTGGGGAGCCTCGGCCATTGCCAGGTTCGACCAGACCCTCCCGGATCTGCGTGGCTCGCACGTGCTGGCCGGGTGCGGGCACTGGACGGCTCAGGAACGCCCGACCGAGGTGAACGACCTCCTCGTCGGCTTTCTCGCCGCAGCCCTCCGCCCTCCCGGCGAGTGAGCAGCTAATCTGGCTCCCGGGGCAACATCTCGACGGAGGGATGCCCCGGGGGGGGAGCGCCATGGCGGAGACGGCGAGCGTGATGGGCGCGCAGCCGTGCGCGGGAGCGCCTAGGGCCTAGCGCCGTGCCGGCCGCGACAACCCAGCAGAAGTCCAAACGCCAACCGGTGCGCGTAGTCCTCGTCAACGACGAGCAGATCATCATCGACGGGCTCCGCGCGATGCTGGCCGGCCACCGGGAACAGGTGAAGGTCGTGGGCCGCGTCCTGGCGTCCGAGGATCTGGCCTCGACCATTCCCGACCTCGGGGCGGAGGTCGTCCTGGTGGACCTCCACGTCCAGGGCGCGAGTGGGCTCGAGCTGGCCGGCCGCCTGCTGGCGGACAACCCGCCCTTCCGGGTGGTGATCTTCACCGACGACAGTGAGGAACGCCGGCTCTTCGAGGCCCTGCGGCTGGGCGTATCCGGGTACCTGCTCAAGTCACTCAACGGGGTCCAGCTGGCGGACCACCTGGTGCGGGTGGCCGACGGTCAGACCGTCGTCGACCCGACCATCGCCACCCGCATCGCCCTCCGCGGTGCCCAGTTCGGCGGCGCCGAGATGTGGCCGGGTAGCCAGCTGGCGCTCAGCCAGCGCGAGAGCGAGGTGCTGGGGCTGCTGGTGGAAGGACTGAGCAACCGCCTCATCGCCGCTCAGCTGGTCGTCGGCGAGGAGACCGTCAAGACCCACCTTCGGTCCATCTACCGCAAGCTCGGCGTGAACGACCGGTCTCACGCCGTGGCCACGGTGATGCGACTGGGCATCTTCGGCTGAGGGTCGGAGCGGGTCCCGAGAACCGCCCGTGAGCGCCCGGCGCGGCGTCGACCCCTGACCGCTATCCGACGCTCGTCGCGGACGCTCCGTCGGCGCCACCGTAGGCCCCGCTCGATCCGTCGTCGCCGCGAAGGAGGGCGCGGTGGCGCTCGCACAGTCCGAGGAGGTCCTCGTCATCGATCACCGTGGCGCACTGCTGCCCGTTGGGCTCATCGGCCCAGCAGCGGTCGTGAGCCGGGCAGGGCTCGGCCGGACCGGCCGCGATCAGCCGCACCTGGGGGCCAGGGACCCATGCGATCACGACGGAGGACTTCCCCGCTCACGGGTCCACCTCCTGCCAAGGGGTCCCGGGTGCCGGGTTCGGCGTTCGAGCCGGGACGAGGCCTACGAGGGTGGCGGCGGGAGCGAGTGGCCCGTCCGGGCCCACGCACGGGCGTCTCGAACGTCCATGACCCACTGCCAGCCGAACCAGACCAGCCTGGCGACGGCAACGGGGTGAACGGCACGCGCCCACCGGACCGTCTTCCAGGCGATGCCCGCTGCAACCAGCAGGACGACGGCGGCCGCGACCCATGGCCAGTGAGGACCGGCCAGCACCATGGCGGCGCTGGCGACGACCGTGAACAGGAGAACGACGGCGGCGACGCGCGTCACGACCCGCCAGAGCGAGCGGCGGGCCAACAGGGTGATCAGACCCAGCGCTGCGGCAAGGAGGATCACCACGAGACCACGGTACCGTGATGGCGGCCAGATCGGGCATCGCTTCCGGCGATTCCCCCCGACGAGCTGGCCTCAGCGCACCGCCGGGACCGGGATACGGGGGATGGGCGGCCGGGGCAGAGGCGGCAGCGACGGGATGGGGCTACGTCGCGGCGGGGGCGGCGCCGGTGGCGGTGTAGCGGGTCGGGGCGGTGCGTCGTTCGAGGGTGCCGGGAACGTGGCGGCGGCGGCCCTCGTCGGTCCTGGCACCGGGTGCGGGCCCGGACCGAAGTCGTAGCTGATGTCCAGCCCCTGACGGGGCAGCGCATAGTCGGGCACGCCCCGCGTCGCGACCGGTGGTACGGGCGACGGCGGAACGGCGGTCGGAGGAGGCGGAGGAGGCGCCGCGCCGGGTACCCCGTGAGGCGAAGGCTGACTGAGCGTTCCACCGTTGGCGACGTAGCTGATCGAGGTAGCCACCACGAAGAGGAGCGGTAGGGCCGATACGCCTCGCGGCCGCCAGCGCTCGGCGAGCTGGTGGGCCCGGTAGACGGCATAGGTCGTTCCGGCGACCAGGCTGGCCAGCAGCGTCGTCCCCGGCACGATGAGCGATGCGCGCTCTCCGTCCATCAGATGGGGCGCTTTCCCCACGCACGTCCCACGGGTCAACGACCTTAGCCCCCACCCGCTCGGTCACAAATCCGGCCCCTGGGTCGCCGGCTGATCCTTGTAGCAGCGATCCCGGCTACCAGCCGACGGCACCGTCGACGAGCTCCCGGATGAGGTCGGCGTGCCCGTTGTGCCGCGCGTACTCCTCGATCATGTGGACGTAGATCCACCGCAACGAGCAGGGCTTCCCGTCCCGAGCTCCAGTGTCGTCCAAGGCGTGCGCGGCGGCAGCGTCCCGACTGGCGTCGCATTCGGCCTGCCACGCACCGAGGTCCTCGTCCCAGTCGGCGTGATCGAGTGGAGCGAGATCGCTGTCCTCGGCGGCCCCGTCGCGCCAGATGGACGGCGCCGTCGAATCACGAAGCAGCGCCCGACGGAACCAGCTCCGCTCGACCTCGGCCATGTGGCGGACGAGACCGTGGAGCGACAGCTTCGAGGTCGGCACCGGGCGAGCCTTGCGCGATGCCGGCGCCATCCCCTCGCACTTGAGCATGAGGGTCGTGCGGTGGAACTCGAGCCATGCCTCGAGCATCTCCCGCTCGGTCAAGACGTAGGGCGGCTCGTTGCGGCGGGGATCATCAAGGTCGTCGACCATCCACGACGCCTCCTGTCTTCCCAAACGGTCGGTCTCGCCCTGCGTCCGAAAGTACTGCAAATCGCCCCTCCGGCCGCTCTACGGAAACTCTCAGGCCTGTTCATGGCTGGTCCCAGCCTTTTCCATGCAGGCCCACGGGCTGCACACGCAGAACTCTAAGGTCAACGGGGTCTAATCGTGACGATGACGGCGACTCGACAGGTGGAGACACAAGCGGTCGAGGGCAGGCAACTGCCTGAAGGCACTCAACCACCTGAGGATCGGCCCGGCAGCAGTCATGTGCGACTGGCGCTCACGCTCCTCGCTCTCGGCGCCCTCGTCGTGTTGGTCGTCACCCAAAGAAGCCTCATCGCGTCGTCGATGGGCACCCTGGGGCACGTCAACCTGGTGTGGTTGCCGGCGGCGCTGGCGCTCGAATGGGCGTCGATCGCCGCCTTCGCGTGGATGCAGCGCCGGCTGTTCCGAGCCGGGGACAAGAGCGCCACCCAGAGGTCCGTGATGGCGACCACCGTCGCCGGGAACGCCATCTCGGTCTCGGTGCCCCTGGCTGGGCCGCAGCTCGGGACCGCCTTCGCCTTCCGGCGTTTCCGGAAGCTGGGGATCGATGCGGCGCTGGCGGGATGGGCGCTGGTCGTCTCCGGGGTCGTGGCATCGCTCGCCGCTGGTCTCGTCATCGTCACAGGAGCCATGCTCTCCGGAAACGACGCCGTGGCGTCGACGGGCGCCATCGGCGGCGTCATCGGCGTCGGTGTTCTCGCCGTCGTCACCCTTGGCCTCCGCCGGCCCTCTCTTCGCCGGGCGGTCGAGCGCTGGCTGGTGTGGACCCTCGAGCGTGCCCAGCGCGTGCTTCACCTTCGGCGTCGGAGCCCGCACGAGGCGATCACCGGATTCGTCTCCCGTCTCCGGACCCTTCGCCTCCGGCGGACGGACTGGGCCAGGGTCCTGGGCTTGGCCCTGGCGAACTGGCTCACTGACGCGGGCGTCCTGGTCGTGAGCATCCTCGCCGTCAGCGGCACAGTGCCGTGGCGCGGGGTGCTCCTTGCCTACGGGGTCCGGATCGCGGCGGGAAGCATCTCGATCACGCCCGGCGGTCTCGGGGTCGTCGAGGGAGCCCTCGCCGTCGCCCTCATGGGCGTCGGCATGCAGCGTCCCTCCGCCGTGGCCGCCGTGTTGCTCTACCGCTTCATCAGCTTCTGGCTGGTCACGGGGATCGGCTGGACGGTCTACCTCGTCAGCCAGCGGAGCGGCTCGATGAGGCTCTTCGGGCTGGCTCGGCGACGAAGGTGGGCCGTGTAGGGATCTCGCCTCGGGCGGAGCCTGCGACCCGTCTCGCATCTACGAGTCGGCCACACCCGGAGATTGGTCAGGGGGGGTCGTGGACGGTTCGGCCGACTGCCACCCCTCGCGAGCCTCGTTGAACGCCACGATCGCCACCACGCCGGCGGCCAGGGGGTCGGTCCACCACCATCCCGCTGCCATCTGCAGTCCGAGGGCGACGAGTATGCCTGCCGCCAGACAGCCGTCGATGAAGGTCATCGTCCCGTTGGCGACGAGTGGCCGGTTGCCCAGAGCCCGGCCGGTGCGACGCTTGCCCCGAGCCAGGACGAACATGACCACCACGGTGGCCGCCATGAAGCCGATGCCGACGGGAGCAGACTCTGGCCGGGTGCGCGCGATCAGGGCATGCACCGCTTGGGCGGCCAGGTAGAGGGCGACAGCGCCGAAGGCGGCGGCGATGAGCCGAAGGGCGCGCCGGGCTCGAAGGGGTTCCGCCTCCTCGGTTGCCCCGCCCAGGTGCCAGAGGACCACCAGTGACGCGAAGACCTCGATGCACGAATCGAGACCGAAGGCAACCAGGGCAAGCGAGTGAGCCGCCAGCCCGCTGACGATCGCCACCACGGCTTCGAGGCTGTTCCATGCCGTGGTGAGGTACTCGAGGCGGCGACCGCGGCGCTGCAGCACGCTCGCTCGACGACCATCCTCATCTCGCTCCGGGACGATCGGTGCTTCGACCACTGCTCCTCCTTCGTGCCGGAGGAGGAATGGGACCTCGGCCGGCAAGACGCCTACCGAAGGTCTCGCCCACTCGACGCTGCCGTCGAGCCCGCCGACCGGGGGCGGATGCCCCAGCATGTCGACCAGACGGATACGGACTACTCCCCTTCGATGAAGAGTGTACCCACCTCTCCACGAGGTGGCGGGCGAACACTCGAAAGGTGACCGATTAGTCTCATCTCGCTCCGTCGTCTGTTTCCCCGAGGATCGAGGAAACCAGGAGAACGCGGAGGTCAGACACCGCAGAAGGGAGGATCAGATGAGCGCCCTGAGGAAGAAGTTCAGCGCAACCCTGCAGAAGAGCCCCAACCAGGGTGGTTGGACCTACGTGGTCATGCCGGACTCGGCCGAGTTCTTCGGCACCCGGGGACTCGTGAAGGTCACTGGAACGGTCGACGGTCATCAGTTCCGGAGCTCGTTCATGGCCATGGGTGACGGCACCCACAAGCTCCCGATCAAAGCCGACGTCCGGAGGCTGATCGGGAAGGAATCGGGCGACCCCGTGACCATTCGTCTTCAGGAACGGCTCGACGTCTGACCCCGGTCGTTATCGGTAGAGCGAAATGCGCTCAGCCGTACATCAGCGATCCTGGGGTGGTGAGCAACTCTCCGGTCTCGAGCCACGTCTTGAGGCCCGAGAGGATCATCGGCCAGCCGCCGTACAGCTGGTCGTTGGCGTCATCGCGCAGCTGGTCGTGGGTGACCGTCAGACGGCAGGAGTCGCCGACGGGCTCGATCTCCCAGGTGACTCTCGACGTGCCCTCCGCCTTCACGTCGTCGCCCCAGAGCGCGGTCATGCTCTGCACAAGTCGGCGAGGGGGCTCGACCACCAGGTTCTCGCCCTCTCCCAAGAGCCCGGGGGCGTTCGGGTGGCTCATCTCGAAGCGCGAGCCCGGTGTCCAGCCCGAGCTGACGCGGATGCCGAAGTTGTACCTGCTCCTGATCTCGGGATCCGTGATCGCCTCCCAGAGACGCTCCGGGGTCGTGCGGATATAGATCTCGAAAACCTTCTCCATGGGATGCTCCAGTCTGTCTTTGAGAGCGCTGAGCCCAGCTGCCCAGGGCTCGGCGTACTTCGTCACCCACCGGTCGTGGATGAGCCGGATCGGGACAGGGTTCAGGAAATGGAGCCTCTCGCGACCGCGCCTCCTGCTCACGACCAGGCCGGCCTCCTCGAGCTGCTTCAGATGCTTCATCACACCGAAGCGCGTCATCGAGAAGCCCTCGACGAGCGCGGTCAACGTTTGCCCGTCCTCTCGGAACAGCTCGTCCAGGAGGCTCCGCCGCGTGGGATCGGCGAGAGCCCGGAACACCTCGTCCACACTCGCAGCATACGTGACCTATTGGTCACATATCAAGCCCGTGATCGTGCCAGCCGGCGACATCGCCGCGGTCGCCTGATCCACGACGTGCTCGGTCCCGAGGATGGACCACAGGCTTCGAGATCCTCGATCACCTGAGTGAGCAGAACCGTCCCCGCGCCGCCACCCCGCCGCTCCGGCGCGACCGCCATCCAGAGAATCTCGGCTCCGGCGGTGGGTCGACGTTCGGCGACGGCAAACCCACAATCGCACCAGCTGCGTCGGCGAGGACCCGGGCCTCGTGCGCAGTCGCATCGTGGTCAACCTTCTCCGCTCCCGTTCTCGAAGATGGGACTTTCGACCCTGGTCCACCGGAAGCCGCGTCCGTCAACCTCCCAGGGTTGGGCACTGGAAACTCGGGCAGGGGGGGCGGGTCTGTTGTCGAGAAATGAAGAGCTGGGCACCAGCGCCATTTCCGGCCGGCGTGCTGGTCGTGCTGGGGAAAGAACCCCGAGGGACACGTGGTCTTGCGTGTACGATCACGAGGTCTCAAGCGGGTACCGGTGGGACCGGAAAGAGACGCTCCAGGCGGGGCTGGGAAGGCGGGCTAAATGATGAGAGCGAGGAATTCCGTTCCGGCGGGTCGGTACGGCGATCCAAAGCAAGGGGACAAACGCAGTATGTGCCGGGGTCGCGCCTTTGGCACGCTCGCCGTGTTGGCATTAGCAGTCGGCGCGATTGCGACGGGCTGCTCGAGTGGGACGAGCACTAGCAGCGGTACGACCAGCACAACCAGCAGGACGACCAGCACAACCAGCGCGCTTGCGGCGTGCCAGCCCGCAAACACGCAGTTCGACCGCTGGCTGAGCAGTCAGAAGGCGGCGGTGACGGCGGACGGCAACACGACCGCAGCGTGGCTGAAGTACGAGAGTGACACCAACAACGTCATCCCTGACCCATCCTCGGCGCAATTCACCGCGGCGACCAATGAGTTCAATACCAACAACCAGACGGCACAAGCAGCGAGGCAGACCGCCAGCCAAGACTTGGCCGCTTACCAGGCGGCTCTCAAGGGTTGCAACCAATCGAGCCTGCCGACGGAGTGCCAGGGGGACTTCGGGCAGCACCAGCCCTTGATCGACACTGCGACACGCCAGAACGGGGCCAACGACACGGCAGTTCAGGCCATAGTCGCCCGCCTGCAGGCGGTCCGTAGTGGGAACCTGAGCGCGGTAAATGCACAGACGGGCCCTTACAATGCTGCGATCGATGCGCTCAACGCCGCGACGGATGCCTTCAGCAATGCGAGCAACGGACACACCACGGCCGCGAGTAACTGCTCGAGCACCTTTGCGACCCAACCCGCTCCTGCACCGACGCCGGCTGCACCGTCGGGGGTGACCAAGGCCAACTACAACGCCATTACCAACGGCATGACGCTGGCCCAGGTTGAACATATCCTCGGTCCCAACCAGACCGGCGGGAGCCCCGGCGGATCAAACGAGACTCTCTACCAGTGGTACGCCGGTGCGCCCGGCAGTGACACCTATATCAGCGTGTGGTTCGGCTCTGACGTGCGGGTGACGTCGAAGGACCAAACCGGGCTCAAGTGAGTTGACAGGCGGCTGTCCTTCGGGACCGACCTGCTGTCACCAGGGAAGTGGCGCAGGTGTAAGGCCAACGTCGCTGAAGCCGAGCCAATAGGGCTCTTCGCGGTGGGCGTACCGTCCGAATATTCAATCACAACGCTGAGCAGGACCGTCTCCGACGCTGATCAGGCTCCACTACCCTCGCCCCGATGCGAGGGAGCCGAGCCCGAGGCCAGCTGTAGGCGTTCGTCTACCTCGCGCCAGCCGATCGTGCCTTCCTTGGCGCCATGAGTCGCCTCCTCCCCCGTTCCCGGTGGACAGCCTTCGGCGTGACGCCGTCGACCTTGCTCGCTTGGCATCGGCGAATGGTGGCAAGACACTGGACCTACCCGCACGGCAAAGCAGCGTGATGCAAGCGTGTTTTCGGACCCTACGGGGCTTCTCGGCACCGACACGGCAGTTCGACGCCGTGAAAGCGCGCGGAGTCACCGAGCCCTGACCTGGAGCTTCTTCTCGGAGACGCTCAGCCCGCAGCCATTGGGTTCATCTTGATCAAGGCGAAGGCCGCACCGTCCGGGTCGGCGAGTACTGCGAACCGTCCCGGGGGGATGTCTGTGGGAGGTACGAGAGTGGTTGCGCCGAGCTCAGTTGCCTTCGACACGGCGGCATCGGTGTCGTCGACGCCGAAGTAGACCAGCCAGTGGGCCGGGACTTCGGCGGGCACCATATCCGGCATTGTCATCATCCCGGCTACCGACTTGTCGCCGAGCCTCCACTCCGTGTACTTCATGCCTTCCGTGTCGAGGTCGTTCGGCTGCCATCCGAACACCTCGGTGTAGAAGGCCTTGGCGGTGGGGACGTCGCGGGTGTTCAGCTCGTTCCAGGCGAAGGCCCCTGCCTCGTTGGCGAGTTCGGCTCCCTGGAAGCCTTTCGCCTGCCATATGCCGATCGCTGCGCCTGTGGGGTCGGCGAAAACCGCCATACGTCCGATGTCGGCCACGTCCATGGGCTCGACGAACACCACGGCCCCCGCCTTCTTGGCGAGGGCGACCGTCGAGTCTGCGTCGTCGACGGACACATATGAGACCCATGCACTTGGCTGACCTTCCATCCCCACCTTCATGTTGCCAGCGACCGTCTTCCCGCCTTTGCGCATGATGGTGTAGTGCCCCATTACCTCGCCCTGGTCTTCGGCTTCCCAGCCGAAGAGGGTCCCATAGAAGGAGTTGGAGGCTTCGAGGTCTTTGGTCGCGTGGTCGACCCAGGAAAGGGTTCCGGCGGCGTAAGAGGTGAACTCTGGCATCTGCTCCTCCTCCTTCTTGTGGTGGCGCTGGCCTCGCCAATCGCGCAGCGTAGCGACGTTCTCGCCACTGCGCAGTCCGGAGTCGTCAGACCCCGCACGGCATGCCGGGAGGACACGTAGGGCTCGCCGTCACCATCCTGGGCAAGGCGCAAACAGGTACGGACACCTCTTCCCCGATGCCGACGCGCAACTTCGGGACCGATTGGACGCCATGTTGTCGGCCGCCGACCGTGCCACCCCCTGCTGTCGAGGGCTCGATCGTGCCCCTCCACGCCTCTCCGTGACGCCTCGTTCGTGGGACGCGCGTGGGACCGAGGCCGATCGAAGCGACGGAAAACACTGGTCGCAACGCTCTGACCAGGTGATTTGGTGGTGGGCGCTGGGCGACTCGAACGCCCGACCTCAGCCGTGTGAAGGCTGATCATGGGCCCTCGGCCACGTGGGCATTCGCGCGAATTCCCTCGTCAGAGGCATATTCGAGTTACCGCGATCAACCGCTGATGACCGTCGCGTGCCACCCGTAGTGGCACGCTCGTGGCACGACCCACCTGACAGCCAACGGGCTGACACCGCAGGCGCCGCTCACTGCCGAGTCCCGAGAAGGCCCACCTCGCGAACTCTGGGTGCGCTCAATATGTTGGCCGTGGATGCACTTGTCGCGACCTCCTCGCCCCTGCGCTAGAGGATCGCGCCGTCGTTCGGATCCGCGAGCTACTCGAGACGGCAGGAGGTCTGGGACGCCCGCAGGACTTCAGGTTCCATCGGCGTCTCCTCGGTGCTCGGCCCCTCGCCCGCCGGCGTAACTGGACACCAGGCGCGCCACTATTGTCACGAGGAAGATCTGGCCAACCAGGGCCTCGAACACGACTAGCGAGCGCCCGACATTCGTGGCCGCCGTCAGGTCTCCGTACCCAACCGTCGTCTGGGTGACGAAGCTGAAGTACAGGAACTGGTTGGCGCTGGCGTGGTTGGTTTGCACGAAGAACGGCGTCCCGGACACCACGGCGATGAAGCGGTACAGAGCGGCCCACACCAGCCCGAGGATCACGTAGACGTCGACGGCGCCGGCGATGGTCTCGATGTTGACCCTCGGATGACGCAGGATGCGGTTGAGGATGACGAACGGGGTCACCAGGAGCAGGCCCAGGAAGACCAGGTGGACCAGTGCGACCAAACCGCCGGTGAGCGAGCCAATCAGGGTGAGCACGAACCCGACGACCACGGCCAACCGGGCCAACCGCTGGAGCCTCTCCCGGGCGTGCGAGGTGCGCAGAGTGATGAGCAGCGTGGCACCCGCCCCCACCTCCTGGAGAAGCCGGCTCCAGGTCGCCTGCGGGCCCAGCGACACCAGGAAGTACGTGACGATGAGCAGGATGAAGACCAGGACGTAGGTGTCGCCGCGCTCGGCCCGCCTAGCCAGCTCTCGCCAGCCTCGACCGGTCGGCTGATCCCCACCATGCGGCTGCGGCTCTGGGATGCCCATGTCGGAGATGGCGCCCAGCATAACGGGTCACAGGGACGGCCGGCTGTCCTCCAGGTCCGGTATTGCAGCTCATCCTCCGCCGAGTCCTCCGCAAGAAGGAACTGGAGAACTCCCGATTCGGGACACATCTGAGTCACCCAGGGGCCAGCGCCGCGTCCGACAGGAGGGTGTCCCGGTCAGCTGCTCGGCAACGCGGCAGGGCCCCGCGTCCGGTGCTCGTGCGCAGGTTCGCTCTCCATCGACGGAGGGCGATCTTTCGGTTCGGCTCCGTACCAGCGGACGTAACGACCCACCAGCGGGGTCGCCGACAGCCCATGTACTAGGACCGATAGACCGACAGTCAGATAGCAGGCCGAGACGATCGTTCCGGCATGGGCGAGACCTGCGTCCTCGACCATCACCGCGAACACGATCGAGGCAAGCCCACGTGGACCGAACCAGCCTATGAACGCCACCGTCGGACGCTGCGCGTGGGTCCCCCACAGCGAGATCGCCACGGGCAGCATCCGCACTATGGTCAAGCTCAGCACGGCGTACAGCACAATCTGCCAGGTCACGTGCTCTAACTCCGGTCCGAGCAGTACGGCGCCGAACACGAGGAACGTGACGCTGTTGAGCACCGCTCCGGTCTCGTCGGTAAAGCCCATCGCTCGAGCGGCGTCGTCACGGGCGATCAGGCCGAACAGGGCTCCAGCCACGAACGCGGCGATGAACCCCGAGCCGCCGAGGGCGAGCGCAATCCCGTAGGCGATCACTGCCCCGGTCACGGGGATGATCTGCCGCCACGCATCGTCGATCAGGCGCCTTCGGCCGGCGACGACCACGACCGAAGCGACGAGCGCGCCTGCGATGAGGCCACCAAGGAGTCCGTAGCCGATCTCCTCGCCGACCACTCGCAGCGGGTGGGCCTCGGCGCCGGGGCCTGACACGGTCGCCAGAAAGATCAACAGCAGCGGGACGCAGATCCCGTCGTTGAGGCCGCTCTCGACATTGAGCGACTGGCGCACACGTTGTGGAAGTCGCTTGTCCGTGACAACCGCGCTACCGAGCCCGGCATCGGTCGGCGCAAGGATCACGCCAAGGATCAGCGCATCGCTCAATGAGAACGAGCCAAACAAGCCAACCGCCACGAGTCCCCCCAGGACGATGGTGAGCGGCAGACCGAGGCCAAGCAGACGAACCGGAATGGAAGCCTCGCGCCGCAGGGCCCGAAGGTTGATACGGGACGCATCCGAGAACAGCACCACGGCCAGCGTCGCCTCGGCCAGGGTCCGCACCGTCGCGCTCGTGGGCCGCAGTGTCAGGTCGTCCAGAGCCAGCGGGCCCACCAGAATGCCGACCGCGACCACCACAATCGCAGGTGTGATCGGCGAGCTCGACAGGCGCCGCGACACCGCCGCGACGAGCAGAAGCGCAAGACCGACGATGAGAAGCCCCGAATTCACCGCCACTCCCCTTTACGCCGACGCTTGGGGGGATGACATGCCGCGTCGCCAGCATACCGTGACGGTCTCGGCCGTCTCTTGCCTGACCTGCCCCGCCACCCCAGCCCTGCCGGCCGGATGCTGCTGGTGACAACGGTGGCCCGGCCAGCGTCCGTCTATGTCAGCGGACAGAAGGCCGGGCCACAGGTCAAGGTCCAGCGGGGCGGCTCCCGGAGATCGGCACGACGTCGCGGAGCCGAGGGTCGGCGTCAACGACGAGGATGAGAGGACGGTGCCCTTGCTGGTGCTCAGGCACATGGAAGTTTTCGCCATTGACGGATCCACGTGGAGCGCCTGGCACCGACGTTGCGGCCCCCAGATGTCAACGCACGCCGCCTCATAGGGTCCAACGCGCCTTCTTCAGCGTGCACGTACTCGAGGACCTGGACGAGACCATGTGCCATCGAATGTGGCGGCCTCTGCCGGCGGCGAGATGGTGTCGCCCTCCCGTAACTTCATCGTGAAGCGTCCTTGCACCGCAGACAGGCCAGAGCACGCATGTCAGAGCTGGCAGTCGACACCGCCTATAACCTGCTGGGGCCCAGGATGAAGAAGGGACCCGCCCGAACCAGCGCCAGCTGTGCGATGATCGAGGCGAAGCTCAGCGTAGGTTTCGGTGGTCGAGCTCGGGGTAGCGACGCCTCACGTCGACGAGAGGATCGTATGCGACAGCATGCCTCCAGAGATGACTCTGGCGTCGAATCCGTTCTGCACGAGAAGCCGCGTCTCTGGCGTACGTGTGCTGGCCGGACCGGCAGATTACACCGATCTCGCGGTCAAGAGGGAGCTCATCGAGGCGCGAGCGCAACTGACCGAGAGGGATGTTGACCGCTCCTGGCACGTGCTCCACGGCGAGCTCGGCCTTCTCCCGGACATCGAGGAGTAGAACCGTCTTCTGCGGGTTCGACTGCGTAATCGGCATGTCACCCCGCAAGACGTCGGAGGCGACCATCCCGGCGAAGTTGATCGGATCCTTCTCGTTCCCGAACGGCGGCGAGTAGCAGAGGTCTACCTGCTCGAGGTCGTACACCGTCGCGCCCAGCTGGATGGCCAAGGCGAGGTCGCTGATCCGCTTGTCCACACCGTCCTCGCCGACCGCTTGAGCTCCGAGCACCCGTCCGTCGGACTTTCCGAAGAGGATCTTCATGGCGATCGGCTTGGCGCCGGGATAGTACCCGGCGTGGGAGTTCGGATAGATGTAGATCTTCTCGAAGTCGTTGTCACCGAGCCTGTCGAGCGTCTTTTCGTTGGCACCGGTCCAGGCGACCGCAGAGCCGAAGAGCTCGACGATCGAGGTGCCCTGGTACCGCGGAACGTGAGTCCCGCCCGGCGATCACTCGGCCGCGATGCGGGCCTGGCGGTTGGCCGGCCCAGCGAGGGCGATGAGGCTCCACTCGCCGGTGACGAAGTCCCTCACCTCGACGGCATCGCCGACGGCGAAGATGTTGGGGTCGCTCGTGCGCATCTGCTCGTCGACGCGTATCCCGCCGAGCTCGCCGATCTCGATGCCGGCCATGGTCGCAAGGGTGGTATCGGGACGTACGCCGAGGGCGAGGATCACGACATCGGCTGGGTAGGACTTGCCGGACTGCGTGGACACCTCGAGGGACTCATCGTCGGACTGCTCGAATCCGGCCACGCCGTCATTGAGGACGACGTGGACGCCGTGGAGCTCGAGAAACTCCTCGACGATGCGCCCGTATTCACGGTCGAGGGGGGCAAGGACCTGATCCGCCATCTCGACCACGGTCACATCGAAGCCGCGATGAACGAGGTTCTCTGCCATCTCGAGGCCGATGAACCCGGCGCCGACGACGACGGCACGCATGGCGGTCGGGCTGTCTGGAATCCCGAGTACTTCTCCATCCCAGCGAGGAAGCTGGTGCCTCGCTCGATCCACTCACGGATCTCCCTCGCGTCGGGCACGGTCCTGACCGGGAAGATGCCGGGCAGGTCGATGCCGGGCAGCGGAGGGCGGATGGACGGCGCCCCTGGGGACAGCACGAGCCTGTCGTAGGACTCGGTGGTCATCTCGCCGCTGGCGACGTCGCGCAGCTGCACGGTCTTGTCCTCCGGCGAGACCGCCACCGCCTCACAGCGGGTCCGGCAATCGACGGCGAATTGCTCGCGGAATACCTGCTCGTTCGCGACCAGCAGGTCCGACTCGTGTTTGATCACGCCCCCGACGTGGTACGGCAGGCCGCAGTTGGCGAACGAGACGTACGGTCCGCGTTCCACCATTAGGATCTCGGCTTGCTCGTCGAGCCGGCGCAGGCGCGCCGCACATGACGCGCCGCCGGCGACGCCACCGACGAAGATCACCTTCATCGTGGTCACCTCACTTCCCTGGTCCTTTGGCTCTCTTCGTTCCTCTCTAGGCGCAGCGCTCCGACGAGTAGGGACGTCGGTGACTCCCCAGTCGGGCTCGGATCATCGATGACAGACGGACAGCTGACCTTCCTGGCGAGAGAGCGCAGGGTCCACCCGGTGTTCGTTGCCGGGTCAGCGCTGGCCGCAGCGGCACTCACGGATACGTCCGCTCGAGGGCCGATGAACGTGTTTCGGGCACCGCTTTCTCACTCGCGGTGGCAATGCCGCTGTCTAGCTAGGCGGGCGCGGCCTCCTTGAGTTCATCGTCGGTGAGCCCGGTTGCCTCGCTATGCACGTCGAGGGCCCTGGCTAGCGAGTTCACGAAGGCCTCGACGGAGGCCGTGTCGACCACGGCGACCAGGGCGATCTCGCCCTTGTCGAGGACCTCGCCCAGGTCCTTGACCTTGCCCCGTCCGAGGGAGCGAGAGAACTTGGCCACGGCGCCTCCGGCGAGGCCACCAGCGATGGCACCACCGATCACCGCCGGCGGGAAGAGCACGCCGACCACAGCCCCGGCCACCGCGCCCTTCCCCCAACCATGGTGAGACTGGCGCTCGAGGATCTTCGGGTTGCCGTCGGCGTCCTTGGTAACGATGGCGGCGTCGGCTACGTACAGTCCTTCCTTGGCTACGGTCTCGAGCGCGGTCCAGTCGACCTCCGCGGTGGGCAGGTCTGTGTAGGCGGCAAGGATGACCGTCGTGTTCTTCTGGCTCATTTTGTCCTCTCTGGGATGCTTGTCGAAGGTGTGCGCTAGCGCCCTCACGCTGACAGCAATCCACCCGGACAACTAGGGCCGAAGGTCACCCGTCGAGTCGTCACCGTCACGGAAAATCCAGGGACTACTCACTGCTCCTCACAGGCGGCAGCCGTGGCGGTGCTCTGCTCTCGACCGTCGGTCCTACCGCCTCGACGACTGCCAAGAGCTGCGACGCCAGTGTTGGTGGAGCGGGTACCCAGGAGGACCCTAACGGCAGGAGGCGATCACCTGGCTGGCGGCGTGGGCGATGGCCGTGTACGCAGATTGTCCTGTGGCACCGTTGGCCACCGCCTGCAGCGAGCTGTCGAGGTTGTTCAGCGCTGACTTGGTCGCCCCGGTCGCCTGACTGGCCGCGGCCTGCAGCTGCGGGAGAGCGGACTTGGCAGCTTGGACGATCGCCTGCGTGTTCGGGGGATTCGCGGCGGCTGCCGAACTGACCTGCTGGGCGGTCGTCTGAGTGACCTGGACGACCTGCGCGCAGGTAGAGCTGGTCGAGCTGGTACTGCCGCCGGCCGCGGCGCTGGTCGAGGTGGTGGCGCGCGTCGTCGTGGTCGAGCTGCTGGAGCTACTGGAACCCCCGCAGGCAGCCAACCCGAGCCCAAGCACGCCCAGCAGCATCATCGTCAGCCCGGCCAACCGAATGCGCATAACTCCCCCCGTCGCCGCTCTGGTCCCCGAAAGTATAGAGGCTGGGCGCCCACCCCGTCGGGGCTCGGCAGGGGAGACGGACGGCATCGCTAGTAGTCTGGAAAAAACGACGGACAAGACGGACAAGGAGCTAGACATGGCTGCAGACGCACCCGTCCTCGACACCCTCGTCGCCATCACCGCCGCGTCGGTTGAGCGCTGCGACCTCGAGCCGCGTGAGCTGATGCTCGCCCGGATCGCTGCCCTGGCCGCGGTCGGCGCGCCACCGGCGTCGTACTTGGCCAACGCCGGCACCGCCAGCGACGTCGGGATCACCTTGGAGGACGTCCAAGGTGTTCTCATCGGCATCGCTCCCGTCGTCGGCACCCCCCGGACTGTCTCAGCGGCCGCCAACATCGCACGAGCCCTCGGCTTCGCCATCGCTGCGGCCGAGACCGAGCTTGAGGCCGAGGCGGGCTGAACCGCTTGCAAAGACGACGCTCGGGCGATGGTGCGAGCGCACATCTGCAAAGGTAGTGACCCCACAGCGGCTACCCCGAGCGAGGCCGCCCCGGCATCCCAGTCTGAAGGAGCGGGCGAACGCCACTACCCTCAAGGGCTATCGCAACGGCGTGGACGAGTCCGGCTGGACCTCCTACGCCACATTTGACGCGATCGCCGGCGAGGATCTGCAATTCTTGGGCCCGCACCAATCTCTACCACCCCCATGGAACGAACAATATGGGTCAAAAGCTTTCGGGGAAGCTGATATTCGCCGCCGTCATAATGGGGGTCACAGGTATCGCGCTCTTCATCACCGCCATTTGGGCCCTCACCTTCAATGGTTCGCCGTCGGCGAACCTCAGGGGATTCCTCCACGGCCACAGCCTGACGACCTACGGCATAGTCTTCCTCGTCGTTGGCATCGCGCTGATCGTCTTAGCTGGTGGAGTGCTGGAGGGGTCGAGAGTGAGTCGGTGGGTCGGAATTGGCCTCGGCGCTATCGGTGCCATTAGCGGGATCTGGTTCGTGGCCTACTACCCGGGCTGGGCGATCGCCTACACCGTCCTCGGCGTGGTCATTGTTTACCCCTTGACGCTGTACGAAAGCGAACTGGGTTCCTCATGACGGCCACGAACGCCCCTCGCCATGGCCGATGGAGCTGCTGTGCGCCATCACGTGGCGAAGGTCTTCGTACTGAACCGCACGGGAGTCAACGTACCGAGGGCTGTCGTCGTGGCAGGGCTTCTCCTGGTGACGCTCGTCGTCATGACCGCGCTGCACCAAGAGAAGTACTTCCTCAGCGCGGCATTCGCACTGCTCTTCGTCGGGCTGAGTGACTCCGGCGGTGATTACCTGGACCGGCTGCGGGGAATGGCGTTGGTCGGTCTCATCGGTGCCTTGCTGACGGCCCTGGGATTTGGCATCGGTGGAGGCGCCTGGGGGTTCGTGGTGCTTGCCACATTCGGGGTCACCGTCCTCGGTGGGTTGGCGATCAACTTCGGTCCGCGCCGGTTCGTGGCCGGTGTTCTGCTCAATGTCTGGTTCCTCATCACCTTGTCCGAGGTGGCTGGTCTCCCGGCGGGGGCCGATCCCCACCAATGGGAACAGGCACTGGCTTGGCTGATCGGGTCAGGCATCTGGATCGCTTTCACCTTCGCTCTGTGGTTGGCACACGGCAGGCGATCGCGGCCCTCGCCGCTTCCCGAGATCCCCGACGACGTGCCGCCGATCAAACTGACCAGACCCGTGGTGTCGTTCGTGCTGCTCCGGGCCCTCACCGTGTCGGGCACGGTCGCCATTGCCTTCGGGCTGCACGTGTCGAGCGCCGATTGGATGCCGCTCGCCGCCCTGGTCGCCATGAAGCCCAACCTGCAGCAATCCGTGTTGCGGGCCGAACAGCGCCTCTTCGGCGCGCTACTGGGGGCCGGGATAGCCTCCCTCTTCCTCGTGACGGTCAACAACAAGCACGGATTAGAAGAGGTCTTCATCATCCTCATGGCGGCGGGGATAGCCATCTATGCCGTGAACTACGCCTTCTATGCCGCTGCGATTGCCGGATCCGCCCTCATCGCCATAGACCTGCCCAACCCCACCAACCTCGGTGCCGAGGGACGGCGGGTGCTCTTCACGTTCATAGGTGTAGGCATCGCCGTAGTCGTCATGTTCCTCGCCACCCTGCTCCAGAGGCGAAAGGCCTCAACCGCGGCAGCACGGGCAGACTGAACGCCTATCGGGAAAATCAGATGGCGGGGCTGCCACGGAGGCACCGGGCTTTCAACTCCGGTGCACCGTGCCGGTCTTCCTCCTGGGGGCGGCCATGAGGCCCCTCTGATCACCGGCCGAGACCATGGCCGAGGTCGCGGCCGAGACCGTGGTCGCGGTGGTAATCGAGGCCTCCATAGGGCCGCATGACCGATCTTTCGGTGTTCGTCTAGACCGATCGTGGCTCAATCCCGATCGAGTCTGTTCCTACAGCCGTCCAGGTCATGTTCCAGGTCCCGACCTCCCGGGCTGATCCCCTTGAGCGTGCCTTGTGCCGTGCAACCTCTCGACCCCACGTTCCCGAGTAGACGCGAGTTCACTGATCTTCATCTCGCCCCGAGCGAGTTCCTTCTCGAGCCCCTCGGCATGAGGCGCCCCGTGCTTGACCCATCGCCCGAGCGCCTGGGCCTCCTTCTCCGACCAATGTCGACCTGCTTGCGGAGTGAGCGCCTGTGTCTCCACCCAGCGCGCTCGGCCATCGACGTTGACCGCGCCGCTCCCGGCTGGCCTCGATCAACCCGCGGGCTGCTCGCCCGGCCTCGGTGTCGCCAGATACGTTCGCCACGCTCGAGGTCTGTTCGAAGCTCGCGGAGGTCCCGCATTCGCCCGTTGACCGCGGCGATCTCGAGGTACGGGTCCGGGGGAAGGGCGCCCTTCGGGCCTCTGTGGTGGCCGACAGGCAGGCGTGGTAGAGAGCCGCCGCTCGAGCGCTCTCGAGGTCGGGCCTGCCGGCCACCCCATCCACGGTAGGGGCTGCCACTGGGCTACCGATGTCGGTGGCCCAGCCCATCCGCCGCTCGGCCGACCATTCACGGGCCAGGTCCTCGATCGCCTGGTCGAGGTTGTCGGCCACCAGGTAGGCATGGGACGACTCCCTGGCCCGGCTCATCGCTACGTAGGCCAGCTCCCGGCCGCCACCGTCCACGTACACGTGGGTGCGCTCGGTGGTCTGGCCCTGGCTGCGATGAGCGGTGACGGCGTAACCGTGGGCCAGGCGCTCGGCCGAGAGCTCCTCGCCCGCCAGTGCCACCCGTCGCTCTTCTTGGGTGCGAAGGACGAGGCGCTCACGCTCAGGGTCGACTGCCAGCACTACGGCGCGTTCACTGGTAACCAGGGCCCCGTCGGCGCCTGGGGCCAGGGTCACCACCTGGTCCCCCGCCTTGTAGGCGCGACCACCGGGTGCGACCAGCTCGGGCCCAGCGAGCACGCCCGCCTCGGCCAAGTGGTCTCTCGCTCTGCGGTTGAGCTCCTCCACGTTGGCCCGTCGCCAGGCCAACAGCGCTGTCTCTTTCCCCTCTGCGACGTCGGCGGCCCAGGCGTCCACGGCCCGATCCATCGCCTCGTCTCTCGATGGGGCGGCGACGATGCGTTCGCGTCCCCGATACCAGGAGACCGCCTCCTCGACGTCTCCTGCCCGCAGGGCGGCGAGGGCTCGGGTCTCGGCGGGGTCGGCCTGCCGCAGGTTCTCGTGCAGGACCTGAACCTGGTCCCGGTTGCGGTTGACCAACGCCTCCAGCGCTCCGCCGGGCCCGACGGCACCGAGCTGGCGGTGGTCGCCGACGAGCACGATCTTTGCTCCGGCGGACTCGACGTGGGCCAGCAAGCCCATCAGGTCGGGATCGTCGGTCATGCCCACCTCGTCGAGCACGACCACGCTGTGATCGGAGAGCGAGATCCTGCGGTGGTCCAGGCGCCACGTCAGGCTGGCCAGGGTCCGCGACTCGTCGATGCCCGCCTCCTGTCCCAGGTTGCGGGCCGCCTGTCCCGAGGTGGCCGTGCCCAGCACCTGGTAGCCGGCCGACTCGAAGGCGTCTCGCACCACCGAGAGCATGGTGGTCTTGCCCGAACCGGCCACGCCGAGGATCAGCTCGGCGCCTCGTCCGGAGGTGCAAATGGCGCTGACAGTGTCCTTTCTGGGCAGTGGTGAGCTGATAGCCCTGACGGTCCTCGGCCGCCCGAACGGCGGTCACGGTCTTTCCGACCGAGACAGCGGCAGCGTCGCTGCGTTCCAACTGGTTCTCGACCATGTCGGCGATGGCCTGCTCGGTCGCAAGGGTGGTGGCTGTGGACCACACCCGCTCTCTGGCCCCGCGCACCCCGACCAGGGGGATGGCCTCGGGATCGGCCAGGGTCCGGTCCACTACCCTGCCGAGCAGAGCGGGGTCCTGGCCGTAGAGGTGGGGCACGATGGCCACGATCGCATCCCGGCGGGCGAAGACCTTGCGGGCACCAAGGGCTCCCTCTGGCGAGAGTGTCTCGGCCACCAGGTCCCGGACCTGGTTGATGTCGGGAGGCGAGATAACCGCCCGGGCGGCCGAGGCGCGCTCGAGGGAGTCCACCAGCTCGGGGATCGGGAAGCCCGCCTCCCGCAGCTCAGCTCGCCAGCGCGCGACCAGCTCGCCCTCGGGCTCGTGTCGCTTGGCCCGGCGGGTGGTGCGGGCGGCCATGTTGCGGGCCCGGTAGCTGTCGAAGCCCTTGGCCTTGACCTCGGCGTCGATCTCCGCCGCCCGCTTGGAGTGCACCTCCAGGACCGCCTCGGGGATGCCGGCGATGCGCCAGTGGCCCAACCTCCCCGACGGGCCCGCGTCGGCCTCGATGCCATAGCCCAGCTCGATCGCCACCCGGGCGGCGGCCAGACGGCCGACCATGGTCGCGGCGTGCAGGTGCTCTCGCCAGGTGGTGGTGTCGGCCGCCTTCCACCCGCCGCGCTCGTCCGCATCTCGACGACGTTGGCCAGCAGCACGTGATCGTGGGGGCAGGGATCGCCGGCCCGGGAGGTGGCGTGGCGGGAATGGGCGTAGACAAGGCCCGAGGTGGGCGTAGGGCAGGCTGCCCTCCCCGCCGCCCGCCTGCCTCGCGGGTGAGGTCGTCGAGGTAGGACAGGGTGGCGTCCCGCTCGGCGTCCATGATCCGGTGCATGTCCTCGGCTCGTCCGAGCACCCCGAGCTCCGCCACCGACTTGTGGGTCGAGACCACCAGCTCCATACCCGGGCGTGTGGTACGGACCATGCCGCGTACCCGTGGTGGGGTCACTGGCCCCGCCAGGGCCGTAGACCGCCTCGTACGCATTCGGAGTGACAGCGCCCGAGAGGCCCAGCCGCTCGGCTCCCGAGCCCCCCCAGGCAAGCGGCGTCTCGCCCCGGCTGGCGTAGTACTCGAGCACGGCACCGCTGTGGTCGTCGGCGCGGTCCATGACCGTGGCCCGGTGGTAGTCGACCGAGTCGGCGCCCATCATCCGCATCCAGGCCATCGCCGACGTCCTCAGCCGACCCGCTGCCGCGCAACCCTCGCGGTTGCAAACGTGTTCGCCTTCACCCAGCTCACGCCGAGGTTATGCCTGACAGAAGCCCTCGCTGTCCAGCACTATTTCTCGAACGGACAACAGCGGTCATTTACGGTAACCCCCGGTCATGGCTCTGATGGAGACCATCCACCTGAAGACGTTGCGCCACTCTGTTAGGAGCCTGAGCTCATCACCGGAACGCGGTTCTCGAGGTGCCAACCGGCGCCCGCCAAGCGGGCGACGGGCGGCAGGCGTCGCTCTCTGGCCAGGCCATCCTCGACAGCCCGACTGCGACACCGACCCATCTACCGCGACTCGGAGTCACGAGGCCGTCCGACCACGCTCCCCGACTGCAAGACGTTCCCGGGGAGGGTGTTCTGGGAGGTTCAGACGTCGGCCGTCCCCACGACTGACCGAATAGTCCGCCCTCCCGTCCGCCCTGCCCTGCTCAGGTACACCTATCCCGACCGACCGGTGTCAGAGGTGGAGCCGGGTACGGCCGACTGGCGAAGCGCGGTGCGCCCGCTGTGAAGCAGCAATCACCTTGGACGACTGCCGGTTCCACCTGGCGACGACGACCTTCCCCGATGGCAAGAAAGTCTGCGGGACGTGATCGGGGAGACTCTTGCCTCGAAGCCACGATCCTCGGGGTAAGCCTGTCCTGTCGCCTGCCCTGCAGCCTGCCCTGCCCAGCTCAGAGGGGGTTTTCTCGTTCTGCTCCGGCTCAGGGTGTTCTCGCAGGGTAGGCCGCTGGTCCGTGATCTCCCTCCAAAATTTCCTGGATAGTAGGGCCGGCGGTAGGCCCTCAGGGCAGGAGTGAGGGCAGGCGGGTGTGCGTCAATCTGGGGGTCGACCCAAGACGAAAGGGCCACCGGTGACTTCCACTCCACCCTCCCCGAGGCGCGCTCCCCTGACCCCGCGCCTCCTTCCTGACCAGCAAGGCGTTGACGCCGGCCGGGCGAGGTCGGTCGACAGACCGGTCGACACTCGAGAAGCGCTCGGTCGGGTGAGTGGGCCCAAAGGCGTCTCCCTTCCTGGGGCGGGCCGTGACCAGCGGCCCTCTGTGGGCGATACCGACGATCGACCGCGCACACTCGCGGAAGCCGCCGAGCTTCTCAACGTGTCCGAACGGTGGGTTCGGCGCGCGGTCTCCGAGCGTCGGATCCCCTTCGTCAAGCTCGGCCGCCAGCTCCGCTTCCTCCCGGGCGACCTGCGCGAGCTTCTGGTGACTAACAGGGTCGACCCGGTGTCACCGCCTCGCCACACCGGTCCTGTAGCGTTGCGAGGGCGGACGCGCCGCCAGCTCTAGCGACCCATTTGGCACGGCGTCGCTCCCAAAACAATGTGTGGTATTGAACCATCGGCACTGGGCAGTTCGAAACAGTAATGGGTTGTCCGTCGGGTGCAGTGAAGGGTGTTGCTCATAGTGACCCGTCGCCAGATCGGTAATCCCAGACCACGTCAACTCCCTTCCGGCCGCTGGCAAAGTCGGGTCCGTGACCCGCTGACCGGCCGGCTGGTGCCCTTGGGCACGTTCGAAAGCCGCGACGACGCACAACGGGCTGCTGGCCTTGCCCTCGCTGACCAGGCTCGCGGCGCGTGGGTAGATCCCAGGGCAGGCCAACTCCAGTTTGCCGACTGGGTAGAACAGTGGCGCAGAACCGTGGTCGATCTGCGAGCATCCACCCTCGCTCGAGACGATGGCTATATCAACCGTTACCTGCTCCCGACATTCGGAGCGGCCAGACTCGCGGACATCACGAGCATGGCCATACGGGCCTGGATAGCGGACCTCACGGCCTCCGGCCTGGCTCCCGCCACGGTGGTCAAGGCAGGCCAGATCATGGGCAAGGTCATGCGGGCGGCCGTCGAGACCGGCCTCATCGCTGTCTCACCGTGTGATGGGACGCGGCTTCCGAGGGTCGAGCGCAGGGAGATGCGCTTCCTCTCGCCGTCTGAGGTCTTCTCGTTGGCCGACGCTATCGATCCCCGCTACCGGGCTGCCGTCATCGTCAACGCGTACGGAGGATTCCGACCAGGCGAACTGTTCGGCCTTCGTGCCGGCAGGGTCCACGACAACGGGCGTCGGGTCGCGGTGAACGAGATCGTGGTGGATGTCGAGGGCGCCCTCATTCTGGGCCCACCGAAGACGAAAGCTGGCCGGCGCACGGTTGCCCTCCCCAGGGTGGCGGCTGATGTTCTCGCCGCTCACCTGATGAGCCACGCACTGCGACCCGACGACTTCGTGTTCCCAGCCCCTCAAGGCGGGCCGGTGCGCCTGAACTTGTGGCGGAGGCGCTTCTGGCTTCCGGCTGTCCGCTTTGCCGGGCTCGAGCCTTTGCGACCTCACGATCTTCGACACACGGCGGTCGCCCTATGGATCGCTGCCGGCGCGAATCCGACAGAGATCGCGACGCGAGCTGGTCACTCGTCCGTGGCGACCGTCCTAGACCGCTACGGTCATCTCCTGCCCGGCTCCGAGGACCGGCTGAACAACGCACTAGATGCCCTAGCTGCGGCCGCCGACAGGGGCGCAGCCCCCATTGCGTCGATCTCCAGCCGCTCCTAGTCGTCCGACTGCGTCCCCGAGCGTCCCGAGGCGTCACGTTGAGTTGGCCCCGCGCTTTCGTACTCCACGCAGCGGCGAAGACTCGCTCGCGCGGGACGTCGTTCAGCTTCTCAGCTACCCGTACTTGACCGTTACGTGCCACCCGCAGTGGCACGCTCGTGGCACGCGGCGCCTTCGGTGACCCAGCGGAATGGCTACACAAGCCTCTGACCAGGTACTTTGCGGTGGGCGCTGGGCGACTCGAACGCCCGACCTCAGCCGTGTGAAGGCTGCGCTCTAACCAACTGAGCTAAGCGCCCGGAGGAGCCCGGAAGAACTCCGGTGGATCAGCAGGTCGTGCTGGCGGCCGCCATCCTAGTCTCGGCGTCTCCGCAGACGACGATCGAGCTCGTGCCAGGGTCACCCATAGTCGGCTCGATCGTGGCGCCGATCCCATCCGTTCCCGAGGGATCCAGGCGCCGCGGCAACGAGCGCATCCGCCCGCCCGTCGGAGCCGGGCGCGCGCACCCAGAGGTCCCGCTGAGGGAATGGCATGGCGATGCCCGCCTTGTCGAGCGCGCCTTTCACGCTCATGGCGACGTCGCTGCGGGCGCGCCACGGGTCGATCGAATGCCAGAACAGCACGGTGAACCTCACCGATGAGTCACCGAAGTCGTGGACCCACGCGGCCGGCACCGGAAGGGCCTTCACGCCCTTGGTTCGCCGGGCGGCGTCGACGAGAATTCGCTGCGCCTCCTCCAGGTCGATGCCGTAGCCGACCCCAACCTCGAGGCTCGCCCGCCGCAACGGCGTGCGGGTGTAGTTGACGATCGGGTTCTCGAGGACGGTCTTGTTGGGGATGAACACGTCCAACCCGTCATACGTGCGCACCGCCACGTTGCGGAGATCGATGTCCTCCACGACGCCCTCGAACCTGTTGTCGAGCAGCACCTGATCCCCTCGCCGGATCGGGCGCCGGGCTTGCAGGAGCACGCCAGCCACGAAGTTCTGCAGGGTGTCCTGCAGGGCGAAGGCCAGGGCGATGCCGCCGATTCCCAGGGCACCGAGCAGCGGCCCGATCTGCACCCGCAGAGCGACGAGCGAGTAGACGAGGCCCGCCACCACGATCACGTAGGTGAGGAACCGGCTTACCAGCCGACCCCACGCACGATCTGGATCCCGCCGGGCCGCCCGCATCACGGCGCGCCTCGTCGCCTGGGTCGCCACGACAGTCACCCCGAGGATGACCGCCACGTGAATCCAGTCCCAAGCGGTGATGCCGTGCGGGACGACGAGGTGAGGCTGCGGAGCCGCTCCCAGCGCCATCGGCCCGGCATGTTAGCGGCCTCCGGGAGACCCCCTGAACACGGGCCGGACGCACGGCCCTGATCGCTACGAGGTCGCCTTCCGGCGCCAGGGCGAGACGTCCCCGTGGCGTCTGGAGCCGAGAGGCCGGCCGCCAGCTGCCGACTAGATGCTCGTATCGACGATCAGCACATCGCAGGGGGCGTGGTGGGCGACCTTGTTGGGCACGCTGCCCAGGACGAACCGGGTCCGGGTGCGCATCCCCACCGACCCCACGACGATCATCTCGGCCTTCCACGCCTCGGCCTCGTCGAGCAGGGCGTCTGCCGGCTCCGCCGACACCGACCGCGGCACTACCTCGCTGACACCCATCTCGCGGGCGACCGCGGCCGCCTTCTCGGCCATCGCTTGCGCCGCGGCCGAGGCCGTGGCCAGCCAGTTCTGGTCCGGCGGCGTGGCACCGGCCCACAGGCCCCCACGCGAGGCCTCCCGGTGGGCGGACAGGACCCGGAGCTCCGCCCCGTAGAGCTTGGCCATCGTGGCGGCACGACGAACGGCCAGGGTGGCCGTGGGCGAACCGTCAGTACCGACCAAGATTCGCTGAGGCAGGGCGGTCATCTCCCGCTCCCGGGCGGCTACTGCGTCTGTGTCGGACATCTCGTCTCTCCCCTCTACCCGCCGGACCTCGCACGTTCCACCGGTGAGGCGCCGGTTGCTACCAGGATGACGCGTCTCGTCGTGCCGTGACGGGCATTACGGCCCGATCGCACCCCGTGCAGCATCTTTTCCCGCTTTTGGGTGTCGCCTCGTTCACATTGCGGTAACTTCTGTACCAGCCGTCAGGGAGCGGGATGCTCTGGAGCTTCCGCCGCTTGGCGAGGAGGGAGGCCGACAGCGATGGTGGAGAGCGCACAGGTCGCCGAGGCTGGGGGCAAACAACCGAACGCGCTGGCCGGGATGCTCTGGAATCGCCAGCTCGACCGATACCCGAGTACTGGGCCTCGCTACTTCTACCTGGCCCTCGTGGTCCTGTCCACGATCATGCTCTATTACCAGTTCTACATTCCGGGTGCCGTGGCTCCCCAGATCACCACCCAGCTCCACATGTCGTTCCCCTTCTTCGTGTACGTCGTGGTGATAGCCAACGCTCTGGGCGCCTTCGGATCGCTGTTCGCGGGGTTGGCCGACCGATGGGGTAGGGCCAACTTGGTCGCCTACGGGCTGGTCTTCACGGGCGCCATCGTCGCCTTCGGCCTTCCGAACTCGCCGAACAAGTACGCCTACATCATCATGTACTCCGCGCTCGGCTTCGTCGAAGGCATCATGCTCGTCGCCACCCCCGCCCTCGTGCGGGACTACTCCCCGCAGATCGGCCGGGCCTCGGCGATGGGCTTCTGGACCATGGGTCCAGTAATCGGCAGCCTGCTCGTCGCCGAGATCGCCAGCCGCACGGTCAACCACTTCCATTTCTGGTACTCGGGCGCGAATGGGCCGGGCTTGAACGGCGTGGTCTGGCAGGACCAGTTCGTCGTCTGCGGGATCGTCGGCCTCGTGGTCGCAGCCCTCGCCGTGCTGTTCTTGAAGGAGCTGTCCCCCAACCTCCGCGACCAGCTGATGGTGTCAATGCGGGACCGGGCGCTGGTGGAGGCCAAAGCCAAGGGCCTGGACCTGGGCGAAGCCCTCCGTCATCCCTGGCGCCAGATGCTCCACCTCGACATCGTGGGCTCGGCCCTCGCGATCAGCGTGTTCCTCATCGTCTACTACACCCTGATCGCCTTCGCGATCCTGTACTTCGTGTTCGTCTTTGGGTTCACCACGGCGCAGGCCAACAGCCTCGGCGTCTGGATCTGGGCCTTCGACGCGGGAGCCCTGGTGCTGACCGGCCTGTTCTCGGACTGGATACGGGTCAGAAAGCCGCTCATGGTGGCGGGCGCTCTTGGCGCCATCGCCATGACGTCGCTCTTTGCCTATCAGACCTACAACGTCCACACCGGCTACTACACCTTCGTGTGGATACTGAGCCTGATGGCCATCTTCCTGGGAATCGCCTACGCGCCTTGGATGGCGAGCTTTACCGAGACAGTCGAGAAGCGAAACCCAGCCCTCACCGCCACGGGCCTGGCCGTGTGGGGCTGGATCATCCGCGCCGTCGTCTCGATCTCGATCTTCGTCCTTCCGTACATCGTCACCACCATGACGCCCCTGTTCGAGAACGGGCCTCGGGCCCAGGCGATCCAGGCCCAGTTCCCGGCCCAGGTGCAGACGCTCACGAACCTCAACAAGTACGGCGACCCACAGACGCTGGCCGCCCTCCAGGCCAATTCCAACGACCTTGTCGCCGGCCTGAAGGCCGCCGGTGAGGTCGCCGCCGGCACCCACGTCAGCGTCGGGCAGGCGACCACGCAGCTGCTGGGCTTGAAGACGTTGCCGCCTTCGGACCTGGCGTTCCTCCAAACCCACGGGACTCAGGTGCAAAACGCCCTGAATGCCGCGCCCCGGGAATGGAGGACCTGGTGGTGGGTCTGTGTCGGCGCCGAGGCCGCCTTCATCCCCTTCATCTTCGTGATGACCGGACGTTGGAGCCCGCGCCGGGCCAGGCGGGACGAGGACGAGCATCAGGCGCTCGTGGAACGCGAGCTCGCGGCCCTGCAGACCTCGGAAGGCGTGACCTCCGCCCAGGCCTGACCTGATCCTGAACGCCCAACCCCCTAGATCGGCGCAACCGGGTCGAGGTCGAGCCCGCGCTCCAGCGCCGCTGCCGCCCGGCTGACGACCAGGTCGCCGTGCTGGGGTCCGACCAGCTGGAGGCCGACGGGCATGCCCGACTCGATGAAGCCGGCGCACACAGTGGCTGCCGGGGACCGGGTGAGGTTGAAGGGATAGGTGAAGCGCACCCAGTTGAGGTCGGGCGTGCCGTTGATGATCCCGACCTCGCCGGAGAGTGGCGTGGGAGCGGCGACTGTTGGCGTGACGAGGAGGCGGACCTCGTGGAAGAGCTGCACGAGGCGCAGGTTCAGCAGGTGGCAGGCGTCCTCGGCCTTCACCATGTCGAGGGCCGACAGGCTCCGGGCCCAGTCGACAGTGGCGGCGAGGCCCGGGTCGACCTGCCCCCATATCTCGGTCCCGACGAAGGGCTCGAGGGTGCGGAGGTTGTAGGCGCTGGTCAGCTTCAACCACGGATCGACGGGGTCCTCGGGGAAGACCTCGTCGACGTCGATCACCTTTGCCCCCAGCTCCTCCATGGTGCGAACCGCCCGCTCGCACACGGCCCGCACCTCGTCGTCAAGGGGCGCGTACCCGAGCGTCGGGGACCAGGCCACGGCGAACGGCACGTGCGCGTTCTCGAGGGCGGCCGTCCACGAGTTCTCGGGCATCGGCAGGGAGCGAAGGTCCGTGGGGTCCGGGCCGATGACGATGTCGAGGGCCCGCACGAGATCGTCGACCGTCCTCGCCAGGAGGCCCCTCGTCGACAGGTGGTGCCAGTCGGGAGCGTGGCCGCCACCGGTCGGCACCCGGCCGAGCGACGGCTTGAGGCAGGACAGTCCGCAGAGCGACGAGGGGATCCGCAGCGAGCCACCTCCGTCCGAGCCCGTCGCCAGCGGCACCATGCCCGCAGCGATGGCGGCAGCGCTGCCGCCCGAAGACCCTCCCGGGCTGCGCTCCAGGTCCCACGGGTTGCGGGTGGCACCGAAGGTGACGTTGTCCGTGTCCGCCTTCCAGCCCAGCTCGGGGGTGTTCGTCTTGCCGACGACCACGCAGCCGGCCGCTCGGAGCCGGTCGACGAGCAAAGAGTCCACTCTCGCCGGTGCCTGGCCGGCGAACACGGCCGATCCTCGCGTCGTCGGGAAGCCGGCGGCGTCCTCGAGGTCCTTGACGCCGATGGGGATACCCGCCAGCGGTCCCACCCGCTCGCCCTTGGCCACGGCACCGTCGATCGCCCGGGCTGCCGCCATGGCGCCGGATTCGTCGAGAGCGACAAATGCGTTCACCCGATCGTCGAGCGCGTCGATGCGCGCCAAGGCGTGACCGACCAGCTCCTCAGCTGATCGCTCGCCTGTCCGTACGCCCGCGGCCAGCTCAGGCAATGTCTCCCGTCGAAAGTCCATCGCCGGAGCCTATGGCCACCGCGGCCCCGGTTGCTGGAGACGCGCCGCGCCGGTCAGCATCGCAGCCATGATCTCCGACACCCGTCTGGACCACGTCGCCCTGGCAGTCGAGCGCCGTGCCGACGCCTGGCCCCGCTATGCAGGAGACCTCGCCGGGCGATGGCTCAGCGGTGGGCTGAGCGCCGGATTCGCACCCGCCCAGCTCGAGTATGCGGATGGGAAGAAGGTCGAGATCCTGCGTCCACACCGAGTCGCCGACAACGACTTCCTGCGCCGGTTCCTCGACCGCAACGGGGCCGGACCGCACCACCTCACCTTCAAGGTGGGCGACATCGAGGAGGCGCTCGCGGAAGCCAGCCTCGCCGGCTACGTCCCGCTGAACGTCGACCTCACCGACCCGATCTGGAAGGAGGCCTTCCTCCACCCCAAGGACACCACTGGCGTGCTGGTCCAGCTCGCCCAGGCCGAAGGTCCGTGGCGAACGCCGGCCCCGGACGACCTCCCAGCGCCGCGGACACCGGACCCGGCCGCCCTGGTGCACGTCGCCCACGCGGTGGCGTCGTTGGACGAGGGGCTACGGCTGTTCTCGGCGCTCCTCGGTGGCCGCGAGGAGCGTAGGGAGGCGGCCGAGCACCACCAGTGGGTCGACCTGGCCTGGCCGGAGGCGGGGCGGGTACGTCTGGTATCTCCCTCGTCCGAGGGGAGCCCGCTCTGGTCATGGCTGGGCGCACGCGCCGGCCGCATCCTGTACCTCGGGTTCTCGTGCGACGACCCGGGCGCCGTGGACGGCGCCCGGGCGCGCGGGTCGGCCTGGTCGGTCGCGCCTGCGGACAACCTAGGTACGGCCCTCGTGCTGGTTCCCACCGGCAGCAGCGCCTTCGACGACGGCCCGCTGCCCTGAGGAGCGGCCGGGAAACTACTTGCGCCCTCCCATGAACGTGCGCAGGGATGATCCTCACTGAATCGTGCAAGTGGTTTCCCGGCCGCTCCTGAGGAGCGGCCTCCGGGACGCGAGCCCGCCGACAGGTAGCGTGGGCGAGATGGAGAGCGCTTCCGCCGGCCGCCCGCTCCCCGTTTCATCGGTACCAGCGGGCTTGCCGACGCCGTGAACCCCCTCGACCAGCGGCAGCGCCAGATCACGCTGGCCGCCGCGGGCCTGGCCGCGGTGGTGGTCCTCGCCATCTGGATCCCACAGCTCGGTGCCCACGTGCGCAAGGGCCAGGTCTCTCCGACCCTGGCTCTGATCAGCGGGATCATCCTCGCCGGGCTGCTGGCCAGCTCCCTGCTCATCAACAAGCGCTACATCGTCGGTCTGGCTGCGCTCTTCCTCGCGTTCATCGGACCCTGGGGCAACTATCCGCTCCTCGCCATCCCCTACGCCGGGCTGGCCGGATGGCTCGTCATCACCGCTGGTCGTGAGGCCCGGGAGGAGGCAGCCAAGAAGCGGGAGGCAGCCGGCGGCGCCCCGGCCACGTCGGCCCGAGGCCGGGGCGGCTCCCCAGCCCGGTCCTCGGACTCGTCGGGCAGCGCCCGGCCCCGGAGCGGCGGCTTTCTGCGCCGGGGCCAGCGTGACGAGACCCCGACCAAACGCAAACCACCTGCATCGAGGCGCTACACACCGCCCAAGAGCTGAAGGTGGCGCGGCGCCTTGTCACCAACCCGACCCATCGGCCGTCCAAGGTGACATCGACCGAAGCAGGCCCGGGAGGCCGGCTCATGGAGCGAGCCGGCCCGGGAGGCCGCCCACGGTACGAGGCCGGCCCGGGAGGCCGGCTCATGGAGCCGGATCGACAGCGGATGCTAGAGAGGTGCCGTGATCGGTGAAGCCCTGAGGGGCAAGCGCATCGCAGTGACGGGCGCCACCGGCTTTCTCGGCACCGCGCTGGTGGAGCGGCTGCTCAGAAGCGTTCCCGACTGTGAGGTCGTCGTCCTTGTCCGGCCCGGCCGGCGGGCCACCGCCGCCCACCGCCTGCAGCGGGAGATCCTGCGCAACGACTGCTTCAAGCGCCTGCGGGCCGAGCTCGGCGACCGCTTCGACGCCGAGACCTCGCGGCGGCTCCGCGTCATCGCGGGGGACGTCGGACAGGAGGCGCTCGGGCTCGACCCGGATGGATCGGCCCTCCTCGCCGGCTGCGACCTGGTCATCCACTCGGCGGCCACGGTGAGCTTCGACGCGCCGCTCGACACCGCCGTGGAGGTCAACCTGCTCGGGCCGTCCCGCCTCGCCGGCGCGCTCAGCACCCCGGCGGCCGGCGACGGCCAACGCACCGCCGCGCTGCCCCACCTCATTGCCGTCTCCACCGCCTACGTCGCCGGCACCCGCCGGGGCGACGCGCCCGAGGCCCTCCTCACAGACACCGCCTACGCCACGCACGCCGACTGGCGGGCCGAGGTCGCCGCCGCCCGTCGGGCTCGCTCCGACGCCGACTCGGAGAGCCGCCGGCCCGAGCACCTGGCCCGCTTCACCAAGGCGGCCAGGGGCGAGCTGGGCGCCGCCGGCGGTCCCCTGCTCGCCGAACGAGCCGAGCGGCTGCGAGACGAGTGGGTGAAGGGCCGCCTCGTCTCACTCGGTCGCACGCGGGCCCAGTCGCTGGGGTGGCCCGACGCCTACGCGTACACCAAGGCGCTCGGCGAGCGCGCCCTCCTCGAGAACCGTGGCGACCTCCCGCTCACGATCGTTCGACCGTCGATCATCGAGTCGGCCCTGGCCGAGCCCCATCCCGGATGGATCAGGGGATTCCGTATGGCCGAGCCGGTGATCATCTCGTACGCGCGGGGCCTGCTCGGGCAGTTTCCGGGCGTGCCCGAGGGTGTGGTCGACGTCATCCCGGTGGACCTGGTCGTAGCGGCCATCCTGGGCGTGGCCGCCGAGGGCCCGCAGGAGCAGCCGGATGTCTACCAGGTCGCCTCCGGCACGAGGAACCCGCTGCGCTACGACCACCTCGTGAGCCTGGCCGAGTCGTGGTTCACCGAGCACCCGTTGTACGACTCGCGCGGCCAGCCCATCGTGGTGCCCAACTGGTCGTTCCCCGGGCGGGGCAAGGTGCAGCGCCAGCTGAGCCGGGCCGGTAAGGGTCTGGAGGCGGCCGAGCGGCTCATGGGCGCCCTGCCGCTGCGGGGTCGTCGAGCCGAGCTGACGTCACATCTCGAGGAGCGACGACAGCAGGCGGAGCGGGCGCTCAGCTACGTCGAGCTGTACGGCTCGTACGCCGAGACCGAAGCCCGATTCCGGGTCGACCGGTTGCTGTCGCTGTGGGAGCGGACCGACGACGCCGATCGGCAGGCATTCTGCTTCGACCCCGCCGTCATCGACTGGGCCCACTACCTCCACGACGTTCACCTGCCGTCGGTCGTCACCCAGGCCCGAGTCCGTACGACGCCGGGGCCACGGGTCGGGCCGACCCGAGCCGAGCGTGGCCTTCGAGCCGTCCTCGCACCTGAGCGCCACCTCGCCGCCTTCGACCTCGAGAACACCCTCATCGCGTCCAACGTGGTCGAGTCCTACGCCTGGCTGGCGACCCGGCACCTCAACGAGGGCGACCGGCTGCGCTTCACGCTGCGCACGCTGCGCGAGGTGCCGGGCATGCTGGCGCTCGACCGCCGGGACCGGGGCGACTTCCTGCGTGCCTTCTACCGCCACTACGACGAGGCGCCGGCCGAGCAGGTGCGGGCCGACGCGTGGGAGATGTTCAGCTCCCTCATCCTGGCCAAGTCGTTCCCGGCCGGTATCCGGCGGGTGCGCGAGCACCGCAGCCGGGGGCACCGGACGCTGCTCATCACCGGAGCCATCGACCTCGTCGTCGAGCCGCTGCGCCCCCTCTTCGACGACATCGTCTGCTCCCGCCTGGCCGAGCGCGACGGCCATATGGTCGGTGAGCTCGTCGAGCCTCCGCCGACCGGCGAAGCCCGGGCCATGGTCATGGCCGCGTACGCCGAGGCCGAGGGCCTCTCCCTCGCCGAGTCGGTGGCCTACGCCGACTCGAGCAGCGACCTGCCCATGCTCGAAGCCGTAGGCCACCCCGTCGCGGTCAACCCCGAGGCCAAGCTGGCGACCATCGCCCGCAAGCGGGGTTGGCACGTCGAGAACTGGTCCAGGTCACCCGGCGCTCCCCGGCACCTGCTTCCTTTTGCACCACGCCCGGCGGCGCCGAGCGAGGTGTCATGAAAGCGCTCCTCTTCGAGCGGAACGTCGCCCGCTACGCCGCAGCACGGGCGGTCTCCTCCCTCGGCTCCGGTCGAGGCGTGAGCGTGGCTCCCCTGAAGCTGATGGACATCGACGAGCCGGACCTTCCCGGCCCCGGCTGGACCCGGGTGCGGCCCCGCCTGGCCGGGATCTGCGGCTCCGACCTCACGACCCTGGACGGCAAGAGCTCGCGCTACTTCGAGCCCATCGTCAGCCTGCCGTTCGTCCCCGGGCACGAGGTGGTGGGCGACGTGGAGGACCCAGAGAGCGACGTGACCGGCCGGGTCGTCATCGAGCCCGTGCTGGGCTGTGTGGCCCGAGGAATCGATCCTCCCTGCCCGGCGTGCGCCGTCGGCGACACGGGTGGCTGCGAGCGTGTCGCCTTCGGCCACCTCAAGGCGGGGCTCCAGACCGGCTACTGCTCCGACACCGGCGGGGGCTGGTCCGACGGCCTCGTCGCCCACACCAGCCAGCTCCACCCCGTTCCGGACCGGCTGAGCGACGAAGCGGCGGTCATGGTGGAGCCGACGGCGTGTGGGGTCCACGCCGCCCTCGCCGCCGGCGGGACGGAAGGGTCGAGCGTGGTCGTGCTCGGCGCTGGCACTCTCGGCCTCTGCACCATCGCCGCGCTCCGCCAGCTGACCCTGCCCGGCACGCTGTTGGCCGGAGCAAAGCATCCGGCCCAGCGGCAGCTGGCCTCGTCGCTCGGCGCCGACGTGGTCGTCGATCCCGACGAGGTTCCCCGGGCCGTGCGCCGCCTCACCGGGTCCCTCGCCGCCGGCGCCCAGCTGACCGGCGGTGCCGACGTCGTGCTCGACTGCGTCGGTAGCGCCGACTCGATCGAGCATGCCCTTTCCGTCGTCCGGCCCCGCGGTCGGGTCATCCTGGCCGGGATGCCCGGCTCGGCCCGCATCGACCTCACTCCTTTGTGGCACCGGGAGATCAGCCTGACGGGCGCCTACGCCTACGGTCGAGAGTCAGCCGCGACGAACGGCGCCCGTCCCCGCACCTTCGATCTGGCCCTCGACCTCGTCGTGCAGGCCGGGCTCAACCGCCTGGTGTCCGCCCACTACCCACTGGAGCGGTTCCACGACGCCGTCGAGCATGCCGGATCCGCCGGCCGACGCGGTGCCACGAAGGTCGTGTTCGACCTGCGCGAGCAACCTCGTTGGCGCAAGACAGGAGCTGCCCGATGAGTCCCCGCCCCGGGTTCGTGCTCGAGGTCGATCGCTCGACGCCGCCGACCCTGATCTGGCACGGCGAGGGCTTCCGCCTCGAGCGATTGCCCGTCGGCTCGCGAGTCGTCTACCCGCCCGAGTCCCGTCCGCCTCTCGAGGACCCCGACGCTGCCATCCGCCACGCCCTCCTCAACCCTCTCGGCGACAGCCAGCGCCTGCCGGCGCTGCTGCGCGCTGGCATGCGTCTGACCATCGCCTTCGACGACATCTCGCTCCCCCTGCCGCCGATGCGCAGTCCCGACATCCGCCAGCAGGTGATCGAGGTAGTGCTCGACATGGCCGCCGAGGCCGGTGTCGACGACGTGGTGCTGGTCGCCGCGCTCGCCCTCCACCGCCGGATGACCGAGCCCGAGCTACGCCATATCGTCGGCGACCGCGTCTACGACGCCTTCACCCCCCACGGGCTGCTCACCCAGCACGACGCCGAGGACCCCGACGGCATGCTCCATCTCGGACTGACCGACGCCGGCGAGGACGTGGAGATCAACCGGCGAGCAGCCACGAGCGACCTCCTCGTCTACGTCAACATCGACCTGGTCCCCATGGACGGCGGCCACAAGAGCGTCGCCACCGGCTTGGCCAGCTACCGAAGCCTTCGCCACCACCACAACGTCCGCACCATGCAGCACAGCCGGTCGTTCATGGACCAGCACCGGTCCGAGCTCCACTCCTCCAACTGGCGCATGGGCCGGTACATCGCTGGCAGCGGGGTAAAGGTCTTCCAGATCGAGACCACGCTCAACAACGACACCTTCCCCGATCAGTTCCGGTTCCTCCAGCGCCGGGAGTGGGAATGGTCTGTGCGCGATCGGGCCGGCTTTCTTGCCGTGTCCAAGTCGTTGGACCGCACGCCGGAGCGGCTCGCTCGCTCGATCTTCCAGTCCATCCGGGCCCCGCATGCGGTGACAAGTGTCCAGGCTGGCGAGGTCGAGGCCGTGCACGCCCAGGCGACCGAGCACCTGCTCGCGCAGCAGGGCGTCGAGGTTGCGGGCCAGACCGACGTGCTCACGATGGGCCTGCCGTACTTGTGCCCCTACAACGTGAACTCGGTGATGAACCCCGTCCTGGTGATGTGCCTTGGCCTCGGCTACCTGTTCAACATGTACAGAGGCAAGCCCCTGGTCCGTCCCGGCGGGGCGCTCATCATGAGCCACCCGACGCCGTGGGCCTTCGATCCTGTGCACCACCCCAGCTACATCGACTTCTTCGAGCAGATCCTGCCCGAGACGACCGACCCCCTCGAGATCGAGGCCAAGTACGAGGAGGCGTTCGCCACCGACCCCTGGTACATCCACCTCTACCGCACGGGACACGCCTACCACGGGGTGCACCCCTTCTACATGTGGTACTGGGGCGCCCACGCCCTCCAGCACCTGGGCGCCGTGATCGTGGTGGGCGGTGACCGGCGGGCAGTCAGGCGCATGGGCTTCAAGTCCGCCTCGGGCCTCGGTGATGCGCTGGAGATGGCAGAAGACGTCGTCGGCCCGGACCCCTCCATCACCCACCTCCACGCCCCGCCGCTGTTGATGGCGAACGTGAGCTGAGCCAACTCGTGCCCGCCCTCCGTCGACCGCAGTTTCCGTGGGCCGCACCAACGTGGCCCGACAGAGTCGATCTGCCGCCGCTGGAGCGCTCCCTGGGTGTCGACTACGACACTGCCTGGTCGCGGCGCTACGGCGTCCGGGTCGCCCGGGCGGCACTGCTCGACTGGCTGGCCCGGCCGATCGTGACGGCGCTGGCCGCTCCGCGGGTCGACGGGCTCGACCGCATCGAGCACCTCGACGCGCCCGCCATCTTCGCAGCCAACCACGCCAGCCACCTCGACACGCCGCTGGTGCTGTCGATCCTCCCGTCGCGTTTCCGCCACCGGACGCTGGTCGGGGCGGGTGCCGACTACTTCTTCGACACCAGGTGGAAGGCGGCGCTGTGGTCGTTCGCCATCGCCGCTATCCCCATCGAGCGCCAGCGCGTCAACAGGCGCTCGGCGGAGGAGGTCCGCGAGCTCATGCGGCGAGGCTGGAGCATGGTGATCTTCCCCGAAGGGGGGCGCACTCCGGACGGCTGGGCGCGTCCGTTCCGACCAGCGTCCGCCGGCTACCTGGCCACGCGCTCGGGGCTGCCCGTGGTGCCCATCCATCTCGAGGGCACCCGGCGGATCCTCGCCAGGGGCAGCGGGGCGCTACGGCCGGGCTCGACCCGGGTCTGCATCGGACGCCCGTTGTGGCCCCAGCCCGACGAGGACGCCCGACGCCTCTCGGCCCGCATCGAGGCCGCGGTGGCCGCCCTGGCCGACGAGACGGCCACTGACTGGTGGTCGGCCCGGCGTCGTGCCGCTGCCGGCCGGACTCCCAGCCTCGGTGGTCCCGCCATCGGAGCCTGGCGGCGGGCCTGGGCCCTGAACGGTGATCGCCCGCCGGCGACAGACCCGTCGTCCCGGCGCTGGCCGCTACGCTCGCGTCGCTAGCCGGGACACCGCCCGGCAGCGGGGTCGGGTCACCGCTGCCCCGTCTTGGTCGAGAACCAGCGGAGAGCAGGGTGGGGCCGCGCTCGGGATGGCGAAGCGGCCAGCAAGGGCGCGCAACGTGCACTGATCCACCGTGGCGTGCGGTATCTTGAGGTGCCCAGCTCCGGGTTGACTCCGCAGCGCTGCGGCTATCCGCCGGTCAAGCGGGTACGTGGGCAATGGCGCCTCGAGCATTGCCGGCTCACCTGTTCGGAACTATCGACCTTGCGAGGTACCCAAGTGCGCCCTGAGCGAGACGCCTGTGGCATTGGTTTCGTGGCCGACCGGGATGGTCGAGCGTCACGCGACATCGTCGAGACAGCCCTCTCCGCGCTCGCCTGCATGACCCACCGCGGCGCCGTCGCCGCCGACGCCCTCACGGCCGACGGGTCGGGAGTGCTCCTCGGCATCCCCGCCGCCATCTTCGGAGAGGGCCCCGACGGAGCCCCGCACGGGGTCGCCAGCCTCTTCGTCCGTGGTGACGATCCTCGTCCTGCGGTGGAGGCTGCGGCCGCCGAGGAGGGCATCGAGATCGTGGGCTGGCGCACGCCGCCAACTGACGAGGAGCACCTGGGCGCCATGGCGCAGGGCAGCCGGCCCGAGTTCCTCCAGGCGATCCTCGAGGCCACGCAACCCGACGAGCGCGCCGCCTATCGGCTGCGCCGGCGCATCCAGGCCGCGGCCAGGGGCACGTACGTGGCCAGCTGCTCGTTCCGCACCGTCGCCTACAAGGGCCTCGTGGCGGCTCCCCTGGTGTCACGGTACTACCTGGATCTGGCCGACGAGCGCTTCATCTCTCCGCTCGTCGTGTTCCATCAGCGGTTCTCGACCAACACGCTGCCCACCTGGGAACGGGCCCAGCCCTTCCGCACGCTCTGTCACAACGGCGAGATCAACGCCATCGCCGGCAACCAGAACCGCATGCGGGCGCGCGCCCGCCTGGGCACCGAGGAAGCCGGCCTCGGCCCCGAAGAGCTCTTCCGGCCGCTGCTCGACGAGACCGAGCCGGACTCCGGGCGCATCGACTCCGCGTTGGAGGTGCTCGTCCGAGGCGGACGCGACATCCGCCACGCCGTCGCCATGCTTGTTCCCGAGGCGTGGGAAGGCGAGCGCGATCTCGACGCCGCGGTCCTCGGTTTCTACCGCTACCACGCCTGTCTCGTCGAGCCCTGGGACGGGCCCGCCGGGCTCATCTTCACCGACGGGACCGGCGTGGGCGCCGCCCTCGACCGCAACGGCCTGCGTCCCTTGCGCTACACGATCTGCGAGGACGGAATGGTCGCATGCTGCTCCGAGGCAGGCGCAGTGGACCTCACCGGACGGGGCGAGGTGCGGCGCGGACGCCTGGGACCGGGCCAGATGATCTTCGTCGATCCAGGCCGGGGCGTGTTCCTGGACGGCGACTGCAAGGCTCGGCTGGCGGCCAAAGCTCCCTACGCTCGCTGGGCCGCTGACGGTCTGGTCCAGCTCGCACCCAATCGGCCCATCGAGGACACGCCGCCGGCCGAGGAGCTGGAGCGTCGTCAGATCGCCCACGGCTACACGGTCGAGGAGATGCGCATGGTGGTCAAGCCCATGGCGACTGACGCCAAGGAGCCGACCTTCTCCATGGGCGACGATACGCCACTTCCCAACTGGGCCGGCCGTCCGCGTCCCATCCACCACTTCCTCAAGCAGCGCTTCGCCCAGGTCACCAACCCGGCGATCGATCACCTGCGCGAGCGCCTGGTCATGAGCCTCCGCACCCTGATCGGGCCCCGCTCGGCCCTGCTGTCGGAACGACCCGAAGCGGCGCGCCTGCTCGAGCTGACCTCCTTCTTCGTGACACCCTCGACCCTGGATCAACTTCGGGGGCCGGCCGCAGCTCCGTTCCGCCCGGCCGCGCTCGACGCCACCTTCCCCGTCGATGCCGGTGCCGCGGGCCTGCAGCAGGCCGTGGAACACATGCGGGACGAGGCCGCCCAGCTCGTGGCCGGCGGCAGCGGCCTGCTCGTGATCACCCATGATGGCGTCTCGGCGAACCGGGCTCCCGTTCCGTCATTGCTCGCCACCGGGGCGGTCCATCACCGGCTCGTGTCCGAGGGCCGGCGCGCCGCGACCAGCCTGGTCGTGGTGGCCGACGACGCCCGGGACACCCACAACGTGGCCTGCCTCCTCGGCTACGGCGCCGACGGCGTCTGCCCCCGCCTCGCTCTCCAGAGCGTGGCCGCCGACGCCGACGCCTCCGAGGAGGGCGGCGCGGTGAGCGCCGCGGCCCAGGAGAACTACCAGGCCGCGGTCGAAGACGGCGTCCTGAAGATCATGTCCAAGATGGGCATCTCGACCGTCGACTCGTACCGGGGCGCCCAGATCTTCGAGATCGTGGGGCTTGGGGCCGAGGTCGTGCAGACCTGCTTCGCGGGTACGCCCTCGCCCGTCGGTGGCCTCGGCTGGCGTGAGCTGGGCGAGGACGCGCTCGCCCGTCACGCCGAATCCGGCCTTGCCGAATCCGGCCCTGCCGACACCGCCCGCCCGGCAGCCGACGGTGACCGGGCGGCCAAGATCCAGGCGGCGAGAGAGGCCAAGGCGGCGCGCCAGGCCGACGGCGACGGCGGTGCCGAAGGCCAAGCAGGCTCGAAAGAGGCAAGGGCCGAACGGCTGGCAGCGCGGGCCAAGGCGGCCCGCGAAGCGAAAGCGGCGCGCCAGGCCGAGGGGACGACGACGGCCAGGGTCCCCCCCAGGGTCGAGCGCGCGAGCGACAACGGCGACGACAACGCCAGCGACGACGACAGCGACGAGGACGGCGAGCGTCCCCCGCGTGGCGGACGGCGCGGCGGCCGGACCCGGTTGGAGAACCCCGGCTACTACCGGGACCTCAAGCGCGGCGGCGAGTACCACGCGCACAACAAAGACGTCGTCGACGCGCTGAACGGCATGACGGCCGCCCACCTGCTCCAGCAGGCGATCCGCGGTGACCGAGAGGACATCTACGTCAAGTTCGCCGAGCTCGTGAACGGCCGACCGCCGACCGAGCTGCGGGATCTGCTCGAGCTGGTCCCCGTCGCCCCCGCCGTTCCCCTGGACGAGGTGGAACCGGCCGCCGACATCGCCAGGCGATTCTCGACCGGTGCCATGTCGCACGGGTCGCTCTCGGCCGAGGCCCACGAGACCCTCGCCGAGGCGATGAACCTCATCGGTGGGCGATCGAACTGTGGTGAGGGAGGCGAGGATCCGTTCCGCTACCTCACCCGGGGTCAACCCTCAGGCGACAAGAACAGCCGCATCAAGCAGATCGCCTCGGGCCGCTTCGGCGTCACACCCCAGTACTGCGCCTACGCCGACGAGCTCCAGATCAAGATCGCCCAGGGGTCCAAGCCGGGCGAGGGTGGACAGCTCCCGGGCCACAAGGTCTCCGAGGAGATCGCCCGACTGCGCCATACCCAGCCGGGTGTCTCGCTCATCTCTCCGCCACCTCACCATGACATCTACTCCATCGAGGACCTGGCCCAGCTCATCTTCGACCTGAAGCAGGTGAACCGCCACGCTGACGTGTCCGTGAAGCTCGTCGCCTGCGACGGCGTGGGCACGGTCGCCGCTGGTGTGGTCAAGGCGCTGGCCGACGTCGTGCAGGTGAGCGGCTGCAACGGCGGCACGGGGGCCTCTCCCCTCTCCTCCATCAAGCACGCGGGCATGCCCTGGGAGACGGGACTGGCCGAGACCCAGAGCGTGCTCATCGAGAACGGCCTCCGCGACCGCGTCCGCCTGCGGGTCGACGGCGGGTTCATGACGGGTCGCGACGTGCTGGTAGCCGCCCTTCTCGGCGCCGACGAGTACTCGTTCGGGACCGCCGCCATGCTCGCCGAGGGCTGCATCATGCTGCGCGCCTGCCACCGCGACACCTGCAGCACGGGCATTGCCACCCAGCGCTCGAACCTCCGGGCCAAGTTCGCCGGCACTCCTGAGGGCGTGGCCGCCTACCTGCTCTTCGTCGCCGAGGAAGCGCGCACCCTGATGGCCTCCATCGGCCTGCGTAGCTTCGACGAGGCGATCGGCCGGGTGGAGTGCCTGCGCCAGCGGGCGACCGGCGATGAGCGCGTCGACACCGTCGACCTTGGCCCGCTCCTCGTCCCCCCGTCCGACAGCTCGGCCCCCCGACGGTTCGTGGCCACGGTACCCATCCAGCGCCCCCGATCCCAGCTCGGCGATCGCCTGGAGGCCGACGCCTTCCGGACCGTGTGGGAGGGTCGGGACGTCGAGCTGTCCTACCCGATCTCCAACGGCGACAGGGCCGTCGGGGCGTCGCTCGGGGGAACGATCGCCCTCGAGTGGGGCGGGCGAGCGCCGCTCGGCACGGCGGCGGTCCAGTTCGAGGGAGCTGCCGGACAGAGCTTCGGAGCGTTCCTCACCCACGGCATCGAGCTCGAGCTGGTGGGTGAGGCCAACGACTACGTGGGCAAGGCCATGGGCGGAGGACGGATCGTCATCCGGCCTCCGGGCAACGACGCCGGCGACCCGGTGCTCGCCGGCAACACCTGCCTCTACGGCGCGACCGACGGCTGGGTGTTCATCGCCGGCTCGGTGGGCGAGCGATTCGCCGTCCGCAACTCCGGCGCCACCGCGGTGGTGGAGGGCGCCGGCGACCACGCCTGCGAGTACATGACTGGCGGGACGGTCGTCATCCTGGGCCCGGTGGGCTACAACCTGGGCGCAGGGATGACCGGTGGCGCCGCCTACGTGTGGGATCCGCGCGCCCTGCTCCCGGCCCGGCTCAACACAGCACTGGTCGCCATCGGTCGCCCCGACTCCCAGCACGTCGACGAGCTCCGGTGGCTGGTGGAGCGCCACCATGAGCTCACCGGCTCGACCCGGGCGGCCTCGCTGCTCGGCAACTGGAGCGCGTTCACCGACCAGGTCTGGCTCGTGGCTCCCGTCGACCGCATCGCCGGTATCACCACCCAGCAGGCGGGGCGGGTAGCGGCCAGCGCCTGAGCCAGCCCTCCCGCGCCAGCGGCGATCAAGTCTCGGTTCCACCTTTGGTCGAGAACTCGCCGACGAGACCGCCCACATCGAGGGGGCTCAGTTCTTGGTCGGCCTGCCCTTCGTGGTCGGCCTGCCCTTCGTGGTCGGCCTGCCCTTCGTGGTCGTCCGGCGGGCTGTCCCAGCCGGGCCAGCGCCGTCTCCGCGGGCCGCGCCCGACTTGGCCTTCGCCTCCGGATCGGGCTCGGCCGCCTCCTTCTGATGACCGGCGGGGAGAGCGCGGGCGACCTCCTCGGCCGTCGGCTCCCGCGGCACGCGGGCCTGCGGCGGGAGAAGGTCGACGATGGCGGCCATGATGCGCTCGGTATCGGCCTCGGCGTCGGCCAGGTCGAGGCGCACGGGTCGTCCCACTCGAGTCCGCACGGTGGGAGGGTGCACGACGTTGGTCAGATTGGGGATTCGGGACGACCGCGGCCACACCGCCTCGCTCCCCCAGATCCCGATGGGGATGACAGGAGCGCCGGTCATGGCGGCCAGGCGAGCCGCTCCCGTCCTGCCCTTGAGCACGGGGTCGAAGAACTCACGACCACGGGGGATGGTCCCCTGGGGCTGGATGGCCACGAGGTCGCCGGCCTCCAGAGCACGGGCCGCCTCGCGAAGGGGTTGGTCCGACCCGCTTCCGCGCTCGACCCGTATCCCACCCATGGCCGTGGCCATGGGCCCGATCACCGGCGCGTCGAACACCTCCTTCTTGCCGAGGTAGCGGAGCGGGCGACCGGTCTTCAACACGGTGAGGCCGAGTGCCACCACGTCGAAATAGCTGCGGTGATTGGCCACCAGTATCGCCGGACCGTGCTCGGGAACGTGGCTCACGTCCCCGACGTCGAGCCGGACGAAGGGCAACAGCTGCGGGTGCACGATCAGTCGCATGAGGTCGAGCGGTTCCATGCCGAAGAGCTTGGGCACCCCCGGCGGCACGTCGAGGTGGAGCACGGGCCAGCGCTGGAGCAGAGCCAGCGGCAGCAGGCGGAGGTCCGGGTTCACGGCGTGGGGGTGGCCGACCGCCGAAAGCAGAGGAAGGTCGTACACGCTGTCGGAGTACGCGAAGCTCTCTTCGAGGGAGACGCCGGCGCGGCCCGCCCAGCGGCTGACGGCCGTGAGCTTGCCCCGAGCCCATACGAAGCCCTCCGCCAGGCGGCCGGTGTAGGCCCCGTCGTGCTCCTCGTAGCGGGTGGCCACCACGTCGTCGAAGCCCATGCGCTCGGCCAGCGGTGCGATCAGGTCGTACGGGGTGGTGGTGGCCATGACGAGCGCATGGCCTGCGGTCCGGTGGTCGGCCAGCAGCTGCCGGGCGTACGGGTTCACGAGCGGCTCCAGCCGCTCGGCGGCCGCCTTGCCCGCCTGGCGCACGACGTCGGCGGACCAGCCGCGGGCCAGCAGCGCCGCGCTCCTCGTGAGCGCCATGGAGGGCAGGGTCTCCCCCATCAGGTTGTAGATGCCGAACAGCAGCGCCTCGCCTGGCAGTCGCCGGCCGCCGGTCAGACCCGCCTCGGCGACGGACTCGTTGATCGCCGGTCCGCTCGGTCCCTTGAGGAGCGTGCGGTCCAGGTCGAAGAAGGCGGCTCCCGTCATGCGCTCACGCTACTCCCGCACCGTTCCCAGGACGCGGCGAAGGGACCGGCCGGGGGGGGTAGCCGGTCCCTTCACTCAGAGCCCAGAGGTACCGGGAGGGGGGATTCACGGCCCTCTGTGGTCTGATATCCATTATCGACCTCGCGCTGCCATCTGTCCAACAGTTATTGGTGATATGTGTCATCATCTAGAGCGATGGACCTGCGCCAGCTGAACGCCCTGCTGGCCGTCGCCGACCAGGGCAGCTTCACGGCCGCGGCCGACGCCCTCAACACGGTCCAGTCCAACGTCTCGGCCCACATCGCCCGCCTCGAGCGTGAGGTGGGCGCCGTCCTGGTGGACCGTGCCACCGGCGATCTGACCGAGGAGGGCGAGGCGGTCGCCGCCCGGGCCCGACGCGTCGGTGTCGAGCTCGAGGCAGTCATCGGCGACCTGGCCGCGCTCCGCGACGAGGTCGCCGGCATCGTCCGCATCGGCATGGTCGGAACCACGGCCCGCTGGCTCGCTCCCCACCTCCTCCAGACGGCGGCGGCGCGGCACCCCAAGCTCCACCTGGTCGTGGTGGATGGCATCTCCACCGCGTTGGAGCCCCAGCTGGCCACCGGTCAGCTGGACCTGGCCGTGGTCAATCCTCCGGCCCCGACCGCCGACCTCAGCTTCACCCCGCTGTTCGAAGAGGACCTGGTGCTCGTCGTCCGGGCCAACGATCCGTTGGCCAAGCAGGGGCCTCTGGAGCTGGCCGAGCTCGCTGGGCTCGAGCTGTTGCTGCCGTTGCCGGGGACATCGTTCCGGGACGAGCTGGACCTGGCGGTCCGACCCCGGGGGATCACGCTCACTCCTCGGGCGGAGCTCGACGGGGTACGCCTGATCGCCTCGCTCACCTTCGACGGGCACGGGCCTGCCATCCTCCCTGCAACCGCTGTGCCCGACTACCTCCGTCGGCAGTGGCGGCTCGTGCAGGTGCGGGGGATCCCTCGGCGCCGGATCGGCGTCGCCCAGCGGTCTCGGGGCCTGCCGTCAGCTCCGGCGCGGGCGTTGCTGTCGATCCTGTACGACGTGTTGATGGACCGGACCACGACGCCCGACGAGCTGCACGTGGTGCCCGAGCTGCTGGCCGGACGATTAGGGTTGGCGCCGCGACCTGCCCGCCTCGCCGGTGGGTCCGATCCGGGAAGAGGGGTGACGGGCGCGCAGGGGGGCAGCCGGACATCTCCCTCGAGGCGGGCACGATGACTCGGCCCGGTCGCGCTGAGCGCCCGCAGGCGGTCACCCGTCGGCTGGGCTTCCTGCTCGCCGCCAGCCAGTCGGTGGCGGCCCGTCTCGACGAGGACGACGCGCTCGAGGCCTTCGCCAGCATCGCCGTCACCGCCATGGCCGACCTGTGCATCATCGACCTACTTGAGCCCGACGGTCGGTTGCGCCGCGCCGCGGTGGCCCACGCAGATCGCGACATCGAGGCGCGGGTACGCGACGCTCTTCGTTACTGTCCGCCCGATGCCGCGGGACGGCACCCGGCAGCGGAGGCGCTGCGCACGGGCGAGACACAGGAAGCGGCGGAGCTGGCCCCCGGATTACCCGACGCCACGGCGGCAGACCCCGACGCCGTGCGCCTGCTTCGCCAGCTGGGACTCTGCTCGTCCCTCGCGGTGCCGCTGACGGCTCGCGGTCACACGCTCGGCACCGTGCTCCTCCTGTCCACGGCGAGCGGACGGGCGTTCGGTCCCGACGACATCGACGTCGCCGAGGACCTCGCCCGGCTCGCGGCGCTGGCCGTCGACAACGCCCGCCTCGTCGCCGGTGAGCGCACCGCCCGAGAGACAGCCGAGGCGGCCCGAGGTCGGGTCGCCCTCCTGGCCGAGGCGACCAGCGTCCTCACCGAGACGCTCGAGCCCACCACCGCGCTCGAGCGCCTCGCCATGCTGCTGGTGCCGGGGCTGGCCGACTGGTGCCGGGTCGACCTGTTCGACGAGACGATCGGCGTTCGGCGCGCGGCCATGACCCATGTCGACCCGGACACCGAGGCAGCCCTTCGCGCCGTCGAGGAGGGCGTGCCGGTCGATCCGACCAGCGACGCTCCCGTGGCCCAGGTGCTGCGAACCGGGAAGGCGCTGCTGCTCGCCGAGACGACGGACGACATACTCGTGGCCAGCTCCCGAACGCGGGACCAGCTCGAGGTCTACCGGTCCCTCGGCCTGCGCTCCATGCTCGTCGTGCGCCCTTCAGGCCCGAGGCGAGGTCCTGGGCACCCTCACGCTGGGCTCGGCGAGCTCCGAGCGCCGCTTCGACGAGGACGACGTGGCGCTTGCTCGCGATCTGGGCCGGCGAGCCGGGCTGGCCATCGACAACGCCCATCTGTACCAACGCGAGCACCGGACGGCTGCGGTCCTTCAGCAGGCTCTGCTGCCCAAGCAGCTCGCCGCCGTCCCCGGTCTGGCCCTGGCGGCCCGCTACCTGCCGGCCACCACCGGTGCCGAGGTCGGCGGGGACTGGTACGACGTCCTCCCCCTCGCCGACGGCCGTGTCGGGCTGGTCATCGGCGACGTGGTGGGCCACGACATCGAGGCGGCGAGCGTCATGGGGACGCTACGGCACGTCCTGCGGGCCTACGCCTGGCCGGGAGGCGGCCCGGCGTCGGTGATTCGCCGAGTCGACGAGCTCACCCTCGGACCCGAGCCCGGTGCCCTCGCCACGCTCGTCTATGCCACCTACGATCCCGCCCGGCGCCAGCTGGACTGGAGCAGTGCCGGCCATCCTCCCCCGCTGCTCGTGCGGACGGACGGACGGGCCGAGTACCTGCTCGGCGCCAACTCGACCCTCGTTGGAGTGGGGCCGGACGTCGATCGAACCGAGCGAACGGCGATCCTCGACGTGGGCACCACTCTCGTGCTCTACACCGACGGTCTGGTGGAGACGCGAGAGCACTCGCTCACAATCGGTTTGGACCGTCTCGCCGCGCTCGCCGAGAGCCGGCCCGCCTTGTCGCCGGACGACCTGGTCGACCTGCTGCTGACCGACGTCGAAGCAGCCGAGCAACGCAAGGACGACGTCGCCATCCTCGTGGCGAGGGTCGTCGGCTGACGCGGTGCGTACCTGCTTCTCAGCTTGGAACCGGGGGCCCGCGGGTAGATGGTCGGCATCGAGCTGAGCACCACGCTTCCCCCCGGTCCGTCGGGCTCCGAGCGGGGCGCCGTCCCTCTCGAGGTGGTCGTGGTGCACCGCGACCAGCCGGCGGCGTGTGTCCGGACGGTGCTCGCCCTGCATAGCCAATGCGTACCGGTGCACGTCACCGTCGTGGACAACGGCTCGGGCTCGGCCGGGCTCTCAGCCCTTCGAGCGTTGGCCCGCCGGCTATCCACCGTGGATGTGGTGACACTCGGGCACAACGCCGGGTTCGGGCCCGCGGCCAATGTCGGCATCCAGCGGTGGCTGGACCGCGGCGGGGGCGAGTGGGTCGCGGTTGCGCCACACGACGCCCTACCCGAGCCCGGCTGTCTGGCCCGGATCCTGGCCGCCGTCTCGTCTCGTCCCGAAGCGGGTCTGGTGAGCGCCGAGTTCGGGCGGGCCTACGACTCCAAGCCCGTCATCGACCGCTACATCGGCGCGTACGCGTCGGCCGGCCGTGCCGGCGAGGGCTGGGAGGACGCCGACTTCCCGCACGGCACCCTGCTCGTGGCCCGGCGAGCGACCCTGACCGAGATCGGCCTGTTCGACGAGCGCTACTTCGCGTACTGCGAGGAGGCCGACCTGGGGGTGCGGGCCAGACGCGCCGGCTGGAAGGTGGGGATCATCTGGGGAGCCGTGGTCAACAACCCCGGTCACGGCGAGAGCGAGGTCGTCCGCTACCTCAAGCTCCGCAACACCCTCCTGCTGGTCCGCGACCACTTCGGCTCCTACCCGGCCGCCATCCGGTGCACCTTCGCCCTGCTCACCCTGGCCGCCCGGTCGTGCCGCCGGCGGGCGCCAGCGACCGGGCCCCTTCGGCAGGTGGAGGGCCGGGCGATCCTCGACTTCATCCGAGGCCAGTTCGGTCCTCCGCCACCATCCCTGCTGCCCGTCGAGGCCTGAGGCCCACCGCAGGGCTCCCGCTCGCGGTCAGCCCGGGCGGACCTCTCCATGAGCGAGTGACTGCTGCTCCTGGAGGGCTCGAGCGACGGCCTCGAGGATCTTCGAGGCATCCCGGTCGAAGTGGTCGCGTGCCCTGAGGAACACGACCGCGCCGCCGAACACGGGCAGGCTCACGAGCAGCAGGGCCGTGCGGAAGTTGTTGCCGAGCGCGCCGGCCAGCGCGAACACGATCACCGAGGCGGCCGCCTGTCCCGCCACGACTGAGACAAGGTTGAAGGCGCCGAAGCCCGCACCCCGCAGGTTGGCAGGCACGGCGTCGGAGAGCCCGGCCCGCAGCGACGGCACGGCCAGGGCAATGACGAAGAAGCCCACGACCTCCAGCCCGAAGGCCGGACCCAGCGGCAGCCACAGGTAGGACAGCACGAAGATCGCCTCACCGACCATGAGGCACACGGCTGGGACGGCCATGCGCCCGCCCCGGACGCGCGGCGCGTACCGGTCGGCCAGGCGGCCCCCAGCAGGACGCCTGGGATCCCCCCGAGGATGACCATGGCGCCGACGAACACCTCTGCCGTCCCGGTGGCCACGTGCAGCTGCCGCTCGTAGAACTGCGGGAGGGCGGCGGCGGCAGCGATCACGGTGAACAGCACCGCCGACACGCCGACCAGGGCATAGCGCATGGTGGGGATCCGGGCGATCGTGGCGAGGTCAGCTGCCAGGCCCCGGATCATGTCCCGGAAGAACGCGACGACGCCCCCGGCGAGGGGCCCGGGCGGACCCTCACCGCCGCCTTCATCGTCGTCCACCCCGAGCTGGAGGCGATCGCCGTGACCGCGTCGGGGCTCCGCAAGTCGGTACACCGCGGCGGCGATGAGAAGGCCGGGCAGGCTCACCACGAGAAAGGCGGCGCGCCAGCCCAGGGTGGCACCGACCAGCCCGCCGATCGCCAGGCCGGCACCAAAGCCCACGAAGAGCAGGCACTGCTGCACGGAGAAGGCGCGGCCGCGCGCCGACGCCGGGTAGTGGTCGGCCAGCAGGCTCGCCGCGGCCGGCTCGGTGACGGCCTGGCCGAAGCCCAGGGCGGACCGGATGGCGATCAAGGCGGGATAGCTCCAGGCCGCAGCGGTGAGGGCGGTGATCGCCGACCAGATCACGACCGTGTGGCCGACCGTGCGCGTCCTGTGCCACCGGTCGGCGAGGTAGCCGGCCGGCACGCTGACGAACCCGTTGACGACGATGAAGCACGACAGCAGCACCCCCACCTGGAGATCCGTCAGATGGAAGGCGTGCTGGATGGGCGTGGCGACCCCGCGCACGATGTTCTGGTCGACCTGGTCGATCATGATGACGAGACCGAGCACCCACATCGGCCAGGACGACACGCGGTCGATCGGGGCAACGGTCGGGCTCGACGCGGTCGTCACCGCCGCTTTCTAGCCGATCTGGTCGAAATGCGGCGAACCGCCCCGGCGGTTGGTCAGCCCCGCGACCCTGACAGGAGAGTCAGATACGGTGGCGGGCGTGAGCGTTGGGGACGAAAGCGCAGGGGATGACATCGGCATCGCGGGTCGGTCGGCGACGCCCTCGTCGCCGCCCGTCGCCGCCTACCGCGCCGCTCGACGCTTCTTCACGGACCCTCGTACCGTCGGGGTCGCGCAGGCTGGCCCCCGGACCGCCGCCTTCATGGCCCGCACCTGGGCCCGCAGCCGCGAGTCCGTCGATGACCCCGGCGCGGTGCCCGCTCGACCGTCGGTGGGCCTCGCGCTCCAGGTCCTCCTGGACGAGCTTCTCATCTCCACCATGAAGAACCCCAGGCTGCTGCCTCGCCGGGCGGACTACGAGCGCGCCGGCATCGACGTGGCACGCGCCTTCGATCTCTACCGAGAGCGAGGATGGCTCGACAACCCCGAGGCCTATCACCGAGCGCCCGCCCCGCCGGAGGTGTCGACACGCGGCGAGCGCGTGCTCGGCCAGCCCTTCGAGCACCTGAGCTTTCAGAGCGCCTACGAGCCACACCGGAACGAACCCGGTCGAGCGCGCTGGCTAGAGAAGGACGCCAATCGCACCGCCCACGCCTGGGTGCTTCGCCAGCCCCACGCAGGTCGCCCCTGGGTGATCTGCGTGCACGGGTTCGGCACCGGTGCACCGTTCATCGACCTGCGAGCCTTCCGGGCCCGACGCCTTCACGGCGAGCTCGGGTTGAACGTGATGGTGCCGGTGCTCCCCCTGCACGGCGCGCGCCAGCTGCCGGGGGTCGCCAGCGGCGATGGCTTCATGTCGATCGACCTGGTCGACACCGTCCATGCCCTCGCACAGTCCGCCTCGGACGTCCGGTCGCTGATCGCCTGGGCCAGGGTCGTCGGCGGCGACGCACCGGTCGGCATCTGGGGCCTGTCGCTCGGCGGCTACGTGGCATCCCTGGTCGCGGCGCTGGAAGACGACCTGGCGTGTGCCATCGCGGGCATCCCGGCCACCGACATCCTGGACCTCTACCAACGCCACAGCCCGGCCGCGGTACGCAAGCGGGCCCTCGAGCACGGTGCCATGGGGGCCGAGGCGGACGCCGTCCAGAGCGTGGTGTCGCCTCTCGTGCTGCCGCCGAAGTTGTCGCGGGAGCGACGCTACGTCTTCGCCGGGCTCGGCGACCGCATGTCCACTTCCGGCCAGGCGCTGCGCCTGTGGGAGCACTGGGACCGGCCCAGCGTCGCCTGGTACCCCGGGGGCCACGTGGGGTTCTGGTGGGTCGGAAGCGTCAACCGGTTCGTCACCGAGGCGCTGATCTCGTGCGGGCTTTCCGCCGCACCAACCGGGGGTCACCGGCCGCCGTCAGACGCCACGGCGAAGTAGGTCACGAGCGCCGGCCTGCGGGCCCGGCGAGCACCTCCTCGGTGAGCAGGAACTTCTGAACCTTCCCGTCCTTGGTCGTCGGGAGCGCGGGCCGGATGCAGATGTGGTCGGGCACCTTGTAGGTGGCCAGGTGCTCCCGACAGTGGGCGAAGATCTCGCCCGTCGTGCGCGTCGATCCCGCGGCGACGGTGACGAAGGCCCACACCTGCTCACCCGACGCGCCATCGGGAACGCCGACGACGGCGCTACGTTCGACGTCCGGCAGACGCGCGAGCACCCGCTCGACCTCTTCGGGGTACACGTTCTGGCTGCCGCGGACGATCATGTCGGTCTTTCGGCCGACGATCCGCACGTTGCCCATCCCATCCACGCTCGCCAGGTCCCCCGTTCGGTACCAACGGCCGTCGTCGCGCTCGTCAGTCGGGGCGCGCATCGGATCGACGTAGCCGGACATGGCGGTCGGCACCTTGCACCGCAGCTCGCCGACGTCTCCGACGGAGACCGGGCGTCCGTCGTCTCCGACGATATCGACCTCGGCGCCGGGAAAGGGCCGCCCGACCGTGCCCGTCTGCACCTCGACCGGGTCCTCGAGCCTGCTCACGAGCACGCCGCCGCCGAGCTCGGTCGAGCCGTAGCCGATACTTACGCCGCAGCCGAACCGCTCTCCCACCCGCTGCGCCAGCTGCGGCGAGACCGGCCCTCCGCCCAGGCCGACGACCAGCAGCGAGGACGGATCGAACGAGCCGATGGAACGTACGGCCAGCATCAGCTCGGCCATGGACGGTGTCGCCGCCATGATGTTGACACGCTCGCGCTCGACCACCTCCAGCGCCACCCGAGGGTGGAACGACCGCATGGTCACCAGACGGTGCCCGCCGAAGAGCGCGCCAAGGAGCACCTGATGTCCCGAGACCGAGCTGAAGGCGATCGGGGTCATCCACACCTGGGCGCCGCGGGCCCCCAGGACACGGCGGCCATACCGGCGCAGGATCGTGGCCACCCGACGGGCGCGCTCGCCGACGCCCCCGTCGAAGAAGCTGGCGTGCAGGCGATGCAGCGCAATCGTCGAGGCGATCACGGTCCGGTGGGTGTGGCCCACCAGCTTCGGACGCCCGGTCGTGCCCGATGTGCAGAACACCACCGCCAGGTCGCCGGGCCCGACTGACGCCGGGTCGGGCAGCCACCCGGATCGGCCCAGCGCCTCGGCGTCCCCCCATCTCGCGAACCCGCTCTGCCCGGCGGCGAGGGTTCGGTCGGGGCCGACCAGGGCCAGCACGACCGACTCGAGCGACCGTTCCGATGCCGCCGCCCGCTGGCTGCCATCGACCATGACGGTCCCGACACCGGCGGTGGCCAGCATCTCGGTCAGCTCGCCGGGCGTCGACCGCACGTCGAGGTGGACCACCACCGCGCCCAGACGCCAGATCGCGAAGACCGCCTCCACGAATGCGGTGCCGTTCGGCATCAGCAGCGCGACCCGGTCTCCCGCCCCGACACCCTTTGCCGCGAGCGCCCGCGCCAGACGCTCGGAACCCGCACGGATCTGCCGGAGGTCGTGGCGTTGCTCGCCGCAGACCAGGGCGCCCCGAGGCGTCGCGTCGACGGCGGCGTCGAAGGCGTGCGTCAGGTTCATCCCGACCCGAAGCGGCGAGCCCGCCGACCTCATGGGGCCCGTCGGTCTCGGGGCCCGAGCCGGACCCGCAGATGGCTGGGCGAGCGAACGACCTGGCCGGTCATCACAGGAGGATCGCCCTCCAGCGCCATCTCCGGGTAGCGGGCCAGGAGCGCCGACACCGCGACGCGCACCTCCGCGCGACCAAGGTGGCTGCCGACGCAGTGGTGGGGCCCGTAGCCGAAGGCGAAATGGTCGGTGGGCGATCGAGCGAGGTCGAACCGCCCGGGATCGACGTAGCGGGCGTCGTCCCGGTTGGCTGATCCGATATGGGCGAGGGCCAGCGATCCCGCCGGGACGGGAGTGCCGCCCACCTCGGTGTCCGCGACGACCGTCCGACACGTCCACTGCATGGGTGACTCCCAGCGCAGGCCTTCCTCGATCGCCCCCGACAGGAGGCCGGGATCGGCACGCAGCCGGCTCAGCTGGTCCCGATGGACGAGCAGGGCGTAGAGGATGTTGCTCAGGGCGGGGCCGGTCGTCTCCGTTCCCGCCCACACCAGCAGGGTCAACAGCGAGAGCGCCTCGGCGTCGGTCAGCGGCTCTCCGTGGATCTCGGCGCTCACGACCTCGCTGATGAGGTCGGGGCGAGGACGACGACGCCGGTTGGCAATGGGCGCCCCCAACAGGCCCCGAAGGGCCCGCGCCGCCCGCACCGCTGGGATGGGCCGGTCCATGAATCCGGCGATCGCGGTCGAGAGCTCCCCCAGCGAGGTCCTGACGTCGGGTGACAGCCCGAGCAGCCTCGCCAGGGCGAGCACCGGTAGCCGGTCGCAGACCGCCGTCGTGAGGTCGATCGTCTGGCGCTCGGCGAGATCGTCCAGCACCTCGTCGAGGGCGGGGAGGACCGCGCGCGCCATCAGGTCGGCGCCCCGGCCGGAGCCGAGCATCCCGACCAGCAGCCTGCGGTACGGGCGCCGTTCGTCCGAATCGAGGCTCATGATCGTTCGCCGGCCGAGGACGGCGCCATAGCGATCGCGGACGACGTCGAGGGTGAAGGCAGCCTGGTCCCGCAGCACCCGGGCGACGTCGTCGTGCCGATAGACCGCGTACACCCCGACGGGCCGCCCGTGCGGACGGGGCGCGAGGTACTGCACCGGGTCTCGTCGCCGCCGCTCGGCGAGCTCGCGGTGGTAGTCGTCCTCGGTTGCGACGTCGAAGCGGAACCAATCACGCGACGAGCGCTCCGTCGTCGACGATCGGCGCGCCGTCGTCACGTCGAGCTGGTGGCGACGAGCGCCGCAGCTATCCGGGCCCGCACGCCGCTCTGCGGTAGCTCTGATAGACGTCGCCGAGCGTCTCCCACTCGGGGACGTCGTCGTCGGCCAGCTCGACGCCGAGCTCCTCGACGACGAGCAGGATCTCCAGGCTTCGCAGCGAGTCGACGCCCAGGTCGGCGAGAAGGGACGTCTCCCTGCCGGGCGCCACGTCCCACTCGAGCTCGGCAGCCAGGTGGCGGTAGAAATCGAGCTCGACGATTGCCTGGTCGGTGGGCCTCGACGTCATCGGTCGCCGACCCCTTCTGGCACTCCTTCCGGGAGTCCGGACCCCCGTCGGGCCAGGAGCCTGGCGATGGCACCGCGTTCCCAATCCGTGCGGTAGACCGCAGCGATATGCAGGTCCCAGTAGCGACCTTGGTAGAACTCGTGGTCCCGCAGGCACCCTTCCTCTCGGAACACCCGCTCGACGCCGCTGGCCACGGCGCCCCACGTGAACGCCAGTGATTCGGCGTAGAGCTTTCGAAAGCTCCACGTGGCGAAGAGGTAGGTGATGAAGAGCGCTCCGGCCTCGACACCCCAGCCCCGTCCCATGGCCGGAGGGCTCATCAGCACGGCCACGTGGGCGAAGCCGCTCTTCAGGTCGGCCGAGTGGGCGACCACGAAGCCCACCGGCTCTCCGGTGGCCACGTCGCAGACCATGAACTGGACGAGGATGCCCGCCCACAGCTCGCGCAGGAACACGTCGTAGGCGGGCACCGCGCCGCGGTAGCGCCAGCGGAAGCCGATCTCGGGAGACACCGCCAGGCTGTACAGGAAGCCATAGTCCTCGGGGTAGACCGGCCGCAGCATCACCCGCCTGGCGGCCATGGGGGGTGGCTGGGGCATGACGGCCGCGCCGCGCTCCCGCGAGCCGTCGAAGCCGGTGTGACCTCCATCGCCCACCCCGGGATCGACGAATCGCTCGTCCACTTCCCGCGTCATCCGACGCGACTCCGCATCTCCTCGCGCAGGAGGACCGATCCCTCGTTCTCATCCACCACCGCAACCGTCCTCGTGCGAACGAACGGATCGAGCGGGATCCCGAACACCACCGTCGCCTGGGCCCCCTCGTACAGGCCCGGGAAGGTGGCGAACTCCCAGCACCCCTCCCGCCACACCTCGGACGCCTCGTCAACGCTCACATAGTCCGACACCCGGGCCCACAGCGCCGTCTCGGACAACGACCGCGTCGCCTGTGCGGGAGGTCCAGCGGCGGCGGCGCAGTCCTCGCCCATCCGCCACCGCTCCACGGTCCACCTCGAGCGTCGAACCCACCCGCCTGCGACGCGCGCCAACCCGTGCCGCTCGGGGGACACGAGCACCAGCGCGACGAGCTCCGCGACAACGAGGGCCCACACGCCCGCTCCCCCGCCCGGCGTCGTCCACCCGTCGCTGCCAGCCAGGGCCGCGACGCAAGCGCCGAGGAGGAGCCCGGTCCGGAGGAACGACTGCCACCACGGCGCGCTGCTGCTGAGCCTTCCGAAGCAGCCGCACGGCGACCCCGGGCGAGCCCGATGGGCAACGAGGATGTAGACCAGCCCGGAACCGAGGAGCACGGCGGCCGCGATCAGGGGCCACCTCTGGCCGGGCAGCACGAGGACACACAGCCCCACCCCGAGCTCGGTCAGGGCGACCGCCCTCCACGCCGCCCGCGAGCGCTGCGGCGAGCCGGCCAGGGTCGTCAGCGCCGACGATCGAACCAGCTCCCTCAGCGCCCCGGCGGGAAGCTTGGCCAGTCCCGCGACGACCACGACGAGGCCGATGACCAGACCCTGGGCGCTGGCCAGCGACCCGACCGCCGTCATGTCTCGCGTACCGGCCCGCTCACGCGCCCACGGTCGTCGGGAAGCATCCCTGCGTGGGTGGGTAGAAGCGGGCGAAGGTCGGCTTGGTGAGGTCCACCACCACACCCGTGCCCGAGCAACCCGGGATGCTGCAGGTGTTGCCGCAGAGACCGAGGTTCTGCGCTGGACCGCAGTCGGACACCTGGATCGTCGTCTCGCCCTGACCACACGGCGTGATCGTGAACGAGGATCCGCAGGACAGGAACGTCTGGTTCTTGCAGCCGGCGGAGCAGCTACAGCAGTTGCCGCCGCAGAACCCGCATCCCGCGTCCAGCGCGGGCCACGCCGCTTGGTTGTTCTTCGAGGTGTTGCAGGTCCCGCAGCGACCGGCGCCGTCCGGACAGTCGAACCAGGTGGCGTAGCCCTTGAAGGTCGGATCACCTCCGGCGGCCGTTGCCACAGCGGGCGCCGTGGTCTGGACGGCCGCGAGCCTGGGATCGCTGTACAGCAGCGTGCTCGCCATGATGCGCTGCCCGGTGCGAAGTCCGATGACGTCGACATGGGTACCCGGGACCATCGACGGGCGGTTGCCGTGCAGCTGTCCCGACATGTGATCGCCGCTGCCGTACCGGGTGGCGTCGCTCACTCGGATGACAATCTCTCTCGGCGCGTGGTCGTGTATGTCGCCGGCCTTGATCACGTAGCCCGACCCCGATGCCTGGCTCACCGTGCCGTGGGCGCGGGTCAGGTTGGCCCACCCCCGCCCGATGGTCCAGTCCGGCGCCAGGCTGATGAGGAGCGCGTCCCCCGCCCGGATCTCGTCCATCGCCACCTCGCCGCCGCGCCAGAACGTCGAGGCCCGGGTGGTAGTCAGTCGATGGACTCTCTTGGCGACCGAGAGGTCGATGTGACCAGGCACTACTCCGACCACCTCGCCCTCGAAGGTCGTGTAGGTGTCCGGAGCCAGTCCACTGGAGGCGGGCAGCGGCATGTGCTGTTCTTCGAGATACTCCCTCACCGGAGCGGGCAGCACGACCGCCGCCATCCCCAAGGCCGCGCCCATCATGAGCTCCCGGCGGGAGACCGACGACCGCGTTTCGGCCATCGGCCATCTTCGCTCCGGCACGGAGAATCCCCCCTCGGCTATGACGAGCCAACAGGTGTCGTCAGCTACCTACAGTAACCGTGTCCGCCTCCCCAACTGGTGATTTCGCGGTGTCAGCCCGCGTCCGTCCATTTCAAATCTCGTCCCCCTTGTTTCTCCTGGCGACCGGCTCAGGCCGACGAGTCCGCCATCATCTCGGAGACCACACGCGGGACATCGAACGCGGCTCGATCCCGAGGGCGGACAGTGGGTCGTGCCGAGCGTGCGCGATCGACGGGTGGCCGAGAATCACAGGAGCCCCGAGTGTGGTGATCGCTTCACCCGGACCTCCTCCCCGGCGAGCACCCGCTCGCGAATCTCGTGCAGCGCCCGCCGTCGTGTGGTGGGGTCGAGCCGGTCGATGAACAGGACGCCGTCCAGGTGATCCGTCTCGTGGGCGAGACAGCGTGCCAAGCGCTCGGTTCCCTCGATGCGAACGGGCTCGCCGTGCTGGTCGAGGCCCTCGGCGACGACACGACCCGGTCTGGCCAGGTCGTACTCGAGGCCCGGCAGCGACAGGCATCCCTCGATGTCCTCGATGGACTCAGGTGACTGCTCGACGAGCACCGGGTTCACGATGTGGGCCATGCTGCCGTACTCAGCCATCGACTCGTCGGTCACGACATAGGCGAAGACACGCAGGCCGACTCCGATCTGGGGAGCGGCCAAGCCCGCTCCAGCGGCGTCGGCGAGGGTCTCGGAGAGGTCGGTCACCAAGCGGCGCAGCTCGACGTCGAAGTCAGTGACCGGGATCGCGGTGCTACGCAGCAGGGGATCGCCGAAGATGCGAATGGGACGAACGGGCACCCCGGCATCGTCGCACACCTGGGACCGGTGACCGCTTTGGGGCGGGCTCGCCGGGTGTCGGCCCCCGGCCTCCCTGGTCTCCGCGGCGGCTGGTGTCAGCGGCGGTTGGTGTCAGCGGCGGTTGGTCGCTGCGGGGGTCGGCCCCCGGTGGTTGGTCCGCGGCCGAGGGTCACCGCTACGTTCGTGGCCTTGGCTCTCGCGCAGCGGGTTTCGTCGATGCGACTGGTGAAGATGGCTGCCTACCTGGGTGCAGCTGGTGTCCTGGCCGCGTGCGGCGGCGGCGGCACCTCGTCATCGTCGCCGTCCACGACCGCGGTCCCGGTCAGCGTCCAACGCACCGTGGGCGCCTTGCAGTCCAGCCGTCTCGGCATCTGCCAGACGAGCCATGGGGGCCTGGCTCCCGGCATCACTGTCCAGGCCACCAGCCGTCTCGACCTCGACTGTCGAAGGATGACCAGGGCCATCTCGATCTATGCCTTCGACGACCCGAACGTCGCCTTTGCCCTCGCCGGGGGCGGTGTCGCAACTGGTGACGACGTGTGGCTGGTGGGCAACCTGACGGTGGCGGGGTTTGGCCTCACGGGGGCGCAGGCGTCCACGTTCGACAAGACGATGCGCTCCCTGGGTGCCCATCGCTACCAGGGCGCCTGAACCCGTTTCGATGCTGAGCCGCCTCCGGACGGCGCGTCTAGCCCAGCGGGTTGTATTGGCAGTAGCCGAAGTTGATCTCAGCGATGGCGAGGCAGAACCAGGGGCTTCCGCTGGCGCTCATCTTGACCGGGGGTGGGGTGGAAGCTCCGGCCGGGGCAGCGAGATCGATGGAGGCCGAGCCCAATCCCAACGCCATGAGGACAACGGGCGCGACAAGCAGGGTACGACGAATCACGGGATGCTCCTTCGCACTTGATCGACGCTGGTGGCGGCTGTGCTGGCCAGGCCTGAGGCGGTCGCTTTCGGATCGAGGCCGGCGGCGACGCCAGCGACGCTGGCGTGCACCGGTGCCTGACGAGCCTGCTGCGACGCCGCGCTGGCGTTGGTGAACGTTGCCCCGAAGACGGCAGCTCGGCCGGCCGCAACGACCTGGCCGGCCGTCGGAGGGGCGGCTGGCGCGGCCGGGAGCCCGGCCGAGACACGGGGGACGGACGCTACGGAGGGGACGGTCACACCCGCCAGGTTGGGCGCGGCAGGGGGCGGGGCCATCGGGGCCGCCACCGGGCCGTGTGACGCGATGAGTGGCTGCGGACGGGGAGAATGCGCGGCGGATCCTGTCGCCCCGATGACCAGAGCACCGATCGTCACCGCCGAGACGGCGCTGCCCACGACCGGAGCCAGGCGGTGGCCGCCCCACTCCTCGATCCGAGCCCGGATCGATCCGACCCTGCGGTAGGCCCAGCCGGCAACTGGGAGGCTGACGAGGGCCCGGCGCTCGTATCCCGCCAAGGTGAGCTCACGGTGCAGCGCTCGCCGGGCTCGCCAGAGCAGGGTCTCCACGGCGGCAACCCCCACCCCGTAGTGGCTGGCGATGCGGCGGTAGGACCACCCCTCGTACTCTCGGAGGTGCAGGACGTCTCGGTGGCGACTCGTCAGGCGGCCGATCGCGTCCTGGACCGCTGTCGCATCCATCGACGTCAGGAGCTCCTGCTCTCCGTCGGCCGTCGCGCCCGGGTCGATACTCTCGGCTGGCTGGCTGCGGGCTCGGTGGCGGTGGATGTCCACGCAGACCCGCTTGGCGATCACGCTCAGCCACGGGTAGAAGCGCCGGTCCCCGTTCAGGGTGGGAAGGGACCGGAGCGCTTTGGCGAACGCCTCCTGGGCGGCGTCTTCGGCGGTCGCCGGATCACCGAAGCACCGCAGACACGACCGGAAGAGGCGCCGATAATGCCGGCTGTAGAGCTCGGCGAAGGCCGTCTCGTCGCCCTGCTGGAACCGGTTGACCAGCTCCCGGTCAGCGTCGATGTCGACCTGATCGAGGTACTGGGCCGCGGCGCCGTCCATGGGCGCCGCCTGCTCAGCCATCGAGGAGGCCCGTCGGGAGCCGCCACAGCCTGAGCTGTCCGGTCCGCCGCGACTGCCCGCTACCCTCGACCGCCCGTCCGAGCGCGGACACCTGCCTAAGCAACCCCAGCTCACGCATGAGCGGACGGTTATACCCACGTCTGCCCGGGATCAACCGGTGATCCTGCTCACTCGCTCGAGGGGTCACGACGTACCACCCACGCCGACGGAGGCCGACGGACACGCCCCGTTCCTGGTCACGGGTTCGCGGGTACCCGGCGCTTCGATCTCCCTGGGACCCGGCGAGGCGGCCACCGAGCGCCCGCCCCAGACCGGTGTTTTTCCGACGCTCGGGACGGGAAGAACCAATTGACCCGACTAATCGAAGGAGGCGGCTTCGGTGCTTGACGTGACATCCTCCGCATCGCTGGTGATTCGTGAGCTCGTTGCCAGCAACAACTCGACCGGTGGCGCCGGTCTTCGCATCGCCCCCGCCGACGAGCCCGCAGGCGCCTTCGCGCTGAGCGTGGCTACCGGACCGGAGCAGGATGACCAGGTCGTGCCCATCGAGGACGGCGAGGTGTTCCTGGAGCCGACCGCGGCGCAGGCGCTGGACGACAAGACCTTGGACGCCGAGGTCGACCCCGAGGGCGCTGTCTCCTTCTCGGTGATCGATCAACCTCCCTCCTGAGGCCCGTCGAACCCTCCCGGGGGGTGACCTCGCTTCGCCTCGCCCGCTCCGGGCAGGTCCTTCTTCGATGGGGCATAATCGTGACCAGTCCGATCGTGGGGAGGCGAGGACATGGCACGAATGGTTCGCATGAGTCTGGACTCACCTGAAGAGACCCGACCGTTCGAGGCGGGCTCCGGGAAGCTGGACCTGGTCAACCTCGAGGGCGGTGGTGTCGGTCGGGCGACGTTCGAGCCCGGTTGGCAGTGGTCCAAGCACGTCAAGCCGATCGCCAAGACCGACAGCTGCCAGGCCGCCCACACCGGCTACTTCATCTCCGGACGGATGAAGATCGTGATGGACGACGGCGAGGAGATGGAGTTCGGGCCCGGGGATTTCATGAGTTGCCCGCCCGGCCATGACGCCTGGATCGTCGGCAGCGAGCCGTGCGTCGTCATCGACTGGCAGGGGTTTGCCGACTACGCCAAGCGGTAGCGCGGCGGAAGACCGGCCGTTTCGCTACGATCTCGGCCTGTGCCGAGCCGCCCACCAGTCGTCGACACCGACCCGAGCCGCCCGGGAGCGAACACCATCGCGGCCGACCTGGAGGCTCACCGCCGAGAGCTGACCGGATACTGCTACCGGATGCTCGGATCCGGTTTCGAGGCCGAGGACGCCGTCCAGGAGACCATGGTCCGCGCCTGGCAGCACCTCGACAGCTTCGAGGGCCGTTCGGCCCTGCGCTCGTGGCTGTACCGCATCGCGACCAATGTCTGCCTGGATATGCTGCGCGGGCCGCAGCGCCGGGCGCGACCGATGGACCTCGGCCCGCCGGCGCCCGCGGATTCGTCCCTTGGACCGGTCGTGCCTGAGCACGCGTGGGTCCAGCCCGTGGCCGACGCCCGGGTCCTGCCGTCCGACGGTGATCCAGCCGAGCTGGCGGCGTCCCGCGAGTCGGTCCGTCTGGCCTTCGTTGCCGCCCTCCAGCACCTGCCGCCCCGCCAGCGGGCGGTGCTGATCCTCCGGGAGGTCCTCCGCTGGCATGCCGACGAAGTGGCCGAGCTGCTCGACACGAGCGTCGCGTCGGTGAACAGCGCCCTCCAGCGGGCGCGAGCCACCGTCGCCACCCTGGGCCTCGACGACACGACGGCGCCGATGCAGGTCGGCCCCGAGCAGCGGGAGCTGCTCGGGCGTTACGTGGACGCGTTCGAGCGCTACGACGTGTCCTCCATCGTGAAGCTGCTGCACGATGACGCCGCCTTCACCATGCCGCCGTACACGCTGTGGCTGCACGGACCCACCGAGATCGGCCGCTTCTACCTCGGCCAGGGCATCGGATGCCGGGGATCCCGGTTGCTGGCGACCTCGGCCAACGGCTCCCCGGCCTTCGGGGCCTACAAGCCCGGCGGACCCGACACCTTCGACCCGTGGGCCATTCAGGTGATCGAGATGTCAGGCAACCGGATCACGGGTCTCCATCACTTCCTCTACCCCGAGCTCTTCGAGGCCTTCGGCCTGCCCGCCCGCCTCGAGCGCTAGATCGGCGCCGGCGTCGCCTGCGGCGCCGTAGCCGTTATGGGAACATGTGTTCGTGTCCGGAGAGGGGCCGATCCTGCACGCCGATCTCGACGCCTTCTACGCGTCGGTCGAGCAGCGTGACCATCCGGCCCTGCGGGGCCGACCGGTCATCGTCGGGACGGGGGTCGTGCTGGCGGCCAGCTACGAGGCGAAGGCGCACGGCGTCCGCACGGCGATGGGCGGCGGCCTGGCCCGCCGGCTCTGCCCCGACGCGATCGTGGTGGAGCCCCGGATGTCGGCCTATGCCGAGGCCAGCAAGGCCGTCTTCCAGGTCTTCGACGACACGTCGCCTCTGGTCGAAGGGCTGTCCATCGACGAGGCGTTCCTCGACGTAGGTGGGCTGCGGAGGATCGCGGGCACGCCGACCGAGATCGCCGCGCGCCTGCGGCAGGACGTCTGCGATCGGGTCGGACTGCCGATCACCGTCGGGGTCGCCAGGACGAAGTTCCTGGCCAAGGTGGCGAGCGCCGTGGCCAAGCCCAACGGTCTGCTGGTCGTGCCGCACGGCGGCGAGCTGGCCTTCCTGCATCCGCTCCCGATCGAACGGCTATGGGGCGTCGGGCCGGTGACGGCCGACAAGCTCCGCCAGCGGGGCGTCACGACAGTCGGCGAAGTCGCCCAGCTCGGTGAGGACGTGCTCGTCTCGGCGCTCGGGCGAGCGTCGGGCCGGCACCTGCACGACCTCGCCCACGACCGCGATCCCCGGCCGGTGGAGGTGGGACGCCGCCGGCGCTCCATCGGGTCGCAGCGAGCCCTGGGCACCTCGTGGACCTCGCCCCAGGCCCTCGACGCCGCCGTCGTCGGCCTGGTCGACCGAGTTACTCGTCGGCTTCGGGCTTCCGGGCAGATCGGCCGCACCGTTGTGCTCCGCCTGCGATTCGACGATTTCTCGCGAGCGACGCGCTCTCACACGCTCGTGCGGGCGACCGCTGAGACACCGACGATACTGGCCGCCGCGAGAGCGCTGCAGCGCACCGCGATGCCGCTGATCGAGCGACAGGGCATCACGCTCGTCGGGGTTGCCGTCGGCGGCCTCGACGACGGCAGCGTCGTCCAGCTACCGCTGCCGTTGGGACGACATCTGGGCGGCACCCTTGACACTGCGCTCGACGACGTGCGTGACCGGTTCGGCTCGGCGGCCGTCACCCGGGCGGTGTTGCTCGGCCGCGACCCGGGTCTGTCGGTGCCGCTCCTCCCCGACTGAGGGGTGCCCCCGGATCGGTCTGCCCTCCCGACCCGATCCACCAGGCGGCGTGGGCATGCGCGCCGCCCTCGGAGTGGCCGGGGGCCCGCTCGGGGCCGCCGCCCATGCTCCGCAGCATCGGCATCCCGCCGCTGCGCACGAACCGGTACACCAACAGGGCAGCGAGCACGAGAAAGACGATGTTCAGGACGCTCGTGTAGTTCAGAGTGATCGACGTTTCCACGACCTTGGCGTGACGACCACTCGGGATGAGGCCGATCGCGCCGAACAAGAACTCGATCACGTAGCCGGCGATGACCATCGTCGCGTAGAAGGTCCCCAGGATGAACAGCATCATGCGCGTGCCGTAGTACTTCCGGTAGATCGAGAGGATGGGCAGGATGATGAGATCGGCGAAGATGAACGCGATGACGCCACCGAAGCTGATCCCGCCGTTCCACAGCACTCCGGCCAGGGGCACGTTGCCGATCGAGCAGACGAAGCTGACCACGCTCACCACCGGACCGATCACCGGTCCCCAGAGCTTGGCGGCCAGTGGGTGGCCCGTCAGGAAGAAGTGACGCCAGAAGGAGTCAGGGACCCAGGCCCCGATGGCGCCGGCGATGAGCAGGCCCAGGACGACGTCTCTGATGACGGCCGCCCACTCCATGACGAAGATGTGAGAGACCGCGGTGGAGGCGCCTGGCGAGCGGAGCCGCCGCCAGATCGGACCCGAAGCCCTGATGCTCATGTCCATGGCCGCATGGCCCTCCATGGACCCGGCCAGGCCGCGCTCGGCCTGCTCGCGCGCCTCGTCCAGCAGGCGCTTGCGCAGGAACATGCGAAATGCCACCGCCAGCAGCACGATCATGATGGGACCGCCCACGAACTCGGCCACGGTGAACTGCCAGGCGATGAGCAGCGCCAGGATGATGCCCAGCTCGACCACGAGGTTGGTGGAGGCGATCTCGAAGGCCATGGCCGCCGTGAAGCTGGCCCCCTTTCGGAAGAGCGATCGGGCCAGGGCCACCGCTGCGTACGAGCAGGAGGACGAGGCGGCGCCCAGACCGGATGCGATGGCGAGGGTCCGGGGTCGGTCGTCGCCCAGGAGCTTCACGACCTCGCTCTTGCGCACGACCGACTGCACGACGGCGGCGAGCGTGAAGCCGAGGATGAGCGCCCACAGGATCTGCCAGGTCATGGACCCGGCCACGCTCAGGGCGTGACCAAGCCCGTTCAGGACACTCGCGCCGACGATCATGAGCGCACGAGGCGCTCGATGGCCTGAGTGGCCTCTTGCACCTTGGCCTGGGCGTCCGGCCCTCCGCTGGCCACCGCGTCCTGCACACAGTGGGCGAGGTGATCACCCAGCAGCTCGAGGGCCACCCCCTGCAGGGCCCGCGTGGCCGCCGATACCTGGGTGAGCACGTCGATGCAGTAGGCATCCTCGTCCACCATGCGCTGCAGGCCCCGAACCTGGCCTTCGACCCGCCGGAGGCGCCTTCTCACCCGCTCCTTGTTGTCTGTGTACCCGGGCATCGCCGCTCCTCCCGACCCTGACCTCTCCTCCATGGCACCGCCAGTATACCCCGGTAGGGTATACTTCTGGCGGAGCGAGCAGCTGCGACACGCCGGTCGCGACGTCGATCTACCAGACGTGCACCGCCGCCATCCGTGGTGGGCCGGCACACCTTCGACGCGTGAGCCGGCTCAGTGCTCGGGGAGGTGCTCCTAGAGGCCCTGCGGGAAGGTGAAGGACTTCGGCGGAACGGTCGGAGAGCCGACGTCCAGCTGAATGACCGCATGCGCATTCAGCGGGATCGACCGGGGGTCGCCCTTGTACTGCTTGCCGTTGACGTAGGCCACGACATTGCCGAGCGCCGTGCTCACCTGGGTCGAGCTGAGCGGCTGCTGCCAGATGTCGAAGTAGTTGCCCAGGGTGTAGATCTTCGGGGTCGGTGACTCGATGTGGATCACACCGTCCTGGGTGTGGGAGTGCAGCCAGTAGAAGCATCCACCCGACGCGATGAAGGGGCCCTCCGAGGAGTTCTGCTCCGTGGTGGGCGGCTTGATGCCGATTCCCCTGGGGACGGCCCGGAGCGCACCGTTCGAGTAGACGGCCAGGTGCGCATGGATGTGATAGGCGAGCTGCTCGCCCGTCTGACAGGCAATGCCGTCGACAGGTTGGCCGTTCGCCTGGGCCTGGGTGGACGCCAGCACCGGCGCCTTCAGCGGATCGGTCGAGGGTGAGCTGGGGGCCGTCGACGCACTGGCGGGATGCGCCCGCTCATACCGGCTGAACCCGACCGTTGCCGCACCGAGGACGACGATGAGAGCCAGCACGGTGTAGAAGCCGATCGGCGCTTTGCCCCGCTTCGTGCGCCCCCCGCCCGTGGCGGCGGCGCGAGCGACCCGCTTTCCAGGTGAACGCTTGACCATGACCCCACGATGCTAGCCAGAGATCTGGAGCTGCCGTGATCGGGTGCCGCTCGCCCTGGGCCGAGTTCACCGCCACCGGCAGGACGAGCTCGACCCACCGTATGGCATCTCAGTTGGAGCCCAGGGCGTACCCGACCCCCGGGACGGTACGCAGGAGGCTTCCGTCCTGGTCGGCCAGCTTGTGACGGAGCCGGTGCACGTAGACCCGGAGGTACTGCGCCTCGCTCCCGTACCCCGCCCCCCACACCTCCTGAAGGATCATCTGGTGGGTGCACACCTTGCCGGCGTGTCGGGCCAGGAAGGCCAGGAGGTCGAACTCCTTGGCCGTGAGCTCGAGCGGTCGGCCAGCGCACCGAACCTGATGGTGAGCGAGGTCGAGCTCCAGGGACCCGACTGCCAGCTCGGCCACTTCTCCTTCTCCGTGACCCGACCGCTGGGCGTGACGGAGGGCGGTCCGGATCCGAGCGTCGAGCTCGGCCATTCCGAACGGCTTGGTGACGTAGTCGTCGGCCCCGCCGTCGAGGGCCGCCACCTTGCGATCCTCGCTGCCCGTGGCCGAGAGCACGATGATGGGGACCTGGCTCCATTGACGGATCCGCCGGCACACCTCGAGGCCGTCGACGTCGGGAAGGCCGAGGTCGAGCACGACGATCTCCGGGGAGTCGACGGCCGCCTTGGACAGACCCTCCTGACCACTCGCGGCAGCGAGCACCTCATGGCCTCGGGCGGGAAGGCTGAGGCGCAGGACCCTGAGCAGGGATCGGTCGTCGTCCACGACGAGCACCTTTGCCACGGGTCAGGCGGTCTCCGCCGGAAGGGACGAAGAGGGCAGGTTGAACACGAAGCGGGCGCCCGAGCCCGGTGCCCCCTCGACCCAGATCCGCTCGCCGTGAGCCTCGATGAACGCCTTGGCGATGGCGAGACCGATGCCTGCGCGTCCACCGGTCTCCCGCCGGTTGAACAGCTCGAAGATGGTCGAACGCTCCTCGATGGGCACACCCGGGCCGCGGTCGGCGACCGCCAGACGCACCTGGCTGTGGCCGTTGAGCGAGGCCGTCACCATGATGTCGGTGTCCTCGGGACCGTGGCGGGCCGCGTTCTCGATGAGGTTGGCGAGCACCTGACAGATCAAGATGCGATCGACGTCGACGAGGGGAAGGCCCGCCGGCGCCATCCACCTGATGCGGCCAGGACCGACCGACGGCCCGAGGGACGCAATGGCCTCCGACAGGAGATTGGCCACCGCCACCGGTTCCCGGTGCGGGTCCAGCGCCCCCGCTTGGATGCGGGTCATGTCGAGCAGGTTGGCAACAAGCCTGTCGAGCCGGTCGGCTTGGAGGTCGATCAGCCCGAGCAGCTCGCGGGAGTCTTCACGGGAGAAGCTGACATCGGGGTCGATCAGGTTCGAAGCGGAAAGCTTGATGGTCGCCAGCGGGGTACGCAGATCGTGCGAGACGGCGCTCACGAGCGACCGCCTCAGCCTGTCGACCTCCTCGAGCAGCTCGGCCTTGACCGCTTGCTCGCGGAGCTGGGTTCGTTCGAGCGCCAGCGCCAGATGGTTGACGAAGGTACCGAGCAGCTCCCGGTCGGCTCGGGCGGCAGGGAGCCCTCGGACGGCCAGCAGCCCGACCGGACGGTCGGAGACAGACAGGGCGATTGCCTGCAGCTCGTCTCGCGCCAGCACGGCCGCGCCGAGGCTGACAGGGCGTCCCGACGACGGCGCCAGCCGGCCGAGCTCGTCGTCCGAGAGCGGATCGCCGGTGGAAGCTACGACCTGCAGACGATCGTCCCTCGGGACGAGGAGGGCGGCGCTTCGCAGATCGAATGCGAGGCTGACCGTGGTCACGATCGTGTTGAACTGATCAGTAGTGGCCTTGTCGCCCACCAACAGCTCGGACAGCTCGAAGAGCCGGCGCGCCTCCTCGCCGCGTCGTTGCGCCTCTCGTCGGGTCGAGCCCAAACGGGACACGACCTGGGCCACCAGGACCATGACCACCGCATACACCCCGAGCGCGGCCCAGTTCTCAGCGGCGCCGACACTCAGGCTGTAGTACGGAGGGATGAAGACCACGTCGTAGACGACGAATCCCGCGGTCACCGCGACCAATCCGCCGGCCAACCCCCCGACCACGACACCGGCCACGACCGGCACGACGAGCAGGAGGCCCGCGGTCGCGACGCTCAGGTGGCTTCGGAACGGGAACATGACCGCTCCCAGCGCCGCTACCAGCGCAATCGAGAACAACGAGCCAACTAGGCTGCGACGAACGGAGATCACAGTGCCTGTTCTCGGTGATTGAGCTCGATCATCTCGGTCCATCGAGGGTACCGGGCGCTCGGGCGCTTCCGGGTCCGGGAGAGGCGAACGCGCCCGGCGCGTCCCGCAGCGTGGCGATGGCTTGACAGCACCTTCAGTAAGTTCTATCTTACCGTTCGTGTTGACTTACCGAGCCGACGGGTGGACCGCCCTCGGCGACCAGACGAGGCGAGCGATATTCGAGCGCCTGGCCGATCGTCCCCAGGCGGTCGGCGAGCTTGCCAGCCAGCTACCGGTCACCCGGCCGGCCGTGTCCCAGCACCTGAAGGTCCTCAAGGAAGCGGGGCTGGTGATCGACCGACAAGCCGGTACCCGCCGCATCTATCAGCTGGACCCCGAGGGGGTCGGCGCCCTCCGCGCCTACCTCGATCAGTTCTGGAACCGGGCACTGGCCGCCTTCAGGGAGGCGGTCGAACAAGGAACGTGACGGGGCTTGTCGGGGCGCTCGATGACGGCTTCAGGGCGCCGTTTCCAGGGCTGCCTCGTTCTCGATCGGCACCGGCTCGATGGTGTCGGCCGGTTCGAACCCGAGCACCCTTCCGTAGAACCACAGCTCGGCGTCGATGACCCTGATGATCGTCTCCGCCCTGCGGAAGCCATGCTGCTCGCCCTCGAAGATCATGAGCGCGAACGGGAGGCCCTTGGCCTCGAGCGCGTTGGCCATCGTGACGGCCTGGTCAGGCGGGACGACCTTATCCTCGGCCCCCTGGAAGAGGATTAGCGGGCAGTTCAGCTGGTCCGTATGGTGGATCGGGGACCGCTCCGCGTAGAGCGCCTCGGCCTCCGGCCACGGTGCGATGAGCCCGTCGAGGTAGCGCGACTCGAACTTGTGGGTCTCCCGGGCGAGGGCGGCGGCGTCGGCCACGCCGTAGTGACTGGCCCCTACGGCAAAGACGTCTCTGAAGGTCAGCGCAGCCAGGGTGGTGTAGCCCCCAGCGCTCCCCCCGCGAATGGCCAGGCGCCGGCGGTCGGCCTCCCCCTGATCCGCCAGCCAGAGAGCCCCGTTGACGCAGTCATCGACGTCGACGATCCCCCACTGGTCACGGAGGCGCTGGCGGTAGGCGCGTCCGTAACCAGTGCTGCCGCCGTAGTTGACGTCCACAACGGCCATTCCCCGGCTGGTGAAATACTGGACGGTCAGATTGAGGACAGATGAGGTGGCGGCGGTCGGCCCGCCGTGGCTCATGACGACAAGGGGCGGCTTCTCGCCAGGTGGACCCTCGAAGTCGCGGTTGGCCGGCGGATAGAAGAGGGCGTGGGCGGTGAGCTTGCCGCTGGTTGGGAACTCGATGGGGCAAGCCACGGATACGTAGCCAGAGTCCACCACCCCCTCTCGGCTTCGCTTCAGGACCTGGGCTGACCCGTCAGACACCATGATGCGCGCCAATGCAGGAGCCTCGGTCGGTGAGCCTGCCACCGCCACGACCTCGTCGCCCTGGGCGACCAGCCCGGAAAACGCGTCGTATGGCGTCGGGATCTCTCGCAGCCCGTCGGCGCCCACCTCACCGAGATGACCCTTGCCGCGCTCCGACCAGCTGACGACGAGGCGGCCGTCAGCCAAGAAGGTGTAGCTCGACTGCCCGAACACCCAGTCCGGCCCTCCGAACTCGGCGTCCCTCGGACAGCGCGCGCGGCCCCCATGCCCGTCGTCCGCGTACACGTTCCACCAGCCCGTCCTGTCCGACAGGAAGTGCAGGACTGCTCCGGGGCTCCAACGGGGCTGGCTGACCGATTCGTCCACGCCTCCGGCAACCAGGCGCGCCGGGCCCAGCGCCATCCCCGGGTTCACATCGGCGACGAATAGCTCCGTGCCGTCCCAAGGCATGTTGGGGTGATCCCAGACCACCCAGGCGAGCTGCTGGCCGTCGGGGCTCAGCCGCGGTGCGCTGAAGAAATCCCTGCCCCCAGCGAGGACATGAGGAGCGGCGGATCCGTCAGCTGGGAACGCCACCACCTCATTCATCACGTCGCGGACGTCCTCGGGCGCACCGCCAGGATGGCGCTCCCTGACCGCCACGACCCAGCGGCCGTCCGGCGAGAAGCAGAAGTCTGCGAACCGATCCGCCAGCGGCACCGACGGCTCCGGGGTCACCGGGATCGGCACACCACCGGGGTCGATGCGCCACACCCGCTGGTCGGAGAAATTCGAGAACAGGGCGGCGCCACCAACGACAGCCGTGCAAAGCCCGCCGTATTCGTGGACGAGCGTGCGGGCCGAATAGCCCTCGGGCAGCACGTCGGCCACGTGCCCATCCGCCGTGCGGCGGACCAGGACCTGCCGGCCCCCCTCAGTAGGTCGAGACTCGGTCCAGGCCACCGTCCCGTCGCTGACCAGCGGCGAGCTGAGACCCACCACCGCTTCGACCAACACGGTCGACGAGATCGGGGACCGCCACGAGCCGTATGGCGCCTCAGTCATGCGCCCGATCCTAGGAGGGCTCGGCCCATCGGCGATTCGGAGCCCGACCCCGCTGTCCCTCCTCTCCCGGCGCCGCCCGACTGACGACGGGCGTGCGAGAATAGCTGCCATGGCCGAACGGATCGAGGTCCAACGGGCGATTGCCTCGGAGCCGGCGGCGATCTACCGACTGTTGAGCGATCCGCAGGGTCATGTAGCCATCGACAGCGCGGGGATGCTGATGAGCGCCACTGGTGACCCAGTCGGTGCTGTCGGCGACACCTTTGTCGTGCACATGGACAGAGACGCGCTCAACGATTATCCGCTCGGCCTCTACGACGTGACCGTGAGAATCATCAGGTTTGATCCCGATCGCGAGATCGCCTGGACGATCGAAGGCCAGCTCAACCTCGGCCACACCTACGGCTACCTGCTCGAGCCGATCGAACAGGGGACGCTGGTCACCTCGTACTACGACTGGTCCTCAGTCGACCAGACCTGGAAGGACGCAAAGATCTTCCCGGTGGTACCGGAGGGCGCGCTGCGCGCCACCCTCGGCATCCTGGCTCGAACGGTCGCGCCCGGACGGCCTCGGCCCTCGGCCTGAGGATCGTCGGTGTGTCGGCGACGTTCGACGAGCTGATTGCCGAAGCCGCGGCCGCCCCGATAGACGGCTGGGACTTCACCTGGCTGGTGGGTCGCGCGACCGAGGAGCGACCCAGCTGGCGCTATTCGGAGCGAGTCGCTGAGCGCGCCGCTCGAGCCTCGCGGATGCTCGACGTCCAGTCGGGTGGCGGGGAGATGCTCGCTGGGCTGGCGCAGCTTCCGCCGGTGATGGTCGCTACCGAGGCCTACCCGCCGAACGTCGTCGTCGCCGGCCGCCGGCTCCTGCCACTGCGCGCCCACGTTGTTGCCACGCAGGATGCTTCGGGCGCGCTGCCGTTCCGGGGCGAGGTCTTCGACCTGGTCACGAGTCGACATCCGGTCGAGACATGCTGGGAGGAGATCACCCGTGTCCTCAGTCGAGGAGGACGGTACCTGTCGCAGCAGGTCGGCCCGTACAGCATTCGGGAGCTGAGCGAGTTCATGCTCGGCCCGCTGCCGACCGGATCCAGACGAGACCCGACGCTCGCACGACGATCAGCAGAGGCCGCCGGTCTCGTGGTCGAAGACCTCCGCCACGAGCGTCTTCGAACCGTCTTCTACGACGTCGGCGCGGTCGTGTACTTTCTGCGCCTCGTGGTCTGGACGGTTCCGGGCTTCACGGTGGAGCGGTTCTCCGAGCGGCTGAGGGCCCTGCACGCGCAGATCGAGCGAGATGGCTCGTTCGTGGCGTTCGCAAGCCGATTTCTCCTCGAGGCCTCGAAACCCCGATGATGCGCCATAGCGCCGCCGCGGTTCCCGGGGCCCCTTCGGTCAGAACCAGCCGCCCATGGGTGAGCTGCTCGACGAGCATCGGGGGGCGAGGGGATCTCTTGGCAGCAACACCCAGCGAGGGCCAGGACCGGAATGATGATGGCGAAGCGACCGACAAGCATCGCGATAGACCCAGTGACGCTGTAGAAGGTGGTGCCGCCGGTGAGACCGGCGAAGGCGGAGCCGTTGTTGTTGACTTGGGACGTCATGGCATAGAGGATCTCGCTGAAGCCGTGCGGCCCGCTGTTCGACGGTCCGGCCCGACCAGCGCTCGTCGACACGGCGACCGCTGACAGCGCCAGCACCGTGACAGGCATGATGAGCACCCCGAGGGCAGCGAGCTTCACCTCCGTGGCCTGGATCTTCTTGCCTAAATACTCCGGTGTTCGTCCGATCATGAGCCCGCCGAGGAATACCGTGATGATGGCGAACAGCAGGATCGAGTAGAGGCCGCTGCCGATCGTCCCCGGCGTGACCTCGCCGAGCATCATTCCCGACATGGCACCGAACCCGCCCGTCGGGGTGAACGAGTCAAGCGATGAATCGACGGCTCCGTCCGAGGTCTGGGTTCCGACGATGTTGAAGAACGCGGAGGACGTATCGCCGAAGCGGGTCTCCTTTCCCTCCAAGTTGCCCGTCGGTTGGTGGGTCACCCCCGCCGCGGCCACGGCCGGGTTGCTGCCGTGCTCGGCGTAGGAGGAGAACCAGACCCCGGCCCCGAACAGCAGGACCATGGCGGCCAGGACAGCCGCACCCTGGCGAACTCTGCCGACCATCTTCCCAAAGGTGTAGGTGAGGGCAACGGGAAGGGCCAGCATCAGGACGATCGACAGGAGATTGGTCACTCCGGTCGGGTTCTCGAACGGGTGGGCGCCGTTCGCATTGAAGAATCCACCGCCGTCTCCGCCCATCAACCTGATGGGCTCCAAGAAAGCGGCAGGACCGCGAGGAATCGTCTGAATGACTCCGGTGAGCGTGTTATGCACGTGCGCCGGGCCGGCCAGGGTCTGCACGGCACCCTGGCTTACGAACACCAGGCTGGCGATGAAGGAGATAGGTACGAGGATGTAGATGACGCCCCGCACCAGGTCGACCCAGAAGTTGCCGATGGTTGGCGACCCCTTTCGAGCCAACCCCCGGATCAGTGCGATCGCCACGGCGCTACCGACCGCGGCGCTCACGAACATCTGCACCATGATCGCCAACCACTGCGACAGGTAGGAGAGTGTCGACTCGCCGGCGTAGTTCTGCCAGCTGGTGTTGCTCACGAAGGAAACGGCGGTATTGAACGACAGGTTGGCGCTCACGCCGTTCAGGTGCTGGGGGTTGAGCGGCAGGTGACCTTGTACCCGCATGATCAGGTAGGTCACCAGAATGGCTACACCAGAGAAGATGATGAGCGATGCGGCGTAGCCCTGCCAGGACTGCTCCGCCTCAGGGCGCACTCGGAGGGCTCGACAGATTGGTCGCTCGACCCAACCGAGCCAGGAGACGCGGCCTTCGTAGACGCCGACCATATAGGCGCCGAGATACCGCCAGATGATGGCGAGCAACACCACCGTGGCGACGATGGTCCACAGGTAGCCCATCAAGTCCGTCCTCGGCAGGATTTCCCAGGGCAGGGCTGATCCACAGCCACGAACGGAGCATGCGCTTCATCGCCTCAACGCGGTGTGAATATCGGCCTCGGAGCCGTAAAGAATTTATAAATGGCGATCGCCGCTGACGCTCCAACCACAAGGAGAGGTGTACAACTGGAGTCGTGGACTCGCGGCATCGTTCCCAACTGCTCACAGGAGTGGCCGTCCTGGCCCCGGCGGCAGTGGCGGCGGCCCTGCTCCCGGCCAGGGATCACATCGGCAACGTCAACGTGGCTTTGGTGCTCGTCGTCGTCGTTGTCGCGATCGCTACCTGGGGTCGTCGCCTGGCGGCCGTTGCCGCCGCGGCGTCGGCAGCCGTGTGGTTCGACTTCTTTCACACCCGTCCGTACTACTCGTTCACCATCATCCACCGAAACGACGCCATCACGACCGCGCTGCTGCTCGTCGTCGGGGTGGCCGTCGGGGAGCTGGCGGTGTGGTCACGCAAACAGCAGGCCGCGGCGGCGGCGGGCAGCGAAGACATCGCTCGCATCCACGCCGTTGCCGATCTCCTGACGGAGGGACGAGGCCTAGATCAGGTCGTCCTTGCCGTTGGCTACGAGCTCCGGCACCTGCTCTCCTTGCGGACCTGTCAGTTCGATCCCGACATCCCTGACCACCATCCGGTCCGGATCGACCACGACGGCGAAGTCGTGGTGGACAGTGTGCGCTGGCCCGTTCAGGATATGGGCCTGCCGGGCAAAGAGGTCGACCTTCTGGTGCAGTGGGCGGGTCGTACGTTCGGTCGCTATGTGCTGGCGCCGACACCGGGCCAGCCAATCTCGCTCGAGCGGCGCCTGGTCGCCGTGGCGCTGGCCGACCAGGTCGCTGCGGCCCTCGCCACCGGGCAACCGCCGACGCTCGGAGATGGCGGCCGGCGGCCCACACCTGTCAATCCGTCGTCCTGAGCGCCCCGCTGGTCTCAGGCGTGCTCGACCGCCTCGATGGTCACGCCGGGGAGCCGGCGCCGCAGCCGGCGAGCTGTAGATCCCCTGAGCAGCTCGACCCACCGAGAGCGGTGCTGGCCCACGACCACCGTTGTGGCGTGGTGTTCAGCGGCCGTGGCCGCCAAGGCGTCTGCGATGTCCTCCCGCCGAACCTGGACGAAGCTGCCGCCGAGGGACTCGGCGAGGTCCCGGTACTCTGATGGGACGTCCGCCGGCGCCCGAGCGGCTCGGTCGGCGACGTGGACGACCATCAGATCGGCGTCGGCTGACTCCGCCAGCTCCGCTGCTCGCCGGACAACCGGCTCGGCCGGGTCGGCGCTCGACAGGCCGGCGATCACCACTGGTCTCGGGGAGGAGTGGGTGTAGCGGGCCACGATGGCCCGGCCATCCTCGTCGAGCGTGCCCGCCATCCACGACCGGGCAAGCTGGCTGAGCGCAGCCAGGTTCTCGGCTCGGAAGTAGTTCGCCAGCGCGCCGCCCACCTGGGCCGCCGAGTAGACGTGCCCTGCCGCCACTCGCTGGCGGAGGGCGTCGGGGGGGATATCGACGAGCTCGACTTCGGCACGGCGGACCACCGCTTCAGGCACGCGCTCCACCGTTCCAGCCCCTGTGACCTCCGCGGCGTACTCGCTCACTGACTCCAGGTTCGCCACGTTGACCGTCGTGATCACGTCGATGCCGGCGCTGAGCAGGTCCTCCACCTCCCGCCAGCGAGGGCGGTGGTCGGCCACGTTGGTGTGAGCCAGCTCGTCGACCAGGGCCACATCCGGTTGGCGGGCGATCACGGCGGCCGCGTCGAGCTCTTCGAAGGTGGTGTCCCGGTAGGTGGCAATCCGCGGGGGAATGAGCTCCACGCCTCGGAGCTGAGCCCCGGTCTCCGGACGACCATGCTGCTCCCAGTACGCGACGACCACGTCTTCTCCGGCCTGGGACCTTCGCCACCCCTCGTTGAGCATGGCGTAGGTCTTGCCGACGCCGACGGCGGTGCCCAGGTAGACCCGCAGGACGCCGCGGCCAGAACCTCCCACCTCCCGCCGATCGCTCACTGCGACCTCACAGCGCTGGCGCGATCCCGACCCGGCGGGCGAGGGAGGTATCGATAGCGAACCTCCGTCCCTAGGACTCCTCGGCGAGACCGTCCGGCACCTTGGCGTCGCGCGGCGCTTCCCGCCTAGCGATGACGTGGACGTCTGTGCCGGTCTCGGCTGCTTCGCGCAGGATCTGCTTGACGATCGACCCCTTCGTCATCTCCTCCCACCGACTTCGCCGAGTTGACCCGACCACGATCTGGGTGATCTGGTGTGTGCGGGCGAACTCCAGGAGGGCGTGCGCGGAGTCGTCTGCCTGCACCTCGTCCCAGTGCGCCCCCAGGTCCTGGGCCAGGTGACGCAGTCTCTCGATAGCCATGCGATCGCGCTGGCGTGCACCGTCGCCGCCAACGATGTGAACGACGTGAAGCTCGGCGTGGACTCTCGCCGCCATCCGGGCCGCTCGACGAAGGATCGCATCCGTGCCCGGTGCCCCCGTCACGCCCACCATGATGCGCTCGGTCGTCTCCCACACGGAGGACACCTCGTAGCGGCGAAGGTGGTCGAGGAGCTCCTCCTCCGTCGCGTCGGCGACGAAGCGCAGCGCCAGCTCGCGGAGGGCGACGAGGTTCTCGGTGCGGAAGAAGTGGGTCAGGGCCTGGGGGATCTTCTCCTTCGGATAGATGTTGCCGTGGAGCATCCGGCGGCGGAGCGCCTCGGGCGAGGAGTCGACCAGCTCGATCTGGTTGGCCTTGCGTACCACCCAGTCGGGCACACGTTCTCGTACGGACACGCCGGTCATGCGCTCCACCGCGTCGGCGATGCTCTCGAGATGCTGGATGTTGACGGTGGTGATCACGTCGATCCCCGCATCGAGGAGCTCGAGGACATCCTGCCAGCGCTTCTCGTTGCGACCTGAGCCGGGCACGTTGGTGTGGGCGATCTCGTCGACCAGGGCGACCTTGGGATGCCGGGCCAGGACGGCATCGAGATCCATCTCCTCGAACGAGCATTCGCGGTACTCGAGCGAGATGCGGGGAATGGCCTCGAGGCCTTCGAGCAGCTCTGCGGTATGTGGCCGCCCGTGAGTCTCGACGAACCCGACCACGACGTCAGCGCCCCGGTCGTGGCGCCGTCGGCCCTCGTTCAGCATGGCGAAGGTCTTCCCGACTCCGGCTGCCGCCCCCAGATAGAGCCGGAAGTGCCCGGCCGGTTGCACGACGGCCGCCGTGTCCGAGTCCTCCGCTATGGCCCGGTCGCCGCCCTGGGCCACCGGATCTCTCGAGGCAGAGGTGCGTTCGGTCATCGTCCCCAACGGTACTCCTGCCTCACCCGGTCACCGGAGCTGGGCCAGGGCCTGGTTGAGCTCGAGGACGTTTATGTAGTCGGAGCCCAGGAACCCGAGCTCGGCGATGTGGACGTGACTTGCTACGAGCTGATGAACCTGGGGCGCCGCCAGGTGCCGGGCGGCGGCCACCGCGTTGACCTGGGCGTAGGCGTCGGTGGGGCTGATGTCGGGGTCGAGTCCGCTCCCCGACGTGGTCACCAGGCCGGGGGTGGGCTGGATGCCCTGCTTCTTGAGGGCGTCCATCTGCTTGGCCACGGCCTGCTCCAAGGCCTGGGAGCGGGGCCCCAGGTTGCTCGCCCCACTGGCCATGGGCGTGTAGGAGTCGGGGCGGCCCTGGAACCACGCCGGTCCGCTCCAGGACTGGCCGATCAAGGTCGAGCCGTTGACCGTGATCGAGCCGTCGGCCTGGTGCTTGAACAGCAGCTGCGAGATGCCGGTGCCGGCATACCCGTAGGCGAGGCCACAGAGGGCGAAGAAGATGATCGTGAGGACGATGGCGCGGCGGAGGTGGACGAGCATCAGTAGCCCCCGGTGGCGGTGAGGATGAGGTCGATGAGCTTGATGAAGATGAAGGGCACGATGATGCCGCCCACTCCGTAGATCCAGACGTTGCGCCGAAGGATGGCTGCCGGGGTGGTCGGTCGCCACCGCACTCCCCGGAGGGCAAGAGGAATCAGGGCCACGATGACCAGGGCGTTGAAGATGATCGCCGACAGCACCGCACTCGTCGGGCTGTGCAGCTTCATGATGTTGAGCGTGTTGAGCTGAGGGTACGTGGCGACGAAGAGGGCGGGGATGATGGCGAAGTACTTGGCCACGTCGTTGGCGATCGAGAACGTGGTAAGCGCTCCCCTGGTTATGAGCAGCTGCTTGCCCACTTCGACCACGTCGATGAGCTTCGTGGGATTGGAGTCGAGGTCGACCATGTTCCCGGCCTCTTTTGCGGCCGTCGTCCCGGTGTTCATTGCCACGCCGACGTCGGCCTGGGCCAGGGCGGGGGCGTCGTTGGTGCCGTCGCCGGTCATGGCCACGAGCTTGCCGCCCTCCTGCTCACCCCGGATCAGGTCCATCTTGGCCTCGGGGGTGGCTTCGGCCAGGAAATCGTCCACCGCTGCCTCCTGGGCGATGGCCGCAGCGGTGAGCGGGTTGTCGCCCGTGATCATGACGGTGCGGATCCCGATGGTGCGGAGCTGGTCGAACCGCTCGCGGATGTCCTGCTTGACGATGTCCTTGAGCTCGATCACCCCGAGGATGTCGGGACCCTCGGCCACCACCAGAGGTGTGGAGCCCGCCCTGGAGACGCGCTCCACGATCTCGTCGAGATCAGGCGGCACCTGGCCGCCCTGCTCGGCCGCCCACCTGCGCACCGCCTCGGCCGCGCCCTTGCGGATCTGCGTGCCGTCGACGTCGAGGCCCGACATGCGGGTGACGGCGGAGAAGGGTACGAACGTGTGCCCAGCTCCCATGTCCCGCTCGCGGATGTCGAAGCGGTCCTTGGCCAGGACGACGATGGAGCGCCCCTCGGGCGTCTCGTCGGCCAGGGAGGCCAGCTGGGCCACGCTGGCGAGGCGCGCCTCGTCGTGGTCGCCGACCGGGATGAAGGCGGAGGCCATGCGGTTGCCCAGCGTGATCGTGCCCGTCTTGTCGAGCAGGAGCGTGGCCACGTCACCCGCGGCCTCGACGGCCCGCCCACTCATGGCCAGCACGTTGCGCTGGACGAGGCGGTCCATGCCGGCGATGCCGATGGCCGAGAGGAGGGCCCCGATTGTGGTGGGGATCAGGCACACGAGAAGGGCCACCAGGATGACTATTGACACGGTGGCCCCCGCGAAGTGGCCGAAGGGCTGCAGGACCACGACCACCGGCAGGAAGACGATGGTCAGGGCAGCGAGAAGGATCGTGAGGGCGATCTCGTTCGGGGTCTTCTGGCGGGCGGCCCCCTCCACCAGGGCGATCATGCGGTCGAGGAAGGTGTGACCCTGCTCTGCGGTGATGCGCACCACGATGCGGTCCGACAGCACCTTGGTGCCGCCGGTGACCGCCGAGCGGTCACCGCCCGACTCCCGGATCACCGGGGCCGACTCGCCCGTGATGGCCGACTCGTCGACCGAGGCGATGCCCTCTGTGATCTCTCCATCGGAGGGGATCACGTCTCCGGCCTCGCACACCACCATGTCGCCCATGCCGAGCTCCGAGGCGGGCACCCTCTCCTCGACACCGTCCGGCCGCAGCCGGCGGGCCTCGGTCACGGCGCGCATCCGCCGCAGCGTCTGGGCCTGCGCCTTCCCTCGGCCCTCGGCCATGGCCTCGGCGAAGTTGGCGAACAGCACGGTGAGAACCAGCCAGATCGTGATGCTCCAGGTGAAGATGCTCGAGTGGTAGATGGCCTCGATGAAGGTCACCACCGAGCCCACGAGAACCACGAACATGACCGGGTTCTTCAATTGCACACGGGGGTCGAACTTCTTCAGGGCGTCGACCAGCGCCTGCCGGAGGATCTCGGGATCAAAGAGGCCTCGGCTCTGGGCGACACCCCGTGCGTCGGTCGGCTGCGGGGGCGTCGGCTGGGCGGGGGTCATCGTCTCCATCAGAACAACTTTCCATGGCTGAGCTGCTCGACGATGGGGCCGAGCGAGACGGCGGGGAAGAAGGTCAGGCCGCCGACGATCAGGATGACGCCGACGAGCAAACCGGTGAACAGCGGTGTATCGGTCTTGAACGTTCCCGCCGACGCGGGCACGAGCTGCTTGGCGGCCAGGACGCCGGCCAGCGCCAGCACCGGGATCATGATGGCGAAGCGGCCGAGCAGCATGTCGATCGCCCCTGCGATGTTGTAGAAGCTGGTGTTACCGGTGAGGCCGGCGAAGGCCGAGCCGTTGTTGTTGCCCTGGGACGTGATGGCGTAGATGATCTCGCTGAAGCCGTGCGGCCCGGTGTTCAGCGGGCCAGCCTTGCCTGCACTCGTCGCGACCGCCACGGCAGTGATGAGCAGCACCGTGACGGGCATTACCAACACCCCCAAGGCGGCGAGCTTCACCTCCTTTGCCTGTATCTTCTTGCCTAAATATTCAGGCGTTCGGCCTATCATCAGCCCGCCCAGGAACACTGTGACGAGGGCGAAGAGCAGGATGGTGTACAACCCGCTGCCCGTGCCGCCTGGGCTGATCTCGCCGAGCATCATGCCGCTCAGGACCCCGAACCCCCCGATCGGCGTGAAGGAGTCGTTCGAGGCGGAGACGCTCCCGGTCGAGGTCTGGGTCGAGGCGATGTTGTAGAGGGCCGAGGTGGTGTCGCCGATGCGGGTCTCCTTGCCCTCCACGTTGCCGGTCGGCTGATGGACAACACCGGCCGCCGCCACAGCCGGGTTGCTGTGGTGCTCCGCGTAGGACGAGAAGCCCACCCAGACCCCGAAGATAAGGACCATGGCGGCCAGGACGGCGACACCCTGGCGGATGCGGCCGACCATCTTGCCGAACGTGTAGGTCAGCGCGAACGGGATGGACAGCAGCAACACGAACGAGAGCAGAGTCGTGACGCCGGTGGGGTTCTCGAACGGGTGGGCGCCGTTGGCGTTGAAGAACCCGCCTCCATTGGTGCCGAGCTGCTTGATGGACTCCATGAAGCCCACCGGTCCTCGGGGGATCGCCTGGTTCGTGCTGGTCAGCGCGTTGTGGACGTTCGCCGGACCGGCGAGGGTCTGCACGGCTCCCTGTCCGACGAAGACGAGACCAGCGAGGAAGGCGATCGGGATGAGGATGTAGAGGACCCCTCGGGTCAGGTCCACCCAGAAGTTCCCGATGGTCGGAGACCCCTTACGGGAGAATCCCCGGATCAGGGCGATGGCCACCGCGATGCCGACCGCAGCGCTCACGAACTGCTGCACCGTGAGAGCGGTCATCTGGGAGAAGTACGACATTGTCGACTCCCCCGAGTAGTTCTGCCAGTTGGTGTTCGTGATGAACGACACGGCAGTGTTGAACGACAGGCCGGCCGGCACCGCGTTCTGGTGCTGGGGGTTGAGGGGTAGGTGACCTTGGAGGCGGATGATCAAGTACGTAGCCAGGATGGCGACGCCCGAGAAGATGATCAGTGCCCCCGTGTACCGCTGCCAGGACTGCTCGGCTTCCGGATCGACGCGCAGGGCCCGGTAGACGGGGCGCTCCACCCACGACAGCCACGACATCCGGCCCTCGTAGACAGACACCATGTACGAGCCCAGGTACCGCCAGGCCAGGCCCAGCAGCACCACCATCACGACGATGGTCCAGAAGAAGCCCATCTAGAAGCGCTCCGGCCGGATCATGGCATAGCCCAGGTACAAGAAGACCAGGGTCGAGACGGTCAGGAGGATGGCGTTGCTCGCGCTCATACGTGCTCCAGTCCGCGAACCATCAGCAGCCCTAGGGCCATAAAGATCACAACTCCGAGAACCACGAGGAAGTCAGCCATGGCCGTAAGCGTGCCGCAGCTGGCGTTAACAGCCCATTAATGGGAAACGCTCGCCCATAAAAAATCCATTAACGGAGGCGACCGTGACGGCTGGAGGGACGGGGAAGCCCTCGCTACCTCACTCCACCGCGACCGCTCACCGGAGTTGGTCGGTCGGCCCGAACGACAGCAATGCCGACCAGGCTTCCCGGCTCACCGTTGGTGAATACTACTGGATGGCTGCGCCAGCCGGCCCTGGGTGTCGTTGGATGGCCAAGACACAGAGATCGTCGCGGCGAGTGATCCCCGATAGCGAAGAAGCAAGAGCACGATCAGCCACCGCGCTCGGTCCGTCTGAGGCGGGCAATTGGCTGACGGTGTCGAGCAGGCGCGAGAGGCCGACGTCGAGCGCCTCTCCGCGCTTCTCGACCAGGCCGTCGGTGTAGAGCAGGATCAGGTCCCCCATGCCCAGGAGGGCGGATCCCAACTCGCGGCCCGGGTACCCGACCCCGAGCAGCGGGCCATGGCGGTCTTCCATCAGGACCGGCGGCCCGACTGCTGGCATCAGCACCGGTGGTAGATGGCCGGCGTTGGACCAGACCAATCGCCCGCTTGTCGAGTCAAGGGCGACCACGATGGCAGTGGCCACCAACAAGTCTTCCTCCTGGTCGTCCGCGCCGGCGAGCAGCCGGTCGGCCACCTCGAGGCCCGCGGCCGGGTCGAGATCAGCGTAGGCGGTGGCCCGGATGGAATTGCGGAGTTGACCCATCACCGAGGCGGCCTCGACTCCGTGTCCGGCCACGTCTCCCACGGAGAGCCAGAGCCGGCCGCCAGTGTCGTGGAAGGCGTCGTACCAATCGCCGCCCACATCCATCCCAGCCTCGGCGGGCAGATAGCGGGCGGCCAGCCTCACCCGGGGAGAACGAGGAAGGCGGCGCGGCAGGATGGCCCGTTGGAGGATGGAGGCGACTTCGCTCTTCTCCTCGAACAGCTCTGCCCGCTGGACCGCCAGAGCACACTGTCCGGCCATCGTGGCCAGGAAACGCCGCTCAGCTGGCTCGAAGCTCCGCTCCGCTGACCAGCTGAGCGAGAGGATCCCCAACAGCTTGTCGCCCGCGATCAGCGGGAGATGCGCCAGGGCCCGCGCGCCGAGCGCCTCGGTGGCTTCCCGAAGGTCGGGATAGTCGTCGAGGTACTCGGCGAGACTGCGGTGGAAGACCGGCTCGCGCCTCATCAGCGCGTCGGCGGTGGCCGACGGGGCATTGGGGGGGATCTTGGCCATGAGGAGCGCAACCTCGTCGGGCACTGGCTCGAGCCGCAAGAACCTGACCGACCGACGGTCATCATCGATGAGCAACACCGTGGCGTAGGCGGTGCCGAGCAGTTCGGTGGACCACGACACGATGACGTCCGTCACTGCCTGGGTGCTCAGCGCGTCGCCGAGAGCCGTCGTCAGCTGCTGGAGATTCGCAGCCCGCGCCACCGAGGCATGCAGCTCCCCGAGCAGCTCGTTGCTCTCCGTGGCCGCGGCGCGGTGGAGGCGATCGCCCTGGTCCTGGTTGGTCTCGATCGCCGTCGCTCCTAGTGCGGGACCCGGCCGGACCATCCGCGCTGCCGAGGAGCGCCACGTGTACCCGGCGGGCTCACCTTCGGTTCGGGGCTGCTGGCGTGGGTCACGGATGCAAGTGTTCCAGGTCGCCCCCCGCATCGCTCGCCGAGCGGTGCCGTTCCTCCCATTCGAGCGGGCGAATCCCGTTTGGGGCCCACCTGCGAGAATCGGCCCACCCACTCGAGCGCGCACGCTAGGACCTGCTTCCATCCCCCGCTCGAGCGCTCCCCTGCCGGATACTGGAGCGTGGCCACGGGGGGCGTACGCCCCGGACCCTGGAGGTGTGAGATCGTGCAGCCAGAGACCTTCGATCGCTACCCGGTCGACCTGTCGGTCGACTATGAGGACGCCGCCCGTAACCGACTGACCGTCGGCTTTCGGATCTTCACGACTCTGCCCATCCTGGTGGTGCTCTCTCTGTTGGGCAGTGGCCAGATCAACTCCGGATACGGGTGGAGCTTCGGTGCCGGCGGAGTCATCTTCCTGCCCACCCTGCTCATGTTGCTGTTCCGGCGCAAGTACCCAGGCTGGTGGTTCGACTTCAACCTCAACATCGTGAGGTTCGGCAACCGGGTTCTCGCCTACCTCCTCATCCTGCGGGACGAGTACCCATCGGCCGACGAGGAGCAGGCCGTGCACATCGAGCTCCCTGACCCAGAGGGCGGAGGCGGGCTCAATCGATGGCTCCCTCTGGTGAAGTGGTTCCTGGCCATCCCGCACTACATCGTGCTCTTCTTCCTCTTCATCGCCGCGATCGTCCTCAGCCTGGTCGGATGGTTCGTGGTGCTCTTCACCGGCCGCTATCCCCGCTCGTTTCATGATTTCGTGGTCGGCCTCATGCGGTGGTCCATCCGGGTCCAGGCCTACTCAGTCGTGCTTGTCACGGACCGATATCCGCCCTTCCAGCTCAGACCCTGAGGGCCGCCTTCAGGGCGACAGCGCGTCCACGGCCGGGACAGGAAGATCACGTACGACGGAGTCGGTAGTGGGCTCGGGCTGGACCGGCTGGGACTGAGGGACGAACTGACGCCGCCAGACGACGGTCGAGTACAGGTCGTAGGCCAGGAGGGCCGCCCCTGAGAAGAGGCCGGCGGCGATGAGGGCGGTTATGACGAGGTCGGTCACTGCAAGTCCTTTTCTGGTGGAGGCCCCCCTCCGCGGCCGGAATGCTTAGACCAACGCCGCTGAGACGGTCAAAAGGGGGAAAGAGCCTCCGTCCTCGTTGTCCGATAACAGAGGTCGCGGGCGCATCTTCTTCGCGTTCGCAAGGATGACCAGCAGACGAGCCGGCAATTGCAGCCTAGGCTCTTGGGATGGAGCGCTATCAGATCGGTCGTGCCGCCCAGCTGCTCGGCGTAAGTCCGGACACAGTCCGGCGGTGGGCGGACTCGGGACGCTTGCCGGCAACCCGCTCACCCGGAGGCCGACGCTTCGTCGACGGGGCCGAGCTGGCCCGATTCGCGGTCTCGCTGAGTGAGGGGCACGAGACGGGCCCGGTCGTCTCCGAGTCGGCTCGCAACCGGCTCGAGGGCATCGTCACCAAGGTCGTGAAGGACAAGGTCATGGCCCACGTCGAGATGCAGGCCGGACCCTTTCGCCTGGTATCGCTGCTGAGCCGGGAGGCCGCCGACGAGCTAGGGCTGGCGCCCGGGGTGATGGCCGTCGCTGCCGTCAAGGCCACGAATGTCGTCGTCGAGCTACCCGCCGAGCGTTAGAAGCGTCGCCTTGAAGCGATCCCGCCGACTCTCGCTCGCCCCTGTCCTGGCCCTGGCGGCAGTGGCCGCTGCCTGCGGCGGTGGTTCCACGACCACCCAATCCACCACTGCCAAGAACGGCCCGAAGCTGACCGGTTCGCTGACCGTGCTCGCCGCAGCCTCGCTCACCGGGGCCTTCAACGACATCAAGTCACAACTCCGAGCGACCAATCCTGGCCTCTCCATCGCCAACAGCTTCGCCGGGTCACAGCAGCTCGTGGTCCAGATCCAGCAGGGAGCGCCGGCCGACGTGGTGGCCACCGCTGACACCGACACGATGAACACCCTTGTCAAGGGGTCCCTTGTCGCCGCGCCGACCGTCTTCGCCCGCAACCAGCTCGAGATCGCGGTCGCGCCCGGTAACCCCAAGGAGGTCAAGGCGCTCTCCGACCTGGGCAACCCGCAGCTCAAGGTGGTCCTCGCCGACCCGAGCGTGCCCGCCGGCAAGTTCGCCCGGCAGGCCCTCGCCAAGGCCGGTGTGACCGTCAACCCGGTCTCCGACGAGCTCGACGTCAAGTCCGTGCTGCAGAAGGTGGCGATGGGAGAGGCCGATGCCGGCATCGTCTACACGACTGACGTCCAGGCGGCGGGGTCCACGGTCGCCGGCTTGGTGATCCCGCCAGCGGACAACGTCATCGCCACGTACCCGATCGCCATGGTCAAGGCCACCAGCAACGCAGGGTCGGCCCAGGGCTACATCAACGACGTCGTTTCCGGACCGGGCCAGCAGATTCTGCGATCGCAGGGCTTCCTTTGGCCATGAGAAAAGGGCGGCCGGCACTGGGCCTGCTCGTGCCGGCGGTGCTGGCTATCGCCCTCGTTGCCCTGCCCCTCGTGGGGCTGTTGCAGAAAGCGCCCTGGTCCGATCTGGGACATCAGCTGGCAACGCCCGAGGCCCGACAAGCCCTGCTCCTGTCTCTGGAGTGCTCCCTCGGCGCGCTTGGGATCTCGATCGTGCTCGGCGTCCCGTTGGCGTTCGTTCTGGCCCGGGTGGAGTTCCGCGGCCGGCCGCTCGTGAGAGCGCTCATTACCTTGCCCCTGGTCCTGCCCCCCGTCGTCGGAGGCGTCGCCCTCCTCTATGCCTTCGGGCGCCAGGGGTTCGCAGGTCGGCCCCTCGCCGATCTCACCGGCGTCACCTTGCCCTTCACCACCTGGGGGGCGATCCTGGCGGAGACCTTCGTCGCCATGCCCTTCCTCGTCATCGCGGCCGAGGCCGGGTTCCGGCAAGTCGATCCTCGATACGACGAGGCGGCCGCCACTCTCGGTGCCAGCCCCGGGCTTCGGTTCCGGAGGGTGACCCTGCCCTTGGTGGCTCCCGCCCTCGCCGCGGGGGCGGCGCTGTGCTGGGCCCGAGCGCTCGGCGAGTTCGGAGCGACCATCACCTTCGCCGGCAACCTTCCGGGCAAGACCCAGACCATGCCGCTGGCGGTCTACGTCGCCCTCCAGACCGAGCCGGCGGCGGCGATTGCCCTTTCGCTGGTGCTCCTGGCGGTGTCGCTGGTCGTCCTCGTGGGGCTGCGGGAGCGGTGGCTGCGGGCGTCGTGACCACGCGACCGTTGGTCCTGGCAATGTGAGCTGCGCCCCGTGAGCCTGGAGGCGACCATTCGGACCATCCTGGGCTCCCTCCGCATGGACCTCGAGCTTCGGGTGCCTGACGGCGAGGTGCTGGCCGTCGTGGGTCCCAACGGTTCGGGCAAGACGACCCTTCTGCGGGTGCTGGCCGGTCTCGTCGCCCTGGACTCGGGGCGCGTCGTCTTGGACGAGACGGTAATGGAGGACACCGAGACAGGAACCTCGCTGTCACCTGAGGCCCGTCCTGTCGGCTACTTGTTCCAGGACTATCTGCTCTTCCCCCATCTCTCGGCCCTCGAAAACGTGGCCTTCGGGCTACGGGCCCGGGGGACGCGCCGGCCCGAGGCGCGCCGTAGAGCGCACGAGTGGCTCGACCGAGTCGGACTCGCCGACCAGGCCGCGGCGAAACCCGGCGCCCTCTCCGGCGGCCAGCGCCAGCGGGTAGCCCTCTCCCGGGCTCTGGCCGTCCAGCCCCGACTGCTGCTGCTCGACGAGCCACTAGCGGCAGTCGACCTCTCGGCGAGAGCCGAGCTCCGTCGCAACCTGCGTGTCGCGCTCGCTGACTTCGACGGCGTCCGCCTCCTTGTCACCCATGACCCCCTCGAGGCCGCCTCCCTGGCCGATCGCGTTGTCGTCCTGGAGTCGGGCAAGGTCACCCAGATCGGCACCGTCGCCGAGGTGACCACCCGGCCCCGCTCGGAGTGGGCGGCCGAGATGGTGGGCGTCAACCTGTTCAGGGGTCGCGCCGACGGCGGCGAGGTGACGGTCAACCGTGTTGCGGACGGCCCTCACGGCATCCGCCCGCAGGCCACGCTGACCGCCGCCTCGGCGATCGAGGGGGATGTCTTCGTCGTCGTCCATCCCCGCGCCGTGACGCTCTACCGCAGCCGGCCCGATGCGAGCGCCCGCAACATCTGGGAGGGGACGCTCAAGACCCTCGACCTCCAAGGTGACCGGGCCCGCGCCTGGGTGGAGGGACCCCTCTCGGTGGTCGCCGAGGTAACTGCGGCGGCAGTCGCCGACCTCCACCTGGCCGACGGGGGACCGCTCTGGGTCTCGATCAAAGCCACTGAAGTCGTCGTCTTCCCGGTGTGACAACTCGAGCCGAACTTCGGTCGTGATCGGCCGAGCTCGACAGGGGGTGGTGAACTTTGACTTTCGACCCTGGCCGCGGCCATCCTGCGCCGGGGAGAGTGGCTCCTCCGTACGCGGACGTCCCAGAGTGAATGCGAGGGAAGGCGTCGTCGAGCTGGCGGTCGCTGTTCAGCGCTCGCCTGGCTGAAGGGCTGGAACGAGCAGATCAAGGATGAAGGGGAGGCTGATCCAGTGATTGTCGTAGGAGTCGACGGCTCTGAGCCGAGCAAGGAGGCGCTGCGCTGGGCAGGTCGTCAGGCAAAGCTCACCGGCGCCGGTCTTGATGTCGTCGCGGCTTGGGAATGGCCAGTCTCGTGGGGCTGGGCGCCCCAGTTGCCCACCGGCTTCGACCCAGAGGGCGACACTCGCCGAGCGCTCGAGGCGGCCGTCGAAGAGGTTCTCGGGCCCAACGTCGACGCTCACCTCATCGTGGAGGAGGGCCGGCCAGCTCCTGTGCTCATAGGAGCTGCGGACGACGCGGAGTTGCTTGTGGTCGGTAGTCGGGGGCACGGAGAGTTCGCCGGCATGCTGCTCGGGTCGGTGAGCGAGCACTGTGTGCACCAGGCCTCCTGCCCGGTCGTTGTCATCCGCCGGCGATCGGATCGCTGACTCGGAACGAGGGGCGCCTACGCCTCCGGCGCCGGTGGTTCCTTGCTCCCCGAATCTCCGGCTGCATGACCCTGTCGCCATGGATTGGTCGGCGTCGGCTCGTCGATTCGGCCGGGGCGCCACCGTGTGCCCAGCGTGCCCTGAGCTGCCTGTCTCCCGGCGAGACCGCCCCCCCGGCCCCTGAGGACGCGGGCGATACCGACGGCGATGACTGCGCCCACCACCGGCCCGACCAGATACGCCCACCACGAGGTCCAGTCGTTGAGGACGAGGGCGGGCCCGAGCGAACGGGCTGAGTTCATCGAAGCGCCGCTGACGGGCGCCCCCCACAGCCCCGCCAGCGCGATATAGCTGCCGACGCCGATTGCGGCGAACGGCCCGACTTGCTGGGCACCGGAGGCCGTCCCGAGGATCGTGCTCACCAGGCCGACGGTGAGGACCAGTTCCCACACCATGGCGGTGGTCGTGGAGATGCCGTGGCCCGGAAGCGTCAGACCCGCAGCACCGTGCTTGCCGATGAGTGCCCACAGAAGCAGCGTCGCCATGATGGCACCGACCAACTGGGCGACGATGTAGAAGGGGACGCGCTTCCAGGGAAAGTTGCCCCGCAGCGCGAAGGCGACGCTGACTCCAGGGTTGAGATGCGCTCCCGAGACCGCCCCCATGAACAAGATGATGGCGGCGACCATCAAACCCGGCGCGACCGCCTGGGCGCCGAAGGGGACGGCGTTGCCACCGAAGCGCGCATTCACCATTCCAGCCCCCACCGCCACCAGGACGAGGAAGAACGTCCCGAGAGCCTCTGAGAACAGTCGTCGCCCTTCGTAGCGGTCGTCCCAGAAGTCGAACCGCCTGGTTATGGAGTTCGGTTCCTCCAAGGACAGCAGGGCCGATCGTGCCGGCGAAGTTGCCTCTCTCGGCTCGGTGGCCACGTGGCTCCTCCTCTCCAGGTGGCTGTTACTGCCATGTGGCCGGTGACGATGGCCACATCCGCGCACCCTGGGTAATGAGAGTACTTGTCGGCCTACCAGCTGTAGTTGATCTCACCCCAGCTCGAACCACGCCCAACCGGCTCAGGGATAGCTATCGAGCAGCAGCGCCCGCACCGGAGGGTCCGCCGCCGCAGCGGCGTCGCGCACGGCGTTCTCGTCAAGGGGCAAACGACGCAACGACACGCTGACCGACCCGTCCTTACCACTCTCGACGATCGCGTATTCGGCGTGGTCGGGCATCACGACGGGCCGTCCGCCATCCACGTGCTCCTGGAACGGCAGGCCGACACTGCCAGGGTTGACGAGGAGCGTGCCGCCGTGCTGACGGATCATCTGTACGTGCGTATGGCCGCCGATCATGACTGCCCCCGTCCGCCCGTCGAGCATGTCGTCGACGAGATCGGTCGGTGTCGTGGCCAACAGGTCCTCCTGGTTGGAACGCGGTGTGCCGTGGAATGCCAAGCCTGACAGTCCATCGAGGTCGATCTGAGACTCGGGGGTGAAGCCCCGAAGGAACTGCAGGTCATCGGACGTCAGCTGATCTGAGCACCAATCGATGGCGTCCAGGATCGGCTGCACGTCTGTGTACCGTCGAGCGAGCGGCGGGTCGAGGAGCATCTCCTCATGGTTGCCCATGATGTGTGCGCACCCGAAGTCGCGCAGAGTGTCGAGCACGGCTCGAGGAGACGGGCCGAGGGTGAGAATGTCGCCAAGGCAGAAGGTCGCGTCGACACCCGCGCGGCGAATGTCGTCGAGTACAGCGTCAAGGGCCACCCGGTTACCATGCACGTCCGAAAAGAAGGCGACGCGCATCGGTTCAGACCACGCCCGTCTCATCTCGAATGGAGGACGACGGCCCGGCGACGAGGTCTGTGCTCAAACTCGGCTCGATTGTCCCCGTGGCTGACCAGCCAGGTGGCGGAGCTCGGCGACGCCGTTGACGATCCCGGTGGCCAGCACCCCCACATCGGGCACGCTGTCGTAGTCGCCTGTCACGCCAAACGACAAGCGGCCGTTGTAGGAAAGGATGGCCGTGCCCACCCGGACACCGTGGCTGAGCGGGACGAAGGGGTGGTATTCGAGCATTTGACGTCCGAGACAGTAGAGCGGGAGCTGTGGGCCGGGCACGTTGGTCGTGACTGTGTTGACAGACTGTTGCGGCCGCCGGTGCTCGCTCCACGTGGCCAGGCGGCTGATCGTGCCCACCACCATCGGCGGGGCCAGATCTCCGATCTGTGTGACCCACTCGCCCACCTCGGCCATATGAGATCCCTTGAGATTGTCCATTTGGCGGCGGACGGCCCCGAGGCGATCGAGCGGATCCTCCAGGGACACCGGCAGCTCCAGCAGGAGCGCCGACACGCGGTTGTCCCACACCCCGTGGCCGTCGTCGCGGCGCACGGACACTGGCACCAGGGAACGAACGACCGCCTCGTCGGGATCGTCTCCCTGGTGAGCGAGCAGGTCTCGGTACCCACGGCTGACGGCAGCCAGCACCACGTCGTTGACCGTGCCCCCGAGCGCCCCGCGAACCGTCTTGACGTCCTCGAGGCTCACCGACGAATGGGCCCACCTGCGGTGGGGTCCGATGGTGCCCTCGATGCAAAGCCGGGGGGTGGCCGTGAGGTGCTGCCCGAGCCGTACAGTCCCCCCCAGGGTGTCGCCCAGTGATCGCAGCGCCGAGGCCGGGTGAGCAACCATTCCCGGCATGCTGACAGTCCGGCGAGCGACATCGCCGACGAGCCCCCGCCAGGCATCTACCACCATGGCCGCGCTGGACGGCTCCGGCTCGGGCTCCCACGGCCGGGGGTCACCCAGCTCGAAGGTGGGCGCGACATCGAGCACTGCGCTCAGGATCTCCACCCCGGCGACCCCATCGACCATGCAGTGGTGGACCTTGAAGATCAACGCCCACCTCCCGTCGGGCAGCCCTTCGACGATCCAGTCCTCCCACAGCGGGCGGTCGCGGTCGAGGGGCTGTGACATCAACCGACCCATGAGCCGGCACAGGGCCTCATCGTCCCCCGGCGCGGGCAGCGCCGTCTGCCTCACGTGGTACTCGAGATTGAAGTGGGGATCGTCGACCCAGATCGGCCGCCCGAGCTCCAGGGGCACGGACCGCACCCGCTGGCGGTAACGAGGGACCTGGTGCATCTTCGAGCTCAGCAGGGCCTGGAACTCGTCTGCCGACGGCGGGGGTCCTTCGAACACCGAGATGCCGCCGATGTGCATGTGGGCGAGAGAGTCCTCCAGATGCAGGAACTCAGCATCCAAGGCGTGCAGCCTGTCCATAGCCTCTCCAGCTTCGCCCAGTCCCTCCCGCCCTGATAGGGCCGAACGTCCCTCCACCACAGTCGGTGGAGCAAGCACTCCCAGCCGGACCCCCCGCGGCTCGCCCCACCTGCTCGTCATCGCGCTGGCCCGTGAACTTGGGACGTTGGACCCTTCTCGGACAGCCCGATAGGAGCCAAGCTTGTCCCCAATCGGCGCTTGCCGGGCGGGCGCGGCCGGGTGTCATCCGCTCCGACGATGCCATGGAAGGAGACGGGGATGAGCACGATTCCCCGAGTGGCCACCGACGACTACACGAGCGAACAGGCGCGCCTACGCCGGGCATTCGTTCGCCAGCGCACCGGCGTCCAATTGGACCACGTGGGCCGGTTCTCGTTCGATCCGTCGGCTCTCGCCGGCAATATCGAAGGCTTCGTCGGGGTCGCTCAGGTACCGATCGGCATCGCAGGGCCGCTGCTCGTCTGTGGAGAGCACGCCCAGGGCGAGTTCTTCGTGCCACTCGCCACGACCGAGGGCACCCTGGCCGCCAGCTACAACCGGGGAATGAAGCTCCTTCGCCAGGCGGGGGGGGTCCTGACGACGGTGACTGGCGATGCGATGCAGCGTGCGCCGGCATTCGGCTTCGACGACGCCCGGGCAGCCCGGGCCTTCGGAGAGTGGGTTACGGAGAACTTCCCGGCCCTCCGGACGGAAGCCGAGCGCACGACCCGCACCGGGAAGCTGCACCACATCGAGCAGTACGCGCTGGGCCGATTCATGCACCTGCGGTTCAACTTCACCACCGGTGACGCGGCCGGGCAGAACATGGTGGGAAAGGCCACCAACTCTGCCTGTCAGTGGATTCGTGCCCACTATGCAGGCATCCGGCATTTCCAGCTCGAAGGTGGCATGGCGACTGACAAGAAGGCCTCCGAGGTCAACTCCCTCACCGCGAGAGGCAAGCGCGTGATTGCCGAGGCGACCATCCCCGGAGACCTCCTAGAGCAGCAGATGCGGATGACACCCGCCGAGGCATTCCGGGCCCGGCTGGTGAGCTCTGCCGGTAGCTTCCTCGCAGGGGCCAACAGCAACGGCAACCACTCGGCAAATGCGATCGCCGCGATGTTCGTCGCCACTGGGCAGGACGTCGCCAACGTGGCGGAGTCGTCGGCCGCCATCGTGTTCGCGGATGTCACTGACAGCGGTGACTACTACTTCTCGATCACGATCCCCTCGCTGATCGTGGCGACCTACGGAGGCGGGACGGGCCTGCCGACTCAGCGGGAGTGCCTGGAGATGATGGGCTGCTACGGCGCCGGGAAGGTCCACAAGCTGGCGGAGATCGTGGCCGCCACCGTGCTGTGCGGCGAGCTCTCGTTGGGATCAGCCGTGGTCTCTGGTGAGTGGGTGGAGAGCCACGAGCACTACGGCCGCAACCGACCGTGAACCAGCTGCCTAGCGAGATCCCGCATCGATACGATCCCGACCAGCTCGCCTTCGTCGACAACAGGTACATGGCGAATACCTGCCGCCAGCATGACCTCGACAGCGGATGTCACGCTGTCCCCCTTTGTCAGGTATCGCGGGCTTTCACTCATGACGTCGCCTACCCATACGTCGTCGGGATCAGCGTCATCGGCGAGCGCTCGCACCACGTCCCGCTCGGACACGATCCCGGCGATATCACTCCCGTCCAGGATGACGAGCGTCCCCACGTCGCCCTCGCGCAAGGCGCGAGCGGCGCTCCGCAGTGTCGCCGTCGCTTCGACCGTTGCGACCGGGCTCTCCATCACCGAGCCCACGAGGTCGGGTGACACGTTCCCACTCACGACCAGATCTCGTCAGGTCGGAGCACCCGGTCTCGCTCGTTACATCGAGTCGCCATAGGGCTCCCGCCTCCAGTCCCTTGTTCTCTCGCCCTGTAACAGTGTCGCGCTTCTACGGACGGGCGTCCGGTCCTGACATTGTACGATCGGCCCCTCCTCCTGGGACCTTTGGCCCTGCATTCCGTGTGCCCTCATCTCCCACGATGGTTGGCAGCGAGCCGAGCAGACCGATTGGGGGTGATGCGGGTGTCCGAGGAAGCACCTAGACGCATCGTCGTCGGAGTCGATGGCTCGGGTGATTCGCGCCAAGCCCTGCGTTGGGCCTTGAGCGAGGCCAGGGTTCGGCATGCCGCCCTTCATGTCATCTACGCCTTCCCTGAGCCGTACCTGGCTCCCCACGGCCTCTCCATCGCAGGCCTTGCCCATGCCGCTCAGTGCCTCGCCGGCTGGCCAGAGCAGGTGCTCGAGAGCAGTTTGGCCGAGATACCCAGCGGCGACGTCTCGGTCCGGGGGGAGATTGTGCCTGCTCCAGCCGCGTCTGCGCTCATCGCAGCAGCTGAGGGCGCCGACCTCCTTGTCGTCGGCTCCCGAGGCCGCCACTGGTTTGCCGGTCGGCTCCTCGGCTCGGTGAGCCAGCAGTGTGCGACCCACGCCCCTTGTCCTGTCGTCGTCGTGCCGAGCGTCCGGAAGGGTGAGAGACGGGAAGATCCCGCAAGCGCGGAAGAGCCACCGGTTCCGTGGCCAGACGAGGGCCCGGGCCCCAGCCGTTCATCGAGGTCCGCGGGAAACGGCGGTCCCGCCCGGGAGACCGTGGTAGGGACGAAGAAGAGTGGGACCTTTGGCCCTGCACCGAGCATGTCGGTGACTCCCACCATGAAATGGTGACGACGTCCGACGACAACGGCCTACAGGCGATCCCCGAGGGGGAGTGCCTGCGCCTACTGGGCCACGCGACACTCGGGCGGGTGGCACTCAGCATTGGCGCCCTCCCGGTCGTGCTTCCTGTGAACTTCGCCATGGACGACGGCGACGTCGTCCTGCGGACGGGCAGTGGCAGCAAGCTCGATGCCGCACTCGCTGGCTCGGTGGTGGCCTTCGAAGTCGACAACTACGACCCCGTCTACCACTCGGGTTGGAGCGTGCTCCTGACGGGCGTGGCCAGCGTGGTCACAGCGGAGACAGAGTTGGAGCGCCTCGACAGATTGCCGCTACGCCCGTGGGCTCCGGGCAAACGTGACCACTACGTACGAATCGCAAAGCACGTCGTGAGCGGTCGACGACTCGGTGATCCAGTGCTCCCGAGGCGCCATTTCGGCCACCCGTAGGGTCTACTCTCCGCGCGGCTCTCGCTCCGTCAGAGACCACGCCGGAGCGTCCTGAGAACCTGTCGGGCGACTGCTCCCTGCATCTCGTACTCCGCGGACTTGCGGGCGTCCCCCACGCGCTTGAGAAGCCTCTCCCCTGACAGCTCAGCCACCGCGTTCAAGCCTCCGACGACCGCCTTCTTCGTCTGGTCCGTGGTGTCGTAACCCATACGCGTAAGGCCCTTGACGACGTCACTCTGAGCGACCGGCTCCGGTGCGGCTGCGGCGATGACGGCGAGAGAGTCCTTGACGAGCTCGGACATGCGCTCGACGGCTTCGATCGCACCCAATTGGCCGGGGGGACTCTCGACGGAAGCCAGCCACCGGCGCACCTTCTGAACGATTTCGTCCTGCGTCTCGCCCTCGAAGCTCAAGGTGGCCACGCCTCCAAGCTACCGAAGGGAGTCCGCCTTCGGCGGTGATCCCCGACGCGAAGCGTCGTTCGACCCGAATCCCCGCGCCCGCCTGCAAACGGCTCGGCGCCTGCGGCCGCTTCCAGGGGGAAACCACATAGCACTTCGACTAGCTCCGGCCAGAGCCGCCTCAGCTACCGGAGGGCTCTAGCCCATCTCGGCCAGGATCCGTCGGCCGGAGATGAGCTCGGGCCGGACGCGAACCAGGTGATGCCGGTCGCCCGCCACCCATGGGTAGAGGCCGAGCGCCTCGGCACGCGGCCGTGAGCCGGGGTCGGCCGGTGAGAGGGGCCCGGCAACCAGGACGCTCCACCCCATGTGCCGCGCGACGTCGATGTTGTCGACCTCGAAGGCCACGGATCTGCCCTCGAGCGCTGCAGTCAACTTCAAACCCGGACCGGTGAAGAACATCACGTCCGAGCCAACCAGCACGAAGTTCACTGGTAGCACCGTTGGCACCGCTCCCCCGCCGATGGCGACCCTCCCCACTCGGGCGCTGGCCAGGAGGCCGAGGCACTCGTCCTCGGCGAGGACCTCCAAGCCCTCGTCCACAGCTCCGGGAGTGCCCGTCAGGGGGCCCCCGGCCCCAAATCTCGGTGACATCTCTCCTCCCTTGTCTCCCCTCGATGTTCGCTCCCGGGATCGGGCCCGCAACAGGGGCGAAGGTCACATGTATCGTCCTCCGTCGGGCGCCCCCAAAGGCCGCCCGCTCAATGCAGGGAAAGTCGGACAGAGTCGCCGGGCCGGAGCTCGATCACCTCGTCCCGGAACCCGATCTTGACGACGCCATCGGCCTCCGCGCGCACGCCGACCCGGACATCGTCAGAGGAGACGTCCAGGCTCAACCAGTGCCGGCGGTAGCGAAGCTCGAGTCGCAGCTCCCGGACCTCGCTCGGCAGGCGGGGGTTCAGCCACAGGACGTCCCCTCTCGTCTCGATGCCGGTGTAGCACCGCTGGGCGAGGTCCACGGTGCCCGCCATGGCTCCTAGGTGGATGCCCTCGGCGGTCGTCCCTCCCTGGGTGTCGGCGACGTCGCTGCGAAGACTGTCACGGAAGAACTCCCAGGATCGCTCCCTGTCCAACCGGACCAGGACCCACGAATGGACGACTCGGCTAAGGGTGGAGCCGTGCGAGGTTCGCGCCAGGTAGTACTCGATAGCCTTGGGGATGGTGGTCTGGTCGAACTCGTAGCCGAGCCCGGCGAAGATGTCCCCGAGCTCGTCGGCGGAGAGCAGGTAGAAGAGCATCAGGACGTCCGCCTGCTTGGATACTTTGTACGAGTTTGGCGTGTCGCCCTCGGCTTCGAGGATGCGGTCGAGCCGCGAGATGTCGCCATAGCGCTCCCGATAGCTCCTCCAATCGAGCTCCTCGAGCTTCTCGTAGCCCTCGAACTGGCTGATCACGCCATCGTCGTGGAAGACCACCTTCATCTTGCGGGTGATCTCGTCCCAGCGGCTGACCTCGGCAGCCCCGAGGTCGAGAGCCTCCCCGAGCTCTCTGCGACGTACCACGGGAAGAAGGTCGAGGAGATCGAGGGCGCGTCGGAGAACCCACACGACCATGACGTTGGTGTAGGCGTTGTTGTCGAGGCCTGGCGTGGCCGCACCTGGGTAGGCGTCGTGATACTCGTCGGGCCCCATGATGCCGAGGATCTCGTAGCGGTCCGAAGAGCGGTCCTCGGTGACGACACTCGCCCAGAACCGAGCGATCTCCAGCAGGACCTCGGCGCCGTAGGTGGCGAGGAAGTCGATGTCGCCGGTGGCCTCGAAGTAGCTCCAGATGTTGTAGGCGATGGCCACGTTGATGTGGCGCTGCAGCCGGGAGGCGTCTGGAAGCCATCGTCCGGACCGGGGGTTGAGGTGAACGGTCTGCGTTTCCTCTCGGCCGTCGCTGCCACTCTGCCAGGGGTACATGGCACCGCTGTAGCCCGCCTGGCTGGCTGCCCACCGAGCCTGCGGGAGTCTCCGACACCGGTAGAGGAGAAGAGACCGGGTCAGCTCGGGTAGATGGAAGTTGAGATACGGGAAGACGAACAGCTCGTCCCAGAAGACGTGGCCTCGGTAGGCTTCCCCGTGAAGGCCCCGAGCCGGCACTCCGACGTCGAGATCGAGCGTGTTCCGCGAGACCGTCTGTAGCAGGTGGAAGATGTGGACTCGGAGGGCCAAGCTGGGCGACTCGTCTCCTTCCCCGGCCAGCGCGAACCGGCTCCAGAGGTGGCGCCAATCGACGATATGCCGCTGCAGCAGTTCCTCGAAGCTCCCGGCCCGCTCCACCCAGGTGCGGGCTTCGAGGCCGCCTTCACTCGTGGCCCGATCGCGGGACGTGAAGACAGCCGCGACCTTCTCGATGGTGACCGGCGACTCCTCGTCGAGCCCGATCGTGAGCTCCTGAGCGACGTAACCGGGTTCGTCGACCACCCGGCGGGCTGCGGACGACAGCTCCCGACCCGCGACCACCCGGGTACGCGCAGCTTCGGCCACCCGGATGTGAGATTGGCTGGTCTCGGCGACGACCGAGAGCATCTCGTCGCCGACCACCGTTGCCTCGACCCCGATGAGGTGATCGTCATCGAACTGGCGATAACGGGCGACGCCGGCGTTGACGATCCGGCCGTCGAGCCCCGAGCGCACCTCGACCGACCCTGACCAGTTCTCGGCGACGAGGGTCGTCTCCAAGCCGGCCAGGTGGGGATCGGCCATGCTGACGAAGCGGCGTTGGGCCATGCGTGTCACCCGGCCGGCGCCATCGCGGACGCGGACGACCCGAGCCAGCAGCCCCCGCTGCAGATCGAGCTCCTGGCGATAGGACAGGACATCCCAGTCGTCGAGGTCCAACCACGGTCCAGCCTCGATCCGGAATGTGAAAGGCAGCCAGTTGGGCAGGTTGACGATGCTCTCGTTCTCCACCGTCCGGCCGGCGATCCTTGTTTTGCGGCGGTTGTAGCAACCGGCCACGTAGGTCCCCGGATAATGGACGCCGTCGGCGCTCGACTCGGGAGCTGCGCCACGGGTGGCGAAGTAGCCGTTCCCCAGCGTGCACAGGGCCTCTCGCAGCCCCTCTCGCGCCGCGTCGACCCCCTCGTAGACGAGAGACCACTCCTCACGGCCCGTGGCGGCGGCGTCCATCACTCACCTCACCGCGGCCCAGAGGGCGTGACCATCAGCGCAGCGCCCGAAGGGTTGGGGCCGGGCCGGTCGGGTGGGGACCCAGTCGGATCTTCACGTCGACGGCCACCGCGCCCGACGGGCCCGCCATCACCGGGTTGAGGTCCATCTCCATGATCTCGGGCAGGTCGAGGGCCATCCTCCCCACCCTGAGCACGAGGTCCTCGAGCGCGGCGAGGTCCGCCTTGGGCCCGCCTCGGTAACCCATCAGCAACGGCGCCGCCTTCACCGAGCGAACGAGCTCGGCAGCGTCGCGGTCGGTCAGAGGAACCAGCCGGAAGCCACGGTCGGCGAGCACGTCGGTGGCCACGCCGCCCAGACCGAACATCACGAGGGAGCCGAAGAGCGGATCCTGGGCGACGCCGATGATCGTCTCGACGCCCGTCCCGACCATTGCCTGCACCAGTCCGCCGCCCATGGCCCCACCCAGAGCGGCCTCCATCTCGGTGTAGGCGCTCGCCACCTCGACGGCGGAGGTCAGCCCGAGCCGCACGCCACCGACGTCGCTCTTGTGCACCAGCTCACCCGAGGCTGCCTTGAGCGCCACTGGGTAGCCGAGCTGCTCGGCCGCTGCGCCAGCCGCCGAAGGAGAGCCCGCGACCAGCGCCGCCGCCACGGCGATCCCGTAGTCCGCCACCAGTCGGCCGGCGGATGCACCGTCCAGCCAGACCCCGTCCGGGTGTTGCGCGAGCATGGTCTTCACCAGCGAACGCGCCGCGGCGACGTCCATCCCGCCCAGGTCGGGCACCTCCCCGGTTGGCTGGGCGCGCCATTCCGCGTAGGCAGCCACACGTGCGAGCGAGAGAGCCGCGCGCTCTGGGAACGCGAAGACCGGCACTCGTCGTTCACCTCCCGACCCCGTCGGAAGAGAGGAAGCGGTCCCGCCTGCCGAGAGGAAGTTCGCCACGACCGGCTTCGTTGCGTGCTCGGCGGCAGCAGCGATCGCAGCTGCCGCATCCTCGGTCGGGGTCACGAGCGTAGGGGTGAAGACGGCGATGACGGCGTCGATGCTCTCGTCGGACACGACCACGTCGAGCACGGCGCGGAGATCGGGACCCGTGGCTGACGCGGTCAGGTCCACCGGGTTGGCGACGGCAGCCTCGACGGGCAACCGGGCCCGCAGGCTGTCCTGGACACGACTGGCGAGCTCCGGCACGGCGAGCCCTACTCCATCGCAGGCGTCGGCCGCCATGATCAGCGGCCCTCCTGAGTTCCCCACGATCGCCACCCGTCTCCCCGCTGGCATCGGTTGACCGACGAGAAGCTGACCCACGTCGAAGAGCTGCTCGAGGGTGTCCACCCGGATGACACCTGCCTGGTGGAACAGGGCCTCCACTACCACGTCCGACGTCGCCGCCGCCGCGGTGTGTGAGCTGGCTGCACGCTCTCCGGCGGAGGATCGGCCGCTCTTGACGGCCACGATGGGCTTGGACCGAGATACACGCCTGGCGATGCGGGCGAACTTGCGCGGGTTGCCAAACGACTCGAGGTACAGAAGGATCGCCTCGGTCCGCTCGTCGCCTTCCCAATAGAGGAGGAGGTCGTTCCCGCTCACGTCGGCCTTGTTGCCCACCGAGACGAACGTCGATACACCGAGATCGAGCAGGCCCGCCCGCTCCAGCAGCGCGATGCCCACCGCCCCCGACTGCGACAACACGCCCACCGTCCCAGGTCTCGGCTCGGTCGACGCAAAGGTGGCGTTCATGCGAACGTCCGCGTCGGTGTTGATGATGCCCAGGCAGTTGGGGCCGACGACGCGCATCCCGTTGAGGCGGGCACGCTCCGCCATGACTCGTTCGACGTGTGCGCCTTCAGAGCCGGTCTCGGCGAACCCGGCGGAGATCACGAGCAAGCACCCGACTCGGCCCCGGATGCACTCATCCACAACCCCCGCGACATCGGAACCCGGCACAGCGATCACGGCGAGGTCCACCTGATCGGGCACCTCGAGCACGCTCGGATAGGCGCGGACTCCGCAGACGTGATCGGAGCTGCGGTTGACCGGGTAGACGATGCCGGCGAAGTCGCCGTTCAGCAGATTGCGGAGAATCCCGTGACCGACACTGTGCGGTCGATGACCGGCACCAATCACGGCGATCGCACGTGGTCGGAGCAGTCGAGCCATCGAAAGGGCACCTGCGCGCCGCTCTCGCTCCTCCATTGCCGTCACGGACTCGCTGGTGGGAGCGATGGGCAGGACGACGCGGACGATGCCATCGGCGGTCGACGTCGTTCTTTCGAAGCCCGCGTCCCGGAAGACCCTCAGCATTCGCTGATTGTGAAGGAAGGTCTGGGCGACAAAACGGCCGATACCGCGGTCCCAGGCCATGGCCGCCAGGTACTCCAGGAGCAAGGTGGACACGCCGCGGCCCTGGTGGTCGTCCTGGACGACGAATGCGACCTCGGCCTCGTCTGTACCGGCCAGCCTGTCATAGCGCGCCACCGCAGCCAGCTCATCGCCGTCCACGGCCACCAGCGCGACACGGTCCTCGTAGTCCACATGGGTGAACCACTCAACCTGCTCCGGGCTCAGCCGCGGCCGGGGGGAGAAGAACCGCAGGTAGACGGTCTCCGGCGAGAGCCGGGCGTGAAACCGCAGTAGACGCTCGCCGTCGTCGGGCCGGATCGGCCGCACGTGGATCGTCCCGCCGTCAGCGAGCACGGCGTCGAGCTCCCATTCGGTCGGATAGCCGGGCGGCTCTTCTCGCATGGCGTCGACCGACGCTACCCGGCCCGAATTCCCAGAGTCTCCCCGGTGGGCACCCCCCAGGCTCGATGGCTCCTCCTCGGCAATGGTGGCATCGCGCGTCGAATCCCGTCGGTCCACGAGACAAGCCTGGCGGGCTCGCGACCGTCGGCGTAGGGCCGAAGGTCCCCGCTGGCGCGATTGGGACCTTCGGCCCTGGGCCAGCCTGGGCCTGAGGCTCCATCATCGGGAGGGTCGGCCCGGAGAGGATTTCGTCGCCTTGGGGAGGGGATCCCCGGGTCACGCCAGGCCACAGAGTCGTCGTCGTCCCATCAGAGGAGTCCCCATGACTGTCAGGGTTGGATTGAACGGGTTCGGTCGCACCGGCCGGGCCTTCTATCGGGCCATTCTCGACCGCTCCCTCGATGTCGAGGTCGTGGCGGTCAACGATCTCGGTTCGCCGACCGCCCTGGCCCGCCTTCTCCAACGGGATTCGGTGTACGGGCCCCTTCCCGAGGAGGTGGTCGTCGCAGGCGATTCGATCGCGGTCTCCTCGCGCACCTTCCAGGTGCTCCACGAGCCCGAGCCCAAGGAGCTGCCCTGGGCCCGCCTCGGTGTCGACGTCGCCGTCGAGGCCAGCGGGCGATTCGCCGCTCGTGACCGGGCGGCGTCCCACCTCGATGCCGGTGCGGCACGCGTGGTCGTCTCCGCCCCCAGCAAGGGTGCCGACGCCACCTTCGTCATCGGCGTGAACGAGGACACCTTCGACCGGGACGCCCACAAGGTGGTCTCCAACGCCTCCTGCACGACGAACTGCCTGGCGCCCATGGTCAAGGTCCTCGATGACGCCTTCGGGTTGGAGCAGGGATTCATGACCACGGTGCACGCCTACACCGGAGACCAGAATCTCGTCGACGGTCTCCACAAGGACAGTCGGCGGGCGCGGGCGGCAGCCATCAACATCGTGCCGACGACGACGGGAGCTGCGCGGGCCACTGGTCTCGTGATGCAGGCCATGCAGCAGAGGTTGGACGGCACCGCCCTGCGGGTGCCCGTAGCCAACGGTTCGATCACCGACCTGGTCGCGCTCGTCGGCCAGTCCGTCACCAAAGACCAGGTGAACGGCGCCTTCGCCGACGCTGCCGCCACAGGGCGACTCGCTCCGGTGCTCGACTACGGCGAAGACGACCTGGTGTCCACCGATATCATCGGCAAGCCGGCGTCGTGTGTGTTCGACCCGGAGCTCACGATGGCCTCGGGCCAGCTCGTCAAGGTGCTCGGGTGGTACGACAACGAGTGGGGATATGCCAACCGGCTGGCGGAGCTGGCCCTGCTCGTAGGGTCCGAGTGAGCGTCTACCAGGGTCCGCTGGAGCTGTCCGCCGCCCGTAGCGCACTCACGTAGCCCGCCCGCTCGTACGCGGCCTGATCGGCGCCGGGCGGCACGGCCAGCCTTCCCCGCAGCTCCCCGACATCGGCGAAGCCCTTCCGGGTCATCCATTCACACAGTCCGTCCAGGAGGACCGCAGCGTGGTCGGGCCCGTGCCGGAGCAACGCCGACGTGCTCATGACGACGTCAGCGCCAGCCAGGAGGTACTTGATGACGTCGGCCGCGGCCTCGACGCCGGTGGTGGCGGCAAGGGAAGCTCCCAGCCGCCCGTGAAGGATCGAGATCCAGGTCCTGGGAAGACGGGCCTCGGCCGGATGGGAGAGATCCACGACTGGCACGACGGCGAGCGCCTCCAGGTCGATGTCCGGCTGAAGGAAGCGGTTGAAGAGGACCAGCCCGTCCGCGCCAGCCTCGTCCAGACGCCGGGCCACCTCGCCGGTCGAGCTGAAATGAGGGCTCAGCTTGACCGCCACGGGGACCGACACTGCACCCTTCACCCCGCTCAGGATCTCCACGTGGCGCTGTTCGACGTCGCGCCCGGAGATCTGCGGATCGCCGGGCACGTAATAGATGTTGAGCTCGATCGCCGCCGCGCCCGCATCCTGCATCGCTCGCGCGTAGTCCATCCAGCCGCCGGGCGTGACGCCGTTGAGGCTACCGATCACCGGGATGTCGACCGACGATGCCGCTGCCTCCAGCAAGCTCAGGTAACGGCGCGGCCCGACATCCTCGTCCGCCCCGGCAGGCAGGTAGGAGAGTGCCTCCGGGAAGCTCTCCGCACCCACGTCGGCAAGCCGTGCGTTGCGCGCCGCCTCCCGCCTCAGCTGCTCCTCGAACAGCGAGTACATGACGACCGCCCCGACCCCGGCCTCGGCCAGCCTCCGGATACCGTCCAGGCTCTGCGACAATGGCGACGCCGACGCCACCAGCGGATTGCGCAGGCCGAGGCCCATGTAGTCAGTGGCGAGGTCCATCAGCGTCCTCTTGTGTCGTGGGGCCGGCCTCACGGGCCGCCGCTCCATTCGGGCCGGCCTCCCGGGCCGCCGCTCCATTCGGGCCGGCCTCCCGGGCCGCCGCTCCATTCGGGCCGGCCTCCCGGGCCGGCCTCGCATCGGCCACGAAGCGCTCGGCCCCGTGGGTCGCCATCTCCTCGTACACGTCCCAGCGCTGGTCGACCGCCTGCTGGGCCAGGCCGAGCAGGCGGTCCGCCTCTTCCGGGTCGGAGTTGGCCAGCACGCGGTAGCGCAGCTCCCGGTACGTGTAGTCCTGGAGCGACAGGCGCGGTCGCGGGGAGTCGAGCAGGAACGGATTGCCACCGGCTCCCCGGGCCAGCGGATCGTAGCGGATCAGCGGCCAATAGCCGCTGGCCACGGCCCGGTATTGCTGGTCGAGCCCGTCACGCATCTCGATGCCGTGGGCGATGCAATGGCTGTAGGCGATCACCAGCGACGGCCCGTCATAGGCTTCGGCCTCGCGAAAGGCACGCAACGTCTGCTGCGCATCGGCTCCCATGGCGACCCTGGCGACGTACACGTTGCCGTAGGCGATCGCCTGGAGGGCGAGATCCTTCTTGGGCACCGTCTTGCCGGCAGCGGCGAACTTTGCCACCGCGCCGAGCGGCGTCGCCTTCGACATCTGTCCGCCGGTGTTGGAATAGACCTCCGTATCGAGCACGAGCACGTTCACGTCGCGCCCCGACGCCAGGACGTGGTCGAGCCCGCCAGAGCCGATGTCGTAGGCCCACCCGTCGCCCCCGACGATCCACACGCTGCGCCGGACCAGGTGGTCCACCACGCTCAGCAGGTCCGTCACGGCCGGTCCCTCCAACCCGTCGAGCCGCCGCCTCAGCTCGGCCACCCGCGCCCGCTGGGCGCTCAGCTCCGACTCACGAAGCTGTGGCGCCTCGAGGATGGCGTCGACCAGCTCGGCACCCAGGCCGTCCCGAAGCTCGGTCAGCCGCCTGCGGGCCAGCTCGGCATGGAGATCCGCGGCCAGTCGGAACCCGAGGCCGAACTCCGCGTTGTCCTCGAACAGCGAGTTCGACCAGGCCGGACCCCGGCCCTCGCCGTCGGTGGTCCACGGTGTCGTGGGCAGGTTCCCACCGTAGATCGAGGAGCAGCCGGTGGCATTGGCGATCATCGCCCGGTCACCGAACAGCTGTGAGAGGAGCTTCAGGTAGGGCGTCTCACCACACCCCGCGCAGGCGCCGGAGAACTCGAACAGGGGCTCCAGGAACTGCGTGCCGCGCACCGTCCCGAAGTCCACTCGGGACCGGTCGTTCACCGGCAGGGTCTCGAAGAACCCGATGGCCTCCCGCTCGGCCTCGAGCAGCGGCTCCCGGGGAGCCAGGTTGATCGCCTTGCGGGCGGGGTCTATCGGCGCCGCAGCCGGGCAGGCCTCGACGCACAGCCCGCACCCCGTGCAGTCCTCGACGTAGACCTGGAGCGTGTAGCGGCTGTCGGGGAGGCCTACGGCGTCGAGTGGCGCCCACCGGAACGCGGCCGGAGCGCCATCTAGGCGCGACTCGTCGTAGTACCGGGAACGGATCACGCTGTGGGGGCACACGAAGCTGCAGTTCCCGCATTGGATGCACAGCTCGGGGTCCCATACGGCGACTTCCTCGGCGATGTTGCGCTTCTCGTAGGCCGTGGTGCCGCTGGGATAGGTCCCGTCGACCGGGAGGGCGCTGACGGGCAAGTCGTCGCCGCGCCCAGCTATCATGGCCGCCGTCACGTTCTGGACGAACTCCGGCGCCTGCGCCGGCACCACCGGCGGCAACCCCCGGGTGGCGGTCACGCGGCGAGGCACCTCGATCCGGTGCAGCGCCGCCACGGCTCGGTCGACCGCCGCCTCGTTGCGCTCGATCACTTCGCCTCCCCGGCGCCCGTAGGTCTTGGCGATCGCCGCCTTGATGCGGGAGATTGCCTCGTCGGGAGGGAGCACACCGGAGATGGCGAAGAAGCACGTCTGCAGGATGGTGCTGGTCCGCCCGGGCAGGCCGACTTCCCGGGCGATCCTGCCGGCGTCGATCGCATACAGCTCGATGCCCTTGGCGAGGATCTGCTCCTGGACGTCGCGGCTCAGCGCGTCCCAAACCTCGTCCGCAGGATGGGTGCAGTCCAGCAGCAACCGGGCGCCCGGTGAGGCGCGGCCGAGCACGTCGACCGCATCGAGAAGGCCAAAGTGGTGGCACCCCACGAAGCTCGCTTGCTGGACGAGGTAGGGGGCGCGGATGGGCTGGGACCCGAAGCGCAGGTGCGACACCGTCTGGGAGCCCGACTTCTTCGAGTCGTAGACGAAATAGCCCTGGGCGTGAAGGCCCTCCTCTGCCCCGAGGATCTTGATGGTGTTCTTGTTGGCTCCGACCGTGCCGTCAGAGCCCAAGCCGAAGAAGACCGCCCGGACCGTGCCGCGGGGCTCGACGTCGACAGACGCGTCGTAGGGAAGGCTCGTCCCCGACACGTCGTCGGTGATGCCGATGGTGAAGCGCGGCCGCGGCCGCTCCTGCGCAAGCTCCTCGAAGATCCCGGCAACCATGCCCGGCGTGAGCTCCTTGGACGAGAGCCCGTAGCGGCCGCCGGTCACCCTCGGCAGCGTCGCCCGCCCGCCGTCCATATGCGACTCGGTCAAGGCGGCGACGACGTCGAGGAACAGCGGCTCCCCGCTCGACCCAGGCTCCTTGGTCCGGTCCAGCACCGCGATCCTCTCCACGCTCGGGGGAAGCGCGTCCACCAGCTCCCGGGCGGGGAAGGGCCGGAACAGCCGAAGGTGCAGCACGCCGACCCGCTCGCCGAGCCTTTCGAGGTGCGCCACGGTTTCGCGGGCGGTCTCGGCGGCCGAGCCCATCACCACGATCACGCGCTCGGCGTTGGGATGGCCCGCGTACTCGACGAGGTGGTAGCGACGTCCGGTGCGGTCGGCGAGGTGGGCCATGGCATCCTCGACCGCATTCGCCGTGCGGGCGTAGAAGGGGTTCACCGTCTCCCGGGCCTGGAAGTAGACGTCGGGGTTCTGGGCGGTGCCGCGGACAAACGGCCGCTCAGGTGACAACGCCCGGCTCCGATGGGCGCGAACAAGCGCCTCGGGCACGAGGACCCGCAGGTCGTCGTCGGACAGCATCTCCACCGTGTTCAGCTCGTGTGAGGTGCGGAAACCGTCGAAGAAGTGCACGAAGGGGACCCGGGTCTCCAGCGTGGCCAGCTGGGCCACCAGGGCCAGGTCGTGCGCCTCCTGGACCGAGGCCGATGCGAGCAGGGCGAATCCGGTCTGGCGTACCGCCATCACGTCGGAGTGGTCGCCGAAGATCGACAGTCCCTGGGCAGCGAGCGAGCGCGCCGCCACGTGGAACACGGCGGGGGTCAGCTCGCCGGCGATCTTGTACATGTTCGGGATCATGAGCAGCAGACCCTGGGAGGCGGTGAACGTCGTGGTGAGCGCACCGCTCTGCAGCGCGCCGTGGAGCGCTCCCGCCGCCCCGCCCTCGCTCTGCATCTCGACCACCGTCGGGACCGTGCCCCAGAGGTTCGGACGCTGGTGGCTGGCCCACTCGTCGGCCAGCTCCGCCATGGGCGACGAAGGTGTGATCGGGTAGATGCAGCACACCTCGTTGAGCCGGTAGGCGACCGAGGCGGCGGCTTCGTTGCCGTCGATCGTCGCCCGCGTCATCTTGGCTCCGCGACCATCTCGATGGCATGGACGGGGCACTGCTCGAAGCAAGCTCCACAGCCGGTGCACCGGTCGTAATCGAACCGGTAGCGGTTCCCCACCCCGAGCTTGATCACCGCGTCCTCGGGGCAGGCACCCAGGCAGCCGTCGCACTCGAAGCAGTTGCCGCAGGACAGGCACCGCCGTGCCTCGTAGGTCGCCTCCGGGAGGGACAGGCCGCCGACCACCTCGTCGAACACGCCGACGCGGTCCTCCGCCGGCAGCTCGGACTGCTGGCGCCGGGCGGCGTCGCCGAAGTACCACAGGTGGAGTACGTCGAAGTCCGCCAGATCGTGCTTCGGCCGAGGGGCCGTCGCTGCATCCCGGAGGTAGGCGTCGATGTGACGAGCGGCCTTCTTGCCGTGGCCCACGCCGACGGTGATCGTCCGCTCGGCAGGCACCATGTCCCCGCCGGCAAACACGCCGGGACAGCCGGTCATCATCGACGGGGACACCTTGACGATGCCGTCCGGCTCGAGCTCGACGCCCGGTAGCTGGTGAAGAAAGCCGGTGTCGGTGTCCTGGCCGACGGCGAGGATCACCGTGTCCGCAGCGAGCGTCTCGAAGCGCCCGGTCGGCTGCGGGCGGCCGGACTCGTCGAGCTCCATCGCCTCGACGGTGAGCTCGGGACCGTCGAAGGCGGAGATCGTCCGCAGCCAGTTGATCCGTACGCCCTCGGTCTCGGCGTCAGCGGCCTCCTCGGCGTGGGCGGGCATCTGGGCGCGGGTGCGCCGGTACACGATCATCGCGTCGTCGGCCCCCAGCCGGCGAGCCACGCGGGCGGCGTCCATGGCCGTGTTGCCGCCACCGTAGACGGCGACACGCCGGCCGATCTGTGGCCGCTCGCCGGATGCCACGCTGCGCAACAGGGCGACGGCGTCGATGATCCTTCCCGCCTCGCGGGCTGGGATGTCCACCCGTTTGGAGAGGTGGGCACCAACGGCCACGAACACGGCGTCGAAGTCGCCCTCCTGCCGCTCGGCCAAGAGATCCTCGACGCGGTGGTCGCAGGTGATCTGCACACCCAGGGCGGCGATCCGTCCGACCTCGGTATCGAGCACATCTCGGGGCAACCGGTAGGCCGGGATGCCGTAGCGCATCATGCCGCCGGGCTCGGATCCCGCGTCGCGGATCTCGACCCGGTGACCCAGGCGGGCAAGGTGATATGCGGCCGACAGCCCGCTCGGACCGCCGCCGACCACCAACACCCGCCGACCGGTCGGCGCCGGCGGCGGATCGAACGTCCACTGCCGCTCTGCGGCCAGGTCCCCGAGGAACCGCTCCACCGAGTGGATCGACACCGCACTGTCGAGCTCGGCCCGGTTGCAGACGCTCTCGCAGGGGTGATAGCAGACCCGCCCGTGGATCGCCGCCAGCGGATTGTCCTGCACCAGCTGGCGCCAGGCCTGCTCGTACCGACCGCCCTGGGCGAGGGCGAGCCAGGCCTGGATGTTCTCCCCGGCCGGACAGCCCGCGTTGCAGGGTGGCAGCAGATCCACATAGACGGGACGTTGCTTCCGGACCGGTCCGGCGCCAGAGCGGCCGTGGACGAGATCCGGCAACGGCGTGACGTCCTGCCGGGGCACGCTCACGCCACACGGCCCGGGATCGCCATGCCTGCAGGCTACGGCAGGCCGTATTGCCACGTTAGGGGCGAAGGTCACTATCACCTGCCGCCCGGGCTGTCCTTGTGACGGTCTGATCGGCGGTGTAGAAAGCCCTGGTGCGGGTCATCGAGGTGTTCGCCGACGTGAGCTGTCCGTATGCTCACGTCGGGCTCCGGCGCCTCGTAGAGGAGCGCTCCCGGCTTGGCCACCACGATCTCGTCGTCCGGGCCAGGGCGTGGCCGCTCGAGCTCGTGAACGGTGAGCCGCTCGACCCGCAGCACGTGGCCGATGGAGTGACCGCGCTGCGGAGCACGGTCGCCCCGGACCTGTTCGCGGCCTTCGATCCGACGAACTTCCCGGCGACGTCGCTGCCCGCCCTGACGCTCGCTGCGTCCGCGTACGACCGGGGCGATCACATCGGGGAACGCGCCAGCCTCGCCCTCCGTACGGCGCTGTTCGAGGAAGGCCGCGACGTGGCCGACCCCGACGAGCTCGCCGCCATCGCCCGGACGGTCGACCTGGAGCCGCCAGCCCCGGGCGACGAGCGTGCTGTCGATGACGACTGGCAAGAGGGGAGACGTCGCGGGGTGGTCGGGTCGCCGCACTTCTTCGTCGGCGACGACGGGTTCTTCTGCCCGTCGCTGTCCATCCAACGAGTCGACGGCCACCTCCGGGTCACCCGGGACTCGGAAGCGTTCGACGACTTCCTCGCGAGGGCCTTCGACGTGGCGAGCGCAGCGGAGTGACCAGACCCGTGGCCCGCGTGGGCGGGGTTCGGCTGCCGACCATGGCAAGGGCACGGGTGTACGTGTGTGGGATCACCCCGTACGACACCACCCACCTGGGCCACGCCGCCACGTTCGTGTGGGCCGATGTCGCCGCCCGTGTCCTGCGGTCGGTCGGAACCCGGGTGGAGGTCTGCCGCAATGTCACCGACATAGATGATCATCTTCTCGCCGAGGCGAGGGCCGAGGGGGTGCCGTGGCGGTCATTGGCCGTGCAGCACACCTATCGCTTCGAACGCGACATGACCGAGCTGGGCGTCCCCCGGCCTTCCTACGAGCCCCGTAGCTTCGACCACGTCGATGATGTCATCGCCCTTGCCGACGAGCTCATCGCACGCGGCGCCGCCTACCTGCGCAACCGGTCGGTGTACTTTCGGGCCGACGGCATCCTCGAACGGGCTGGGCTCGCCCGCGATGAGGCCCTCGCCCTCGCCGGCGAGCGCGGCGGCCACCCGGACGACCCCGACAAGGACGACCCGCTGGACGCCGCCATCTGGCAGCGCTCGACCGGCGACGAGCCCGCGTGGGAGAGCCCCTGGGGGCAGGGCCGACCCGGCTGGCACGCCGAGTGCACCGCCATGGCCCTGGCCGTCTTCGGTCCTTCGATCGACCTCCACGCCGGTGGTGCCGACCTGGCCTTCCCTCATCACGCCTACGAGGCGGCCCAGGCCGAAGCCTTCACCGGTGTCGAGCCCTTCGCCCGAGCCTGGATGCACGTCGGCTCGGTCATGGTGGACGGCCGCAAGATGGCCAAGTCGGCCCGCAACCTGGTGTTCGTCCACGACCTGCTGGAGCGCTGGCCGCCCGGCGCGGTGCGGCTCCTGATCCTGTCCCGCCCCTGGCGGGAGCCCTGGGACTTCGACGAGGCGCAGTTGGAGCGGGCCGCCGCTGAGCTGGAGGGCCTCTGGCACTACGACCCCAAGCCCGGAGTCACCGAGGCGGCAGCGCAAGAGGTGGGCCAGGCGCTCCTCGACGACCTCGACGTGGTCCGCGCCGTGACCATCGCCCGGGAGGCCGGAGGTCAGGTGCAGCGGGACCTCGTGAGCTTTCTGGGCCTCAACTAGACGCGGGCGCGATGGTGAAGCACGGGAGGTCGTCCGGGCCCGGACGGGCGACGATCGTGAGCACGAGGCCACCGAGCCGTCGCCACGATCCGGGCATCCGCAAACCGGTGCAGGTGTGCTCGACCGCAAGGGCGGTCCAGCCGTCTGTCACCCGGTCGCCAGGCGACACCACCACCTCCCGTGTGTCGAGTCGCAGGCCCTCGCGCATGGCCTTGAGCGCGCTTTCCTTTGCTGACCACACCAGGCTGGTGACAAAGGAGCGGTCTGGCGGCGAGACGCTCTCGACCAAGGCCCGCTCGGCCGGGGTGAACCAGTCGTACACGAAGGCGCGGCTGCGCGGCTCCACCTCTTCCAGATCACAGCCGAGATAGCTGCCGTCCGGCCCCACCGCGCACGCCGCCATCCCTGAGCGGTGCGTGAGGGAGATGGCGAGCGGGGCGGCCTGACCATCCACGAACGCCTCCGGAGCGCCATCAGGGGCGGCGACGATCTCAGCCGCAGGCCAGGACGGACCGAGCCAGGCGGCAACCGCCTGTTTGGCCGTCCACCGGCCCAGGCGCCAGTCTCGCCGCCGGGGCGCGAGCCTGAGCCCGGCCAGGACCGCCCGCTCGTCCTCGCTGAGCCAAAGGTCGTCCTCGGGTACGTCCGCCGCGCGACGGACCAACCAGAGCACGGCCTCAGTCCCCATCGTGCGATCCCGGCCGGCGCCGGGCAAGGTAGCGCTCGATCCCGCGGTCCAGGGCGCCGACGAGGTATGGCCGCAGCTCGAGGGCTGGAACGATCCGGTGCACGGACCCTACCGCCAGCGCGCGGTCCACGCTGTGGACATGATCGAATTCGTCTGCCACCCGACCGAGCATCTCCGACCTCACCTCGTCATGCAGCGCGGCCGCCTCGGCCCGCAGCCGCGTCTTCTCGGCGCCGTCGGCGCCGGCGACGAGCGCTCCGATCGTCTGGACGCGAGGGTCGGACTCCGTGCGGGCATCCACCTCACGGGCAAAGACGACTGCCGCCGCCGGGGCGCCACCGATCACCGACGCGAACGATCCCTCCACCGCCGCCACCTCGAGCTGGTCGTTGAGGGCGGCAGAGAAGACGACGAAAGCCCCGCCGTGGTACCGCGAGACCACGCAGAACACCATTGGGCCCTGGAAGTTGACGACAGCCCGGCCGATCTCCGCGCCGAACTCGAGCTGGAGCTTGTGCATCGACTCGGGCGAGCCGTCGAAGCCGGAGAGGTTTGCAAGCACGACGACAGGGCGATCGCCGCTGGCGCCGTTGATGGCCCGTGCCACCTTCTTCGAGGAGAGAGGAAAGAGCGTGCCCGACGTCCAGTGCTCGGGACCGTCGGCGGGCACGAACCCCCGTCTCGGTAGCGGTCGCGATTCCAGCCCGATCAGGCACACCGGCCATCCGCCCATGTGCGCATCCCAGACAACCGCGCTCTCGGCGTGCCGAAACCCGGCCCAGCGCTCGAGTGGCTGATGGTCCTGGTCGATAGCGGCCCGGAGCACGGAACAGATGTCGAATGGCTTCTTGCGCCCGGGATTGGTCGACTCGGAGAAGATCTCGCCGACGAGGGTGAACTCCGTACCCGCGTGCGGATAGGAACGAACGTCGCGGTTCACGGGGTCGGTCGTGGCGGCGCGACGCGGGACAAGCTCGCCCGGTGCCAGATACGTGTGCTCGTAATGACGGAGGAGAACCCTGCACGCGCCTGCGAGGTCGGGCGCCCAGTACTGGGCCTGGCCGTTGGGGCCCATGACCCGCTCGTAGCCGCCGATCCCCTGGTTGTCCTCGGCGGAGATGCCACCGGAGTAGTCGAGGGCCTGCTTGCCGGTCAGCACCATGGCCGAGTCGGGCGTCATCACCAGGATGCCCCGGGTGTGCATCAGCATGGTCGCCTCGGCGTTCCAGTAGGGCTGGGCGCCCACGTTGATACCCGCCACAACGACGTTGATCTCACCGCCGCGCTGCGTGAACTCGATGATCCGGCGGAGCACCTGCGCGATCCAGTCCATGTTCTCGGTACCGCTGTCCATGGCGATCTTCGCCCCTGCCGACAGAGCGAACCACTCGACGGGCACGCCCAGCTCCTCGGCCAGATCCAGGCCGGCGATGATGCGTCTGCACTCCGCCTCGGCGAGCGTGCCCAGTCCCCTGCTCGGGTCACCGAGGAGCACCACGCGGACCATGCCATCGGGGTGACTGGGCGTGAAGTTGCGGATGAGGCCCACTACCACTCCCGCCGAGTTGTGACCGTAATGGCGCCTGACGGGAGAAAGACGTCCCTCCACGTCCAGGTCGTGCTCGCTGAACTCACCTGCGGGAAAGTCGCCGGCCGCCTGGTCTGTCGAGGGCGTCAACATCCTCACGATCTCGTAGGGGTACACGAGCCCACGCCGGCGGAGCTGGACCACCCGTTGTCCGTACTCGTCGAGCGGGACCAACGGCTCGTCCAGCGGCGGCAGGAAGAGCACCACCACCCCTGTTCCGGCAGGGTTCGACATGTGCACCATCGTCTGGCGCGCGGCAGCAGCCCCAGGTTGCACGATCTGCACCAGAGCCACTACCTCCTCGATCCCGAGACCCGTGGTGGCGGTGGCCAGCCGGTGGATGATGTCGTGCAGCTCCTCCTGGGCCAGCTGCAGCGGTGGCCAGATGTAGAGGGCCACCCGGTTCATGTACAACCTCTTGGGCACCGCACGCCCGGCCTGGAAGGCACGGATCCCCGCCAGGGCTTCCATCAGCTTGCGCTCCAGCTGAGGCAGCTGCACCACTCGACCGACCTCATCTCTCACCGGCGTGACATCGCGCACTTCGGCCACGGCGAAGAGACGCTCGTCCTTGGGATTGTCACGGGCGGTGCCGTGGAAGAGGTAGACGTCCTCGACCGACGGCAGGCGTCTGAGGCGGAACTCCCTCAGCCGTGAGAAGCGGAGCCGCTCGGCCATCATCGGGTGTAGATCTCGGTAGATCTCGTCCTCCTGGTAGCCACCCGGTGTGGGCCGGTAGGTGAAGTGCTGGGTTCCAGACATTCCCAACCCTTGGCCGGCAGCGCTGATGGCCACGACGACACGGCACGCCCGCGCGGGAAATGCCGCGATGGAGAGGATGTCGCGCACTTCCTCCTGCGTCTCACCTTCCTCCTGCTGTGGGCCGGAGCGCCACACGTACAGGTCGACGACGACCTCGCTGTCCTCCGGCACCTCGTCGATCAGGGGAACCAGGCGCTTGGCCGTGCCCGCGAGATCGTCATAGGCAGCGAAGGTGGTCAGGACCTGGACGCGACGGTCCTCGTGGTCGTACTCCGCTCGAGCGACAGGATTGCCATCGGCACTGATGAGGCGGAGGCGGCGCAAGTCCCGGGTCCGGTAGTACCGGCGGGTCATGCACTCGAGCATCAACCGTCGCCGCGACTCGCCAGCCGTAACGAACTGACGGGTGAGGAGGTTCTTGAGCGGCTGAGGGCATTGCACCAACGAGCTCATGTAGCGCTCGCGCTCGACGCCGTCCGGATCAGCCTCGAGCAGATCGAGCGTCCTCGCCACCTCGGCATAGCTCTCGGCGGCGACCTGCTCGAACAGCGGCCGCTCGAAGTACTGGTAGCGCACCTCCCGCGCCTGGCCCGCAAGCTCCGGGAAACGCTGTTCGGTCGCCAGGATCAGACGATCGAGGATGCCCCGGAAGCCCTCGTCGACGTTCCGGACAAGGACCTCTTGCTGTTCGAGGCGGCGGTCGAGGATCGACTGGATGGCCGGCACCTGCAGGTTCACTCGCTGCTGCGCCTTGACCATCCAGAAGAGAGCGTCGTACAGCTTGCGCGTCGGCTCCAGGTCACCAACGCCGTAGTGAGCAAGGGCTCGCCGGAGGTCATGGAGGAACGAGTCCGGTTGGCCTTCGCCACTGCCGTCCACGGACCGCAGGTACACGAGCAGGTCCTCGTGGTGGCTGTGGGCCTCGTAACCGACCCCTTCTGGAAGGTCGGGGTCAGGACGGGTCCGGGAGAGCGAACAGGCGTCGACGAAGACGTTGAGGACCTCGTCCTCGCCGGCCAGAAGCGCCCCATCGTCCGCTGGGAGAAGGGCTGCAAGGCGCGCGTAGTCGGCGAGCAGGGCCTGAGAGTCTCTCGGCACGAAGTCGAAGCCGAGCATCTCTCGACGAAGGGCCTCGAGATTCTGGTGCCACGACGTCTCGACTTCCTCGTCGGGCGCGCTGCCTCGGCCAAGCGCGCCGAGGTCGACGCGCTCGAGGCTGGCGCCACCCGTCGACTCCCTCGGAGCCTCGAGCTGAACGACGGGAGCGGTGGCCTCGACCTGTACGTTGGGGCTCACCAGCACCCTCGCCACCCGCCCGTCCGCCGGGGCGACGACGGAGAGCTCCATCTTCATCGCCTCCAGCACGACGAGGCGGTCGCCGGCCGACACCTCGTCACCCGGCTTCACCAGCACATCGACAACCACGGCTGGCGCTGGGGCCCGTACCATGCCGCCGGCGTCCCGCGTCACCTGATGGGCCACTCCGTCCACCTCGATCAGGTGGCGGTGTCCTTCCAGCACGGACAGGACGGTGTGGGTCTTTCCCCCGCAGGTGACACGGCGCTCGAAGCGCCCGATGCGGTCGACAGCCACGTCTACTCGGCCGTTCTGGTCGGCTATCCGGTAGAGCCGGGGCCCGAGCCGGTAGACGTCGAGCTCATACTCGTGACCCCTCGCCTGCAATGTCACCCGGTGGCCGACCTCGACGCGGACCTTCGGGCGCATCCTCGCCGCGGTGGCGTAGAACTGTCGCTGCTCCACGTCGAGCTCGTCGTCGTACGCCTGCACTGCCGCCTGAAGCAGCGCCACCCCGGCGTGGCGGTGCGAGACATGCCCTCCCGCCTCTGTCAGGCGGTCGAGCCAGTGCACGTCCACCGCACCCGTCCTCACCTCCACACGCCCCAGCAGCTCGAGCAGGAAGGCTCGGTTCGTGGAGCCGCCCCGGACCACCACCTGCGTCTCCTCGAGAGCCCTCGACAGCCGCGCCAGCGCCTCGGTCCGGTCGCGGCCCCAGGAGACGATCTTGGCGATCATCGAATCGAACTCCGAGGGGATGGTGTCCCCCTCGCTGACACCCGTGTCGATGCGGAGCCCGGGTCCCGTCGGGAGCCGCAGGAGCTCGACAGTGCCCGGAGCGGGCGCGAACGCGTTCTCGGCGTCCTCAGCGTTCAGACGCACCTCGATGGCATGACCGACCGCAGCGGGCTCCTCTCCGTCCAGCCTGCCTCCGCCGGCCACGTGGAGCTGGAGCTTGACCAGATCGAGCCCCGCCGTCTCCTCGGTCACAGGGTGCTCCACCTGTAGGCGCGAGTTGACCTCCATGAACGACACCTGTCCCGAGCCCACGTCATAGAGGAACTCGACGGTGCCAGCGTTCGTATACCCGGCGGCGCGGCACAGGCGGGCTGCCGCCTCCTTCAACTCAGCCCCGCGCTCGGGCGTGAGGGTAGTGGAAGCCGATTCCTCGACCACCTTCTGGTTTCGCCGCTGGATCGTGCAATCGCGTACGCCCGCTGCCCACACGTTGCCGTGGTGGTCGGCGATGATCTGCACCTCGATGTGCCTCGACGCCGGCAAGAGCCGCTCGAGGAAGAGGGTGGCGTCCGGGAGGAAGCGGAGCGCCTCGACCCGGGCGCTCTCGAACGCCTCCTCGAGGTCCTGTGGCCCGCGCACCCGGCGGATGCCCCGACCCCCACCACCGGCCGTGGCCTTGACCATCAGTGGGTACCCGAGCCGCTGGGCGTGGGCGTCAGCCTCGGCCAACGATCTCACCGGCCCACCGCTCCACGCCGCCACCGGCAGCCCCGCCTCGTCGGCCAGCCGCTTGGCGCTGATCTTGTCTCCGAGCAGGCGCATGGCGGCCGCCGTCGGCCCGATGAAGACGATGCCGAGGGCCTCGCAGAGCTCGGCGAACTCGGGATGCTCGGCCACGAACCCCCAGCCGACCCAGGCGGCCGAGGCACGGGCCTCGACGAGCGCACGCTCGAGCCGCCCATAGTCGAGATAGGTGCTCTTCAGCAGGCCGTCGCCCTCGTCGACGTAGGTGGGGGGCCCGAGACACACGGTGTCGTCCGCCTGTCGGACGAACATCGAGTCGCGGTCGGGCTCGGTGAAGAGCGCCACGGTGGCGACGTGGCGATCCTGCTCGAAGCTGATCTCGCGCACGGCGTGGACGAGGCGCATTGCTGCCTCGCCGCGATTGACGATCGCCACCCTGTCGAAGGGGCAGCACGTCCCGCCTTCAGCTGCTGCCCGGAGGCGAGACGAGGAGGTCACGAGACCGTGGTCCGCAGCGGCGCGAGCAGCTCGGGGTCGACCGGTGTCGGCAGCGCCACGGTGCGGTAGCCGGTCATGCGGAGATGGACCCTTCCTGCCTCGTCGACGACGTCCGCGTCGAAGCTCTCACCGTCTGACAGGGGGGTCACGACGGCCTGGACATCTCCCTCGGGAGCCGCCTCCGTTTGCAGGAGGCTGACGCCTGCCAGCTGCTGTGGCAGAGCGAGGCGTCCTTTGGTGGCGAGCTCCCAGACGCCGGCCGTCTGGAAGCAGAGCTCGAGCAGCCTGGGCATGCTGACCAGCGGCAGATCGGGAGGTTGGCGGTCGTCGGGCAACCCGGAGGCCATGATCCCGACCTGGCGGTCACCGTCGCGCCAGCTGCCGTCGAGTACCTGGTACGCGGGTCCGTGGAAATAGATGCGGTAGATCGCCGCTGCCCGTGCGACACCGCCACTTGGAATTGCGAGCCGTGCTGCGGTCGCCGTCTCCTGAAGGCCATCCCCTGCCGGCGCGAGCCGGACCCTGCCCGTGAAGTGGGTCGTGACTCGAGGCTCGGGTTGATTGGGCAGCTCCCGACGGCCGAGGAGGCGGCACTCCGCCACCAGCTCGCCGGCCCGGGGGCCCGGTCCCAACGTCGCCTCCAACGTGACCGTGCGAGGCTCGTCCCGATAGAACTTGAACGGCGCCAGGAAGGCGACATCCTCGACCGAGACGACCCGCCACCCGGGGAGGAGCGCTGACGCGACCTCGGCAAAGCCCTCCACGCCCATGACTCCGGGCAGGACGGCCGTACCGTCGATGCGGTGGTCGTCGAGGAAGCTCTGCTTGATCGGATCGAGCGTCGTCTCCACGGTCAACGGCCGCCAGACTCCGATGCCCACGATCTCGCCGGCCATCGGCCCCCGTGGCGGCCGGGCGGCCACGGCTTCGGTGTCGAGGCAGGTGTAGTCCAGCTCCTCGGTGAGGGCGCCGAGCCGCTCGGCGACGAGGACCTCGCCATTCCCGCCCCCGGTCACCAGCTCCCGGCGGATCCAGGGGATGCCGACCCCGGGCGCGAGCAGGTCGATGCCGGCGCGCTCCATCATCTTCGGGATCGACCCACGTGACGCCATGCCGATGTCCCGCCAGGCGGTCCAGTCGATCACCAGGCCCCGGGTCGCGGGCCGGGTGGAGCGCAGGCTGGAGGTCGCCTTGCACAGCAGGTCGCTGGCCGCGCTGTAGTCCGTCTGTCCGCCGTTGCCGAAGCGTCCGGCGACCGAGCTGAAGCTCACCGTCGCGCCCAGCGGCATGCTGCCAACGGCGTGCAAGAGGTTGAACCAACCGTCCGCCTTGACGTCGAAGACCAGGTCGTACTCCTGGTCCGACTTGTCGGACAGGAACCTGCTCACGTCGAGGCCGGCGGCGTGCAGCAGCACGTCGAGGCGCCCGTGGCGCTCCCGCACGGTCTCGATCACCTTGGCGACCGCCTCCGGGTCGCGCAGGTCGAGGCTGTGGTAGACGACGTGCCCGCCCGCCTTCTTCACCGTCGTGATGGCGTCGAGCGCCGCTCTCCGCCGCTCCAGCCCCGCCAGCTCCCGCTCGACCATCGCCGGCGTCGGACGGTCGCCCCGGTTCTTGATGCGCTGGGCCAGGTCCTTCTTCAGGCCGTCGCGGTCGACGGCGAAGCGTTCGAGGTCGGGGTCCGCCGGGTCCGGCTCGGGAGCCAGGTCGAGGAGGTGGAAGCTGCCGCCCGACGCCATCGCCAGGTCACCGACGATGGCCGAGACGATGCTGCCCGCGGCGCCGGTGACCACGAAGGTGGTCTCGGGGCCGAGAGCCAGGCCCGGCCGGCCGTCCGGCACAGACTCCTCCTTCAGGCCGATCGCCCACCGCAGTCCGCCCCAACGGCCGATCTCGACCGCTCCCCGATCACTGACGGTCTCCTCGAGGAGGAGGTCGGCGACCTCTGACGCTGCGGCCGATGCCGCCACGTCGACGGCCTTCACCAGGCAGTCCGGACGCTCCCGCTTGTAGGCCTTGGCGAAGCCGGTGACGGCCCCACCCATCGGGGCGCTGGCGCCGGCCTCGTCGTACCCGTGGCGACCGCCGAGCCGGCTCCCCGTCACGAGGAAGGTCCCCGGCCCGCTCACCTGCTCGAAGAGGGCGCGCATGGTCGCCGCCAGGAGCTTCACCCTGATCCGCAGGTTTGCCTTCCAGCCGACGAGATCGAGCTCGCCGATCGAGGGCTCGACGTCGAGAGCGGGAAGCCAATAGACACCCTGCACACCGGCCGAGCCGCTCCAGGCCGTGATCTGGCCCGTGACGGTCTCGGCGTCGACGTCCTCGGACGGCTGGATGAGCAGCGTCTCGACGCCCGTCGCGTGAAGGCGGTCAACGAGGGCGTCGCCCACCCCGCCGCCGTCCGACACCACCACGACTCGGCTACCGGACCCGAGTCGGACCTCGGTCGGCCGGCACAGCGCAAGGGGCGGGCGGACGACCGGAACCGGGACGCGCCGGCGCACCCGATCGCACATCTCCAACCCGGCCCTGGCCTCGGCACGCACCGCGGGCGGGGCGGCCTCGGCCGCTGCGGGCGCAGCGGGCGCTGGCTGGGACGCGGACCCGCCCGCCCGCTCCAGCACGAAGCGCACCACGTGGGTGAGAGTGGGAAAGTCCCGTAGCTTGAGCTTGTCGTCGCGGGGGATGCCGTAGGCCTCCCGCACCGTGGCGAACAGCTCGGCCTGCTTGACGGTGTCCACCCCCAGGTCGGCCTCCAGGTCGAGGTCCATCTCCAGCATGTCCTGGGGGTAGCCGGTCTGGTCGGCCACCATGGTGAGGACACGCTCGCGCACCTCGTCCTCGGAGACGGTGGGCGCCTCGGGCTCGAGGGCGGCGGGCTCCGGGGCGGCATCGGGCTCCGGGGCCGGCGCTGCCTGAGGCTGCGGGGGCGGCTCGGTTGGCGCCGCGTCGGACGCGGCCCCGCCCGCCCGCTCCAGCACGAAGCCCACGACGTGGGTGAGAGTGGGAAAGTCCCGTAGCTTGAGCTTGTCGTCGCGGGGGATGCCGTAGGCCTCCCGCACCGTGGCGAACAGCTCGGCCTGCTTGACGGTGTCCACCCCCAGGTCGGCTTCCAGGTCGAGGTCCATCTCCAGCATGTCCTGGGGGTAGCCGGTCTGGTCGGCCACCATGGTGAGGACACGCTCGCGCACCTCGTCCTCGGTGACGGTGGGCGCCTCGTCCTCGGAGACGGTGGGCGCCTCGGGCTCGAGGGCGGCGGGCTCCGGGGCGGTATCGGGCTCCGGGGCCGGCGCTGCCTGAGGCTGCGGGGGCGGCTCGGTTGGCGCCGCGTCGGACGCGGCCCCGCCCGCCCGCTCCAGCACGAAGCCCACCACGTGGGTGAGAGTGGGAAAGTCCCGTAGCTTGAGCTTGTCGTCGCGGGGGATGCCGTAGGCCTCCCGCACCGTGGCGAACAGCTCGGCCTGCTTGACGGTGTCCACCCCCAGGTCGGCTTCCAGGTCGAGGTCCATCTCCAGCATGTCCTGGGGGTAGCCGGTCTGGTCGGCCACCATGGTGAGGACACGCTCGCGCACCTCGTCCTCGGTGACGGTGGGCGCCTCGTCCTCGGAGACGGTGGGCGCCTCGGGCTCGAGGGCGGTATCGGGCTCCGGGGCGGCATCGGGCTCCGGGGTGGCCTTCGCCGGCTCCACCTGGGGTGGCTGGTCAGGAGCGACAGCGAGCTCCGCTGGTATCGGCTCTCGCTCGGTGTCGATGACCCGCAGCTGGTGCTGGACGACCTCGACAGCGGCGTCGCTGTTGTCGCTCATCTCCGCGAGCCAAGCCTTCCACCGCTCGTCGTCCTCGATGCGGTAGGCGTAGCCAAGGTGCTCGGGATCGCGTCGGAGGCCGTCGGGCGGCTCCACCCAACGGAACAGGGCCATGCTGATCTGCGAGCCGAAGCCGGCGGCGAGCCGGAGCGCGTAGCGAATCGGGTAGCTCCCCCCGACAGAGAGGTTGAGCTCCCCGAGCTCGGGGTCGGTCTCCTTGAAGTTGGGGATCGGTGGCACCAACCCGGTCTCAAGGCCCTTGATGGCGACCACGTCCTCGATCCCGACACCCATGGGGTGGCCGGTGAAGCCCTTGGTATTGGCAATCACGAGGTTGCTCGCCCCCGGCCCGAACGTATGTCGCAGCGCCTCCACCTCAGCCGACGCGCTGCCTCCTCTCGCCGGGGTGTACGTCTCGTGGGACACGAACATCGCCTCGCTCGCAACCTCGCGGCGATCGATCCCCCACCGCCGCTCGGCCTGCCCTATGAGGTTCTCCATCACCTGGCTGATGTGAGCGACGTCGAGCCGGGTGCCGTGGTACGCGCTGTTGGCCGTCTCCGCGGCGAGCACGTCGCAGATGGGGCGGATGCCCCGCTCGACGGCAGCCTCGGGTTCCTCCACCACGATGGCGGCTGCGCCCATGCCCAGGATCATCCCGTGCCGGCGCAGGTCGAACGGCGTGGCGGCTTCCTCGACGACCTCGTCGGTCGCCGCTGCCCCTGACGCCAGAAAGCCGGCTCCTATCCAACCGAGGAGGTGGTCGGAGGTGACATCGTCGGCGGCAACCACGATGACGCGGCGGCACCTACCGGCGCGGATCCAGTCCTCCGCGAGAGCGATCCCCTGGGTCGTGCTGGCGCAGGCCGCGTTCACCTGGGTGTTGGGCCCGCGAGCGCCGATGATCTCGGCGAATTGCGAGTGACCCATCGACAGCACCCGGAAGAGGAAGCGACGGTCGAACTCGTACGGGTGATCAGCAATGGCGGAGCGCAGAATCCCGATCCTCCGGTCGAGCTCGCCGATCGCCGGGCCGGCGGCACCGTCGCTGCCGGCCAGACTGGCCCGCACGGCTTCGAGGGCGGCCAGTTGCTCACGCCGCGCCTTGTCGGTGTAGTACTGATCGGCGTACTCGGCGAAGGAGTCCATGCCGGGGAAGGCCGAGGCGAAGATCACGCCGGTGTCATCCCGCAACGCGTGCGGCAGGCCCCAGCGCTCGGGCAGCCGGGTGCCGAGGTGTGTGGTCTTGTAGTGCTGCACCAACGGGATCCCGGCGTCATACAGGGCGTCGAACCCGGCGGCGACGGCCATGCACGTGGTCTTGTCGAGCGCGGGGAGACGATCGGCGCTCATGCCGAACTCCGCCGCCGGATCGAAGGCCTGGGCCCGCGCCGCCAGCTTGATGACATCGGCAGCGTCGTCGATGAGCTCGAAGCTCCCGCTCCCGTCCGGCCTCTTGATCAGCCGGGTGATGTGCTGGTCCAGGATGCTGTCGCGAATCTCTGGCGGGATGGCCTTGATGAGCTGCTCGCCACGTAGGAGCCGCCCGAGGTTGGTCGGGTCGAACAACCGCTCCGTCCCCGGCAGTCCCAGTGCCGCGCCGGTCACCACCACCGGTCGGCGCAGCGCGGGTCGATCCGCCTCCTCGGTGGTCATTCTCTGGTCGAGGAAGTCCGCGACCGTGCGTCCGAGGTCCTCGTAGAGACCGGGCGGGACGAACCGCTGGCCGCTGGGCGTCGGCGGAGCCGCGGGGATCGTCTCCATCCGAACGGTGGCCGCGCGCTGTTGGGGCTCCTCTGCCACCGGCCGTGCCGTCGAGACGGCCGGCACCTGCGTCGACGCGTCGACACTGGTGCCCAGGCCGGCAGCGTAGAGACCGCACAGAGCTTGGTTGAATGCCTCGGCATCCTCCAACTTGGGATGGTTCGTGAGCAGGGCGGTGACATCAGCCCGTTCGCCGAGGACGTCCTCGGTGAAGCCGTGGAGGGCGCGCTTGGGACCGACCTCGACGAACACTCGGGCGCCGATGTCGTAGAGGGTGTGGAGGCCCTTCACGAACTGAACGGGCGAGGCGACCTGCCGCCCGAGGATCTCGAGCATCTGCGGCAGAGCGTCGAGCCCGGTGGGGTACAGCTCGCCACTCACGTTGGCCACGAGCGGGATCACCGGCGGCCGGAGGCTCAGCCGGGCGAGAGACCGCTTCAGCGGCTCCGACACGGGGGCCACGATGGAGGTGTGGAACGCGTGGCTCACCGGTAGCTCGAAGACATGGTGGCCGGCAGCCCGCAGCGCCTCGACGGCCCGCTGGACCGGGCCGCTGGCCCCGCCGATCACCGCTTGACTGGTGCTGTTGACGTTGGCGACGACGACATTGCCGTCGATCGTCTCCACGAGGCGCTCGATCTCCGATAGCGGGGCGATCACCGCCGCCATCAGCCCTCGGTCCTCGACGTCGATGTCAGCCATCTCCCTACCGCGAGCGCTGACGGCTTCGAGGGCGTGCTCGAACGTCAGAGCGCCCGCCGCCACCAACGCGGCGTACTCCCCGAGGCTGTGGCCCATGACGAGATCGGGGCGGATGCCGTAGGCGTCGAAGAGAATTGTCAGGGCGTGATCGACGGCCAGCACGGCCGGCTGGGTGATCTCCGTCCGTCGCAGCTCCTCCTCGGCCCGCGCCATGGCGGCCGGGTCGTCGCTGTCGGCGAACAGGTAATCGGTGAGGCGACGCCCCTCCAGCAGAGGCTCCATGACTCTGTCGGCCTCGTCGAAGACGCCAGCGACCAGTGGCTCGTTCCTCGCAAGGGTCCTCAGCATGTTGACGTACTGTGAGCCCTGCCCGGTGTAGAGGAACGCGACCTTCGGAGCCGGACCACGACCCCGGAACACACCCCGCCCACGGAGCATCTTCCACGCCGCCTCGCCAGCGGCGAGCGCCTTTCCCGCTCGGGCTGCCTTCTCGGCGAGCTGCTCGGCGGTGCCGAAGTCGATGGCGACGCGCTCGGGAGCCAGGAGGTCGGTGTCCGACGGACGAGCGACCGGCGGCGTCCGCCCTGCTGCTGCCTCGGCCGCCAGCTCGGCGAGGCGCCGGCCCAGCTCGACCTCGTCGGCAGCGCCGACGACGGCTGCCCCCTGCAACGGGGCCTTCGGTCCCGACGTGAGGTCGCCCGGCCCACCAGTGACAGTCGAGGCCTTCGGCTCAGAGACGGCGAAGGTCTTGCGTCCGTTGCCGCCGCGGCCTGGCACGTGCTCTTCGAACACGGCGTGGAAGTTGGTGCCGCCGAACCCGAAAGCACTCACGCCGGCCCGGCGGATCCCGGGCTCCGGGCGCTCCCACTCTCTGAGCTCGGTGTTGACGCGGAACGGGCTGCGGGAGAAATCGATGTCCGGGCTCGGCGTCCGGAAGTTGAGGCTGGGTGGCAGCAGCCGGTCATTGAGCGACATCACCACCTTGAACATGCCTGCGGCGCCGGCGGCCCCCTTGAGGTGGCCGATGTTCGACTTGACCGAGCCGAGGGCGATCGCACCGGGAGCGATCCCGCCGCCGTCGAAGACCTCGGCCATGCTCTGGTGCTCGACGACGTCGCCCACCCGTGTGGACGTGCCGTGCCCCTCGACCAACGTGGCCGTCTGCGGAGCGATACCAGCGTTTCGCCACGCCCGCTCGACGGCGAGCTTCTGGCCGACCGGGTTCGGTGCGGTGATCCCCTTGCCCTTGCCGTCGCTCGACCCGGCGATCCCGAGCAGCACCGCGTAGACGCGGTCGCCGGCCTCGATGGCGTCATGCAGGCGCTTCAGCAGGAAGACCGCCGCGCCCTCCCCCATCACGAACCCGTCCGCGCCCTCGGCGTACGGTCGGGTCCCTGTGGCCGACAGGGCGCCGATCTTGCAGAACTTCACGTATGTCGCCGCGCCCATGTTGCGGTCGATCCCACCGGTGATCACGGCGTCGTAGTGACCATCGATCAGGCCCTCCACCGAGGACGCCGTCGCGGCCATGGCCGAGGCACAGGCGGCGTCGACGACGTAGTTGGGACCGCGGAAGTTGAACAGGTTGGCTACACGCCCCGCGATGCAGTTGGACAGCTCCCCCGGCATGGAGTCCTCGGTGATCTCGGGGTACCGCTTGGCGACCACCGAGCCCAGCTCTTCGGTGATGGCTCGTTGCACGTCGTTCGGCAGGGCGTCGAAGCTCGGAGTCTGCGACAGCTCCCGGGCCATCTCCGGGAAGCTGACCCGCAACGCCGTCTCGTAGTGCTTCTCACCCGCCATGGCGTTGCCGAGGACGACCGCGACCCGCTCGCTGTCGAGCGGACGCTCCGGGTAGCCGTAGTCCGTGAGCGCCTGGTGGGTGCAGGCCACCGCCCACTTCTGGGCGTCGTCAATTGCCTCGGCCACCTTGGGCATGATCGGCAGTCTCCAGCTGCGAGGGTCCCACTCCCATTCCCGAACCCAGCCGCCGATCTTCGAATACGTCTTGTCGGCCGCCTTGGGGTCCGGGTCGTAGTAGAGGATCGGGTCCCAACGAGCAGGATCCACCTCGCTGATGCTGTACCGGCCGTTGCGGATATTGGCCCAGAACGTCGGCGCGTCGGGCGCGTCCGGCATCACGGCGCCGACACCCACGACCGCGACGGCCCGGTCCAGGTAGTCGTCCATGCTCATCTCCTCGGCAGTGCGACAGTCATAGGGTCGGGGTTCCGGTGGGCTGGCGTCCGTACAGGGCGTCAGCGACCTGGTCCATGTCGGACAGCAATCCCGCCTGGGCGGCGTGGATCTCACCCAGACCGAAGGCAGGATCGGCCGCCAGCCCGACGTCAGCGGTCTCGTGCGCCCCCAGCACCAGGCGCAGGCCTTCATCAGCGACAGCGGCGGCGGCGCCTCGCGCGTACACACGGCTCACGGCGCAAAGAGCGTCGTCGTCGAAGCGCCGGTCGGCCTTCGGGTTCAAGTCGGCAGCCTCCGCCCTGGCAGCCCGCCGTGCCAACGCCGCCGCGCCCTCGACGCGGGCGATCAGGCCGCCCAGCCGGAGCAGCACGTGCTGGTTGCGGGTGAGGCGGCCGACCCGGGATTGCTCGAGTACCTCGGACAGAGCATGAGACGCGGTCGCTGCTGCGGCGGCGCCGACAGCGGGGTGCTCGCCGTGCAGAGCCTCGAGGCCCTCCGCCTCGTCGTGGTAGTGCCGGCCTCGGCTCTTGATGTGAGCCTGCCACCGGTCCCGGCTGATCGTCATCTCCATGATCTCCGAGGTGCCCTCGTAGATCGTGGTGATCCGGACGTCGCGCCTGATCTTCTCGACCATGTACTCGCGCGTATAGCCGTAGCCGCCGAGGGCCTGGACGCTGGCGTCGGCGGCGGCATTGCCGGCTTCGGTGGCGAGATACTTGGCGATGGCGCCCTCGGTATTCAGATCTCCGCCCCCGGCGTCGATGCGTTCGGCCGTCTCCTCGATGAAGGCCCGGCCGGCTTCGAGGGCGACGGCGTGCGGCACGATCAGCTTGTGGGTATAGCCCTGCTTCTCGGACAGAGGGGCTCCGGCCTGGATGCGCTCGGTGGAGTACGGGATGGCGATGTCGAGCGCAGCCCACCCCGCCCCGAGCCCGAAGGCCGCCACCATGAGGCGGGTGTACCCGAAGACCTGCTGGGCCTGGAGCAGCCCCTGGCCCTCCTCGCCCCCGATCAGCCGGTCGGCGTCGACGCGCACATCGTCGAGCATCAGAGCCGCCGTGTTGCTGCAGCGGATCCCGTGCTTCTCCTCGGGCTTTCCGTGGGCGAAGCCAGGCGTGCCCTGATCGATGACGAACCAGCTCGGGCCGCCTGGGGCGTTGGCGAGGACCGAGTAGGCGTCGGCTACACCGCCGTTGCTGATCCACTGCTTCGTGCCGTTGATCACATATCCCGGACCACCCTCCACCTCGACGGGACGAGCCGATGTCTTCATGGCACCGAGATCACTTCCCGCCTCGGGCTCGGTGGCGCCGTAGGCGAAGAGGAGACCTTCGTCCGCGATCCGGGTCAGCCAACGCTTCCGCTGCTCCGGCGTGCCGCCCACCACGATCGGGTCACTGCCGAGGAAGGTCGCCAGCACACCGGTCGCCACCCCCAGGTCGATCCGGGCCATGGCTTCGCACACCCGGTAGACGTCGAACGTGCCTCCGCCCATCCCGTTGAACTCCTCGGGGATGAACAGCAGCTGGATACCCAGGCTCTCGCTGCACATGGCTCGCACGATGTCGAGGGGGACCTCGTCACGGGCATCGAGGTCGAGGAGCGTGTGGGCTGGCAGCTGGGCTCCGGAGAAGTCGCGGATGGACTCGAGAGCCATCTCGAGGGCTTCAGGGTCGAGTCCCGTCGCCATGGGGTCCCCCTGTTCGCGTCGTGCTCGTGATCAACCATTGGGTCACACCCACCGGCTCGTAGCTAGGGCCGAAAGCCCTGACCGGGATGGCCACCTTGGGGAGGGCGGGCGCAGGCATCGGGACCATCGGCCCTGACTCCTTCCTCTCCTTGGGCCCATACTCGAGGTATGGAGGTGAGCCCGCTAACACGTGTGCTGGCTCCACTGGAGCGGCGGCTCGAAGCTGAGCGACAGGCGCCCGCCTTTCGCCGCGACCCCGAGCTCATCGAGCGAGAGGTGGCTCTCTTCGAGCGGGCCTTGCGCTGGTTCTCCCCTGAGGTCCGCGGCATCGAGCACGTTCCTGCCACGGGTCCGGCGCTCGTCGTGGGCAACCACAGCGGCGTAAACCTGATGCCAGACGCCGCGGCGCTCTCTGCTGCGTTGGCTCGCCACCGGGGCATCGACGAGCCGACCTACTCCCTCGCCTACGACGCCCTCTTCGCCGTCCCCGGCCTCGACTCGACGCTGCGGCGATCGGGAATCCTCCCCGCCAGTCCAGCCAACGCCGAGGCCGCTCTCGACGAGGGTGCCGCCGTCGTCGTCTACCCCGGCGGGGACTGGGAAGCCTGTCGCCCGTGGACCGAGCGCCGCCGGGTGGAGCTCCACGACCACACCGGCTTCGTACGGATAGCGCTGCGCAAGGGAGTGCCTGTGATCCCCGCCGTCGCCCACGGTGGACATGAGGCTCTCTTCGTCCTGACGCGCGGCGACCGGCTCGCTCATGCCATTGGCCTCGACCGCTTCAGGATCAACGTACTTCCCGTCCTGTTGGGGATTCCCTTCGGCCTGGCGCCGGCACCGGTGCCGACGGTCCCCTTCCCCACCAAGGTCACCGTCGAACTCCTCGAACCCCTGGACTGGTCGGCGTGGTATGGGCGAGACGACGACCCACAGGTCGTGCGCCGTTGCTACGAGGAGACCGTCGCCGTCCTCCAGCAGGGGCTGGACCGGCTCGTCTCCGAGTGCCCGAACACGCTGCTCGCCCGCTTCAGGAGCGACGGGTCCGTACCTCGATCGCAGACAGGGGCGCCCGCCGCCACCGCCGCCGTCGGCACCTCCGTGGCTGCAGAGAAGGCGCGAGCGGCGGTCCCGTCGCCCCGGTAGTCTCAGGCCGGGCCGGCATGGGGAGGAGCGGTGGTGCCATCAGTTGGATCGAGCAGGTCTCGCGATCCGGGTGACCTGGGGCGGCGCATCGCCGAGCGGCGCCGGGAGTTGGGGCTCAGTCGTGAGGAGCTGGCCGCCCGCGCCGGCATGACCTCGGCCTACGTGCATTATCTGGAGGAAGAGCCGGCGGGGGGCGTGACTGCCGGGTCCCTCCTCCGCCTGGCCGGCGCGCTCGACACACCGACCGATGCGCTCGTCGGGGGCGGCCAGCAGCGACCACCGGGCGGAGGGCCACCGGGTAACCGCCCCGTGCTGGAGGACCTGAGCCGTGCCGAGTGCGACGGGCTCCTCGGCCCTGGCGGCATCGGGCGCCTGGTCTTCGTGTCGGACCGAGGCCCCGTCGCCGTGCCCGTCAACTTCCGAATGCTGGACGGAGATGTCGTCTTCCGCACCGCGGCAGACACGTTCGTCGCCGAAGGAGCCGGGGGACGGTCGATCGGCTTCGAGGTCGATCACGTCGACGGGGCCCAGAGCGAAGGTTGGAGCGTCCTCGTGACCGGGAGGGCCCGCCCGGTCATCCCGGCCGAGCTCTCCCAGGTCGAAGCGCTCGGCATCGAGCCGTGGGCGGGCGGTGATCGCGACCTCTATCTCCGTATCGTCCCGGAGCAGATATCGGGCCGGCGGATCCGCACCCGTCGTTGACCGCTGCTCGACCAGGCGGCCGCAGCCGAGCCACGCTGCCAGGCTGGGGTCGTCTTGCCGTGCTGTGCTCTAGTGGTAGCGTGCCTCGGTCTCGGCGCCGTACTTGGCCTGGATCGCAGCCCGCTTGAGCTCATCGTCGGGGTGAGCTGGTCGGAGTCGGGCGGCCACTCATGGTCCAGGATGGCGAACCGCGAGTCTCGTCGAGTATCCGATCGGCGACTGCCCTGGTCGCGGCTTCGACCGGGGCCGAGAGGTCGGTCCCGAGCCCGAAGTCCTGCCCCTCGATGCTGAACAGGATCAGGCGGCCGGGCAGACGCCCCAGTGCCCTGGCCAGCTCGATCGCGTCGCCGACGTCGAACCCGTGCGAACTGTACCGACCTTTCCGGCGGGACACAGGGTCGTCGTTGACCTCGAAGCGCCGCACCGTGCCGGACCGGTCCCCCGAGCGACAAGCGTCCACCACATAGGCCGTCTCCGCCTCCGCCCAGTCCTCGACCATCGCTGTAGGGTCCGATCCGCGCACGACGATGGCCACACCTGGGGCGTCCGCCGTCTCGACCAGACGGGTCACAGCCGGTCCGGCACCGTCGTCGCCACGATCGGGGTTCCCGACACCGATCACCACCACGGTCAGTGGGGTCAATCGGACTCGATCCTCAGATCGAGGAAGTGCGTGGCACAGGAGATGCACGGGTCGTAGTTGCGAATGGCCTGCTCACATTGGCCGGTGAGCTCAGCGGTGGGAAGGTCAAGCCTGGCCTCGACGAAGCCCCGCAGATCCTCCTCGATCTGGGCCTGGTTCTGCGACGTCGGAGGGACGATGCGGGCGTCTTCGATGACACCCTCACCCGAGAGCTGGTACCGGTGGTACAGGAGCCCCCGGGGCGCCTCGGTCGCGCCGTGGCCTGTCGCGGCCCGCGGTTCCACCGCAACATGTGGACGCTCGGGCGGCTCGTAGGCGGCGATGATGCGCAGGGCCTCGTCGCAGGCGTGGAGGATCTCCACCGCCCTCACCACGATGTTCCGGAAGGGGTTGTGGCGGGTGGGGTCGAGGCTCGCCTCGCTGGCCGCTTCCCGCGCTACGGGGGCCAGGCGCTCGGCGTTGAGGCAGTACCTGGCGAGCGGCCCGACCATGTAGGTGCGGTCGTCGAGTGTCGCATGGAGCGCGGTCGAATACGGGACCTGTTCCTCCCGCACATGGTCCGGGAAGTCGCGGGCTTCGAGGTCGAGGCCCGTCGTGCTGACAATTCGCCCGTCGAGGACGGGGTACTCCGTGGGGTGCCACAGGGCCATCAGCTCGTAACGCTGCTCGAAGTCGGGGAAGTCGAAGCCCGCGACCCAGCTCACCGTGGCCAGGGCCGCCTCCCTCGCCCAACGCAGCCGCTCCTCGAGGGGCACCAGCTCCCGGCGGCTCGGGACGCGGTGAAACCCACCGATCCGCACGTTGATCGGGTGGATGGCCCGCCCGCCAATGATCCGCATGATCTCGTTGCCGGCCTTCTTGAGCTGCAGACCGCGCTCGACGACCTCCCGCTCGGCCCGGGCGAGCTCGACCGCGCCCTCGTAGCCGAGGAAGTCAGGAGCGTGGAGGAAATAGACGTGCAGGGCGTGGCTCTCGATCCACTCTCCCCAGTAGAGAAGCCTCCTCAGCTCCCGCAGGGGTCCGTCGACGCGAACGCCGCAGGCCTCCTCGACGGCCTGGCAGGCGCTCATCTGGTAGGCGACGGGGCAGATACCGCAGATACGAGCGGTGATGTCGGGGGGCTCGGTGTAGTCACGGCCACGCAGGAACGCCTCGAAGAACCGTGGCGGTTCGTAGATCCGGAGGTGGACGTCGGTGACCCGACCCCGCCGGACTCGCACGGTCATAGCGCCCTCGCCCTCGACGCGGGCCAGGGCGTCGACCTTCAGCGTTCGGCTACCGGCCCCGTGTGTCATGGCACTCGCTCTCGGTCTTGAACGCCTCGGCGTTGGCGTTGAACGTACGGAACTTGCGGACCAGCTCCGCCTCTTCGAGGCCCAGGTCCTGGAGGCGGCCCGCCAGCGAGACGGTGTTGGGCTGCTCCATCGGTCCGAAGCACCCGTAGCAGCCGCGCTGGTACGTCGGGCACAGCGCGCCGCACCCGGCGTGCGTGATCGGCCCGAGGCACGCAGTCCCCTGAGCCACCATCACGCACACGTTCCCTCTGCGTTTGCACTCCGCGCAGACGCTCTCGCCGCTCACGTTGGGGCGGCGTCCGTGCACGAAGGCCTTGATGACCTCCAGGAGCTGGTCCTTGTCGATCGGACAGCCACGCAGCTCGAAGTCGACAGGCACGTGGTCGGCGATGGCGGTCGAGTGCTCCAGGGTCGAGATGTACTCCGGCTGGGCGTACACGATGGAGCGGAACTCCGCCACGTCACCGAAGTTCCGCAGGGCCTGGATTCCCCCGGACGTGGCGCAGGCGCCGATGGTCACCAGGCGCCGGGACGCCTGCCGCACTCGCCTGATCCGCTCGGCATCCTCACCCGTGGTGATCGAGCCCTCCACCAGCGAGAGGTCGTAGGGACCTCGCACCGTGGCCCCGGATACCTCGAGGAAGTGAGCGATCTCGATCTCCCCGGCCAAACCCAGCAGCTCGTCCTCGCAGTCGAGGAGGGTCAGCTGACAGCCGTCACAGGAGGCGAACTTCCACACAGCCAGCTTGGGACGGCGGGCCATCAGAGCTCCCTGACCGCCAGAAGCGGGACCGCCCGGTCGTAGGTCACGACCGGGCCGTCCCGACACAGGAGCATCGGCGCCAGCTGGCAGCGTCCGCACTGGCCCACGGCGCACTTCATGTTCCGCTCGAGCGAGACCCGGATGCGGTCGGGCGCCAGACCCGCGTCGCGCAGCGCCTCGGCGCTCCGGCGCAGCATCACCTCCGGCCCGCACACCAGGGCCATGGTGCGGTCCCGATCCAGACCAACCCCGGCGATGAGATCGGTGACCACGCCGACGCGACCGCGCCAGCCCAGTCCAGCGTGGTCCACGGTGATGCCGACGTGCAGGTCGAAGCGACCGCGCCAGGCCTGCAGCTGTCGCCAGTAGAGGAGCTCCCGATCCGAACGGGAGCCGACGAGCACCGCGACCCGCCCGAAGCGCTCCCGCTGCGCCACCAGCTGGTAGATCGCGGGCCGGAGCGGTGCCAGGCCGATGCCCCCGCCCACGACGACGACGTCGCCTCCCTCGACGGTGTCGAGGCCCCAGGTAGTCCCGTACGGTCCCCGGACGCCGACCACGTCGCCCCGTCCGGCCTCACACAGCCGACGGGAGACGGGACCGACTGCCCTCACGGTGTGTACGATCTCACCGCTGGCGGGATCGCCGCTGATCGATATCGGCACCTCACCGACGCCGAAGGCGTAGAGCATGTTGAACTGTCCCGGCTCGAACTCGACCGGGCGCCCGTCCAGAGGCTCGAGCCGGAGCGTGAAGGTGTCGGCCGTCTCCCGCCAGCGGCGACTCACCCGATGCGGGCGTGGCAGCGTCGGCTCCGCCGGCCCCGGCTCAGATCGCGTAGCTGTCGCCATAGACATCGAGTAGGCGGACTCGGGCCGACTGGAGGCGCCGGCGGAGGATGGCCGCGAACCGTTTCATGAGCTCGTAGCCCAGCCTCGGGTCCTCCTCGCACTTGGCCCGCAGACAGGCGCCGTCGAGGGCAACGGCTCTGATGGCGACGACGGCTCGTCCGTCGAACTCCCAGCGGTGAGGAGGGACCAGCCACGAGATGCCGACCACCTCCCCCTCGTTCACCGTATCGACGACGAGCGGGCCCCTGCCCGGCGCGAAGATCTCGAGCGAGACTTGGCCACGACGCACGATGAAGAACTGGTCTGCCGGCTGCCCCTCCCGGAACAGATAGGCGTCCTGATCGAAGCCCACGTTGCGACCACAGCCGGCGATGAGCTCGAGATACGCGGGGTCGAGGCCGGCGAAGAACTCGTGGCGAGCGAGCAGCTGGTCGAGGCTCCGGGCCCGCATCAGCCCCCCTCTCCTCGAATGGCAGCGACCTCCTCGGTGAGGTCGATGCCCACTGGGCACCAGGTGATGCAGCGTCCACAGCCCACGCAACCGGAGGTGCCGAACTGGTCGATCCACGTCGCCAGCTTGTGGGTCATCCACTGGCGGTACCGCGCCCGCGTCGATGCCCGCACGCTCCCACCGTGCAGATATGAGTGGTCGAGCGTGAAGCACGAGTCCCACCGGCGCCACCGCTCGCTCGTCTCGCCGGTCAGGTCGGTGACGTCCTCGGTCGTGGTGCAGAAGCACGTGGGGCAGACCATCGTGCAGTTTCCGCAGCTCAGACACCGTGACGCGACGTCGTCCCAGCGCGGGTGGTCGAGGTTGCCGAGCAGCAGGTCGTGGATCCCCCGAGTGTCGAGCGTACGTCCCATGTTGGCTGCGGCCTGCTCCACCACCCGCTCGGCGGCAGCGCTGTCCTCGGGGAGGCTCGGACGATGGGGTGTGGCGTCGAGCAGCTCCGCCCCCCGGGGGCTCCCCACCTCCGCCACGAACGTGTGGCTGCCAGCGTCGACGACCTCGGTCAGGGCGAGGTCGAAGCCGGCGCTGGCCCGGGGCCCGGTGCCCATCGAGGTGCAGAAGCAGGTGGAGGCGGGAGAGGCGCAGTTGACGGCGACGATCAACGCACCCCTCCGGCGAGCCTCGTAGACGGGGTCGGGACACGCCCCCTCGACCAGCACACGGTCCTGGACGTCGATGGCGGCCAGCTCACAGGCGCGGACCCCGACGAAGGCGAAACGGTCAGGCTCGTCTGGCTGACTCTTGGCCTCGAAGCCGTCCCCGGTCCGCTTGGCCCGCCATTGGAGGATGCGGGGCGGGTGGAGGAAGCGCTTCCAGGAATGGGGACCGACGGCATAGCCGAACAGCGCTCCGTCGTCGCGCCGCCGAAGCCGGTACGTCCCACCGTCCTGCTCATCGCTCCATCCGACCGGCAAGTCGGAAGCCGACTCGATGTCGTCATAGACGATGGCGCCGTCGCGGACCGTGGGTCCTAGGAGCCGATAGCCCCGGCGACGGATGGCACCGAGCAGCGTCTCCACGCCGCTCAACTCGAGAACGACCTGCCCGGACGACCCGCCGCCGCGGTCCTGGTTCTCCATCACGGCTGAGCCTAGGACGGCACGGCGCTCCGGTGCAGGAGCGAAGGTCCTACCCGGCCGGTGGTTGAGGACTTTCGTCCCTGTTACCGGGCGGGTACCACGCCTACGTTGGGTTCTGAGAGCTCTCGAACAGGGACCACGAGCCGAAGGACTTGCCAACGTGAGCCAGCTGGCGCAGGGGATGGAGGCCGGAGCGGGTGACGGACAGAGACCGTCCGGCTCCTCCAAGCGTGAAGTCGTCGAGGAGCTGGGCGAGGAGTCGCTCATCCTTCCCTCGCTGGTCAACCGAGGTCTCGAGGCCAACGACCGGTCGAAGTACTTCCTCTCCCTCCTCCAGGCGGCACGCGCCCACGCCGACGAGCCGGCCGCACCGTTCTCGTCCCTTTGTGACGAACGCCTGGCCGCCGGTATCAGCGACGACCAGCTCGACGGTGTCGTCGGCGGATCCGAACGAGCCGGGACGGACGCCTACTCCATCCCCAGGGTGCGAGAGATCCACGAGGCCCTGGCCGGTGCCATCGCCGAGATGCTGGCGCCCCTGTCCGCCGAGGGCCTCAACGGACCCATGAGTGCCGGGCGCCTCGACTCGCTTCTTGCCCAGGCGCCGGACCTCGCGGCGGATCGCGTCCCGGGCGAATATATCGATCGCATCACATCCGGAGCCCGGGCCCCGGGCGACTCTCTTCACCTCCTGGTGATGGACGCCCATCGCGCCCTCAACCGTCTGCAGAGCGCTGTGGCCACCGAGACGCTCGACGGGGCAGCCGTCTACCAGCTCCGAGACACTGATCGTCCGCTGGTCGCCGCCTTCGTGGCCGGAGTGCGGTCCACCGCACCGCTGAAGTTCGACCACCCGGGGCTCGGCACCACGGCCACACGGTCGGGTCAGCGCCTGCTCATCCAGAACGACATCGGCACCACCGAGGCGCACGTCCTGGTGGTCACCGTCGAAAACCTGACGGCGACTCTCACGTACACCGATGTCCACCTCCAACGGCTGGTCTTTCTTCAGTCGCTCCTCAGGGGGTTCCCGCTGCAGTGGTCCGACGCCCAGCATCGCCGGGGGGGACCTGCGCTCGGCGAGTTCCACCTGGCCTCGGGGCGCTACGAGGCACCCGATGCCGAGGCTCTCCAGGCCTACCTCGGCCATCTGGGCTCCCGCCTCGTCTTCTTGATCGACTGGAACCGGGCCCGCAAGCGCCTCACCGGCCTGGTCGGAAAGAAGGACGCGATCGGCCTGCTGCGGTGGGCGGCCGACAACGGCTTCGGGCACATGGCCTTTCTTCTCCTCGGTGGCGAACGGCTCGTGTACCAGGCCGTCCAGCTCGCCGCCGGAGCACCGGCCCGCTACGGTGAGCCCCTCCGCGATCTCATCGGTCCCGAGGCGACGATCGCCGTCGTGCGCTTCGCCCTTCGCTCCAGTTCCGAGGGCCTGCTCGGCGGAAAGTCGCACCCGCTGATCCGAGACGAGCTTCGCGTCGAGCTGGCCCGGCACGTGCAGGCGGCGCACGGGCGACTGCTCGCCGCCGCTGCCGATCACGCCAGCCTGGTCGTGGAGACGGCTCAGGCGCTGAGCTCCGCCCTGCTCCGCCTCGGGCTCGGTGACGGCGACGCCTACCTCGGTCGCGCTGCCAAGCGCGCCGCCAGATGGGAGCATCGGGCCGACGAGATCCTGACCTGGGTTCGCCTCGAGGCGCAGCGCGTCGATGGTGGCGACGCTCTCGCCGGCGTGGTGGCGACGGCCGATGACGCCATCGATGACCTCGAAGAGGCGCTGTTCCTGCTGACCCTTCTACCCCCCAACGGCACAGCCATTGCCCGGTCTGTTCTCGATGAACTGGCCACGATCACCGTGAGTGGCGCCCGCGAGCAGCTCAAGGCGCTCGAGATCGCACGGGAAGTCATCGATGGAGGCCAACCGGACGACTCCCAGGACTTCCTCGTTGCGATCGACCGGGTGGTCGGCCTCGAGCACGAGGCCGATGGTGCCGACCGGAGGGCGAGGGCCGCGCTGGTCACCCGTGCTCCGGACTTCCGAAGTCTCCACGTGGCCGACAGGATCTCCGAGACCATCGAAGACGCGACCGACGCGCTCATGCACGCCGCCTTGTGCCTGCGTGATCACATCCTCGGTCAAGCGAGGATGCGATGATCACAGATGTTCACGGGGAGATGTCGAGGCCGCTCCACGTCATCGGCGAGACCAGCGCCCGTGAGGTCGGGGTCGATACCGTCGGCGCCAAGGCTTTCAACCTGATGCGTATGAGCGAGGCAGGGCTTCCGGTACCCCCGGGCTTCGTCCTGGGGACGGCCTTGTGCCGCGAGTACCAGGAAGCTGGTGGACGCCTGAGCGACGAGTGTGTCGGACTGGTCGCGGAGGGGGTGCGGTCGCTCGAGCAGGCCACGGGCCGGCAGCTAGGAGGCAGGCGAAGGCTCCTGCTCGTCGCCGTTCGCTCCGGCGCAGCCATCTCCATGCCGGGGATGCTCGAGACGATCCTCGACGTCGGGCTGAGCGACGCCACCCTGCCTGGCCTCCTACGCGCCACAGGCGACCCGGTCTTCGTATGGGACTCGTACCGGCGGCTGATCCAGTCCTACGCCGAGGTGGTCGAGGAGTGCCCACCTGCTGCTTTCGCCCAGGTGCTGGACGAGGCGATCGCCGACCAGGGGGTCCCGAGCACGGCCGAGCTCGACCTGGCGGCCCTCCAGGACGTCGTCGCCCGCATGAAAGACGTGTACCAGCGGGTCGCTGGCCACCCATTCCCTCAGGATCCGATGGATCAGCTGCTCGGCGCCGTCGCCGCGGTGATGAGGTCTTGGAACAGCACGCGCGCCACCGAGTACCGGGCCCTTCAGGGGCTGACCGACCTCTCGGGCACCGCCGTCACCGTGCAAGCCATGGTGTTCGGGAACATGGGTGTGACGTCCGGCTCCGGCGTCGGGTTCACCCGGGACCCAGCGACCGGGGAGAACAGGCTGTATGTCGACTTTCTCCTGAACGCCCAGGGTGAAGACGTAGTCGGAGGCCGACAAGCGGCCGCGGATCCTGACGAGCTCATCGGTGCGCTCCCCAGCCTCGCCCACGAGCTGCAGACTGTCCGGAGGCGTCTCGAGACGATCTTCCACGACGCCCAGGACTTCGAGTTCACCGTCGAGGAAGGCAAGCTCTGGCTGCTCCAGACGCGCACCGCCAAGCGCACGCCGCTGGCTGCCTTGCGGATCGCCTGCGACCTGGTCGACGAAGGGCTCATCGTTCCGTCGACCGCGGCCCAACGAGTCCGCCATCACGAGCTGGACTCCATCAGCTACGTGAGCCTCGCCGACGAGGACGGGGTCGAGGCGATCGGACGGGGAATGGCGGCGGGATCAGGTATCGCCTCGGGCCGGATGGCCCTCGGCGTCGACACCGCCGGACGCTACGACGAGTCGGGCGAGCCGGTCGTTCTGGTCCGTCAGGAGGCGTCGACCGAGGACATCTCCGGGCTCGCGGTCTGCCGGGCGCTCGTGACGGCGACTGGTGCTCGGACATCCCACGCCGCCGTCGTGGCCCGGCAGCTCGGTGTGGTGTGCGTCGTGGCGTGCTCAGAGCTGTCGGTCGACCTCCCTCACGGGCGAGCCCGGATCGGCCGGCACGAGATTCGAGAAGGGCAGTACATCACGGTCGACGGCGCGAGGGGCCTGCTCTACGAGGGCGAGCTCCAGTTGCGTGTCGAGCGTCCGGACGGGCTCATCGCCCGCGCTCGAGACTGGGAGCCGTCAGCTCGTGCTGGCTCGTGACGTCCCCGCTCCAGCAGCGCCGGCCGGGCGTGACCCTCACCCTGCCTCGACAACGTACGCTCGCTCGGGCCGCAGCCGCCGTCCCGTGATGCGGTCTCCGGATATTCGCACGTAGTGACCCCGTTGCCCGTCCGCCCAGGGCCGCACCGGCAAGGCGGCGAGACGAGCGACCTCGGTCATCTCGGTCACCAGGTTGGCCACTCCCGTCACCAGCACACTCCAGCCGGAGTGGTGGACGGGATCGACGTGATCCGCCTCGAAGGCGACGACGGTGTTGGAGACCGCCGCCTCGTGTTTCGCCCCCTCGCCGGTGCGGAACACCACGCTGTCCCCGTCGAGCGCGAAGTTGACGGGCAGCACGACGGGGAGCGCGCCCATGCTCAGGCCGACACGCCCAACGTGGACCGAGCCCAACAGCCCCAGGCACTCCTCCCGGGACAGCTCAGCCGGCCTGCCATCGTTCGTATCCACCTGTCCATGGTGCGTCCGACCGCCTCGGACGCCTAGAGGCAAACGTCCCGACCCAGGTCAGAGAGCACAGAAGCTTCCGGCGGGGGTCCGGCGGTCCGCCTGAGCCGACACCGCCTAGGCCGACACCGTCACGGTGGATAGCCGCCGACCCGTGATCTCCGGAGAGTAGATCTCGACCCAGTGCTCCTTGTCACCCGGTGCCCACGCGTCAAGGGGCAGGGCCCGCCGTCGCTCCGAGTCCGGGTCGACCGCATCGGTGATGTACCGTCCCACCCCTTGGACGACGACGCTCCATCCGCTCTTGAGCTCGCTGTCCACATGATCGATCTCGAACGCCACTTGAGCCAGGGTCGCCGCATCGAGCTTGGAGCCGGGATCGCTGCGGAAGACCACCACGTCGCCATCGACTACGTAGTTGACCGGGAAGATGACGGGCTGACCACGCACCGAGACCGCCAGTCGCCCGACCTGGTTGTCTGCCAACTTGTGAAGGCACTCCTCCCTCGACATTGGATCCAAGGATCGGTTGATCACGATGAACTGCACAGCCGCCTCCTGTCGTCCTGGGTACCCATCATCGCTCAGGACAATCCGTGTCGCAGCGGGTCGTGGGCCCCAGCAGGATCAGCCGGCGCTCGGAACCCGCCAGGTGAGCACCGTACCGCCGTCGGGACTCGCAGCCAGCTCCAGCTCGCCCCCCAGGGCCGAGGCCCGCTCGCCCATGTTGCGAAGGCCCTTGCCGGTGCGATGACTTGACATGTCGACGCCTCTCCCGTTGTCGACAACCCGCAGCACGATCGAATCCGAGGCGTCCACGAGCACCTCGAGCCGTGTCGCGTGAGCGTGCCGCACGACGTTCGACAGCGCCTCCCGCAACGTCGGAAGCAGCTGGGTCGCCACCTCGCGCGACACGATGGCGTCGATCGGCCCCGCGAACCGAACGACCGGGTCGAACCCCAGACCGCCGGTTGTCTCGGAGACGACCTCGAGAATCTCACTGCGAAGGCTCGGCCGGGCCCTTCGACGCTCTTCCAGCTCGAAGATCGTGGTCCGGATGGCGCGAATCGTCTCGTCGAGGTCTTCGACCGCCCGCTGGAGTCGGGCCCGCGCCTCTGCCTGGTCGATCAGAGGCTCAGTTGCCTGCAGCACCATTCCCGTGGCGAACAGACGCTGGATGACGGTGTCGTGCAGGTTTCGGGCGATGCGCTCCCGATCCTCGACCCGTTCCATGCGTTCCAGCTCGGCGCGGGCCTGGCTGTAGGAGAGGGCGACCGCCGTCTGGGCGGCGAACAACTCGACCAGGGCGATCTGAGCAGGGTCGAAGGTCGGCGCGGAACGTTCTCTGGCGACGACGAGCACGCCCAGCTGACCGCCGCTCCCAGCCAGTGGAACGAACACTGCGGGCCCGAACCCCCGCTCCTTTACCGCGGTCTCCACCCGGCCATCGCTGGAAAGATCCGCCACCGTGACCGGATGGCCGGTACGCATGGCCTCGCCGGCCAAGGAGGAATCGACCCGGACGGTCACGCCGAGGAGCTGGTCCGCCCCGGGCCCGTCGGCAGCCTGGGCCACCAGCGCTTGACCGTCGGGCTCGGGGGTGACGAGCCAGACCGCCGACGCGCCGGACAGCTGGCGCGCATAGCTGGCGGTGAGCCGTAGCACCTCGGGACCCGGGCGACTCTCGAGCGCGGCCCGGGCGATGTCGTTGATCGCCACGAGCCGAGCGTGGGCCTCGTGGCGCTCGGTCGAATCCCTGGTCACCTTGGCAAAGCCTCGAAGCTTGCCGCCCTCGCCCCAGAGCGGGGTGATCGACACATCGGCCCAGAATCGCGACCCGTCGTGGCGGATTCGCCATCCCTCGCCCCTGAACAGCCCATGCTCGCTGGCGGTGGCCAGCTCGCTGTCGGGTTTTCGCGCCTCCACGTCCGCAGGAGGGTAGAACACAGAGAAGTGGCGGCCGAGGATCTCCTCGGACGAGTAGCCCTTGATGCGCTCGGCGGTGCTGTTCCAGGTCAGCACGTTGCCGTTCGGGTCGAGCATGAAGATGGCGTGGTCGGCGACATTGCTCACCAGGAGGGCGAACCGCTCCTCGCTCTCCCGGAGCGCCGCCTCCGTCGCCCTCCGGTCCGTGATGTCGCGGACGAACGCGGTGACGAGTGGACCCTGCTCGCCCTGGATGGTGCTCAGGCTGACGTCGATCGGCACCTCCGTCCCGTCACGGCGGCGAGCCCACAGGTTCAGCCCGATCCCCATCGGGCGGGTACGAGGGTCCTTCAGGTAGGCCCCACGATGCTGCACGTGCCGGGCTCGAAAGCGGTCCGGGATCAGCATCTCGACGTCCCGGCCGAGGAGCTCGGTGCGATCGTATCCGAGCAGGCGTTCGGCCTCGGCGTTGGCGAGCACGATCCGACCCTCGGCGTCGCTGACAATCACGGCGTCCGGCGCCGACTCGACAAGGGCCTCAGATTGTGACTGTGATTGCTGCTGTTCTCCGGCCGACGTCACGGCGCACCGCTTCTCCCGGGGGACAGTTACCGCCTCTGCTCCCGACCCATCCTCACCATAGACCGAGAGGGGACCCAGAGCCTCGCTCACGGGCAACCTGTCGCGTGGATCCCTGCTTGGCGCGCCGCCCTCTTCGGCTCATCGATGGCCATGGTGGTGGCGCTCGTCCAGTCGGGCGGCGTAGGCCGCGGCCTCGCTGCGGCGTTCCATGCCGAGCTTCGACAACAGGCTCGACACATAGTTCTTCACCGTCTTCTCGGCCAGGAAGATCGTGTCGGCTATGTGGCGATTCGTGTAGCCCTCGGCGATAAGGTCCAGAATGCGGCGTTCCTGGTCGGTAAGACCGGCAAGACCCTCGTCCTCTTCCGGCTCGGCTCGTAGGCGCGCCATCACCCGCTCGGTGACGGCGGGATCGAGCAGCGAGCCGCCGGCACCCACCCGGCGGATGGCGTCGACGAGCTCCACCCCCCTGATCTGCTTGAGGATATAGCCGGCGGCTCCGGCCATGATGGCGCTGAACAGCGCCTCGTCGTCGGAGTAGGAAGTGAGGATCAAGCAGGCGATCTCGGGATGGCGAGAACGGATCTCCCGGCACACCTCGATGCCGTCACCGTCGGGCAGTCGGACATCCAGCACGGCGACGTCGGGTCGACTCGTGGGGATCCGAGCTAGGGCCTCCTCCGCAGTTGAGGCCTCCCCGACGACGGTCATGTCGTCGTGAGCCCACAGCAGCTCCCGGATTCCGCGCCGCACGAGCTCGTGGTCGTCCAGGAGAAACACGCTCACAGCCACGGATCCATGCTGCCTCATTGGCGGTCGCTCTGCAGCACAAGGTGACCTTTGCCTCTGTGGTGCACGGCTACGAGCGGGTTCCCTGGGGACAGGAAGGAGGAGTCATGCAGGCACAGGTAGGTGACCGGCTCGTGATCAAGGGTCACTACGTCGGCGAGCCGGACCGGGATGCCCAGATCCTCGAGGTTCGTGGTCCCGACGGCACGCCACCCTTCGTGGTGCAGTGGGAAGAGGACGGCCGGATCGGTACGTTCTTCCCGGGCCGCGACGCCGTGATCCAGCATTTCGAGCACACGGGTAACGGGCGCTAGGAGCGCCGGTCACCTGAGAGGTGGCCGGGGTCGCTCCTGACCGGTTGGGGACGCCGGGCGGTGTCAGGCCACTGAGGCGCTGGCATCCCGATCACGGCCCAGGCGCTTCTCGACCTCGAGGATCTGCTGCGTCGTCTTGAGCACGGTATCCGGGTTGAGGCTGATGGAGTCGATGCAGAGCTCGGCCAGGTACTCGGCCATGTCCGGGTAGTCGGATGGCGCCTGGCCGCACAGTCCCGAGTGGATGCCGTTGCGGCGACATCCTTCGACCGCCAGCTTGATCATGCGCTTCACGCCCTCATCCCGCTCGTCGTAATCAAAGGCGACGATCTCACTGTCGCGGTCCACGCCCAGGGTCAGCTGCGTGAGGTCGTTGGAACCGATGGAGAAGCCGTCGAAATGCTCGGCGAACTCGTCTATCAGCAGGACGTTGTTGGGGATCTCGCACATGGCGTAGATCTTGAGCCCGTTCACCCCGCGCTCGAGCCCGAGATCGCGCATCCGTCCCAGGACGGTCGCCGCCTCGGCCACACGACGCACGAACGGAAGCATGAGGACGACGTTGGTGAGACCCATCTCCTCGCGAACCCGCTTCATGGCCCGGCACTCGAGGGCGAAGCCCTCCGCGTACGCAGGATGGGCGTAGCGTGAGGCCCCGCGGAAGCCGAGCATCGGGTTGTCCTCGTGGGGCTCGAAGGCGGCACCACCCACCAGGCTGGCGTACTCGTTGGTCTTGAAGTCCGACATGCGCACGACCACCGGCTTGGGCCAGAAGGCCGCCGCGATGGTGCCGATGCCCTCCGAAAGCCGCTGCACGAAGAAGCTCTCGCCGTCGGCGTACCCACGGGTCAACTGCTCGATCCTCTCGCGCGCATCACGATCGGTGACCTTGTCGGGGTGCAGGAGAGCAAGAGGATGAGCCCGGATGTACTCGCCGACGATGAACTCCATCCGCGCCAGCCCGACGCCGTCGTTGGGCAGGAAGGAGGTCTTGAAGGCGAGGTCGGGGTTCCCGAGGTTGACCATGATGTCGGTCCGGGGGCGCGGGATGTCCCCCACCTCGGTCCGGTCCACATGGAACGGCACATCGCCCCGATAGACCCGCCCCGTGTCACCCTCGACACACGAGACGGTCACCGTCTCGTTGCCTCGCAGGCGGGTGGTGGCATCCCCGGCCCCGACCACGGCCGGGATCCCTAGCTCTCGGGCGATGATCGCGGCGTGACAGGTCCGCCCGCCTCGATTGGTGACGATGGCGGAGGAGTTCTTCATGACCGGCTCCCAGTCCGGGGTGGTCGTGTCCGCCACCAGGACGTCGCCGGTCTCGAAGGTGGACAGCTGGGTGACGTCTGTGATGAGCCGAACGGGTCCTGTCGCGACCTTCTCGCCCACGGAGCGACCCTCGGCGATGACCTGACCGTCGCCCTCCAGCACGTAGCTCTCGAGTGTCGTCGGCACGCGCCGTGAAGCCACCGTCTCGGGGCGTGCTTGCACCATGTACAGCTTGCCGTCGATGCCATCCTTGGCCCACTCCATGTCCATCGGCCGGCCGTAGTGGCGCTCGACCTTGATGGCGCAGTCGGCGAGCTCGAGGACGTCCTCGTCATTGATGCAGTACCGGGCCCGGTCGGCCTTCGGGGCCGGGACA
>CAVQWQ010000017.1:0-76791 GCA_963717645.1 uncultured Actinomycetes bacterium | reverse complement strand
GTAAAATGGCCTTATGTCACAGAGTGCGTCGCTGCTCGACCGCCTTCGGGCGCGCCAGTGGCGCATCACGCCGCAACGGCGGACCGTCGCCGAGGTCCTCCACGGTGATCACGTCCACCTGTCGGCCGATGAGGTGTTCGCGGCCGCCCGCGGCCGCCTCCCAGAGATCTCACTGGCCACCGTCTACAACACGCTGAACGAGCTCGTGGCCATGGGCGAGGTGAGCGAGGTGCGGGCGGGCACGGGAGTAACCCGGTACGACCCCAACGCCCACGTGCCCCACCACCACCTGGTGTGCACGGGTTGTGGCGCCATCCTCGACGTGCGCCCCGAGGGTGTGGCGGGGTTGCGGCTCACAGGGCCGGACCGGCACGGGTACCGCGTCGACGAGGTCGAGGTGGTATTCCGGGGGGGCTGTCCCGACTGTGCCACGACGCGGCGAGCCGGATCCCTGGCCTGATTCGCCTGGCGGGAGCCCGTCAGCCGGTCAGGCGCAGCCGGCGGAATCCCTCGGCGTAGCGCACCCCGGCCTGACGACCGCTCTCCTCCGCCCGCTCCCGGATGACGGTCCGCAACCACTCCCCGGTCTCGGTCAGCTGGCTGCGGTGGCACAACACCGCCTCGAGCTTGACGTCCAACGTGGCGGAGACGTCGACCCAGACGTCCGGCACGAGCGTGCCCGAGAGATATACCACCTCGACCTGGTGCGGGGGCCCGGTCTCGGGGAAGTACAGCGGCAGGGCAGCGGCGGGGGCCACGGCATCGAGGGCGGCCCAGCCCACGACGCGGTGGTCCAGGTGGTTGTAGTAGTCCTGGCCGAACATGACCGCCTGGGGGTCCGGGCACACGACCACCTGGGGCCGCACCTCCCGAACCATGGCAACCAGCTCGCGCCGCAGGTCGGCCCCGTTGTCGAGCTCGCCGTCGGGGTGACCGAGGAGGTGGTGGCCCGTCAGGCCGACGAGCCGGGCCGCCGCCATCACCTCTTCCGCTCGGCGGGACACCAGCTCGACCGGATCGGTCGCCGGGTCCGACGAGCCTTTGTCGCCGCTCGTACACACGACCGTGTGCACCTCGGACCCGGCCGCGCTCCAACGGGCCAGGGTGCCGCCGCACGAGACCTCGGGATCGTCGGGGTGCGCGTAGCAGGCGAGCACGCTCCTCGGTGCCTCACGGACCAGCTCGGCCATCGGGCGAGCGTAGCCAGGAGCCCGGCCGGTCAGGACCGGTGGCGCCCTTCCGCCACGGAGTCGGACGACCGGCGGCGGCGCGCTCTATGGCGCGCTCGACAGCGCCTTGGCAGCGCGCTCGATCCCATCGTCGTCGACATCGTGGTGGGTCATCAGACGCACCATTCCAGGGGCGACGGTACCGGCGAGGACGCCCTCCGATCGGAGGTGGTCCAGCAGGAGCGCGGGACGATCGTGGCGGAAGACCACGATGTTCGTGGGCGCCTCCGACGCGTCGCTCCCGGCGTCCGGCCAGCGGGCGGCCACGGCTCCGGCCAGGCGCGCCGCCCGCCGGTGGTCGTCGGCCAACCGCTCGACCATGCGGTCCAGCGCCACCAGGCCGGCAGCGGCGATGACACCGGCCTGGCGCATCCCCCCGCCGAGGCGGGCCCGTTCCGCCCGTGCCGCGGCCATCAGGTCCTCGCTGCCGGCGAGCATCGAGCCGACCGGCGCGCACAGGCCCTTCGACAGGCAGGACATCACGGTCGTCACGCGCGCCGCGTACGCCGCCGCCGGGATGCCCGTCGCCACCTCGGCGTTGAACAGGCGGGCTCCGTCCATGTGAAGGGGGAGGCCCCGGGCCGCCCGCGCCACCGACTCGAGCGCCTCTAACGACCAGGGACGTCCGCCAGCGTGCATGTGGGTGTTCTCCACTGCGACCATGCTGACGCGGGGCTGGTGATGCTCGGCGGCATCGAGCGCCCAAGCCACGTCGTCCTCTGACGGCCGGCCATGGTCGTCCGCCACGGTGTGGAACTGGATGCCGGCGTTGCGGGCACCACCCCCGTGCTCGTGCACGACTACGTGCTGGCGGCGGCCAGCGACGACGACGGTCGCCGGCTCGGCGAGCACCCGTAGCGCCACCTGATTGCCCATGGTCCCGGAGGGGACGAACAAGGCGGACTCCTTGCCGACGCGCGCCGCGAACGCCTGCTCCAGGGCGTTGACCGTCGGGTCCTCCCGGTAGACGTCGTCGCCGACCTCGGCCTCGGCCATGGCGCTGCGCATCTCGGGGGTGGGACGGGTCACCGTGTCCGAGCGGAGGTCGACGAGCCCGTCGCGCATCGGGCCAGGCTATCGCCGGCGACGCAGCCCCCGGCCGGGCGGCGCAGCACCGGAGCCGGTGCGCCGCTGCGACACCCACGGACCGCGCCCACCCGCGATAGACCGTGGACATGGCGGACGTCGACGAGCTCGTCCAGATCGCCGTGGCCGTGGCCCGATCGGCCGGCGACCTTCTCCTCGACGGCCTCCACCGGGCCCGGACGAGCGTCCGTACGAAATCCTCCCGCACCGACATGGTCACCGAGATGGACCTCGCCAGCGAGTCCCTCATCGCGGCGTCGCTCCACCGCCAACGGCCGAGGGACGCCATTCTCGGCGAGGAGGGGGCGCGACAGGAGGGCAGCAGCGGAGTCCGCTGGATCGTGGATCCCCTCGACGGGACGACCAACTACCTGTACGCGTGGCCCGCCTTCGCCGTGTCGATCGCCGCCGAGGTCGACGGTCGCGTCGCCGCAGGCGTCGTCCACGATCCCTCGCACGCCGAGACCTTCGTTGCTATCCGAGGCGTCGGAGCGTGGCTGTCCAGTCCCGCCGGCACCGATGGCGCGCCGGAGACCGCGCCCGCCCCGGGCGGCCGCACGCCGCTGCAGCTCGACGCGCCGCCCGGGCTGGCCGACGCTCTGGTCGGGACCGGCTTCAACTACGACGCCATCCTGCGGGCCCGCCAGGCCGAGGTCCTCACGCGCGTCCTCCCGGTCGTGCGCGACATCCGTCGAGCAGGCGCCGCCGCTCTCGACCTGTGCTGGGTCGCCGCCGGGCGCCTCGATGCCTTCTTCGAAGCCGGGCTCCAGCCGTGGGACTGGGCCGCGGGTGCACTCGTCGCCGGCGAGTCGGGCGCGTGGGTGGGTGACCTCGAGGGTGGACCGCCGTCGGGATCGATGACTCTGGCCGCCGCGCCCGAGCTTGCCGGTCCCCTACGGGCCCTGCTCGTCGAGGCGGGCGCCGGGAACGCTCCCCTCGATGCTCCGGGCTGAGCACGGGCCGGACCTCACTCGAAGAAGACCTCGGCCACGTCCCGGACGAGCTGCTCGTCGACCGTCTTGAGCTCGGCCAGCGCTTCGTCCAGCGGCACGCGCACGATGGCATCCGATCGGAGGGCGACCATGGTGTCGAACGCCCCGGCATGGAGGGCATCGATGGCCGCCACCCCGAATCGCGTCGCCAGCACCCGGTCGTAGGCCGTGGGCGTACCGCCCCGCTGCACGTGGCCGAGAATCGTCACCCGGGACTCGAAGCCCGTGCGCCGTTCGATCTCCTCTGCGAGGAGGTTGCCGATGCCCCCCAGGCGCTCGTGACCGAACTGGTCGACCGAGGACGACGCCAGCTGCAGCGTGCCCTCCGCGGGCTTCGCCCCCTCGGCGACGACCACGATGGAGGCGAACCGACCCTTCTGGTGGCGCCGCTTGAGGCTCTCGCACACCACGTCGATGTCGAACGGTTCCTCGGGCACGAGGATCTCCGCCGCGCCGCCGGCGATGCCGGCGTACGTCGCGATCCATCCCGCGTGTCGACCCATCACCTCGCACACGATGACCCGGTCGTGCGACTCCGCCGTGGTGTGCAGTCGATCGATGGCGTCGGTGGCGATCTGGACGGCCGTGTGAAAGCCGAAGGTGACCTCCGTGGCCGAGAGGTCGTTGTCGATCGTCTTGGGCACCCCGACGATCGGCAGACCCTCACCCGAGAGGCGATGGGCGACCCCGAGGGTGTCCTCACCCCCGATCGCCACCAGGGCGTCGAGGGCGCGGTCGGCCACGGTCTCGCGCACGCCGGCCACGCCTCCGTCGACCTTGTAGGGGTTCGTGCGCGACGTGCCGAGGATCGTCCCACCTCTGGGAAGGATCCCTCGGCACCGCTCCACGTCCAGCTGCAGCGTGCGGCCCTCGATCGCTCCTCGCCAGCCGTCGGCGATGCCGACGAAGCCGTCTCCGTAGGCCACCTCGCCCTTGCGAACCACGGCCCGGATGACCGCGTTCAGCCCCGGGCAGTCGCCCCCACCCGTCAGCACGCCGACCCGCACCGACTCACCTCCTCACACTCGCCGCTTGGGCTCGGTCGCCTTGCTCAGCAAACCGACCTCCCGCTCGAAATCACCCACATCCTCGAAGCCCTTGTAGACGCTGGCAAAACGCAGGTACGCCACATCGTCCAGACGGCGGAGCCGGTCGAGGACGGCCACGCCGATCTGCTGGCTGGTCGCCTCCGGACCGAGGAGCCGCATCGCCTCCTCGACCTCGCCAGCCAGGGCATCCATGGCCTCGCTGCTCACGGGCCGGTTCTTGGTGGCCGCCCGCACACCGGCGGCCACCTTGGACCGCTCGAAGGGCTCTCGGTCGCCCGATCGCTTGACCACCATCAGTGCCGCCTCCTCGATGCGCTCGAAGGTGGTGAACCGGCGCCCGCATGTCGCGCACTCGCGTCGTCGACGAATGGCGATGCCGTCGTCAGCCAAGCGCGAGTCCACCACGCGGTCCTCGAGGCTCGAGCAGGTCGGACAGCGCACGAACGCGGACGCTATCGCTCCAACTGCTCCGGCGCGTGGCGTCCGCGCGGCACTGCCCGCCATCACTGCCGGGCGCTGGATCAGGGAAGCACGAGGCGCTGACCCGCTTGGAGGGAGCCCCCCGGGACCTGAGTGGACAGCTGGTCCACCAGGGGCCGCGGGTCCTCGTCGGGGTGCAGGTGACGGGCGATGCTCCACAGCGTGTCGCCCGGCTGGACAATGTACGTCCGGGTGGCGACGGCGGCCGCCGCCGGCGTCGCCCGCCCGGGGACGACGAGGGGATCGCCCCCGGGCAAGACGAGGGGCCGGAGAACCAGCACCAGCCCCGCAGCGAACGCGATCGCCATCAATCGACGCCGGATCGTGGCCCGTCGCCGCGCCGCCGGGATGGGGGGTCGACGGCGTCGGCGATCGATGGGCTCGGCGCCGGCCAGCCGGCGCGGCTCGGGCGGCCGCACGGGCTGGCGAGCGCCGACACGGTCCCGTGGGAGGGGGTACGCAATGGCGGCCATGCTCGCTCGCTTCTACTCGCTCGCTTCTCGTCGATGCTGCTGCTCGAACACCTGTTCTCCTGCTCTGCCAGCAGATCACGAACGTCTGTTCGTTGTCAAGCGGCGATCGAACAGATGTTTCCCCCCACCGCACGGCCCTGGTATCCTGGGAACGCACGTTCGACGCCGGGTCCGACGCGGGCCCGGTAGCAGGGAGAACCCACGGAAGGCGCCCGCAGGCCGGGCCGACGGGAGGAGAGCGAGACCATGCCCGAGGCGACGCTGAGCGGCAAGCGACGGGAGATCCTCGACTTCATCGCCGAGCGGCTCCAGGAGCGCGGCTATCCACCGTCGGTGCGCGAGATCGGCCAGGCGGTGGGCCTCAACTCGTCGTCGACCGTCCACGCCCACCTGGCCACGCTCCAGCGACAAGGCTTCCTGCAGCGCGACCCGACCAAGCCCCGCGCCATCACGGTCAGCTACGACCCCTCGTCGGGGGCGGCGATGGCCAGCCGGCCGGTGCGGCACGTGCCCCTGGTCGGGGAGGTGGCCGCCGGCACCGACGTCCTCGCCCAGGAGAACGTCGAGGATCTCATGCCCCTGCCCCAGGACTTCACCGGGACGGGCACCCTGTTCATGCTCAAGGTGCGGGGCGACTCGATGGTGGGCGCCGGCATCCTCGACGGCGACTACGTCGTGGTGCGCCAGCAACCCGAGGTCGAGCGGGGCGACATCGTCGCCGCCGGCCTCCCCGACGGGGATGCCACGGTGAAGTTCTACAGCCGCCGGGGGCGCAAGGTGGTGCTCCGGCCGGCCAACCCGGACTACGAGCCGCTCGAGCACGACGCGGCCCAGGTGACCGTGTACGGCAAGGTCGTCACGGTCCTCCGCCGGCTCTGACGCCCGGGGCCTCGACCCGGATCAGGAGACCCGAATCAGAGGACCCGGCTCAGGAGAGCTTGGCCAGCGCCGCCTCGTAGTCGGCGCGGTTGCGCGGCGTGAGCATCTCGGGGGACGCAAACGTGGCCACGACCGTGCCGGTCTTGTCGATCACGAACGTCGCCCGGTCGGCGCAGCCCAACGCCTCGTTGAACACACCGTAGGCCCGGGCCACGGCACCGTGGGGCCAGAAGTCGCCCAACACTGGGAACCCGAAGCCCTGCTCCTCGGCCCACCGAGCCTGGGCGAACGGACTGTCGCAGGAGACGGCGAGGAGCTGCGCGTTCGCCGTCTGGAACGACGACAGGTCGTCGCGCAGCTCGCAGAGCTCCCCCTGGCACACCCCGGTGAAGGTGAACGGGTAGAAGACGAGGACCACGTTCTCCTTGCCGCGGAAATCCGACAGCTTCACCTTGTTGCGGCCCTGACTGAGCTCGAAATCCGGGGCCTCCTGACCGACCTCGATTGCCACGAACGATCCTCCATTCAACGGACCGGCCTCGCCGGCCGGCTCGCGACGACAGCGCGCGACGTCAGTCTACGGGGGCTCCCCGCAGGACCGACCGCAACGTGGCGTAGACGGCCTCGAGGTCCTCGCGGGCCACCCGCTCGGTCGCGGTATGGGCCAGGGTCGAATCGCCCGGGCCGAAGTTCGTCGCCGGCACGCCGACGGCGCTGAAGAAGGCGACGTCGGTCCAGCCCAGCTTGGCCCGCGGCGACAGGCCCGACCGCGTGACCAGCCCGGCCAGCAGCGGATGGCCGAGGGCGGGAGGCGCCGGGTGGGAGACGGACTCCACCACGATGGTGTCGCCGGCGGCGGTGTCGAGGGCCGGGGCCAGCAGATCGCGCAGCGAGGCGAACGCTTCCTCGACGTCGCGGTCCGGAGCGAAGCGATGATTGAGCACGAGCCGGGCGCGATCCGGGACAACGTTCGAGGCGACCGATCCCTCGACCCCTACGGCCTGGAGCGATTCGCGGAACTCGCACCCGTCGATCACGGGCCGGCGGTCCTGGTACCCGGCGACCAGGGTCAGCAGGGGCGCCAGACGGTGGAGGGCGTTCATCCCCATCCAGGGTCGAGCGGTGTGGGCGCGCTCCCCCACCAGCGTCACTGCGACCCGCACGGTGCCCTGGCACCCCGCCTCGACCCGACCACCCGTCGGTTCGGCGAGGACGGCCGCATCGCCGGCCAGCAGCTCCGGGCGCTCGGCCCGCAGCAGGCTGAGCCCGTTGTGGCGCTGGTCCACCTCCTCGCACTCGTACAGCACGTAGGTCACGTCCACGACGGGATCGGGCTCGCTCAGCGCCAGCTCGCACAGCACCGCCAGCCCGCCCTTCATGTCGGTCGCTCCGAGTCCCCACAGAACGTCACCTTCGACCCGCGCGCCCTGGTTGCCGTTCGGCGGCACGGTGTCGAGGTGACCGGCGAGAACCAGCCGCTGCTCCCGGCCCAGCTGGGTCCGAGCCACCACCGTGTTGGCCACCCGATCGACCTGCAGCCAGGCCGCCGCCTTCAACAACGCCTCGATGCGGTCGGCGATGGCGGCCTCGTCGTGGCTGACCGAAGGGATGTCGACCAGCTCGGCGCTGCGGGCGAGGAGGTCCCTCACCGCCGGGTCGACGGCCGAGCCGCCAGCGGGACCGGCGCGGTCACACCGAGACCCCGTGGTCGCGGAGCACGTCGTTGAGCCGGGACTTGTCGTGCCGCTCCCCCTCGGTGAGCCGCTTGATCACCAGCACGCACGGGATGAAGAACTCTCCTCCCGGATACCGACGCGGTCGCGAGGCGCTAATGGCGACGCTCCACGGCGGCACGACGCCCCGCCCCACCTCGGCGCCCGTCTCGGCGTCGATCACCGGGATCGAGGGATTGAGGATCACGCCCTCCCCCAGCACCGCGCCGCGCCCGATCCGGGCCCCCTGGGTCACCATGCAGCGGCTACCGACCATGGCCTCGTCCTCCACCACCACTGGGGCCGCCTGCGCCGGCTCGAGCACACCGCCGATGCCAACACCTCCCGAGAGGTGCACGTTGGTGCCGATCTGGGCGCACGAGCCCACCGTCGCCCAGGTGTCGACCATGGTGCCGGCTCCCACCCGGGCGCCGATGTTCACGTAGCTGGGCATGAGGACCACGCCCCTGTCGAGGAACGATCCCCATCGGGCCGATGCGCCGGGAACGACGCGCACCCCCGCTGCCGCGAAGCGCCGTTTAAGGGGGATCCGGTCGGCGTACTCGAAGGGTCCGAGCTCGATGGTCTCCATGGCCGAGAGCCGGAAGAGAAGCAGGATGGCCCGCTTGAGCCACTGATGGACGACCACCTCGCCGTCGCCGGCGACCTCGGCGACGCGAGCTTCGCCGGTGTCGAGCAGGTCCACCGCCTGACGCACGCTCGTCTGGGCGTCGGCGTCATCCGGGCCCAGCGCGTTCCGGCGCTCCCACAGCTCGTCGATGTCGGCTTCAAGGTCCGCCATGGCCACGACCCTACTCAGCGGTGATGTCCCCGCTCGGCGTGATCACCCGACGCCGAGGCGACGCGCCACCAGGTCGAGGCGCTCCATGGGCTGCACCATGGCGACCCGGACGTGACCCGCACCCTGCGACCCGTACAGATCACCCGGGCTGACCAGCGCGCCGCCGTCGGCTGCCAGGCGCTCGGTGAACGCCCACGACCGTGCCACCGGCTGCTCGTCTCCCGGGGCCGGCGCCCACAGGTACAGGCCCCCGGCCGGGGGCGACACCTCGCTGCCGATGGCGGCGAGGATGGACCGAAAGCGGTCCAACCGCTCCCGATACCGCTCGCGCTGCTCCGACGCGTGGTCGTCGTCATCGAGAGCGAGCGCGGCGGCCGCCTGCACGGGACCGGCCACGAGCATCCCGGCGTGCTTGCGCACCTCCGACAGGTAATGCACCAGCTCCGGGTCCCCGGCATAGAAGCCCGCTCGCAAGCCAGCCAGGTTCGAGCGCTTCGACAGGGAATGGACGGCGATCAGGCCGTCGAGGCCGTCCTCGAGGATGGTCCGCGGTCGGCCCTCCCAGGTGAGCTCGGCGTAGCACTCGTCGCTGAGCACGGGGACGCCGTGCGCCCGCCCCCACGCCGCAGCCGCGGCCAGGTCGTGCACCGCCCCCGTGGGGTTCGCCGGGCTGTTGACCCAGAGGGCCAGGGCCCGTTCGGCGTCGGACTCGTCGATGGCGCTCAGGTCGAGGTGCCAGCGGTCGTCGACGGGGACCGCCACCGACCGACAGCCGGCCAGAACGGCCCCCATCTCGTAGGTGGGGTAGGCGACGCCCGGATGCAGCACCGTGTCGCGCTTCGGGCTCCGCAGTCGCAACCACTGGGGCAGGGTGGCAACCAGCTCCTTGGTCCCGACACAGGCGGCGACCGCCTCGACGGGGACCTCGACGCCGAACCGCCGGGCCATCCAGTCCCTGGCCGCCCCCCGGTACCGCGGGCTGCCCACCGACATCGGGTATCCCCGCTCCGTCCCCGACGAGGACAGGGCGGCCACCACGGCCGGCGGTGGTGGATCGCTGGGCGTGCCGACGGAGAGGTCGACGAGCCCGCCCTCGTGGGCCTCAGCTTTTGCCCGCGCGCCGGAGAGACGCTCGTAGGGGTACACCGGGGGCTGGAAACCCGCGGTCACGAGACGTCGTCCTCGCGGCCGGAGTCGACCAGGAACTCGCCGAAGCGGCCCGCCTCGGCGGGGTCGAGGCGGGCCCGCAGCCGAGTGGCCGACTCCTCGTGCGACTCGACGAGCACCTCGGCCTCCCGATGGAGGGCGGCGACCACGTCACCCCGGCTGTAGGGCACGACCAGCTCGATCGGCCGCGACATCGAGCGCAGCCGATCACGCACTGCCGTCAGCAGGTCGTCGACGCCAGCGCCGGTGAGCGACGACAGGGCCACCGATCCCGGGTGCGTCCCCGCCAGCTTGGCGGCGGCCGGCGCCACATCCGCCTTGTTGAATGCAAGGAGCTCCGACACCCCGCCGGCACCGATCTCGGCCAGCACCATCCGCACGGCGTCGATCTGCGACTCGGGATCGGGCGCGTCTCCGTCGACGACGTGCACGAGGAGGTCCGACTCGGACACCACCTCCAGGGTGGAGCGAAAGGCCTCCACCAGCTGGTGCGGCAGCTTGCGCACGAAACCCACCGTGTCGGAGCACAGGACCTGCTCGCCGCCGGGCAGGTCCAGCCGCCGGGTGCGGGGATCGAGCGTGGCGAACAGGCGGTCCTCGACCAACACACCCGCGTCGGTGAGCCGGTTGAGCAGGGTGGACTTGCCGGCGTTCGTGTAGCCCACCAGAGAGATCGAGCGCCGGCGCGAACGCTGACGGGACCGACGCTGCGTCCGGCGGGTCCGCGACAGCTGCCGGAGATCGGCCTCGAGGCGGGTCATCCGGCGCACGAGACGACGGCGGTCCACCTCCAGCTGCGTCTCACCCGGGCCGCGGGTGCCGATGCCGCCGGCCTGCTGGCTGAGCCCCTTACCCCTGCCTCTCAGCCTCGGCAGCCGGTAGCGCAGCAGCGCCAGCTCGACCTGGGCCTTGCCCTCCTGGGTGTGGGCGTTCTGGGCGAAGATGTCCAGGATCACGGCGGTGCGGTCGATCGCCGTCCGGCCGAGGATGCGCTCGAGGTTGCGTTGCTGCGCCGGGGTCAGCTCGTCGTCGAAGACCACCGTGTCGGCGTCGACGGTCTCCGACAGCCGGTGCAGCTCCTCCGCCTTGCCCTTGCCGACGTAGGTCGCGGGATCGGGGGTGTCGCGTCGCTGGAGGACCCGGGCCGCCTCGTCGGCGCCGGCAGTGTCGACGAGCAGGGCCAGCTCGTCCAGGCCGGCCTCGGCCTCGGCCACGCCCGTCGGAGGCATGGCCACGCCGACCATCACGATCCGCTCCCTGAAGCTGCGCTCGATGAGGCTCAAGGAACGTCCACCTCGACGGTGCAGATGCGCCGCACCAGGCCGGCCAGGACGACCCGGCGACCGTTCAGACCGACCTCGAGCGTGCCTCCGGGGTTGTGCACCAGCACGCGGTCCCCGACGACCCCCCACGCCCGGGCCGCGGCCGCGGCCGCGCAGCTGCCGGTGCCGCATGCCAGCGTCTCGCCCACCCCCCGCTCCCAGACCCGCAGGACCAGCTCGCCAGGCGCCGGACCGGGAGTGACGAGCTCGAGGTTGATGCCGCCGGCGTAGGCGTCCTGGGCTGCCGATCCGGCGCGGGCCACGTCGACGCCTTCGAGATCCGATCCGAGCAGCACCAGGTGTGGGTTGCCGACGCTCACCGTGCGTGCCCGCCAGTCGCCGCCCGGAAGCAGCTGCGCGACGGCCCGATCCCGGTCCTCGGCACCCAGCTCGGCCCGGCCCATGTCGACGCTCACCTGCATCGTGCCCGCCCCCTCACCGGGGCCGACCGTCACCGTCCGGGGACCGGCGAGGGTGCGGATGACGAACGAGGGTCCCGATGCCAGCCCTGCGTCCACCGCCGCCTGGGCCAGGCAGCGGACACCGTTCCCGCTCATCTCGGCCGTGCCGCCGTCGGCGTTGCGGAGCTCCATGCGCAGCACGGCGTCGTCATCGCCAGGGTCGGCCCGCGTGGCGCGGATCAACCCGTCGGCCCCCACGCCCCCGTGGCGGTCGCACAAGGACCGCGCCGTCTCGGCGTCGATCGGATGGCTGCCATCGGGATCCAACAGCACCAGGAAGTCGTTCCCCTGGCCGTGATGCTTGGTCAGGCGGAGGATGGGCATCGGATCCAGTGTCCCAGCAGGCTGGGGATGGCGGCGAGCGGATTGGCGCCGTCGGCGGGATCGACGGGGCCGACCCAGGCGATGCGCGGATCGCGCCCGAACCAGGCCCGCTGCCGGCGGGCGAACGACCGCGTGCGGCGGATACCGTCGGCCGTCGCCTCGTCCAGCGGCACGCTCTGTTCCACGTGGGCGAGAAGCTCGCGGTAGCCGAGCGCCTGGCGGGCGGTCCGGGACAATCCGGCCGCTCGACCGGCGAGGAGGCGCACCTCGTCGAGGAACCCAGCGCCCAGCTGAGCGAGGAACCGCTCCTCGATGCGCCTCGCCACTGCTGCTGCCGGCAGGCGCAGCCCGACCAGCCGGAACCGCGAGGCGGGATAGGCGGCAAGTCCCGGTCCGAAGGAGGAGAACCGCCGTCCGCTACCGAGGGTGACCTCGAGCGCCCGCACGACCCGCCGGCGGTTCGACGGCCCCATCCGGCCCGCCGCCACTGGATCGAGGTCGGCCAGGCGGGCGTGCAGGCTACCGACACCACCCGGGCGGTCGGCCTCAGCTTCCAGCTCGGCAGCGACCTCGGGCCACTGGCCCGGCAGCTCGAGGTCGTCGACAACGGCCTGGAGGTAGAGGCCGGTGCCACCGACGAGCAGGGCCCGACGGCCCCTCGCCTCGATGTCGTCCAGGGCGGCGCGGGCTGCAGCCTGAAACCGGCTCACGGAGTAGTCCTCGGAGGGGTCGGCCAGGTCGAGGAGGTGATGAGGGACCTCGGCCCGCTGGGCCGGCGTGGGCTTGGCGGTCCCGACATCCATGCCCCGGTACACGCACATCGAGTCGACGGACACCAGCTCGATGTCGGGCCGGCGCCGGGCGATCTCGAACGCCACCGCAGACTTGCCGGAGGCGGTCGTGCCCACAAGGGCCAGGTGCCGGCCGCTCGGCTCGGGCGCCGCTGTCATGTCGGAGTCCAAGGTAGCCGGACGCTGTCCGATCGGGTGCGACCGGGGGCTCCGTCGCGTGTCACGATGACGCGGTGCAGTCCGATCAGACCCTCCAGATCAAGCCCGGCACCAGCTGGTCCGAGGTCTACGACCGCTGTCGGGCCATCGCTCCTGAGGCGTTCGGTCCCGACGGGGTCCGCAACCTCTGGGGGGGCGAGTGGCGTGAGAACGGCACGGCCCTCCGCTCGGTGTCGTCCATCGACGGCACCGCCATCGCCGGGCCGCCGATGCTCGAGCCCGAGGAGGCCGAGGAAGCCCTGCGGGCCGCCGTGGCCGACCACCGTGCGTGGGCGGTCGTCCCCGTCGACGAGCGACGACAACGGGTCAGCGCCGCCGTCGAGGCCCTCGAGGCCCACCGCGAGCTTCTCGCCCTGCTCCTCGTGTGGGAGGTCGGCAAGCCCTTCCGGCAGTCCATCGTCGAGGTCGACCGAACGATCTCCGGAGTGACCTGGTACGTGGACAACATCACGCCGATGCTCGAGGGACGCCGGCCGCTCTACGGGCCAGTGTCCAACATCGCTTCGTGGAACTACCCGCTCTCGGTGCTGGTGCACGCCATGCTCGTCCAGGCCCTGGCGGGCAACGCGTGCATCGCCAAGGCGCCGACCGACGGTGGCGTCTCCACCCTCACCCTGGCCCTCGCGCTCGCTCGGCGGGCGGGGCTGCCCGTGACCCTGGTGAGCGGGTCCGGTGGTCTGCTGTCTCCGGTGCTGGTGCGCTCCCCCGAGATCGGGTGCCTCGCCTTCGTCGGTGGCCGGGAGGCGGGCGGACAGATCGTCTCGGAGCTCGTGCGCACCGACAAGCGCCACATGCTGGAACAGGAAGGGCTCAACGCCTGGGGCATCTGGCAGTTCTCCGACTGGGAGGGCCTCGCCGTCCACCTGCGCAAGGGCTTCGAGTACGCCAAGCAGCGGTGCACCGCCTATCCCCGCTACGTCGTCCAGCGGTCGCTCTTCGACGAGTTCCTCGCCACCCTCATGCCGGTGCTGGACTCCGTGGAGTTCGGCAATCCCCTCGCCGTGAGCGATCCGGACGATCCGCTCCCCGACCTCGACTTCGGCCCGCTCATCACCGCCGGCAAGGCGACCGAGCTGGCCGGCGACGTGGAGGAGGCCATCGACCGAGGCGGCGTGCCGCTCTACCGGGGGTCGACCGCCCGGGGCCACTTCGTGGCCGATCAGGACACGTCGGCCTACTTGCCGCCGGTCGCCATCTTCGACCCGCCCCGGAGCTCGGCCCTCTACCACGCCGAGCCCTTCGGGCCCATCGACACCCTGGTCGTCGTGGACACGCCAGCCGAGCTGCTGGCGGCGATGAACGTCTCCAACGGGGCCCTGGTGGCCTCGATCGCCTGCGACGACACCGAGGTCGCCAACAAGCTGGCCGCCGAGCTCCAGTCGTTCAAGGTGGGCGTCAACAAGCCCCGATCCCGGGGCGACCGCGACGAGCCGTTCGGCGGCCGCGGGGCGTCGTGGAAGGGTGCCTTCGTGGGCGGCGAGTACCTGGTGCAGGCCGTCACCGAGGGCCCACCGGGCGAGCGCCTCTTCGGCCACTTCCCGGACTACCAGCGCTACCCCCCGACCTGACGGCCGGGGCCCGGCCCGCCGGTCAGCCGGTCAATCGGCCGCCACCGGGATGCGTGCACGCTGGCGGGGTGGGTCGGCCACGGCGACCACCTCGCCCCCCAGGTGATGGGGCGCCGCCGTGGTGACCTTCACCTGGGCCAGCGTGCCCGCCGCCAGCGGGAGCGCCGATGGGCCTCCGGGCGCCGGGAAGTGGACCAGCTTGTTCTGCCTGGTGCGTCCCGAGATGACGTCGGGATCACGCTTGCTCGGTCCCTCGACGAGCACTTCTTCCGTCCGACCGATCCGGCTCCGGTGCTTGGCCAGCGCCGAGCGCTCGACCACCACCCGCAGCTGAGCGAAGCGCTCGGCCGCGACGTCGGGCGGCACCGCCTCGTCGGTCATGGCCGCCGCCCGCGTGCCGGGTCGGGGCGAGAACAGGAACGTGTAGGCGCTGTCGTACTCGGCCGCGGCGACCACCTCGAGGGTCTGATCGAAGTCCCGGTCGGTCTCACCAGGGAAGCCGACGATGATGTCGGTCGTGACGGCGAGGTCAGGGATCGCCGCCCGGGCGGCGATCAGACGGTCGAGGTACCGGCCCGCGGTGTACCCCCGACGCATCGCAGCGAGGACGGCATCGCTTCCCGACTGCAGCGGAAGGTGGAGGTGCTCGCACACGGCACCCACGTCGGCCATGGCGGCGATGGTCTCGGGCCGGAGGTCCTTGGGGTGGGGGCTGGTGTAGCGGACCCGCCTGATGCCCGGGACGGCGCCCACCGCCCGCAGCAGGTCGGCGAACAGGGGCCGGCCCCGCGGCGCGCCCGCCTCGACCCAGGCCCGGCCCGCCTGCCGAGCCGCATCATCGCCGCCAGCGTCTCCGACGCTGGCGCCTGAGCGGAGGGCCAAGGTGATGTCCCGCCCGTAGGAGTTGACGTTCTGGCCGAGGAGGGTGACCTCCGCGGTGCCGGTCCGGGCGAGCTGCTCCACCTCGGCCACCACGTCGCGGAACGGTCGGCTCACCTCCCGGCCCCGCACGGCGGGCACGATGCAGAAGGCACAGCTGTTGTCGCAGCCGATCTGGATGGTGACCCAGGCGGCGTGGGCGAGCTGTCGACGGACCGGGAGCACCGAGGGGAACACGGCATCGTCGTCGGCCGACGCCTCCTCGAGGATCTCCATGACCGGGCCGTCGCGCTCGGCCTGGCCCAGGAGGTGGGCCAGCCGGCCCACGTTGTGGGTCCCGAAGACCACGTCGACCTGGTCGGCCCGCTGCTGGACCAGGCCCCGGTCCTTCTGGGCCAGGCAGCCCCCCACGGCGATCTGCATCTCCGGCCGGCGGGCGCGCACCGCCTTGAGCTGGCCCAGGTGGCCGTAGAGCCGGTTGTCGGCGTTCTCCCTGATGCAGCACGTGTTGAGGACGACGACGTCGGCGTCATCGACGTCGTCGGTGGCCTCCATGCCCTCGCTCTCGAGCAGGCCCGCCAGTCGTTCCGAGTCGTGCTCGTTCATCTGGCACCCGAAGGTGCGCACGAGGAACTTCCGGGTCACCGGGCCAGGATAGGCCCGCTGGATTCGCGGCGGCTTCGCCCTACTCCGTCTCCTGGGAGACGGAGTAGGCCTCGCCCTCCTCGCCCGCCAGCGGCACCTGGCCGGCCCCGCCGCGGTGCTCGACCAGCAGCCGCAGGGCGGTTCTACTCTGCCCGTCGATCTCGATGTCGGCGAAATTCGGCACGCAGATGAGGTCGATGCCCGACGAGACCACGAAGCCCCGGGCGATGGCCATCGCCTTCACGGCCTGGTTGAGGGCGCCAGCACCAACGACCTGCACCTCGACCGCTCCCGTCTGTCGGAGGACGCTGGCCATGGCCCCTGCGACAGCATTTGGACTCGATTTGCTCGAGACCTTGAGTACTTCCATGTTGCCCCCAGCAGGACCGGTCGTCGGACGTCGTGGTTCGACCACGCGCCATCGTGTGATTCGACGTGCTCGACACTTCTCCCTTCTGTGCCTACCGCCAGAAGGGGAGGTGGCCGGCCGCCGCTGGGGGGGAAGCGGCGGCCGGCCCTGGAAGATCCCTATGTTCGACCCTCGACGAGCGGAGAACACGCACTCGTCACTGTCATTCCTTCAACGAGATGGGCTCGTCGTCTTCGGCCTGTGCTCCCAAGGGAACGTCCTGGGGCCCCGAACCCATTCCCACCTGTTGCCGGACACGCTCGTTGAGCTCGACCATCAGCTCGGCGTTCTCCAACAAGAACTGCTTGGCGTTCTCCCGGCCCTGGCCGAGCTGCTCGCCCTCGTAGGTGTACCAGGCTCCGGATTTCTTCACGATGCCCAGGTCGACGGCGACGTCGATGACCGACCCCTCCCGGCTGATGCCCCGGCCGTACATGATGTCGAACTCCGCCGACTTGAACGGGGGGCTGCACTTGTTCTTCACCACCTTCACCCGCGTGCGGTTGCCGATGACCTCGCCGCCGTCCTTGATGGACTCGATCCTGCGGATATCGAGGCGGACCGAGGAATAGAACTTGAGTGCCCGACCGCCGGGGGTCACCTCAGGCGACCCGTAGACCACCCCGATCTTCTCCCGGAGCTGGTTGATGAAGATGGCGATGGTGTTGGACCGGCTGAGGGTCCCGGTGAGCTTGCGCAGCGCCTGGGACATGAGGCGGGCCTGGAGGCCGACGTGGGCGTCGCCCATCTCCCCCTCGATCTCGGCTCGGGGGGTGAGGGCCGCCACCGAGTCGACGACCAGCACGTCGAGGGCTCCCGACCTGATGAGCATGTCGGCGATCTCGAGCGCCTGCTCTCCGGTGTCGGGCTGGGAGATCAGCAGCTCGTCGATGTCGACGCCGATGGCCCTGGCGTAGACCGGGTCCATGGCGTGCTCGGCGTCGATGTAGGCGCAGATGCCTCCGTTGCGCTGCCCCTCTGCCACCACGTGCATGGCCAGGGTCGACTTCCCCGAGGACTCGGGTCCGTAGAGCTCGACGATGCGGCCCCGGGGCAGCCCACCGACACCCAGGGCGAGGTCGAGAGCCATGGCGCCGGTGGGAACGGACTCGATGGCCATGTCCATCCGCTCGCCCATGCGCATGATCGAGCCCTTGCCGAACTGCTTCTCGACGTGCCCGATCGCCATGTCGAGCGCCTTGTCACGTTCCACCGGATCCCCTCTCGTCGTGGCGGTTTGGATTCGGGCCTCACCCTATGGATGGGGTGTGACGATCACACTGTTGGAACTCCAGGAGTGTAGTTCCGAACGCGTGTTCGGGGAAGGATCCCGGCCTCACGCCAGCGGCAGGGAGGCCACGACCTCGTACCGGGACCCTTCCCGATGGGGGGTGCTGGCGACGAGAGTCAGCTCGGCGACCTTCCAGCGAGCGGCCAGCGGCGTCCCCCGCAACCGTCGTAGATCCCCTCTTCGCCCGCGGGCGCGCGCCAGCGTCAGGTGCCCGCGGAAGGGGCGGTCGTCGGGAGGCTGGCCCACGCCGGCGGTGCCCTCGACGGTTGCCCGGGCCAGCTCGTCGAGGCCCTCTACCGGGACCTGGAGGATGCCCCGCCCCAGGCAGGTCGTCGCCGGCCCCAGGTCGGCGGTCACCGGACCGGCCGAGCCCACGTCGATCCGACCGAACGTGCCGGTCACCTCGGCGAGCCCGCCGTCGGCCACGTGCCCGAGGAACCGCAGCGTGACGTGCCACTGCCCCGGCGTCGTCCAACGCACCCCGGACACGTCGGGTCTGGGAATGCCGGCGAGCACGTCGACGACGTGCGCCGGCGGCCACACGGCGACGAACAGCCGCACGGCTCACCCCGTCGGTGGCGAGAACCAGCGGTCGCGGAGCACGAACAGGTGGCGGTCGGTGACGAGGTTGAGCACCCGGCGAGCCTGCCGAAAGCGCTCGGCCACCTCCCCCACCACGCGCATGGCCCCGGTCGGCGACGGCGCCGTGTCGTACGCCAGCCGGTACCACCGGCGACCGAGGTGCTCCAACAGGGCCACCGACCCGGCGGGCTCCACCGACTCGGCGCGGCCGCCGGGCGGCTCACCAGCGCCGGCAGCCAGCCGCGCCGCCCGGAGCAGGCGCGCGGTGTCGACGGGCGCCAGGGCCCGCATCGCCGTGTGGTCGGGGAACACGCCCGTCAGGAAGAGGGCCAGGTCACCGAGTCGTCGGTAGATACCGACCCGCTCGGGCTCGGGCACGACCTCCAACAACGACGCCAGGCGTACCGGGTCGAGCTCGCTGAAGCGGCGACGCCGCCAGCCGCGCCGGGTCTGCACCCAGAAGCTGCCGCTGGCCACGTGCGTGTACGACGCCAGCAGCTCGACCAGGAAGAACCGCCGCGTCGGGTCGGCGAGGAAGTCTCGGAGCGCCTCGACGTCGAACACCGCGACCCGCTGGCGCGGCCCGAGCCACTCCGGCACGAACCTCGCCTGCCGGAGGTCCTCCACGCAGCGGTGCACGGCGAGGGCGAAGACGAGGAACGGCGATCCCCGTAAGAAGGGAGCGGCTCCCTTCTCGGCGCCGAACACACCCTCGAACGCCTCCGGGCGGGCGAGCAGCGCGTCGATCACCGCAGGGCGCGAGCGGAGGCCGGAGACCCCGAGCGTCTCCCCCGTCGCTGCCCGGTGACTTCTCGACAACAGCTCGAGGTCGTCGTCGGTCAGGTGCTCGAGGTACGCCGTCTCGATCACCCGGTCAGGCCCTCAGGCTGGCGCCGGCTCGAGCATCCGCCGGCGGAGGACGTCGAGCACCGAGATGGCGGCGAACTGCCGGATGCGCTCCCGGTCACCGGGAAGCTGCATCCGCACGGCCTCGATCGACGGACCGGGGCCGGCCAGCCCGCACCACACTGTGCCGACAGCCACGCCGTCCTGGGGCGTCGGGCCCGCGACACCCGTGACTGCCAGGCCCACATCACTGCTGAGGACCCGCAGCGCTCCGGCGGCCATCTCCCGCGCCGTCTCCTCGCTCACGGCCGGTCCGTCGCCCACGCCCAAGAGGTCGCGCTTCACGGCCGTGTCGTAGGCGACGACCGAGCCCCGCAGCCAGGCGCTGGCACCAGGAACGTTCACCAGCCTCGAAGCCACGAGCCCCCCGGTGACGGACTCGGCCAGTCCCAGGGTGAGCCCGCGCCGCTCGAGCAGCGCCCCCACGGCGTGCTCCATCGACTGCTCGTCGACACCGAACACCGTCTCGCCCAGCAGCGTCCGGACCTCCGCCTCCTCGGCGTCCAGCAGCGTCCGGGCGCCGGCCTCGTTCGCTGCCTTGGCAGTGATGCGGACCTTGATCCCTTCGATCCCGCTGGCCAGAAAGGCGATGGTCGGATTGCCGCCCGCCTCGTCCAGGGCGACCAGACGCGGCCCCACGATCTCGGCCAGCTTGGACTCGGACAGACCCCAGGAACGCAGGGTGCGGCTGAGGATCACGGCCGCCGTCCCCGCGCGGGCCTGAAGGTCATGGATGATGGCCCGCTCGGCCATCTCGGTCATCTCGTGGGGCACACCCGGGACGGCGTAGATCATCTTGTGGCCGACCGGGCAGACGAGCCCGGGTGCCGTCCCCCGGACCTGCGGGATCACGGTCGCGCCCTCGGGCACCTCGGCCTGGCGCAGGTTGCTCTCCGGCATCTCCCGGCCCCGCGACCCGAACATGGCACCGATCCGCTCGACGATCGCCTCGTCGCGCACCAGGCGCACGTTCATGACCTCGGCGATGGCGTCCCTCGTGATGTCGTCCTGGGTTGGCCCGAGGCCACCGCAGACGATGACGGCGTCGCTGCGAGCCAGCGCGGTTCGCAGGGCCAGCACGATCCGGGCCTGGTTGTCGCCGACCTTGGTCTGGAAGAACGAGTCGACGCCGGCGAGCGCCAGCCGCTCCCCCAGCCAGGCCGAGTTGGTGTCGACGATCTGACCGAGAAGCAGCTCGGTGCCGACGGCAACGACCTCAGCGCGCACGGCGCCCGCGCTCCGGTCGACGTTGGCCGGTTCCACCGCAGCGATGTGCGGGCACCGGGACGCTCGCCGTGCTCACCGGGCGCCCTTGGCCTGGGCGCCCAGGCCCGCCACGGCGCCCGGCGCACCGATCGGCCCGACCGTGTGCGTCGCACCGCGTCGGTCGACCATGTACTGGGTTCCGGAGACGAAGGTCAGCCCGACGGCCGACCAGAGGACGGCGACCACCAGGCCGTGGTGATGGGTGGCCAGCGGCGGCAGCAGGGCCAGGCCGACCGCGAGGTCCTGGGCCCAGGCCTTCGCCTTGCCCGTCCATCGGGCCGGCACCGACACGCCGCGCCGGCCGGCGACGACCCGGTAGGCGCTCATGCCCAGCTCCCGCCCGGCGATGAGGGCGACCGGCAACCACCAGATCTCACCGCGCGCGACCAGGGCGACGAGGGCACCGACCACGAGGAACTTGTCGGCCAGCGGGTCGAGGAACGCGCCCGAGCGCGTCGCCCCGTGTCGGCGGGCCACCCAGCCGTCGAGGCCGTCGGTGCCCGCCAGGACCGCCCAGACGACGAAGGTCACCCACGACGTGCCCAGGGCGAGCACCAGCGCGATCAGCACGGGCGTGGCCAGCAGGCGGGCGACGGTCACGGCGTTGGCCGGCGTGGCCAGGGCCGAGGGCCCGTACGTGCCGGGACCCACCGCCTTCACCGACTTCACAGCGTCGCCTCCAGGTCCGGCCCGGCCGACCCCGTCACGACAACGTCGACGAGCGCACCAGCGGGGACATCGGGAGGTACACGCACGACGCCGTCGATCTCGGGCGCCTCACGGTGGGAGCGTCCGATACCGACCCGATCGACCAGCACCTCGACGGTCTCGCCGACCAGCTCGGCCCGGCGGCTCGCCGTGACCTGGTCCTGCAGCTCCGACAGCTCGGCGAGGCGCTCACCCACGAGGCCGGGCGGCACCCGCTGGTCGAGGCCGGCGGCGTAGGTGCCCTCCTCGTCCGAGTAGGCGAAGAAGCCGGCCCAGTCGAGCCGGACCTCGCCCAGAAACTCCATCAGCAGGTCGTGGTCCCCCTCGGTCTCCCCCGGGTAGCCGACGATGAACGAGGAGCGAAAGGCCGCCGCGGGCTCGCGTGCCCGGATGTCGGCGATGCGGCGGGCGAAGCGCTCGGCGTCGCCCCACCGGCGCATCCGGCGCAGGAGGGGTCTGGAGACGTGCTGGAGGGACAGATCGAAGTAGGGCACTCCAGTTCCACAGATGGCGTCGACGAGGCCATCGCCCAGCTCCGACGGGTACAGGTACAACAGGCGGGTCCGCTCGACCAGCTCGGCGACCCGTTCGATCAGTCTGACGATGGCGCCGGCCCGACCGAGGTCCCGCCCGTACGAGGCGAGATCCTGGGCGACCAGCACGATCTCTTTCGCCCCCAGGGACTCGACCTCCTCGAGCACGTCGTGCTCGGTGCGGGACCGCTGCCGACCGCGGAACGACGGGATGGCGCAGAACCCGCAGGCCCGATCGCACCCCTCGGCGACCTTCACGTACGCCCACGGCGCACTGGCCGGCGGCCGGCGGAGGTTGAGGAGATCGAGGGTCGGCACGGCGGGGGCCGACAGGGTGACCGGTACCCCGAACCCGGCCACGCGGTCGACCTCGGGCAACGCGCGCGCCAGCTCGTCGCCGTAGCGCTCCGCCAGACACCCGGTGACGACGACCTGGGCCCCTGGTCGTCGGTCGCCGGCCAGCGCCAATACGGTCTCTATTGACTCCTCGCGGGCGGCCTCGATGAACGCGCAGGTGTTGACGACGAGCAGGTCGGCGTCCTCGGGCTGGGTGGCCGGGGTCAGCCCATCGCACTCCAGGGTGCCGGCCAGCTTTGCCGAGTCGACCTCGTTCTTTGGGCAGCCCAAAGTCTCGAGCCAGTAACGCCGGGGCACCAAATCAATCTACCGCCGCCACCCCCGACGAGGGCGAGGCGACCTCCGTTCGAGGGCCTAGAGGTTGCCCCGTCTGGCCTGCTCCCCCTCGATCGCCTCGAACAGGGCCTTGAAGTTGCCGGCGCCGAAGCCCCGGGCACCTTGGCGCTGGATGATCTCGAGGAACATCGTGGGACGGTCGCCGACGTTCTCGGTGAAGATCTGGAGCAGGTGGCCGTCCTCGTCGCGGTCGACGAGGATGCCGAGGCGCTGGAGCTCCTCCCAGGGAAGGTCGAGATCGCCGAGGCGCCGGCGCACCTCGTCGTGGTAGTCGGCGGGGACGTCGAGGAACCGCAGGCCCCGTCCTCGCAGGGCGTCCACAGCGGTGACGATGTCGTCAGTGGCCAAAGCCAGATGCTGCACGCCCGGACAGCCGTAGAAGTCGAGGAACTCCTGGATCTGGCTCCGCCGTAGCCCCTGGGCCGGCTCGTTGACGGGAAGCACGACTCGCGATCCGTCCCACACCACGGTCGACATCAGCGCGGAGTACTCGGTCGAGATCTCGTCGTCACCGAAGTGGACCAGACGCTCGAAACCCAATACCTGCTCGTAGAACTCGACCCAACAACCGAGGTCGCCGGATCCGACGTTGGCCACGACGTGATCGAAGCCACGCAAGCCCACGGGTGGGCCCGCGGGCGGAGGCGGGAGCCGGCGGGACTCGAAGCCCGGCGCGAAGGCGCCCGCGTAGGCGGTGCGCTCGACGAAGGTGTGCTCGGTGTCGCCGTACGCGGCGATCGTCGCCCTCACGAGCTTGCCGCTGACGTCCTCGTCGGTGCGCGGTCCGGCGATGCCGACGGCGCCGCGCGAGAGCGCCGTGTCGTAGGCGGCCGCGGCGTCGGTCACCTCGAACGCCAGCGACCGCACGCCGTCGCCATGGGCGCGGTGGTGGGCGGCGATGGGCGACGACGCCTGGAGGGCGCCCGTCACGACCAGCCTGAGGCCACCCTGCTCGAGGACGTACGAGGCCCGGTCGGGCACACCTGTCTCCGGACCGGCGTAGGCCACCACCTCGAAGCCGAGCCCGCCGGCGAAGAAGTGCGCGGCCTGGCGGGCGTTGCCGACCCACAGCTCGACGTGGTCCCATCCCTCGAGCTCGACGGCACTCACGCCGGCCTCCCCTCCAGTCGGTCCCTGTCCAAGCCGTCCCAGAACGCTCTGACCCCGTCCAGCATCTCGCCCGCCCCGGCAAGGAACTGGTCCTGGTCGAAGCCCGGCTGCGAGCACGCCTCGGCCAGCTCGTCGGCCGTGTGGGCGGCGTGCTGATCCTCGACCCGGTCGTGCCAGGTCCAGAAGGACAGCGGCAGACCCGGGCACTCGCGTGCCGAGAAGACCCCGAGACCGGCGATGAGCTGCTTCCAGAACCCTGCCGCCGCCCAGTGCTCGACGGCATACGAGGCGCCGCTGGCGACGGATGGATCGTCGGAGCCGTAGATGCGCAGGAGCTCGTCGCAGAAGAAGGCGGTGGCCGGCGTGGCCTGCCGTCGTTTCCCCAAGTCGGCGAACCCTAGGTCGAGGGGCTCCGCGAAGCGCAGCAGCCACTCGAAGTGGGCGGCCGGAAAGCGAAATCGCGCCCCCTCCACGCTGCCCTCGATGGAGACGAGCTCGGGGTGGGCGTCACGATCCGCCGCCCCACGGGACGGACGGAAGGGCACGCCCAGCTCGTTCATCAGGATCTCCTTCCCGGCCCGGTAGGACGCCAGGTCGGGGGCGTTGATCACCTTGCGCAGCTGGGCCTCGACGAACAGGTGGCTGAACACGCTGAACTGCACGGTCAGGTGGCGGACGTCCGCCCGACTGACGTCGCCGGCGGCGAACCAGCGGGTGTAGCGGTTGTCGACGACCGCGGGATGGCGACCGACCACGTCGTCCACCCGGGCCTGGAAGGCGTGCCACCCGTGCGTGCCGGTCGAGGGTCCACGGGTTAGCGTCATCGTCCCTCCTCTCGGCATCTCGCGTCACAAGTTGTACCCCAAGGTAAGCCATCTCTAACGGTGATAGTCAAGTCTTTCGGCAAACACTGGTCAATCTGTCTTGTCGGGTGCGGCCTGCGCCGATAGTCTCTGGGCGTGTTGGTCAGGACGATCGACCGCCTGGACGCTCGCCTCATCGGGCAGCTGGCCGAGGCGCCGAGGGCCGGCGTCCTCGAGCTGGCCCGCCGCCTGCAGGTCGCCCGGGGCACGGTGCAGGCCAGGCTGGACAAGCTCGTGAGCCGGGGAGTCGTCACCGGCTTCGGTCCCGACCTCCACCTCGGTGCCCTCGGCTACGAGGTCACCGCCTTCGTCAACCTGGAGATCACCCAGGGTCGGCTCGGCGACGTGGTCGACCACCTGCGGCTGGTCCCCGAGGTGCTCGAGGCCCACGCCATCACCGGACCGGGCGACCTGCACTGCCGGGTGGTGGCCCGCACCAACGAGCACCTCCAGGACATCATCAACCGCATCCTCGAGGTGCAGGGCATCGGCCGGAGCACGACGGTGATCGCCCTGTCCGGGCAGATCCCCTACCGCGCCCTGCCCCTCGTCGCGGCCCTGGCCGACGACGACACGTGAAGGAGGCCATGTGTCATCGCTCCCACCGCAATGGGTGAAGGGCCGCGCCTCTCGCCAGGCCCACGCCGACCTGCCGGCCGGAACGGTGGAGGAGGAGCACGGCCGGGAGGGCTTCGCCGCCGCGGCAAGCCACCTCTACCGCCTCCACCCGCCCACGGCGTGGACGACCCTCTCGGGACCCCTGCGGCCGATGGCGGTCGACGCCAACCGGTTGGACGACACGGCCGGCCCGGGAGGCCGGCCCGGTGACACGGCCGACGACGTCCCGCTCACGCTCCTCGTGAACGACGACGTGCGGATCGGATGGTGGACGAGAGCGGCGACCGGGGCCAGCTGGTTCTTCCGGGACGCCGACGGGGACGTGGTCTACCTGGTGCATCAGGGCGACGGGAGGCTGGCGACCGAGTACGGCCCCCTCTCCTACCGACCCGGCGACTACCTCCTGGTGCCCCGGAGCACTACGCACCGCTTCGAGCCGGTGAGCACGACACGGCTGCTGACGATCGAGGCGTTGGGCGGGACCATCGGCCTGCCGGAACGGGGCCTGCTCGGTCGCCACGCCCTCTTCGACCCGGCGGTCGTCGAGGTCCCCGAGCCCGAGGGACACGACGAGGAGGGCGACTACGCGGTCCGCGTCCTGCGCGAGGGCGCCGTCAGCGAGATCCGCTACCCCTTCCATCCACTCGACGTCGTGGGCTGGAAGGGCGACCTGGCGCCGATCCGCCTGGCAGCAGGTGACATCCGACCGGTCGTGTCCGAGCGCTACCACCTTCCGCCCTCGGCCCACACCACGTTCGTCGGGAACGGCTTTGTCGTCGCCACGTTCGCGCCCCGGCCGCTGGAGCGCGATCCCGGTACCCTGCGCGTGCCCTTCTACCACCGCAACGTCGACGTGGACGAGGTGATCTTCTACCACCGGGGCGAGTTCTTCAGTCGGGCGGGCATCGCCGAGGGGATGCTCACCTTCCACCCGCACGGCATCCATCACGGTCCCCAGCCTTCTGCCGTGCGGCGGGCCGAGGAGCGCGGCCCCGGCGGCTTCGCCGACGAGGTCGCCGTCAACGTCGACGCCCGCCGCCCACTCCACCCGACCGCGGCCGCCGAGGCCATCGCCGTGGACGGCTACGAGAGATCGTGGCAGACCACCAGCTGAGCCCCCGAGCTCACGGGTGACCGGCTTCCACCACCGAGTGGATCCCACCACGCACGAGCCAGTCGGTGCGCACCGTCATCCGTCTCGGGTTCGCCACCGCCACCAGGTCGTCGAGGATGCGATTGGTCACGTCCTCGTGGAAGGCCCCCTCGTCCCGATAGCTCCACAAGTAGAGCTTCAACGACTTGAGCTCGATGATCGAAGGGCCCGGAACGTAGCTGATGGTGATCGTGGCGAAGTCGGGCTGGCCCGTCATCGGACATAGGCAGGTCAGCTCGGGCGTCTCGCACCGGATCTCGTAGTCGCGCCCCGGGTGGGGGTTCTCCAGGGCCACGAGCTCCTTCGAGGGCGAAGTCGGCACCGCGGCGACGATACCGGCCTCCGGCGCCGACTACGGCCAGCGGCGGGACTCGGATCCGCCGGGCGGAGGCGACTCGCCACGGGCCACCAGCAGGCCCCGTCGGTCGGGCCGGAGGAGCAGGGCCCGTCCGGGCACAGAGAGCTCCTTCAGCATGAGCTCACCGGCATCACGCACGCGAGGCGCGACCGCGGCGTCGCAGAAGCCGATGAGGCTGGGGCCGGCGCCCGACCACGACGCCGCCAGCGCCCCCGCGTCGACCAGCCGGCCCAGCAGCTGGGAGGCCTCTGGGAACAGCGGGCTGCGGGCGGACTGGTGCAGGCGATCCTCGGTGGCGGTTCGGACCAGGTAGCGACGGTTGGCCAAGCCGCTCACGAGCAGGCCCATGCGACCGAGATTGAAGGCGGCGTCACGGTGGCTCACGGTGGCCGGCAGGGCTTGGCGGGCCTGGGCGGTCGGCAGGGTTCGCGACGGCACGAGCATCACGAAGGCCAGCTCGGGGTCGAGGGCGAGCGGCGCGACCACCGGGGCGCCGGCGACAGTTGCGGCGGCGACCAACCCGCCCCGGACCGACGCGGCGGCGTTCTCGGGGTGTCCGTCGGACGCCGCGGCCACGGCGAGGGGGTCGCTGGCACCCGCCGCCGCGGCCGTGGCGGCGGCTAGCGCGGCCGACGAGCCGAGTCCCCTCCCGAGCGGGATCGACGAGCGCACGGCAATGGCGAAGTGGTCGTGGCCGAGCACCTCCATGGCGATCCGGGCCGCCAGGTGCGAGGCGTCCCCCACCAGCTCGGCACCCTCGCCCTCGGCCCTGACGGTCAGGCGAGGGGCCGACTCGACCTCCACCTCGATGTACAGCTCGAGCGCAACGGCCAGTGTGTCGAAGCCGGGGCCCAGGTTGGCCGCCGATGCCGGGGCTCGCGCGCGCACGGCGTCAGGGTAGTGGCGATCGCCCCGTCGAGGCCGGCTTGGTGCTGTGCTGGCCTGCTTCGCCTCTGACTATGAGCGGAGCGCCCCCGGCTCGTCCAGCCAACGGTTCAGGGCCAAGGTCCGAGCGTTGCGAAGCACCAGGACGTGCTCGACAGCACGGCGCACGCGGCGCTGCTGATCGGCGGTGACCACCACCCGGCGCAACAGGTAGTCGGCCTTGTCTCCGTGGTCCTCCTCGGCGTAGGCGTGGACCTTGAAGTTCTCGACGTCGAGCCCGTAGTGATCGCGCAGGCCCTCGTACATCATCTTGGCGTAGCCCGTGGAGGCGGCGAACCGCTCCCCCGCCCACCCGAAGGCGGCCAGCCCTTCCTCGTACGAGCGCCGCATGTAGTACAGGCTGGTGAAGACCGACCCGATCGACTCCGGCATGGCCCGATACGACAGCAGCTCCTCGTCGGTGATCCCCAGCTGACGGGCCCACTCGATCTTCATGTCCACATGGTTGCGGTCGCCGGCGAAACCGGTCTCGTCGGCCAGGTTCTGCAGCCAGTGGAAGTGGTGCTCGCTGGAGTCGAGATCGAGAGCGTCGGTGTCGGGAGAGTTGGCCACAAGCGAGCCGAACTCGGTCGTGTACCACTTCCCGAGGAAGTAGTACTCCTTGGCCAGGCGCCTCAGCAGGTCCAACGACAGCCGGCCGTCGGCCACCCGCTCCCACACGTGGTTGCGGGCTGTCGCCACCTCGGCCTGGACGGCCTCGAGATCTGCCATGAACGCTTCGACAGACGCTCCCTCGACCGCCCCGCCCCGTCTGATGTCCTTGAACTCCCGGACCTCGGTCATGGCGGCAAGTGTAGAATCTCTGTGACACTCGTGTCAGGTTCGCCCCCGGACGAGGACATACCCTGCCCGTCTTTCTCAGCGCCGCCCAGCACGCCGTCGTCACCGCCGCCTGCGAGCGCCTCATCCCGGCCGACGAGTCGCCGGGGGCGGCCGCCGCAGGGGCAGCCGACTACATCGACGCCCTGCTCGGGGCGTTCCGGTTCGACCCGCCCCGCATCTGGGCGGGGGGGCCGTTCTCGGGTCGCGCCGGAGGCGCGGCGGGCTTCGCCAGCTTCCTTCCGCTGGACCCACTGGACGAGCTGGCGTGGCGGACGCGCATCGAGGGCTCGCGGGGCCTTCCCGAGCGGGAGTGGAACGGGCCAGTGGCCGGGCTCCAGGAACGGTACGACCAGGGGATCGCGGCCCTCGGGCCCGACTTCGCAGAGATCGCGGCAGCGGGCCAGGATGCGCGCCTGGACGCCGCGCCCGCTTTCCGGTCGCTGCTCTACGAGCACACGTGCGAGGCGATGTACGGCCCCCCGGAGTACGGCGGCAATCGCGACGTCGTCGGGTGGCGGTCCATCGGGTTCGCTGGTGATGTCCAACCGAGAGGCTGGACCGCCGCCGAGGTGTCGGAGCCGTGAGCGGGGGCGACCGGGACGCCGACGCCGTCATCGTCGGCAGCGGCCCCGGCGGCGCCACCGCCGCCGACGTGCTCACGGCGGCGGGCTGGAGCGTCATCGTGCTGGAGAAGGGCCGCAACCACCTGCTGGACCTGGAGCCGCCGTACGCGTTCAAGGGCGACTTCTCCAACGACGAGATCAAGTTCGACCGTCGCCACTTCCTGGGGCCGGACCCGCTCCTCGAGCCGAAGGCCTTCCGTAGGGCCGAGACGGACGGCGACCACCTGGTGGTGGGCGACGTCAACAACCTCCCCTCGGGAGTCGGCGGCGGGGCGGTGCACGCCGACGCCAAGATGCCCCGCTGGCGCGACGTGGATTTCCGCGTGGTGTCCGAACGAGGCCCGATCGACGGAGCGGCCCTCGCCGACTGGCCGCTCGACTACGACGAGCTCGAGCCGTGCTACGCCGAGGCGGAGCGCCTCGTCGGGGTCGCTGGTGAGTCCGGGACCAACCCGTTCGAGTCCTGGCGCTCCGGGCCCTTCCCCATGCCCCCGGGGCCGGACATGTACGGGGCGATACTGTCGGCCGAGGCTGCCACCCGGCTCGGCTACCACCCGTATCGGGCACCCACCGGGGTCAACAGCACGGAGTACGACGGCCGGCCGGCGTGCAACAACTGCGGCTTCTGCGGGCAGTACGGCTGCCCGATCCACGCCAAGGGTGACCCGGTGTCGTCCCTGCGCCGGGCCATGCGCAGCGGGCGGTGCGAGATCCGTCCCCGCGCCATGGTCACCGAGATCGTCCTCGACGGATCGGGTCGACGGGCGCGCGCCGTGCGCTACATCGACTCCCGCGGCGACCGCCACGAGGTGACCGCGGCCCATGTCGTGCTCGCAGGCGGCGCCTTCGAGACGCCCCGGCTGCTCCTGGGGGGCGGGATCGCCAACTCCTCGGGGATGGTCGGTCGGTTCCTGATGTTCCACTTCCAGACCTACGTGGCGGCGTCGTTTCCGTTCAGCCTCCACCCGAACCGGGGCCGGACGGTCACCCACCACCACGACGACTTCGTGGCTCCGAACGCCGACGACCTCGCCGCCGCCCGGCACGCGGGGCTCCCCTGGTTCAGCGGCGGCACGGTCGAGCACGGCGGCGGGACGGGCCCGATCACAGAGGCGCTCAACTGCCCACCGGGGCCGGTCCACAAGGAGCTGATGCGCTCGTCGATGCTGCGCGACCGGCTGTGGGTGTTCACCATGCAGGGCGAGGACATGCCCCAGGCCGCCAACCGCGTCGACCTCCATCCCTCGGTGCGCGACGTCCACGGTCTGCCCGCGGGGCGGGTCACGTACGCGCCGCACCGCCACGAGCTGGCCGCGTCCGCCCACTGGGGACCGAAGCTCGAGGCCATCCACACCGAGGCGGGCGCCTCCTGGACGGCCACGACCACGTCTCCTCCGACGGATCAGGACTCGGCCGCCGCCATGGGGTGGACGCCGATCAGTCGCCACGTCATGGGCACCTGCCGCATGGGGACCGACCCGCGGACGAGCGTCGTCGACGCCTTTGGTCGGTTCCACGACGTGGAGAACATGATCTGCACCGACTCGTCGGTGTTCGTGACCTCGTCGGGCTACAACCCCACGCTCACGATCGTCGCCCTCGCCATCCGAGCCAGCCGGGCCCTGGCCGACGAGGATCCCTCTAGCCGCGGGGCAGACCGAGCAGCCGTTCGCCGATGATCGTGCGCTGGATCTCCGAGGTCCCGCCGGCGATGCTGGCCGCCTTGCTCCAGAGCCACTGACGCTGCCAGGCGCCGTCGGCGGGGTTGCCGTCGGCGCGTCCCCACAGGGGCGCGGCCTCCCCTACCACGTCGAGGGCGAGCTGCGACAGGTGCTGGGTCATCGATGTCCACGCCAGCTTCACCCAGCTCGACTCCGGCCCCGGCGCCTCGCCTTTCCCGAGCCGAGAGAGCGTGCGCCAGTTGTGCAGACGAAGGACGCGGAGCTCGACGAAGGCCTGAGCGAGGCCGTCGGCGACGAGGGGATCCTCAAGTCTCCCGTTCTCGACGGCCAGGCGGTACAGGGCATCCAGGCGAGCCTCGTGGAGCACCTGCTCCTTGAAGGGGAAGTTGGTGCCCCGCTCGTGGGCCAGCGTCGTGCCCGCCACGGCCCAGCCACCGCCGAGGGCACCCACGAGGCGGTCGGCGGGGACGAACGCGCCGTCGAGGAAGACCTCGTTGAACTCGGCGTCGCCGGTGATCTGCACGAGCGGTCTGATCTCCACGCCGGGCCCCTGCATGTCGATCACCAGGCACGAGAGGCCCCGATGACGGGGCCCGTCGACATCGGTCCGGGCCAGGGCCAGACCCCAGCGGGCGACCTGGGCGTAGGAGGTCCACACTTTCTGGCCAGTGACGCTCCACCCACCGTCGGTGGGCTCGGCACGCGTCGCCAGCGAGGCCAGGTCGGAGCCGGCGCCCGGCTCGCTGTAGAGCTGACACCAGACCTCGGTGGCCGTGAGAATGGGGGACAGCCATCTCCGGCGCTGGTCCTCGGTGCCGTGGGCCAGCAGGGTCGGACCCGCCAGGTTGATCCCCACCCGGTTGACGGGCTGGGGCGCGCCGGAGCGCGCGTACTCGAGGTTGAACAGTGCCACTTGCACGGCCGTGGCGCCTCGTCCACCGTGCTCGGGCGGCCAGTCGATCCCCACCCAGCGGTCGGCCGCCAGCTTGGCCTGCCATCGGCGGCCCCACGCCACCTCCTCGTCGATCGACCCGAACGAAGGCGGCGTCTCACCGTGTTTCTCGAACCACTGCCGGGCGTCGCGAGCGAAGGCCTCGTCGTCGGGTCGAAGGGAGAGGTCCACTGCCCGACCCCTCAGAGGTCCCAGAACCGCTGGCGGCCGGCGGCGGTGAACGACGCCTGGAGCCGACGCTCGTCCTCGTCCGCGAGGGGCCGGTAGGTGGGCTCGCCACGACCCCGGACGAAGATAGGGTCGCCGCCCGTCCGGTCCGAGCGAAACTTCTGGTGGACGAGGGTCCGCTTCACGATCTTGTTGGTGGCCGTCGTCGGCATCGCCTTCGTCACCCGGACGTATCGGGGCCGCCACTTGGGGGCGACGTCGCCTTGGGCGTCGATCCACGCGGCGAGCGCCGCTCCCTCGGCTCGGGCGCCCTCTCGAAGCACGAGGCAGGCCATGACCTGGTCGCCCGCCTGCTCGTCGGGCACGCCGTAGGCGGCGGCGACAACCACGTCGGGGTGACGGCCCAGCGCCGACTCGATGGGGCCGGCCGGGAAGTTCTCGCCGTCCACCCTGATCCATTCGGCTGTCCGGCCGGCGAAGTAGAGGTACCCCTCGCCGTCGACGTAGCCGAGATCGCCGCTCCAATACCATCCCCGGCGCGTGGCCCGGGCGTTGGCCTCGGGGTTGTTGTAGTAGCCCTCGAAGGGACCGGAGCCGGCTGTGCTCACGATCTCACCGACGCACTCCTCGGCGTTGACCAGCCGGCCTGAGGTGTCGAACCGGGCCGCCGGGCGGAACCGGCCGTCCTCGTCGACGACCTTCACCGCCTCGCCGACCCGGCCCATGGCTCCCTGCGGCATCGCCTGCTCACGGTTGACCGCCACGCCGCCCTCGGTGGCACCGAAGGCATCGATTATCTCGACGCCGAAGCGGGCGCCGAACGCCTCGACCACTTGCGGCGACCCTTCGTTGCCGAACGCGATCCGCAGCGGGTTGTCGGCATCGTCGGGACGCGCCGGCGTGTCGAGGATGTAGGACAGCGGCTTGCCCGTGTAGTTGAAGTACGTGGCCCCGTACCGCCGCACGTCGTCCAGCCACCGCGACGCGCTGAACCGCGGGGCCAGTCCCACCGACCCTCCGTAGACGATCGACGGTGCCCAGCCGACCATGAGGGCGCTCGAGTGGAACAGGGGCATGCTCACGTAACCCACATCGTCGGACCCGAGCCCCATGAGGATGCCCATGCGGGTGCCGGTGACCATGATCCGTCGCTGGCTGCAGATCACGGCCTTCGGGGCGTCCGACGTCCCCGAGGTGAAGACGAGCGCCCAGATCGAGTCCGGAGACGGATCGTCGACGCCGGGACCCCCATCACCGACCTCGGCCAGGGCCTCTTCCAGCGAACGGCCGGACCCGGGCTCGGGATCGCCGGGGTCGGCGAACCGCCGGGAGACCAACAAGTTGCCATCGGCAAGGCCCAGTGTGTCGACGATGGGCTCCAGCAGTGGCTCGTGTCGGGGCTCGGTCACGATCAGGGCAACGTCGGTGTGGGCGATGTCGCGCCGCAGGGCCTCGCCTCGTCGGGTGTGGTTGAGTCCCACGATCGTGGCCCCCGCCAAGGCCGCGCCCCTAGCGCGAACAGGTAGTCGGGGACGTTGTCGAGCAGGACTCCTACATGGAAGGGGCGTCCTGGCGGGCGCCGGGAGACGAACAGGTTCGCCCACCGACGGCACTCGGCCACGTACTCACCGTGGGTCCAGATGCGCTCGCCGAAGCGCACGGCAGGTCGGGGCGAGACGTCAGGGTCCGCCGCGTTGCGTCGAAGGAGGGCGGCGGCGTTCGGCGCAGGCATGGGCGCCGCTCCCGGAGCCGGCGCGTCCCGCCGCGGCGCGCCAGTCGCGGCTGCCCTCGCTCCGGACATCCCGTCTCCTGACACGCGCGTCACATTATTATGATCGCACCGATGGCCGACTTCTTCGACGTCGCCGGCCGCCAGCGTGCCTGTCGGCAGTTCCGGCCCGATCCGGTGGAGGACGAGCTCGTCGAGAGCTGCCTCGAGGCGGCCACGTTCGCCCCGAGCGCCGAGAACCGCCAACCGTGGGCCTTCGTGGTCGTCCGGGACCCGACGCTGCGGGCCCTGATCGGGGACCTCACCAGGCGGGCGTGGCAGGCCGGGGGGCGACAGCACTCCGAGCCCCGGTTGGCCTCGGGGCTCCTCGCCGACGTCGCTCGCGGCGCCGAGGGGGGCGTGGCGGCGGCGCCGATTCTGGTCGTGGTCGCTGGTGACACACGACTGGGCCTGGAGGTGACCCTGGCGGCGTCGATCTTCCCCGCCATCCAGAACCTGCTGCTCGCGGCGACCGCCCTCGGGCTGGGTTCGGCGCTCACCACGCTGCCGGTCGCCTTCGGCAGCGAGCTGCGAACGGCGCTGAGGCTGCCCGAGCCGGTCCACCCTCTTGCCGTCGTGCCCCTGGGCTGGCCGGCTCGCCCCCTGGGTCCCCCGCGCCGGCAACCGGTGGCGGAGAAGGCTCACCGCGATCGCTACGGGGCATCCTGGTGAGCAGCTACTCCTTCTTGCCGATGAGGGGATGGGCGGGCATGCCCACCGGCTGCAGGTGCTGGCCGAGGACCTCGTGGAAGTGGTCGGCGACGCCCTCGGGGTCCCACCCTCCCTCACGCCACATGGCCGCCACCTGCCGGGGCGTCTGGAAGAGGGTGAAGGCGTAGCCGGTCCGGCCCAGGACCTGGCCGTTGACGTACGACGCCTGCTCGGAAGCGAGGAAGGCGACGAGCGGAGCGTTGAGCGAGGGGTTCTGGTCGGGAGGCGGCTCGCTCCCGGTCCGCTCGTACAGCCCCGCCGTCATGCGGGTGGTGCCAGCGGGGGCCACGGCGTTGACCGTGATGCCGCTCCGGGCCAGCTCGAGGGCCCACACGAAGGTCATCCCCATGATGCCGGCCTTGGCGGCGCCGTAGTTGGTCTGGCCGAAGTTCCCACGCAGACCCGCCGACGAGGTGATGTTGACGATGCGGCCGTAGCCCGCCTCCCGCATGCGCTCCGCCGCGTGGCGGGTGCAGTTGAACGTGCCCTTCAGGTGGACCGCCACCACGGCGTCGAAGTCGTCTTCGGTCATCTTGACCAGGGTCCGGTCCCGGATGATTCCGGCGTTGTTGACGAGGATGTCGATGCGGCCGAAGGTGTCGACGGCGGTCTGGACGATGCGTCCAGCGGCGGCGAAATCGCTCACCGAGTCGTAGGACGGTACGGCCTTTCCCCCCGCCGCCTCGATGTCGGCGCAGGCCTGGGCCGCGGCATCGTTGTCACCGCCCCGACCGTCCAGCGACACGCCGACGTCGTTGACGACGACATTGGCCCCCTGCTGGGCCAGGCACAGGGCGATCTCCCGGCCGATGCCCCGACCAGCGCCGGTGACGACCGCGACCCTTCCATCGAGCAGCATGCGTTGAAGCTAGCCGCTCGGGTCGATGAGGCTCGACGGCTCCCTCGCTGCCGGCAAACCTGACGTGTGTGTCGTGTTTCGGCACTACGCTCGGCGAGGGTGGCGACCGGGAAGCGAGCGACCGGCAAGAAGGCGACCAGCGGGAAGCAGGCGACCAGCGGCACGGCCACCAAGCGCTCGGCGGCGAGGCGGGCGAGCCCCGCATCACGGCGGAGCACGGCAAAACGGAGCACGACGCCATCCCGGTCGAGCGTCGACGGCGCCCGGTCGGGACACGGTGGGCCCGCTCGGGAGCGGGCCCTCCGGGCCCGGGGCCAGCGCACGATGCAGCGGCTGCTCGATGCCGGGGTGGACGTGCTGCGCCAGCGGGGCTACCAGGCGGCGCGAGTCGATGACATCGTCAAGGCCGCCGAGACGTCACACGGGACGTTCTACCTGTACTTCGCCAACAAGGAAGAGCTCTTTCGGGCCCTCGCCCTCGACGTGGCGGACGCCATGGTCGGCCTGGCCGAGTCGCTGGGACCGGTGGGACCGGATCGCGAGGGCTTCGCCGAGCTGCGCCAGTGGATGGGTCGGTTCGCCGACCTCTATCGCCGGCACCGGGCCGTGATCCAGGCCTGGACAGAGGCAGAGACGGGAGCGAGCGAGTTCGGCCGCCTGGGAACCGAGCTCATGACCCGGTTCACCCAGGTGCTCATCGACCGCATCGACCGGACGAGCGTGGCCGGCGTCGACCCGCAGATCGCTGCCCTGGCCATGGTGGCCATGATCGAGCGCTTCAACTACTACCTGTTGAGCAGGCAGACCGCGGTGAGCAGGGACCAGATGCTGGACACCCTGACCACGATCGCCCACATCGGGCTGTTCGGAGGAAGGCGACGGCCGGCCCGGGAGGCCGGCCCCACCAAACGGCCGGCCCGGGAGGCCGGCCCCACCAAACGGCCGGCCCGGACCTCGCGAGCGGCCCGCGCTGCCTCCGCCCGCTGAATCTGCCATCGCCATGCACCCGAGGATCTCGGTCAGCGCCATCTCGACCAGCGCTTGGGATCTGGACGCGGACTTGGCCTTCTACGCCGGGGCTGGGATCGACCAGGTGGGCGTGTCGCTCCACAAGCTGGAGCGACACGGGCTGGAGGGCGGAGCCCGGCAGGTGGCGGCGACCGGGCTGCGGGTGACCAACCTGCTGGCGCGGGGCCCGTTCACCCTGGCCGAGCCGGGGGGGTGGGAGGCGCAGCAACGGCGAACGCTGGCCGGTGTGGACGCAGCGGTCGTCATGAAGGCCGAGTGCATGGTGCTCACGACCGGGCCGGCCGGCCCGCTGTCGTGGGAAGAGGCCGCCGACGCTCTGGCCGCGGCGCTGTCGCCCGTCGTCGTTGAATCGGAGCGGCGCCGACTCCCCCTCGCTCTGGAGCACACCAACTCGCTGCGGTCCGACGTGGGCTTCCTTCACACGCTCCGAGACACGATGCACGTGGCCCGCCAGCTCGGCGTCGGCGTGTGCATGGAGGTCAACGCGTGCTGGGGCGAACGGGGACTGGCGGAGATAGTGGCCGACGGCGCCGACCTTCTGCGCCTGGTGCAGGTCAGCGACTACCTGATCGGAACCCTGCGCACACCGGATCGGGCCGTCCCCGGCGACGGCGACATCCCTCTCGCCCGCATCATCCGGCTGCTCGTCGAGTCCGGCTACGGCGGCGTGTTCGACATCGAGCTCGTCGGCCCCCGCATCGAGGAAGAGGGCTACGAGCGCGCAGTTCCCCGAGCCGTCGAACGGGTCGAGGCGCTCCTGGCGGCCGCCGGTATCTGATGGCTGGGGTCCGTTGACTCGCTCGAGCGCCGCTCCTACTGTGCTGGGCGAAATATGACACCAGCGTCATACTGCGCGGGAGATAATACTGGGCGGGAGACACAGTGGACTTCGACTACCCGCCCGAGGCGGAGAAGCTTCGACACGAGCTCCGGGACTGGCTGGACGCCAACCTGAGCGACCGCCTCCGGGGCGCCAACTGGGCCAACGCCAGCGACGCCGACCATGGGGACGTGGCCCTCCTGCGGGAGTGGAACGCCAAGCTGGCAGACGCCGGGTACGCCGCCATCGCCTGGCCCGAGGAGTACGGCGGCCGCGGTGCCGGCGTGATGGAGCAGGTCGTGCTGGCCGAGGAGATGAGCCGGGCCGACGCGCCGGGCACGCTCAACCCCATCGGCATCGCGAACATCGCCCCCGCGATCATGGCGCACGGGACAGAGGACCAGAAGCGTCGGCTCCTGCCGAGGATGCTGCGGGGCGACGACATCTGGTGCCAGGGCTTCTCCGAGCCTGACGCCGGCTCGGACCTGGCCTCGCTGCGGGTGTCCGCGGTACGGGACGGCGAGCATTACGTCGTGAACGGCCAGAAGGTCTGGAACACCCTGGGGCACCTCGCGAGCTGGTGCGAGCTGCTCGTGCGGACCGACCCCTCGTCGCCCCGGCACCGCGGCATCAGCTGCCTGCTCGTGGACATGACGCTCCCCGGTATCGACGTCCGCCCACTCGTCACCATCACCGGCGAGCGGGACTTCAACGAGATCTTCTTCACCGAGGTGCGGGTGCCGACCTCGAGTCTCCTCGGACCAGAGAACGACGGGTGGCGGGTGGCCATGACCACCCTCACCCACGAGCGCGGCGGCGTCGCCGATCTCCATCTGGGGCTGCGCAAGAAGATCAGGACGCTCCTCGATCTCGCCCGATCGACCACGATCGGCGGACGAGCGGCGTCGCAGGACCCGGTGCTCCGCCAACGCCTGGCGAGCGTCTTCCTCGAGGGGGAGCTCCTCAGGTTTCTCAGCGACCGGGCCCTGTCGGCGGCCATCCACGGGCGGGAGATGGGGCCCGAGTCGAGCCTGGCCAAGCTCGCCTGGAGCGAGGCCGGCCAGCATCTCGCCGAGGTGGCCGCCGACGTGCTCGGCCCGGTGTCCGCCGACGGACCATGGGCGCGGGACCTCGTCTACTCACGCTCGCTCACCATCGCCGGGGGTACGACCCAGGTCAACAAGAACGTCATCGCCCAACGTATCCTGGGGCTACCTCGGTCGAGCTGACAGAGGGGTTCAATCATGCGCACCGCGGCAACCGATCTCGTCGGCATCGACGTTCCCATCTTCGGCTTCAGCCACTGTCGCGACGTGGTGGCGGCGGTCACCAACGCCGGCGGTTGCGGCGTGCTCGGCGCCGTCGCCCACAGTCCGGAGCAGCTCGATGTCGACCTCAGCTGGATCGAGCAGGAGGTGAAGGGCAAGCCCTACGGGGTCGACCTGCTCGTACCCGAGAAGTTCGCCGGCGCTGAGGAGGGAGGGTTCGATCGCGGTCAGCTCCGCGGACTGGTGCCTGCGGAGCACGGCGCGTGGGTCGACGACCTCCTGGGCCGCTACGACGTGCCGCCGATCCCCCCCGACGACACCGGCTTCAGCGGGATCGGCGGAATGCGCATCGACCCAAGGAGCATGGCGCCGCTGCTCGATGTGCTGTTCGGGCACCAGACCCGCCTCGTGGCGTCCGCCCTAGGCCCACCTCCGGCGCACTTCATCGAGCGCGCCCACGCCGCCGGCATCCCGGTCGCCGCACTCGCCGGGTCGGTCGAGCATGCCCGTAGACACGTGGAGGCGGGCGCCGACCTGATCGTGGCCCAGGGGACGGAGGCCGGCGGCCATACCGGGTTGATAGCGACGATGGTGCTCGTGCCCGAGGTGGTCGACGTGGTCGCACCGGTCCCCGTGCTCGCCGCCGGGGGCATCGCCCGCGGCCGTCAGCTGGCGGCGGGCCTCGCTCTTGGGGCCGATGGCGCATGGTGCGGCTCGGTGTGGCTGACGACTGAGGAAGCGGAGACGCCACCCGTGGTCAAGGACAAGTTCCTGCGGGCGGGCCTCGGCGACACGGTGCGATCGAGGTCGATGACCGGCAAGCCGGCGAGGATGCTGCGCACCGCGTGGACCGACGAGTGGGAGCGTCCCGACGGCCCCGACCCCCTGCCCATGCCTATCCAGCCCATGCTCATCGGCGACGCCATGCGCCGGATCCACCGGGTCGCCGGCAAAGCGGGCACCGGTGCGAACGATCTGGTCACGTACTTCGTCGGACAGGTCGTGGGCTCGATGGACACGGTCCGACCGACCCGCCGGGTGGTGCTGGAGATGGTCGAGGAGTTCATCGACACCGTCCAGCGCCTCGACGACCTGGTGAAGGAGTAGCCGGGCGGCGATACCTGATCGACCCCCCCGCCGGGGCCGGCACTAATCTCAGGTCGCCTGCGCCGGCGTGGGCGCAGATGACGGGAGGCGATCGTGGCCTGGGACTTCTCGACCGATCCGGAGTTTCAAGAGCAGCTCGACTGGGTGGAGGAGTTCTGTCGGACCGAGGTCGAGCCCCTCGATCTGGTGTTCCCGGGAGCACCCTGGTCGCGGAACCCCAAGGCCAAGGCCCTCGCCGATCCCCTCAAGCAACGGGTCAAGGACCGCGGGCTCTGGGCCCTGTTCCTGGACGAGGAGCTCGGCGGTCCCGGCTTCGGCCAGCTGAAGCTGGCCCTGCTCAACGAGGTCCTCGGCCGCTACGGCTCGGCACCGGTCGTCTTCGGCACCTCCGCCCCCGACACGGGGAACATGGAGATGCTTGCCGCCTACGGCACCGAGGAGCAGAAGCAGCGTTGGCTGCGACCCCTGATGAACCAGGAGATCTTCTCGGCCTACTCGATGACCGAGCCCCAGGGTGGGTCGGATCCCAACCTGTTCAAGACCCACGCCACGCGTGACGGCGAGGAGTGGATCATCAACGGCGAGAAGTGGTTCACCAGCCTCGGCGCGCGAGCCGACATCATCTTCGTGATGTGCACCAACGGCATGTTCGTGGTGCCCCGGAAGACGCCGGGCGTGGAGTTCATGGACTATCCGGAGACGCACAACCACGTCCGGTACACCGACGTGCGGGTGCCGCTGGACCACCTGCTCGGGCCCGAGGACGGGGCCAAGGTCCTGGCCCAGCGGCGTCTCGGCGGCGGACGCATCCACCACGCGATGCGCACTGTCGCCCAGGTCAAGCGGGCGTTCGACATGATGTGCGAGCGCGCTCTCAGCCGTGAGTCCCACGGCAAGACCATCGGCGAGCACCAGATGGTCCAGGAGGCCATCGCCGACTCGTACGCCGAGATCAACATGCTGCGCCTGCTCGTCCTGTGGACGGCATGGACGATCGACAACTCGAGCACCCAGGAGGCCCGCACCCAGATCGCCGCGTGCAAGTACACCTGTGCAAAGGTCCTGCGCGAGGTGACCTACCGCGCCCTGCACATCCTGGGCTCACTCGGGACCACCAACCTCACCCCCCTCCAGGCGATGTGGGCCAGCGCCCCGACCATGGCCATCGCTGACGGCGTCGACGAGGTCCACAAGGTCACCGTCGCTCGAAGCGTCCTCAAGAGTTACCGCCCCCACCCTGGCCTCTGGCCTACGGAGTACCTGCCCGCCAAGCGCCAGGAAGCGAGGAAGAAGTACGCCGCCCAGCTGGCCGCCGACCCCGACCTGGCGGCCTGGGCCGATCACGCCGAGCGGTCAATGGCGCGGGGCCACTAGTCGACGGGCTTCACCAGGTTGACGTTCGCCTCGCCGGGCACCAGCTCGAGGCGCGTCCCTACCAGCTCCCGGCGCTCGCCCTCGGCCAGCAGGTCGGTGTCCTCCATCCTGGCGTAGCAGCGCGCGCCGTCGGGCAGGTCGCACACGGCCAGGCCCCAGTCGGCGCCGCCGTCCCGCCCGTGGACGACGGTGTAGGCGGCCATTGTGGCCTGACCGGTGGCCACCTCACGGATCGCCCGTCGGGGCCTGGCGTCCAGGCCCGACTGGATCTGGCTCGAGCTCGGCGGGCGAACCAGGCCGGGCGTCGTGGAGTACAGGCCCCAGACATGCTTGGTCATGTGCATCCCGACACCGGTGACCAGTCCGACGGCGCCGGCGTCCCGTCTGAGCACCTGCGCCATTGTGGCGATGGAGTGGGTCATGTAGTTGCTCCCCGCCCCGCCGGCAAAGGGCAGGCCCCCGGTGACGGTCACGCCCCGCTCGTCATCCTGAGACAGCCCGAGGGCGTCGAGTCCGAAGTTGATCGAACTGCCGAAGCAGCTGTAGAGGTCGATATGGCCGACGTCGTCGACCCCGACTCCCGCCACCCGGATGGCCTCGTCCCCCGCCGCTCGCATCGCCGGTGACGCCCACATGGGGTCGTGCTCGGCCACGTACACAGGGTCGGTGGCGTAGCACCACCCTCTGAGGTACACGCGCCGCTCCGGCGCAACACCGAGCGCATCGGCCTTCTCGTGGCTGGCGATGATCACAGCCGCCGCCATGTCGACGTCCATGATCGAGATCATGTACTTCGTGTAGGGATACCCGACCATTCGGTTGGTCGGGCTGGCGGTCGTCAGCTCCTCGGCGCTGCGGGGCGTCGGGAACCAGGCGTATGGGTTGTCGGCGGCCACCTCGGTCATGGGAGCCATCAGGTCGCCGAGCTGGCGGCGGTAGTCCTCCGGGGCCGTGTCGAGATGGGCGCGCCGGGCGATGTCCCATACCGCGAACGTCAGCCAGGCCTGGAAGACCTCGTGCGCCACCTCGGCGGGGTGGAAGGGGGCCTCGAACGGAAAGGGCTTGCGCTCGGGGTCCGGATGGCTCCACGCCGGCCTCGTCCCCGCCTTCTTCATCTGGCGTCGCGTCTCGAGGCACTCGGCCCCGGTGATCAGGGCGAGGTCGGTCTCCCCCCGGAGGATGGACTCCGCCGTGGTCTGCACCAGCAGCTGGGGGGTGGTCCCGCCGATACCCGAGTAGAGACGGTGGCGGGGGGACGCGCCCAGCCGGTCGGCCAGCCGCCTTGGGGGGTCGTCGTACTGCCAGCTCTGGCAGTACACGATCTGCAAGCTGTCGAGCTGCTCGAGGGCGCCGACCCGACCGCTGTCGGCCGCCGCGCCGCGGCAGACCTCCTCCCACATGGCGAGGGGCTCCGGCGCACCGTTCGGAGCGCCCGCCGGACGCCAGACCTGCTGATCCACGCCGATCAGGCAGGGGGTGCGGGGATCGACTGCTGCCACTTACCTCCCTTTCCAGTGGGGGGCGCGCTTCTCGGCGAAGGCCCGCGGCCCCTCCTTGGCGTCCTCGCTCTTGAACACCATGGTCGACAGCGTCTGCTCGATCTTGTAGGCCTCGTCGAGGGTGACGGCGAGGCCCCGCAGCACGCTCTCCTTGGTCGCCCGCACGGCGAGCGGGCCGTTGGCGGTGATCCGCCCGGCCCACTCGAGCGCACGATCAAGGAGCTGCTCGCGGGGGACGATCTCGTTGATGAGGCCGAGCTCGAGGGCCCGCTGGGCCGGAAACGCCTCGGCGGTGAGGAGGAACTCCATGGCCGCCGGGAACGCCACCTGGCGGGGAAGGCGGACAGTGGTCCCTCCCCCGGCGAAGAGGCCCCGCTTGGGCTCCATCACCCCGAAGGTGGCGTTGGGGCTGGCGACGCGGATGTCGACGCCCCCCAGCATCTCCATTCCACCCGCGACGCAGGGGCCGTTGACCGCAGCCACGATCGGCTTGTAGAGCTCGACGTTTCGCAGCACGGCGTAGGTCCCGTCCGTCAGCCGGCAGCCGTCGACCTCGGTCACCTCGCCCGAGCCGATCTTCTCGGCCAGCGCCGTCACCTGGGGTATGTACGTCTTGAGGTCGGCGCCGACGCAGTAGGCGTCCTCGACACCCGTGATGACCGCCACCCAGGCGTCGGGATCGTCCTTGAACCGCCGCCAGGCCTGGGTCAGGTCCCGGAAGTGGTACATGTCCAACGCGTTGCGTGTCTCGGGCCGGTCGATGGTGATCACCACCACGTGGCCGTCGCGTTCCTCGTAGTGGATCGGCATGCGGCCGGAGACCTCCAGGGGGCTCAGCGGGACCCTGACATGGTAGTCAGGGATGCCGGATCGAGACTCTCAGGCGAAGAGGAACCCGCCGCCGTCCACCATCAGGGTCTGACCGGTCAGGTACCGGCTGGCGTCCGAGCAGAGGAACAGCGCGACCGGCGCGATGTCGTCCTCGGGATCGCCGAGGCGTCCGATCGGGTGGTCCTGCAAGAACCGCTCGTGGGCATCGACGTCCCGGGCGGCCGCATCCTGGCCGCGCTTGGAGGCGGCGCCCGGGCAGATGCAGTTGACGACGATCCCGTCGCGGCCCCACTCCCGGGCGGCGGTGCGCGTCAAGGCGCGGATCGCCTCCTTCGACGCGTTGTAGGCCGCATAGCCGGGCATACCGGTGATGCCCGCGGCCGATGCGAAGTTGACGATTCGGCCCCAGTGGGCCGCCCTCATGTGGGGATAGACGGCCTGCATGGCCCCGAGTGTCCCCTTGGGTCCCGAGGTGTACAGCACGTCGATGTCATCCTCGACGACGTCGGCGACGGGCGCCGTCGGCCGGAACGTCTGGGCGTTGTTGATCAGGGCGTCGACCTTCCCGAAGCGCTCCAGGGTGCGAACCACCATGTCGTCGATCTGGTCGCGCCGATTGACGTCGCAGACCGCTCCCAGCACCGGCACGCCCAGCGCCTCGAGCTCGGAGACTGTCCGCTCGGATCGATGTGCCTTCCACTCGGCGACGACGATGCTGGCGCCATGCTTGCCCAGGTGGTGGGCCATCCCCCGGCCGATGCCCTGGCCCGAGCCGGTGATGATGATGACCCGTCCGGCCACACCGTGCTCGGTCATCCTCGGAGGATAGAGTCCCGCCGTGGAGTACGCCCTGTACCTCCCCCAGCTGCGCGTGTCGTTCGGGGCGATCGAGGAGCGGGCCACTGCTGCCGAGGCACTCGGCTTCCACTCGGTATGGCTCATGGACCATCTCGCCGCACCGGCGATGCCGGAGGCCGACACGCTGGAAGCCTGGACGGTCGCCACCGCGTTGGCGGCGCGGACGTCCCGGATCCGCATCGGCCACCTGGTGCTGTGCGACACCTTTCGACACCCGGCGCTCCTGGCCAAGATGGCGGCGACGCTCGACGTGCTGAGCGACGGACGCCTGGAGCTCGGGATCGGATGGGGATCGGTCGAACAGGAGCTGCGCGCCTACGGCTTCGACGCCGACGGCCCCGAGGTGCGGGCCGGCCGGCTGTCGGAGACCCTCGACATCCTGAGGCTCATGTTCGGCGGCCATCGATTCGACTACGACGGCCGCTACTACCACTTGGCCGACGCGATCGGCCGACCGGTCCCGGCCCAGGGGCGGGTTCCCCTCCACGTCGGCGGCGCAGGTCCCCGGCTCACCCTGCCCCTGGTCGCCCGCCACGCCGACTGGTGGAACTGCCCGTCCTACGCCGTCGACCGGTTGGGCGACCTGCGCGACCATGTCGGGCGGGCCCGGGTGTCGACGCAGCACCCCGTGGCGCTCGCTCCCAGCCGCCGAGCGCGCGACGACGTCGTCGCCACCGCTCGTCGACGGTTCGGATCGTGGGGCGGGCTGCTCGCCGGGACCGCAGAGGAGATCGCCACCGCCCTGGCCGCCGAGGCGGCCCTAGGGGTGGAGCTGTGCATCCTGCAGTTCTCGGATTTCGGGACGCCCGAGACGTTGGCCCGGTTCGCCGGCGACGTCGCCCCCGCCATCAGGGACGCGGCGTCGCCAGCTCGCCGTTAGCTGCCGTTGCTCAAGGCCTCCTTGACCGCCGACGCCTGGCTGAAGCGCAGCGCCCGGCTGGCCGGAATCGAGATCGACGCTCCGGTCTGGGGGTTGCGGCCCATCCGCGCCGCCCGCTGGGACACCGAGAAGGTCCCGAACCCGGGCCAGGCCACCTTGTCGCCAGCCTTGACGCCGTCCACGACCGCCCGAAAGGCCGCCGAGAGGACCGCTTCCGCCTCTCGTTTCTCCACACCTGCTTCGGCCGCCACCTTGTCGACCAGCTCAGCCTTGTTCATGACACCTCCTCGTCACCTGGCTGCCACCGCCAGGGCGTCCTACGACCGTACGGGGTCGGAGCGCCCGAGTGTGTGATTTCGCTCCAACCTTTGCCCTCAGCCCCGGGGGAGGCCGAGCACCCGCTCGGCGAGGATGTTCCGCTGGATCTCGCTCGTCCCCCCCGCGATCGTGCCCGAGAACGAGCGGAGGTACTGGGCCGCCCAGGACCCCTCGCGCCAGCCCCCGGGACCCAGGATCGAGGTGTCGATGGCCTCCGGCCCGAGGGCCTCGAGGCCGGTGAGGTAGAGCCTCCGTTCCACCTCGCTGCTGTAGAGCTTGAGCATCAGGTGCTCGGGCGAGGTCTGTCCGCGCGAGAACTTGCCGAAGCCGCGATAGCCCAGGAGCGTGATGGCGTGGCTGTCGATCACCAGCGACGCCACCTTGTCGCGAAAGACGTCGTCGTCCGCCGGCCTCCCGGGCCGGCCGTCTCCCTGGGCCGGCCTCCCGGGCCGGCCGTCTCCCTGGGCCGGCCTCCCGGGCCGGCCGTCTCCCCCGGCCCGCCCCAGCTCGATGAGCTCCTCCACGCCCCGCTGGACACTGTGGGCGTTGCCGATCCACAGCATCCCCCGCTCGTGCGACAACGACCCCTGGGTGATCCTCCAGCCGTCGTGGAGCTCGCCCAGCAGGTTCGCGGCCGGGACGCTCACGTCGGTGAAGAAGACCTCGTTGAAGTCGGCGTGGTGCGGCTCGGACAGCTCCGGCAGCGGCCGACAGGTGATCCCGGGCGACCGCATGTCGATGATCAGGGCACTGATGCCCCGGTGCTTCGGCGCCGACGGGTCGCTGCGGACGAAGCACAGGCACCAGTCGGCGTGATGGGCGCCCGACGTCCACACCTTCTGGCCGTTCACCACGAACCGGTCGCCGTCGAGGACCGCGCGGGTCGAGAGCGACGCCAGGTCGCTCCCCGCTCCCGGCTCGCTCATGCCCAGGCACCAGGTGATCTCGCCTCGAAGGCTCGGCAGCGCCCACCGCTGGCGCTGCTCCTCCGTGCCGTGGTCGACGATCGACGGCGTCACGATCGACAGGCCCTGGGGGTTGAGCGACCGCGGTATCTCGCCCGCAGCCATCTCCTCGAAGTAGATCATCTGCTGCACGGCCGTGGCGTTGCGTCCTCCCAGCTCGGGTGGCCACCCCGGCACCAGCCAGCCGGCGTCGAAGAGCCGGCGCTGCCACGCCCGGGCCCAGTCGGGGAGATGGGCGCTCGACAACTTGGCGTCCCTGAACTGCTGCCCAGGCGGGGCGTTGGCGTCGAGCCACTCCCTCAGCTGGCGACGGAACTCCTCGTCCTCGTCCCGATAGCGGAGTCGCACGCGGTCACCATACTGCGCGACCTGACATGGGCGTCACCTAGGACGACGTCAGCCTCGACGGGTGAGGAGCAGGCAGCCGGCCAGGGGGCCGCCCCCGGCGGCCGCCACTGCCACCTCGGGCGGCCCCGACACCTGGCGATCCCCTCCCTCGCCCCACAGCTGGAGACAGGCCTCGTGCAGGAACCCGTACCCGTGGAGGCGTCCGCCTGAGAGCTGTCCACCGTTGGTATTGAGGGGAATCTCGCCCTCCAGGGCGATCCGCCCACCGCCGTCGACGAACGGGCCTCCCTCACCCTTCCCGCAGAAGCCGAGCGCCTCGAGCCAGGCCAGCGCGATGAAGCTGAAGCCGTCGTAGAGCTCGGCCACGCCCACATCCGAGGGGCGGAGATCGGTGCGCTCCCACAACATGGCGCCAGCGTCGCGCAGCGCCATCGTCGTGAGATCGCCCCACTGGTCCCACGACGGCCGACCTCGGATCGCCGTTCCGACCGCCTCCACCTGGAGGGGCGTCCGCCGCAGCCCCGAGGCGGCGTCGGCTCGGGAGACGATGACGGCCGTGGCGCCGTCGGCGGGTACGTCACAGTCGAACAGGCAGAGCGGGGACGAGATCATCCGCGCGGCGAAGTAGTCGTCGAGCGACATCGGGTCGCGGTAGATGGCCTTGGGGTTGCGGGCGGCGTTCCTCCGGGCGTTGAGGGCGATGTGGGCCAACTGCTCCCGGGTGGTGCCGAACTCGTGGAAGTGGCGCTGGGCGTAGCACGCGATCCAGTTGGCGGCCGAGGGCGCGCCGAACGGCAGGGTCCACTGCATGAACCCGCCGGCCCGGAAGGACCCGCTGCCGCCTCCGCCCGACGTCACGCTGGCCCTGCCCTTCGTCCCCTGCGCCGTCGCCTCCCACACGCTCCGGAAGCACAGCACGTGCGTCGCCAGCCCCGCAGCGACCGCCACGCAGGCATCGATGACCGACCCCAGCTGGCCGGGCAGCTCCAGTCCCCCGGTGTACCAGTCGAGCTCCAGCCGGAGCGCGTCCTGGACCTCCACCACGCCGGCCCCTGAGAAGCCCGGCGGAGTGTCCATGTTCCCGGGGTAGGTGGCGATGCCGTCGATGTCGTCGCGAGTGAGGCCGGCGTCGGCGATGGCGTCCAGGCAGGCGTCCAGGGTGAGCCCCAGGGGCGATCGGTTCAGGCGCCGGCCGATGTCGGACTGGCCGATCCCGGTGATGGCGGCGCCGCGCTCGCCGATGGGCGCGCCGCCGGTCACGCCGCCGGCTCGAAGAGCGGGATCCAGACGTCGTCGTGCTGCTCGAAGCGCACCCGCACCGGCATGCCGACGTGCACCTTGTCCACGTCGCAGTTGACGACGTTGGTCATGAGGCGAACATCATGCTGCTCCTCGATCTCGACGATGGCGACCACGTAGGGCGGGTCCAACCCCGGGTACCACGGTTGGTGGTTGACCGTGTAGGTCACCACCGTGGCCCGGCCGCTGACGGCGCGGGGTGACAGCTCCCGGCTGAGGTCGAGCGGGCACACCGGCGCCGGCGGGTGGACCAGGTAGCCGCAGCTCGCGCACTGCAGAAAGCGCAGCTCGCCGGACTCTCCTCCCCGCCAGAAGTGCTCGTTCTCGCTCGTCACCTTGGGCAGCAACCGGAACGGCTTGTCCGCCATGTCGTCGTCGCTTCCTTCCCGTCGGGGCCCGTCTGTCCGCTTCACTGGGCCGGCCTCCCGGGCCGGCCTCGACCGAGGGCGGCCCTCAGTCGGTCTCGCTCTCGGGAGCCGAGTCGAAGCCCCGCCGGGCGTAGGGAAGAGCCGCGACCGCGGGGAGCAGGCCGAAGCCGGGGAGGGTCAGCATGATCGAGCCCACGAGCTCCTCCCAGCTGGCTCCGACTTCCTTGGCCAGCATGGCATGGCGCTGCACACCCTCCGGATTGCGCAGGATGACGGTGCAGACCATCCGGATCAGCTCATGGGTCTTGCGGTCGGGGGCCTGCAACGAGTCGATCTGGGCCAACCACGCGTTCTGGGCCTCGTGCAGAGCGGGAAACACGTCGTGGAGGGGGCCCTCGAACGGGAAGTTCCAGTCGGGCTCGTTCTCAGGCACGGCCCCAATCATGCACCCGCTCGCACCGGGCCGAACAGCGGAACAGCGCCACCGCCTGGCCTCAGCTACGCGAAGGCAGCGCCGCCGTGGCCTCACCCTCCACCTTGACCTCGCCGTCGGCGTTGGTCAGGGCGCACTCGAGGTCCACGAGGTTGTCACCGTCATCCTTGCGCTTGGCCTTCACCACGATCCTCGTGACGAACTCCTCGCCGGGCCACGTCTGCTTGACGAAGCGCACCTTGTAGCTGCGCAGGTTGCCGATGCCCACGTAGTCGGTGATGGCCCTCCCGAGGAGGCCGGCCGAGAACATCCCGTGACCGAACACGCTGGGCAGGCCCGCGGCCTTGGCCTTGACCTCGTCGTGGTGCATCGGGTTGAAGTCCCCGGACGCCCCGGCGTACATGACGAGGTCGGTGCGGGTCAGCTCGTGGCGGACCTCGGGACCCGCATCACCCTCGCTCACGTCCTCGAAGAACAGCTTCTGCTCTCCCATGAGCCACCTTGCTAGCCAAGCCTGACACCACTGTCAACAACAGGAGGTGGGGCGTCGCCCGGGCCGGCTTGGGGCGGCAGCGGGCCCGCTCAGGGGTCCCTGGGCAGCCCGAGCAGGCGCTCGGCGATGACATTGCGCTGGATCTCGCTCGTGCCTCCGGCGATGGTGAGGCAGCGGTTGGCCAGAAATCCACCCGTCCAAGGGGCGGCGGCGCCCTGGACGGTCGCGCCCTCGGGCCCGAGCAGGGTCATCCCCGTCTCCTGCACGCGCTGGTCATGCTCGACACCGACGAGCTTGCGCACGCTCGACTCCGGACCAGGTTCGGCGCCGGAAAGCGCCCGCAGCGTCAACCGGAAGCCGAGAACAGCCAGGCACTCGGCCTCGGCCAGCAGCCGCCCGAGATGGTCCGTCGCCACCGCGTCGTCGGCGGCTCGGGACGCCATGAGCTGGATCAGGGACTCGACCCCGAGGCCGAACGACGAGCCGCTGCCCATGGACACCCGCTCGTTGGCCAGCGTCGTCCGGGCCAGCCGCCAGCCCCCGTTCACCTGTCCCACCACGCAGTCGTCAGGGACGAACACGTCGGAGAGGAACACCTCGTTGAACATGGCCTGCCCCGTCAGCTCCCGCAGCGGCCGCACGTCGACACCGGCCGAGCGCATGTCGACCAGGAAGTAGGTGATCCCGTCGTGCCTCGGCGCGTCCGGGTCCGTCCGGGCCAGGCAGATGGCCCAGTCCGCCCGCTGGGCGATCGAGGTCCAGACCTTCTGCCCGGTCAGCAGCCAGCCCCCGTCGACGCGGGTGGCCTTGGTGGTGAGCGAGGCCAGGTCGGAGCCGGCGCCCGGCTCGCTGAACATCTGGCACCACGTCATCTCGCCTCGGAGGGTGGGGCCGACCCAGCGCTGCTGCTGCTCCGGGGTGCCGTGGGCGATGATCGTGGGTAGCGCCCACGCCCCCACGGCCAGCTGCGGACGGCGGACGCGGGCTCGGTGGAGCTCCTCGTCGACGACGAGCTGCTCCACCGCACCGGCGCCCCGCCCCCACGGGCGGGGCCAGTGGGGCGCCATGTACCCCTCGTCGGCCAGCCGGCGCCGCGCCTCCTCCGGCTCGGCGCCAGCCAGGCCCTCGGCCAGCGCCCGTACCTCGACGCGAATCGGCTCGGCCTCCTCGGGAAGGGCGATGTCGAGGGTGCGCCGGGTGCCGGTCAGGGCGAGGCCTGCGACGCGCGCCCGCCACGGTTGCGGCCCACCGAGCAGGGCGCGAATGGACGCGGCGCGCTTGAGATAGAGGTGGACGTCGTGCTCCCAGGTGAAGCCGATCCCGCCCAGGACCTGCACGCAATCCTTGGCGCAGGTGAAGAACGCCTCCGGCGCCAGCACCCCCGCGACGGCGGCGGCGAGTGATGCCTCCTCCCGGTCGTCGGTGCCTCGCGCCGCGTCCCATGCCACGGCCGCGGCCTGGCCGGCGGCGACGAGCATGTCCGCGCAGCGATGCTTGACGGCCTGGAACTGGCCGATCGGGCGACCGAACTGCTCGCGGACCTTGGCGTGCGAGGCGGCGGTATCGACGCACCAGTCGGCCCCGCCGGCGCACTCGGCCGACATCACGGTGGCGGCCAGGTCCGCCACCAGCCTGCCGTCCAGGCCCGCCAGCTGGCGACCCGCACCGATCGTGGTCCCGTCCACGACGACCTCACCGACGCGCCGGGTGGGGTCGAGGCTGGGCAGGGGCTCGATCGTCACGTCGCTGGCGTCGACCGCGTACCAAAGCTCACCCTCGGGCCCTGTCGCGGGGAGCACCAAGAGACCGGCCTGCGCCGCGCCGAGCACGGGCCGGGCCCGTCCCGACAGGCGCACGGCACCGGCGACGTCAGGGTCGGCGACGATGGAGGACGGGCCGAGCGCCACCGCTCCGGCCACCGACCCGTCGCACAGTCCGGGGAGCAGGGCACGACGTTCGGCTTCCCCCCCGCCGGCGGCTATCACGGCGCTGGCCAGGACCGTGGGGAGGAAGGGCCCGGGTGCGACGGCCCGGCCGAGCTCCTCGAGGACGACGGCCAGCTCGGGCAGGCCGAACCCCTGACCACCGTCGGCCTCTGCGACGTGAAGGCCGAGCCAGCCCTGCTCGATCAGGGACTTCCAGAAGGGTGGCAGCTCCTCGCCCTCGGCATCGAGCAGGGCACGGGGCACCGAGGGCGGGCAGTGGGCATCGGTCCAGCGACGGACGGCGCGGTGGAGCGAGACGTGCTCCTCGCTCACCCCTAGCGGCACAGGTACCTCGCCACGGTGTCGCCCGTCACGTGATCCGCTCGCCGTCCCTGGTGACGGTGATGGACTGAGTCGGACACCCCTGGGCCGCCAGCACGACTCGCTCCTCGGTGTCGCCCTCGGGGTCGACCACGATGGCCAGTCCCTCGTCGTCGAGGTCGAACACCGCCCCCGCCCAGTAGGAGCAGTTGCCAGAGCCCATGCAGGTCTCGCGGTTGATCGAGATCTCCAGGCCCATCACCCCAAAGGATGGCACAGGGCTCAGACGGCATGGGCCTGCGCGCCCCGACCGCGTTCACCGGCTTCGAGCAGACGGGCGATCTCGTCGACCTCCTGTCGCACGGACCGGGCGAACCAGCCGGCGGCCACCGCGTCGTACAGCCAGCCGAGCGGTGGGCCCATGTCCATCGTCTCGACGTGGTGCACCCGCGTGCCTCCCGCCACGGGCTCGATCTCGAACCAGGCATGCAGGGCGCGGGGGATCCCGTGCTCAAGGGTGACGTCGATCCTGCCGGGCGGCTCCAGGCGGTAGCGGGTGACGACCGAGCCCCGGAAGCGCCCCAGGAACTTGCCGTCCTCCCGGGCGATCATGCCGTCCGGGGTGTCCCCCAGCTTCGTGACCCAGACGATCTTGGTGTCGGCCTTGGTGTACTGGGCGGGGTCCAGGACGAAGTCGAAGACCTCTTGTGGATCGACCCCTCTGACGATCGCCTCTCCCTCGCCACGGATCATTACGGACCTCCTTCGACCGGCGGGCCACCACTTCGCTGTCGGAAGACCTCGTACCGCTCCCCCGCCGGCCCGACCCAGCGCGGATCCGGTTCCACCCGGTGCGAGATCCGGGCCCAGCGGGCGGCGTCGGCGGTGGATGTCTCCAGCCCCGCCGCCTGTCGGGCGAGGAAGGCGGCTCCGAGGGCACCGCCCTCGGGGACCGCGACCACGTCCACGGGCAGCGCCGTGCAGTCGGCCAGGGCCTGGATCCAGGCCTTGTCCCGAGTGCCACCGCCGGTGGCCACGATCCTCCGCACGGGCACGCCGCCGAGGTCGATGTGGTGGCGGACGACAAAACCGGCAGCCTCGAGGGCGGCCCGGCGAACGGCTGCGGCGTCGTGGGTGAGGTCGAGCTCGTGCAGCCCAGCCCGGCGATCGGGATCGTGGAGGGGCGTGCGCTCGCCGTGCGGGTACGGGGTCCACACCGGCACCCGATGTGGGTCGGCGAGGGCGTCGGACCGAACCACGAGGCGAGAGGCCCAGTTGAGAAACAGGCCGCCCGAACCGCTCGGACCCCCCATGACCAGCTTTCCCGGCGTGGTGTGGGGGATGGTCCACAGTCCCGGAGGCTGGCGCCACTCCTGTAGAACGATCCAGGTGATGAGCGTCGTCCCGCAGAGGACGAGCACGTCGCCGTCTTCGTCGGCCCCGGCCACGATCTGCTCGGCCAGGGCGTCCACCGATCCAGAGGCGAGCACCGCGTCGCCCACCCGCCCCACCGCCTCACCAGTGGGCTCCACGCGCGGCAACTGGGCCAAGTCGACCCCCATGGCCGCGGCCCGGTCGGCGTCCCAGCGGTGACCGTCGAACAACGGGAAGCCGGAGATGGCGGCCCCGGTGTCGAGCACCGCCTCGCCCGACAGCACCTGGTTCGTCACCGCCTGGGCAGGCCAGTAGCCGCGGGCGTCGGGAAACTGCTTGGCCGACCAGCCGACGAAGGCCTCCAGCTCACCACTGATCGGCGACGCGCTGCGGTCGGCACCGGAGCGCCCTCGCCAGTCGCCGTACAGCAACCCCGGAGTGCGGGGTATGCACCTCCGATCCACGGCAGTGAGCGACGGGACCATCGCCGCCACGCACACGCCGCGCGCGCCCACGTCGCCGAGCGCCGCCAGGGCTCGTCGAGGACCACGTCGCCAGGCCCGGTTGGCGTCGTGCTCCATCGCGTCCGCGGTCGGTACTAGCACCGGATGCGGCACGCGGGCTCGGGCCACCACGTTGCCTGCGGCATCGGCGGCCACCGCCTTGACCGACGTGGTCCCGATATCGATCCCGACCGTCACCTCGGCCATGGATTCCCAGACCGCATTCGCGCGAGCTCCTGACCTAGAGTGACGGAGACGTCAGGTTACCGCGGCCCTGGCCACCCACCACGATGGATTTCACGATCACCGAGGACCAGGAGCTGCTGCGCAGCTCCGCCCGCCAGCTCATGGCCGGCGAGTGCCCGACCAGCCTCGTGCGCGCCCACATGAGCGACCCCCAGGCGGCGGACCCGCTGTTGGATCACCTTCGCTCCTGGATGGGGATCGCCGGTGGTCCGCTGGTGGATCTGTGCCTGGTCCTGGAGGAGACCGGGGCGGCGTTGGCGCCCGGCCCCTTCTTCCCGACGACGGCGCTCTTCGCGCCCCTGCTCGTCGCGCTCGACCACGACCTCCTCCCCGGGGTGCTCGGGGGTGAGGTGACCGGCACCGTCGCCATGGCCGGCACCGACGGCACCTGGGCGCCCAACGACGACCCGACGAAGACCTTCGTTCCCGAGGCCGACAGCGTGGACCACGTCGCTGTCGTCGGGGCCGGGCCGAGCGTCGTGGTGACGGGTCGGCTCCCTGCCCGCCACGTCGCCACGGTGGACACGAGCCGCCGGCTGGCCGAGGTGGACACCGCAGGGGCGGGCTCAGGGGTGGCCGTCTCGCCCGACACGGTCCAGGACCTGCTGGAGCGGGCCTACGTGGCGCTGGCAGCCGAGATGCTCGGCACGGCCCGGTGGATCCTCGAGGCCACCTTGGGCTACGCGAAGAGCAGAGAGCAGTTCGGCCGACCCATCGGCGCCTTCCAGGCCGTCCAGCACAAGCTGGCGAACATGGCGCTCGCCTTCGAGCGGGCGTGGAGCGCCGTGTACTACGCCGCCATGGCCATCGACTCGGGCGACCCGGATCGCCACCGTGCTGCCCACGTGGCCAAGGCGGCCGCTGGAGCGGCGGCCACGCTGGCGGCCAAGGACGGTATCCAGGTCCACGGGGGCATCGGCTACACGTGGGAGCACGATCTGCACCTGTTCATCAGGCGGGCGTACGGGTCGGAGCATCTGCTGGGTACCTCGGGCTGGCACCACGACCGGTTGGGCGAGCTGCTCGTCCACCCGGCGGCGGGATGACCGGGCCGTGACCGAGCTGCTGACGGACCAGCTGCGCCTCATGGCCAGGCGCCACCCCGACGAGGTCGGGTACCGCAATCTCGACACGGGCGCCGACCTGTCCTTCGCCCGCTGGGACGAGGAGTCGAACCGCCTGGCCAGGGGCCTGGCGAACGCTGGTATCGCCAAGGGCGACCGTGTGTCCATCTACCTCCCCAACGAGGAGGTCCTCAATTGGGTCGTGGCGTACGCCGCCATCCACAAGGCCGGTGCCGTCGCCGTCCCCACCAACACCCGCCTGTCGACACCGGAGACGAGCACCATCCTCGGCCACGCCGAGGCGTCGGCGGCCATCACCTGCCCGTCCCATCTCGCCACCCTGGCGGCCGCACGCCGAAATGTCCCCACACTCGGTCTGGTGGTGAGCACCGACGGGACGGACGGCGAGGAGCCGGTCGGGCCGGGCGCCGTGGCGTGGGCAGCTGTAGCGGCAGACGACGCCCGCGAGTTCCAGGTCGAGCTGGCGCCCGACGACCTGGCCGACATCATGTACACCTCGGGCACCACCGGTTCGCCGAAGGGAGTGGTCGTCCGCCACCGCAACGCGTCGCTCCTCCCGAACGGCGAGCCCCATTGGACGGGGACGGCGTGGCTGCACGGGTCCCCGCTGTTCACCTTCGCCGGCATCAGCTTCGTGTACAACCCCATGAAGCTCGGGAAGTCCGCCTTCTTCCTACCCAGGTTCGACGCGGGCCGCTGGCTCGAGGTGGTCACCGCCGAGCGACCCGAGGCCGTGTTCATCGTCCCGGCGATGGCCCAGCTCATCATCATGCACCCGCGGTTCGAGACGGCCGACCTGTCCAGCCTGCAGCTGTGCTCGCTCGGGAGCGCGCCGGTCTCGGCCAGCGTGCTCCGCCGCCTCCAGGAGCGGATGCCCGCCGCCACCATCTCCAACGGCTACGGGATGACCGAGGCCGGACCGGCCTTCTGCGCCATGCCCAAGGACGAGGCCTGGAAACGGGCCGGCTCGGTGGGCAAGCCGATGCCCCCGATGGAGGTCCGCATCACCAGCGGAGACGGTGACGACCTGGGAGCCGACGCCGTGGGCGAGGTGCTCATCCGGCTGGCGGGTCGCCAGCGCGAGTACTACCGGGACCCCGTCGCCACCGCCCGCACGTGGACCGACGGATGGCTCCACACCGGCGACCTCGGGCGGCTCGACGAGGACGGCTATCTCTACATCGCCGGGCGGACCAAGGACGTCATCATCAGGGGCGGCAACAACATCTACGCCACCGACGTGGAGAACGCCCTCCTCGAGCACCCGGTGGTAGTGGAGGCGGCCGTGGTGGGCGTGCCCCACGAGGTACTGGGCGAGGACCTGGCCGCCTTCGTGGTCACCGCGCCGGACCGGGTGCTCGACGTCGAGGAGCTGCGCGCCTTCCTCTCCGAGCGCCTCGCCGACTACAAGGTCCCCCGGCGGGTCGCCTTCTTGGACCAGCTGCCCCGCAACGCGACCGGAAAGGTCCTCAAGCACCAGCTGCAGCCGAGATGGACACCCTCCACGCGCTGACCCTCGCCGACGTGCTGGCGGAGCACCGCCGCAGCTACCCGACGCAGACCGCGGTCGTGTGGGGCGCGGAGGCACTAGAAACCCGTCGGCGGGGACGTGGGTGGTTCCTCGCCCATGAACACGATCTGGCGCTCGGCGAAGAGCCAGCGCCCGTCCCGCTTGACAAGACGGTCGTGATAGCGGCCCACACTGGTGACAGGGAACTTGCCCGTGCCGGGCCCGACCCAGATGTAGTCGGTCCACACTCGTGCGGCGTCACCCTCCAGGTCGATCAACGAGTTCACCGCCACGTGCTTGCCCCGTTGGCCGTCCGGCTGGGCCTGGGCGATGAACCCCTTGATCGCCTGGGGACCCTGGTACACGCTGCCCATCACCTTGAACACGGCATCCTCGGTGTACAGCTGCGCCCACTCGTCGAAGCGCCCGTCGTCGCACAGCTGGCAGTACAGAGCTAGGGTCCGGCGGATGCCCTCCTCCTCGGTCACCGGTCTTGGGCCAGGTACGCCACGTCCGCCAGGACCCGCAGCATGTCGTTCAGGTGGGTGCAGCTTTTGATCCCCCTGAGCTGCTCGCGCACCGCCGAGCGGAAGTCGCCGATGGCCCGGCCGACGAGGTCCTCGACGTTCGACGCCGCCAGGGGACACTCCCCGAACGGCAGGACCGCCGGCGTTGCCTCGATCGTCTGCACGACCAGGCCCGCAGGGTCGAGCACAGCCTGCAACCCGTACTCGTGGAGCACCACCTCGGTCCCGTCGGGCTCCCCGTAGGTGTCGCGGAACATGGCATCGACCTCGACGGGGCGGTCCTTCCCGTTCTCGCACGGAGTCGCTCCGCCAACGTCGATCCGTCGGCGCCGGCGCATGGTGCCGGGCGCCAGGGGCCCGATGTCGTGCCAGGCCAGGGGGTCCGGGCTCCCCTCGCCGCCCGCCAGGTCGGGTGCCGGTGGGCAGTCCTGGAGCGGTATGCCGTCACCGCTGGCGACGCTGGCCATGGCCCGACCACCGGCGCGCCATCCCGAGCACACGTCGGTCATAGCGTCGAGCGCGCCGGCCGGCACGCTCGAGCCGGTCGGCAAACCGGCCTGAGCCTCGGAGCGCACCCGCACGTAGCCCGAGATCAGCGTGGCCCCCGGCAGATCGTCGAGCAGCAGGCCGAGCGGAGTGCCGCGCTCGCCGGGCAGGACGGCGGCCACCTGGGCCCGGAACCCCGAGCCCACCACCGACCCGACCATGGCCGCCGCCTCGGGCCGGTCCGGCACCAGCTGGAGTCGGGCCAGCTGCCGACGCGGATCGACCTCGGCCTCCAGGGTTGCGGCGCCTCGCAACCGTGGGGCTCGGTCGGTCGTCTCGAGGTCCCGGGCTGCGCCGGCGAGATGCAGCCACCGACCGACCCAGCTCATCTCGATGTGCGTGGTCCGCCTCACCGTCCCCGGGTCGCGCGGCGGAGTCGCGGCGCTCGGAGATCGGGGGGCGACCAGAGCCGGCACGGCGGCGACGGTACACCTTGACGCCTCTGATGGCCGTCGGTCGGTTCCCGACAGCGCTGTGACATGGCCGTCAGGTTTGGGGGCCGGCCCAGTGAGGGGGTTGGAGCGATGGATGGGACCCGACTGCGCGCCGACCGTCACCGGAAATCGCCGACCAGCTGGGTCACCAAGGCGTCGACGCCTTGCTGCTGCTGGGCACCAGCCAGGTGCAGTACGCCGTCGGGCCCACGGCGCGGGCCGCGGACTCGTCCCACGCCCATCTGATCAGAACGGCGGCGGTCGTCACTGGTGGCGCCGATCCCCCCCACCTGTTCACGCCCGACCCCCGATCAGCCCCTCCCGAGCTGCCGCCCGACCACGTCCATCCACCGCTCCACCCCGACGCCGACGCCGGCGTCCCCGATCTGGTCGATCGGGTGCTCGAGGTCCTCGGCGGATACGTGCCCGATCGCCTGGGCGTCGACGAGCTGACGGGTCCCATGCTCACGCATCTGCCCGGGCTGCTCGCCGGCACGCAGCTCGTCGACGCGTCGACGGTCCTGGGCCCGGCGAAGATCATCAAGACGGCCGACGAGCTGGACTGCATCCGCTGGGCTCAGGGCATCAACGAGCTGGCCATGTACGACGTCGTGGAGCGGCTTCGGCCCGGTCTCCGGCAGTCGGAGCTCACCGGCACCTTCCTCCGCCGGATCTTCGAGTTGGGCACCACGTCCAACACCGTCGATCCCATCTGGCAGGTCATGCCCCGACGCATCAGCGAGGGTCCGTTCACGACCAACGGCGACGTCGCCTTCCCCCTCGTGACGACCGATCGCATCCTCGCCGAGGGCGACGTGATGTGGGTCGACACCGGCATCTCCTATCACGGCTACGCCTCGGACTTCGGCCGCACGTGGCTCGTGTCGGATCACCCGCGGCCGTCGCGCCGCCAGCGCGAGCAGTTCGTCCGCTGGCGCAACGTGGTGGACGCTGTCCTGGAGAGGATCCGCCCCGGTGCCACCGGCCGGGACCTCACCGCTGCCGCGATCAAGGCCGACGCCGGGCGTCCGCCCTGGCTGCGTCACTTCTACCTGGCCCACGGTGTCGGAACCGACAGCGCCGAGATGCCGCTCGTGGGGACCGACCTCGGCCCGGAGTTCGACGAGCGCATCGTCCTTGCCCCGGGAATGGTGCTGGTGCTGGAGCCGGTGATCTGGGACGACGGCGAGTGCGGCTACCGCTCCGAAGACATCGTGGCCGTGACCGACACGGGGTACATGGCGCTCAGCGACTTCCCGTACGGCCCCTACGGCTGAGCTGATGCCCGATCTCGGCACGCTGTCGCTCGAGGACACCCCCAGGGTCGACTTCGCGCGCATGCGGGCGCGGCGCCGGTCGCGCTGCCTCGAGGCCATGGAGCGCCACGGCCTCGACCTGCTCCTCCTGGGCCGGGAGGGCAACGCCCGTTACGTGAGTGGAGCCCGCCGGCTGTGGACGGCCGGCACCAGGCCCTTCTCGCCAACGTGTGTAGTGGTCCGGGCCACCGGCGACGTGCACCTGCTCAGCACCTGGGACGACGGGATCCCGGCCGAGATCCCGAGGGAGAACCTCTTCGGGGTTACCTGGAACCCGCTCAACCTGGTGACGGCCGTCAGGGCCGCTGTAGGCGCTGGCGATATCCGGCGGATCGGGGTGGACGCCATGACGCCGCTGTTCTCGGGGCTGCTGTCGTCGGCCTTCCCGGGAGCCGAGATCGTCGACGCGTCACCCGCGCTGTGGTCGGTCCGGTCGACGAAGCTGGCGGACGAGGTCGAGTGCATCCGCACCGCCGTCGCCGTCGCCGAGTCCGGCCTCTCCGACGCGCTCGCGCGCCTGCGTCCCGGAGTCCGGGAGGGCGAGCTGCGCGGCGCCTTCGCCGAGCGCATGACGGCGTTCGGGATCACCGTGCCAGGCGTGGAGGCCTCGTTCCGGTCTACGCCCACCGCGGACGGGTCGGGCCGCGACGAAGACGGTGCGCTTCCGCCCGATGACGATTCCGCCTTCGACCAGGGACGGCTGGTGGCCTGCTCTGTCAGCGCCGTCTACGCCGGCTACGAGGGGTCGCTGGCCCGCACCTGGTTGTGCCCGCCCGCCCGCTCCAGGGGGAGGGGGCTGGAGGACGGACCGTCGGACGACCAACGCGGCCTGCACCGACGCTGGGAGGCGCTGCGGGAGCGCTTGCTGGACGCCTGCCGACCCGGTAGCGATGGAGGTGCGATCCGGGCGGCCTACGTGGCGTCAGGCGAGCCGCCACCACGCGTGCCCATCGCACACGGTGTCGGGCTCGGCATGGAGCCGCCCTTGGTCGGATCGGACCTCGGCGCCGACGCCGAGTCGGCCTGGACACTGCGTCCCGGCATGGTCCTGTCGGTCGGGGGGTACGTGTGGGCACCGGGCGTCGGCGGGGTGCTGGCCCGAGAAACCGTGCTGATCACCGGCGCTGGCCACGAGGTGCTCACCACCCACTCCGACGGCCCCCTGGCGGATCGAGCCGGACCCCGGTAAGAACGACACCATGGACGTGGGTCTCACGATGTTCCCGACCGACACCGCCATCGCCCCGCACCACTTGGCCCGGGAGGCGGAGAACCGGGGCTTCGAGTCCCTCTTCTTCCCGGAGCACACCCACATCCCGATCGGCAGGCGGACCCCGTACCCCGCAGGAGGGCCGCTCCCCGAGGAGTACTCCCACAGCCTGGATCCCTTCGTGGCCCTGGGCGCGGCGGCCGCCGTCACCAGCCAGCTACGGCTCGGGACCGCGGTCTGTCTGGTCGCCCAGCGCGACCCGATCGTGCTGGCCAAGGAGGTCGCCTCCCTCGACCACCTCTCGGACGGCCGGGTCGTCTTCGGCATCGGCTACGGCTGGAACGTCGACGAGATGGAGGACCACAGGGTCGTGCCGTCGACCCGCCGGGCCCTGGTGCGCGAGAAGGTCCTCGCCATGCAGGGGCTCTGGCGAGACGAGGTGGCCGGCTTCGACGGCGAGCACGTGCGCTTCGAGCCCAGCTGGTCGTGGCCGAAGCCGGTCCAGCGACCGCACCCGCCCATCCTGATCGGCGGCGCGCCCGGTCCCACCCTCTTCCGCCACGTCGTCGAGTACGCAACGGGGTGGATGCCGCTCACCGGTGTGGGGTCACGCGACGTCCGGGCCGCCCTGCGGACGGCGGCGGAGGAGGCGGGACGCGACCCTGCGTCGGTGGACGTGGTACCGGTCTGGGTCCGAGCCGACCAGGCAACGCTCGAGCACTACGCCACGATCGGCGTCACGCGGGTCGTCCTCGGCCTCCCCCCGGAGCCAGCCGATCAGGTGCTGCCGATCCTCGACGGCTACCGGAAGCTCATGGACGCCGTGAGCTGAAGATCGCGCGCCCGCACTCGGGCGCTGCTACTTGTTGAGCGACTGGCAGGCGGCCTGGTTCTTCAAGGCCGCGTCGAGGTCCGACGACGGGTACTTCTGATCCAATGAGTTCAGGCTCGTCTTGACCTGGTTTCCAGCGTTCTGGAGGGAGTTGGCCAGCCCCTGGGCCCCGCTACTCAGGGCAGCCGGGTTGTCAGCGGGCAGCGCCTGAGCCTGGGTCTGTGCCTGCGCGAACGCCGATTGGATCCCCTGAAGACCGCTCACGAGGCCCTGGGAGATGGCCCGACCGTTCTGCACCGACGGAGCACCCGCGGCCTGCACGCCCGAGATCATCGTGTTGGTCGACGCAACGGCACCACCGAGGAAGTTCACGAACTGGTTCTTGATCTGTTGCAGGTCGGTGCCGTTCAGCCCCGAGACGGCGCTGTTGCTGCTGCTCTGCAGCTGGCCCACCCAGGCGGTGATCTTCCCGCACACCTGGTTGGCCCACTGGCTGGCGGTGAGGGCGGCCTGGGTCGACGACGAGCTCGACCCGCTCGAGCTCGACCCGCTCGAGCTCGATCCGCCGCCACACGCGGCCAAGGTGAGCACCACAGCCAGCCCGGCCACGGAAACGACGCCGCTTGGCCTCCTGCTTGCCATCAGTCCATCCCCCTAGCGTCGATCCGACAGCTGAGAATGTTAGAGGGCGAGACCGATCGTGGTCACTTGACCGACTGGCAGGCCGGGTTGGCGTTGAACTCCTGGTCCAGCCTGTCCGATGGGTACTTGTTCACCGCCGACTCGATGTTCTTACCAGCCGTGTTGCCGGCGTTGTCCAGTGAGGTACCGAGGGCCTTGGCCTGATTGGAGAACGCCTGCGGGTCGTCCGTCGGCAGGGCCTGGGCCTGCGTCTGGGCCTGCGAGAACGAGACCTGGATCTGCTGGAACCCTCCGACAAGGGCCTGGGAGATGGCCGAGCCGTCCTTCACCGGCGCGGCCCCCGCGGCCTGGAGCTGCGAGATCATCTCATTGGTCGACGACACGGTGCTGTTGAGGAAGCTCACCAGCCCGGACTTGGCCTGCTGGAGATCGGTCGACCCGCTCACCTGTGACTGGAAGTTGTTGGACTTGGTGGTGAGGTCGTTCTTCCAGTTGGTCAGCGTCCCGCACACCTGACCGATCCACTGGCTGGCCGAGAGCTTGCTCGCCGCGGTGGTCGACGTCGACCCGCTCGAGCTCGACGAGCCCCCGCCGCAGGCGACTGCCGTGACGCCCAGGCTGAGTGCCACCGCCGTGATCGCGCTGGCGCGTGCCACTGACAGCCGCCGCGCGAGCACGCCGATACGAAATGACCGACCCATCTGTCTCCCCCCGTTCCGCCGATTCGTCCCGATTGTAGAGCAAGCGGACCGGGGTGGGCTATGTGAGCACGGCATCCGCCAGCCGGCGCATGCCCTCGACAGCCTGCCGGGAGCGTGTCCACGGCGACACGATCAGCCGATCGACTCCCACGTCGCCCCAGCGTTCGAGGTCGTCGCGGGTCGCAACCGGCCCGCCGACGGTCACTTCGAAGCGGGTCGACTCCCGGCCCGCCTGGCGGCGAAGCTGGCGCAGCATGGCGACGGGACGGGCCACCGATTCGAGCGAGTGGTCCATTCCGACCCACCCGTCGCCGACCCTGGCCGCCCGGCGCAAGGCGGCGTCCGACTCTCCTCCGATGTGCAGCGCCGGCCAGGGCCGCTGCACCGGCTTCGGCTCGAACGCGACGGGACCGAAGTCGAAGAACTCACCGTGGTGCTCCACCACGTCCTCGCTCCAAAGCCGCTGGCACACACCGACGGCCTCGTCGAGCCGCCGTCCCCGGGTGGCGAAGTCGAGCCCTGCCGCCTTCCACTCGCTCTCCAACCAACCGACTCCCAACCCGATCTCGGCCCGACCTGCCGACACGATGTCGAGGGTCTGGACCGCCCGCGCACCGACGAAGGGATGGCGCAGGGCGAGGTTGTAGACATGGGTGGCAAGACGCACCCTCGAGGTCCGACCGGCAAGGTAGGCCAGCTGGGCGAAGGCATCGAAGACAGGCGTCGTGGGCGGCACCGGCGGGTGCGACTCCCCCGGTCGCGGAGATCGCGTCATCTCGACAGGAAACACAAGATGCTCCGGCAGCCACACCGACTCGAAGCCCAGCGCCTCGGCCGCGACCGTGACCTCCTCGAAGAACGCCGGATTGAGCCGGCCGAGGGCGATCCCGAGCTTCACACCGGCATCCTGGGCGGTCTCACGATCGCTGACATGGTAGTCATATGGATGATGGGCTACTCGATCGCAGGCAAGACGGCGCTCGTGACCGGCGCCTCGTCAGGCATCGGTGCCGCGGTGGCCAGGGACCTGGCCCGACGGGGCGCCACGGTCGGGATCTGCGCCCGACGCGAGGATCGCCTCCGAGACGTGCTGGCCGACTGCCGGGCTGCATCGCCCGACTGTCGCATGTGGGTCACCGATCTGTCCGAGCTCAGCCAGGTCGGCGAGCTCGGCCGTCGCGCCGAGGCCGAGCTGGGCGCCGTCGACATCCTCGTCAACAACGCCGGGATGCCCAAGCGTCGCCACGTCACCGCGCTCACACCCGACGTGGTCGACGACGTGATGGCCCTCAACTACCTGTCGCCCGTACGGCTCACGCTCGCCGTGCTTCCGCACATGCTCGAGCGAGGCGAGGGCCGCGTCGTCAACATCTCCTCGGTCGCCGCCCGACTGGGACCGCCTGGCGAGGCCGCCTATGCCGGCTCGAAGGCTGCGCTCACCGCCTGGTCGGAGTCCATGGCCGTCGACTTGTGGGACACCGGTGTCCGGCTCCACGTGGTGAACCCGGGCATCATCGACACCGAGCTGTTCGGGCTGCCGGACAACGACCCGCTCGTTGCCGACATCGAGGCCCTGCCGCCCCAGGCCGTCGCCGACGCCATCGCCGAGCAGCTCGACGCTGACATCTTCGAGATCTACGTCCCGGACTGGTTCTCGGCCATCGCGGCCGAGAAGGCCAAGGACGTGGGACAGTTCCTCGCCGGGTCGGCGGCGTGGACACGCCAGCAACGCCAGGAGCGCCAGGATGGGGGCGCCTCATGAGCGCGACCACTGGCAACGTGCTCGTCACCGGAGCCTCGTCGGGTATCGGAGCCGCGCTCGCCCGTCTGCTGGCGAGCCGTGGCGCGACAGTTGGGATCGTCGCCCGGCGAGGTGACCGCCTGGCCCAGGTGCTGGACGACTGCCGGCAGTCCTCGCCGGGCTCGCGCATGTGGGTCGCGGACCTGGGTGACCTTGCTGCTGCGGAGCGTGTCGCCGTCGAGGCGTGGGACGCCTTCGGCCACCTGGACACCCTCGTCAACAACGCCGCCATCCCCAAGCGGCGACACGTGACCCGCCTCTCACCTGACGAGGTGTCCGATGTGATGCGGGTGAACTTCGAGTCGCCGGTGCGGATGATCTTGCGCCTGCTGCCCCGGATGCTGGCGCGCAACGAGGGAACGATCGTCAACGTCGCCAGCGCCGCCGGACGACTGGGCGTGTTGCACGAGGCCGCCTACTGCGCCAGCAAGTTCGCCCTCAGCGGGTGGACGGAGGTGATGGCCATCGACCTGGCCGCCACCGGGCTGCGGGTCAGGCTCGTGCATCCCGGCCCCATCGACACCGAGATCTGGTCCCTTCCCGACAACGAGGATCCGATCTACGACGGGCCCAAGGTGTCCCCCGAGGAGTGCGCCGAGGGCATCGCGGCCGCCATCGAGGGCGACGGCTTCGAGGCCTACGTGCCCGACATGAAGGCCATCGTCGAGGGGAAGACGTCGGCCATCGACGACTTCATCGCCGGGTCGGCACTCATGGAACGGAGGACTATCCCGTGAGGGGCCTGGTCTTCGGGGTTCGTCCCGAGCCACAGCCCGAGCCCGCGGCGGACGCCAACCGCTTGGTGAAGGCGCTGGCCGACACGCCGATGGCCATCACCGACGTCGACGAGCCTCGCCCCCTCGGACCGGACTGGGTCGTGATCGAGACCAGCATGACCGGCATCTGCGGCTCGGACGCCAAGCAGGTCTTCATGGACACCGACGGCGGGGACGCCTCCGACAACTCGATGACGGCGCTCATCTCCTTCCCCCAGGTTCTCGGGCACGAGGTCGTGGGCACCGTCGCCGAGCTGGGTCCCGAGGCCCGGGGCCTGGACGTCGGGCAGCGGGTGGTGCTCAATCCCTGGCTCTCCTGCGGCCCGCGGGGAATCGACCCACCCTGTCCGGCCTGCGAAGCAGGCGACTACAACCTCTGCTGGCACTTCACCGATGGTCGACTGTCACCCGGCATCCATACCGGCAACGCCAAGGAGGCGACCGGGGGGTTCGCCCCGCGCCTTCCGGCCCACGATTCGATGCTCATCGCCGTCCCCGACGCCGTCCCCGACGAGGTCGCCGTGATGGCCGACCCGTTCTCGGTGTCGCTGCACGCCGTGACCCGCACACCGCCGCCGCCGGGCGGCCGCTGCGTCGTCTACGGCGCAGGCGCCCTGGGAACGACCACCACGGCGATCCTCCGCTCCCTGTACCCCGACGTCGATGTCCTGACCGTCGCTCGTTGGCCGGCACAGGCGGAGCTGGCGGCGCGCCTCGGCGCGAAGGTGGTGGCGCCCGAGCCACGAGAAGCACTAGTCGAGGAGATCGCCCGTTGGTCCGGCGGGGTGCTGCGCCAGGCGTGGGCGGGCCTGCCCATGGCCCACCCCGGACACGTCGACGTCGTCTACGACACGGTCGGCTCGCCGGAGACCCTCGAAGTCGGCGTGCGAGTGCTGGCGGCGCGGGGCTCACTGGTGCAGAGCGGCGTGTGCACACCGGCCCGCTTCGAGTGGACGCCGATCTACTTCAAGGAGATCCGACTGGTCGGCTCCAACGCCTTCGGGATCGAGCAGGTGGACGGCCGCCGCCAGCACGGCCTCCGCCACTATCTCGATCTCGTCACCGAGGGCCGAATCGACATTCGCCCCATGCTCACCCACCGGTTCCCGCTCGATGGGTGGCGGGAGGCCTTCACTGCCCTCGCCGATCAGGGCGCCAGCGGCGCCATCAAGGTGGCCTTCGACTTTCGCTCCTGAGCCAGCGGACCGGGCGCTGAGTGTTGCGCGGTTCCACCATTTGGTCGAAAGTGGGCGCATCGGCGGCTGGTCGGTTGCCCACTTTCGACCAGAGGTGGAACCGGAACAAGTACCGAAGGGCCCGCGACGTCCCCGGGCGGATACGATCGGCCGCGGTATGGACCCGTTCGCCGACACCGAGGACCAGGCGTCGCTGCGCAAGCTCGCCCGCGACCTGGCCGAGCGCGAGCTCGCCCCCAGGGCGGCTCACTGGGACGAGACCGAGGAGTTCCCGTACCACTCTTGGGACGTGCTCAAGGCGTCCGAGCTGTTCGGCATCACCACGGGCGAGGAGCACGGCGGCATGGGGATGGGCGACGTGGAGTCGACCATCGTGCTCGAGGAGCTGTCGCGGGCGGACGTCTCCAGCGCCATCCTCTGCCAGCTCGTCTTCAACGGGCCGCCCCGAGCCATCGAGCACCTCGGCAACGACGAGCTCAAGGCGCGGTGGCTGCCCCGAGTGGCCTCTGGTGACGCCCTGTTCTGCATCGGCATCACCGAGCCCGATGCGGGCTCGGCCGCCAACCTGATGCGGGCCCACCTGATGGAGGACCCGAGCGGGGGCTGGCGTCTCGACGCCTACAAGAACTACGTGACGGGCGGCCACGTCGCCGCCGGGTGCCTGGTGTGGTGCCGGTGGCCGGGCGGCGACGGGGCCAAGGGGATCGGGGCGGTGGTGGTCGACCTGTCGTCGCCAGGGGTCAGCGTCACCGGCACCCACCGCAAGATGGGCCTCCGGGGCTGCACCGAGGCCGAGCTGGCGTTCGACGATGTCCACGTCGCCCCCGAGGACGTGCTCCTCGCCGGCGACCCGGGCGACAGTACGGCGTTCCGGACGCTGCTCGCCCATCTCAACCACGAGCGCTGCGGCAACGCCAGCATGTGCATCGGCGCGGCCCAGGGCGCGCTCGAGCACGCCGTCGGTTACCTCAACGAGCGGACCGTCGGAGGGCGGCCGCTGGCCGAGCTCCAGGGCCTCCAGTGGAAGATCGCCGACATGGCAACCCAGCTGGAGGCAGCGCGCCTGCTCCTCTACCGGGCGGTGCACATGGCCGGCCCCCACGGCACGCCGCCACCGCTGGAGACCGCCATGGCCAAGACAGCCGCCAACCTCGCGGCCAAGTTCGTCTGCGACGAGGCCATCCAGCTGCTCGGCGGCTACGGCTACAGCCGGGAGTATCCCGTGGAGCGGGCATATCGGGACATCCGCGGCCTGTGCATCGGGGCGGGCACGGTCGAGGTCCAGCGCAACTTCGTGGGCGTCAACGTGCTGAAGGGGCGGGCGCCCGCCAGCGCCGCCTGGCGCCCCCCGGCGGTGTAAGCGCCGCCGCCCCAGCCTCCCCCCGTGCGCCTGCGCCCGACGTTCACCGCCACCAGGGCCCGTGACTATCGCCGCCCGGGCGGCCCCTGGGACGTGTCCCCGCTCGACGCCGTCCTCTCGCCGAGGTCAGCGGCGCCGGTCCGCCTCGTCGACGAATCGGTCCGCCTGACGGGCCCCGAGCTCGAGGCCTTGGTGGGGGCGCTGGCCGGCGGGCTTCGAGCCGCTGGCGTGCGCCGGTCCGACGTGGTGGCCTGGCAGCTGCCCAACTGGCACGAGTCGGTCCTCCTCTACCGGGCCTGCTGGCGGCTGGGGGCGGTGGCCGCCCCCTTCCACCACTCGTGGGGCCCGAGCGAGGTCGAGCGCATCCTGGAGCTGATCGAGCCCAAGCTGGTGCTCGGAGGCACGGGGATGCCGGCCCGCCAGGCACCGGGGGCGGTGCCCGTCCGAGGCCCGGATGGGGCGTTCCCGAGCCTCCTCGGTGCGAGCAACCCGCCATCCGTAGCCCGTCCGACCGATCTGGCCGTCGTGGTGTTCACCTCGGGGTCGACGGGCGAGCCGAAGGCGGTGCTCCACACCCAGCGGAGCCTCGCCTACAAGGCCCGCCTGATGGCCGGCGTCCACAGGTTGGGGCCCGACGACGCGGTGCTGATGCCGGCTCCCCTCGCCCACGTCTCGGGCCTGCTCAACGCCGTGCTGGTGCCGGGAGCCGCCGGGATGAAGACGGTTCTCATGCAACGGTGGGACCCCGAGGCGGCGCTGACGGCGATGGAAGCCGAGCGGATCAGCTTCATGGTCGGCCCGCCGACGTTCTTTCTCGGCCTGATGTCGGCCACCGCCTTCTCCAGTCGTCGCGTTGCCAGTCTCCGGCTGGTGTCGAGCGGTGGCGCCGGGGTGAGCCCCGCCTTCGTCGCCACCGCGACGGCAGAGCTCGGGTGTCTCGTCAAGCGCACCTACGGCTCCACCGAGGCCCCCACGATGACGACCACCACGTCCAGTGATGCGCCACGCCAGGCCCAGGAGACCGACGGCAGGCCGGTCGGAGAGGTCGAGCTCCGGATCACCGATCCCAACAGCGGCCGGGCCCTGCCTCCGGGCGCCGAGGGCGAGCTGTGGGTCCGCGGTCCCGAGCTGTTCGCCGGTTACGCGGAGGCCTCCCAGACCCGGGAGGCCACCCGGCGAGGATGGTTCCGCACGGGGGACCTGGCCGTGGTCGACCTCGACCAGTCGCTCACGATCGTGGGGAGGATCAAGGACGTGATCATCCGCGGGGGCGAGAACATCGCCACGGCCGAGGTGGAATCGGTCCTCGAAGCCCACCCCGCCGTTCGCCAGGCCGTCGCCGTGGGCTATCCCGACGCCCGCCTCGGCGAGCGGGTGGCGGTCTTCGTCGCGACCGACGATCCCTTCGATCTCGAGGCCTGCCGGGCCTGGTTCGCCGAGCGGGGCGTGGCCCGGTTCAAGGTCCCCGAGCTCGTCGTCACCGTCGCCGCCGTTCCGACGACCGCGGCCGGCAAGGCCGACCGGGCGGCCCTCAGGGAACGGCTCCGCCCGTCGGGCTGACCGGACCCGCGGCAGCCTCCGGGGGGGCGTCGACGGTCGGAGGTGCGGCCCGCTCGATGGCGTGCCAGCCCAGCTCCCGCTCACGTATCGCCTGGAGGGCGCCTTCCCCGCCACGAAGCCCGAAGAGGCGTTTGGCCAGGAGCAGGTACACCACGATGGCGACGTTGACGACAAGGGCGGTCACCTTGAGGGCGGTGATCCTGGTCGTCAGCTCGTAGACCTCGAGGGGCAGCAGCACCGTCGTCGCCACGAACGTCAGGTACTCGGCCCACCGCCGTCCGTACCACAGCCCCACCATCTCGACCGCCTCCAGGAGCGCGTAGCCGGTGACCAGTGCGCCTGCGATCTCGAGCATCTCGGGACGCAGCGACACGACCTTGTCGAGCTCACCGAGGAAACCCCGATGGACGGTTTGGGCCGGACCGCCGACACCACCTTGGACGTCGCCCAGGATGCGGTACACCGCCTGCTGCAGCTGGGACCGGTGCGTGACGAACACGAAGATGACCACGGCCAGCGCGGCGAGCACGACGACGTGGACGGCCCGGTCCAGGGCGATGAGGCGCAGCACGTAGCGGTCACGCAGCGGCCGGCCTCGCAGCGGGAGCTCGATCTCGTCCCTGCCTGGCGGGCGGGCCCGTCGGGGCTCGGACGGTGCGCTCATCGGGATCCAGCTGTCGCACCGCAGGCACCGGTGCCACCGGGTGCCGTCCACCTCCCGGGCGATCAAATAGTCCTCGGGGCCGATGGCGGCGGCGTCGGTCCCCACCAGCGCGTGATCCTCGAAGGCACAGCTCAGCAGCTCGTACTTGATGTGGAGCCGACGGCGTCCGCGCTCAGGCATTGCCCGGCAACCGTACTCCGGCGTCACCTCAGTGGGTCGATGCCCTCCGCAGGTAGATGTCGAGGACTGCCTCGCCCACCTCGCCGGGCTCGCCCTCGAGCTGGATGCGGCCCTGGGCCATGATGGCGGCCCGATCGGCCACCCCGAGGGCGGTGCGCACGAACTGCTCGACGATCACGATGGCGATTCCCTCGGCGGCCAGGTGGGCGACCACTTCGTACAGCTCGGCGACCACAATCGGAGCCAGCCCCATGGAGATCTCGTCCAGGAGGAGCAGGGTCGGGTTGGTGGACAGCGCCCGCGAGATCGCCAGCATCTGCTGCTCGCCACCCGAGAGGGTGCCCGCCAGCTGGCCGCGACGGTCCCGCAGTCGAGGAAAACGGCCGAAGGCGCGCTCCTCCACCTCCGACCGGCTGACCCGGCCCCGGTAGGTCCACATGCGGAGGTTCTCGGACACACTGAGGTTGGGGAACACACCCCGTCCCTCCGGGATGATGCACACCCCCTTGCGAGCCAGCCCGTCGGGCGCCCGAGTGACCACCGAGGTGTCTCCGTGCCAGACCCGTCCCGCGGTCGGTCGTATGCGGCCGCAGGCCACCTTGAGGGTCGTCGTCTTCCCGGCGCCGTTGGGACCCAGCAGGGCGAGCACGCTCGCGTTGGGCACCGACAGGTCCACCCCGTGCAGGACCTCGATGCGCCCGTAGGCGGCCCTGACGCCCTCCAACTTGAGGGCCGGGTGGTCGCTCACCCGCCCACTCCGGCGTCGCTGTCCTGGGCTGGTCGGTCCGTGCCCGCCTCGGCGCCAAGGTAGGCCAGCTGGACCCTCGGGTCGGCCTGCACCTCGGCCGGGGTTCCTACGGCGATCACCTGCCCGAAGTCGAGCACGTGGACCCGGCTGCACACGCGCATGACCAAGTCCACATCGTGCTCGACCAGGAGCACGGCCATGCCGTCGGCCGCCAGACCGGTCAGCAGCCGTCCGAGGGTCTCGGTCTCGCCTTGGTCCAGGCCCGAGCTCGGCTCGTCCAGCAGCAGCAGCTTGGGCCGGGTGCCCAGGGCCCGCCCCAGCTCGACCAGCCGGGCCATGCCGGTGGGCAAAGTGTCCGCCTGGCGCTCGCCGACGCCGTGAAGCCCCACGCGCTCGAGGATCTCGTCGGCCAAACCGCGGCGGTCGCTGCCGCGGTCGGCCCGGCCGCGGGCCCCCTCGATGCCGACCAGGACGTTCTCCCTCGCGCTCAGCGAGCCGAACAGCTCGAGTCGCTGGAACGTCCGTCCCAGACCGAGACGAGCCCGGGCGTGAGGCCGGAGCCGGGTGATGTCGCGGTCGTCCACGCTGACCGAGCCTCTGTCGGGCCGTTGGAAGCCGGTGACGACGTTGAACAGCGTGGTCTTGCCCGCGCCGTTGGGGCCGATGAGACCGGTCACGGCACCGGCGGCGGCGTCGAAGGAGACACCGCCGAGCGCCTGCACCCCGCCGAAGCTGACGCTGACCGCGTCAACCCGCAACACGGGTCGGCTCCTCTACCGCGTCCTGGGCTGCGTCGGGACCGGGTGGAGGCTGGGCCGCGGCGCGGCGATCCCTCCAGCGCTCGAGGGGTGTCTTGCCACCCATGACGCCGTTCGGGTTGCGCCCGATGCTGACGGCCCCGAGCCCCACTGCCAGGTAGAGAAGGTCCCGGAGGGCCGGTACGTGCGACTGGATCACCGGGAAGACGGCGAACAGCAACCCGGCCATGAGCATCCCGCTCACAGTCTTGATGCCCCATACGCTGGCGAGGAGCAGGAGGGTGAGGCTGAACAGCAGCTGGAAGTCGTTCGCCCCGACCTCGCTCTGCTGGCCCCCGTACAGCACCCCGCCGAGGCCGGCGAGGGCTGCGGAGGCGGTGAACACCACGAGCTTGGTGCGGGTGATGTTGATGCCGACCGTCGCCGTCCCCGACGGGCTATCGCCCATGGCTACCAGCCGCCGCCCGAAGGCCGACCGTCGCACGGCCAGCACCCCGATCCCGACCACGACGAAGACGACGGCCAGCAGCACGAGGAACGCGCGCGGCGACTGGAGCGATATCCCCGGGATGTGCACCCGTCCCACCGACAGGGCGCTCCCGGTGCCGAAGACGTTCGTGTTCTGAAAGAAGGCGAAGTCCATGGCCTCGGCGAACGCCAGCGTGCTCAGGGCCAGGTACAGACCGCGCAGCCGAATCGCCGGCAGCGCCACCAGGGCTCCGACCGCGCCCGCCAACCCGATGCCTGCGAGCACCCCGAGCCACGACCCGCCTCCGGCCACCTCCCCCATGGCGAACGCGCCCAGACCGGCAAAGGTGAGCTGGCACAGCGACACCTGGCCTCCGTAGCCGACGAGAAGCACCAGGGAGAGCATGATGATGGCGAAGGCGAGGCCGTGCCCCGCCGTGGCCAGGTTGGCGCCCGACAGGTGGGCGGAGACGAACCAGGTGAGCGCCACGAAGACCGCCCCCGCGATGATCGACTCGCGCAGCCCCGCGACGCGCGGCACCCTGAGGGCGGCGGCCCGCCCCGCCGCCCGCAGCCGCCCCTGGGGCACGACCAGGATGACGATGAACAGGAACACCATCGGGACGACGGGCTTGATCTGCGACAGAAGCGTCCCGACGGGCAGGTAGCCGACGGCATACGACTCGACCAGCCCCAGGACCACGCCACCGGCGAAGGTCAGGGGCAGGTTCCTGAGCCTGCCCACCAGTGCCGCGGCATAGCCGTTGATGACGAGCAGCGTGAGGGTGTTGATGTCCAGCGTGACGAGCGGGGCGAGCAGGATCCCGGCCAGTGCGGCCAGGAACGCTCCAATGGCCCAGCCGTACTGACCGAAGCGCGCCGGGGAAGCCCCGGCCATCGACGCCAGCTCTGGATCGTCCACTACGGCCCGCAGGGCCGTGCCGGGCCGGGTGCGGAACAGAAACAGCCGCATGCCCACGGCGACGGCCACGGCCACGATCACGACGGTGAGCTGGTGCCATGTGACGACCACCCCGAGGATCGAGACCGAGTTGCCGGCGAAGAACTGCGGAAGCACCCGCGACGTCGTCGGGTCCCAGATGATCGTCGCCAGCCCGATGAGGAGAAGGAGCAGGCCGATCGTCACGGTGAGCGTGGTCTCGACCGATGCCCCGTGCAGGGGGCGCATGAGCACGCGCTCGATCAGCGCGCCCATCAGCGGCGCGAACACGAACAGCACGAGGACCAGGGCAACCGGTGTGGGCAAGCCCTGGTTCACCGACAGCTCCCAGAAGAGGAAAGCTGCCACCATGCCCATCGCCCCGTGGGCGAAGTTGAAGATCCCCGAGGTGGTGTAGGTCACCACCAGGCCCATGGCGGTCAGCGCATAGATGCAGCCGGCGACGATCCCGACGACGGTGAGGGCCAGGAACTCACTCATGGCGCGTGCAGGTGCTCAGCCGGGGTGGGTGTACTCGCCGTCGGGATTGCACGTGAAGCCCGAGGGCGGGCTGGGCGGCTGCAAGCGCTGGTACTGGTTGTTGTTGACCTTGATCAGCACCCAGCAGGTCGGTGCCACCTTGCCCGCGGGATCACCGGTCGCCAGGAGCCCGTTGGAGTTGAAGCTGTGTACGTTGCGGAGGGCGGCCAGCACGCTCGCTCGGGTCGGGTTCGTGCCGGCGGCCTGCAGGGCCTGGGTGAAGAGCCGGGCCGAGGTCCAGCCGTACACAGTGAAGATGTCCGGCGAGAACCCGGGGTGGGTCTTGGCCATCCACGTGTCGAACAGCTGCACCTCGGGGGTGGTCTTGGCGTCACCGCCGAGGTAGAGAGCCTGGGTCTGGTCGTTGAGAAGCCCCTGGGCCGCGCCCGGGTTGAGGAGCTTGAAGAAGCTGGCGTCGTAGGCCACTCCGCCCGACTCGACCAGCTGCGGCTTGTAGCCCTGCTGCTGGGCGTTGTTGAGGAAGCGGGCGGTGCTCTTCACGTCGGTGTTCGTCAGCACGACCATCTGGACCCCCGCGCTGCGCATGCGCACGACATCGGAGGTGAAGTCGGTGTCGAGCGGGTTGATGTCCCGCTCGTAGCTGACCTTGTAGCCCAGCGACTCCATCGCCGCCTTCTCGTTGTTCCACGAGGCGATCGACGAGGGGATGTTGGCTACCAGGGCTCCGACATGGGTGACGGCCTGGGGGAACTTCTGCTTGTAGTAGATGAACGGCCCGGTGCGGTACCCGTTGGCCAGAGGTGAGGGACTGAAGTTGTTGGGCAGCGCCTGGGCCACCGGGTCGAGCGAGAACGAGACGTCTGGGATGGTGGGTTGAGCTTGGAGCACCTTGGCCCCGCAGTTGTCGAACAGCGAGAACGAGCCGACGAAGGCGAAGGCCTGTCCCGCGAGGGACTGGGTCTCGTTCTGGTTCTGGTTGCACGAGAAGGCGTCGTCGGACGACTTCACCACGACCTTGCGGCCGTTCACGCCGCCGAGGCTGTTCTGGTAGGCGAAGAAGGCGTCCGCGCCGTTGGGCGCACCCTGGAACAGTCCGGGCACGGGGCCGGAGAGGATCGACACGTTGCCCACCGTGACCTGGTTCGGCGTGATCCCGACATCCGATGCGGTGCCCCCGCTGGGCGCGCTGGTCGTCGGTCCGCTGCTGGTCGTCGTGGTGGACGAGCTGTTCGAGCTCCCGCCGCCACAGGCCGCCCCGACGAGGGCTACCACGATGACGACCGCCGGCAGCCCGAGCCCCCTCTTGAGTCTCACGTCACTCTCCCTGCTGTGATGCGCTGCTGTCGACGCGGCATGTGTCCACCGCGCTGTCCGTGCCGCCCCCGAGAGACCTGATTCTCTGTCAGGGCACCATACTGTACCGGTCAGCGCCAAAGTCGCCAGGGCCGGCCGGGAGGCCGACCCATGATCGCTCAGTGCAGAACGGTCACAGCGGCTCGAGCAGCAGGGACTGGGCCGAACGGCCGAGCGGTCCGAGCTCGTCGTGGAGACGGCTGTGAGCCATGCCCACGCCGTGTCCCTCCACCTCCGTGCGCGCCTCGAGGCAGACCCACTCCCCCACGGGAAGCCGGTTCAGGTAGATGGTCAGGTCGGGGTTCACGAAGACCCAACGCGTGAAGTCCAGCACCGCGCTCACGCCGTTGCCGAAGTCTGCTGCCGCCGCCACCCGCTGGAGCGGCGACGGCTGCTCGCCCTCCACCACGGGGTGGCGCAGTCGGATCCACACCGTCGCCGGACCCGGCTCGGCGAAGGCTCCCCTGACGAAGCGGATCTCGGTCCCGGCGTTGTGCAGAGCCTCGTAGTCACCCCGCGGAAACGGTGTCTCCCGGCCCCGATCGGGCCCAGGCACGCCCAGTCCCGAGGCGGCCGCCCCCTCGGGCACAGGGGCATCGGTGGTCCGCAGGAAGAGCGCCCGGGCTTGGGCGAGCATGGAATCGTTGTCCCACAGCGACGCCTCGACCAGCTGGACCTTCCGACCGGGCCGCACAACCTCGGCCTGGACTCGTAGTGGCCTTACCGGGACCGGTCGCATCAGCTCCACGGTCAGGCGGGTGACCTGTCGATCGCCGGTCGGGGAGCGCATCTCGACGGCACGTGCGAGGAGGGCGGCTACCGACCCACCGTGCAGCGTCTCCGACGACCAGGGACTGCGGGCGAGCGCAGCGGGAAGGAAGGCGTCACCGTCAATCGAGAACAGGGCGCGCGCCACGTCAGGGGCGAAACACGTAGCCGGCGCTGTGCACGGTGTGGATGAGCCGCGGTCCGTTGGCCTCGAGCTTTCGGCGCAGGGCGCTCATGTGGCGCTCGACGACGTTCGGGTTGTAGTCCCGATAGCCCCAGAGCTCAGACAGGAGCTGGGTCTTGGTGACGACGCGTCCGGCGCGCCGGACGAGCTGGCGCAGCAGCTCGAACTCGACGGGCGTGAGATCGAGGGCCTGCCCCGACCGGGTGACTGCCCGGGCTGCCTCGTCCACGACGACGTCGCCCACCTCCCAACGAGCCTCGCGTGACTTGCCCGCCCTGGCCAGTACCGCCTCGATCTGGACGAGGAGGGACTCGACGGAGAACGGCTTGGTGACATACAGGTCCGCACCGGCGGCGAATCCGGCCCGGATGTCCTCGGCCTCGTCGGCACTGGTAAGGAACAACAGCGACAGATTGCTCTCCTCCGCAGACGGCGGGCGACCGTGAAGCCGTCGGGCCCGCTTCCGAGGTGGACGTCGACGAGGGCCAGATGGGGCTGGAAGCGCTTGGCCTGCTTGAGGGCGGCGTTGGCGTCGGCGGCGGCCACGACGTCGTAGCCCTCGGTCCGCATGACCGTGACCAGCAGGTCTTGAACGATCGGCTCGTCCTCCACGACCAGCACCTTCGCAGGCATGCCAGCCCGGGCCGGGGTCCCCATCGCACCATTGTGCCCTCTGGACCCGTCAGGGAAACGTCAGCATTTCGTCAGATGGTCGTCAGCAGTGGCCCCTACCGTGTGCACGGCCTGGAATCGCTGGACACCAAGAGGACCCGGGGGGGATGAGCACGAGGGGGAGGATCGCCGCTGCGGCGCTCGCGCTGGTGGGCGCGGGCGCCGTGGCGACGTCGTGCGCCACTGCCACGGCGAGGAAGGCGGCGCCGAGCGCGCCGGCGACGGTTGCCCTCGCGTCGTGGGGACGCCAGCACGCCCACCTGTTCTCGACGCTCTCGTACGACACCGGCACGGTGGCCGACGACGCCAGCACCTACAACACCACGGCCCTGGTCGGTGCCTGTCAGACGGTGTCGAACGACGTCCGGGAGTACCTCGCCCTCCCTCCAGTCCCCGACGCCATCGCAGCCGGGCACCTGCGGGCCGCGCTCGACCTCTTCGGCCGCGGTACGGCCGACTGCATCTCGGGCTCGGTCCACAACGACAGCGGCCTGATCGTTCAGGCCGCCAGCGAGCTCGACCACGCCACGGCAGAGCTCGAGGCCACCCACAACGTTCTCATGGCGGCCACTGAACGTTGACCCCCGACCCCGAACAGAATTACCGGGGCGGGGAGTCGGTGGGCGCGGGCGCCATCCTGCTCCAGCCGGCGCCGCTGCGGCCCGATGGTGGAACCCTGGGGCTCCCGGGCGGACTGGATCC
>CAVQWQ010000016.1:0-19096 GCA_963717645.1 uncultured Actinomycetes bacterium | reverse complement strand
TTCCACTTTTCCCGACAAGTTCGGACTTCGTCGACTCCGCCACCGACAAGGCGAACAATCCGACCGGCAGCAAGGGCACGGTGACTCCCGTCTTCGTCGTACCGCCATTGGGCAATCTCATGGCCAGCAATGGAGGTAACGGACTCCACAGCACCAACTCGAATAACGTGCTCGTCCAGGCGAACTTCTTCGGAGTGGGTGCCAACAACATGGCCATCCGTCCCAACCAGCCCGACACCGTCCTCGTCGACGGCTCGTCGCGCAACACCCAGGTTGGCGGGGTGATCCCCCTCGGGAACGTCTCCGTCGGCAACCATCTCAACGGCATCGAGCTGGCGGGCGACGCATCAGGAGTGAAGGTCGATCCCAACATCGTCGGTCTGACGACGAACGGCATGGCCACCCTTGTCGACGGCGGCCACGGCCTGGTGATCCGGGGTACCGCCCACGGCAACACCATCGGCGGGACCACGGGCTCGGTCATCCCGCAGAACACCTTCTCGGGCAACGTTGGCTACGGCCTGGCGATACGGGAGCAGGCGAACAACAACACGGTGCTCGACACCTTCATCGGGACCGAGATCAAGGGAAGTTCCCCTGATCCGCCGCCAGGCCCCGCCATCGCTAGAGCTGACATAGGATCAGATCTAGACTCCCGTGCTTGAGGAGGACCGCCCGTGGAGATCTCTGACGTGGACCTGGTCGACAAGGACGTCTTCGTGCGCGGCGTGCCCCACGACATGCTGACCACCCTGCGATCCCAGGCGCCGATCTGCTGGCAGGACGAGCCCGAGGGCTCGGGCTTCTGGGCCGTCACCCGCTACGAGGACGTGGTGGCCATCAACCGGGACTGGGAGACCTACTCCTCCAACCGGGGCAGCGCGCTGCTGATGGACCAGGACGACGAGATGCTGGCCCAGCAGCGCATGATGATGCTCAACATGGACCCGCCCATGCACACCCGCTACCGCCTCCTCGTCAACAAGGGGTTCACCCCGAGGATGGTCGGCCGGCTCGAGGACCGGGTCCGGGTGCTTGCCGGAGAGATCGTCGACGGCGTGGCCGCCAAGGGCGAATGCGACTTCGTCACCGACATCGCCGCCGAGCTGCCCCTCCAGGTCATCGCCGAGATCATGGGCGTCCCCCAGGAGGACCGCCACCTGGTGTTCGACTGGAGCAACCGGATGATCGGCTCCGAGGACCCCGAGTACCAGCACACCGAGGACGGGGCGATGGAGGCGTCCACCGAGCTCTACGCCTACGCCCATGAGCTGGCGGCCCAGCGGCGCGCCTCGCCAAAGGACGACATCATCAGCGTCCTGCTCGGGTCCGAGGTGAACGGGGAGAAGCTCAGCGAGCTGGAGTTCGACCTGTTCTTCCTGCTGTTGGCGGTGGCCGGCAACGAGACCACGCGCAACCTCATCGCCCACGGGATGCTCGCCCTCATCGAGCACCCCGACCAGCGTGCCCGCCTGCTCGAGGATCCGTCTCTCCTCCCGAGTGGCATCGAGGAGATGCTGCGCTGGGGGACGCCGGTCATGCACTTCCGTCGGACGGCCCAGCGCGACACCGAGATCCACGGCCAGCCCGTCTCCGAGGGCCAGAAGGTCGTCATCTGGTACATCTCGGCCAACCGCGACGAGGCCGTGTTCGCCGACCCCTTCCGCTTCGACGTCGGGCGCTCCCCCAACGAGCACATCTCGTTCGGCGGCGGCGGCCCCCACTTCTGCCTGGGCGCCAACCTCGCCCGACTGGAGATACGGGTCATCTTCGACGAGGTGCTCCGCCGCCTGCCCGACATGGAGCTGGCCGGGCCGGTCGAACGCCTGCGCTCGAACTTCATCAACGGGATCAAGCACATGCCCGTTGCCTTCTCGGCGAGCCCCTCGGCGCTCGCCTAGCGCCCCATGGCTCGTATCGACATCCCCGAGGGGGAAGGCGGTGACGCCGTCCAGGTCTGGTCGCTCCGACCGGAGATGGGCGGGGCCGTGGCCCGGCTGAGCGACGCCGCGTACAACAAGAGCATCCTGCCGGTCCGCGTCCGGGAGGCGGCCCGGATGCGCATCGCCCAGCTCAACGACTGTCCCATTTGACTGAACTTTCGGGCTGCGTCGGTGACGCAGCAGGGACTCACCGAGGACTTCTACCGCCACGTCGCCGAGTACCACACGGCTGACTACTCGGAGCAGGAGCGGCTGGCCATCGAGTACGCCGAGCGGTTCGTGCTCGATCACACCCGGATCGACGAGGCCTTCTTCACCCGACTGCGGGCGAGCTTCACCGACGCCGAGGTCCTCGACCTCACGGTCTGCGTGGCCACCTTCCTCGGGCTCGGTCGTCTGCTGCGCGTCCTCGGCATCGACGAGACGTGCCAGGTCGACGTCGCTCCTAGGCCGGCGCCTCCTTGGCCGGCGTCGTGAAGCGGTAGCCCTCGACCCTGAGCGGCCTGAGTGGCCCGAACGCTCACGGAGCGCGTCGTGGCCGGGACCGATTGCTGGTCCCGGCCACGGCCGGCGCGTGGCCCCTACTCCGCCGCGAGCGCTCGCTGTCGAAGGACCGCCCGAGCGTCCTTCTCGGCCAGGACGGGGACGAAGTCACGGATGCGGGCGTCGGCATAGGCGCTGATCGCCGCGTTCATCTGCGCTTCGACCTCGGTGGCGGGTATCGGACGGTTGGCCCGGTCGAACCGCCGGATCAGCTCGTCGGTGACCGCCCGGAGGCGCGACCGCTCGTCGCCCTCGCCGAGGAGATCTGCTCCGCCGCTCATTACCGCGAGTCATACAAGCTGGGCGCCTCCTGTGCAAGCGCGTCAGTACGCGACGCGGCAGTCAGCAGGTGTGCTCGATCAGGGTCCGGTTGCTCGTGGTCCCGTTGTTCGTGGTGCAGCGTCGACACACCGAACAGGGTGTTCTCGCCCAGCCCGGCGTTGGTCGCCCGAAGTGTTCCCTACAGCTTCGCGGGTGGGACGGAGGCCGCCGTCACGCACTCCTCGTCCACGCCGTCGAGCGACGAGAGGTGGGACAGGAGCACCTCCGAGATCTCGCGCAGATGGTCGAGCTGGTCCCGCGACAGCTGGTCGAACAGGTGAGCCCGCACGCTCTCCAGGTGCCTGGGAGCCGCGGCCTCCAGCGTGGCCAGACCCTCGTCGGTGAGCTTCGCGTACCAGCCCCGCCGGTCGTTCGGGCAGCTCTCCCGACGCACCCAGCCCGCCTTCTCGAGGCGGCCGATGGCGTGCGACATGCGGCTCGGTGAGGACTGGGTGGCGACGGCCAGGTCGTTCATCCGCAGCGCCCGCTCGGGAGCCTCCGACAGGAGCACCAGGATGGCGTAGTAGCTGGTGGGCATGGCCACCTCGGCCTGGAGCTCTCGGTCCAGCTGGGCCCACAGCAGTCGGGTCGCCGATAGGAAGGCGCGCCAGGTCCGCTGCTCGTCGTCGTCCAACCAGCGGATCTCGGCCACGACCTGAGTCTACCGGACCCGGGCGCCATTCCCTTGAGCGCTGAAATAAACGGATCTAGTCTCGGGTTCAATGATTCAGCGCTTGAGAACCCGTCCATCGAGAACCTGAAGGAGCTGCCGACCATGTCTGATGTTGCGACCCAGATCCCCCCCGGTTATGTAGCCGGAACATGGGACATCGACCCCGTCCACTCTGAGGTGTCCTTCTCCGTCCGTCACATGATGGTGAGCAAGGTCCGCGGCCGCTTCGGGTCGTTCCAGGGCCAGATCACCACTGGCGAGGACCACCTCGCCTCCTCCGTGAGCGCCACCGTCGACCTGGCCTCGGTGGACACCAACGACGAATCCCGCGACAACCACCTGCGCTCGCCGGACTTCCTGGACGTCGAGAACCACAAGACCATGAGCTTCACCTCCACCTCGGTCAAGCCCAAGGGCGACGGCTATGTCGTCGATGGTGAGCTCTCGCTCCACGGGGTCACTCGGCCGGTGACGCTCGACCTCGAGCCCAACGGCTTCGGGCAGGACCCCTTCGGTGGCACCCGGGGCGGCTTCTCGGCCACGACCGAGATCAACCGCAAGGACTTCGGTATCACCTTCAACATGCCCCTAGAGGGTGGTGGCGTCGTCGTGGGCGACAAGATCCAGATCACCCTGGAGATCGAGGCGGTCCTGCAGAAGCCGGAGGCCTGATGCACGGAAACGGATCCGGCCCCGGCCAGACCGCCTTCGTCCTCACGGGTGGGGGAAGCCTGGGAGCGGTCCAGATCGGGATGCTGTACGCCCTCCTAGAAGCGGGCGTGCGCCCGGACCTCGTGGTTGGCAGCTCGGTAGGCGCCTTGAACGGCGCCTACCTTGCTGGCCACCCCGGCCTCGAGAGCATCGAGGATCTCGCCGGTCTGTGGGAATCGATCAAGCGCACCGACATCTTCCCCATCAGCCCCCGCCGCATGGTGGCGGGGGCCCTCGGCTGGCGCAACCACCTCTTCGACCCGTTGGGCCTGCGGACCCTGATCTTGCGGGCGAACCTCGGCTTCGACCGCCTCGAGAATGCACCGATTCCCCTCCACGTGATGGGGACCGACGTGAGCGGCGGCGCGCCCCTGGTGCTCTCTCGGGGTGACACTGTCGATGCCCTCATGGCCAGCGCCGCCATGCCGGGCGCCTTCCCCCCCGTGGAGGTGGACGGCCGGCTCCTCATCGACGGGAGCGTGACCGCCGACGCTCCAGTCGAGCAGGCCGAGGCGTTGGGGGTGACCAGGATCTACCTGCTGCCGACGGCGGCCCAGGACGAGGGGTCGCCTCGCGGGGCCATGGACATGGTGCAGCACGCCATCGCCCCCGCCCTCCGCCAGAGCGAGTCCATTCGCCAGGCCGCCGTGTCGTCGAGGGTGCCGCTGCAGGTGCTCCCGGCCCCAGCGAGGGCAGGGCACTCGGTGTTCGACTTCAGTCGGACGACCGAGCTCATCAACTCGGGCTATCTCCAGACGGCGGGCTGGCTGGCCAGCCAGCCGTCGCAACTCGTCGCCTGATCGCCGCGTCGGCGCCCCAGTCGAGGGCGCGCGGCTAGGTTCATGACATGAAGCTCGGGCTGCACGTGGGGTATTGGGGCGCGGGTCCGCCCGCCGACGCGACCACCGCCATGGCCGAGGCGGAGCGGTTGGGGTTCGATTCGGTCTGGACAGCGGAGGCCTACGGTTCGGACGCCCTCACACCGCTGGCGTGGTGGGGGTCGACGACGAGTCGGATCCGGCTGGGCACCGACATCATCCAGATGTCGGCCCGGACGCCGACGGCCACCGCCATGGCCGCCATCACCCTCGATCATCTGAGTGGAGGGCGGTTCGTGCTCGGGCTCGGGGTGTCGGGCCCCCAGGTGGTGGAGGGGTGGTACGGCCAGCCCTTCCCGAAGCCCCTCGCCCGCACGCGAGAATACGTCTCGATCATCCGCAGGGTGCTCGCCCGCAAAGAGCCGGTGACCGCGTCAGGTGAGCACTATCCCCTCCCCTATCCGGCGGGAACACGCCTCGGCAAGCCGCTCAAGTCCATCGTCCACCCCCTGCGGGCCGACATCCCGATCATCCTCGGCGCCGAAGGCCCCAAGAACGTGGCCCTCGCCGCCGAGATCGCGGACGGCTGGTTCCCCATCTACTACTCGCCACGTCGGGAGGAGATCTACCGCGATGCGCTGGCGGAGGGTTTCGCCCGACCGGGGGCGAGGCGCCAGTCGAGCGACTTCGAGATCCTCGCCATGGTGCCCGTCATCATGGACGACGACGTCGAGAAGGCGGCCGACTTCATGCGCCCGACCCTCGCGCTCTACATCGGGGGCATGGGGGCCCGGGAGATGAACTTCCACTACGACGTGTTCGTGCGCATGGGCTACGGGGAGGCGGCCGACAAGATCCAGCAGCTCTACCTCGACGGCCACAAGGACGACGCGGCGGCGGTCGTCCCGACCGAGCTCATCGAGGAAGTGGCCCTGATCGGCCCTCGAGCGAAGATCAAGGACGACCTCGAGGCCTGGACCTCCTCCCGGGTCACGACGATCCTGCTCGGCGGGACCTCGGTCCCGACGATGCAGACGATGGCGGAGCTGCTGCTCTGAGGAGCGCCTGCTTGTCGACCTTGAGCATCGAGGTGAGCGGGAGCTCGGTCAGCAGCTCGAGCCGATCGGGCGCCTTGTAGTCGGCGAGCCTCCGTCGGCACCAGGCCCGGAGGTCGTGGAGCTGGGGTGCTGCGCCGCTCGCGGGCACGACGTAGGCCGCCCCGATCTGGCCGAGCACGGGGTCAGGGAGGCCGACGACCGCCACCTTGTCGACGCCCGGGTGCTCACCCAGGACGCCCTCGACCTCGGCCGGGTAGACATTGTAGCCGCCACGGATGTACATCTCGCTTCGCCGCCCGACGAGGACGAGGTTGCCGGCGTCGTCGAAGCGCCCCAGGTCGCCGGTGGTGAGCCATGCCTCGGCGTCCAGCACCTCGGCCGTACGGGCGGGATCACCCCAGTAGCCGCGCATGACAGCGCCCGAGCGGCAGCGGACGCGGCCGACCTCCCCGCTGGCAGCCGGCTCCCCGCTGGCAGCCGGGTCGCCGCCGGCGCCGACCACCTCGATCTCGACTCCCTCGCTGGCCCTGCCGACCGTGCCCGAGACCACCTCGTCGGCGTCGCCGATCCGCGACCGGGTGGTGATGGCCGCCTCGGTGCTGGTGTACGCCACCACCACGGGGCACCGGAGGCGACGACGCATCTCCCGCACCAGCTCGGGCGGCACCGTCGACGCGCCCGTGCCGGCCACCCGCAGGCTGGAGACGTCGGTGGCGTCGAACCGGGGATCGGCCAGCATCAGCGACCACTGGGTCGGGACCCCCTGGGCGACGGTGACGGCCTCCTCCTGCATGAGCCGCAGCGCCTCGCCGGCCTTCCAGGGGCTGGGGACGATGATGGTGGTGATGACGTTGACCAGCTCGTCCCAGGGCTTGGTCATGTAGCCGACGTGGGCGAACGGCAACGGTGACAGGCGTCGGTCCCCCGGGCGGCTGAGGTCACCGGCCCCCACCGCGCACGCCTCCAGGTTGGCGTGACCGAAGACCGCGCCTTTCGGCTCGCCCGTGGTGCCACTGGTCCACACGATGGCAACCGCCTCCGAGCCGTCGATGCGGGGCCGGGACCGGATCGGATCACGGCGGCAGGCCCCGTCGAGCTCGTCGCGGGCCATGAGCCCGCCGGCGGCGGGCGGCGGCGGGTGCCCACCTGTGACTCGATCGACGACCGTGAGCTTGGGACGGGTTCGGGCGATGATGCTGGCCACCTCGGCCGGGCCCAGGCGGGGGTTGATGCCCGAGGTGATCGCCCCAAGTCGCATGGCCGCCTGGTAGCAGACGGCGTAGTCGGACGAAGACGGCAGCACGAGACACACCACGTCGCCCCGCCCTACCCCCGCGTCGGCCAGCGTGGCCGCCAGCCCGTCGGCCGCTCGATCCCAGGCGGCGAAGGTCAGCCGGTGCCCGCCGTCGACGAACGCCTCTCGCTCCGGATGGGCGTCGGCCGTGGCCCGCATGAGGTCCACCACGGACCGGAAGGACCCCCGTATCGCGCCGATCACGCCGAGGATCGTACGATGCAGGGCCGTGACTCTGCTGCCGATGATCGACGAGGACTCGGGGCCCTTCTGGGAGGCCGCTCGTCGCGGCGAGCTGGTGGTGCAGCGGTGCGCCAGCTGCGGCCGCCTCCGCTTCCCGCCCCGACCGATGTGCCCGCAGTGCCAGTCCACCGAGGTCACCTGGCCACGGATGTCGGGGCGGGGCACGGTCTGGTCCTTCGTCGTCCCCCACCCGCCGCTGCTCCCTGACTACGCCGAGCTGGCGCCCTACAACGTCGTGGTGGTGGCGCTCGACGAGGACCCGACACTCCGACTGGTGGGCAACCTGGTGACCTCGGCCGACGGCCCCATCAACGAGCTCCTCGAGATCGAGATCGGCGCCCCCGTCCGTGTCGTGTTCGCCCCGGTGTCAGACGACGTGTCCCTCCCCCGCTGGGTCCCGGCCTAGACACGTTCAGTATTTGCGACCACCGCTCGCCTCCCTGGTGGCAGTCGTAGGATCCGCACCGTGCATCCGGGAGTCGTCCCCCACTACCGCGCCGATCTCGCTCTCGTCCACCACCTCGGCTTCGGCTTCCACGCCGACGGCTGCGCCCCCGGGATCCTCGCCCTGCTGCGGCCGGTACGAGATCGAGGCGGCCTGGTGGTCGAGCTCGGGTGCGGCAGCGGGCTGCTCACGCGCCACCTCCTCGACGCCGGCCACCGCGTCATGGCTACCGACGCCTCGCCCGCCATGCTGGCACTGGCCCGCCACCACGCCGCGGAGGCAGAAGACATCCGACAGCTCGTCCTGCCCGACGACCTCGTGCCATCCGCGGACGCGATCGTGTCGACGGGGCATGCCCTCAACTACCTGCCGAACGAGGACGCGCTCGACCGGGCGTTGGTCGCTGCCGCCCGGGCCCTTCGCCCCGGCGGTGTCCTCGCCATCGACCTCTGCGACCTCGAATGGGGCGAGGCCCGGCGCGGCAACCCCCCGCAGGTGCGAGTCAACGACGACTGGGTGCTCGCGACACGTTTCTCGCAGCCCTCGCCCGACCGCTTCGTGCGTGAGATGACGATCTTTGTCCACGGCCGGGACGGCTCCTGGCACCGCGACGACGAGCGCCACGACAACGTCCTGATCGACACCTCCCGGATCCCCGCGCTCCTTGCCGACCACGGCGTCGAAGCGCGGATCGCTCCGTCGTTCGGCACCGAGGAGCTGCCGCCCGGTCTGTTCGCCGTCATCGGCCACCGACCAGCCTGACTGACGTCCCGCTCCGGTCGCCGTCACGAAGGCGCCTCTCCCCCTACACGAACACACGTTCGACGTCAAGGTAGTCGACGGCATGGTGAGAAACGAGGCAGTATTGGCCTCGATCCACGCATCGACGTCGGAGGAAGGCAAGATGCCGCTGGGGAGGGTGAGGATCGGCATCGGGGTCCTCGCGGCACTGACGACGGTGGTGGCGGCGGGCGCCGCGTTGCGTTCCCCGGGCGGGGCCTCGGTTCCGAGCCCGCCTACCCCGTTGGCGCTGACCACGACCGCCGCGAGCTCGACGAGCCGAGCCGCCCCCACGTCGGCTGTGTCCCGACGACAAGCCATCGACATCAACTACCTGCGCTCACAGTGGCTCGACGCCGAAGAGAAGATCCGAGCCGCCGGGGCGGCCACGAGCCAGCAGGGACAGCAGGCGATCCTCGCCAGGAACGGACCGGCGATCACCACGGCGCTCAACCAGGAGGTCGTCGCGATCGGAGCCCAGGGCCGCCGGATCACCGCCCTACCCTGGCCAGCATCGATGAAGACCGACATCGATGCCTTCGGGTCGTCCTGCACCACCGCGCTCGACCAGCTCCGTCGGGCGGCGTCGAACCCCTTCGGCTACGACGCCACAGGGGTGAACGCCGCCATCGCCGCGTTCAACGCCGCCGCCAACGCAGTGCGCCACGACCTCGGGCTACCACCGGACTGACGCCTGCACCCCTTGGTGACGGTTGGAGCGCCGACCTCTCGAGCACCGAGCTCGGGGAATGATGGTCGTGTGCCTTCGCACGCCGAATGAGGACCAGTTACGACGGAGTCGGCTCCACCGTCTCCCGACCGGCCCTTTCGGGCCACGGCGGCTCGTTCAAGGCAGCGAGCGGTCGCGACAAACTGACGATGTCGGTGACGAGCCGCGCCGCCTCGGGATCGGTGTCCGCCAGGCCGACTATTACCTGAAGGGTTGCGAGACTCTCGATCTCCTCCATAGGGAAGTCACCCGTGGCTCGAGCATCGAGGAAGTCGGCGGCAGCCGCCAGAGCCCAAGGAGTACGCGTCACCTCGTATGCCTCGGGGAAGAACTCCCGAGCGAGACCGGTCAGGTCCAGTGGGTCCCGTGCCCGCCGCTTCAGGACCTGTCCGAGCGCCCGAGCCTGACACGCAGCGGCAGACATGCCCTGACCGTACAGCGGGTTGAAGTGGCAGACGGCGTCCCCCAAGGGGACCAACCCCTCTGGGAAGCGCTCGAGCTGCTCGAAATGGCGGCGCACCGAGCGGGGGAATCGAAAAGGCGCCGGGTTTGTGACCGGCTCCGCCGTTCCTACCAGCTCGTCCCAGATGGGCCAGGCGAGGGTGCGACCGAAACTCGCGCCAGCCGTCGAGGTCGGCTGGCGGGTAGTCGCCAAATCGTCCGCCCAGACCCGCCAACCAGTTGTCTCCTTCGATTCGCACCAGGTAGGCGCCTCGACTGCTGTACTCGCTCTCGGGTCTCGGAATGACGAAGAAGCCAGCGCCACCCAGGGCGTCGGGATCGGCGGGTCACAACACGGCACTGGCGTAGGCGAAGTCGCAGTTGACGACCGACTCCGCAGGGGCCTCGTAGCCCAGTGTCCTCAGCCACCGGACGGAGCGAGCATTCCTCCCCGTGGTGTCGACCACGAGGTCGGCTTCTACATGCTCTCCGTCGTCGAGCACCACGCCAGTAAGGCGCTCGGTATTGGAGAGAGGCTCGGTCACAAGGCATCGGTAGCGGGCGTGCACGTTCGGGAGAGGCTCCACCCTTCGGCGGACGCAATTCTCGAGCAGGGGCCGCGACATGAAGTAGATGGTCCCCACTGGCCTGGGCTCGGGCTGGTACACGGCCAGCGCGTAGGATTTTCCTTCGGGCCGGAAGACGAAGAAGTCCTGACCTCCTACACACCGCACAGCCCCCGCAGCCTCGAGGTCATCGGTGAACCCCGGGAACAGCTCGCAACCGATGTTGAGGCCGCCCGGAAGCAGAGCGTGGAAATGCTTACCCTGGGGGACGCCGTCACGGGCCCTGAGTCCATCGGCGACATCGTCTCGATCGATCATGACGACCTCGCGGAAATGATCAGAGAGAACGCGGGCCGCGAACAACCCCGCAATGCCGCTCCCGAGCACGGCCGCACGCCCTGCAATCGGGTTGTGCACCACGTCGGCACCTCCAAGGCCACAGCGAGTCTTCCAACCCCTTTGAGGTGTGTCCAGCCTCTGGGCCCAGCGATCAGAGAGCTGGTGGTCGCCCCACGGTGCCCGCCCCTTGGCGGACACCGCGCACCATCACCAGCGTCGTCTCACAAGTCTGTCGAAGGAGGCACCGGGCGGCGAGAGAGTCTCCGGCCCTGTTCGGGCGCCCGTCGAGCGCCCTCACGCCTAGGATCCCCCCATGACACCTTCGGACCTCGACTCTGCGCTCTCGGCCGCCCTGGCCGACCGTCGGCTTCTCGATCATCCGTTCTATCGGCGCTGGGAAGCCGGCGAGATCTCGCGAGCAGAGCTCGCCGCCTACGCCGGGCAGTACCGCCACTTCGAGCGCTACCTGCCCGCGTTCCTGGCCCGACTGGTCGCCGGGCTGCCGAGGGGTGAGGCCTTGGACCTCGTCGCTGCCAACCTGGCCGACGAGGAAGGGGATCCCGTTCCCCACGTCGAGCTGTTCGAGCAGTTCGCTCGTGCCGTGGGCTCCGGAGAAGATGCCGCCTCCCCGGCGACTCGTGCGCTGCTCGCCACATATGAGGAGCTCCTTGGCCAAGGGGTTCTCTCTGGCCTCGCCGGATTCGTGGCCTACGAGTCCCAGTCCGCCGAGATCGCTCGGCGCAAGGCGGACGGCTTGCGTAGCCATCATGGGCTCGACGATCATGCGGTGTCCTTCTGGGAGCATCACGCCGAGGTCGATGCTCGGCACGGGACATGGGCCCGAAGCGCCCTCGGGCTCTGCAGCGATAAGCCCGAGCGTCTGGTCGACGCCATCCGGCGGGCCGCCGACGCCTGGTGGGCGATGCTCGACGAGCGGGAGACGGCGGTCCAGCCGAGCTGAGGCGGCGGCGAAGGTGCAGGATCGAGTGAGCGCGCCTGGACGAGAAGCGCCCATGGACCGAGATGCGGGTCTCTACGAGACGATTCGCCGCCGGCGAGATGTGCGCGGCCAGTTCACCGGTGGGCCGATCTCGCCTCCGGTACTGGAGCGGGTACTTGAAGCCTCCCACGCTGCACCCAGCGTCGGGCTCAGCCAGCCCTGGGACTTCGTCCTGGTCGACAGCGTCGACATCCGCACGACGTTCTACGAGCACGTCCAGGCTGAGCGGGCCGTGTTCGAGGCAACGTTGGACCCTGAACGTGCCGCGCTGTTCAAGGACATCAAGGTGGATGGCGTCTTGGAGTCAACCCTCTCGGTGGTGGTCACCTACGATCCCGCCGCGGTCAGCCCGCTGTGCTCGGCCGCCATACTATTGACGACGCCGGTCTCTACTCGACCTGCCTCGCCATCGAGAACCTCTGGCTCGCGGCCGCCGCTGAGGGCCTCGGGGTTGGTTGGGTGTCGTTCTACCGGGAGGCGTTTGTCGCCGAGCTGTTGGGTATTCCAGACCCGGTCCGGCCAATCGCCTGGCTCTGTCTCGGTCCGGTGACACACTTCGAGCGCGCTCCTGACCTCGAACGTCAGGGATGGGCCCGTCGGCGACCCCTGGCAGACACCGTCCACCGAAACCGTTGGTAAGTCCCAGACCTCGGCCGGTTCACCCCTCGAGGCCGCTTGGGCTGGCGGGCACGTCAACGGCATGCTCTCGGAGGGCGGCGAGGGGGACGATCTGCAAAGCCGACTCATGGCTGGACGCCAGCACGACGTGCGCTGCAGCGCCGTCGTTGTGGGCGCGCAGCCAGTTCGCGGCAGTCACACACCAGCGATCTCCGGGCACCAGGCCGGGAAAGCGGTACTGGGGCATCGGCGTCGTGAGATCGTTGCCGATGCGGCGCTGATGGTCGAGGAACTCGGCGGTCACCACCGCGCAGATGGTGTGGCTGCCGAGATCCTCGCGCCCGGTCGTGCAGCATCCGTCTCGGTAGAAGCCCGTCAGGGGGTCCGTGCCACACGGCTCCAGCTCGCCACCCAGCACGTTTCGGTCGACCATCCCCTTAGTATTGCTCAACACGTCGCGCCGATCACACGCCGGCGCCCCGACTCATCTCCGGGCGACGAGATCGACCGCGCGAGTGAGGTCCACGGCGTCGAGCAACTGGCGATCGTGAGTGACGAGGATGAGGGTGCCGGCGTAGCCGGTGAGGGCTTCCTCCAGCTGCTCGATGGCGGGCAGATCGAGATGGTTGGTCGGTTCGTCGAGCACCAGGAGGTTCACGCCCCGTACCTGGAACCCCGCCAACTCGGCGCGGGTGCGCTCGCCGGGCGACAGCGATCGCGCCGGCCGTGTGAGGTGGTAAGGGCCAAGGCCGAACTTGGCCAGTATCGAGCGCGCCTCGGCTCCGTGGACGCCAGTTGTCGCAACGAACGCCTGCAGCACGGTTGACGCACCCGCCAAGGCCCCCCGATCTTGCCCCAGCTCGCCGCAAACGACGCCCGGCCCGATCCACCGGTGGCCGCTGGCGAGCGGCAACCGTCCCAACAGCGCCTCGAGCAGTGTGGTCTTGCCGGAACCGTTGGGTCCGACAAGAGCGACGCGATCGCCCCACCCGATCTCCACATCGAGAGGTCCGAGTCGGAACGACCCCCGTTCCAGGACGGCGCTCTGGAGGCGGGCTACCACGGCTCCGGCTCGTGGAGCCTCCCGAATCGCGAATCGCAGGTTCCATCCCTCCCACGGCTTGTCCACGCTCTCGAGACGTCCGAGCGCCTGCTCGGTGCGCCGCGCCCGAGCGGCGAGCTGTTGGGTGCGATCGATGCGAAAATCGCGCTGGACCTTGTCGTTGTCCTTCTGGCGACGTCTCTCCCGGGTCACCCCGCTCGTGGCCCACTGGCGCTCCCGCCGAGCCCGCTCGAGCAGCGCGCGTCGCTGGGTCTGATAGTCGGAGTAGGCCTCTTCCGCATGCCGACGAGCCGTGGCCCGCTGGTCGAGATAGGCCGACCAGCCGCCTCGGTACAGGTGACCCGTGTGCTCGTGCTCGTCGAGCTCCAGCACCGAGGTGATGGTGCGATCGAGGAAGGCGCGGTCGTGGGAGACGATCACCAGGCCGCCCGTACATTGGCCGACGAACGCTTCGAGGCGCGCCAGTCCGTCGAAGTCCAAGCCGTTGGTGGGCTCGTCGAGCAGGGTCACGTCGTAGCGAGCGAGGAGGATTACCGCGAGTGCCAGCCTGGCAGCTTGGCCGCCGGAGAGGCCGGTGGTGGGACGGTCCAGCACGTCGGGCGACAACCCAAGATGGTCGAGGACCGCCTCGACACGGGAGTCCAGATCGCCAGCGCCGAGCCCCTGCCAACGTTCGAGGGCATCGGCGTAGGCCTCCGCCGAGCCAGGCTCTCCGCGACCCAGAGCGTCTGCCGCCCGCTCGAGAGCTTCGTCGGCGCCAGCCACACCGGTGGTGCGGTGGAGAAAGCGGCGGACGGTCTCCTTGTCGCTCGGCGTGGGCTCTTGGGCCAGGTAGCCGACAGTGGCGGTGCGGGGGGCGAGCTCGATCAGGCCGGTGTCGGTTCGGTCGAGGCCGGCGAGCATCCGCAGGAGAGTCGACTTTCCGACTCCGTTGGGCCCGACGATCCCGACCCTGGTCTCCGGCCCCACCACCAGCGAGACGTCCCGAAGGATGACACGGCCGCCGAGATAGCGGCAGACGCCGCTCGCGCTGAGCGTGGCAGAAGAGGTGGAAAGACTGGGCGCGGGCAACGAGACCTCCTGGAAAGGACGAGTGTTCGGGTCCGTCGCTCAGCGCACGAGGACAGCGTACCGTGACCCGGGCACGGCGATCACTGTAGGCCCCGGCAGACGTCGTGTGCGCCGCTCAGGCGCCCTCGGCAACCGGATCGGGACGGCCGACCACGAGCCGTGCGCTCATCTTGATGGTCTTCACGGCGCTCGTCGCCCCCGCCTGCAGCGTGACTCCCAGGGTGAGCACGAGCAGGCCGGGAACGAACAGCGCGCGTGATCCGAGCATGAGGATGCCTACACGACTCAGTGCGTAGGGCGGTATGCACACGACCGCACCGATGGCGCCACCCACGGCGGCGGTCGTGAGCTTGTCCCTCCTCGAAAGCGTCAGGCTGGCCCCGACAAGGCGGGCGGGAACAGCGACGTAGCAGATCATCATCACCGCGATGACGCTGCCGAGGGCGAAAGTGAACCACCACAAGCCCCATCGGGGAAACACGGCGGTTGCCCCTCCCAGGGCCAGGCCGACAACGGCGCCCCAGGCCAGGATGACCCCACGGCGAGCGCGGGCTTGGGCGAACCCCGCACCAATGTCAGAGTCGCCTGGCTGGGCAACGGCGAACGCGAAAACGGCGTTCAGGTAGAAGCTGACGGCCGTGACGAGGGCGACTCCTATGACAATCGCGATGCGCAGCGGCCCGAGCACGGTATGAATCGGCTTGCCATACAACAGGTGCAACTTCAGGTCCAGCATGGCGATCCATATCCACATGGCCGGCAGGAGCTGCACCAGCGTGAGGCGCCAGTTCGAGACGAGCAGCCTGAGGCCGCGGGCCAGCATGGCGAAGGCGCCGACCCCGAGCGCCAACGGGGCCAGCAGCCGCCTGGACTGGCTGAGCTGAAGCACGGCTTGTGTCGCCTTCGCGTCGTCGCCGTCCTTGATCGCCTGGTTGAGGCGGCGTATGCGGCTCAGCAGTCCGCGGCTCGCCGACGGCAGGTGGCCGGAGTCGTGCCTGTCGGCGACCGGAGCCCGGGGCTCCGTCTCACTGCTCACGGTGGGCCCCAGCCTCGCCGACGCCGTTCATCTAGGCCGCCGACGCGAACACGACCAGCTCGATCGCCTCGCGCACGGGGACCGGCGATGTCTCCGCCGAGGCGGCGGCCTCGAGGCGGGCCAGTCCCGCAGCGAACTCGTCGATGGTCAGGAGCTCGAGGGAGCTGTCGGCCCGCAGCCGGACCCGGGCCGCCAGCTCGCTCATGCTCCCCACGGTGGTCTGCCAGACGATGTCGTGGACCCGGCGACGTAGGCCGGCGGCACCGAACACGGCGGTGATCTCATCCAGCGTGGGGAATTCCTCGGTGGCGATGCGGATCGCCTCGGGGAAGTAGTGGCCCCACGGGATGAGCGGACAGGTGGCCTCGAAGGTGCCCCGCAACATGATCGGACCACCCGGTCGGACCACGCGACGCAGCTCCGCGGCGCACGCCGGCAGGTCCTCCACGTGGTGGACCACCTGCGACGCCCAGGCCCCACCGAAAGCTCCGTCGCGTGCCGGCACCCACTCCGCCTTCCCCGCCACCATCGCCACGGCGCGGTCAACGCCGTCCCGCATCGCCTGCTCGCGCATGCCCCCCGCGGGCTCCTCGGCCACCACCGTCACTCCGAAGCGCGCCGCCAGCGCCTCGGAGAACCGCCCCGTCCCCGAGCCCAGATCGAGGATCGGACCCTCTACCCCGCCGAGGTGCGGGGAGACGGCGTCCATCCAGGCCGACACGGCCTCCGGCGGCAGCCGACGTCCGGCGTCGTAGACGCTGGCCATACGACCGCTGTAGTCGACCTTCGCCACCAGGGCCACCATACGACGGCCCGAGCGCCCGGTGGCGCCGCTAGGGCGGGGTCGGACCGGGCACGCCGTCGCCTGCGCCGGCCCGCCCGTCGATGCTGCACCACGTCGGGGGGAAAGGGGGCGCCCCGGCTGCCGGCCGCGCGCCCTCTTTCGACCAGAGGTGGAACCGGACAACTGCAACGGCACCGGCCGACCGGTGAACGACGGGGTCCGCCGCCGCCTCTCAGCCGTCGAGGGCGAGCATGCGGATGGCGTTGCCCCGCACGATCTTGTCGACCGCCTCGGCGTCGAGATCCTTCATCTGCTCCTCGGCGATCTGGCGGGTGCGCGGCCAGGTGCTGTCGGAGTGGGGGTAGTCGCTCTCGTAGGTGACGTTGTCGACGCCGATGTCGTCGAGGGAGCGCAGCCCGTGGGCATCGTCGAAGAAGCACCCGTAGACGTGCTCGCGGAACAGCTCGCTCGGAGGCCGCAGCACGTTTTCCGCCACGCCACCCCAGGCCCGGTTGTCCTCCCACACGACGTCGGCCCGCTCGAGCACGTAGGGGATCCAGCCGATCTGGCCCTCCGAGTACGCGATCTTCAGGTCGGGAAAGCGGTTGAAGGCGCCACACATCAGCCAGTCGACCAGCGAGTAGCAGGCGTTCGCGAAGGTGAGGGTGGAGCCGACGGCGGGCGGCGCGTCCTTCGAGGTCGACGGCATCTTCGAGGACGACCCGATGTGCATGCAGATCACCGTGTGAGTCTCCTCGCACGCGGCGAAGAAGGGATCCCAATAGTGGTCCTTGTCGTGCACCGAGGGCAGCCCGAGGAAGGGGGGGATCTCCGAGAAGCACACGGCCCGCACGCCGCGGTCGGCGTTGCGCCTGACCTCGGCCGCCCCCAGCTCGGCGTCCCACAGTGGGATGAGCGTCAGCGGGATGAGGCGACCGCCCGATTCACCGCACCACTCGTCGACCATCCAGTCGTTGTAGGCCTTCACGCACAGGAGGGCCAGGTCCTTGTCGTTGGCTTCCATGAACGTCTGGCCGCAGAAGCGCGGGAACGTCGGGAAGCAGAGCGACGCTTCGATCCAGTTGGTGTCCATGTCCTCGAGGCGGGGCTTCACCTGCCATGCTCCCGGACGCATCCAGTCGTAGGTGGTCCCCTTCATCGTGATCTCGTCACGGTCGTGGCCGACGGCCGCGTCGACCCTGAGCAGCGGACGGCGCAGCTCCTCGTACAGCCACCAGTCCACCGGCTCGCCGGGACCACCCGGCTCGCCCGGGACGGCCACGAACTTGCCGCCGACGAAGGAGATCTCCTTCACCGGAGCCTGCAGGACGCGCGGACCGACGTCCTGGTACCGCGACGGAAGCCGGTCCGACCAGACGGTCGGCGGCTCGACGACATGGTCGTCGACGGAGATGATCCTCGGGATCTGCATGGGCCGATCGTACCGCCAGAGCTGACGGCGTGTCAGGGCCGGACGCCGTCGAGCACCTCGGCCGCCACCAGCTCCTCCAGGTAGCCCGGATCCCACCAGGAGAGCTGGAGCTGCTTGGCCCGGCGGAAGTACAGCTGGATGTCGTACTCGACGGTGAAGCCGACGCCACCGAAGACCTGCTGGGCCATCGCCGTCACGTCACGGAAGGTCTGACAGGCGAACAGCTTGGCCATCGGAGCCAGGCGTGCGGTCGACTGGCCGTTCGACCGGGCCCACGCCGCCTCCCACACCAGCGTCTCGGCCCCGTCGACCCGCGTGACGGCGTCGGCGAGGTAGTGGGAGATGGCCTGGAAGGCGCCGAGGGGCTTGTCGAACTGGAACCGGTCCTTGGAGTACTGGACCGTGATGTCGAGCGCGTACCGGGCCCCACCCACCGCCTGGGCGGCGAGTAGCACGATCCCGTCGCGCAGCACCTGGTCCCATGCCGACCACCCGGTGCCGGGCGTGCCCACGACCGCGTCGCCCGCCACGAAGACTCCGTCGAACTCGACGCGGCACTGGCTGTCGGATGCCACCGTGGGCTGACGAACGAGCGTCACGCCGTCGGCGCGAGGTCGACCAACAGCAGCAGCACGGCAGCGGGCGCGGCACCGCAGCGAGCGAGCACCAACAGCCGATCGGCCGCCCCGGCGTACTCTACGTGCCGCTTCGTCCCCGAGAGCCTCCAGCCGTCGCCATCGGCCGTCGCCGACAGCTGCACCCCGATCGGCCCGAAGCCGCGTCCGGGCTCGAGCCAGGCGGGGGTGATCACGGCCTCACCGGACACGAGCGGGCCGAGCCACCGATCGCGCTGCTCGTCCGTGCCGGCCAGGGCGAGCACCCCTCCGCTCATGACCGAGCTCACGAAGTGCGGCGACGGCGCCAGCGCCCGGCCGAGCTCCTCGTAGACGACGACGGCATCGAGCATCGACATCCCAGAGCCGCCCCACCGCTCGGGCAGGGTGAGGCCGAGGATGCCCGTCTCCGACAGCTGCGCCCACAGCTGCTCGGGATAGCCGATGGGATCGCCCTCCATCTTCCGGACGACGTCGAGGCTGGCGTGCTTGGCGCACATGCCCCGCACGGCGTCCCGGAGCAGCTCCTGCTCGGGGGTGAAGTCCAGCTCCATTTGCGGTGACGCCTCCAGG
>CAVQWQ010000015.1:0-137193 GCA_963717645.1 uncultured Actinomycetes bacterium | reverse complement strand
CCGGTCGATCAGCCGCTCGTCGCCAACTCGAACCAGACGCTCTTGCCTCGGATGCCCTCGTTCACACCCCAGGAGGTGGCGAGGGCATCGACCACCTGCAGCCCCCGACCACCTTCCTCCAGCGATGGCAAGCTGTCCCTGCGTCGTGGTCGTTCGTCGCTGCCGTCGAATACCGTGACCCTGAGACGCCGCTCGTCGAGGTCCACGCCGACGATCATGTCCGAGCGGGCGTGAACGATGACGTTGGTCACGAGCTCGCTACTGAGAAGCGCTGCCGTCTCGCTCAGGTCCTCGCGGCCCCACCGGCGGAGGGTGCCGGCGACGAACTGCCTTGCCGCGAGGGCCCCGGTCGGGTGGGGACTCAGCGAGATCGAGTCCTGCATGGCGGCAGCATAATTAGACCGTTCGAGCACGCACCATTGGCCGACGACGCCCATTGCCGTCGGCGACCCGAGCCCGGCGGGCACGCCCGGTGGCGTACCCTGGATTCGGTGAGGGGCAGCTGTCGAAGGGATGACTGTCGTGGCCGATGAGGTGCGTACCGAGAGGGCCGAGGGCGAGGATCCGGATCCAGAGCTCGAGAACGGTGGGTTCACCGATGCGGAGCTCACGGCGCTGGCCCTCGGTGCCGATCCCGAGATGCAGGTGGACGAGGATGCGGTTCCGCTGGCGACCTATGCGGACCAATCGGCCGCGGCCCTGCCGGAGTGGTACATGCCCCCGGTAACAGCGCGGAGAGGTACGCGCTGGCGGACACCGGTGGTGCTGGCGATCGTCGTCGTCTTCCTCGTCATCGAGGCGGTCGGGCTCTGCAGTGCCTATGGTCAGCTGGTGGTCGGCTGACCACCCGGGTGGTGTCTACCGGGCTGGGGCGGAAGGATGACGCGCGGTGTAGTCGAACCGGGATCGGGCGATCTCAGTCGACCGTCGTCACCTGGCCGGCCGGGGGATGGACCGGCGGGAGGTCCGACCCGAAGACGCCCTGCCGGAGGGCCAGGGCGACGGCCTGCGTGCGGTCCTGGACCCCGAGCTTCCGGTAGATGTGTCGCAGGTGGGTCTTGACGGTCTCCTCGCCCACGATCAGCTGCTCGGCGATGCGCTGGTTGCTGAGCCCGTCGGTGAGGAGCCGAAGCACGTCGCTCTGCCGTCGGCTGAGCCCGAGCCAGCTGCCCGGCCACTCGTGGCCGTCCCAGGCGTAGGCAGCTCTCATGGCGACGCTGGTGGCCAGGCTGGGGTCGACCACCGGGGTCCCCGCGCTGGCCTGCACAAGGGCCTCCACCAGCTGAGAGCTGTTCAAGGACCTGGAGAGGTAGGCCGTGACGCCGCGGCGAAGTGCTTCGAACAGCCAGCGCTCGTCGGTCGTCTCGCTCAGGACGGCGACTCGCCACGAGGAGCTAAGATCCACTAGCTCACCGGCGAGGTCCAGCGCCTCTGCCCCCTGGCTCCCGACGTGCACCAGGACCACGTCGGGCCGCAGCCGGGCCACCGTGGCAGCAACGTCCTGGTTGGGACTGACGTGCCCGACGACGTCGACGCGGTCGCCATGGCGGGCGAGCACCGCCTGGAGACCGTTGCGGATGATCTCGTCGTCGTCGACGAGCACGAGACGAACCGTTTGATGCCCGATTTCCTCCTCGGGCAGGTGCTCGATCATGTCCGCGCCATCCTGTCTGCCTTGGCCCCGTCCACGTTGATCCTGTCCCTCCACTCACGTGGGTACGCCAGTTGATCCGGGCGTGTCAGGGATCGCAATGATCCTCGTATTGCGGACATCTCCCCCTTTCTCGGTCACGAGCGGACGACAACCGCTGGGACGGAAAGCATAGTCCGGGCTCCGGCGGCGAGAAAGGGCTACCACAGGCTGGTGTCCTGGGGAGATAGGGGCTGTGTGGTATCACACGGTGAGTCATTGCGTGACGACGGAGGCTCGTGTGCTGATGATTACGGCGACGGACCTGGGGTCGCTGACCGGCGCCAGGTGCTCTTGCCGAGCTTACTCTGGAACGAGCTCACGCCTCTTCATGCCCCGCAGGTCGCCGTATCCGCCCGCTGGCCTGGCGCGAGCTGGGCCTCAGGGGTGGCCGGAAGGGACAACACTCTGATCCCCGGCCGCTCAGATACATCATCCGGAATTCGGGAGTCGGGATTTATTCATTTAGCGTCGACTGGTGCCGCTGGACATTATGTCACGGACCTGACAGATAAATCATTAATCGACAAGACGATGGCTAAATGCCTTTTCCTTTTTGACGCGATCGTCTACCACCGACGCGGCCGCGAGGTGAGTAGCGTGTGCTCTCGACCAGACAACGGGAGGCCGGCATGGGCGACGACTGGGCGCGGCCCGTGGTGCACTGGGAGATCGAGGCGGTCGACGCCGAGGCGCAGCGGGCCTTCTACGCGTCGCTGTTCAACTGGGAGATCGGTGACGGCCCCATCATGCAGATACCGGCGGGCATCGGGGGGCCGGATCCTGGGCCGGGCGGGCACCTCCGCCAGAGTGATCGGAGTCGGGTGACGCTCTACGTGCAGGTGCGCGACCTGCGGGCGTCGTTGGTAAAGGCGGCGGAGCTCGGCGCGACCGTTGTCGTCGAACGGTTCGACATTCCTGGTGGAGCGACGCTCGCGGCCATCACTGACCCCGAGGGCAACCCGCTGACACTGGTCCAGCAGTGAAGGGGCCGATCAGTCGAGCGTCTCGTATCGCGTCGTGGTCAATGTCGGGCGGTCCACGAGGGCCCTGAACGCCACGGTGGCCGGGTCATCGGCGACCTGCGCTCTGGCGGTGTCGGCCTCTGTCACGGACCTCCACACCACCACTACGAGCCAGTGACCGTCGACACCGCGCGCCGTCGTTCGCCTGAGGAACGTCGGCTTTCGCACCATGAGCTCGATTTGGACCTGCCGATCGGCAACCAGGAACTCACCGATGTCGGCGCCGTCGACCAAGCGAAAGGTGTGCGTCTCGATCACTGACATGTCGTAGGGCCCTGGGCTGGTCGGCCGGTCACGCCGACACCAATGCGGCGCCCTCTTGGTGGACCCGGTGTCGAGGTCCTGGAACGAGATATCGGGTAAAGACGGTCAGCCAGCGGAAAGCGAATGGTAGGCGCTCATGTCCACCTCTCGCTCCTGGCCGGCCCGTCGCCGAACGATGAGATCCCCGGCCTCGTACAGGTCGTGCTGGCGAATCGTCTCGACGGCCTCGTCCACGTCGCGGCAGCCTCCGATCCCCACCGGCCGCCCATCGCGGATCACCTCGCACCCGCCAGGGACCTCGTTGATCGCCCAGGTTGCTGTCCACGTTGGCATCATCGCTGGCATCGTCCACCCTCCCAGCTCGAGGCTGAGCCTAGCCCCGCTCCATGAGATCGTCCACGGGTGGGCGGGGCCGCCCTGGATCCCCCGTTCGAGGGAACTGTGGCGTTTCCGGGAGGAAACGGGCATTTCGACCAAGAAAGTGCGGCGCCCGACTCAGGAGGTTGTAATGCGCCGTCTCGCCCCTTTAGCGGTCGCCCTCGCGCTCGCCCCGGTCATGCTCGCCCCGTCGGCGGGCGCCGCGGTGCAAGCGGTCTCGCACCGGCCGCTGCTATCCGTCGGAGCGAACAAGTCGAACAACTGGTCGGGTTACAACCAGGGCACCCTCGAGCAGGGGAGCAAGCTGTTCAACGAGGTGGCCGGCGACTGGACCGTTCCCACCGCCACGAACCACAAGGCCGGAGAGGCTGAGTACTCGTCGACCTGGGTCGGCATCGGCGGCGGGTGCATCGATGCCTCCTGCACCACGACCGACTCGACGCTCATCCAGGCTGGCACCGAGCAGGACGTGAGCGCCCAGGGCGTCGCCTCCTATTCGGCCTGGTGGGAGCTGGTCCCGGCGACCAGCGTCACCATCAGCACGGTCGGGGTGAAGGCGGGCGACCACGTTCATGTCGACATCGGCGAGGCCGTCGCCGGCGCCACCGTCTAGAAAGGTAGATGCACCGAGCTTGCCCGGGCCGGTCAGCGACCAGGGGTTAGATGTAGCGGCGGCGCGGGGCGAGGTCGTCATCGACACTGGAGTCGCAGCACGGGCCAGCGAGGGTAGGGGTTGGGCCAGGAGCGCTCGAGGGCAGCAAAGATCGTCTTGGCGGCTGCGTCACGCAGGTCAAGCCAGTCGCAGACAGTGAGGTAGCCGCAGTGGGGCTCGGTGCAGGTGATCCCGATCCTGTTCCCGCCGAGCATGCTGACGTTGAGATTGCGAGTCGTGTTGGGGTCCATGAAGTAACCGCGGAGGTCCAGGGCGAGCTTCACCCCCAGCCAGTCCGGGCGATCGTCACCCTTCTTGGGCAGCGGACTCGTCCGAGCAGGGAGCGCCATCACGAAGGCCCCGCACTTCGGGCAGGCCACGTGCACTCCGACCGAGGCCTCAGCGAGCTTGCTGTTGCGCCGAGCCACGCCACTATGCTTACATGGCTGTAAGTAGTTTGCGAGCCGCACCTGCGTAGGGGCCGATCCGCCTGCAGGGACTCGCCGGGGTAGAGGGCCTGTCACCTCCTCATGGTCGTCACAGACGGCCGAGGAGGTGCTGTCCGAATGGCCGTCCCCCATCCGATCAAGGCCGAATTGGCCATGCGTCGGATCCCCAACACCCGCTTCGCCGAACAGGTTGGCCTCAACGCCGCCAGTCTGGGCAGGGTCATCAACGGACACCTGACGCCGTGGCCGGCTCTGCGTGCTCGCTGCGCTGAGGCCCTGGGAATCCCTGAGGACGAACTCTTCCGCACCGAGGAGACGGTCGGTGCCTGACCCCGCGGTCCGCCGCCTCGTCGCCCAGGCCGAGGAGCAGGGCTTCCCTCGCCAAGTCGAGGACCCGATCGCCCTGCGCCGCGTTGCGACACTGCTCCGAGCCTCTGAGCGCGGCAATGGCGCCCAACCGGGCGCCACCACCAACACCAACGTCGATTCCGCTGGCCTCGCATCCAGCGCCTCCCGCTCCCTAGAAGGGAGGGGACGTGTCCCACAATAGTCGACGCCCGAGTTTGGGCGAGGTTCGGGGGCGGCGGCCGCCCAGCCGGGGCGCCCCGATCACCGCTGCCGACGCCCTGAGCTACGACCTCGAGGATCTCGCCGAGCGGGTGGCCCAGAAGTTGTGGCACCGCCTCACCGGGCCGCCGTGCGTCCTCTGCCCGCCGAGGCCCGAGCCCCGTTGGCCGGGTGACGCCAGGGCCCGCTGGCAGCCCTGCCCGCATCGGCGGACCCTGGCCGGCTTCGACGACGGGGAGGGGGAGTGATGGCCGCCGTCGACAGCACGAACGCCGAGGTCGAGGTACTCCGTCCCCTCGACCAGTGGGCCGAGCTGATCCGGGCTGACCTGGGCCGCGCAGTCGAGGGACTCATAGCGGCTGGCCGTCATCTGCTCGAGGCCAAGGCTCAGCACCCCGGCGGGTTCGTGGCGTGGCTGAACTCGTCGCAGTCGCCGGTGAAGCGCATGACGGCCTACCGGCTCATGAAGGTCGCGGAGCGGTTCGACGGTTTCCCAGCGTTGGGAAACCTGCCGCCCGACAAGACGGCCCTGTACGAGCTGACCCAGCTGGAGCCGGAACAACTGCGGGCCGCCGTCAAGGCCGGTGAGGTGCACCGCAGCATGAGCCCGACGGACGTTCGCCAGGTGGTGTTCGCCCATCGCAACCGCCAGTGGGAGGAGCGGTGCGACGAGCAGCTCAGGAAGGCGGCCGCCCAGCCGTCGCCCGAGCCGCCAGCCCAGGTTGTTGACCCTCCGGAAGCGAGCGGTGCCGATGATCCCGACCTCGATGATCCCGACCTCGATGATCCCGACCTCGATGATCCCGGTGCCGACGACCCTTACCTCGAGGAAGGGTTGGCCTCGGCTGTGCAGGAGATGCGGGACATTCTCGACACCCTGCTCGAGGTCGACCTCAGCAGTGTGGGCGACAACTTCCTCGACCAGCTCGTCGAAGAGCTGGAGGCCACGGACAAGCTGCACGCCGCCATGGCCAAGAAGGTCGTCGACGAGGCCGTGCATCGTGGCGGGCCGAGGGGACAGCGACCATGACCGCCGAGGTCATCGCGGCCTACGCCGAGCGGGTGTGGGGCGACCGGGTCGGGTGGGTCTTCGTCGCCCACGGCGAGCCCTACCTCAATGACGTCGGCAAGGTACACCACCGCGGCTGGACCGAGGGGGCGTTCGCCTGGCCCCGTCAAGCCGACGAGCTCGTCGAGACGATCACAACCATGTCGACTGGGCGCGACGTGTTCATCACGCCGGGGATGTCGGAGAACCCGCTTCGCGACTCGAAGAAGCGGCGCGACTTGCCGACCTCGCACCTGTGGGCCGACCTAGACCGCGTCACCGATGAGGTGCTCAAGCGTGTGGACATCCTGGTCGATCGAGGCGGGTTCGTCGTCGACTCGGGCAGTCCCGGGCACTTGCACGTGTACGTGGCGCTTGCCCAACCAGTCGAGCCGGCCCAAGCCGCCGAACTCAACCGCAGGCTCGCCCGGTACCTCGACGCCGACCCAAGCCCGGGTGCGATCAATGCGCACCTTCGCCCGCCCGGCTCGCTCAACTGGAAGCCTCCTCTGTTCGGGGCGGCCGAGCCGGCCGCCGTGGTACTGACCGACGTCCTCGACGAGCCGGGCTGGGACCTCGAGGAACTGGTCCGCCTGCTCCCGATGGCGCGGGCAGACCGGCGACGTGCAACCGACGACATCGAGGCGGAGCCAGTCGACGACGAGGACGTGCCGGCCGCGCTCGCCCCGTTCCTTGCCGACAAGGCCGACGTCGATGACCGGAGCGCCCGTCATTACAACTTCGTCGGTGCGGCGAAGGCCGCGGGGTTGAGCGACGGCCAGGTGCTCGACCTTGTCCAACGCCACAAGCCGTCGGTGGGTAAGTACGGCGACCGCGTTGGGGATGAGACCAAGCGGACCTTGGGCAAGCTCATCGTCGAGGAGCCTGAGTCCGACCCAGCTGTGGCCGGTAACGGCTGGCACCCACCGGGATGGATCGAGCCCGGCGACTGGGACGAGGACGACCCGACCCCGTCGGGCGAGATGGCGAAGAAGGCTGCGAGTTCGCCCGAGGCTCGTCGTAAGGACCACCACGTCGAGGGCCCTCGGGGGCTCGAGGAGGTGCTGTCGGCCTACTCACGTTGGCTGTCGATGCCCGACCCCTCTCCAGTGGAGTTCGCCTTGGGCGGGATCGCCGCCAACCTGTTGCCAGGGGATCCGTTCTGGGGCCTCGAGGTCGGGCCGGCATCGGGAGGCAAGACCGAAGTTCTCATCAGCGCCGCCCGGCTGCCCTACGTCTATCCGGCGGCGACCATCACCGAGCCGGCCCTGCTGTCGGGTACGGCCAGCAGGGACAAGGCCAAGACGGCCAAGGGTGGACTGCTCAGGGAGATCGGCGAGTTCGGCGTCATCCTGTGCAAGGACTTCGGCTCGGTGGTCTCCATGCACCGAGAGGCGAGGGCGTCTGTCCTGGCTGCTCTTCGTGAGGTCTACGACGGATCGTGGACGCGCCATCTCGGAGTCGACGGTGGCAAGACGCTGCACTGGGAGGGCAAGGTCGGCCTCATCGCCGGCTGCACGCCGGCGATCGACAACCACCACGCGGTCATGGGCTCGATGGGCGAGCGGTTCGTGCTGTTCCGGCTTCCCGCCATCACCGCCGAGGAGCAGGCCCGCTCGGCGCTCGCTCACGCCGGGCAGGAGCGCAAGATGCGAGCCGAGTTGTCTCAGGCGGTGTGTCGCCTGTTCGAGGGACTGTCCATCCCCTCAGAGTTGCCCTCGATGACGGCGGCCGAGGAAGAGCGGCTGATCTCCTTGGCTGTGCTGGCCGTGCGCTGTCGGTCCACCATCGAGCGGGACAGTTACAGCCGAGAGATCGAGCTCATTCCTGAGGCCGAGGCGCCTGGACGGCTCACCTTGGTCCTGGCTCGCCTCCACGCCGGACTGACCGTTATCGGCGTGGACCGAACTGAGGCGTGGCGGGTCGTCGCCAAGGTGGCCCTGGACTCCATGCCGGCCATCCGCCGTACCGTGCTGGAGCTCCTGTTGGCCGAGGAGCACCTCACAGCACCCGACCTAGCGAGCGCCGCCGGATACCCCACACAAACGGCCAGACGCGCCATGGAGGACCTCGCTGCCCATGGGGTGCTCCGCAGGGAGTCGATGGGCAAGGGGAAGGCCGACCGCTGGAGCTGTTCGGACTGGACCCGGCAACGATGGACGGCAACCGTTCCCGAAACGTCGGATGCACCCCTATGACAGTCCTCGGCTCTCTCTTTAAGTACCCCAACCACGCATGAGACGACTTTTCGGGAACGGTCCCCCTGTGGGGGTGCTCTATGAAGAAAGCGAGCTCTATGAAGAAAGGGATTGAGGCGTGGCCAAGGGTGTTCTGAGAACCGACACACCAGCGTGCGGGGCGCCCCGCCGTGGCGAAGACGGGGAGCGCTGTGGCCGTCCTGCAGGTGCCGGCACGGACCACCTCGGAAGTGGCCCATGCTCCTGGCACGGTGGCGCCCTGCCGTCCGTCGCTGCCCATCATCGCGACGAACTCGTCCTACAGGAGGCTCGGCGCGGTCTCGCCCGGCTCGGTGTCGCGCAGCCGCTCGAGTCGGTCGAGCAGGCGTACGACCTCCTGCTGTCCGTGGCCGGCCAGCTGGACGCGCTGCGCCAGGGGTTGCAGGACGAGGTCGAGCGGCTGGGTTCGGTGCGCTACGAGCACGACCGTAGCGGCGAACAGATCCGTGGCGAGGTGACGGTGTTGGTCGCGGTCACGAAGGAACTCACGTCGCTGCTGTCGACCATCGGGCGACTCGACGTCCAGGGGCGCAAGGTCGCTCTCGACGAGGCGAGGTACACGATGATGGCCCGCCTGGTCGAGTTGGCTCTTGCTGACCACGGTGTGGATGCCACTGACAGCGACGTGAGGGCGACGCTGCATCGCCACGCCCTCGCCCTCGAAGCAGGGGAGGAGCGCACCACATGACACGTTGGCCAGCCCCAACGTTCGGTGACTATGCCAGGGCACGAAAAGCCTTACGTTGCAAGGGATCTAGTCATGCGCCTCTCTGGGAGAATGGGCCATGACCGACGCCTCCCTCGCCCGCCGCTTCGCCCCGCCGCCCAGCCCCCTCGACATCATGAGGGCGAGCGGCCTCGAGCCCGACGAGTGGCAAGCGAGGCTACTGACCGAGCGCCCATCGCGAGCACTGGTGCGATGCGCCCGGCAGGTGGGCAAGTCGACTGTCGCGGCCGCCATGTCCTTGGACCAGGCCTTGACCGTCGAGAAGTCGTTGACGTTGCTGGTCAGCCCGAGTCAGCGCCAGTCGAGCGAGGTCTTCGGCCGCGTCCGCGAGCTGCTCACGCCGCTGGCCAGCCAACCACAGGTGGCCAGCACGCGACCCGTCAGCGAGTCCATCCTGTCCTTGAGGCTCCAGAACGGCAGCCGCATCCTCTCCTTGCCCTCGAGCGAGACGACCATCCGTGGCTACAGCCCGCACCTCGTGATTCTCGACGAGGCCGGATTCGTCACCGACTCCCTCGTCCACGCCGTCCTTCCGATGCTGGGAGCCACGGGCGGTCGACTGATCGGGTTGTCGACGCCCAACGGCATGCGGGGCTGGTTCTGGCTGACGTGGTCGTCCACCGAGCCCTACATGAAGATCAAGGTCACCGCCTCGGAGTGTGGCCGCATCACGCCTGAGCGCATCGAGGAGGCCCGCCGCACCATGCCGGCGCTGCGATTCGCCGCCGAGTACGAGGTCACCTTCGGTGCCGCCGAGGGCGCCGTCTTCCCGCCCGAACTGGTGGACGCCATCCTCGACCCGGAGGTAACGCCGCTGTGAGCGCTCGCTGGTTGTGTGGTGTGGACGTCGGGCAGAGCCATGACCCGAGCGCCGCGATCGTGATCGACCGCCAGCGCGGTCAACTCGACATCCGTGTGGCACAGCGCTTCCCGCTGGGTGAGTCCTACGACGCACAACTCCACCGCCTCCAGGGCATCATCGACCGCCTCGGGTCTCACTACGGCGAGCCCAACCTCGACGGCGGGGTGCAGGTCGCGATCGACGCGACAGGCTTGGGCGGGCCGGTGGTCGAGATGGCCACCCGCAAGCTGAGGCCGAGCCCGATCGGCGTCACCATCACCGCGGGGTCCAACGCCACCACCCGGTACGGCCGCTGGACAGCGCCGAAGCAGGACCTCGTGGGCAGCCTGTCGGTGGAGCTCCAGAACCATACGCTGCACGCGGCGCCCGCACTCGCGGACCTCGCCACCTTGACCGACGAGCTCAAGGGCTACTCGTACGACACAACTGCGACAGGTACCACCTGCAGCAATGACGCCAGGACGCAACACGACGATATGGTCGTGGCGCTGATGCTCAGCGTCTATCTGCACGTCAAGCTCGGTCCGTACCACGCCCCCGGCTCGCCCGAACACGCCGCCCAGCACTCTGGTGGCGTGCACGAGTACCGCGACGACCCGAGCCCCGGTCTCCACACCGGCGTCTTCGGCAACCGCGTCATCGGCCCGCCCGGTCATCCCGAGGGCTTTAAGGTCGTCGTCGGCCCGGACATGGTGCCTCGCAAAGTCCGAAAGAGCTGGCCCTTTGATCCCGACTCTGGCGGTGTCTACTGATGTCCACCGTCACGATTTGCCGGCGGGGAACGTGCCGCCACGTTCGTTCTTCATCCGGACGCGGCCGTGCGCGACACCAGGCGCCGCCGCGGCAGCTTCGGGCTGCGGCCGGCAGCCAAGTGTTACCCGCCGGCGGAACGTCCCCTTATCACCAACCTGACAGAGGAGAATGGACAACATGAGGACTACCGATAAGCCCGAGAGCATCGGACCACCACCGTGGAGAGCGATTCAGACGGTCGTCTCCCCCTGCCGTAGCAGCACGCTCGTCGGCGATGATGAACGAGGCCCTGGACGTGGTGACCCCGTCGAGGTGTACGACCTCGCTCCGGGCACTCTGGACGGTCCACCCTCCGAAGCCGTAGCCCAAGCCAGAGCCGAGCGGCTTTGGCAGAAAGCCGAACCCTGGATTGGCCCCGGCGACCCAGAGTCTCGTCGTCGAGCGCGTGAGGAGGCCAGAGCCGCCGAGGCTGCCCGCCCCAAGAAGAGCCGCGAGCAGGTGTTGGCCGAACGCGCCCACTACGAGGCCGTCGCCGAGGGCCGGACGGGTGGTGTGTTGGACGCCCGCGGTCAGTTCTTGTTGACGGTCTCCCACTACGACATCAGCGAACATTTCGACCCAGCCGTCTACGGCTGAGGAAGGAGCAACCAATGTACGAACTGCGAATGCCTGACCCCGGTGGCAACTGGGAACCAATGCTCGACGCCGATGACCGAGCCGTCATCGAAACTCTGGCCGAGGCCGAGGCCGAGGCCGTCGACGGCGTCGTTGCCAACGCGCAGGCGATGGCCGACGCGACCGTCCGGCTCAGCGCTGAGTACGGCGAGTTCCAGAGCGAGCGCGAGCGTGCAGCGGCCGCCCATCAGGCGTTCGTGCTCGAGCGGCTGGACCCGAGGAGACGGACCAACCGGCACCCGTTCCTCTTTACCCTTGACCGCGCCAGGGAGGTCAATCTCTCCAACGCCACCGAGCCCGAGCCATCGCCGGAGCAGGCGCGGATCGACGCCATGGTCGAGCAACTCCGCAGCATCAGAGGCAGGTGATCTAATGGCGACAAAGAAGACCGGCAAGACACCGCCGCAATTGGCGAGGCATGCATTCAAGCCGGGCTCCCAGCGCGCTCGGAGCCTAGGGTCCATGTCGCCGGGCACGGGTAGGCGGGCCAGTGCCAAGCCAGCGAGTGGCAAGACGAGAGGACGAGGCAGGACCAAATAGCGGACGTGCCCATACGCGTATGGGCTACTCCTGACGCGACAGCGCCCCGGTCATGGAACCGGGGGCGCTGTCTCAGGAGGGGCCACACGCCTATGTGGTTTTAAGGACGTCCTACTCAATCTCGATGGTACCGGAGGGTGTGACAGCGGCGATCCTTTACGCCAGCGCCGTCCCACACCACCGACAGTGGCGGCCGACCTGTGGCGGCGCCCCGCACCAGTCGCAACGGGTCTTGGCCTCGAGCCATTCGGCTCCTCGCTCGCTAAAGGGCCGGTCGTGTTCCATGTGCTGAACGCCAACATGCGACACCGTCGCGTACTTCCGTCTAACCGCCACCACCGTGGCGACGACGAGCACCAGGGCGGGGATGACGATCGCCGGCCACGTGATGATGGCGCCGAGAAGGATGACGCCGGCGAAGTACAAGGCACAACCTGGCCGGGTCATTTGGGGCTGAGGCTCACGACCAGGCTGATGATGGCGATAACGATGCTGTCAAGCGTTCCAAGTACCAAAAGGACTCCTACGGTCTTAGCCGTCCTCGACTGGCCACCGAAAGCATCGAGTAAATCGACTGTCAGCTCGTTCTGGGTCTTGGTCAACTCGTTCAACTCACCCATGCGTTCAGTATTGGCTATCGCCGCCTGCACAGCCTGGGCCTCGAGTGCCGCCCGCTCTATCTTCGTCTCAATCTCACTCCGAATGCCGCGCCCCAAGTCTCTGGCGGACCGTTCCTGGGCCTCCTTTACCTTGAGCAGCCACTCGAGTTGTTGCCTGTTTGTCTCGGCGGCGTCGGCGAAGACTTGCCCAAGAACCGTCGACCGGTCGCGGAGGCTGGCGACAAGTGCCTGGATGCCCTTGACCGTTTCCGGGCTGAGCTGGCCCGTCTGAAGTTCCCTCGCCCGCCGTTGTCTTACCGTCTCGTCGGCAGGAGGCTTCTCATTGTCGTCTTGGTTGGACATTCACCTCACTCCGGTGTTCGCTGATGAGTCCTCGTTGAGAAAGGATCTTCTGGCTTCGAGGTCTTCTGCATCACTCATCGCTTGACTGCTCACCCGGGGTGAGAAACCCAGAGACACCGGCTCGCAGAACGGCGAGATCCGAGGGCGAGGGAACGTCTATCCCTCTGGACGTCGCGGCAGCGATCCAGGTTCGGATGTCGTAGAGCGCCGTGAGCCCGCTCTCATCGCAAGCTTGCAGGGCGGCCCCGTCGGCGTAGGGATCGTCTGCCCACCCGAGGACCAACCGTTGAAGTTCGTCGTGGTTCCTCACGATGCTGGCGATCATCTCGCTTGTTCAACGATGCGTTGGCGAAGCTCAAGCGGCACCTGTCGACCGTTCAGACTGGACGTGTCAGGGCTGTCCGGCGTCTCCAGCAACTCGAGCAGGTAGCGCTCAGCGGCCTCCCAAGGGGGTACGTTCGCCACTGTCATCGCCTCTCTGGCTTCGGAGGGCGGGCAGCGCCAGTCGTGGGTTCCGCGACCCTTCGCCCCAGGCTCGTCCACGAGTACGTGGGCGTCGGACAGGAACTCCCTCACGAGTTCCACCAGTTCGGCGGTCGGGCGGTCCTCTAATCTCTCCACGTCGATCCCTCCTTGCAGGGATTGGCCAGCCCCGGGGAGGTTGTGGCCTCGCCCGGGGCACCTTTCGTTGTGGCAAGCCTACGCCCTCCCACTTCCACTCGTGCTCGTGGTCGCTCGCCGGGTCCGCCGCCTTCGTTCGGTTCGTAGCTCGATCTTCCGCCGTGCTTCCTCGTGGTGGTTGCGGTCCTTCCCACCCCGGATCCGGTGGCGCTGGTACTCAGTGAGCCCTCCCCACACGCCGTGGAGAGACGGGTGGGCTAGGCCGTAGTCCATGCACTCAAGCAGGACCGGGCACGTCTCGCAGATATAGAGAGCCACGGCGCTCGCCTGCTTGCTCACGGGCAACCACCAATCCGTCGGGTACCAACGACAGGCGCCGTCTCCTCGCCAGCTCATGTCGCCTTCGAGAGGCAGAAGCGCTGCCGCCATTCCTGCGATCCCCGTGGTCATCGCTGCCTCCTCCTGACACCTTCATTGGTGGCAGAAAGGTGGCACCAGTAGAAGAGGCCAAAGGTCACCCCGTGGCGGGCGAAATGGGGACCTTATGCCGCCCTCCCGACCGAGAGCCCGATATGACCCATGGCTCCAGGGGCCTTCGACCCCTGGTCCACCGGACCCTCGCGGCCATGGCTTCCGATCAGCGAAACGATTGCGCCTGACGGCCCCGTTGCTTACCATCGGGCCAGCTCAGCGGCGTGGCTGAAACGGCGGCTTTACGGGTGAGGCGGGCTGATGGATCATCCTGACGACCGGGGCGAGCCCGGCCGGCGGTCCTCAGACGACGAGGAGCGCGCCACTCGCCAGCGGCAGTTCTCCCGGCGGGAGATCCTGCGAGCCGGCATGGCTGTACCGGTCGTGCTGTCGATACCGGCGGTCGCCGCAGCCTGCGGCAGCGGCACCAGCAGCGCCGCCGGCCACGCCGATCACACGGACTCAGGCAGCCACGCCGACCACGCCGATCATCAGGACTCGAGCCACAATGACACCGCTCACGGTGATTCGATCCACACGGACTCGAACCACGCGGACACCGGCCACGGCGACTCTGCACATTCGGACGCGCACCATACGGACACCCCACACGTGGACACGCCGCACTACGACACCAACGAAGCGCTTATTCCCATGCACAGCGACAGAGCCAGCAGCCCTCACGGCGACTCCTCACACCTTGATGCCGGGAAGTCCACCCACACTGACCAGCCCTCCCGTCCCCACTCCGACCACGGTGATAGCCACAGCGATTCCCACCTCGACACGCCCCACGGTGACGACGCGCACGGTGACCACTGACCGGCCGTTCCTCAGCCCGGACGGTGACACCCTCCGAGAGAAGACTCCAGTTGGACGTAACGACCTAGACGAGCCGACCGCCGCGTCGTCAACTGATGAAGAAGGGGAGGCTCGTCAGCGCCAGTTCTGGCATCCGGTGCTGGGGCGGCTCCGTTTAATGCGGCCGGAGCCGCACTTGGGCTAGACCTGCTCGTCGGCAAACAGCGCCCGGAGGCCGTCACAGAGCCGGTCAAGGCGGCCCTGCACCTCGCCTAACTCTTTTCCACCCTCGGCCTGGCTACTGAGGGGCCCTTCGACCCGTGGTCCACCGGACCCTCGCGGATCACACTGGCAGTGTCAAGAGGATGAGCCTCCGATGAGGCGGGCGGTGGCCACGACCGATTGTCCGCCTGTTGAGGTGGGGGCTCCAGCGCGAGCTGGTGATACCCCTTGGTCCCGTTGGAGCCGCCCTCCTGAGCGAGTCAGCTGACGCCCCGGATGGGCCGGGTCGCCTCGGCAGCGGGACGGCGGCGGTAGTCGTTCCACGGGCTCGGTCGGGTCCACCCCGGGCAGCTATCGGAGCGTTGGTAGCGCCTCCACCTTCTCGAGCGCCTCTTCCATGCTCCAGGTGGCCCGCACCGTCGTGGTGTTGAACTGCACGAGCCGACTCTGCATGAGAAAGTCCCTGACAGCTTCGATGTCGGCCGCCTCGACTACTCCGATGAACTGGTGATCGGGGCCGAGGACCCGGAGGGTGATGATCTCAACGCCCAGCTTCTTCGCCAGATCGGGGATTTGCTTTGCGCCTTCACGCATAAGGTCCCGGATCTGCTTGTTGGACGTAGGGCAGGACTCTGGCGAGTGCTCTGCCACGATTACGAACTGCATGGCGACCCCCTTCTCGCTTCACGCAAGCCCCGCCACAGCGGCGACGACCATTGACGCTACGGCAAGCAGGCATCCGCCGCAATGGCCGCTTCGGGGCGGTGTGCGAACAGTGCTTGGTGCGCCAGCAGTGTCTCGACCACGCTCTGCAGCGCCGTGAGCGGCTGGGGATATGGGGCGGCAAGACGGCTGGACAGCGCAGGGCGATCCTCGCCCGCCGAGCCCTTGGTGGTTAGTCGTCATGCTCGCTCGGGCTCGCGGCCCGCGCTAAGTGCCGTTCGGCCCGTGCTCTGAGCCCACGCTGGAGGGACACTTTCTATGAGAGGAGGTGCGCGTGATTGGGTTTCTCTTCTTGGTTGCCGTTACCCGCCGCACCGCGGGTGACGGTGGCCGCCTCTGGGTCACTGAGTGGCCATGTCAGTCCGCCCGCTGAGGTGGGTGGCTCCGGACAGGGTGTGGTGCCCCTGCCCGTGAGCCGCCCTCCTGAGCGCGCTGAGGTGACGCTCAGGTGGGCCGGTCGGTGGCCTGGCTCGCCCCCACCATCGGTCGGCCCTCCCGAGCGCCCGTTGAGGTGGGCGGCTCCGGGGTGATTCGTTCCGCCGATCCCACCCCGTTGAGCCGCCCTCCTTTTGAGCGAACTAGCCAGGCAGCTCGGGGAGGGCCGTGATCCCCCCGAGCCAAACTGTCCCGTGTCCGCCGCTCGGGGCCCGGTGTCGACCCCTTTTCTCGGGGGGCCTCCTACCCGGGCACAACCTCGCTCCTCACCGGGGCCGGACTACCCCTGGGCGGAGGCCAATCGGTCGGCTCACCAAGCCACAGTCGGCTGGTCGGTCCCGTCCAGAGGTCACCCTACTCGGGGAGACCCCTAGCGGCAATTGGGGAAGCATCCCCCACGGCTGTTCCCACCAGGCATCGCGGTGAGACGGGGGATCGACAGGTAGCGACCGGAGGCGCACGCTGACGGTACGGACGCACAGGCGCCTTGATCCGGCCGGTCAGGCCTGGCGTCCGGTGTTGGGGCGGCTCTGCTCTCGGCGGGGCGAGCCGCGCTTGAGGTCCTAGCGATCCTCCTCGCCGAGCAGGGCCAGGAGCCCGTGGCGCAGCTGGTCGAGGCGCCCGCGGACCTCGCCCAACTCACTGAGCAGTCGCATCGCGTCTTCTCGCTTCATCGCCAGTGAGCCAGGCTGGAGCATGGCGATGGACCGACGCAGCTGTTCCGAGGACGCTGTGTTTAGAACGTGCCGAAGGCGACTGGTGTGCAGGGCTCGATGCCGTGGGTGGGGCGGCGGGTGCAAGTCATCCGCCTGGCTCTGCTGCCCCGCCCGACAGGGCCCCATCTAGCTCGCTAGCCTGTCACGGCTCAGCCGAAGGACTACTTGGGGGGGAACGTGTGATGGCTCTGATATCCCGGCGCTGGCTCTTCGGGATTGCACCGCTTGGCTTGGTCATAGCCCTGGACGCCTGTGGCGGCGGCGGCAGCCCCAGCAGCCAAGTCCAGAACCAGGTGACGGCCAAGATCAAGACGACCTTGAACACCAACGACGTCAAGGTCACATGTCCCTCCGGCGCTCAAGCTAAGGCGGGGGCCACGTTCCAATGCCAGGCGAACGTCGGTGGACAAGAGGTCCCTTTCAATGTGGTCTTCACCTCAGGTTCACAGTTCGAGGCCCAGCCAACGAAGGCCGTAATCGTCGCATCGACCGCTGCGAGCCGTCTCAAGCAACAAATCAGCGCGCAGCTTCAGGTGGATGCCAATGTGAACTGCGGGAGCCAGAACATCATTCTCAAGTCGCCCGGTGAGACCTTCGACTGCGTGGCCACAGCCCAAGGCCAAACCCGCACCTTCCATCTCACCGTCACAAACGTCCAAGGAAACGTCAACGTGTCTGGCTAGAGACCTGAGTTATCTCAACGCGGGGGCTACTCGCCGTCGCCCCGAGGTCCCTGCACTACCCGCTCGCGGGAGGTCAGATCGCTCTTTTGACCCGCTGCCGAAAGGGCCCTCAGTTGTGAGCTGGCCCGCCTCACCCAGGGGATCGACAAGTGGCGACCGGAGGCGCACACTTGCGAAAGGACGCCTCGAGCCTGTCCCGCCATTGCAGCCGGGCGTCCGGCGTTGGGGGGTTCCGCTCGGGCGAAGAGCGGAGCCGCGCTTGGGCTAGGCCTCGTCGTCGGCAAGCAAGGCCCGGAGGCCGTCAGAGAGCCGGTCAAGACGGCCCTGCACCTCCCCTAGGTCGCCGAGCAGCCGCATGGCGTCCTCTCGCGTCATGGCCAGTGAGCCAGATCGATGTGGTCGAAGTGGGGGTGCGCCGGGAAGGCCACGGTGTTCTCCGGTGTGGTCGAGACTCCTGGCACGCCAGTCCCTCCTTGCTTGGCTGCAAAGAGCAGATTGAATGCCCCTGCGACGTTCGATCCCGTCATGACCGGCGGACGGCGGATCGGGTTACGCGCAGAAGAGCCAAACCCCCGACAAGGCGGCGGCAAGTTCCTGCTTACGCCGGCCGCCGGGCGTACGCTGCCCTCGTCTCAAAGTCAAAGGGAGGCGGCGGTTGTGGACGAGGAACGCCAAGAGCGCCAGCGCCAGTTCTCCCGCCGCGAGCTGTTACGGGCCGGTATGGCCCTGCCTGCCGCTGTGTCTCTGCCCGCGATCGCCGGCGCCTGCGGCGGTGGCAACGCCGGCGCCGTCCACACGGACACCGCCCACAGCGACCATAGCGATGCGAGCAGCCACACCGACCACCTCGACGCCGCTCACAGCGACTCGCCCCACGGCGACAGCCACGGAGGTCACATCGACAGCCACTCCGACAGCCACGGGGGTCACGTCGATAGCCACGCCGACCACCACGACAGCAACATCCGGGTTGTGCCGCACACCGACCACGCGGACGTGCAACACGCTGACGGGAGTAGCGGCGTAGCCGGCCCCCACACTGACTACGCCGCGCATACCGATGGGAAGTTCGCCACCAAACACGGAGATTCCGGTGGTACGACCCACGCCGATGTGCCCCACCAAGATCACGAATGAATCTGCCGAGCGCAGTTCCCGCCGGCTCCCTGCCGGGGCGGATCGGTGCTGTGTGCGCCCCTCTGAGCCCCTGGGACAGGAGGGCCGGCACCACGTACCCCGTCGAACGCCCGCCGGGGGCGTAGGCTGGTCCACCAGTGCCGCTCACCGACCAGCCGCCGGATTCATTGGGCCGAGCTGTCGAACGCCGGAACGCCGCCATCGCCCATCTGGCGGCGATGACACCGGCAGTGCTCGAGCGGCTGTGGCGCGACGCCAACCCGAACATCGTGCTCGAGGTGTACGCGCAGCTGGCCGAGGCGTGCGGCACCGCCAAGATGGCCGCCGCAACGGCTGGTGTGCAGCCGGTACCCCTGCCGCGGAGCGTGACGGGCGCGTCGGTGAGCGGGAACGGGAAGACTCCCGTCGAGACATGGGCACCGGGTCGATGAGTGCCGATCTGGCGCTGAGCGAGCTGGTATCGCTTGTGGAGGAGCTCGACAAGGAGGAGACTCCGTTCGAGCTGCCGGTCGTCGTCTTGGTGGGTGGTCGGGAAATGAGCGGGCGCCTGGTCAGTCGCCGGGCGTGGGTCAACGAGCCTGCGAGCAGGAACATAGAGAAGTCCGAGGCCCTTGAGGCAGGGGTCGATGGCCAGCCTAAGGCTGATCAACGGGCGAAGTTCGACAAGTGGCGAGAGGAACAGGTGACCCAGCCTCGGCCTAAGGAGTCAGGGGCCTTCCTTCACCTCCGTGAAACGGTAGGAGGCGAATCCCGGACGTGGCGGCTTGCGCTCGCCGACGTAGCTGGCTGGTTCCGAGGAGCCGAGAGGTCCGGCGACGGCTCCTGAGCGTGGCGCGGCGCCGGCGAGCGGGCAACGGGCGAACAACCGTCGCACCCTCGTCGTTAGGGGGCTATGCGACCACGAGCGCAGGTTCTAGGCTCGACCATCCGTGGCCCTCGATGTGGGTGGCGCGGTCTTTGGCCGGGCGCCGTGGGCGTCCGAGCCCCGGACGCTGGAGCAGCTTCTTGGCCGGCCGGCGTGGTTGCGTGACGCTCTCTGCCGCGAGCACCCGTCCCTCCGCTTCGTTCCCGACCGTGGCGACGACGTCGGCGCCCTGCGGAGGGTCTGCGAGTCGTGCCTGGTACGCGAGGAGTGCCTCGACTACGCGCTGGCCGACGAGAACCTGGCCGGCGTGTGGGGCGGGACGACGGAGGGTGAGCGGGACGCGTACCGGCGGGAGCGGGCTAGGCCCTCCAGAGGACGCTGACCCGGCCCTCGTCGAAGCGGTTGACCGCCTTTGTGGTGGGGGCGATGGTGACTGCTTCCACCACGGTGGAAATGATGGTCCGCTTCGTCTCGGTGGGGAGACGATCCCAGCGCTTGCGGAGGTCGGCGCCCTTGCCCATGAGGGAGGCGGCAGTCTCCTCGCGGACCTGTCCGCTGGTGGCCGACCGGGCCGCTTCGATGTCGCGGGCCAGCCGGTCCCTGGCCGCCGACCAGGCGGCGCGGGTGATCTCACCGCCGGCCCACATCTCGCCGAGCTCGGCCTCCTTGGCCTCCAGGGCCCGTAGGGCCTTCTCGGCCCCGTTGCGGGGCTTGGAGCGCCGAGCCACGGCCTTACGCAGGGCTGGGCTGTCCAGTCGGGTGAGGACCGCCTCGGTGACCAACTCCTCGACGGGGGCGGCGATGATGCCGACGCCATTGCACCCACCGCGGTCGGCCATGCAGTGGTAGCGGCGCACGGTCCGACCCTTCCTCGAGGCTTGGTGGGAAGTGAGGGTCGTGCCACAGGCACCGCAGCGCATCAGCCCGGCGAGGACGTAGTCGCTCTCCCCGCGGTGACGCCCTGAGCGGGCTGGGTCGTCGATCACGGCCCGCAGGCGCCACGTAGTGGCCGGGTCGATGATGGCGGGCCAGGCCGCCGTGCCCATGATGCGGTCGTGGTGCTCGCGCTGACCGGAGATGCGCCCCGAGCGCAGCAGTCGCCGCAGGGTTGTGGCCGACCACTGGGCCCCGGTCACGGTCTTGACGCCTCGGCGGTTCCAGTCGGCCACGACCGAGCGGAGCGCCTCGCCGGCGAGCGTCCGCTCGGCGGCCTCCTCGATGAGGCGGGCCTCGGCGGGCTCGATCTCCATCCCGCCCGCCTTGTAGCCGAAGGCCCTGCGACCGCCACCGGAGACCTTGCCGACCTCGGCCAGTTCGCGGTGCTTGCGGGCGATGCGCTCGGCCTTGTGCTCGGACTCATGGCGGGCCACCGAGCCGAGGATACGGGCCGTCATGCGGCCGCTGGGGGTGGCCAGGTCGATGTCGCCGGCGGTGACGGTGCCGATGGGCACCCCGGTTCCCTCCACCACCTCGACCAACTCCTCAAGCTCGGTGGGTCGGCGGGTCAATCGGTCGGGGTGCCAGGCGATCAGGCCGTCGCGCCGCCCCTCGGCGATGTCGCTGAGCAGCTGACGGTAGGCGGGCCTGTGCTTGCCGTTGTAGGCCGAGATGTCGTCGTCGACGTAGACCTCGGCGATGGTCCACCCGTGGCGAGCGGCCCACTCCTGGGCGTCCTTCTCCTGGCGAGCCACGCCGAGGCCCTCGCCGTCGCGGTCACGGGAGATCCGGCAGTAGACGGAGGCGCTCCGGGGCTTGGTCATGCATCTATGCTAGCGCACTATGGCCGGCTCGAACGTCTGGACGATCACGCTGAAGAACATCACCTCAGGCCGGACCTTCACCATGACCACTCCCTACAGCTCGACGCACGCCACTGCCGAGTGGATCGAGGAGACGCCGGTCGTGGTGGGCACCTCGGGGACCGGCGTCGGGCCCCTGCCCGACCTTTCGAACGTCAACATCGACCTGGCCAGGGCGAACAACGCCCCTGCCGGGCTCAAGGCGTCGGAGGAGCTGCAGCTGATCGACTCCAGCGGCAACCCCCTGGCGACCCCCTCGGCGCCCGACAGCGACGCCGACGGCTTCAACGACTGCGCCTACGCCAGCAGCTGCGCGGCGCCCACCAGCTCCTAGCGGCGCTCTCGGCTCCGAGACGTACGACAGGGCCGGCCCTCCGGGGCCGGCCCTGTCACGTCGGTCGATGTGAGGGGTTCCTCCGAATGGGGTAGGTCGAGCGACGGGGCGTGTGGAACCAGAAGAGCGCCCGGCCTCCCGGCCCCGCGACAAGGGTGGTCCGCGTACGTGTCGAAGCATGAGGTGTGGGTGACCCGCTGATGGGCAAGCTGGGGCGCTTCCTGACCACCGTGACGGCCGCTGGTACCGTGCTGGGACTAGCCGCCCTCGCCCTGGTCCCGGTCGGCGGGGTGCTGGGCGGGGCCTCGCACACCCTGGCTCTGAGCCAGCCGGTCCGACTGAAGCCGCTGGATGTCCCGTCGAAGGTGTACGACTCCAAGGGCAACCTGCTGGCCGTGCTCCAGGATGCCGATTACCGGGCCCCCGTCTCGCTCTCGCAGGTGCCGCCCACGGTGGTCCACACCGTGCTCGACGCCGAGGACGCCAACTTCTACCAGCACGGAGCCGTCAGCGTTCCCGCCATCCTGCGGGCACTCAGGAACAACGTGTCGTCGAGTGACGTGCAGGGAGGTTCGACGATCACCCAGCAGCTGGTGAAGAACGCAGTGCTGGATTCGCAGCGCAGCATCAACCGCAAGCTTCACGAGGCCGTCCTGGCCTTCCGCCTCGAGCAGCAGATGACGAAGGATCAGATCCTGGAGCGGTACCTCAACACCGTCTACCTGGGCGAGGGGGCGTACGGGATCGAGGCGGCGGCCCAGACCTACTTCGGGACGGACGTGAGCCAGCTCAACCCGGCTCAGGCCGCTCTGCTCGCCGGGGAGATCCGCAACCCAGAGGGCGACGATCCGATCCGCCAGCCGGCGGCGGCGGCCGAGCGGCGGAGCCAGGTCCTCGACGCCATGGTGGCCAACGGCCACCTGACCGCCGACGAGGCCACACTGCTGAAAGCCACTCCGCTGCCCACGACGCTTCACCTACCCCCGTCGCAGCAGGACAGCCCCTTCGTCGTCGATGTGAAGGCCGCCCTCCTCGATACCAGCGACCACCGTTTCGACGCCCTCGGCACAACGACGTCCGATCGTCTGCATTCGCTGTACAAGGGTGGCTTCACCATCAACACCACCCTGGATCCGGCCCTGCAGCACGATGCGGAGCAGGCGGTCGCGGCCGAGGTGCCCAACACCGGGGGGCGGTTCACCGCCGCAGTGGCGGCCGTCGACCCGGCGACCGGGTTCGTGCGGGCCGTCGTGCCCGGCAATCCGGGATCCAGTGGCAACGGCTTCGACGTGGCGACCGGAAGGGGGGGCGGCGGCCGTCAGCCCGGCTCCTCCTTCAAGGCGGTGGTGCTCGCCGCCGCCCTGGAGAACGGCTTCAGCCCGAACGACACCATTGACGGGACCTCGCCGTGCACGATCTCTCTGCCCGGTTCGCCGCCCTACGTCGCCAACAATGCCGAGGCGGGGGCGGGCGTGATGAGCCTCCTCGATGCCACCGCCAACTCGGTGAACTGCGCCTACATCCGCCTGGGGGTGGACGTCGGCCTGCCCAAGGTCATCGACATGGCCCACCGTCTCGGGATCCCGGCGACCGTCAAGCTCGGCACCACACCGTCACTCAGCCTCGGGTCCTACGAGGTGACCCCGCTCCAGATGGCCTCTGTGTACGCCACTCTGGCGGCCGACGGGGTCCACCGGACGCCGAGCCTCGTTCAGGGCATCATCGACAGCTCGGGTACCGCGGTGTACCAGGCCAACCCGATGTCCACCCAGGCCGTGTCCCCCCAGGTCGCCCGGACCACCACCCAGGCCCTCGAGGCCGTGGTCCAGAGGGGCACCGGCACAGCGGCCCAGCTGTCGGGCCGCCCAGTGGCGGGGAAGACGGGGACCACCGACGACCTGGCCAACGCCTGGTTCGTGGGCTACACGCCCCACCTGGTCGCCGCGGTGTGGATGGGCTCACCGACGGGCCAGGTACCTATGCGCGGGGTGGGGGGTGTGGACGTGTTCGGGGGGACCTATCCAGCCCGCGTCTTCCACGACTTCATGAGCGCCGCGCTCTCCGGCCAGCCCGTGGCCGGCTTCACCGCTCCCGACCCGAGCCAGATACCGCCAGGGCACTTCCTGATCGCCCAGGACTCGCCGGACGCACTGACCAGCCCGCCCCCGCCCCCACCGCCGCCGACCCCACCTCCGGCGCCTGGCCCGGCCCCGGCACCGGCCACCCCGCCTCCAACTGCTCCGTCGCCGGCACCAGCCCCGGTCCCGCCGGCGCCGGCCCCGGTCCCGGCACCAGGCGGCCATCGCCACGGGCAGGGCTGAACCGGCTCCTCCGACGCAGGCCAGCGGGCGGGCATCAGCGGCCATCTCGGGCACTGGCCGGCGCCCGTCCGGCGGTGGTCCTTCTCCCGGTGGCAGACTGGGGCCGGCCCCGAGTGGAGCCAGCCGCAACGGCGCGGAGGTGATGGCATGTCGACGAGTACCGTCCCGGGTTCGCTTCGACCCCTTGAGCGGCGGGTCCTCGCCCTCCAGGACGAGGGAGTGGATCGGGAGGAGATCGCCCGACGCTTTCGGCGCAGCCCCGAGTTCATCGACCGGGTGATCGAGATGGCCCACCTACCCCGGCACCCGAGCCATACTTCGACACCGCCGCGGCGTCACGCTCTCCGCCCTATCGAGCGTTGCCTGTTGCGCTGGCAGGAGGAGGGCGAGTCCTTCGACGCCCTCGCTCCTCGCTTCAAGCGCAGCCCCGCCCATCTCCGGCGGGTGGCAGGCCTGGCGTCGTACAAGCTCAGCCACCAGGGCTGAGCGCCGGCCTGGCGGCCGACCTCAGCCGTCACCAGTGGTCAGCGCCGGCACCTCTTGGTCATCGGGCTGGCCTCCAGGGCCGACGGTGTCGGCCTGGCGCTCGAACTGCGTGCGGTAGAGCTCGGCGTACAGCCCCCCGCGAGCGAGGAGCTCGGAGTGGCGCCCCCGCTCGACGATGCGCCCCTCGGACACCACCAGGATGAGATCCGCCTCCCGAACGGTCGACAGTCGGTGGGCGATGACGATCGAGGTCCGTCCCGTGAGCGCCGTCTTGAGCGCCCGTTGCACCGCGACCTCGGACTCGGAGTCGAGGTGGGCCGTGGCTTCGTCCAGCACGACGACGTCGGGGGCCTTGAGCAGCAGCCGGGCGATGGCCAGCCGCTGCTTCTCCCCGCCCGACAGGCGGTAGCCGCGGTCGCCGACGACCGTGTCGAGGCCATCGGGAAGTCCCTGGACGAACTTCAGGACCTGCGCCGCCCGCAGTGACTCGGTGAGCTCGTCCTCGGTGGCGTCGGGTTTGGCATAGCGCAAGTTGGACCGGATCGTCTCGTGGAACAGATGGGCGTCCTGGGTGACGACGCCAACCGTCTCGCGGATCGAATCGAGCGTGGCGTCGCGCACGTCGGTCCCGTTGATCCGCACGGCGCCGCGCGTGACGTCGTACAGCCGGGGCACGAGATGGCTGATCGTCGTCTTGCCTGCGCCGGACGGCCCCACGAGCGCGATCAGCTGTCCGGGCTGGGCGGTGAAGCCGACGTCGAACAGCACCTGCTTCGATGCCGTCCGTTCGAGCGTCGCCACGGACTCGAGGGAGGCCAGCGACACCTCTTCCGCCGTCGGGTAGCTGAAGTCCACATGGTCGAGCTCGACCTTCGCGGGTCCCCGCGGTACGGCGACGGCGTCGGGCTTGTCCTTGATCATCGGGGGCAGGTCGAGGACCTCGAAGACCCGCTCGAAGGACACCAGGGCGGTCATCACGTCGACGTTGACGTTCGACAGCTGGGTGAGGGGGCCGTACAGCCGGTTGAGGTAGGCCGTGAGCGCGACCACGGTCCCGACGTTGAGGGCTCCGTTGACAGCCAGCAGGCCGCCCCAGCCGTAGACGAGAGCAGTCGCCAGCGACGCCGTCAACATCAGGGCGGCGAAGAAGATCCGGCTGTACATGGCCGAGGTGATGCCGATGTCGCGCACCCGGGCGGCCCGATTGTCGAAGACTCCTGACTCGGCCCGGGGGTGGCCGAACAGCTTGACCAGGAGCGCGCCGGCCACGTTGAAGCGCTCGGTCATCGTGGTGTTCATCTCGGCGTTGAGGCCGTAGCTCTCGCGGGTGATCGCCTGGAGCCGCCGGCCGACCCATCGCGCCGGCACCACGAACACCGGGAGCATGGCCAGCGCCACGAGCGTGATCTGCCATGACAGGAACAGCATGGTGATGATGACGAGCGTCACGCTGATGAGGTTGCTCACCACGTTCGAGAGCGTGTCGGTGAAGGCCTGCTGGGCCCCGAGGACGTCGTTGTTGAGGCGGGTGATGAGCGCACCGGTCTGGGTGCGGGTGAAGAACGCGAGCGGCATCCGCTGGATGTGGGCGAACACCTTGGACCGCATGTCGAAGATGAGGCCCTCGCCCACCCGCGCCGAGAAGTAGCGCTGCCCGAGTGACAGCACGGCGTCGGCGATGGCGAGCCCGGCGACGAGGAGGGCGAGGGCCACGATCAGCCCGGACCGGTGACCGAGGATCCCCTTGTTGATGATGTCGCGGTAGATGAGCGGGTTGGCCACGCCGATCACGGCGTCGATGACGATGAGGACCAGGAAGACGGCCAGCATCCGCTTGTAGGGCGCCGCGAACCGCAGGATCCGCCGGGCGGTCCCCGGAGCCAGCTGTTGGTGCTTGACGGAGCTGTCGCGCCGGAACGAGCGCATGCCGGCCCAAGTCGGGCCGCCCCCCGGGCCCATCATCTGGCGGCGCGCTCCTGTTCCATCGTTCATGCACCATACCGGGGAGGGGGCTCCAGGCTGGTCGAGAAGGGCCAGCCGAAGACTCGCGGAACTACCTGAGGGAGCGGCGGGTTGGGCGTCCTATCCGCACCGGGAGGCAAAGGCGGCCACGCCGGGAACGGCACCCGCCTGCATCATGGCGTCCAGCGACCCGGGCTGGTGGTAGAGCTCAGCGTCGAGGAAGTTGCTCGACACCTGCGCGACCACTCGCTCGTAGCTGTTGCGGGCCACGTAGGGGTCGAGATGGGGCGCGCCCTGCATGCACAGCAGGTACTTGTCCGGCTGGGGATCGTTGGTGAAGAAGTCGTTGGTCAGCGACGGCGGGTTGATGGTGTCGGCCGTCCCCTGCGTCGCCAGAAGGGGTGGCGACCCGGCGGGGAACCATGTGCCGCCGGGATATCCGTAGCGGGCGCCCGAGAGGATGACGGCGGCCTTGATCCGGTGGTCCTGGTAGGCGGTGTTGTAGCCGGTGGCCAGCGCTGTGTTGCCCCCATCGGACTGGCCGGCCACGGCGACCTCGGTCGGGTTGATCAGCTGGTGGAGGGGATCGGACGGATTGTTGGCCGCGGCGGTGAGGCTGTCGATCAGGAAGGTGACGTCGTAGGGCTGGTTGGGGAGGTCCCGCTCCTTGTCGCCCGCGTTGGGCACGCTGGGGCTGGTGACGGGGAACGTCGTCGCCGCTACGACGAACCCCGCCTGGGCCCAGTCGTGCAGGAGCGGCTGGTAGGGGGGCGGGTCCTCGTTCAGACCGGGTGCGAAGACCAGGAGCGGGAACGGACCGCCTCCCTGCTGAGGCGCCAGCGCGGTGTCGTTGTCCGAGGGCGGGCTCGTCGAGGGATAGCGCAGCTGGACGCTGAGCCGGCGTGGGGCTGTGGCGGCTCCGCCAGGGGCGAAGGGGGCCGGTACCACGTGACCAGGGGGCTCCACATAGCTGAGCGTCGCCAGGCCTACGCCGTAGGGCCGCCCCCCCGGGGGCGGTGGCTTGGCCGTCGTCGGCGGGGCAGTCGTCTGCGGGGCGGTCGTGGGCGGGGCAGTCGTGGGCACGCCGGTAGGGCGCGGCGACGAGGTGCTCGTGCTGCTCGCTCGGGACTGGCCCGATCCGCAGGCGGCGAGCACGACGGCCAGCGCGACCACGCCCAGGCCCGCCGCTCGCGCCGATGTGGTGGGCGCCGGCCGGCGACCCAGCGCGGAGCGGCGGCGTCGGTGCCGCCCGTGAGTGCGGGAGCGTGTCGGGGACATGCGGATAAGCGTCGCGCCGTCGTCGAGCGTGGAGGGACCGACCGTTCAGGAAAAGGCGGCGCGCACCCGGGAGGCAGCGTCGCTTACAGCCGAGTCGGCCACGGGCGTGACCCCTCCCATCTGGAAGAAGCCGTGGATCATCCCGTCGTAGCGGCACAGGTCGGCGGCCACGCCGCTGTCACGCAGGCGGGCGGCGTAGGCCTCACCCTCGTCGCGAAGCGGGTCGAACTCGGCGGTGATGATGAAGGCAGGGGCGACCCCGCTGAGGTCGCCGGTGTGATGGGGTGAGAGTGAGGGGTGCTTGGCGTCTTGGTCGGGGCCGAGATAGTGCCCGAGGAACCACGCGGTCGCGTCGTTGGTGAGCATGTAGCCTTCGCCGTTCTCGGCGTGCGAGGGGTACGACATCGTGAGATCGGTGGCCGGGTACACGAGCAGCTGGTACCGAAGGGCCGGACCCCCGTTGTCACGCGCTCGCACGGCGAGGAGCGCCGACAGGTTCCCGCCGGCGCTGTCACCCCCAACGGCCAGCCGGGAGCCGTCGCCGCCGATGTCGGTGGCGAGCTCTGCCACCCAGCACAGGGCTGCCCAGCAGTCCTCGGCGGGTGCCGGGGCCGGGTGCTCGGGCGCGAGCCGGTAGTCGACCGAGACCACCAGCGCGCCCGATCGGTTGGCCAGCTTGCGGCAGGTCGTATCCGCGGTATCCAGGTCGCCGATCACCCATCCGCCCCCGTGGTACCAGACGAGGATCGGCAGCGGCGCCGAGCCCGCACCTGCAGGCCGGTACACGCGGACGGGGATCGCCCCCGCGGGGCCCTTGGCGCTGGCGTCGTCCACCGCGCCGACCGCTTCGGGGGGACCGTCCGCGGCGGCGATCATCTTCATGGTCTCGCGCAGCCCCTGCGGGGTCACTTCGCGGAAGTCGACGCTCTCCATGGCGGCCATCTGCTCGAGCAGGGCCTCGATCTGCGGGTCGAGCGGCATGGGCGACCTCCTCGGGTCGATCAGTAACCTCAGCTGTTCTTCGCCGGCGCCAGGCCTCGTGCCTCCAGCGCGGCCCGTATCCGCTGCGTCACCTCGGGGATCGGTCCGCTGCCGTCCACGTCGACGAGGATCTGCCGCTTGCGGTAGAACTCGAGCAGCGGGTCGGTGGTCGTTCGGTATTGGACCAGTCGATGACGGATGGTATCGGCCGTGTCGTCACTGCGTCCGGTGAGGCGGCCCCGCTCGAGCAGCCGCCGCTCCAGCTCGGCGTCGGGGACGGCCAGATGGACAACGGCGGAGAACGTGAGCCCGTGCTCCGTCGCCCAGGCGTAGGCGGCCTGGGCCTGGTCCAGCGTGCGCGGGAACCCGTCGAGGACGAACCCCTCCAGCGCGACCGGCGTGGTCAATCGCTCCCGCACGAGGCGGAGCACGAGGTCGTCGGGGATGAGGTTCCCCCGCTCCAGATAGGGTCGGACCTGCTCGCCGAGCGGTGTGGAACGGGCAACGTGGTCCCGCAGGAGCTCGCCAGTCGAGACGTGGGGAACGCCATACTCCGCGGCGAGCTGGTGTCCCTGGGTGCCCTTCCCGCCTCCGGGCGGGGCGAGGAGGAGGAGCCGGATCATGGCGGTCCGATCGCTGCGCGCCCGCGGGCTAGACCGTCGGGCCGGCCTCCCGAGCCGGCGTTGACTGGGGGCGGAGCCTGACCACCGGCAGGTGCCGCTCGGTCAGGGTCTGGTAGTGCGACCACCCCGGATAGAACTCGTGCAGGCGGGTCCACAGCTTGTCCCTCTCCTCGGGACCGACCGTCTCGGCCACGACGCCCAGCGTCCGTCGGCCGTCTCGCACCGTCGCCTTGGGATCGGCCTCGAGGTTGAGATACCACGCCGGAGGGGCGGGGCGGCCGCCGTTCGATCCCACGACGACGAAGTCCTCGCCGTCTCGCATGTACAGCAGGGGCGAGGTCCGAGGCTCGCCGCTGCGGCGCCCGACCGTGGAGAGGAGCAGGATCGGCCCCTGCGAGGACTTGGCTCCGACCCGACCGTCACTGGCCTCGTACATCCAGCGATGGACCTTGTAGAACAACGGGCCCAGCGTTCGATCGAATCGAACGGCGTTCTTAGGTTTCACCCTCGGGAACTCTACCCACCGACTGACGCCCGCTGCCCACTGCTCGGTCGAGGCGAATCCCATGGGCGAGATGCGCCGAAGAAGTAGCCCTGGCCCAGCTCACACCCGAGCTCGGTCAGCATGTCGGCCTGCTGGGCGGTCTCGATGCCCTCGGCAACTGTGAGCATGTCGAGGGACCTGGCCAGATCCACGACGGTGTTGACGATCGTCTCGTCCTTCGAGCGACGACCGAGGCCGGCGACGAAGGACTTGTCGATCTTGACCACCTCGACCGGCAGCTCCCGGATCGACGTCAGCGAGCTGTAACCGGTACCGAAGTCGTCGACGACCAACCGGACACCGAGATCTCTCAGACGCCAGAGCGTCGACCTGATGCTGGGAGATGACACCAGCGCCGTCTCGGTGATCTCCAGCCACAGCCGCGTGGGGTCGAGGTTCGCCCTGGCGATCTCCTTGATGACCCAGGTGACGATGTCAGGATGGTTGAGCTCGTGGCCCGACAGGTTCACCGACATCGCGAGCGGGTCGTGCTTGCGACCGTGGTTCACCCGGAGCGCCGTCTGGCAGGCCTCTTCCAGCACCCAGTGGCCGATGGGCGATATCAGGCCCGTCTCCTCGGCGAGAGGGACGAACTCGGCGGCCCGCAACAGCCCGTGCTCGCGGTGCTGCCAGGCCACCAAAGCCTCCATTCCCACCGTCTGGCGGTGACGAAGTGAGACGAGCGGGTCGAAGAGCAGGCGGAACTGCGTGATCCCGCCGGGAGCCTCGACGGCGCGCCGGAGCTCACCCTCCAGCTTGAGACGGGCGGCCAGGCGGTGCTGCATCGAGCCGGCGAAGAGCTGGAAGCGGTTCCGGCCCCGGTCCTTGGCCTGATGGAGCGCGGTGTCGGCATCGCGCACCAGGTCCTTGGCGGATCGGCGGCCCCTCCCGCTGATCGCCACCCCGACGCTCACGCTGACGAAGACGTCAACGGTGCCGATCCGGCGCGTGTGCCGAGAGGCGCGCACGACGTCCTCGGCCATGCCCGCGACCGCCTCGCGTCCGAGCGCACCCGGTATGACGACCGCGAAGCTATCGCCCGCCCAACGGACGAGCACCGCCTCTTCGGGCACCTGCTGGCGCAGGCCCTCGGCCACGAACTTGAGGATGTCGTCTCCCGCAGCCCGGTCGAATGTGTTGTTCGTGTGGTTCAGGCGGTCGACGTCGACCAACAGAATGGCGAGGTCCGAGCTGGCCTCAATCTCGCCATGGTCCTCGATCCAGCGGTCGAGAAAACGCTCATTGGGCAGATCTGTGAGCTCGTCATGCAACTCGGTGTACTCGAGCCTTTGCTCGGCCGAGTGTTGGTCGGTCAGGTCGCGGACATTGATGACCACGCCTTGGACGTCCGGATCACGCAACATGTTGGTCATCCGGGCCTCGAGGTACCGCCAAGAGCCGTCCTTGTGCCGGCCACGGTATCGAGTGACCTCGAACTCGGACTCACCCGAGAAGAGCCTCTCGATCGTGCGGGCAAAGGGACGGCGGTCATCGGGGTGGACGAGGTGCGCCTGGCGGCCGAGCAGCGCGTCGGGCTCGTAGCCAAGGTTGCTCTCGGGCTCGGAGCTGAGCCACCGGACGTCACCGTGCTTGTCGAGGATGAGGTAGTTCTCCGAGGAGTTGGCCAGTACCGACCGCAATCTCGCTTCATTCGATCGAGATGCCTCCTCGTGCTGACGACTGGCGGTCACGTCGATCACGGTGACCACATGATCACGGTCGATGGTGTTGATCGTCATGGATACCCAGATGATGCGTCCGTCCTGGCGGCGAATCGGGACGTCGAACCCGCTGACTTCGCCATGATCACGAACTCGCCGCCGGAGGTCCTCGAGGTCGGCGGCGTCGAACAGGCTGGTGGCCACCGGCCCGCTGGCGATCAGGTCCTCGGACGACTCGAAACCCAGCATGTTCGCCAGGGCCTGATTGACCGCCAGCAACGGTCCGCCAGGGACCGTATAACAGAGTCCGACCGCGGCCATGTCGAATGCCGCGCGATAACAATCCTGCTCCGTGTTGGTGTCGGTTCTCGGGCCCATCAGCTACGTCCAGGGTACAGCTTTGCGTGAAAATGTATAGAGATCGGTGATCGCGAGAAGGGGCATATCATCTCGATCTGCTGGATTCGTCGGGATCAAACGAGGGACCTGAGGCTATGACCGCGGAAACAGTGCGGCGATTCGATGTCTGGGCCCCGGATGCCGGGCGGGTCGAGCTCCACGTCGGCGGGCGGGTCGTGCCGCTGGCCGGTGGCGAGAGCGGGTGGTGGTCGGCCGAGGTCGAGAAGGCAGGGCCGGGGACCGATTACCTGCTGTCGGTCGACGGCAGCGACGGACTTCCTGATCCGCGCTCGGCGTGGCAGCCTGCCGGTGTCCACGGACCGTCGCGGGTCGTCGACCACTCGCGCTTCCCATGGAACGACAACGGGTGGCGCGGCATCGAGCTGTCGTCGTCGGTGCTCTACGAGCTGCACGTCGGGACCTTTTCGGACGCCGGTACCTTCGACGCCGCCATCGCCCATCTCGACCACCTGACCGATCTCGGCGTGACAGCCGTCGAGCTGCTCCCGGTGGCGGAGTTCTCAGGTCGGCGGGGATGGGGCTACGACGGCGTGGACCCCTACGCGCCGCATCACGCCTACGGTGGGCCCGACGGGCTCAAGCGCCTCGTCGATGCCTGTCACCGGCGCGGCCTCGGGGTGCTGCTCGACGTGGTCTTCAACCACCTCGGCCCCGAGGGCAACTACCTGGAGCGCTTCGGTCCCTATGTCTCCGAGCACCACGCCACGCCTTGGGGACCGGCGGTCAACCTGAATGCTGCCCGGAGCGCCGCGATCACGGACTTCTTCGTGGACAACGCCCTCATGTGGTTGCGCGACTACCACATGGACGGACTGCGCCTCGACGCCGTCGACGCGCTGGTCGACGGGGCGGCGATGTCGTTTCTCCAGCGGCTCAGCCGCCGTGTCGAGGAGCTGGCGGGCGAGCTTGGCCGCTCCCTGGCCCTCGTGGCCGAGAGCGACCAGAACGATCCCGGCCTCGTGCACTCGCGCCACGCCGGGGGTGCGGGCCTCGACGGCTGGTGGAGCGACGAGTTCCACCACGCGCTGCATGCCGTGCTCACGGGCGAGCGCAACGGCTACTACGCCGACTTCGGGTCGGTCGACGCCCTCGCGAAGGCCGTCCGACAGGCCTACGTCAACGATGGCACGTGGTCCGCGTATCGCCGCCGGGTCCACGGCCGGCCGCTGCCGCCCGGGCTCTCGGGCCATCGCTTCGTGGTGTACCTGCAGAGCCACGATCAGGTGGGCAACCGACCCGCCGGTGAGCGCACGGGAGCGCTGATGAGCGCCGGACTACTGAAAGTGGGTGCCGCGGTGCTGCTCACGGCGCCTTTCGTTCCGATGCTCTTCCAGGGCGAGGAATGGGGGGCGTCGACGCCCTTCCAGTACTTCAGCGACCACGGTGACACGAGTCTCGGACGCCTCGTCGCCGAGGGGCGTTTGAAGGACCTGTCGCGCCTGGACTGGCCGGTCGAGTCGATGCCCGATCCCCAAGATCCCCTGACGTTCGAACGCTCCAAGCTCGACTGGACCGAGCCCGAGCGGCTCCCGCACCGCGAGCTCCTCGACTGGCACCGCCGGCTGATCCGCCTGCGTCGCGACGTGCCGGAGCTGGGCGACGGTCGCTTGGATCTGGTGAGGGTGACAATCGAGCAGAGCTGTCTCGTCGTGCGGCGTGGGCCGATCACGATCGCCAGCAACCTCGGTGAGCAGACCACCCGTCTCGACGCGGATGGTTCGCTGCTCGTGGGCTCGGAGGAGGACGTCTCCCTCGCAGGCGGACGGCTCCACCTCCCGCCGGCGACGGTCGCCATCCTCAGCGCCGGCTCGGGAGGCCGGCTTGACGACAGCGCCGGCTCGGGAGGCCGGCCTGACGACATCACCGGCCCGGGAGGCCGGCCTGACCACACGGCCGGGCTGGGCGTCTGGGCGTCCAGCTAGCCTGGGCCGGATGGCGAGCCTTGTGCTGCGGGGCGCCAACATGGCCGACGGCACGGGCGCCGAACCCGTCAGGGATGGTGTCGTGGCGGTCGAGGGCGAGCGGATCGCCCAGGTCGGTGGGAGGGCTCCCTCCGGCAGGGAGTTGGATCTTCGCGGCCTCACGATCGTGCCCGGCCTGATCGACGCCCACGCCCACCTGGCGCTGGTCGACATGGCCGACCTGAGCGGACGCCGTGTTCCTGTGGCGGTCACGGCGGCTCGGATCTTTCACGTGTGCGAGGTGGCGCTGGACGCAGGCTTCACGACCGTGCGGGACGCGGGCGGCGCCGACGGCGGGCTGGCCACGGCGACGGCGGTCGGTCTGGTGAAGGGTCCTCGGATCCTTCCGTCGGGCCCCATCCTGTGCCAGTCGGGCGGCCATGGCGACCTCCGCGATCCGTTCGATCATCATGGGCGGGGCGGCGGCCTACCCGGGCTCGTGCAGCCCTCGATGCGGATCGACGGGCCGGACAGCGCCATGCTGGCCGCCCGCGAGGCGTTCCGTCGGGGCGCCACGCAGCTGAAGGTGGCGGTTTCGGGGGGCGTGGTGTCCTCGACGGACCGCATCGAGGACACCCAGCTCACGGTGGAGGAGCTTCGGGCCGTGGTCGCCGAGGCGCACGCCCGTGACACCTACGTGCTGGCCCACGCCCACAACGTCGGGGGCATTCGCAACGGGCTCGCGGCCGGCGTTCGCAGCTTCGAGCATGCCAGCCTGCTCGACGAGGACACGGCGAACGAGATCGCCGCCGCCGGTGCGTACGTCGTGCCGACGCTCGCTGTGCTCCACGTCATGCCGAGGGAGTGGGAGGACTGGGGTCTCTCCGAGGCCGCGCTCTCCCGACTCGAGGGACTGGAGGACGCCATGAGCCGGTCGGTGAAGCTCGCCGCCGTGGCCGGTGTGCCGCTCGGATCAGGCTCCGATCTGCTCGGGCCCGAGCAACGTCATCGCGGGCTCGAGCTGACCCTCAAGTCGCGGCTCCTCGGGCCGATGGCCGCGCTGGTGTCGGCCACCCGCACCAACGCCGAGCTGCTCCGATGCGACGACGACATCGGCACCATCACCGAGGGCAGGCTCGCCGACATGGTCGTGTTCGACGGCGATCCCCTGCAGGATCCGGAGCTGTTCGATCAGCCCGAGCGCGTCGTCGTAGTCATCCAGGGCGGGAAGGTGGTCAAGGACCGGCGGGCCTGAGGGCCGAGGGGGCCGGGGGGGCGGCGGGTACCAGCAGCTCCTCGAGGAGCTGGCCGTACTGGATCAGATGACGGTCGCCCATGAACTGGTCGAGGACCCGCTGGCGGGCGTCACGGCCCAGCCGCTGCCGCTCGCTCGCATCGTGCAGCAGGCTGTCGACGATCGCACCGAAGGCGGCGAGATCGGTCGGGTCCGGAAGGAGGAGACCGCTCTCTCCGTCGACGATCTGGTCGTTGATGCCACCTACCGCGCTGGCCACCACCGCCCGGGTCTTCCACATGGCCTCGGCGACGGTCAGACCGAAACCCTCGACGAGGCTCTTCTGGACCACCACGGCGGCGTGGCGCTGGAGCGCGTTCACCATGGCCGCGTTGGCCTCGACGTCGTCCATGGGGAGCTTGAGCAGGCGGATGCGCCGTCGCTGGTCGGGGCGCAGCTGGCGCCAGCCCTCCAAGCATTCGCGGTAGACCGCCACGGCCTCGGGGTCGTCGGCCACGCCCTTGGCCTCGGGGCCGGCCAGGATCAGGTTCGCACCCGTGTCGTCGCCCACGTGCTCGGCGAAGCCGCACATCACCCCGAACATGTCCTTCAGGCGGTCCCACCGTGAGATCTGCACGACGACCGGCGCGTCGGGGTCGAGCCGTCCTCCTTCGGCGACGATGTCGGCGACGTCGGTGACCGTGCCGGGCAGCCCGTCCCGGTGCCTGAACTCGGGCGCCGCCGCTTCCGCGGTCTCGGGCATCAGGCCGATCCTGGCGAGGATCGAGCACACGGCGCCGGGCGCCAGCTCCTGGTTCTTGGCCGAGAAGGGGTCGATGGACGGAGGGATGATGTGGACCCGGCCACCGTTCAGCCACGCTGGCGGGTAGGTGGCCCGGGAGAAGATGAACGCGTCGGCGTCCTCCAGATAGGGCGCCAGGAAGTTCCACGCGCCGACGACGAACGGGTTGTCCCGGTCGTCGGCCCCGACGTGGCAGCGCCAGATCACGACGGCCCCGGCCCGCTTCATCGGCGTGATCAACCCCGTCGTCTGCGGGTCGTGGAGGATGACGACGTCACCGGGCCGAACCCGGGCGGTGAGGTCACCTTCGTTGTCGGCGAGGTTCTGCTCGTAGATCCGGCGCTCCGCCGCACCCATCTCGCCGCCGTCGCCCGGGACCCCGTGCAACCAGTTGTGCAGGCGCTTGGTGACGGCGAAGAAGTCGGGCACACCATGGATCACCAGCCACCGCGTGTCGACGCCGCCTCCACGGGCGTAGGCGAGGAGCACCTCCAGCATCTCGGCGACGCCTCCGCCCTGGGCCGTGGAGTTGACGTTCCACACCGTCCGGCCCGCCAGCACCCGGTTGGTCCTCTCGGCCTGGGCGGCCAGCTGGGTGATCCGCTTCTCGCCGAGCAGAACGGCCGCCGTGTCGAGCTGTACGGGCTCGATGAGAACCTCTTGCATGGTGGACACCTTTACCCCGGGATGGTCTCCGTTCACGGGGCGCAGGCGAAAGCCACGTGATTTGACGGAGACACGGATGTTTTCGTGACTTCCATCCCCTCCACCTCCCTGCCCCACCGCCATGTTGCCCCCTTCGGGGCGGCAGACGGCGGATTTCGACCCGCAGGCGCTGGCCTTGGCGCTTGAGCGCCTTCGGCTATCTCGTCGGGCCGGCCTCCCGGGCCGGCTGCGGTCAGGTGTTGACGAAGACGGCGGCCCGCCAGGGGCCCGTGAGCGGCACGGCGCTGAGGGCGGCGCCGGCTCGCAGGAGCCAGCCGAGGGTGCTGTCGTGGTCCTGCTCGGCCGGGACCATGATCACCAGGCCGCGCCGAGGATGGTCCTGTCGGATGCGCCAGCCGGCGGGGACCTCGACGCCAGCGGAGCCGAGCCGGGCGACGGCACGGGGCCCGGTGGCGTGCTGCACACCGATCGAGACGGGCTCCCGCCGGTCTCCCCGCCCCTTGCCCGGCACCCAGGTGCAGATCGGCACGGCGGGACCGCTGGCCGAGAAGATCCCGAAGAGCGAGGACTCCTGGGGGACCTCGGTGTTCTCGTCGATGCGGGGTTCGAAGTTGATCCACCCGCCGCGGCCGCCGGCGACGACATCCATGCGCGCCAGGATCTCGCCGGGAGCGTCGGGCTGAAACTCCACGGACTCGGGCGGGCGCGTCACTCCTACCAGTGTGGACCCGGCGCCGCCGGCGTCGATCAGACCAGTCCGAGCACCCGACCGGCGGCGAAGATTGCGATGGCCAACAGGACGGCTATGGCGAGCGTGCACAGCAGCTCGTAGCCCCGGCGACGAAGGCCGATGATCCCGACAGCCTGCGCCATCACCAGCGCCACGACGAAGACCGCGATCATCAGCCGGCGAGGCTCGCCCGGGACGTCCGCCCCGAGGTGACGCCACGCCCCGCCGATCGCGCCGGACGGAGGGACCGCTGGCGCGTTGCGGGGCAGCTGATCAACGGCTGGGGCCGGCGGCCACGTTCTCGGAGCTCTCGGGTGGGGCGACCTTGGCCTCGACGGTGGCGTGTGCGCTGGCCGTGCCGAGCATGGGGCCCTCGCCCGCCGGATCGATGATGCCCCCCTCGGCCCAGGTGTAGCGGCCGGCCAGCACGGCCTGGGCGGTGGTGTAGTTCTCGGCGTCATCGTTGTGCCACAGCCCATGGAAGAGCTGGTCGACGCGGCGGCGGGCGCCCTTGCAGAACAGGTCGGCCAGTTCGATGGCGCTGTCGGCCCCCACCTCGCCGTCGTCGGTCAGCATCTGGGCGCGCACACACGCCGCGCTCATGGCATACAGCTCGGCCCCGATGTCGACGATCCGACCGAGGAATCCCTGCTTTCGCTCGAGCTTGCCCTGCCAGCGGGACATCCCGTAGAAGGTCGAGCGGGCGAGCTTGCGGCTGGAGCGCTCGACGAAGCGAAGGTGGGTCCCCAGCTCGCCGAACTCCGCGTAGCTGCGAGGAGACTGGCCCTGCCCGACGGCGAGCCGCGGCAGCCACTTGCCGTAGAAGGCGCCGGCCTTGGCCGCCGTCCTGGCCTTGGTGCGGGCGTCGACATCGGGGTCGATGATGGCGCCAGCCACGGCGAGGTGCTGGTCGACGGCCTCCCGGGCGATCAGGAGCTTCATGATCTCCGAGGAGCCCTCGAAGATCCGGCAGATTCGGAGGTCCCGGAGGACCTGCTCGGCCGGGACGGGCTTCTCCCCTCGGGCCTCGAGGGACGCCGCCGTCTCGAATCCCCGGCCTCCCCGGATCTGCACCATCTCGTCGGCGACCTGCCAGGCCATCTCCGAGCAGTACAGCTTGGCCAGGGCGGCCTCGATGCGGATGTCGTGCTGCTCGGCGTCAGCCAGCAGGCTCGACAGCTCCACCACGGCCTCCTCGGCGAAGGTCACGCCGGCGATGAACGCGATCTTCTCGGCCACGGCCTCGTGCTTGCCGATTGGCATACCCCACTGCACGCGCTCGTTGGCCCACTCCCGCACGATCTTGAGGGATAGCTTCGACGAGGCGGCGCACGTGGCGGGGAGCGAAAGGCGCCCGGTGTTGAGCGTCTGCAGGGCGACCTTCAGCCCCCGACCCTCGCCGCCGACGACGTCGTCGACCGGCACGCGCACGTTCTCGAAGCGGGTCACCCCGTTCTCGATGCCGCGGAGCCCCATGAACTGGTTGCGGTGCAGCACCTTCACCCCAGGTGCGTGGGCGTCGACGATGAAGGCGGTGATGCCTCCGCGATGCCCCTCGGAGCGGGGGACGGTCGCCATCACCACCAGCAGATCGGCGATGACGCCGTTGGTCGTCCACAGCTTCTGGCCGTTGATGAGGTAGGTCGAGCCGTCCTCGGAGGGGACGGCGCTGCACTGCATGCGGGCGGGATCGCTCCCCACGTCGGGCTCGGTGAGCAGAAATGCGCTGATCTGGTCGCGGGCCACGCGGGGCAGGTACTTGCGCTTCTGCTCGGGGGTGCCGAACAGCTTGAGCGGCTGGGGCACCCCGATCGACTGGTGGGCGCTGAGCAGCGTGCTGATCGCCGAGTGATAGGTGACCGCCATGGCCAGAGCGCGGTTGTAGTAGACGTTCGAGAGCCCCAGGCCGCCGTACTCCTCGTCGATCTTCATGCCCAGGGCGCCCAGGTCGCACAGGCCCTTGATCACGCTCTCGGGGATCTTGGCGTCGCGCTCGATGACCGCGGGGTCGACCTCCTCGCGGAGGAAGGCCTCCAGCCGGGCGAGGAAGGCCTCGCCCTTGACCTGATCCTCGGCGGACGGGCGCGGATGGGGGTGAACCATCTCCAGCTTGAACCGGCCCAGGAACAGCTCCTTGGCGAAGCTGGGCTGGTTCCACTCCTGCTGCCTGGCGGCCTCGGCGACATCGCGGGACTGCTTCTCGGTGACGGCTCGAGTGTTCAAGGCCTTGACCCTCCTCGATGTGGGCGACGAACGAGCCCTCCGGCCTTTCGCCACGGTCTCGTACCCGCCCTGGTCGGCACCCATGTCGGGTCCGCCCATATTGCCAGCTACACCGGCGGACGGCGGCATCTCCGGGTCGTAGCATGGGGTCATGACCACCGAATCCACGGGCCATCTCCGATCCGAGCAGCGCCACGATCAGGAGGAAGGCCCGCGTTGGCGGGGCATCAACCACCTGGCGCTGATCACCGACGACATGGACGCGACCGTGCGCTTCTACGCCGGGGTGCTCGGCGCCCGACTCGTGGCCGATCTGGGCAACCGCTCGTTCCGCCATTATTTCTTCGAGTTCGGGGCCGGCAACACGGTGGCGTTCTTCGAGTACCAGGGAGTGGAGCTCGAGATGTTCGCCAAGCCGGCAGGCGTCCCCGATCCCCGGGCGGTCCAGTTCGACCACCTGTCGTTCAACCTGCCCGATGAGACCGCCCTGCTGGCCCTCCGGGACCGGCTGAAGGCTGCCGGCTGCGAGGTGACCGACGTGGTGGATCACGGCTTCCTCCGCTCGATCTACTTCACCGACCCGTCTGGGATCGCCCTCGAGGCCTCGTACTGGGTGACCGATCCGACGGGGCGGCCCGCCGACTACGCCGACGAGGGGCTTTTCGCCGACCCCGATCCGGTCCCCGCCGTGCGCGAGCTCCGGTCCGAGGGCCGGGTGCGGTCCGTACCCTCGACCCGCCTGGCCTGACGGCCGGCGGTGGGGTTGGGGTCCCACCGCTTCGGAGGAGGACGGGGATGGGGCCCGTCCGGGGCGAAGCCGCCAGGAGGAGAGACTCGGGCCCCGCCCGGGCCGGCCCGGGCGTGACGCCGGCCTCCAACTAACGTGAGCCCGTCCGAACGAGGTCGGAGGATGGCGATGCAGGAAGGCCCCAGCGTGGCCGTGAAGGGCCCCGACGAGGCGCCGGCGGCCCACCCGCTCGACCCGCTGTCGGTGGCCGAGATCACCGCCGCCTGCGCCATCGTCGCCGCAGAGCACGAGCTCGGGGAGGACGTCAGGTTTCCCTGGGTCACCCTCCACGAGCCGCCGAAGGACGTCGTTGCGGGGCACAGGCCCGGCGACGACATCGATCGCCAGGCCGAGGTGGCGGTGTGCGAACGGACCAGCGGCGCCGTGCACGAGGCCGTCGTCTCGATCACCCAGTCGATTGTCCTCTCGTGGCGTTCGGTGCCCCGTGCCGTCACCCCGCTGCTGGTGGACGAGCTCGTCTTCGCCTTCCAGGCCGTCAAGGCCGACGCCCGGTGGCAGGAGGCCATGCGGCGGCGGGGGGTCACCGACTTCGATCGGGTCCAGGTGGATCCGTGGCCGGCGGGGAACTTCGGGATCGCGGGAGAGGCGGGCCGGCGTCTCGTGCGTTGCGTCTCCTACGTGCGGACCCACGCCGCCGACAACGGCTACGCCCGTCCGGTGGAAGGCCTCGTCGCCGTGGTCGACCTCGCCACCGCCGAGGTGATCGAGATCGTCGATCGGGAGGTCGTTCCGGTCCCCGAGGCCGCTGGAAACTACGACCAGGCGTCGGTGGGAGAGCAACGCCGAGGCCTGCGACCGCTCGTCATCACCCAACCCGAGGGGCCGAGCTTCGAGGTCGAGGGATCCGAGATCCGCTGGCAGAGGTGGCGCCTACGGGTGTCCGTCCATCCCATCGAAGGCGTCGTGCTCCACACCGTCGGCTACGAGGACGGCGGACGGGTGCGGCCCATCCTCCACCGGGCCTCGATCGCCGAGATGGTCGTTCCCTATGGGGACACCGCCACCAACCACTGGTGGAAGAACGCCTTCGACGTCGGTGAGTGGGGCCTGGGCAAGATGATGCAGAGCCTCACACTCGGATGCGACTGCCTGGGCGAGATCCGCTACCTCGACGCCGTCGTCAGTGACGATCGGGGTGGCGCCCGCACGATCTCCAACGCCGTCTGCCTGCACGAGGAGGACTACGGGATCCTCTGGAAGCACGTCGACCTCTGGAGCGGCTCGTCGGAGGTGCGCCGGTCCCGGCGGCTGGTGATCTCCTTCATCGCCACGGTTGGCAACTACGAGTACGGCTTCTACTGGTACCTCTACCTCGACGGCACTATCCAGCTCGAGGTGAAGCTGACGGGCATCATCCAGACGTCGGCTCGCGAGCCCGGCGACCGCCCGGCCTGCGGCGAGATCGTGGGCCCGGAGCTGTACGCGCCCAACCACCAGCACCTGCTCAGCGCCCGCCTCGATTTCGACCTGGATGGCCCGTCGAACTCGGTCTACGAGCTGGACGCCGTCAACCTCCCGGCCGGCGAGGACAACCCCGAGGGGACCGCGATCTCCTCTCGGGCGACGCTGCTCACCTCCGAGTCCGAGGCCCAGCGCACGATCGATCCGCTCGCAGCTCGCTGCTGGAAGGTCGTGAACCCGTCCTCGCTGAACGGCCTCGGCCAGCCTGTCGGCTACAAGCTGATGCCGGGCCAGTCGACCTGCCTGCTGGCGTCGCCGTCGTCCAGCGTCGGTCGCCGGGCCGCCTTCGCGTCGAAGAGCCTCTGGGTGACTCCCTTCGATCCTGACGAGCGCCGCCCGGCGGGGGACTACCCGAACCAGAGCAGCGGCGGTGACGGGCTCCCAGCGTGGACGGCAGCCGACCGCCCACTGGTCGACACCGACGTCGTCCTGTGGCACACGTTCGGCCTGACCCACATTCCCAGACCGGAAGACTGGCCCGTCGCTCCTGTCGACTACGCCGGGTTCGTCCTCAAGCCTGCCGGGTTCTTCGACCGCAACCCGGCCCTGGATGTTCCCCCGACGACGAACGGGCACTGCTCCAGCGAGTGAGCGCGCGTTCCACATTTGGTTCGAAAGTGGGCACCGCGCTGGTGAGCGTCGAGCCCACTTTCGACCAGAGGTGGAACAAGAGGGATGGGAGCGCCCCCGGCCGACCAGGTCGCCGCAGGCCGGCCACCCGGCCACCCGGTCCGTAGACTCGGATCGATGGGTACCCGCGGCGACAGCGACGCCCGGGTGGACCGCGTCCTCACCATCCCCAATGCCGTCACCGCGGCCCGCCTCGGCGCTGTCCCGGTGTTCTTGTGGCTGTTGTTCGGCGTGCAAGACCGGGTGGCGGCGGCGGTGTTGCTGGGCGTGCTGGGGGCCACCGACTGGGTCGACGGGTCGCTCGCCCGGCGGCTCGGTCAGGTCTCCACCCTGGGCAAGGTGCTCGACCCGGTGGCGGACCGTGTCCTGCTCGGGGTCGGCGTGGTGGCGATCATGGTCGACGGGTCGGTGCCCCTCTGGCTGGGTGCCGCCGTCTTGGCGCGCGAGGCGCTGGTGTCGGCGGCGGTCCTGGCCCTGGCCGCCCTGGGGGCGGCGAGGATCGACGTGGTGTGGGTGGGAAAGGCGGGAACGTTCGGCCTGATGGTCGCTTTCCCGCTGTTCCTGCTGGCGGGGCCGTCGGCGTCCTGGCCCGACGCCGCCCTTGTCGCTGCGTGGGTGTGCGCCGTGCCTGGCCTGATCCTGTCGTGGTACGCGGCGGGCGCCTACATCCCGCTCGCTCGGGGCGCGCTTGCTCGAGGACGACCCGGGAGGTCGTCGGGAGGGGGCGCTCAGGTAGGGTCGAGGCCGTGAAGGCGGTGATCATGGCGGGCGGGGAGGGCACGCGTCTGCGCCCGCTGACGTCCAACCAGCCCAAGCCCATGCTGCCCATGGTGAACCGCCCGATGATGGAGCACATCGTCGGGTTGCTGAGAGAGCACGGCTTCGACGACATCGTCGTGACCGTGGCCTTCCTGGCCAACGCCGTGCGGACCTACTTCGGTGACGGCTCCGAGTTCGGCGTCAGGATGGTCTACGCCACTGAGGAGACCCCGCTCGGCACGGCCGGCTCGGTGCTCAATGCCAGAGACGAGCTCAACGAGCGCTTTCTCGTGATCTCCGGAGACGTGCTCACCGACATCGACCTCTCGGCGATCATGGCCTTCCACGAGCAGCGGCAGGCCCTGGCCACCATCGGCCTGAAGGCCATGGAGAACCCCCTCGAGTTCGGCATCGTCATCACCAACGAGGACGGTTCCATCGATCGCTTCCTGGAGAAGCCCACGTGGGGCCAGGTGTTCAGCGACACGGTGAACACCGGGATCTACGTCCTCGAGCCTGAGGTGTTCGACTTCATCGAGTCGGGGCGGCCGGTCGACTTCTCGGGCGAGGTGTTCCCGGCGCTGCTGGCGGCGGGCGAGCCGCTCTACGGGTACATCGCCGACGGGTACTGGGAAGACGTGGGCAACACCGAGGCCTACGTCCGGGCCCACCAGGACGTGCTCGACAACAAGGTGGTCATCGACGTGCCCGGCTTCTCCATGCGACCGGGCGTCTGGATCGGCGAGGGCGCCGAGGTCCACCCGTCGGCCCGCATCGTCGGCCCGGTGGTGATCGGCGACTACTGCCGTATCGGCCCGGCTGCCCATCTCCGCGACCACACGGTGCTCGGGGGCAACGTGCTCGTCGGACCGGACGCCTCGCTGGAGCGGGCGATCGTCCACGACAATTCGTACCTGGGCCAGGGCGTAAGCCTGCGGGGGTGCGTCCTCGGCCGGGCCAACGACCTCCGACAGGGGGTCCGGTGTGAAGAGGGGGTGGTCCTGGGCGACGAGTGCTTCGTCGGCGAGCAGGCGGTCATCAACCCCGGGGTGAAGGTCTACCCGTCGAAGACCGTGGAGGCCGGCGCCACGGTCAGCTCCTCGATCGTGTGGGAGTCACGGGGGACCCGGAGCCTCTTCGGGCGGGTGGGTGTCACCGGCCTGGCCAACGTGGACATCAGCCCCCAGCTGGCCGTCCGCGTGGCGATGGCCTATGCCACCACTCTCAAGCGGGGCAGCACCGTGACGACCTCGCGCGACTCGAGCCGAGCAGCCCGGATGCTCAAGCGGGCGATCATGGTCGGCCTGAACGCCGCTGGTGTGAACGCCGACGACCTGGAGGTCGCCACGCTTCCGGTCACCCGCTTCCAGGTGCGACGGGGATCGAGCCAGGGCGGCATCAGCGTGCGCCTGTCTCCCGGCGACCCTCAGGCGGTCCTTATCAGGTTCTTCGACGACGCCGGAGTCGACATCGACGAGACGACCCAGCGCAAGATCGAGCGCCTCGTGCACCGCGAGGATTTTCGCCGGGTGCCGGCGGCCGAGATCGGCGACCTCGGCTTTCCGCCCAGGACCATCGAGTTCTACACGGCCGCCCTGATGGACAGCATCGATCTCGAAGCCGTGCGGGCCGCCCGGTTCAAGCTGGTGGTCGATTACGCCTACGGCACGGCGAGCTTCGTGATGCCCAACGTGCTGGCCCGGCTGGGCGCCGACGTCCTTGCCGTCAACCCCTACGCCTCGACCGAGGGCGCGGTGGCCTTCGATCGGGAGACGCACGCCCGCCACGTGAGCCAGCTGGTGCAGAGCTCGGGGGCTCATCTCGGTGCGGTGATCTTCCCCGACGGCGAGCGGCTGGTGATCGTCGACGACGCTGGCCACGTGCTGAGCGACGACGAGGCCCTGCTGGCACTGCTGCGATTGGTGGTGAGCACCCAGGATCGACCCCGTGTCGCGCTTCCGGTGGTCGCCAGCCGCGCCGCCGAGGCCATCTGCGCCGAGGGCGGGGCCGAGATCGTCTGGACCAAGACCTCCACCGCCCACCTCATGGAGGTCGCCGCCTCGGAGCAGGTCGACTTCGCCGGTGGACGTGAGAGCGGGTTCGCCTTCCCGGCCTTCCTTCCCGCCTACGACGCCGCCGCGACGCTCGTCAACCTGCTGGCCATGCTGGCGAGCGGCGGGATACGACTGTCGAAGGTGGTCGGCGAGTCCTCGCCCGTGCACCTGGCCCACCAGCGGGTGATCACGCCCTGGGAGCAGAAGGGGCTGGTGATGCGGACGCTGGTCGAGAACCTCAAGGACCGGGAGCTCGTCCTCGTGGACGGGGTGAAGGTGCTGGGGGACGACGGGTGGGCCCTGGTCCTGCCCGACCCCGAGCAGCCCGTGACCCACGTGTGGGCGGAGGGGCCGGACGACCCGGCCGCCTCGACGCGGGCCGACGAGTACGCGTCGCTCGTGCGCGAGCTGCTTCGCTAGCCGACTGCGCGGTGGCTCTCGGGAAAGCCGCCCCGGCCCGGGGTGCGCCTCGGCGTACGGGGCAGGTCGCGGTATCGGGTAGCTTCCTGCCATGAACGTGCCCGACGGCCTCCGCTACACCTCCGACCACGAGTGGGCCCGTCTCGAGGACGGCAAGGTGCGGGTCGGGATCACCGACTACGCCCAGGACGCCCTGGGTGACGTGGTGTTCGTCCAGCTGCCCGAGATGGGGGCCACCGTCGAGGGATCAGCGGTGTTCAGCGAGGTCGAGTCGACGAAGTCGGTCTCGGACATCTACGCGCCCGTGGCGGGCGTGGTGGTCGAGGTCAACACCGAGCTCGCCGATGCGCCACAGCGCGTCAACGAGGACCCGTACGGCGAGGGCTGGATCTGCGTGATCGAGCCGCGGGACGCCGACGACCTCGCCGGGCTCCTGGACGCCGAGGCCTATCGTCAGCTGATCTCGAGCTAGCCCGATCACCGCCCGGTGAGCGGCGGACCGTCAAGGAGTACGGTTGACTCCGATGTTCTGCAACAACTGCGGCCACCGCAACCCACCCGACGCCAAGTTCTGCTCGTCGTGCGGAGCGGTGCTGCCCGGGTCGTCCGACGACACGACGGTGACGTTCCTGCCCGTCGAAGGCGGCGGAGAGGCGGCCGAGGAGGAGGTCGGTGTCACGCTCCCGGAGCTGCCCCAGGGCACGGGAATGCTCGTCGTCAAACGAGGCCCCAACGCCGGCTCGAAGTTCATGCTGGACGCAGACGTCACCCGGGCCGGACGGCACCCCGAGAGCGACATCTTCCTCGATGACATCACCGTGTCCCGTCGCCACGCCGAGTTCGCCCGCCGCGACCGGGGCTACCTCGTACGGGACGTGGGCTCGCTCAACGGGACGTACCTGAACCGGGAGCGCATCGAAGAGGCCGAGCTGGCCAGCGGAGACGAGGTCCAGATCGGTAAGTTCAAGCTTGTCTATTTGGCGGGAGCGGCAGAGGGGTAGGGGGGGTTCGGGTTGGCGGAGCGGACGTATCTATCGATCGGGGACGTGCTGTCCTTGTTGAAGGACGAGTTTCCCGACATCACCATCTCGAAGATCAGGTTCCTCGAGAGCCAGGGTCTGCTGGACCCTGAGCGCACGCCGTCCGGCTATCGGAAGTTCTACGAGGAGGACGTCGACCGGCTCCGATGGATCCTCCGCCAGCAGCGCGAGAACTTCCTGCCGCTCAAGGTCATCAAGGGCCGACTGGGCGGCAACGGTGGCACGACCGAAGGTGGGTCCGCTGGTCCAGAGCGCCCCGATCCCGGTACGACCGGTGTCGGAGTTGGCGTCGTCCGCTTGGCAACCAGCTCGCGCTCCGCGGCCGGCGCGGCGGCGATGGCTCCGACGGGGCCGCCGCGGGAGGCCGGGACATCAGGCCCGCACGCGCAGGTCTCGGGCGGGCGCTCAGGGGGCGCCATCAGCGGCGCTCGGCTCCACCAGGGTCCAGAGCACGGTCAGCCGGATCCGGCCCAGGGCTCGGACGACCCCGCCCAGGGGGCGCCGGCCCAGGAGTTGCGGGCCCCGGAGGCGACAGCCCAGAAGTCAACCCTGTCGCCCGCGCCGGCTTCCACCGGGGCGCGCGGCCGCGTGGGGGCCAACTCGCAGCCGCGGGGCGATCGCATCGCTGCCGCCGGACCCCCGGCGGCCGGAGCCCGAGCGCGGGGCGGGTCACCGGGCCACTCCGCACCGCCGACGTCGGCCCCGGTGTCCCCGGCCGACGACACCACCAGTCGCCGACGCCGGCAAGAGAACGCCGCCGAGCCAGGACGCCAGCCAGAGCCCACCGCCGGCGCGAGAGGCCGCCGAGAAGAGTCAGGCGGCCGGCGCCCGGCCGCCCTCGAGGGGACGGCCGAGGAGGAGGGTGGCGGACCCCTGTCGATCGGCCTGTCGGGCGTGAACCTCACCGCAGAGGAGCTGTCGGAGGCGAGCGGCCTGAGCGAGCAGGAGCTCCACGAGCTGGAGCGCTACGGCCTGCTCGTCGGGCGGCCGGTCGGTGACACGGTCTACTTCGACGAGGAGTCCTTGACGGTCGCCCGCCTGGCGGCGGGCTTCCGTCGGTTCGGCATCGAGGCCCGACATCTGCGGATGTACCGCACGGCGGCCGACCGCGAAGCGTCGTTCTTCGAGCAGATCGTCATGCCGATGCTGAAGCAGCGCAACCCGGTGGCCAGACGGCGCGCGGTGGAGACCCTGGCCGAGCTGGCGCGCCTCGGCCAGGGGCTCCGAGGCTCGCTCCTGCGGACCGCCCTGAAGGACAACACCGGGGGGTGACGGCGGCACCGGCCCGGGTCCTCATCGACAGCGACGAGCTGAGGACCGGGGTGGCCCGTCTGGGGGCAGAGCTGTCGGCGGCCTACCCACGCGGGATGGTGCTGGTGGCGGTCCTCAAAGGCAGCGTGTGCTTTCTGGCCGACCTCGTGCGCTCCGTCACGGTGTCGTGTCAGGTCGACTTCCTGGCCATCTCGTCCTATGCCGAGGGAACCGGACGGGTGCGCATCGTGAAGGACCTCGACACCGACATCTCCGGTCAGGAGGTGGTGCTGGTCGAGGACATCGTCGATACCGGCCTCACGCTCACCTACATCCTCGGCGAGCTCGAGCGGCGTGGCCCGCGTTCGCTTCAAGTCTGCGCCCTGTTGGACAAGGCGGCCCGTCGCATCGTGCCCACTCCGATCCGATTCGTCGGCTTCGCCATCGAAGACGAGTTCGTCCTCGGCTACGGCCTCGACTACGCCGAGCGCTACCGCAACCTCGACAGGGTCGTGGCCGGCGACCTGGCCTCGCTTCGGGTCGAGCCAGATGCGCATGTGGAAGAGCTGTTCTCACGCTAAGTTGCTCGTATGGTCGAGGTGCACTTGGCAGCTGTGCGGGTTGACCTCCAGTCGAACACGCCGGTGGTGCTGCTCCAGGAGACCGAAGGCGCAAGGCGCACGCTCCCGATCTTCATCGGGGCGCCCGAGGCCACGGCGATCGCCTTCGCCCTCCAGGGGGTGACCACCCCCCGACCCATGACCCACGACCTGATGAGGGACATGCTGGCCGTGCTGGGGGCCAGCGTGGAGCGGGTCGTGATCACCGAGCTCAGATCGGCGACCTACTACGCCGAGCTCCAGCTGCGGATGGGGGACCAGAGCCCCACGGTGTCCAGTCGTCCGTCGGACGCCATCGCCCTGGCCGCCCGCCTCGGGACCCCCCTGTACGTGGCCGACGACCTCCTCGACGCCGAGGGCGTGGTCCTCCAGACCGAGGACGAGGACGACGAGCCGGCCAACCCCGACGAGCTGGTCGGCGAGTTCCGCCAGTTCCTGCAGAACATCCGGCCCGAGGACTTCAGCTCCTGAAGCACCACACGATGGATGTGGAGGACGGCGGCCCCGGCGGGCGTCCAGCCGAGCACGTTGACGCCCTGGAGGCCGGAGCGTACCCTGTCACATCGACGTAACTACGTCGATGTGAGTGCCACGAAACGAAGCGGCGACCCCGGCGGTGGCGACCTGGCAGCAGGTCCCACCCAGGCGGGTCGGCCGGCCTGGAGGCAGGTTGCCATGGCAGAGGACGGGTTCCGGGGGCCGCAGGTCTGTGCGATCGTCGGCATCACCTACCGTCAGCTCGATTACTGGGCCCGGACGGACCTGCTGCGTCCCTCCATCTCGGAGGCCCGAGGCAGCGGGTCCCAGCGGCGGTACTCCTACCGCGACCTGCTCGAGCTCAAGGTGATCAAGCAGCTGCTCGATGCCGGCGTGTCGCTCCAGTCGACCCGTCGCGCCATCCAGTGCCTCCGGGAGAACCTGGGTGCTGACGTCGCCTCGGCGAACCTGGTCCTCGGGGGATCGGACTCGCTCCTCGCCCACTCAGGAGAACAGGTCGTCGACCTGCTGAAGGGGGGCCAGGGCGTGCTCAACATCGTCCCCCTGGCCGGCGTCAAGGAGGCGATCGACGCCGCCATCCTGCGGCTGGCGCCAGAGGGCGAGGCGTCCATCCAGCATGGGGGCGAGACCACCGAGCCGGTCGCCAGGTCGGCGGTCGGTCAAGGGGGGTAGGGGACACTGGACGGAAGCGGCCTCCCGCACGAGAGCGTCCGCTTCGCCCACAACTCGGAGCGGCAGTTTGCCAAGCTCCTCGACTTCTACGGGATCGCGTGGGAGTACGAGCCCGTGGAGTTCACGCTGGCGCGGGACAGCACCGGTGCGCCGGCCGCCGCACTGCGGCCCGACTTCTACCTCCCGGCCTACGACCTCTACATCGAGATCACGACGCTCAACCAGCGCCTGGTGACGAAGAAGAACGCCAAGGTGCGACGGCTCCGCGAGCTTCACCCCGAGGTGAAGATCAAGATCTTCTACCAGCGGGACTACCTGAACCTCCTGGTCAAGTACGGCCTGGAGGAGCCGTCGCAGCTGGCCGACGCCGGCCTCGACACGGTCGAGCCCCGCCCTCTCTCCTTCGAGCCCGAGGACGCCTAGGGCCGGCTCGGGAGGCCGGCCGGGGAGGCCGACGCATGGGACTGCCATGGGCTGGTCACACCCTGGGGAGGCCGTAGGCTGGCGGGCGTGACGACCCAGCGCTCGCCGTTGGCTGCCGCCCACGAGTCGCTCGGCGCCCGGTTCGTCGACTTCGGCGGGTGGGAGATGCCGATCTCCTATCCGGCGGGGACGGTGGCCGAGCATCGGGCGTGCCGGAGCGCGTCCGTCGCCTTCGACGTGAGTCACCTGGGCACGGTGCGAGTGGAAGGGCGCGACGCCTTCGAGCGGCTCCAGCGCAGCCTGACCAACGACCTGCGCCGCATCGGCCCCGGCCGAGCGCAGTACACCCACCTCCTCGACGAGGCCGACGGCTCGGTGATCGACGACATCATCGTGTGGTGGGTCGCGCAGACCCGCTTCGACGTGATGCCGAACGCATCCAACACCGGCCACGTCACGAGCGCCCTCGGCGGGCCCGACGTCACCCGCGAGCGGGCCGTGATCGCCATACAGGGTCCGACCGCCCGTCAGCGGCTGGCGTCGGTGAGCCCCGCGGCGGCGACGGTGTCGCGCTTCGGCGTCGCCGGCTTCGAGTGGGACGGTGTCGACTGCGTGGCCGCCGGGACCGGTTATACGGGCGAGGACGGCGTCGAGTGTGCCGTGCCGGTCGCCCGGGCGGAGGCGTTTTGGTGGGCCGTGCTTGACCAGGGTGTGGTCCCCGCCGGGCTCGGAGCGCGCGACACCCTCCGGCTGGAGGCCGGCCTGCCGCTCCACGGCCACGAGCTGGGTCCGGGGATCACCCCTCTTCAGGCCGGGCTGGGCTGGGTGCTCGGGTGGGACAAGGGGCCGTTCCGGGGGCGGGAGGCCCTCGAGGCCGAGCGCCGCCGGGGGATCGCCCGCCGGCTCCGCGGGGTCATGACCGACGGTCGCCAGCCTCCGCGCGACGGCAACGACGTACGCGATGGCGACCGCCTCCTTGGTCGGGTGACGAGCGGGAACTTCTCTCCGGTGCTCGAACGGGGGATCGGCATGGCCCTGCTGGCACCGGATGTGGAGCCCGGCTCGGCGGTGACGATCGACGTGCGCGGTCGACCGGTCGAGGCCAGGGTCGTGACGATGCCCTTCGTCGGCCCCCGCGCCACCGCGAGAAAGGGTGCGTGAGCCAGTGGGTCACTACGTTCCTCACACCGACGCCGAGATCGACGCCATGCTGGCGGCGCTGGGCCTGACGTCGGTGGAGGAGCTGTTCGCTTCCGTTCCCCAGGCGCTCCGCCTGGCCGGAGGCCTCGATGTGCCAGCGGGACTGGGCGAGCCCGACGTGTTGGCTCGGCTGGAGGAGCTTGCCGGCCGCAACCAGGTGGGGGGACGGGACCTGGTCTGCTTCGCCGGGGCGGGCGCCTACGACCACGAGGTGCCCGCAGTGACCCGGTCTCTGGCCGGCCGGTCCGAGTTCGTCACCGCCTACACCCCCTACCAGCCCGAGGTGGCTCAGGGGGTGCTCCAGGCCCTCTTCGAGTTCCAGACCATGGTCGCCCGCCTGGCCGGTGTCGGCATCGCCAACGCGTCGTTGTACGACGGCGCCAGCGCCACCGTCGAGGCGGTGAACCTGGCCACCTCCTCCACCCGCCGATCGACGGTGTGGATCTCCGAGGGCGTCCACCCGCACTGGCGTCAGGTCGTCAGGACGTTCGCCGCCGGCGAGGGTCGCGACGTGGTCGAGATACCCCTCGACGACGGGCTCACCGCGTGGCCGGACGAGCCGCACGGCGTCGGCGCCGTCATCGCCGCCTACCCCAACTACCTGGGCTGCCTGGAAGACCTGGACCGGGCTCGCCAGGTCGCCGACCACGCCGGGGCGCCCCTCGTCGTGGCCTTCGACGCAGTGGCGGCCGGACTGTTGCGTTCGCCGGGCTCGTGGGGTGCCGACGTGGTCGTGGGCGAGGGTCAGGCGTTCGGCACGGCGCTCAATTTCGGCGGCCCCTACCTGGGGCTCTTCGCCTGCACCGAGGAGCACGTGCGCCGCCTGCCGGGGCGGCTAGTGGGCGAGACGGTGGACACCGAGGGGCGCCGGTCCTACGTCACGACGCTGCGCACCAGGGAACAGGACATCCGCAGGGAGCGAGCATCGTCGAACGTCTGCACCAACCAGACCCTGATGGCCGTGACGGCGGCCATCCAGCTCGGATGGCTGGGCACGAGCGGGCTGGTCGAGGTGGCCCTCCGCTGCGCACGGGGCGCGCGTTACTGCCGCGAGGCGCTCCTCGCCGTCGACGGTGTCGAGCCCCTTGTCTCGGCGCCCATCCTGCGCGAGTTCGCCGTCCGGGCCCCGGTCGACGGCGAGGTGCTGGTCGAGCGCCTGGCCGAGGAGGGGTTCCTCGCCGGGGTGCCGCTGGGACCCGGTCTTGAGGCCAGTGGGTGCGAGGGCGGCCTGCTCGTGGCGGTCACCGAGCGCCGGACGAGGGAGGAGATCGACGCATTCGCGGCGGCCTTCGAGAAGGCGGTGCGGTGATGGATCGGGAAGGCGTGGGCGCCGTCACCAACGGCGCCGGCGGGCGGGCGTCGAGCGCACCGCTCATGGGCCGGGAGTCCGAGCCGACCATCTTCGAGCTCTCCCAGCCCGGCCGGCGGTCGTGGTCCCTGCGCACCACGCGTGTTCCGGAGTGGACAGCTCGGGAGCTGGTGCCGCAGGGGCACCTGCGGACCGAGCCGATCGAGGTGGCCGAGGTGTCCGAGCGCGACCTGGTGGCGCACTTCACCCGGCTCTCGCACCGGCAGTACTCGGTGGACGTCGGGGCCTACCCGCTGGGCTCGTGCACCATGAAGTACAACCCCAAGCTGTGCGACGAGGTCGCTCAGCTTGCGGGCCTGGCCGGCGCGCACCCCGCTGCTCCCGCGTCACTGGTGCAGGGGTGGCTGGAGCTGCTCGTCGCCCTCGAGGAGGTGCTCTGTGAGGTGACGGGGATGGCTGCCGCCACCCTGCAGCCGGCGGCGGGCGCAGCCGGCGAGCTCACCGGGTTGATGCTGATGCGGGCCTGGCACGCGACGCGGGACGGGTCACGGCGGCGCCGGGTGATCATCCCCGACTCCGCCCACGGGACCAACCCTGCGTCGGTCACCCTGGGCGGCTACGAGGTGACGACGGTCGCCTCCGACGCCAGGGGCTGTGTCGACGTGGGCGCGCTCGAGGCGGTCCTCGACGAGACGGTGGCCGCCATCATGCTCACCAACCCGAACACGCTCGGGCTGTTCGAGGAGGACATCGCCAGCATCGCATCCGCCGTGCACGACGTCGGTGGGTTGCTCTACTACGACGGGGCCAATCTCAACGCCATCCTCGGCGTGGCCCGCCCCGGCGACATGGGCTTCGACATCGTGCACATGAACCTGCACAAGACCTTCGCCACGCCCCACGGCGGCGGGGGACCGGGCGCTGGGCCAGTCGCGGTGTCCGAACGGCTGGCGCCGTTCCTACCTGGACCGCGTCCCGTGCGCCGGCCGGGCGCTCCAGGCGACTCCGGCGACCGCTACGGCTGGGAGACGCCGGCCCGTTCGATCGGGCGGGTGCATTCCTGGCACGGCAACGCCGTGGTCCTGGCCCGGGCGTACGCCTACATCCTGGCCAACGGCGGTGACGGCCTGCGGCGGGTGGCCGACGCCGCCGTGCTCAACGCCAACTGGCTCCGCCAGCGCCTGCGCGGCTCCTACGACATCCCCTACGACCGGCCCAACATGCACGAGCTGGTGATCTCGGCCGCCAACCTGAAGCGGCGCAGCGGCGTCAAGGCCCTCGACGTGGCCAAGCGGCTGCTGGAGGAGGGCTTCCACTCCCCGACGGTGTACTTCCCCCTCACCGTCGAGGAGGCCCTCATGATCGAACCGACCGAGACCGAGAGCCCCCAGACGCTCGAAGCCCTGGCCCACGCCCTCGAGATCATCGCGGCCGAGGCCCTGAGCGGCGATCCCGGCCCGGCCAAGGCGGCGCCGCGGACCACGCCGGTCAGCCGGGTCGACGAGGCCAGGGCGGCTCGCCAGCTGGTTCCCACCTGGGACGCCCGCCCCTGAGCGACTCTGGCGGCCCGGGCACGGCGACCGTTGGGTGACCGTTGCGCTCCTCGCCGTCCCCGTCTCGGCGTCCGCGGTGTCGCCGTCTCCCCTGTCGCCGTCGCCGGCCTGCGGACCCGGGCGTACCGAAGCCGGCGAGTGGCGCTCCCGGCCCCGGCAGGACCGGCCACCGGGCGTTATGGTCGGGCGCACGCCGGCCGAGAGAGGGGTTGCCATGGCCGTGAACGTCGACGTCAGCCTCGGCAGCTGGTTCGCCCGCCGGGCAGCGCTCACCCCGGACCGCCGGGCGCTCACGTTCGAGGGGACCACGCGCACCTACGCCCAGTTTCTTGATCGCGTCGACCGACTGGCGGCCGGTCTGCGCGCCGGCGGCGTCTGTCATGGCGACCGGGTCGGGTTCCTCGGTCTCAACCAGCCGGCCTTCTTCGAGACCATGCTGGCCGCGGCCCGCCTAGGGGCGAGCTTCGTGCCGTTGAACTTCCGCCTGACCGGCTCCGAGCTCGCGTACATCATCGGCGATGCCGGGATCCACACGCTGGTGGTCGACGATCCGCACCGTGCGGTTGTCGACTCGATGCGCCGTGAGGTACCGGTCCGGCGGTACCTGGGGGCTGACGACACGGTTGCCGAGGGGTGGGAGCCGCTCGAAGGCGTGATCGCCGCCCACCGCCCGATCTCTGCCACCGAGCCCATCGGCGCCGACGAGGTGGCCCTGATCATGTACACCTCGGGCACGACCGGGCGACCCAAGGGCGCCATGCTCACCCACGCCAACCTGTGGTGGAACAACATCAACGCCCTTCACACCCTGGACATCGTGCAAGACGACATCACGCTGGTCGTCGCGCCGCTGTTCCATATCGGCGGCCTGAACGTCACCACGCTCGTCACCTGGCAGAAGGGTGGGCAGGTGGTGCTGCACCGCAGCTTCGACCCGGGCGCCTGCCTCGACGCCATCGCCAGCCACTGCGTGACGACCATGTTCGGTGTGCCGGTGATGCTCCTGCTGATGAGCCAGCACCCCGAGTTCGGCGACGCCGATCTCACCAGCCTGCGGATGGTGGTCTGTGGCGGAGCGCCCGTGCCCGAAGCGCTCATCAAGACCTACACCGGGGTGGGCATACCCATCAACCAGGGCTACGGGTTGACCGAGACGGCGCCCCTCGTGACGTTCCTCACGCCCGAGTTCGCGCTGGCGAAGGTCGGCTCGGCCGGCCAGGCTCCGTTGTTCACCGAGGTGCGACTGGTGGAGGGCGAGCGAGGGGAGGCGGCCCAGCCCCTCGCCCGCGGCGAGGTGTGCGTGCGGGGCCCCAACGTCATGAAGGGGTACTGGAACCAGCCCGAGGCCACAGCCGTGGCGATCGACGCCGAGGGATGGTTCCACACCGGCGATCTCGGCTATCTCGACGAGGATGCGTTCCTCTACATCGTCGATCGGGTGAAGGACATGGTGCTCACCGGCGGCGAGAACGTCTATCCGGCAGAGGTGGAGGGTGCGCTCTTCCACCATCCCGCCGTCGCCGACGTGGCGGTAGTGGGTGTGCCCGACGAGCGGTGGGGAGAGGCCGTGGTGGCGGTGGCCGTGCTCAACGAGAACGCATCATTGACCCTGGAGGACCTGCGCGACGTCGCCGGCCGCTCCCTGGCCCGCTACAAGCTGCCCACTCGCTTGGAGGTGGTCGACGCCTTGCCTCGCAACCCCGCCGGAAAGGTCCTCAAGTTCGAGCTTCGAGACCAGCTCGGCCCTCGTTCGAGTGGGGAGGGAAGCTGAGTGCCGATGCGTATAGGGCTGTTCATCGCCACCGTCAATCCCATCGCCACCCCCGAGTTCCTGGCCGCCGCGGCCGCCGGGGCCGAGGAGGGCGGCTTCTCGTCGGTGTGGGTGGGCGAGCACGCCGTGCTCGTCGACGAGTACGAGTCGCGCTACCCCTACGCCGACGACGGCAAGATCCCGCTCGTGGGCGAGACAGGGCTGCTCGAGCCGTTCGACACGCTGTCATTCCTCGCCGGGGTGACCTCCACCCTGCGGCTGGGCACGGCCGTGTGCCTGCTTCCCCAGCGCAATCCCGTCTACACGGCCAAGGACGCATCGACGGTCGACTGGCTGTCGGGCGGCCGGTTCGACTTCGGCATCGGCGTGGGCTGGCTGCGGGACGAGTTCGAGGCCGTCGCCGCGCCGTTCGAGCATCGGGGAGAGCGATGCCGGGAGTACATCGAGGTGATGCGCAGCCTGTGGTGTGACGACCCTTCCGAGCACCAGGGCCGGTTCTATTCCCTCCCTCGCTGCCGGATGTTTCCGAAGCCGGTCCAGCGGCCGCACCCCCCGCTGTACTTCGGAGGCGAGAGCGACGCCGCGCTGCGCCGCGTCGCCGACCTCGGCCACGGCTGGCACGGGTTCAATCTCGGCCCCGACGAAGCGGCGGAGCGCGTGTCGCGTCTCGAGCGCCTGCTCGAGGAGCGGGGCCGGACGCTGGCCGACATCGACGTGACCGTCTCGTCCTATCTCAAGCCCGTGCAGCCGAAGAGCCTCGCCGCCTACCGGGACGCCGGGGTCGAGCAGCTCGTGCTGCCTGCGTTCGCGACCGACAGCGAGAAGATGCGTGCGCTCGTCTCCGGACTGTCCGACCGGTTCGTGGAGCCGGCGGGGGAGCTGTAGCTACTCGAGCAGGTCGGGCTGCTCCCGCACGATGCGGTCGTAGAGCGGCTGGAAGCTGAACCAACCGGCGATGTGCGAGCCCACCTGGGTGGAGGTGAGCCTGGCCATGTCCTCGTCGATCAGCACCGGCGTGCCGGCGGCCTCGGCGAGGAGCTGAGCCTGGCACGAGCGCTCCATCGTGATGAACCACCAGGCCGCCTCGTCCACGGAATGGCCGACGGTCAGCAGGCCGTGGTTGCGCAGGATGACGGCCTTGGAGTCGCCGAGGGAGTGGGCGAGACGCTTGCCCTCCTCGACGTCGAGGACGACGCCGGTGTAATCGTCGAACAGGGCATGGTCCTGGTAGAACGCGCAGACGTCCTGGGTGATCGGGTCGAGCCTGCGTCCGAGCGCCGACCACGACTTGCCGTAGATCGAGTGGGCGTGCGCCGCGGCCACTACGTCGGGGCGGGCGGCGTGGACCTGGGAGTGGATGGCGAAGGCGGCGGTGTTGACGGTGTAGTCACCCTCGACCACTTCGCCCTGGTCGTTCACCAGGATGAGGTCGCTGACCCGGATGTGGCCGAAGTGGACGCTGAAGGGGTTCACCCAGAAGTGATCGAGGCGCTCCGGATCACGCGCCGTGATATGGCCGGCGACCCCCTCGTCGAAGCCGAACCGCGAGAACAAGCGAAAGGCCGCCGCGAGGCGTTGCTTGCGGTGCAACCGCTCGTCCTCGACAGAAGCGAACTGGGGCGGGAGCGGGAGACCTTTCTCCGGCATCTGGACACCTCCGCGAGAAGACTGTGACCCAATCGATCCTACCGGCTCGGTTCCCACAGGGGGCGCTGCTCGGCGCGCTGTCGGGGGCGAGGCCCGGGCTGCTACGTTCTCCGCGAAACGGCCCGGCAGGGGAGTCCCGTCCGGGTCACCGAAGGAGCAGACCTGAGCACCGATCGCCCGCTCTCGGAGGCCGGCCCTCGAGGCCGGCCAGGTGACACAGCCGCCCCGGGAGGCCGGCCAGGTGACGCAGCCGGCCCGGGAGGTCGGCCCGCTGAAGCCGACCAGCCAGAGGAGGGCTCGGCGCCGGCGCCGCGGGGACCCGCCGGGTGGGCCCAGCCACGCTCGGCTCGCTGGGATGACTCGGGGTCCGGGGGGGGTGCCGGCACCCCGGCGGGGACCCTCGCAGAGGAGCGGCCGCAGAGAGTCGCTGAGCTCGCCCACTGGGGCCTCCGTGTCACCGCCTACCTCGTCGACTTCGTGGCGCCGTTCCTGGCCGCCGCGATCCTCGTCAGGGTGTGGGCTCCGGCCGGGGTGATCGCCTACGTGGCCGTCGTGGCCTTCGTCATCTGGAACTTGGTGGTCCAGGGCATCACGGGACAGACGGTCGGCAAGCGCTTCGTCGGCACCAGGCTGGTGCGGCAGGACGACGGCGAGGTCGTGGGCCCGTGGAGGTCGATCGTGCGCTACATCGCCCACATCGTGGACGTCGTGCCGCTGTACGCCGGCTTTCTGTGGCCGCTGTGGGACCACAAGCGCCAGACCTTCTCCGACAAGATCTGCCACACGGTCGTCATCGTCGCCTGAGCGGTCGGAACAAGGGACAGGTGTGGACACGAACCGCATATCGCCCCTGAACGCGACAAGTCGGGGGTCCTCGGGAGCTCGTCCCGCCGGGCGAACATAACCCGACAAGTCGGGTTCCTGGGAGGTCGCCGGGGCGAACATGTCGTGTTGAGGGCCGATAAATGGCCCTAAACACGACATGTTGCCGCCTTGTGTGCGCCAGCCAGGATTCTTGTCGCGTTCAGGGTCGTTTTGGGGTCGGAGGTACCGGGCGTGACGGCACATGGCCTTCGTGACGTCGCCGAGGGGGCCCGAGTACCCCTGATCGGCCGGGGAGGGCTTGGAGAGGGGCGCCTAGCCGGTCCTCCTGGGCGTTCGGCAGCTCAACTTTACATAACGTACATTCTGGGCGACTGGGGTAGGGGCGTGCCGGTCAAGCCAGGTACCTCGATTCGGGGTCAGGCGCTGGCGCCGACCTCGGCCGGGCTGTCGTCGTCGCCAGGTGACGACGGTTCGCCGGTGACTGGCACGACGCCCGACGGAGCTCCCGAGACCCGCCCAGACGCCACCGGTCCGCCGCGAGGACGCCTCAGGACTCTGAGAGCCCTGAGGCGGAGTGGCTCGACGAGTGACGCCAGGCGACCAGGGGCGAGCTCGATCCAGTCGCCGGCAGTCCGGAGCCATCCACCCGGCACAGCGAGCCAGGCTGGGTGTGGAAGGAGCCGGCTGAGGGGCGCGAGCGGCGAGAGCGTGAATGCCGGACGGGGGAGCCGGGTGATGGCCACCCCGAGGCTGAACACCACCACTCCCCCGGCCGCGTCGAGGAAGTAGTGGTTGGCGGTGACGATGATGGTGAACAGCGTGACGAAGGGGTGGACGATCAGCAGGGCCTTGATCCAGCGACGGCGGACGACGGGTACCAGGGCGAAGACGCACCACAGGGCCCAGGCGATGTGCAGGCTGGGCATGGCCGCGTAGAGGTTGCCGGCGTCCTTCATGAGCGCCGAGTCCCAGCTACCGATCCCGCCGATCACGTTCAGGGTGTCGACGAAGCCGTAGCTCGACGGCAGGAAGCGCGGTGGTAGCAGCGGGAACGTGATGAAGCCGATGAGGCCGAGGCCGGTCATCCAGGCCAGGGCGTTGCGCCACCGGATATACCGTTCGGGGAACCGTCGGAATAGCCATACGAGGGTCACCACCGGGAGCACGAAGTGCACCGTGGAGTAGAAGAGGTCGGACGCCTCGATCAGCAGCCGATGGGGCAGGAACCACTGCTGGATGGCGTGCTCACGAAAGATCCCGAGAGAGCGCTCGGCGTGGACGATCTGGCCGGCATGGCTGCCGGCCACGGCGTGGGCGCCCGCTGCCTTGGCGCTCGTCCACTCGTAGACGACGTCGAACGCGACGACGGCGAGGATCTCCTTCCACCACCGCAGCCGCCGGGTCGCCGTGTTCACCGGCCTGATCCTAACGAGCCAGGTTGTGTTAACCAGCGCAATTGCCCCAGCTGGCTCACGTCGGGAGCGCCCCGAGAAAGCCGAGCGCAGCGTCGATGAAGCCGAAGTTCATCGGTGTGGCCAGGTGGTCCACGCCCTTCAGGACGACCAGGGTGGCGTCGGGCAGGGCGTCGAGCAGGGGCTCGGCGGGGCCGGCGAAATCCTGGTCCCCGAGGACCACGAGGACCGGAACCCGCACCCCGCCGAGCTCCTCGCGGGTCAGGGGGGCGACGGGTCGCCGGAGGCAGGCGGCCAGGGCGAGGGGGTCGTTGCCCGGCGTCCTGGCGAACCTCGTGAAGGCGCGGGCGATGTTGGATTCGGCCGGATGGGCCGACGTCCCGGTGCCGGACCCGGCCACCGAGCCCTCTACGGCGCGGGCGATGGGCTCGGGATCGTCCTGGCGCAGCAGGCTCTCCCCTACACCGCCCACCACGATCCGGCCGAAGGCGCCAGGCCGGGTGGCGGCGACGGCGAGGACCAGCCTCGCCCCCAACGAGAAGCCGATGGCGTCGACGGGGTTGTCGGACGGGAGGAGCGTCGCCAGGTCGGGTTCGAGGCGGGTGTAGGCGGCGGCGTCGTGGGGTTTGGCGGCCGTGCCGTGGCCGAGGAGGTCGGCGCCGATGACCTCCCGACCGGCGTCGGACAGGAGATCCACCCAGCCGGGCTCCCGCCAGTTGCGCTCGAACGAGGAGGCGAAGCCATGGACCAGGAGGACAGGCGGGGGCACGGGGCGCCACTCTACGGGTGCGCCTCGGCGCTTTTCCCGCGAGCCGGGCGGCCGCGCCCGTCGCAGGCCCCGGTGATCCCGTTGTAGCTTGGCCAACGTCATGTCCCACAGGATCGACGTGGAGCTGACCAGCGTCCGGGAAGACGGCAGCTGGACGTGGCGGGCGGCTGGGGCGCGCCAGCCCAAGGGCGTGCTCGAGGGCTCTGTCCTCTACGAGGGCGCCAAGGTCGGTGACGTGGTGCGGGCGGAGGCGGATTTCGAGCTCGAAGGCATCAGCATCTCGTCGGTGCTGCCGCCAAAGGAGAAGAAGCGTGCCGAGCCCGAGCGGCTGGAGATCATCGGATCGCCGAGTCGACAGGAGGGTGTCACGTCGTCGGTGGTGCGCCGGACCGGGCGCCCGGAGCGAGGCCATGGCGACGGCGACGGTGCGAGGCGGCGGCCGCGACGAGGCGGCGATGGCGACACGGCGGACCAGCCTCGCCGCGAGCGCTCGACGCGCCAGTCGCGGCCGGCAGGCGAGGGACGAGGCCGCCGCGACGCTGGTCCGAGAGGCAGGCCCACGGGAGGTCGGACGCCGGGGGACGCGAACGGCGAACGGCGCCATGAGGGTGGGCGGCGCGGGCCGCGGCGGGATGCCGAGGCGGCCGGGCGCGCCGCGGGTCGACCGGCGCGTCAGCGCGACGACTCGGGGGACGGCGGCGCCACGACACCTCGGCCCAAGCGGTTGAGCCCGTCCAGCGTGCACCGCGACGCGGCTCTGGCTGGACTGTCGCCCGAACGGCGACCCATCGCCGAGCAGGTGCTCAAGGGTGGTATTCCCGCCGTCCGCCAGGCCATCGAGGCCCAGAACGAGCGGGCGCGCTCGGCCAACCTCCCCGAGGTCAACGGCGAGGCACTTCTCGCTCTGGCTGACGAGCTTCTTCCCCGAATGAGGGTCGCCACCTGGCGGGACCGGGCCGAAGCGGCCGCCGGCGCCGTCGACGAGATCAGCCTGCGGGACCTGCGGTCGGTCGTCGCCGGCGCGGACACGGTCACACGCGACGACGAGAGTCGGCTCCTCGCCAGCACTCTCCGCGAGGCGCTCGAGCGGCGCGTGGCGCGCCTGCGCGACCAGTGGATAGAGGAGATCACCCGAGCCCTGGACGACGGTCGCCTCGTACGGGCCCTGCGGGTCTCGGCTCACCCGCCCGAGCCAACAGCGCGCTTTCCTGCCGAGCTGGCCGTTCGCATGAGCGATGCTGCCGGCGAGGCGATGGCGCCCGACACCTCGGCGGAGCGATGGACGACCCTGCTCGGTGCGGTGGCGGACTCTCCGATCCGGCGGACGGTCAAGCCCCGGGGGCTCCCCCGCGATCCGGCGGCCGACGTGGTCCACGCGGCGCGGCAGGCCTCCGGACGGGTGCCGGCGCTCGCCACCCTGCTCGGCATCGAGATGCCGCCGCCGCCGGGTCCACCGCGGCCCCACCCCCCTCGTCCGCCGCGCGCCGCTGTCGATCACGACCGCCGTGCCGGCTGAGCCCATGGTCGACTACCGCGGGCAGGGGCGCACGGCGGTGGTCACCATCCGGCGCCCCGAGGCCCGCAACGCTGTCAACGCCGACGTGGCCAAGGGCATCGAGGCGGCCCTCGATCGCCTCGAGAGAGACAGCGAGGTGTGGATCGGTGTCGTTAGCGCCGAGGGCCCCGTCTTCTCGGCTGGCGCCGATCTCAAGGCTGTCGCCGCCGGTGACGCGTTGACGCTGTCCACCGAGCGAGGCGGATTCGCCGGGATCACCCGCCGGGGCCGGGTCAAGCCCCTCGTGGCGGCGGTCGATGGGCCGGCCTTGGCCGGGGGCTGTGAGATCGCCCTGGCGTGCGACCTCATCGTGGCGTCCACGGCCGCCTCGTTCGGTCTCCCCGAGGTCAAGCGATCGCTGGTGGCGGCTGCTGGCGGGTTGTTCCGGCTGCCCCGAGCCCTCCCCCCGACGGTGGCCATGGAGCTCATTCTCACCGGCGACCCCCTGCCGGCCGAGAGGGCGCACGCCCTCGGCATGGTGAACGAGCTGGTCGCTCCTGGAGAGGCGCTGACGGCAGCGCTGGCGCTGGCCCAGCGGGTCTCTGCCAACGCCCCCGTGGCGGTACGGGAGAGCCGGCAGGTGGCGATGGCCGCCCACACCGCCGACGACGAGACCCTGTGGCGGATGACCGATGAGGCGATGAGCCGCGCCGCCCGCACCGAGGACTTCGCCGAAGGTCCGCGGGCCTTCATCGAGAAGCGGGCGCCGGTCTGGAAGGGACGCTGACGCGGCTCGACGGTCAGAGGACGCCGTGGTCCCGGAGGAAACCGTCCAGACCGTCCACCAGCGCGACGTGAGGCACCGAGGGCAACGGGAACCATCGGGCCTCGGCTGCGTCGTCACCGGCCACCGGCTGCCGTCCATCGGTCACGGTGACGACGAAGTCGAGGATCACGAAGTGGTGCTCCGGTCCGATCCGCTCGGCCCAACCCAGGAGCTCGCCGCAGCGCACCGATAGGCCGGTCTCCTCCGCCACTTCGCGCACGACCGCGTCGCGGATCGTCTCCCCCGCCTCGACCCGGCCGCCGGGGACCGACCATTGTCCTGTTCCCGGACCCCTCCCCCGCCGTACCAGCAGCAGCTCGTCGTCGGCTACGGCCACGGCGCCGACGCAGAGCTCGGGACAGGTCACTGCTCCAAAGGCGGGGTCGACCCAGGACGCCGGTCCGAAGGCAGGGCCCGGTGCATGACGATCAGGCGCGCCTTGAAGCCGCTCGATTCGAAGAAGTTCTTGCTGAGACGGTCGCCGGGGAGTGCCACGGTGTCCACCCCGGCGCAGCCCCGATCGACGAACCAGGCCAGAAGAGCGCCCATGAGGGCTTCGCCCACCCCCACGCTGCGGGCGCCCTGCTCCACGAACAGGTCCTCCACGACGCCGAGCTCGGTGCCGCCGGCGAGCGTCTCGGTACGTCCGATTGCGTAGCCGACGGTCTGGTCATCGACCGTGCCGACCCAGGCCGCCCGGTCCCGGTCCTCCACGGCCCGGGCCAGCGCCTGGTCCACGGGCTCGGGTCGACCGTGGCGCTCGGCGAGGAGCGCCCCGCCACGGCCGGCGGAGAGCTGGGCCAGGGCGGTCCGGTAGAGCTCGGCGAGCCGAGGGAGGTCATCCCGGTCGGCTCGCCTGGCCCCCTCATGCATCAGCTGCTGCCGGGAGCCTGCAACTGGGCGATGCGATTGAGGATCGTCCTCCGGCCTCGGGTGGCGGCCTCGTACGTCCTCACCGCCTCCAGCTCGTCGGTGGCCAGGCCGGCCAGGCGCTGGACGACCTGCGAGGCGGACAGCGCGTCGTAGCCCGGAATAGCCAGCGCGCTGGCGTCACCGACCGGCTTCTCCGGTGCCGTCGCCCCGTGCGAGGTGTCCTCGTCGGGCGCGGGAGTGGTGGACGGGAAAATGGCTGCGGCACCGTCGGACCGGGCGGCGTCTTCGACCATGGACGTCGTTCCCACCCCGTCGCCGTCGGTCGGCTCCATCCCGCCTGCCGAGGTGGTCCACGGCGCGGCATCGAGGTCGGCCGGCGCCTCCGCTCCCTGCGCCGTCGGGCCCGCCTCCGGAGCCAGCGGTGCCGTCGAGCCGGCCTGCCGGGCCGGCGGTGCCCCGAATGGGCCGCTCTCCGAGACCCGACTGGTGGCATGCCGGACAACTCGCTCCGCCTCGCGTTGCCCCTGGGCGACGGCGAAGCTGCCGACCATCTTGGCCATCGCCAACTGGCTGTTCACCCGGGTCCGGCCCTTGTCGATCAGCTGGGGCAGTTCCTCGGTGACCGAGATTGCCAACCCCACCGGCGCGTAGACGCACACATCGAGGGCCTGCTCGAGCAGTGATTTCCTATCCGTCATGGCTCCATCATTCCTCACGGCGCACCTCGGTCGGCCCGGTCAGTCGGTGCGCACGATCATCACGTCGCACGGGGCGTGATGGCTCACGGCGTTGGGCACGCTGCCGAGCAGGAAGCGGCCGGCTGACGACATGCCTTTCGACCCCACCACGATCAGATCGGCTCGCCGCCGGTCGGCCACCTCGAGCAGGGCCTCGGCGGCGGTGCCCGCCTCGGACACCGAGCTGGCCTGGGTGACCCCGGCCTGCCGGGCGAGCCGGACGACGTCCTGGGCGTGATCGTCGGCGATCCCCGACGCGGTGATCCGCCACTTGATGTCGTCGGGGGCCTCGGCCCGGTCGCGGTCCAGGCCCGGCGGGTGGGGGTCGTAAGCGGTCACAGCGATGAGGGCGGCCCCGAGGTTGGCGGCGAGCCGGGCGGCGTGCGCGACGGCCTTGCTGGCGGTCTCGGAGCCGTCGGTGCCGACCACGATCCGGCGGTAGCTCATCGGCGACCCCCGCGGCCCCGTACTCGGGCCGGCCTCTCGGGCCGGCCTAGGCGCGCGGGGCGCCTGCGGCTTCTCTCTCGGGCCGGCCTCTCGGGCCGGCCTAGACGCAGTCGCGGCACAGCATCCGCTTCTGGTCAGCCAGCTGGCTGGGGTGCTTGACGAGGAAGCACGACCGGCACACGAACTCGTCCGGCTGTTTGGGCAGCACCTTCGTCGCCGTCTCCGCCCGGTCCTCTGTGTCGGGTGTCTCCTCGTCCTCCTCCTCGTCCTCGGCGACGACCAAGCGCTCCTTGAGGATCACGTCGAGGCTGGCCTCGACGTCCTCCTCCTCGTCCTCGTCGTCCTCCTCGTCCTCGTCGTCCTCGGCCCGATCGGTCGTGGCGGGAGCGGCGCCGTTCTGTCCCTCCGGCTCTTCGTCCTCGTCGCCCTCCTCGTCCCCCCCATCGGCCTCTTCTTCCTCGAGGGCGTCTTCATCGATCAGCTCGTCGTCTGCAAGCTCGTCGAGGTCGGGCTCGTCGAGTTCCTCTTCCTCTTCTTCTTTTTCTTCGTCCAACTGGTCGTCGACGTCTTCCGCCATTACAGCCCGTCCTTGCTGAGTTCGGCCGGGAGCCTATACGGAGCCTTCTGCTCATCGAGCCCGCCACGGGGTGGCGGGCTCCGGCGCGCGCAAACTGTCGCGTCCCGGCAAGCGAGCCGCCAGTCGGAACAGCGCCTTCAACAGCGGATCCGGCGGGCGGTCGGGCCCAGGAGCCTTTGGGGCCATCCGGTGGCCCATTCCCCGCCACGCTCACAAGAGCGCGCGAAAGAAGGGTTATTGGGACGTTCTCTACTCGGCTTCCTGGGCCCCCGCGGCCCGCGACCCCCCCTCCCGAGACCAGAAATACCTAATCCCGGGAGGCCCACGACCTGGCGTCCGGGGCGTCTGGGACTCCGCTAGTTATGCCGCGCCTGGAGGTCATCGTCAAGCCCGAGTCGGAGCCCTATGACCAGGGTCTTCGCGTATTGGCCCTGTTCAGGGGGGTGAAAAAATATCCAACACATGGGGGATACCAGCCCAGCTGCGCGCCTATCGGCGGTGTCAGCGGGCCGGCCGAGCTGGGTGGCGCTGGTGCTCCGCCACGCGGCGGGCCTCCGTCCGGCGGGCGGCCTCGAGTCGCCCGAGGCCGTTGTCGCTCTGGTCGTCACGATCGACGAAGCGCATCATCTCGGCCACGGCGTGATGCCCGGCCCGATCGGCGATGAGGCGGTGCATCTCGCGGACCACGGCGCGGTAGGCGGGGTGGCCCTGGGAGCCCGACCGGAGCTCCAGCACGTGCATGGCCTCGCGGACGCTCATCTGCATCATGTAGCGGACCCGGAAGGCGAGGGCCACGGCGTACGGCGCCTGCTGGGGGAACGGCGAAGCCAGGGCCTCGTGCAGGGTCGCTGACCGGACCATCGATTCCTCGAACTCCGGCGCGACCTCCGCCTCGACGGCGGCGTCGGGGAGGTCGTAGCCGAGGCTGGTGTCGAGGCCCTGCCACTCGATGGTGAGCATGCGATGCCGCTGGAGGTCCCGGAAGGCGCCGTAGTCCGACACGACGTCGAACCGGTACGACGTGCGCTCCAGCGCCCGCCCGGGACGATGACGACGATTGACGCGATCGCCCACGTAGGCCCGCACCACCTGGCGCCGTTCGTCTGCCGACATTTGGGCGACCTGCACGGCCAGCTCGCTCTCCGCAAGGTGGGTGTGCGGGTACAGCATGGCGGCGATCATCTTGTTCTCACCGTCGGGATCGAAGTCCGCCAGCGTCACCGCCGGAGGGGGGTCGCCCGCACCCGCCCCGCCCGAGGGAAAGAGCCGGCCGGCAACGTCGTCCATGGCGGCGCGATTGGCGGCCAGGTAGGCCGACCACTGCCCGCCCCGATCCTGTCGGTCCACGCGCTTCAGGAACGACGGGATGGCCTTTCGGAGCTCCTCGAGCATGAGCTCGGCGTAATAGCGCGCCTCAGGGAGGGGATGGGCACGCATGTGGAGGAGCAGCAGCTCGTAGGACTGCCCGGTCCCGTAGATGCCCACATTGGACAGCGACCCGGCCGGAAGGAGCCCCCGCAGCGCATCGAAGGCCTTGGCCCGTATCGACTGACGGTAGGCCAGGTCCGGATCGGTGCTCGCCTTGGGGTAGCGGCGGGTGAGCCAGGCCTGGACGACGGGCACCAGCGCGGCGTAGGTGTCGAACATCCGGTCCATCTCCCCCACGTAGCGGGCACCGAGAGAGGACTCGAGGATGGCCGGGTCGCGGAAGTACCGGTAATGGCCGCTGGCGAGGCGCGAGTCGTAGGCCACGTAGCGCGTGGACTGCTCCAGGTAGGCCATGAGCCGGCTCCGCTCGAGCACCTTGGTCAGGAGGTTGGACGCCTGCTCGCAGGCGAGGTGCACGCCACCCAGCTGGGCCACCGAGTCGTCGCCGTACTCGAGGAAGATCCGGTCGTAGAGCTCCTCGGCTCGGCGCAGCCCGACGGTGGCGTCGACGGTGAGGTCGCCGCTGATGTCCAGGTCACCGACGAACTCGTCCAGGAACAGCCGTCGCAGGCTCTTGGCCGAGCGGGAGTAGCGGGCGAACAGCGCTCCCTTCACCACCTCGGGCAGGTTGACGAGGGCGAAGACCGGTCCGTCGATGCTCGTGAAGTAGCGCCGGAGGACGTCGGCCTCCTCGTCGCTGAAGCGCTCCCGGACGTATGGATGCATGCGGCGCCACACTACGGCCCCGCGCTATCAGGGGCGGTGGATCTGCCTCCCCCTCCGAACAGGGCGTTCGCGGACACCCAGCTAGGAGGGGGCAGCGGCGGCGGCGTCGAGGACCGACGAGGCGGCCACGATGTCCCGGAATACGTCGTCGGCCGCCCGCCCTGCGGCCCGGGCCGTGCCCGGCACCGGCGCCACCTGCTCGATCTGGCGCAGGAGGTCGATCAGCTGCTTGATGTTGCGAACGAAGTCGCCGCCCGAGACCTCTTCGTCGGCGATCACGCGGCTGAGGTCGTCGCCCGCGGCCCAGGCCCTGGCGACCTCGGCGAATCCCGGGTCGAGTGTTCTTGTCGGGGGCAGGCCGGCTGCCGCCTCGTCGGCATTCAGCCGCCGGGCCAGCTCCTCGACGGCGCGCCAGCGACGCTGGAGCTCGCTCCTCGGGCCGGCCTCGCGGGCCCGCTGCGCCCCCGGGTTGAACCCGCCCGACGGAGCGGGTCCCGGCCCCCGGGGCTCGAAGGTGAAGACCGACACGAGAGCGGCGACTGACGGCGGGTCGAGCCCGTCGAGGAGACCGGCTCCGATCGTCTCGGCCACCAGCAGATCGGCCTCGTGGTAGATGCGGGCCAGACGGTCCCCGTCCTCGGTCAGCGACCAGCCCTCGACGTACCCGCGCCGTCGCAGCAGCCCGAGGACTCGGTCGAACTGGCGGGCCAGCGACTCGCTGCGCCCGCGGATCCGCCGCTCCAGGCGTTCGCGCTCGCGCTCCAGCCGATCGGCGCGGTCCGCCGCTCGCAGGTGGGTCCGGAGCTGGGGACAGCCGGCGGCAGAATGCGAGGACACGACACCGGATCCGGCCCGCCCCGCATCACCTGCATCGATGGCGCCTCGCCCTCTGCGGCCTCGCTTGCCGACCGGCGTCGCGTCGTTCTCCGGCCGGCCTCCCGGACTGGTTGTGTCGTCGAGGTCGAGGCGCCGCAGAGCGGCGGCTGTCTGGCGGACGAACCGGGCAGTCGACGGGTCGTACGGCACGGGGAGCTCGACGCGGGCAAGGGGCCGGGGTGGAGCGTGGAAGTCGGTCGCCCGGAGGTGGACCTTCCTGGTGTCGACGGTGACGGCGCCCAGACGCACGTCCCCACCGCGGCGCCGGGCGGTCGTGATCACCGCGACCGGCCCGCGGGCGACGGTACTGGGCACGCGAACCACGTCACCGGGCCGGATGCGATCGAGAACCGACTCGACCTCGGCCCGGAGCCTCTGGGGCAGGGGCGCCTGCTCGCCGCTTGCGGCGACAGACCGACGGGCGGCGCGATCGAGGCCCCGGAGCTCCTCGATGTCACCGCGGTCGCAGCTGGCCGCTCGTCTGGCGTCCGCCAGCGCTGTCGCCGTGCGCTCCAGCTGGGCCTCGAGGTGCACCACGTCGGCGTCGGCCCGGTACTGGGCGAACGAGAGGTTGAGGAGGTGGTGGGCCTGGTCCGGTGGGTACCGGCGGACCAGGTTGGCCGTCATGTTGTAGGTGGGTCGGAACGAGGACGTGAGCGCGTAGGTGCGAGTCGACGCCAGCCCGGCCACCTGGGAGAAGGGCACGAAACGATTCCATAGCACCGCGGCGTAGCCCACCTCGTCGATACCCCGCCGTCCCGCCCTTCCCGTGAGCTGGGTGTACTCCCCCGGGGTCAGGGTCTCGTGACGCTCGCCGGTGAACTTGGTGAGCTTCTCGATGACCACCGACCGGGCCGGCATGTTGATGCCGAGCGACAGCGTCTCGGTGGCGAAGACCACCTTGACCAGAGCGGCGCCGAAGCAGGCTTCGACGGCCTCTTTGAAGGGAGGCACGAGGCCGGCGTGGTGGGCGCCGAGGCCGGCCTCTAGCCCGGTGAGCCAGGCGCCATAGCCGAGCACCCGGAGGTCGTCGTCCGACAATGCCTCGACCTTGGCCTCGGCGATGGCCCTGATCTGTCGTCGCTCCTCGGGAGTCGTCAGCCGCACGCCGTCGGCGAGGCACTGGCGCACAGCGTCGTCGCAGGCGGCCCGGCTGAAGATGAAGTAGATGGCAGGCAGCATCGACTCCTCCCCGAGCCGATCGACCACCTCGGACCGCCAGGGCGGGTAGAGCCGGCTCCGGGGGCGGCCGTACGGTCGGCGTCCCTGTGACGCGCCCTCGAGGGCGGCGGCCGCCGGATTGGGTCGGCCGTCGACGAAGGTCGGCAGCAGATGCAGGCGTTCGCTGCGACGGTCGCCCACCAGGTACAGCTGGTTGAGGGCCACGGGTCGGCGCTCCTCGATGATCGCCGCCGTGTCACCGCGCACCGTGGAGATCCAATCGGCGAACTCCTCGGCGTTCGACACCGTGGCCGAGAGGCACACCAGCTTGATCTCCGGCGGGCTGTGAATGATGACCTCCTCCCAGACCGCGCCCCGGTAGGGGTTCTGGAGGTAGTGGACCTCGTCGAGGACGACACAGCGGAGACCGGTGAGCGTGGGCGATCCGGCATAGATCATGTTGCGAAGGACCTCGGTGGTCATGACGACAACGTGTGCGTCACCGTTGATCGAGTTGTCGCCCGTGAGCAGGCCGACACGATCCGGGCCGTGGCGGCGGACGAGGTCGCCGTACTTCTGGTTCGACAGGGCCTTGAGGGGCGTCGTGTAGAAGGCCTTGCCCCCCTCGGCCAAAGACTTGGCGATGGCATACTCGGCGACCACGGTCTTGCCCGACCCGGTCGGCGCGGCGACCAGGACCGACCGGCCCTCGTCGAGTGCATCGAGCGCCCGCACCTGGAAGGGGTCGAGCGGAAAGCCGAGGGTCGAAAGGAAGTCCGCCCTCGCGGGCGTCATCGTCGGATCACGAACCGCCGGCCGGTGCTGACCGCTTGAGCAGCTTCCCGATCACGATCGACGCCTCGTAGAACACGCACATCGGTAGAGCCAGGGCCAGCATCGAGAACGGGTCCGAGCTGGGCGTGACGATGGCGGCCACGGCGAAGAGGACCACGATTGCCTTCCGCCGCCACCGAGAGAGCTGGGCCGGGCTGAGCACCCCCGCCAGCTCGAGGAACACCAGCAGCACGGGGAACTGGAAGGCCACGCCGAAGGCGACCATCAGCAGGATGATGAGGTTGAGGTAGTTGGTCGGGCTGTAGATCTGCCCGAGCGTGGGCCCGCCGACGGCGGTCAGGAACGAGAGGGCATGGGGGAAGGTCACCCACGCCACGCCGGCGCCGGCCGTGAAGAGGATGATCGAGGAGATCACGAACGGCACGGCGTAGCGCTTCTCGTTCGGGTTGAGGCCCGGGGTGATGAAGCGCCACAGCTGGTACAGCACGACCGGGGAGGCCAGGAACAGGCCGCCATAGGCGGCGATCTTGAGGCGGATCGAGAACCCGTCGAGCGGTCCGGTGACGAACAGCTTGCACGAATGGTGCGGACCGACCGTGACGCAGTACGGGTGCACGAAGAAGTTCAGGATGTGGTTGTACAGGGCGAAGGCCACTGCCCCACCGATGGCGACGGCCAGGATCGATACGACGAGCCGGCGCCGCAGCTCCGTCAGGTGCTCGACCAGCGTCATGGCATCCGGGTGCGGATGCTTGCTCTTGAGGCGGGGCAGCTTTATGGCCATGGCACTACCTGCCGAGGCGCCCTAGTTGAGACTGGGATCGTCCGGGGCCAGGCCCGGATCCCAACCCCCGTGGGCGGCGGGCCGGGCGGATCCGGTCGCGGGCGGGAGTGGTGCCAGCTCACCTGGGTGCTCGGGTGGCGCCCGGTCCTGGGCACCCTCGCCGGAAGCAGATCCGTCGGACGTGGTGACCCCCTCCTGGGCGGCGCCATCGGAGGTCGCCCCGTCGACATGCGATGACGCCGACGCCTCGGACGAGCCATCGGTCTGCCAGGGAGGGGTGAAGGGCTGCACGAGGTCCTCCCCCAGGGCGCCCCTGACCTCGCTCTCCAAGTGCTCGCGGAATCGGCGGAAGTCGCCCCAGGCCTTGCCGACCTGGCGGGTCATCTGTGGCAGCTTCTCGGGCCCGAGCACGATCAGGGCGACCGTCAGGACGATCAGGATCTTGGCCGGGCCGAAACTGATCACGGAAAAAGTGTATCGGCGGCCCGCCCCCCGAGGCGTACAAAGCTTGCGGTGTGGAGTCACGATCTCGGCCCGATGAGCCCAGAATGGGGTCGTGGGCGCACTCCCCATGTCCCCCATCGGCTTCGCCCACCGAGGTGCCAGGGCGCGGGCCCCCGAGAACACGATCGAGGCATTTCGCCTGGCCCTCGAGCTCGGGGCCAGTGGGCTGGAGAGCGACGTCTGGCTCACGGCCGACGGCGTCCCGGTCCTCGACCACGACGGGGTCGTGCGGGCCGACGGTCGCCGCCGGGCCGTCGCCGACCTGCGGCGGGACGAGCTCCCCGCGGCGATCCCGTCGCTCGGCGACCTCTACCGGGCCTGCGGTACCGATTACGAGCTCTCGCTCGACGTGAAGGACCCCGCCGCCGCCCCCTCGGTCGTGCACGAGTCGACCGCGGTGGATGCCGTCGGCCGGCTCTGGCTGTGTCATCCCAGCTGGCGCGAGTTGGCCAGGTGGCGTCCCCTCTCGCCCCGGCTGCGCCTGGTCGACTCGACCGGACTGGCCAGCATGAGCCAGGGACCTGCGCATCGGGCCGCCGCGCTGGCCGAGGCGGGCATCGACGCGGTGAACCTGCACCGTCGCGAGTGGAGCCGTTCGCTGGTGGAGACCTTTCACCACCAGGGCCGGGCGGCCTTCGCGTGGGATGCGCAGCGAGCGCGTCCGCTCGCCCGCCTGCTCGCCATGGGGGTCGACGCCGTCTACAGCGACCACGTGGAGGTCATGATGGCGGCGCTGGCCGCGGCATGACCGCGGCGGCGTAGGCGCCTCAGAACAGGTGGAGCGAGGTGATGGGCCAGACCCGCACGACCACCCGGCCGACCACCAGTGAGCCCCTGATCGGTCCGAAGGCGCGGCTGTCCTTGGAGTCCCCCCGATTGTCTCCCATCACCCAGTACTCCCCCCGGGGGATCAGGCAGGACCGGTTGGCCCCGCTGACGGCCGAGGGCTGGCAACCGGGTGCCTGGCTGAAGTTCCCCGTCGTCACCGTCCCCGCCGGGAGGTAGGGCTCCGACTGGGGGTGTCCGTTCACATAGAGCACGTCGTTCACCGAGCTCATCGAGTCGCCCGGGAGTCCCACCACCCGCTTCACCAGGTCGTTGACGGAAGGGTCGCCGGTGTCGGCGGATGGACGGCCGAATACCACGATGTCGCCGCGATGGATGTCGTGCAGGTCGTAGCTGACCTTGTCGACCAGGATGCGGTCGCCGACCTGGAGGGTCGGCACCATCGACGCCGAGGGGATGTAGAAGGCCTGGATGAGCCAGGTCTTTATGGCGAAGGCGGCCAACAGGGCGAGGGCCACGATGGCGACCCATTCGATCCAGGTCCGCATCCGGGGTGAACGGCGACGCCATCCCCGTGACCGGGTCACGGGGACAGCGTCCTCAGGAGGCGGTTGGCGGCCGGGATCGGTCATCGCCACGGTGGAGGCAGGCTAATCCAGGCCCGCGGGGTCCGCCCGGGCACCCGCGTGGCGCCAGGAGCCGGCGCGGCCGGACGTCACAGCCCGTCGATGAGCTTCTCGACCCGCTCGTCGCGGGCGCGGAACGGGTCTTTGAGCAGCACCGTGCGCTGAGCCTGGTCATTGAGCTTGAGGTGGACCCAGTCGACGGTGAAATCCCGTCGCCGGTCCTTGGCCTTCTTGATGAACTCCCCCCTGAGTCGTGCTCTCGTTGTCTGCGGCGGCCGGTCGATCGCCGCCTCGATGGCATCCTCGGCGCAGGTCCGCTCGACCTCACCCCGGCTCTGGAGGCGGTAGAAGAGGCCCCGTTCCCGGCTCACATCGTGGTACTGCAGGTCGAGCAGCGCCACTTTCGGGTGCGACAGCGACAGGCCGTGTCGTTGGCGATAGCGCTCGATGAGGCGGTGCTTGATCACCCAGTCGCACTCACGGTCGAGGGTGAAGGGGTCCTTCTCGATCCCCTCGAGGCAGTGCTCCCACATCTCGAGGGCCTGCTTCTCGAGGGGGTCGAGGCCCTTCTGCTCCGCGTAACGGCGGGCTCTCATCAGGTACTCACCCTGGATGTCGAGGGCGCTGGCCTCCCTGCCGTTGGCCAGACGCACGCGGCGCCGGCAGGACGTGTCGTGGCTGATCTCGCGAATGGCCCTGATGGGGTTCTCGAGGGTCATGTCGCGGAGCACGGCGGCCGGGTCCTCGAGCATGCGGAGCAGGATGCTGGTGGCTCCGACCTTGAGGAACGTGGAGTACTCACTCATGTTCGAGTCACCGACGATCACGTGGAGGCGTCGGAAGCGCTCGGCGTCGGCGTGCGGCTCGTCCCTCGTGTTGATGATGGGCCGGCTCCTGGTCGTCGCCGAGGAGACGCCCTCCCAGATGTGCTCTGCCCGTTGGCTGATGCAGAACATGGCCCCGCGGGCCGTCTGCAGCACCTTGCCCGCCCCGGCATAGATCTGGCGGGTGACGAAGAACGGGATCAGCACCTCGGCGTAGTGGCCGAAGTCGTCCCGGCGACTCGTCAGGTAGTTCTCGTGGCAGCCGTAGGAGTTCCCCGCCGAGTCGGTGTTGTTCTTGAACAGGTAGATGACGCCGCGGATGCCCTCCTCCCGGAGGCGCTGCTCGGCCGACAGCAGCAGGTGCTCGAGGATCCGCTCACCGGCCTTGTCGTGGGCGACGAGGTCAGAGATCGAGTCGCACTCCGGCGTGGCGTACTCCGGGTGGCTGCCCACGTCGAGGTAGAGGCGGGCGCCGTTCTCGAGGAAGACGTTGCTGGACCGGCCCCAGCTGACGACTCGCCGGAACAGGTAGCGGGCGACCTCGTCCGGGCTGAGCCGGCGCTGCCCGCGCAGGGTGCAGGTGACGCCGTACTCGTTCTCGAGCCCGAAGATGCGCCGCTCCATGCCGGCCACGGTACCGTTCCCGGGATGCCGAGGCGGCGTAGGCCGCTCGGCTCCGTTCATGCCGACTCAGCTCGACGGGGAGACCCCGAGCAGCTCCTGCAGCTCGGGGTCCTCGATGCGGCGGAAGGCGCGTCGCCCGTCGCCCCTCACCAGCGCCGCCACCTCGAGCTCGTCGGGGCCGAGCGTCCGCTCCGGACCGGCCAGGGCGGCCACCGCGGCCCCGAGGGCCTCGACCAAGGTCCACCCTTCGGCCCAGGACGATTCCACGCGCCCGGAGATGGCCTCGGCCTCGCCACCGAGGACGATGAAGCGCTCCTCGTCGACCACAGTGCCGTCGTAGAGGATGTGGTAGAGCTGATCGGGGGCGCCGTCCACACCCAGCTCGGCCACGAGGATCTCGATCTCCAACGGCTTCATCTCGTGGGTGAAGACCTGCCCCAGGTACTGCGCGTACACGTTGGCCAGCGAGCGGGCGTCGACGTCCTCACGGCTGTATGCGAACCCCTTGGTGTCGGCGTGACGGACACCGGCCACCCGGAGCTGGTCGAACTCGTTATAGCGCCCAACCCCGGCGAAGGCGATGCGGTCGTAGATCTCGTTGATCTTGTGGAGCGACCGAGAGGGGTTCTCCGCGGTGACGAGGATCCCGTCGGCGAAGACCGAGGCCACTAGCGCCCGCCCCCGGGCGATCCCCTTGCGGGCATAATCGGCGCGGTCCTTCATGACCTGCTCGGGGGCCACGTAGAAGGGCATGGTCATGGGCGCTGACCCTCCGCCCGCTTGCGCTCGATGAGCGTTCCGAAACGCTCGGCCACCTCGGCCTCACCGGCCAGCTCGAAGCCGGCGCCGGTGACGGTGGCGACCATCGGGTAGATGCCGCGGACCACGTCGGGCCCGCCCGTGGCGATGTCCTCGTCGGCCGCCTCGTACAGGCCCAGGATGGCCAGCTCGATGGCCTCGTCACGCCCCATCCCCTCTCGATACCCGAGCTTGATGGTGGTACGGGCGTCGCGGCCGCCTGATCCGGTGGCGTGGTAGTCGGCCTCCTCGTACCGACCGCCCGTCAGGTCGTAGTTGAAGATACGGCCCATCCGCCGCCGGAGGTCGTAGCCGGCGAACAGCGGAAGGACGGCCAGGCCCTGCATAGCCATCGGGAGATTGCCCCTGATCATCTGGCCCAGCTGGTTGGCCTTGCCCTCCAGGCTCAGCGCCAGGCCCTCGACCTTCTCGTAGTGCTCGAGCTGGGTCTGGAAGAGCTTGATCATCTCGATGCCGGGCCCCGCCGCCCCGGCGAAGGCAACGGCGGAGTGACGGTCGGCCGGGAAGACCTTCTCGATGGAGCGATGAGCGATGGAGTAGCCCTCGGTGGCCCGGCGATCGCCGGCCATCACCACGCCATCGCGGTAGCGCAGGGCGGCGACCGTCGTCCCATGGCGGATGTCGGGCCCCGTCGCAGCCGTGCTCCCGACGTCCGGGACACGCTGTGCCACCGGCGCGACGGGCTGGGGCGGACCGCTACGGCGAACCAGATCGGTGAAGCTCGGCCCCGGGTCGTCGGCCGGGGAAAACATGGGCAGGCGCATCGGAGCGCACCCTACCGGCTCAGCCAGGGTCGCGAGGCTGGCCGGGTGGATGCCGCTACTCCCCGCCCTTCTGGACGTAGTTGCGCACGAACTCCTCGGCGTTGTCCTCGAGCACCTCGTCGATCTCGTCGAGGAGATCATCCAGCTCAGCCTTGAGCTTCTCGCCCTTGTCCGACGTGGGCGCGGCCTCCTCGACGACTTCCTCGTCACGTGTGGTCTGCGGCCGTTTCTTGAGCTCACGTTCTGCCATGGTCCACTTCTCTCCTAGGAACCCAACTGGTCCAACAGCTCAGCCGGGCTCGAACATCCCGCCAACAAGGTATCGACATGCGCGGCGGTTCCCCGCAGCGGTTCCATCATCGGGACCCGCCGCAGCGGGTCGGACCCGAGGTCGAACACGAGAGAGTCCCAGTTGGCGGCCGCAACCGAGGACGCCCACCGCTGCAGGCACCGGCCCCGAAAGTAGGCCCTCGTGTCCCGGGGCGGCTCGGTCACGGCCTCGAGGACCTCGGCCTCGTCGACGAGCCGCTCCATCGGCATCTTGGCGAAGAGCGACCGTTCCGGACGCAGGTCGTGGTACTGCAGGTCGATGGCCGTCAGGCGGTGGTCGGACCACGCCAGCCCGTGGCGCTCCCGGTACCCCTCGATGACCTGGTGCTTGGCCACCCAGTCGAGCTGGTTGGCGAGGCTGGCGGGGTTGGTCTCGAGGGCGTGGAGCGTGGTCTCCCAGCGCCGCAGTACCTCCTGGCCAGCCTCGTCGCCACCGACACAGTCGAGGCCGAGGTCGTCGGCGTACTTGCGGGCCAGCTCCAACAGCTCCCACTGGATACCGAGCGCCGTGGTGGTGCCGCCCTCGGCCAGCTCCAGGGGCTCCGACAGTGACAGGTCGTGGGAGACCTGGCGGATGGCCCGCACAGGGGTCGCCAGCGACAGGTCGCGATCGCCGTACCAGTCGTCCTCGATCATGGCCAGGACGATCGCCGTCACACCGACCTTCAGGTAGGTGGCCACCTCGGCCAGATTGGCGTCTCCAACGATCACGTGGAGGCGCCGGTACTTCTGCGCATCGGCGTGGGGCTCGTCCCTGGTGTTGACGATGGGCCGCTTGAGGGTCGTCTCGAGGCCGACCTCCTCCTCGAAGAAGTCCGCCCGCTGTGAGAGCTGGAAGGCGACGTCGGCTGATCCGCCCGTCGACGTCTCGGTGCCCACCTTGCCCGCCCCGGTGTAGATCTGGCGGGAGACGAAGTGGGGCACGACGTGCTGGACGATCCTCGCGAAGGGCACCGCCCGGTTCATCAGGTAGTTCTCGTGGCACCCGTACGAGTTGCCCTTGTGGTCCGAGTTGTTCTTGTAGACCACGATCGCCTCACCGTTCGGGAGGAGCCGGCCCGCTGCTTCCATCGATCGGGTGAGGACCCGCTCCCCGGCCTTGTCGTAGCGGAGCAGCTCGATGGCCGTCGAGCACTCGGGAGTCGAGAACTCGGGATGGGCGTGGTCCACGTAGTACCGGGCCCCGTTGGTCAACACTGCGTTGACCAGGTGCGTCTCCACCTCGGGCGCATCCTCACGGGCGAACCCGCGGGCGTCGTTGCCGGGGCTCTCGTCTTCGAAGTCCCAGCCGACCCGGCGCTGGAGCTCGGCGACGTAGGCGTTGATGAGGACCGAGGAGGCGGCGATCGGGTTGGCGTCACCGGGCCCGACGGAATGGATGCCGTACTCGGTCTCGATGCCGCACACCTTGGGGATGGCCACAGACGGACCCTACCCCGGTGCCGCTGCCAATGGCGCGCTCTGCTCCTGGCGGCTTCGCCGCGCCCGGACGGGGCCCCACCCCCGTCCTCCTCCGAGCGGCGGGGACCCCAACCCCGCCGCCGTCCGTGTCTGCTCCTGGCGGCTTCGCCGCGCCCGGACGGGGCCCCACCCCCGTCCTCCGCTCGTCCGGCCGACACTGGGCGGCGGGGACCCCAACCCCGCCGCCGGCCGACTAGAGGTACTGGCCGGTCCCCACGCGCTCGATCGAGCGTCCACCGGTCGCCTCCTTGCCCTCGGCCAGCAGCGTGCGGACGTAGACGATCCGCTCACCCTTCTTGCCCGAGATCTTGGCCCAGTCATCGGGGTTCGTGGTGTTGGGTAGGTCCTCGTGCTCCTTGTACTCCTGCCGGATGGAGTCGAGCAGGTCGTCGGTGCGAATGCCCTCGCCCTGCTGGGCGATGGTTCGCTTGATTGCCAGCTTCTTGGCCCGACGGACGATGTTCTCGATCATGGCGCCAGAGGCGAAGTCCTTGAAGTAGAGGATCTCCTTGTCCCCGTTCTGGTAGGTGACCTCGAGGAAGCGGTTGAGCTCGTCGGCCTGGTACATGGCCGCCACGGTGGTCTCGACCATGCGCCGGACAGCCTTGTCGCGGTCCCCCCCGCCCAGTGACGTGACTTCCTCGGCGTCCAGGGGCAGGTCGGACTGTAGGTACCGTGAGAAGATCTGGGCGGCTGCCTCCTCGTCGGGCCGCTCGATCTTGATCTTCACGTCGAGCCGGCCGGGGCGCAGGATGGCCGGGTCGATGAGGTCCTCGCGGTTCGATGCTCCGATCACGATGACGTTGCGGAGGGCCTCGACACCGTCGATCTCGGCCAGGAGCTGGGGAACGACGGTTGACTCCATGTCGGAGCTGATGCCCGAGCCGCGGGTTCGGAACAGGGAGTCCATCTCGTCGAAGAAGACGATGACCGGCACGCCTTCCTCGGACTTCTCCCGCGCCCGCTGGAAGACCAGACGGATCTGGCGCTCGGTCTCGCCCACGTACTTGTTGAGCAGCTCCGGGCCCTTGATGTTCAGGAAGTAGCTCCGGGCCTGGCGGTCCCCCGACTGCTCGGCGACCTTCTTGGCGAGGGAGTTGGCGACGGCCTTGGCGATGAGCGTCTTGCCACACCCGGGAGGCCCGTACAGGAGCACACCCTTGGGAGCCGGCAGCCGGTGCTTGACGAACAGCTCCCGGTGGAGGAACGGCAGCTCCACGGCGTCGGTGATGGACTCGATCTGGTCGTCGAGACCCCCGACGTCGGCGTAGGAGATATCCGGCACCTCTTCGAGGACCAGCTCCTCGACCTCGGGCCGAGGAAGCCGCTCGAGGAGCAGATCGGTGCGCGGGTCCAGGAGGACCGAGTCGCCCGCCCTGAGCTGGAGCTCCATCATGCTCTCGGCCCGGTCGACGACCCGCTCCTCGTCGGCCCGCCCGAGCACCACGGCCCGCCGGCCGTCATCGAGGAGCTCCTTGACGGTGACGACCTCGCCCGACAGCTCGGCGCTGCGGGCCAGCACGACGTTCAACGACTCGTTGAGGACGACCTCGTCGCCCCGCTTCAGGTCCTCGGCGACGAGCTCGGGGTGCAGGGAGACCCGCACCTTCCGCCCCCCTGAGAAGACGTCCACGGTGCCGTCCTCGTTGCGAGCCAGGTAGGTGCCATAGGCCGAAGGCGGCTGGGTGAGCTTCTCGACCTCCTCGCGCAGCGTGGCGATGTGCTCCCTAGCCTGCTGGAGCGTGAAGGTCAGCTTCTCGTTCTGGGAAACGGCCTGAGCGAGCTGGCCCTTGGTCTCGAGCAGCTTCTCCTCGAGGGTCCGCACCCGCTTGGGCGCATCCTGGAGCCGGCGGCGGAGCGTGACGATCTCGTCCTCGAGCACCGTCGCCTGCTCCCGGAGCTGAGCCATGTCCCGCTCGTAGGCGGCGAGCCGACGCTGGGACTCGGAGTCTGCCGTCGGAACCACCTCCTCTCACCTCACAAAGCGAACATACACCGGTGTCATGCGGACAGACACGCACCCATGGCCGCTATAGCCTTGGGCCTGGGCTTTGTCCTCGGTCCTGGAGCCCCCAGCAAGTTTTCCCCGTCCTAGCCGTGGAAATTGACACTGCTGGTCTGGATCGTTAGGTTCAGAAATTGACCGCGACGTCCTGAGAGGCATGCTGATGAAGGTCTGGATCGACCAGGATCTCTGCACCGGCGACGGTCTCTGTGAGGAGATCGCGCCGGCGGTGTTCACCCTGTTGGACGATGGCTTGGCCTACGTCAAGGAGGACGACAAGGTCCAGAACGACCCTGGTGGCGCCGAGGGCATGGCCACCGTGCCGTCGGACCTCGAGGACGCCGTGGTGGAGGCGGCCGAGGAGTGTCCCGGCGAGTGCATCTTCGTCGAGAAGGCTTGAGCCCGACACCTCGAGCGGCCGACCCCAGACGGCTCGTCCAGCCGTAGCCTTCTGCGCGGGCTGTCGCAGTGCGCGTGGCCCGGCGTCGGTGGCGGACCGGCGGCGGTGGTCATTGGTCACAGACGAGCCGAGCCCCGACGCGGCGGCGTACCGACGAGCGGGTCGATCGTCATACCGCCGACGATGGGCTTCCGTCGGTGCCCTTCTCGGCCAGCAACAGGCGAGCATGGGTGAGGAAGCCCGTGTGGCCGACCATGCGGTGGTCGGGACGCACCGACCTGCCTTCCACGTGCCAGGTCCGCTGGAGCACCTCGACGGTCTCGGCCAGCCCGAAAGCGCTGGCTGCCAGCGTCCGCCGCAACTCCGTCACCTGGCCGATGGTGGGCAGGTAGGCAACCAGGATGCCGCCGGTGTGCATGGCTGTCTCGGCGTGCGGCACCACGCGCCAGGGCTCGGGCAGGTCGAGGACCACCCGGTCCACCCCTGACTCGACGATCCCGTCGTACACGTCGCGCTCCTCCACTCGATAGCGGCGGGAGTGCTCTTGGTCGAGCAACTGGGCGACGTTCGTCGCCGCCCGAGCAGCGAAGTCTGGGCGGAGCTCGTAGCCCACGACGTCGGCACCGGCGCGGAGGAGGGCCATCGACAGGGCTCCTGAGCCGACACCCGCCTCGACGACCTTGACGCCGGCGAAGACGTCGGCCGCCATGAGGATCGCGCCGAGGTCCTTCGGATAGATGACCTGGGCGCCGCGGGGCATCTCCAGCACCAGCTCCGACAGTGTCGGCCGCAGGGCCACATAGCGGGCCCCGGCGGTCGATCGCACGGTTGTGCCTTCCGGACTCCCGATCAGCTGGGCGTGGTCGACGATTCCCGAATGACTGTGGAACCTGCCCTCGTCGGCCAGCGTCACCAGATGGCGGCGGCGCTTCGAGTCGAGCAGCAGGACCCGGTCGCCGACCGCGAATCGGTTGCTCAACGGCGTCGTGCCCGCCGCCCCTTGTCCTTGTCAGGGGGTTTCTCGTGGGTGATCGTCAGGCGCCCGCCCGGCTCGAGGGTCTCGGAGTAGACGACCTCCTCGCGGCGGATGCCCCACCTCAGGATGGCGAAGCCGGCGAGCCACACGATGGCCCAGGCCCGGCTTCCGCCGAGCACGCCGCGGCGCATGCCCGTGCGGGTCAGGCTGCGGAGCAGGCGCTCCAACACCTCAGACCCGCCGGATCTCCACCACGGTCGACCGGCGGCGGCCCCGCCGGCGACCGAGGACGTACGCGACGGCGACGAGTACTACCGCGCCGACGACGCCGGCGGCCACCAGGCCCGAACGCGCCGACTCGGCGGTCTGCTCGAACTGACCACGGATCTGGCGGAGCTTGGTCTCGATGTCCTGTGTGCTGACCCGCTCCTCCCCCTGCGCCGCGCTCATGCCCCCGCTCCTCTCTTGGCCCGGGACTTCCCGCGCCCTCTGGTGATGGCCGCCGCGGCCAGTAAGGCCACCACCAGGCCGGTGAGGGCACAGATACCGTACGGGACCCATGTGAGGTTCCCGGTGAAGGTCGTCCCCGTCTCCTCCTGGAGACCCCGCAGCAGGCCGACAAGGAGCAGCGTCAGGCCGGCGACGAGGACCACTGAGCCGACCACCCCGAAGATGACGAAGCGGCCGAGGCCCTTGATCGGCTCGAGCGTCTCCTGTTGGAGGTACCGGAGGACAAGGTCCTTGAGCTCGGACACCAGCGCCGGCAGGGCCTCGTCTTCGCTGGTCTGGGGCATGCACTCCTCCGATGGGCTCAGCCTTACTATCCCCCGTACGGGTAGCGACGCAAGCATTCGAGCCCCGACCGCGCCGCCGGCCGTCGGTCACCCGTCGGAGAGGCGGTAGCTGAGCAGGTCGGCCGCCGCCGTCGCCAGCTCGGCCAGCACCCGCAGGCGGGGCTCGACGTCCGGCATCTCGAGGAGGCGCTGATGGTCCACTGGTCCGACCGGGGCGACGGCACACAGCTGCCAGGCCGCGACCTCGGGCCTGTCGTCCAGGGACACGGTGGCCGGCACCCCCGGCTGATCGGCCAGCTCGGTCTGGAGGGCCAGGGCCCGACGCACGGCCCGCGAAGCCAGCTCGAGATGCTCGATGTGGGTCGGCTGCACGGGGGGGTCGGCGATCTCCTCGACCAGGGCGACCGGGTAGGGGTCGTCCGGAAGCCAGGCCGTCACCCGGATGCGCCGGGTGCCGGTCGCCAGCAGGACCCACCGCCCGTCGGGGAGCTCCGCGGCCTCGGCGATCTGGGCGACGGTGCCGACGCCGAAGCGGGTGTCCCCCCCGCCGACCTCCGATCCGCGCTCGATGAGCACGACGCCGAACTCCCCGTTGCCGTCGAGGCAGTCCCGGGTGAGGTCGCGGTAGCGCGTCTCGAAGACGTGCAACGGAAGACCCATATGGGGGAAGAGCACGGTGCCGAGCGGGAACATCGGCATCGGGAGCGCCTCCCTGCCCACCGTCACGAGCGAGGTGTCAGCAGGTAGGTGGATGTGGCTCTGGCGACCATGCGGCCCTCGTCGTCAGTGACCTCGGCCTCGACGAACGCGGCGCGGGAGCCGCCTGCGACGACCGACGCCGAGCACGTCAACGTCGACCCGACACGCACCGGCTTGAAGAAGCTGATCTTGAGCTCGGCGTTGGCCGAGAAGACCTTGCGATCTCTCGCCCAGGTAAGCGACGCGGCCCCCATGGCCGAGTCGGCGAATGCTGTCACGAACCCGCCCTGCAGGACGCCCGTCGGGTTGGCGAAGCGCTCGTCAGCGGGCATGCGCCAGACGGTTCTGCCCGGCTGCGACTTGTCCAGGCACACCATTCCCAAGGTGAGGTCGCAGTTGGGCGGGACCTGGACCCGTTGATCGGTGGGCGTCACGGACAGCGAAGCTATCCGAGGACGGGCAGCGGAGCCCTGTCGAGGTGCGGCGGGACGCGCCCAGACCCCGCGCCGAGAACCGCGCCGAGGCGTCGAGCGAGGCGTCCGGCGAGGCCCGCGGCGACCCCTTCGGCAACGGCCGGCGACCAAGAGCGAACGCAGGGCAAACAATGCGTGTGACCAGCGTCTCGTCGTCCGTTTACCGAGGGCGTACCTGCTACCGTGACCCTGTGCCCCGCCTGCTCCTTGCTGTGCTCGTCGGCCTGCTCACCTGCCAGCTGGCCATCCTCGTCACGACCGTGTATCTCCATCGGAGCCTGTCCCACCGGGCCATGACCCTGTCGCCGGTGGCGAACGCCGTCGCCCGCTTCCTGACATGGGTCACCACCGGCATCCGGCCCCGTCAGTGGGTAGCCGTGCACCGCAAGCACCACGCCTTCACCGACGTCGAGGGCGATCCGCACTCCCCCATCCTGGAGGGCTACGCCGCCGTCCAGTTCGGCAACGTGGTGATGTACCGCCGGGCGGCTCGGGAGGAGGCGACGGTCGGCCGCTACGCACGCGACCTGCCGCGCGACGCCTGGGACCGCGTGCTCTTCGACCACGCGCTCGTCGGCCTGACACTCGGCTACCTCGTCCTATGGCTGATCCTGGGATGGAAGCTGGCGCTGGTCGCCGCCGCCGTGCACACCGTCTCCTACCTGATGCTGAGCGCCGCCATCAACGCCATCGGTCACACGTGGGGACGCCGGCCCTACGACAACCTCGCTCGCAACAACCAGTGGCTGGCCCTGATCACGCTGGGCGAGGGGCTGCACAACAACCATCACGCCGCGCCGACCTCGGCCCGGTTCGCGCTCGAACGAGGACAGATCGACCCCGCATGGTGGGCGGTGCGGGCTCTCGAGCGCTCGGGTCTGGCGTCTATCCGCCACGGGGACGTGAAGCTCAAGAGTGGCCGGCGGGACGAGACGAGACACGCCGACGAGGAGCGCCAAGCCGTCGGCTGAGCGCGCCTGGCAGACCGTTACGATGCAGCGGCGTCCGCTGCCCGCCCGGCGGACCGACCTCACGAACAAGCAAGCCGACCGACACGGATTACCGGTACCGTCTGCGCCACTAGGCTGGAGGCGGTGCCGTTCGCCTCCGCGATCTCTGAGCATCCCGTGAGCGCCCACGCCACGGGGGAGGTCGCGGGCCAGGCACTGGAGAAGGTCGGGATGGCCCCCGATCTGGCCGTGCTGTTCGTCACGCCTCCGCACGCTGGTGCCTTGGAGGACGCGGCGGGCGCCGTGCGGGCCATCCTCGAGCCGCGCACGTTGATCGGTTGTGCTGCGGAGTCGGTGGCGGGCGTCAACCGCGAGGTCGAGGGCGGGCCTGCGGTGTGCCTCTGGGCGGGGCGGTTCGGGCCGGTCGTCCCCGTCGGCCTCGACGTCACCACCCCCGGCGGGGGTGCTTCGGGCGCGGGCGACGTCGACGAAGATCGACACCTGGCCGTGACCGGGTGGCCCGACGAGGTGCCGTTCGAGCCCACCGCGCTGTTCCTCGTGGCCGACCCCTTCACCTTTCCGGTCGAGGCGTTCATCGACTGGTTCGGACAGGGTCACCCCGGCCTGCCGGTGATCGGGGGGATGGCGTCGGCCGCTCGTGGTCCCGGTGGCAACCGGCTCGTGCTGGATTCGAGCATGCGCGTCGGTGGCGCCGTCGGCGCCCTGCTCGGCCCCGGCGTCGAGCTGGCGTCCGTCGTCTCCCAGGGTTGTCGTCCGATCGGACATCCCTTGGCGGTCACCCGCGCCGAGGGCAACGTCGTGTACGAGCTCGGAGGGCAGCCCGCCCTGGAGCGCCTGGTCGATCTCGCCCGGCGCGAGCTGGCGGAGGGCGACGTCGCCCTCATCAACGCCGGCGGCCTTCACCTGGGCCGCGTCATCGACGAGCACAAGGCCGAGTTCGGCCGGGGCGACTTCCTTGTCCGCAACGTGATCGGCGCCGACCGGGCCGCCGGGGCCATTGCCGTGAACGACGTGGTCGAGCTGGGCACGACCGTGCAGTTCCACCTCCGGGACGCCGTCGCCGCCGACGAGGACCTGCGAAGCCTGCTCAGCGGACGCCAGGCCGATGCGGCCTTGATGTTCACCTGCAACGGTCGCGGCACCCGCCTGTTCGCCAGCCCCCATCACGACGCGAGCGCCCTGGCCGACATCGTGGGCGAGATCCCTATGGCCGGCTTCTTTGCCGCCGGCGAGCTCGGCCCCGTGGGAGGACGAAATTTCCTCCACGGGTTCACGGCCTCGATCGCCCTCCTCCAGGAGGTGGACGGGCGGCGTGAGCAGGAGCCGGCTGGGTAGGGTTGGTGTGTGGCCGGCGGGGGGCCGCGCATCGGATCCGGTTCCGATCGCCGGGATCGACCACCGCCAAGTCAGAGCCGGCCGGGAGCCCGGGAGAGGGCATGGAGCCGGCCCGGGAGACCGGCAGAGGGCAGGGAGCCGGCTCGGGAGGCCGGCCAATAGGGGCAGAGAGGACGACCGATGACCAAGCTGCACGAGCTGTTCGACCAGCAGGGACAGAGTCCTTGGATCGACAACCTCAAGCGGTCGTTCCTCACCAGCGGCCGGCTGGCGGAGCTGGTCAATCTGGGTGTGCGGGGAGTCACCTCCAACCCGACCATCTTCGCCAAGGCGATCGAGGGCGGTGAGGACTACGACGACCAGTTCCGCTCCCTGATGCGCCGCATGAGCGTCGACGACGCCTACTGGGAGCTCGTCATCGACGACATCACCAATGCGCTCGCCGTGCTGCGACCAACGTACGACGCGAGCGGTGGAACCGACGGGTTCGTGTCCCTGGAGGTGGCTCCCGCGCTCGCCCACGACACCAACGCAAGCATCGAGGCGGCCCGAACGCTGCACGGCCGGATCGAGACCCCCAACCTGTTCGTGAAGATCCCCGCGACGGCCGAGGGCGTGCCGGCCATCCGCCAGATGATCAGCGAGGGTCGCAGCATCAACGTCACGCTCATCTTCAGCCTCGAGCGCTACGACGCCGTCATCGAGGCCTACCTGTCCGGGCTGGAGCGTCTGGCCGCGACCGAGGGGGCGGACCTGTCCAGGGTGGCCAGCGTGGCGTCGTTCTTCGTGAGCAGGGTCGACACGGAGGTCGACCGCCGTCTCGAGGCCCAGGCCGACCAGGCCGGTGGTGCTCAGGCCGAGTCGGCCCTCTCCCTCCGGGGGAAGGCGGCCGTGGCCCAGGCCAGGCTCGCCTACCAGCTGTTCCAGCAACGGTTCTCGGGCGCCCGCTGGGAGGCCCTGGCGGCCAAAGGCGCACACGTCCAGCGCCCGCTGTGGGCGTCCACGTCCACCAAGAACCCGGACTACGCCGACCTGGTCTACGTCGACAACCTCATCGGTCCGGACACGGTGAACACCATGCCGGATGCCACCCTCCAGGACTTCCTCGATCATGGCGTGGTGGCTCGCTCGGTCGACACGGCGTTCAGCGAGGCGAAGCAGGTCCTCGACGACCTCGCACAACTGGGCATCGACATAGCCGACGTCTCCCGGAGGCTGGAGGACGAGGGTGTGGCGTCCTTCACCAAGTCCTTCGACGAGCTCCTCCAACAGCTGACCGAGAAGGCCAACGCGCTCAGCGCCGACCAGTGACCGGCCCGGACCAGGATTGAGGCACACCACATGAGCGACCCGGCGGCAGCGACCGTCATCGACGCGACCAACCCTCTTGCCGCCGGCCTCGAGGCCGACCGGCACTCCCCCCCGGTGGCCGTCGTGGTCTTCGGCGCCTCCGGAGATCTCGCTTCCCGGAAGATCTTCCCTGCTTTCGCCACCTTGAGCCGCCGCAGGGCGCTCTCCTCGACCTTCGCTGTGATCGGGGTGGCCCGCACTCCCCTTACCGACGAACAGTTCCGCGATCATGTGCTCGAGGCCGCACCGGACGGGGGCCCCGAGTGGAAGGCCATCGTGGGCAACTTCCGGTACGTCGCCGGCGATTACGCCCATCCCGACACCTTCGATCAGCTCAAGGTGCTACTCGCCGAGCTGGACGACAAGGTCGGGACGGGGGGAAACCGCATCTATTACCTGGCCACGATCCCGGCCCTCTTCGGCGAGGTGGCGAAGGCGCTCGGGCAGCACGGTCTCAGCCGGCCGAGGGACGACGACACCTTCATTCGCCTGGTGGTCGAGAAGCCCTACGGTCGGAACCTGGAGAGCGCGACCGAGCTCGATGACGCAGTCCACGAGGCCTTCGACGAGGACCAGATCTACCGAATCGACCACTACATGGGCAAGGAGACCGTCCAGAACGTACTGGCCCTCCGTTTCGCCAACGCCACCTTCGAGCCGATCTGGAACCGCCGCTACATCGACCACATCCAGATCACGGTCGCCGAGAGCCTCGGCGTCGAGCACCGCGGCGGCTTCTACGAGACGGCTGGCGCCTTGCGGGACATCGTCCAGAACCACGTCATGCAGGTCCTCGCCCTCACCCTGATGGAACCGCCGGCCACGATCGACAGCCATGGCATTCGGGACGAGAAGGTCAAGGCCCTCCGGGCCGTCGAGGTCTTGACTCACGAGATGGTGGCGAGCGAGGTGGTTCGGGCACAGTACGACGCCGGTTGGGTCGAGGGGAAGCAGGTGACGGGTTACCGCGAGGAGGAGGGCGTCGACCCCCACAGCACGACCGAGACGTTCGTGGCCATGCGCCTTCTCGTCGACAACTGGAGATGGGCCGGCGTCCCCGTGTACGTGCGCACCGGCAAGCGACTCCCCAAACGCGTCACCGAGGTGGCCATGCAGTTCCAGCATGTGCCCCACCTGCCGTTCGCCGGCAGCCTGGCCGAGGGCCTGGAGCCCAATACCATCGTGCTCAGAGTGCAGCCCGACGAGGGCATCACCTTCAGGTTCGGGGCCATGGTTCCCGGCCACACGTTCCAGGTGCGAACGGTGTCGATGGACTTCTCCTACGCGTCCGCGTTCCTCGAGCAGCCGCTCGAGGCCTACGAGCGCCTGCTTCTCGACGCCATGGTGGGCGATTCCACGCTCTTCATCCGCGCCGACGAGGTCGACCAGGCCTGGCGGATCGTCGACCCCGTGCTCGAGGCCTGGGCGGCGGGTCACCCCCCGCTCTCCAGCTATCCGGCAGGGACGTGGGGGCCCAAAGAGGCCTCGCAGCTCATCGAGAGGGACGGGCGGCAGTGGCGGACGCCGTAGTGGCACCGGAGGCCAGCAGCTCGAGGGAGCCCAGCCGCCTCGGTTCTTGGTCGGGACAGGGGGTCAGCATCGGCGACGTCAACGACGCGTTGATGACACTTCGAACCGGCGAGGAGCGCGCGGCGACGCGCGTCAGCACCATCAACCTCGTCGTGGTCGCCACTGACGACGCCGGGGCAGATCGCGCCGGCCGGGCCATGCGCCGGCTCGGCCGCCACAACCCGGGCAGAACCGTGATCGTGGTCCCGCGTCCGGCCACTGCGCTATCCATCGACGCCGACGTCCATCTGCACACGGCCACGGTCGACTCGCGCTTGGTCTGGTGGGAGGAGGTCCGCATCGTCGTCGGGGGGCCGGTGTGCGGCCACCTCGACTCACTGGTCGAGCCGCTCACGCTGGGAGAGATGCCGGTCACCCTCTGGTACGTGTCATCGATCCCCGATCCGGCGGAACCGCTCGTCGGCACCGCTGGGACGGTCGTGGTCGAGTCGCCCGGTGGGCAGGTCGGCCACGGCACCTCGCAGGCGTCTCCGGGCATCGAGGGCAATCTCGGCGCGCTCGCGTCCCTCCTGGAGCTCGCCCGGCGACGGCCGGTCGTCGATCTGACCTGGTTGCGGTTGAACCCTTGGCGCCAGATGCTCACCCAGCTCTTCGACGTGATCCCCTATCGGCCGTTCGTCCACGCCGTCCAGTCGGCAGAGGTGGCTGGCCCGACCGGCTCGGCGCTTCTCCTCGCCGGGTGGCTGGCGGACCGTCTGGGCCTGGACGCGTCCTCGGTGGCCCGCCGACCCGCTCCCGACGCCGCCGCCCTGCTGACCGCGCACCACGGGGGGACCACCGGCCGGTTCCGTGTCGAGGGTGAGGGAGGTGGCCGCATGGTTCGCGCCAGGGCTGAGGTCGACCGCGAGCGGGGGCGCGAATCGACGGTCGCGATCGAGGGAGATCCGACTGTCGCGGCTCTGGCCGAGGCGCTGACGCGCCACAGTCACGACCGGATCTACGAGAGCGCCATCGAGGCTGCATTGGACGTCGGTTGATGAACGGCGAGCTCGCGGTGGTCGACGACGTTCCGGGGGCGTTCGCGGCCCGGGTGATCGAGGCGTTCGCGACCCGTCCCGGAGAGTCGTTCGCCATGGCGCTGTCCGGCGGGAACACGGCGCGGCAGTGCTACGAGCGGCTGGCCGCAGACGGAGCACAGCGGATCGACTGGTGGGCGGTCGATATCTACTGGGGCGACGAGCGTTGTGTTCCCCCCGACAGCCCCGATTCGAACGAGCGTCTGGTGAGGGAGGCCTTGCTCGAGCGCGTGGGCGCCGCCAACGCCGTGTACCCCATGCGCTGCGAGGAGGGCCCCGATCCGTACCAGCTGCGGGTCGGGGAGGTCGGCAGGTTCGATGTGACGCATCTGGGGCTGGGTCCCGACGGCCACACCGCCTCGCTGTTCCCCGGCTCCTCCGCCCTGGACGCCGATCCGGGGCGCCTGGTCTGTCAGAACTCCGACCCGAACGCGCGCAATCCCCACCCCCGGATGACCCTCACCCTCTCTGGGATCGCCCGCTCCCGGCTGGTCCTGTTCACCGTGGCCGGCGAGTCCAAGCGGGAGGCGCTCCAGGCGGTGGTCGACGGCGCCGACCTGCCGGCGGCGCGGGTCACCGCCGAGCGCGTGGTCTGGCTCGTGGACCGGGATGCCGCGCCCCGCCTCTAAGGCGCAGACGGGAAACTGCTTGCGCCTCGGCAGGGACCCGAGAGAGATGATCCTCGAAGAATTGTGCAAGTAGTTTCCCGTCCGCCTCTAAGGTGACGCCCATGCGAACGGACCTCGTGGCCGCGCCGCTCGAGGAGATGCTGGCCGCCGCTGGTCGGCGGCGTGACGGCGCCCATGGCCGCCGGGTGACCTACTCCCCCAAGGTCTTCGTCCCCTTGACCAGGCTGTGCCGGGATCGCTGCGCCTACTGCACGTTCGCGACGGCTCCGGCTCGCGTCAGCGCCGCCTACCTGTCGCCGTCAGAGGTGCTTGCCATCGCCCGGGCGGGGGCTGTGGCCGGCTGCCACGAGGCGTTGTTCACGCTCGGTGAACGGCCCGAGGAGCGGTACCCGGCCGCCCGGGAGTGGCTGGCTGCGGAGGGCCATACCTCGACGGCCGACTACCTGGAATCGGTCGCCGCGCTGGTCAGGGACGAGACCGGCCTGCTCCCTCACGCCAATGCCGGCGCCCTCTTTCCCGACGAGCTGGCTGCCCTGCGATCGGTGTCCGCCAGTCAGGGGATGATGATCGAGACCCTGGCCGACCTCGACTGCCACAAGGGAAGCCCGGACAAGACCCCAGAACGGCGGCTGGCGACCCTCGAGGCCGCCGGCGAGCTGGGCATCCCGTTCACCACTGGCATCCTCGTCGGCATCGGTGAGAGTCGGGCCGATCGCCTTGTTGCGCTGGGAGCAGTCGCCGAGTCGCATGCCCGTCACGGCCATGTCCAGGAGGTGATCGTCCAGAACTTCCTGCCCAAGCCGGGTACCGCTATGCACGCCCACCCGCCGTGCCCGCCGGAGGAGTATCTGTGGTCGGTGGCCGCGGCCAGGCTCGTGCTGCCGCCGGAGGTCCACCTCCAGGCGCCGCCCAACCTCTCGGACGACTTCGGTGCGCTCCTGGACGCCGGCATCGACGACTGGGGTGGCGTCTCGCCCGTGACCGCCGACCACGTCAACCCCGAGCGCCCGTGGCCGGCCGTCGAGGCGCTGCGGCGCACCACCGAGTCGCGGGGCTTCGCCCTCGCGGCTCGCCTGACGATCTATCCCGAGTACGCCCTCGCCCCCGAGCGCTGGCTCGATCCCGCCATGCGCTTTCCCGTTCTCGATCGCTCCGACGCCGAGGGCCTGGGTCGGGAGGACGGCTGGTCGTCCGGCGGCACCGTGGGCCCCCCGATATTGCTGCGAACCGTACCGGCTGAGGGCACGGCCGACACCGCGAACGGCGCCGGCGCTCCTGGTCCTGGCGCCCCGACCTCGACCGGCGCCGGCGGTGCCCTGTCCGAGGTGCTGACCGGAGTGCAGCTGGGACAGGAGGTGGGCGTCGAGGAGATCACCGAGCTCTTCGCAGCCCGCGGGCCGGGGCTGGCGGCGGTGGCCGAGGTGGCTGACGAGCTCCGTCAGGCCGCGGTCGGTGACGCCGTTACCTGGGTGACCAACCGCAACATCAACTACACCAACGTCTGCACGTTCAAGTGTCGCTTCTGCGCTTTCTCGAAGGGGCCGCTCTCGCTCAACCTCCGAGGCAGCCCGTACCTGCTCGAGCTGGACGAGGTCTCGCGACGGGTGGCCGAGGCCGAGGCGCTCGGGGCCACGGAGGTGTGCCTCCAGGGAGGCATCCATCCCAGCTTCGACGGCGACTACTACCTGGAGGTGATCAAGGCGGTGCGAGCCGCCTCCGAGCGGATCCACATCCACGGGTTCACCGCCCTGGAGGTGACCGAGGGAGCTCGACGCCTCGGCGAGCCGCTCGCCGACTACCTGCGGCGGCTGATGGACGCCGGCCTGAAGACGCTGCCCGGCACCGCCGCCGAGATCCTCGACGACGAGGTGCGGGCCGTGCTGTGCCCGGACAAGGTCAACACCGAGGAGTGGCTCGAGGCCCATCGCGTCGCCCACTCGGTGGGGCTCCGCTCGAACATCACGATCATGTTCGGCTCCGTCGAGTCGCCGGTGCACTGGGCCCGACACATCGTGCGCACCCGGGAGCTGCAGAAGGAGACGGGCGGCTTCACCGAGTTCGTCCCCCTCCCGTTCGTCCACATGGCCGCGCCGATCTACCTTCAGCACCGGGCCCGGCCGGGTCCGACCTTCCGCGAGGCGCTGCTCATGCACGCCGTGGCCCGCATCGCGTACCACCCATGGGTGCCGAACATCCAGGTGAGCTGGGTGAAGATGGGCGAAGCCGGGGTGCGCCAGGTCCTCATGGCCGGCGCCAACGACCTCGGTGGGACGCTCATGGACGAGAACATCTCTCGCGCCGCCGGCGCCAGCCACGGCCAGGCCATGGACGAGGAGGGCTTCCGGGCGATCGTCGAACCGATCGGGCGCCGGCTCGAGCAGCGAACCACGTTGTACGGGCGAGTGCCGGCGCCAGCCTGAGCGGGCCCGAGTGGCCGAGCGCACCAGGCGTCGTCGGACCGGGCGACCCGAGATCGATCGCAACATCGACGACCTGCTCGACGCGGCCGGGGCCGAGTCCAATCGCGACCAGCTGTTCGAGATACTGGCCACGACCATCCGAATGGCAAGCAACGGGGCAGACCGCCTCGACCTCAAGATCACCAACGCGGCGGTGAAGGAGATGGCCGAGGCATTCGCCGTCTTCGCTCCCTACCGGTCCGTCCCGAAGCTCACCATGTTCGGCTCGGCGCGGACCCTGACCGACGATCCGCTCTACGCCCAGGCGAGGGAGCTGGCGAGCAAGCTCGCCGAAGCCGGGTGGATGCTGGTGACGGGCGCGGGCCCCGGGATCATGGCCGCGGGGTTGGAGGGCGCGGGACCGGACAAGGCGTTCGGGATCAACATCCGGCTCCCGTTCGAGGACGCGCCGAATGCCTTCATCTCGGGCGATCCCAAGCTCGTCGAGATGAAGTACTTCTTCACTCGCAAGCTGATGCTCCTCAAGGAGTCTGACGGCTACGCCGTCCTGCCGGGCGGCTTCGGCACCATGGACGAGGCCTTCGAGCTGCTGACCCTCCTCCAGACGGGGAAGGCGGAGCCCTCGCCGCTGGTGTTCGTCGACGTGCCCGGGGGCAGCTACTGGGGGGCATGGGAGCAGTTCGTCACCGACCAGCTGAGCGCTCGGAGGCTGATCTCGCCGGAGGACGCCGCCCTCTACCGCATCACCGACGACGTCGCCTGCGCCGCCGCGGAGGTCCTCGACTTCTACCGTCACTACCACTCGCTGCGGGTGGTGGGCGATCAGACCGTCATCAGGCTGCGCACCGCTCTGTCGGACGAGAAGCTGGCCGCGCTCAACCGGGAGTTCGCCGACATCTGCACCCGAGGCGACATCCATCGCACCGAAGCCCTCCCCCAGGAGCGCGCCAGTCGGGACCACGTCGAGCTACCCCGGGTCGCTCTCCATTTCGACCGGATGCACTACGGCCGGCTTCGACAGCTGATCGACGCACTGAACCAGAACTGAGGGCGTCAGGGCAGCTCGTCCTCGCTGCGCAGCAGCGAGGCGGCGCGCTCCACCGAGCGGCGGGCCTGCGTCAGGCGACGCTCCTCCGCGGGTCGGCCCCGTTCGCCGGCGTCGATGGCGTCCCGCAGTACTTCGATCGCCAGGTCGGCCAGCTCCTCGGCGATGGCGTCGAGGCGGCCACGGATGTCGTCGAGGTCAGCCGCCATCGAGGGACCAGGCGATGATGTCGAGCGGATGGCGGACGTCGAGGCCCGCCCCGGCCAGGTGGGCGATGCACCCGGGGTTGGCGCTGGCCACGACGCGTGCTCCGGTGGCGGCGATGGCCTCCACCTTGCGGGCCCGGATCTCGCCGGCCATGCCGGGGTGAATGCCGGCGTAAGCGCCGCCGGCGCCACAGCACAAGCCGTCGTCAGCGATCTCCACCAGGTTCGCGTACGGGGCCAGCACGCTGCGGACGTGGTGATGGGCGCGCTGGACGTGGCGCAGGTGACACGGGTCCTGAACAGCAACCGGCTCGCCGAGCTGGCGGACGGCCGGCGGCAGCCGGTCCGCCCGTGCCGCCAGCCATTCGTGCACGTCCAGCACGCGGTCGGAGAATCGGCCTGCCTCGGTCGTCTCGAGGAGGGCGCCGTAGTCCTTCAGGGCGGCGCCACAGCCGGCCGAGTCGACCACCACGGGGGCGTCCCCTGGCATCGACGCCATGACCCGGCGCGCGAGGACCTGGGCCTCATGGCGGAGCCCGGCGTGCAGGTGCAGGGCTCCACAGCAGTCGCCGCCGGATCCGGGGAGGGCCACGCCGGCACCCGCGGCCTGCATCACCTGGAGGGCGGCGGCGTGCGTGGGCCGCATCCACGCGTCCATGACACAGCCGGTGAACAACCAGGCGTCGGTCCCGCTCGGTCGCAGCCGTGGCCGGCGCACCGGCAACCGGGGCAATCCCAGCCGAGCTGGGACGAGGCCGAGTCGCTGGACGAGGGCGGCAGCGGTCGACGCCGCCAGGACGAGGCGGTGATGGCCGAGGGCGGCGTAGGCGAGCCGTCGCCACTGCGGCTGGTAGGCGGTCTCCCGGGCCAGCGTCAGGCGCGCGCCCTCCATGAGCCGCCCGAAGGGCACCGACGAGGGGCAGGCGACCTCGCAGCCCCGGCACTGGACGCACAGGTCCATGAACTCGGTGAACTCCGGTCCCGGCTGCCCGTCGGTGGCGTGCGTGGCGCGCATGGCGGCGATCCGGCCCCGCGGCGAGGCCGACTCCTCGCCCGTGACGCGGTAGGTCGGACAGTGCGGGAGGCACAGACCGCAGGAGACACAAGCGGACAGGTCCTCGTCGTCGATGGCGAGCTTCACGCCACCGTCCGTCCGGGGTTCAACCGCCCTGAGGGATCGAAGTTGGCCTTGACGCGACGATGGACAGCGGCCGTCGCCGAAGGCACCGGGGGCGCCGGTGACGGCGTCGGAGCCGAGGTGTGCACGATGCCGACACCGACCTCGGCGATGAATGCGCCGGGTCCGAAACGCGTGACAACCTCGTGGATCGCCGAGGAGCGGACGGACAACCGGCCGCCGCTCGGGAGGGGCGGGGGCTGCTCGACCGGCGCGAAATCCGATCCGAGCGCGTTGATCTCGGCGTCGATGTCCGCGGCGTGGCCCTCGAGGAGAACCCAGGTGGTGGCGCCGTCCCACAGGATGGACGACGGGCGCAGCAGGATGCGGCGGAGGCGATCGGGGTCGTCGACGATGCCCAGCAACCACACGGCCATTGGAGGACGCGGTCGCACCCGCAGGACGACCTCGGCGAGCAGCCCGAGGGTCCCGAGCGACCCGACCAGGAGACGGCAGAGGTCGAACCCGCTCACGTTCTTGACCACGGGCCCGCCCGCCCGGATCAGCTGGCCCTCGGCGGAGACGAAACGGGCCTCGAGCACCGTGTCGCGAACGGGCCCCCAGCCGAGGCGGCGAGGTCCGCTGCGCCCCACGGCCAACACGCCACCTACCGTCGCGCGCTCGGGATCGGTGGGATCGAGGGCGACCATCTGCCCACCCTGGGCGAGGGCGGCGTCGAGCTCGGCGACCGCCGTCCCGGCCCGGACTCTCACGATCATCTCCGCTGGCTCGTGTGCCACCACGCCCGCGGGGGCCCGGACCTCGCGCGCCGAGTCGTCGGCGACGCCACCGACGGTCCATTGTGTGCGACCGCCGACCGCCACGACCGGTTCGCTGGGGCCGACTTCGTTGGCGAAGTCCTGGAGCGCCCGGTCCGAGCCCGTCAAGGTCCGGACTGGCCCCCTCATATCCAGGCGCCCGCCGGCACCGACTGAAGGTCGCCGCAGCGGGATCCCGACGGAAGGACCTTGTGGGGATTGCACGACTGGTCGGGGTCGAAGGCCAGCCGCAGCCGGCGCTGGGCGTCGAGATCCGCGTCCGAGAAGATGAGGCCCATGTGGTCCCGCTTCTCGAGACCGATGCCGTGCTCGCCGGACAGCACCCCACCGACGGCGACGCAGGCGGCGATCATCTCGTCGCCGGCGGCGAGGACGCGGTCCATCACGCCGGCCTCTCTCCGGTCGAAGACAAGAAGCGGATGGAGGTTGCCGTCACCGGCGTGGAAGACGTTCACCACCAGCAGCCGGTGGCGCTCGGCGATCTCGTAGATCTGCGACAGCACCTCCACCAGGCGGGTGCGCGGGACGACGGTGTCGTGCAGGTAGTAGTCCGGGGCGATACGGGCGATGGCACCGAAGGCGGACTTCCGCCCCTTCCACAGCAGGGCCCGCTCGGTCTCGTCTGCAGCCACCCGCACGCCCCGAGCGCCGTTGGCCCCGGCGACGTCGGCGACGACCTGGGCCGCGGCCTCGACCCCTGCCGGCAGGCCGTCCACCTCCACCAGGAGGACCGCCGTTGCGTCACGGGGGAACCCGGCGTGGACGTAGTCCTCGACCGCCGCCGTGATGCGGGCGTCCATCATCTCCAGGGCAGCGGGCACCAGCCCGGCGGCGATGATCCCGGTGACGGTCGCCGCCGCCGTCTCGATCGATGCGAAGTCCACCAGGATGGTGCGTACCGCCGGGGGGTCGGGCGACAGGCGCACGGCGATGCGGACGGCGATGCCCATGGTGCCCTCGCTGCCGATGAAGGCGCCCCGCAGGTCGTAGCCAGGGGGCTCCGGGTCGAGCCCCCCGAGCATGGCCAGCGTCCCGTCGGGCAGCACGACCTCGACGGCCAGCACGTGAGCGCTGGTCACCCCGTAGGCGAGGCAGTGCGGACCTCCCGAGTTGTTGGCGACGTTGCCGCCGACCGAGCACGACTGCTGGCTGGAAGGGTCAGGAGCGAAATGCAGTCCCAGGTGGGCAACAAACCGAGTCAGGTCGAGGTTGAGCACGCCGGGCTGCACCCACGCCACCCTGGCGTCCCCGTCGATCTCCAGGACGCCATCCATCTTGGTGGTGACGACCACCACCGGGTCGGCGCCGTCGGCGCCGACGGGGACGGCGCCGCCCGCAAGCCCCGTTCCCGACCCCCTCGGCACCACCGCGCGCCCGTGTCGCCGGGCGATCGTCACCGCCGCCTGGACCTCTTCGGTGGTGCGCGGAAAGCACACCACGCCCGCCTGCCCCTCCAGGAGCGAGGCATCCCGTCGGTAGAGGGTCAGCTCGAGGGGGCCGCTGCGGACCCTGTCGGGCGCCAGCGCCGCTGACAGCTCGGTGACCAGCGCGTCGCTCACCCCACCAGTCTGCCCCGCCGTAGCCGGAGGCCGCGGCGGTGGCGAGTCACCTGGTCTGCGCCGTGTCGCCGGCGTTGACGACATCGAGGGTTCCGTCGGCGAACTTCGCCCGCAGCACCTTCTTGTCGAACTTGCCGACGCTGGTCTTGGGCACCTCGTCGACGATCGCCCACCGCTCCGGTAGCCAGAACCGGGCGACCCGGTCGGCGAGGAACCGCCGCAGCTCGACAGGGTCGAGGTCGGCGCCCTCGGTGGCCACCACGCACGCCAGCGGCCGTTCCTCCCAACGGGAGTCCGGCACCCCGACCACCGCGGCCTCGTAGACCGACGGGTGGGACATCAGCGCGGTCTCCAGCTCGACCGACGAGATCCATTCCCCGCCCGACTTGACGACGTCCTTGGTGCGGTCGGTGATCTGCATGAAGCCGCGGTCGTCCAGTGTGCCGACGTCGCCAGTACGTAGCCACCCGTCGTGGAAGCGCTCGGGCGACGGGTCGCCGTAGTACGAAGCTGTGACCCATGGGCCGCGGACCTCGAACTCCCCCACCGACTTCCCGTCGCGCGGCAGCTCCCTGTCGTCCTGTGCCACGACCCGCAACTCCACACCGGGAACCACGCGGCCGGTGCGGGCCAGGTAGTCCACCTCCTCGTTCTCCGCCGCACCCTTGGGCGGGATGGACAGCGCGCACAGCGGGCTGGTCTCGGTCATCCCCCAGCCCTGGACGATGCGGACCCCGTAGCGCTCGCGATACTGCTCGATCAGCGCTCGGGGCACGGCTGAGCCGCCGGCGACGATGAGACGCAGCGAGGACAGGTCGAGATCATGGTCTTGGCCATACCGGAGGAGGTCGTTCAGGACGGTCGGCACCGCCTCGGACGTGGTGGGCCGTTCCTCGGCGATGATCCTCGCGAGGGGCTCGGCCTGGAGAAAGCGTTGCGGAAGGACGAAGTCAGCTCCCACCAGCCATGCCGCGTAGGGAATCCCCCACGCATTGGCGTGGAACATGGGCACGATCACGAGCACGCGATCCTGCTCGTGTACGGCGAGGCTGGCCGCGGACGTGACGGCCAAGCTGTGCAGGAAGGTGGATCGGTGGCTGTACACGACCCCCTTGGGATTGCCCGTCGTGCCGCTCGTGTAGCACATGGCGGCGGCGTCGTGCTCGTCGAGGTCGGGCCAGTCGAATCCGGGCGTTGCGGCGCCGATCAGCTCCTCGTAGCGAAGGCATTCTCCGAGTGGGCTGGCATCACCATCGCCGATCACCACGATGTGCTGCACCGACTTGAGGTCGGCGATCACCCTGGCGAGGAGCGGAACCAGCGACGCGTCCACCAGCACGACCCGGTCCTCGGCGTGGTTGACGACGTAGCTCAGCTGCTCGGGGAACAGCCGAATGTTGAGAGTGTGAAGGACCGCGCCCATGCTGGGCACCGCGAGGTAGGCCTCGAGGTGCTCCTGATGGTTCCAGCAGAAGGTGCCCACGCGGTCGCCCCGCTCCACGCCCAGCTCGCGCAGGGCGGTGGCGAGCCGCTCGGCCCGCTCGGCCACGGTGGCGAAGGTGGAGCGACGGGCGCCGCCGTCCTCGTAGGTGACAACCTCGCCGTCGCCGTAGGTGCTCTGACCATGGCGAAAGATGGCACTGATCGTCAGCGGCCTGTCCTGCATCGTGCTCAACATGCTGATCCCCACTTCCGAACCCTCGGACCGGCCTCCCGGGCCGGCTGCGCGGCTCTGCGGATCGTACAAGGCACCTGTTGTCGGGACTGCCCCCTCGGTTAGCCTCGCCGGTCATGGACCCCGAGGACGCCCGTCGTTTCATTCGTGAGCATCATCGGGCGGTGTTGGCCACCACCCGCGGCGATGGCCACCCCCAGCTGTCACCGGTGACGCCAGCTCTCGACGGCGAGGGCCGGGCCGTCATCAGCACCAGAGCTGGGGCCATGAAGACGGCCAACGTGCGCCGTCGCCCCTGGGCTGCGCTGTGCGTCATGAGCGATCAGTTCTTCGGTCCCTGGGTCCAGGTCGATGGGCCGGTCGACCTGCTCGAGCTCCCCGAGGCCATGGAGGAGCTGGTCGCCTACTACCGCTCTGTCAGCGGCGAGCACCCCGACTGGGACGACTACCGTCGGGCCATGGAGCGCGACAAGCGGCTCCTGCTGCGGATCACCATCGAGCGAGCCGGTCCGAACCGGGCGGGGTGACCCGTCACCGGGCGGGGCCAAGCCCCCGCTGAGGGTCAGCGGGGGGCCGACGCCGGCACGGAGCCGACGAGGGCGGCCGTCCGGCCCTTGCGGCGCAGGCGGGCCCGCTCCTTCTCGTCGGTGCCTCCCCAGATCCCGAACTCCTGCCTGGTCTCGAGCGCGAACCGCAGGCACTCGGATCGCACCTCGCAGGCCTCGCAGACGTGCTTGGCCCGCTCCATCCGCTCGAGGGCGATCCCGGTGGTGCCGCTGGGGAAGAACAGCTCAGGGGGACAGAGCCGGCAGGCGGCTCGTGCTCGCCAGCTGGTGTCGGCCTGAAGATCTGCGGGGGCCGTCAGCACATCGTCGATCACAGCGGTCCCGCCTCCTGGAGGTCAATCTCTACGAGCGTCTCCGCTACCCGAGCCCACGTCTGGCGAAACGTCGAACCGGCCGAGCGGGGCACCTCGTCGAGCAGCGCCGGTGCAGGAAGTTCCCTCGGTGGGACGATCGGGTACATATCCTCGCGGGTTCTGGAGGAGGGATCTGGAGCGGCCCGGCGGTCGGCGGTGGGCCCCGGGGGTCCGACCAGGACCGGAATCGAGGATGCCGATGAATCCCGTCGAGCGGGGGATCCGGAAGGTCGACGACTTCCAGCAGCGGCGGCCGCCCCTGGCCTTCCTCTTCGCCGTGGTCAAGAAGTTCGGCGACGACTCGGCCGGTTCCCTCGCCGCCCTGATCGCCTACTACGGCTTCCTGGCCCTGTTCCCGATGTTGCTGGTCCTGATCACGGTGCTGGGGCTGGTTTTCGCCAACGACCCCGGATTCCAGCACCGGGTGGTGAGCTCGACGGTGTCGCAGTTCCCGATCGTGGGAACGCAGCTGACCGGCCCTCACGGCGTCCATTCGCTCCGGGCGGGCAGCGTGGCAGGGTTGATCATCGGCCTGATCGTGCTGGTGTGGGGCTCCCTCGGCGTCACCCGGGCCGCCCAGGACGCCATGGCGGAGGTGTGGAACGTCCCCCCTGTCGACCGTCCCGGGTTCGTCCACCGGCTCGTCCGGAGCCTCGAGTTCGTCGGTGTGCTCGGCCTCGACGCCGTCGTGATCACCGTGGTGGCCGGGTTCGCCTCGTTCGGCGGTCACTCCACCGGACTACGGTTGGCCGCGGCCCTCGTCGCTGTGATCGCCGATATCGGGCTCTACATCGTGGCCTTTCGCATTCTCACTCCGCCCGCGATCGATCGTCGGTCGCTGGTGCCCGGCGCCATGATCGCCGGGGCAGCCTGGGCCATCCTCCAGTACGTCGGCGGCTACCTGGTCGGTCACCAGCTCCGCCACAGTGGCCAGGTCTACGGCTACTTCGCCAGCATCCTCGGCCTCATCGGCTTCCTGTACCTGGCCTGCCAGATCACCCTGTATGCCGCCGAGCTCAACGTCGTGCGGGCCAGGCGACTGTACCCGAGGAGCATCGTGCCGCCACCGCTCACTCCGGCGGACGAGCAGGTCTTGGCCGACATCGCGATGGTGGGCTCACGCCGGCCCGAGCAGCGGGTGGCGGTCGAGTTCGCTCGCAGCCCGGACGACGAGGCCAATGTGACGTCCGCGAGCGGCGCGACGCCGAAGCTCTCGACCCGGGTCCGTCCGAACAAAGGTCACCGGTGAGCCGGCTGCGGTTCTCCAAACCGGCCGTCTGGTACCCGACTCTGGGACTGCTCGCCTTGGAGGAGATCATCGAGCTGCCTATCGTGACGGCCGTGGTCCTCGGCCGGCTCGTCGCGGTGCGGCGGGCGAGGCCCTCCGGTACGGACAAGGGACCGGTCGTCGGCCCCGTCGTCGGGCACTGAGCGCATGGTCGGCGCCTGGTCCTGGGGCCAACCCGCCGCGCCACTCGGCGGGCAGCCAAGGATTTTTTCGACAATCGGCGACTGAACGGTTTGGCGACGCGACGACCGGGTAACACACTGCACAGGCCGCAACGCCGGCGGTTTGGGGGAAGATCATGGCGGCGCCCTCCCCCCCTGCCCCATGCTCCCCCATCCGCCGGCGGGCCAACTCTCCTCGGATCGGACCCGCCCGCTGTGTCCGGTTCAGTCGGATCTTCGCAGCACGTATTGCTGCCGCTCACCTCTCGCCGAAGGTCGAGACGCGCGCGACGAGCACGGGGGCCGGGTAAGCAGAGCTGGGTGGAGGTCGCCGCCGCTGAGGCTGGCGTGTGCCTCAGGCGCAGGCCTCCCAGGCGCGCATTCGCTCGAGGCCGCGTGCCAGCAGGCGAGATACCTGCATCTGGCTCACGCCGACCCGAGATCCGATCTCGGCCTGACTCAGGCCATCCTGGAACCGCAACAGCACCACGCGTCGCTCCGACATCGGTAGGCGGCTCATCAGGTCGCGCACCAGGTCTCGACGATCGATGATGCCGACACCAGGATCGACCGCCCCGACACGGGTCTCGAGGGCGCGGGTGGTGTCGTCGTCCAGGGCCTGGCTCAGGGACGCCGTCCGGTACAGGCGTCCGGCTTCCATAGCCTCGATGACATCGCTGGCACACACGCCCAGATGAGCTGCCAGCTCGTCGATGGTCGGCGAGCGTCCGAGCCCCTGGCTCAGGTGATCGACGGCGTCCCGGGTCTCCAGGTACAGCTCCTGGACCCGACGGGAGACCCTGACCGCCCAGCCGCGGTCGCGGAAGTGCTTCTTGAGCGTCCCGACGATCGTGGCCGTGGCGAAGGCGGGAAAGCTGGTGCCGTGGCCGGGGTCGTAGCGTGTGGCGGCTTCGACGAGGCCCATGGAGGCCACCTGCACCAGGTCTTCGAGGGACTCGCCTCTGTGCGAGAAGCGCCGAGCCAGGTAGCGGGCCAGGCCCAGGTGGTCCTCCACCAGTCGGCCGTCGACGCTCTCCATGTGCGGCGCTGAAGGAGACCCGTCGGACAGCGCATCGGAATGGCCGGACGCGGGATCATGGACGGGGTCACTGGATGTCGAGACTTCGACAGGTCGGCGGGACCGCCCGTTGATGTCACCCACGGGTGCGCCCGGTCGGGACCAGGGCCGAGCGCGCTCGGCAGACCTCGCGGGCCACCTGCAGTCGTCGTGACCCGCTATGTGCCAGTCCTGCCCGGTTGCCATCCAGCCCTCCCCCAAAGGACGCCGCGTGCACCGTACTGTCTCCGAACCGTCCCGACGAGGGCTTGATGGCATTGTACGGGGCGACGGTTCACGCGGCGATGTTCATTGCCGTCGTGGTCATTTGGATTCGCCTCGTGATGCTCCGAGCCTGCCTCCTGTCAGGAATCGCTGACACGTTCACCTGGTCGGGGGAAGGTGTCCCACCATCGGCGGACCCTCGGGCGATCGAGACCGCAGCCGTGGTCGTCCCCGTGGCCATCCATGGGTAACAAACACTCATAGTGGATAGAATAGCATGACACGGGCTATAACGAAGCCGTGTGCAGCTCGGACCCCCGGCGATGAGACGGGCGGCGCTGCTCCTCGCCGGGCTGCTGGTGACCGCGGTCCTCGGTGCCGCGGTCCTGGCCGGGGCGGTAGCGGGTACGGCGATCCCTGGAGTTGACGCGTCGGCTGGACAGATGACGGGAGGTCCGGCGTCCGGCGGCTCACCGTCGGGCCGCGCCGTCGCGTCGATACCGGCGATGTACCTCGAGCTCTATCAGCACGCGGCGGCCACTTGTCCCGGGCTGCCGTGGACGGTACTCGCTGCCATCGGGACTGTGGAGAGCGACAACGGCCAGTCGGTTGCCGCCGGCGTGAGCAGCGGTGCGAACTTCGCCGGCGCCGAAGGGCCGATGCAGTTCGAGCCGACCACCTTCTCCTCGGTCGCCGTTGTGGGACCGGGGGGCGCCGACCCACCCAGCCCTTACGATCCCGTTGACGCCGTGTACTCGGCTGCCCACCTGCTCTGCGCCGATGGCGGGGGTGATCCGGCGACGGTCCCCCGGGCCATCTACGCCTACAACCACTCGTCCGACTACGTCGCCCAGGTGCTGTCGCTGGCGTCCTCCTACCGCGCCTCGAGCGGGGGGTGACGACCGTCACCACCCGCCTGGCTGCCGCACTACCATCCATGGCCCGGGGGACGAGCGATCTCGGGGGTGTGTATGGGACAGGTCAACACGGTGCGGGGACCGATCGACAGCGCTGCCCTCGGCACGACCCTGATGCACGAGCACGTCTTCATCCTGAGTCCCGACGTCCAGCAGAACTATCTCCTCGGGTGGGACGATGCTCGACGAATCGACGACGCCGTGACCCGGCTGAACGAGCTGAAGCTCCGCGGCGTCGACTCGATCGTCGATCTCACGGTCCTCGGCCTCGGCCGCTACGTGCCTCGCATCGCTGCCATCGCCGCCCGTACCGAGCTCCAGATCGTGGTGGCGACGGGCCTGTACACCTACAACGACGTTCCGCTCTACTTCAGCTTCCGAGGTCCTGGGACGCCTCTCGACGGCCCGGAGCCGATGATCGACATGTTCGTGCGCGACCTCCAGGTCGGCATCGCCGACACCGGCGTGAAGGCCGGCATCCTCAAGTGCGCCACCGATGAAGCCGGGGTCACCCCGGGCGTGGAGCGGGTCCTGCTGGCCGTCGCCGAGGCTCATCGGCAGACCGGCGCCCCGATCTCGACCCACACCCACGCGGCGACGCGCCAGGGCCTCGAGCAGCAACGCATCTTCGCCAAGGAGGGAGTGGATCTGGAGCGGGTGGTGATCGGCCACAGCGGGGACAGCACCGACCTCACCTACCTCGAGGAGCTCGTCGGCAACGGCTCGTACATCGGTATGGACCGATTCGGGGTCGACGCCATCCTCTCGTTCGAGGAGCGTGTGGCTACGGTGGCCGCGATGTGCGCGCGGGGACATAGCGACCGCATGGTGCTGTCGCACGACGCCGCCTGCCACAACGACTGGTTCGACGACGAGACGGTCACCGTCATCCAACCCAACTGGCGGTACACCCACATCTCCGACGACGTCATCCCCGCGCTCCGCGCCCGAGGGGTCACCGACGACCACCTTCGTCAGATGCTGGTCGAGAACCCGATGAAGATCATGGGCTCCCGGGCCAGCTGACCTCCGGACACCGGTGACGGCGGCGCGCACCGACCCCGTTTGTTACCGTCGTGACGAAGGAGAGGGAGACGCCGCCATGAGCGACACGGCGCAGGGGTCCGGATGGTGGCAAGCGTCCGACGGGCGGTGGTATCCGCCTGATGCCAGGCCGGGCGTCCCGCCCCCGCCCGAGGCGGCCAGCGCGGGGTGGTCCAGCCCGCCGGGCGGATCCAACCAGGGATGGGCGACTCCCCAGGCCCCTGGCTCCTACGACCCGGGGGGATGGCCCCAGCAACCGGGGACGGCGCCCTATCGGGCAGCGACCAACGGCCTTGCCGTCGCCGCCCTCGTCCTCGGCATCATCGGGATACCGGGGGTGTTCGCGCTCTTCAACGTCTTCTCCATCCTCGCCTTGATCTTCGGCCTCGTCTCCCGCTCGCAGATCCAGAAGTCGGGGGGCACCCAAGGCGGCGCCGGGATGGCGATGGCCGGCATCGTGCTCGGGACCATCGGGATCGCCCTCGATGTGATCTGGGTCATCGTCGCCCTGACGAGCAGCGTCTACAGCGGCTGATCGCGCCGGCGGCTAACGTGGGCCGCACACGGGAGCCTGGTGAGACCAGGCTGAGAGGGTGAGCTGACAGCTCCCGACCGTCGGACCTGATCCGGGTAATACCGGCGCAGGGAGTGCTGATGGGCCGCCCTCTCGCCCGAGGACGAAGGACGGAGCGCAGATGCGAGCAGCCCCACTTGCTGGCGCCAGGTGGACGGGACCGCGTGGCGGACCCACCGCGGGAGGCCGGTCGTGAACGGCTCGCACCTGAACAGCCCCGGAGCTGAGCACCCCGACGTCGTCGTCGTCGGCGGCGGGTGCATCGGCCTCGCCACCGCATGGCGGGCAGCTGGCGCGGGCCTGCAGGTCACGGTGGTCGACCCCCACCCGGGCGCGGGAGCGTCGTGGGCGGCGGCGGGAATGCTGGCTCCTGTGACCGAGGTCCACTATGGCGAGGACACCCTCCTGCAGCTCAACCTGGCCTCGGCCGAGCGCTATCCGGCATTCGTCGAGGAGCTCGAGCGGGAAGCCGACACTGCTGTCGGGTACCGCCGCTGCGGCACGCTCTTCGCCGCCGCCGACGGGGGCGATCGGGCCGTCCTGGAGGAGCTGCACCAGTTCCAGCAGTCGCTCGGCCTCGAGGCGCAGCTCCTGTCGGGACGCCAGTGCCGATCGCTCGAGCCCATGCTCGCCCCTGGGATCAGGGGCGGCATCCTCGCTCCCGAGGACCACCAGGTCGACAACAGGCGCCTTGTCGCCGGGCTGCGCAGCGCGGCGATGGGTCGGGGGGTCGCCATACGTCAGTGCGCGGTGGCGGAAGTGGTCGTGGCGGACGGCAGGGCGGCCGGCGTACGCCTCGAGGGCGGCGAGCTCCTCATCGGCGGCGCGGTGGTGCTGGCAGCCGGTTGCTGGTCGAGCTCGATCCCCGGCGTGCCGTCGGGCGTCGTCCCGTCGGTGCGCCCCGTCAAGGGCCAGATCATCCAGCTCCGCGGGCCGGCCGATCCCCCGTTCCTCTCCCGCAACCTCCGCGGCGTGGCCCAGGGCTCGCACGTCTATCTGGTGCCCCGGGATGACGGGCGGGTCGTGGTGGGCGCCACGGTGGAAGAGCGAGGGTTCGATACGACCGTCACCGCCGAGGCGGCGTACACACTCCTGCGCGACGCCCATCAGCTGCTCCCAGGCGTGCTCGAGCTCGAGCTCGCCGAGACCCGCGCCGGCCTCCGACCCGGGTCGCCCGACAACGCTCCCCTGCTCGGCCCGTCCGCGCTACCTGGCCTGATCATGGCCACCGGCCATCACCGCAACGGTGTCCTGCTCACGCCGGTGACCGCCGATGCTGTGGCGACCTATCTGTCGACGGGCCGGCTCGAGGATCACGTCCTGCCGTTCTCGCCGGCGAGGTTCGTGGGGGCCGGCCCGGGAGGACGGCTCGACGATACGGAGCCCGTCCGGTGATCGACGTGACGCTCAACGGGGAGCACCGACGGCTCGACGACGGCACGACCGTCGACATGGTGGTGGCCTGGCTGGACCGCGGCCCGGCCGGTGTCGCGGTGGCGATCAATGGGGACGTGGTGCCCCGCAGCCGATGGACGGCCACGATGCTGTGCGCCGACGACCGCGTCGAGGTGCTCGCCGCGGCCCAAGGAGGGTGATCCGACAGTGACAGCCGATCTGACCGAGATCCGCGACCGGGAGGCGTCGGTGGCCGAGGATCCGCTGGTGATCGCCGGCGAGGTCGTTCGATCCCGCATGATCATGGGGACTGGTGGCGTGCCCAGCCTGGAGGCGCTCGAGGTGGCCATCGCCGCGTCGGGGATCGACATGGCGACGGTCGCCATGCGGCGCGTCGACCCCACGACGAAGGGCTCGGTGCTCGACGTGCTGCGCGGCGCGGGGATCCGGGTCCTGCCCAACACCGCCGGGTGCTACACGGCGGGCGAGGCCGTGCTCACGGCCCGGTTGGGACGCGAGGCACTGGACACCAGTTGGGTGAAGCTGGAGGTGATCGGCGACGAGCGGACACTGCTTCCAGATGCGGTCGAGCTCCTCGATGCGGCCGAGCGGCTGGTCGACGAGGGCTTCGTCGTGTTGCCCTACACGAACGACGATCCCGTGCTGGCCCGCCGCCTGGAGCAGGTCGGTTGCGCAGCGGTGATGCCACTGGGCTCGCCGATCGGTAGCGGCCTGGGGATCCGCAATCGCCACAACATCGCCCTCATCGTCGAGGCGGCCTCGGTGCCCGTCGTCCTCGACGCCGGTCTCGGCACGGCGTCGGACGCGGCCGTCGCCATGGAGCTCGGCTGCGATGCGGTGCTGCTGGCGTCGGCGGTCACCAGAGCGCAGGCGCCGGCGGGCATGGCCGCGGCGATGGCGAAGGCGGTCGAGGCCGGCCGGCTCGCTTGGCGATCGGGACGCATCCCTCTGCGGTTCCACGCCGAGGCGTCGACGTCGTTCGAGGGGATGGCCGACCTCGACGAGCGCTGGTGACCGACGTCACCCCGCCCGTCGCGCTCACCATCGCCGGCTCCGACTCGGGCGGAGCGGCGGGCGTACAGGCCGACCTTAAGACCTTTGCCGCCCTCGGCGTGTTCGGCACCAGCGCCATCACCGCCGTCACGGCCCAGAACACCCTGGGCGTGCAGAGCATGCACATCGTGCCCGTGGAGCACGTCGACGCCCAGATCACGTCGGTCGTGAGCGATCTCCGACCGGCTGCGGTCAAGACGGGCATGTTGGCGACGGCCGCCACCGTCGCCGCCGTCGCCGAGCGCGCCGCCCGGGGAGCGCTCCGCAACCTGGTGGTGGACCCGGTCATGGTCGCCACCACCGGCCGCCGCCTCCTCGAGCGGGACGCCGAGCGGGCCTACGTCGAGCTACTCGTACCTCACGCCCTCGTCGTCACGCCCAACCTGCGCGAGGCCTCGGTGCTCGTCCGGCGCGACCTGACGTCGGTCGACGACATGACATGGGCTGCTCGGCAGCTGGCGGAGACCGGGGCCCGCTACGTCGTCATCAAGGGCGGCCACCTAGCCCGCCCAGCGGCCGTGGACGTGGTCTGGGACGGGACGGACGCGAGGATCCTGTCGGTGCCTCGGATCGCCACCGCCAACGTCCACGGTACGGGCTGCACCCTGTCGGCCGCGGTGGCCGCCAATCTGGCCCTGGGCGCCGCTCCCGACGATGCCATCGAGCGGGCAAAGACGTTCCTCACCCGCGCCCTGCGAGGAGCAGCGGGCTGGGCGCTCGGGTCGGGCCAGGGACCGGTCGACGCGTTCGGGTGGGGCGCCGAGGAAGCCGACGGTGGCGCCGGGGACGCTCAGCGGGCGGACTCCCGCTCGGCTCGCTCCCCGGAGGATGGCGTCCCCGAGGACGGCGCCGAGGCCCGCGCCAGCTTCGACAGGCCCGGATAGTCGAGCTTGCCCGCAGGGCTCCGGCCGAGGCTCTCGACCGTGAGATACGACCGGGGCACCTTGAAGCCGGCGAGGCGGCTCCGCACCCGCTGCTTGAGCTCCTCCTCGTCGACCGCCGTCGTCCCCGAAGGCTCGATCAGCGCGCAGATCGACTCACCGAAGCGGTCGTCGGGCACGGCCACGCAGGCGGCATCGGCGACAGCAGGGTCTTCCTTGAGGACCTCTTCGACCTCCTCGGGATAGACCTTCTCGCCGCCGGTGTTGATGCACACCGAGCCGCGACCCAGGAGGTGCAGGCTCCGATCAGCGTTGACCTGCGCGTAGTCGCCCGGGATCGAGTAGCGGACGCCGTCGATGGTGCGGAAGTTGCGGGCCGTCTTGGCCTCGTCCTTGTAGTAGCCGAGCGGGATGAAGCCGCTGATGGCAACCATGCCGACGTCATCCGAGCCGGGGACGACCTCACGGCCGTCATCGGTGAACACGTGCACACGCTCTCCGAGCTGGAACTGCGCGGTGTCAGTTGCGCTCTCGCCAGCCGAGATGCTGGCCGCCAGGCCGACCGCTTCCGACGAGCCCAGCGAGTCGAACAGGATCACCTGCGGGACGAGCTCGAGCAGCGCCGCCTTCGTCTCCTGGCTCCACATCACGCCAGAGGAGCTCATCAGCATGACGCTCGAGGTGTCATAGCGGCCGGGATGGGCCTGGAGCTCGGCCAGCATGGGCCGGGCGAAGGCGTCGCCGACTATGGCCATGCCGTTGACCCGGTGGCGCTCGACCGCCCGCCACAGCTCGGCCGCATCGAAGCTGCGGCCCTCGAGCGTCACGATGCAGCCTCCGCCGTTGAGGGTGACGAAGGCGACGAACTGGCCGGTGCCGTGCATGAGCGGACAGGCCGGGAGCGTGACGAAGCCCGGTCCGGTGATGCGCGATGCGTAGTCGTCGAGGTCGGTGGCCGGCGCCTGACCCAGCACAGGGTTTCCGCCCCCGCCGAGCACGTTGAACAGGTCGTCCTGGCGCCACATGACGCCCTTGGGCATCCCTGTGGTTCCCCCGGTGTAGAGGAGGAGGAGATCGTCGCCCGATCGACCCCAGGCGCCGCGCACCGGGTCCGGCCGACCGCCACGGACCACCTCCTCGTATGGCGTCGACCAGTCCGGGACGGTGCCGCCATCGTCCACCGCGTACCACCGGCGCACGCGGGGCAGGCGGCTGCGCACCTTGTCGAGCAGCTCGGTGAACGAGGTGTGGAAGACCACGGCCTCGGTGTCGGAGTTGTCGAAGAGGTAGGCGATCTCCTCGGGCCCGTAGCGGTAGTTGGTGTTCACCGGGACCAGGCCCGCCTTGAAGGCACCGAGGTAGCTCTCCAGGTACTCGGGGGCGTTGTACAGGTACGCCGCCACCTTGGCCTGGCGCCCGAGACCGGCGTCGAGGAGATCGCGAGCCAGACCGTTTGCCCGGCGGTCCACATCGGCCCAGCTCAGCGTCCGCTCACCCTGGATCTGGCAGGGGGCACCGGGCAGCCTCGTCGCCACGGTCTCGTAGACATCGGCGAAGTTCCAGTCGGTCACGACGATCCTCCAGCACGTTCGGCGGTTCGTGCTCCGGAGATGCGACCCTACCTGCCTCCTCCCGGTGTCGGCGGCAGCGCGGCGTCCCGCGCAGGTCGGCCCGGGATCCGGGTCGATGGCGGTGACAGAGGACCCGGAGGACCGCTCGGCGAATAGTTTCGTCCGACCGTGACCCGGGTAGGGAACCCGGGCTGCGGCCACCGCGTGCCGATGACCCTTCGGCCGCATCCGTCAGCCGAAGGAGCGCCACAGATGATCCGCTACCTGTTCCGTCGGGTGAACACGGCCTTCCTCGGTAAGCCCACGTGCGATGTGTCGAAGTGCGGACGCCAGACGGTCGGGTTCTCGGAGCTGTGCCGCGAGCACACCCTCGCGGCCATGGCCGGCCGCCGCTTCGCGTAGGGCGGCTGGCTAGGGCGGCCCGGGAGGCCGCGCCAGGCGACCAGGCCGCCACCGGCGTGGCGCCCCCGTCGGCTCCGACCCGGAGGCCGAGCGGGTTCGGGAGCGCCGGCGAGAGATGCTCATGACGCTGCTGATCGGGACCTCGGGATGGCAGTACCGGTCATGGCGGGAGAACTTCTACCCGGACGGCCTGCCCCAGGCCCGCTGGCTCGAGCACTACGCCGCCCGGTTCCAGACCGTCGAGGTCAACAACGCCTTCTATCGCCTCCCCGAGGCCCGGACCTTCGCCGACTGGGCTCGTCGGACTCCTGACGACTTCGTGCTTGCGGTGAAGATGAGCCGCTACCTCACCCACGTCCGCCGCCTTCGGCAACCTGCGGAACCGGTGCAGCTGTTCCTGTCCCGGGCGCGCCAGCTGGGCTCCAAGCTGGGGCCCGTCCTCCTCCAGCTGCCCCCGACGCTGCGCGCCGATACACGGGCGCTCGACGCCGCCCTCGGCTGCTTTCCATCCACCGTCCGCGTCGCGGTGGAGCTGCGCCACGAGTCCTGGTTCACCGACGAGACCGCCGAGCTGCTCGCGGGCCACGGGGCGGCGCTCTGCCTGGCCGACGGCCCCCGGCTCCGAACCCCGCTGTGGTGCACGGCGGACTGGGCCTACCTCAGGTTGCACGAGGGGCGTGCCACCCCCCGGCCGTGCTACGGGCGCGCGGCCCTGTCGGGATGGGCCCGTCGGCTGGCGGAGACGTGGGGGCCCGACGCCGACACCTTCGTCTTCTTCAACAACGACGAGCGGTGCTGCGCCGTGCGCGACGCCACCGTGCTGGCGAGGGCGGCCCAGCGGGCGGGGCTGCGGCCGACGCGTGTCCCGAAGACCAGCGAGGTCCGCGTGGGCTAGACCCTCAGGTGTGACCGACGCCGTGGCCCTCGAGGCGACCTTGCGAGACGCGGTCAGGGGCGAGGTCCGTTTCGACCGCGGCGCTCGAGCAACATGGTCGACGGACGCGTCGAACTTTCGCCAGGTGCCGCTCGGCGTCGTCCTCCCCCGGGACGTCGGAGACGTCGTCGCCGCCGTGCAGGCCTGCCGCCGGCACGGTGCGTCCATCACGATGCGCGGCGGCGGCACGAGCCTCGCCGGTCAGGCAACGAACTCGGGTGTGATCATCGACACCTCGAAGCACCTGAACCGGATCCTCGAGGTCGACGCCGCGCAGCTGGTCGCCCGGGTGGAGCCGGGGGTCGTCCTCGACGCCCTCCAGCATCGGGCCGGCAGCGAGGGCCTGACCTTCGCGCCGGACCCCGCCACGCACGACCGCTGCACCCTCGGCGGGATGATCGGCAACAACTCGTGTGGTGTGCATTCGGTGATCGGCGGCCGTACCTCGGACAACGTCGAGAGCCTGGACGCGCTCCTCTACGACGGGACGCGCCTGACTGTCGGCGCGACGTCACCGGAAGAGCTCGCGGCGATCTTCGCCGCCGGCGGACGCCGCAGCGCCATCTACGGCGCCCTGCGGGACCTCCGCGACCGGTATGCCGAGCGGGTGCGCCAGCGCTTTCCCCAGATCCCCCGCCGGGTGTCGGGGTACAACCTCGACGAGCTCCTCCCCGAGAACGGGTTCAACGTCGCCCGAGCCCTGGCGGGTACGGAGGGTACGTGTGTGACGGTCCTCGAGGCTGTCGTGCGGCTGACCGTGAGCCCCGCGCACCGCGCTCTGGTCGTCATCGGCTACCGCGACCTGGTCGACGCCGGCGAACACGTCCCGGAGATCCTCCGGCATGCCCCCATCGCCCTCGAGGGAATGGACGGCGCCCTCTTCGCGCCGCTGGCCGACGAGGGCCAGCAGGAGCGCGGGTTGTCGATGCTGCCCGAGGGCCTCGCGTTTCTCGTCGTGGAGCTGGGCGCCGACGAGGCGCGCCAGGTCAGCGAGCGCGCCAGGTCGCTCGTGGCCTCGCTCGATGGCGCGGGCGTCTCGCGAGCCAGAGTGTTCGAGGACCCGCGGGCGCGAGCGCAGATCTGGGCTGTCCGAGAACAAGCCGTGGGCGCCATCGCCCGTCTCCCCGGAGGCGACTTCTGGCCGGGGTGGGAGGACTCGGCGGTCCCACCCGGTCGCGTCGGTCCCTACGTAGCCGACCTCCGCCGCCTGTGCCGCGACCATCACTACGACGTCGCCATCTACGGCCACTTCGGCCAGGGCTGCGTCCACGCCAGGATCACCTTCGATCTGGCGTCGCCCGCAGGCGTCGATCACTACCGTGTCTTCCTCGACGAGGCGGCCGACCTGGTCGTGAGCTACGGCGGCTCGCTGTCGGGCGAGCACGGAGACGGCCAGCAGCGCGGTGCCCTGCTCGAGCGGATGTTCGGCGCGGACCTGGTCGATGCGTTCCGGCAGTTCAAAGCCATCTGGGACCCAGAGGGCCGCATGAACCCGGGCAAGGTCGTGGACTCCGGGCCCGACCCGGGGTCCGACGCCAGGTCGGGCTCCGGTCGGCTTCTCGGTCCCACCGACGACCTGCGCCTCGGCGCCGGATGGGCGCCGTGGGCTCCGCCGACCCACTTCCGGCTCTCCTCCGACGAGGGCCGGCTCGACCGGGCGCTGCTCAGGTGCGAGGGCGTCGGCAAGTGCCGGCGGGAGGAGGGCGGCGTCATGTGCCCCAGCTACATGGTGACGCGCGCCGAGGAGCACTCCACTCGCGGCCGGGCCCGCCTGCTGTTCGAGATGCTCCGCGGCGAGGTCGTCACCGACGGCTGGCGGTCGCGCGAGGTCTTCGACGCTCTCGACCTGTGCCTGTCGTGCAAGGGATGCAAGAGCGAATGCCCGGTGGGCGTGGACGTGGCCACCTACAAGTCCGAGTTCCTGTCGCACTACTACCAAGGACGGGTGCGGCCCCGGTCCGCCTACGCCATGGGCCTGATCATGTATGGCGCCCGCATCGCGTCGCTCGCACCGCGCCTCGTGAACGCTGCTGCGCGCACTCCGGCGCTCGGGAGCGCGGTCAAGCGCATGGCCGGCGTCGCTGCGCAGCGCCCCGTCCCGCGGCTCGCCGATGAGAGCTTCGGGCGTTGGTTCGCCCACCGCCCCAGGCCGGCCTGGAGACCCGGCCGGCGCCCGGTGGTGCTGCTGCCCGACACCTTCAGCAACTTCTTCCGCCCCGAGGTCGACCGCGCCATGGTCACCGTCCTCGAGGCCGCTGGCTTCGAGGTCCTCGTTCCGCCACGGGTCGTGTGCTGTGGGCGACCGCTGTACGACTACGGAATGCTCGCGACCGCGCGCCGTCTCCACGCCCAGTTGCTCGACGTGCTCCGACCGATGATCCGGGCGGGCGTGCCGATCGTGGTCGCCGAGCCCAGTTGCTGCGCCTCCATCCGAGACGAGCTCGGCGAGCTGGCGCCCGACGATCCTGATGTGTCGCGCCTCGCCCGCCAGACCCACACACTGGGCGAGCTGCTGCAGGTCCACGCCCCCGACTGGGAGCCTCCGGCCGGTGACGGCAGCGTCCTCGTGCAGGGGCACTGCCATCAGCGCGCCGTGAGGGGCATGGGCGACGACACAGCGGTGCTGGATCGCATGGGGGTCGAGTGGGCCATGCCCGACAGCGGGTGCTGCGGGCTGGCGGGCTCGTGGGGATACGAGGCGGAGAAGTACCAGCTCTCGATGGCGGTCGGTGAGCGGGTGCTCTTCCCTGCGGTACGGGACGCCGATCCCGCCACCGTGGTGGTGGCCGACGGGTTCAGTTGCCGCACCCAGATCGAGCACGGCACGGGCCGGCGGGCAGTGCACCTCGCCCAGCTGATCGAGTCGCAGCTGGCCGGCGGGCCCTGAGGAGGGAAGCGATCGGCCGCGTGTGGGGATAATGGCGACATGACGGGTCGACCTGTTCCCCTTGTTGCCGGCCTGGTGCTGACCGGAGGATCCAGCCGGCGCATGGGCCGCGACAAGGCCACGCTTCCCATCGGCGGGCGGTCCTTGGCGGAGCGCGTGGCCACGATCCTGTCCCAGGTGGTCGCGCCCGTCCTGGAGGTCGGCCCTGGCTGGAGCGGTCTGCCCCTGGCGCCCGAGGATCGGCCAGGAGAGGGACCACTGACGGCCGTGGTAGCGGGGTGGCGCGCCCTGACAACCGAGGGTCATCAAGGTCCCGTGGTCGTCTTGGCCTGCGACCTGCCGAGGGTCTCCGAGCCTCTGCTCCGCCTCATCGCCGGCCAGCCCGGCTCGGGCAGCGTCGTGCCCGTCGTCGACGGCCGGCCGCAGCCGCTGTGCGCCCGGTTCAGCGCCTCGGCGCTGGGCCACGGCGAGGTGATGGTGGGCGCCGGTCGCCGGTCGCTGGGGCCCCTTCTGGAGCAGGCTGACGTGCGCTGGCTGGAGCCGTCGCAGTGGAGCCGGGTCGCTGACGGTGCCGACTTCGCCGACGTGGACACACCGGCCGACCTGGCCCGCCTCGGGCTGGTGTCGGGATGAGCCGGCTCGTTGCGTCGACAAACGTGATGGCGATCCGGGGCGACCGCCACGTCGAGCTCCCCGACCGGTTGGCCGCGGAGGAGCCCATGGAGATCCGCGTCGGCGGACCCGGCGAGGAGCCGACGGCGGTGAGCGTCACCATGCGGACACCCGGCCACGATTTCGAGCTGGCCGTCGGGTTCCTGCGGTCGGAGGGGATCGTGGGCTCGAGCGCGGATGTCTCGTCGGTGCGCTACTGCGACGCCCCTCCGGGAGACGAGCAGCGCTACAACATCGTCACCGTGCAGCTCACCCGACCGGCGGTGTTGGATGGTGTCCAGCGGAGGTTCTCGGTGACGGCCAGCTGCGGCATCTGCGGCACGGCGACGCTCGACCAGGTCCGACGCCGGTGCGACCCGCTGGGGCCCGGCCCATCGGTGGCCGTCTCGAAGCTCCTGGCCCTGCCGGACGCCCTCCGCGAGGCGCAGCGGTTGTTCGACCAGACCGGTGGTCTGCACGCCGCCGGGCTGGCGGACCCCGAGGGGGCGATGCAGTCCGTGCGCGAGGACGTGGGCCGCCACAACGCCGTGGACAAGCTCATCGGACACGGCCTCCTCGACGATGCCCTGCCGCTGGACGATCGAGTGCTGGTGGTCTCGGGCCGGGTGAGCTTCGAGATCGTCCAGAAGGCCGCCGTGGCCGGGATCCCCATCCTCGCCGCCGTGTCGGCACCCTCGAGCCTGGCCGTGACCACCGCCCGTGATCTCGGGATGACGGTGGTCGGCTTCATCCGCGGCCCGAGGGCCAACGTGTACAGCCACCTGGAGCGGGTCGACCTCGCCCGCTGAGACGGCCGGGTTGCAGTCCCCCCGGATTCGCGTCTGCGCAGGTCGCGTGGCTAGCATCGGTCCTCCGACCATGACCCAGAGCGTCGAAGGTGTGAGCTACCTGGCTGCGTTCGGCGGCGGCGTCGTCTCGTTCGCCTCCCCGTGCGTGCTGCCGATCGTCCCCGCCTACCTGTCGGTCATCACCGGTCTCGACATGGCCGAGGTCCGATCCGGCGCCCGCCAGCACCTGGGCCGCATCACCCGGGACACGAGCCTCTTCGTCGCCGGCTTCTCGGTGGTCTTCATCCTGCTGGGGCTGTCTGCGACGGCGGTCGGCCAGGCGCTGTTCCGCAACCATCTACTGCTCACGCGCCTCTCGGGGGCTGCCGTGCTGGCGATGGCCCTCTTCCTGGTCACCTCGCTGGTGCTCAGCTCGCGGGCTGGCCTCCCGGGCCGGGCTCGGGTCCCGTGGATGTACGGCGAGGCCCGCTTCCATCCCAGCCCCTCCCGCTTCGGACCCTTGGCTGCGCCCGTGGCCGGAGCTGCCTTCGGCTTCGGTTGGACCCCGTGCATCGGGCCCATCCTGGCATCGGTCCTGGCCGTCGCCGCCTCGCAGGGGCGCTCCCTCGAGGGTGCCACCCTGCTGGCCTGCTACTCCCTCGGGCTCGGCGTGCCGTTCCTGCTCACCGGGTTGGCCTTCGGCCGCCTGGCCGGCGCCTTCGACTGGGTCAAGCGACACTTCGCCGTCCTCACGCTCTCTTCGGCCGTGGTCCTGGCCGGCTTCGGGATCCTGCTATCCCTCGACCGGCTCACCTGGGTGACCACCCAGCTCCAGACGGCGCTCCAGGCCGTGGGCCTCGGCCGACTGGTGTCGCTCGGATGACCGGGGGGACGGGGCGACCTCCCACCGGCTCGAGGGCCACAGCCGCCCGGGAGGCCGGCTCGACAACACCTAGGGTGACGCCATGACCGCGCTCCCGCTGCCGGTTGTCCACGACGCCGACTCTCATGTCATGGAGCCGCCCGACTGGTTCGAGGCCTACGCCGATTCGGGTCTCAGGGACCGGCTGCGGCCCGCGTACGAGCTCGACCGGGCCGAGCGCCAGGAGCTGGAGCGCCACCGGGAGCTGCACACCGACCCGGGCTACCTCGCCGAGGAGGAAGAGCAGGTGTGGCTGCGCAAGAACTGGCGGGCGACCGGGTCGCTGATCGCGGAGGACCGATCGAGGGCCCTCGACCTGCTGGGCTTCGCCAGCCAGCTCGTGTTCAACACCTTCACCAACAAGGAGCTGGTGCGGGTCGAGCACGGTGGCGACGTCGACTACGCCTACGGCCTGGCCCGAGCGCACAACCGGGCCATGGTCGACTTCTGCTCCGCCGACCACCGGCTCCTGGCCGTGGGCTACGTGCCTCTGGTCGATTTCGAGCTGGCCGCAGCGACGGCGGCCGAGGCCATCGAGGTGGGGTGCAAGGCGCTCATGATCCCGTCCGCCTGCCCACCCGGGCACAGCCCGAGCCACGTCTCGCTCGACCCGGTGTGGGCCCAGGCCCAGGAGGCCCGCCTGCCCGTGGTCTTCCACGTCGGTGGCGGCGGACGCTTGCTCGACCCCAACTACTTCGAGAACGGGCTCCCGCCGGTCCCCGACTTCCACGGTGGCGACGGCAACTTCCGCTCGATCGACTACATGGCCATCCCGTACCCACCGATGCAGACCCTGGCCACGATGATCATCGACGGCGTGCTGGACCGGTTCCCGGACCTGCGGGTGGGCGTGATCGAACAGGGTGCGTCGTGGGTGCCGGGCTGGATGCGGTCGATGGACTCCGCCGCCATCGCCTTCATGCGCAACGAGGAGCGGCTCCAGCAGCTGTCCCTCAAGCCCAGCGAGCTGGTCCGTCGGCAGGTCCGGGTCACGCCCTACCCGCACGAGGACGCCGGTTGGATCGTCGAGAACGCCGGCGACGAGGTCTGCCTGTTCTCGTCGGACTATCCACACGTCGAGGGCGGCCGCAATCCCCTGGGGCGCTTCGAAGCGTCCCTCGCCGGGCTCCCGCAGGCGGCCAAGCAGCGCTTCTACTGCGACAACTTCGCCGACCTGATGGGCCCGCACCTGCCCCGCTGAGGGCCCGGCGGGGCAACCGCGACCGCGCCGGTCAGGACCGGTCGGCGTCGGGCCGAAGCTGGCGGGCGTCCACCCACCCCGACCATCCGTCGGCGGACAGGACGTTGGCCCACTCACCGCGGTGCTCGACGACCCGCACGGCCAGGTCGGGATCGAGGCTGATCACGTCGCCTGCAGCGGCCACAGGGATGGCTCTCGCCATCATCCCCTCCGGTGGCACCCGGTGGGTCGGCTTCCACCCCGTGTCGGGTTGACGCCGGCCCACCTCGGGCGTCGCCGCCGGCACCGGCTCGGTCACCTCGTCGTCGGGATCAGACGGGCCATCGGGATCAGACGGGCCATCGGGATCAGACGGCAGGGTCACCCACCCGGTGGCTCCGAGCGTCCCGGCGTGGGCGAACGACAAGTCGGGCGCGACGACCGGGCGGGGCGGGATCGCGGGGATGCCGGGGTCACGGCCACGCCGGCGGTTCCGCCAGAGGCTGGCCAGGCCGACGGCGCCCGAGACGACGGCGACGGCCAGGAGCAACCCGACGAGCCAGAGGGCGAGGGTCGTGGTGGTGGACTGCGCCGAGCCACGCTTCGGGTTGTTGGCCGACTGGTCGGCCAGCGGCGTGATCGGACCCACCCGATCGGGGGTGACGGTGACCTCGCTGCCGGCCGAGAGCTGGAATACCCGCAGGGAGGGGTTGACCGGCGCCACCTGGACGGTGTCCTGGGTCACCCCGACCGTGCTCGTCCTCGTCGCAGGGTCGTCACCGATGGTGAAGTCGGTGCCCTTCACGGTGACCTGGACGGCCTCGGTCGACGCCACGAAGCCGTACCAGCCCTTCTCGGCCGCCGGGAACCAGAAGCGGGCGAAGCCCTGCTGCACGCTCAGCGTCGGCGTCGGGTTGGCATCGATCGAGATCGTGGTCGCCACCCGAGGATCCGACTGGTGACCGCGGACGAAGATCCGGGGCGTGGCGTCGTAGATGTCCGTCATGCCGCCTTGCAACCATCGAATGGTGGCCGGGTGCGTTGCCGCGGAGGAGCCACTCGACCCCGGGGTGCTCAACTGGTCGCCCCGTTGCACGCTCTGGCCCACCTGGGCCTGGCTCTCGGTCCCGTCGGTGCTGCGCACCAGCAGGCCGTCGCCCGTGCTCACGACCACGGCCAGGGCGAGGGGGACGGCCGGTCCCGTCTGGCCACCGGGCGGGCTCGAGGTGGTGGGTGAGAGGGCGGTGATCGGGGGGACCGTGCTCGTCCCCGGGACGGTGGTCGTCCGGGGGACGTTGGTCGTGCTGGTCGCCGGTGCGCCCGTGGTGGTCGTCACGGGCGGCGTTGTCGTCGTGGTGGTGGGCGGAGGTGTGGTGGTGGTCGTCGTCGGCGGCGCGGTCGTCGGAGGGGGTGGCGCGGTATCCCCCGTTGCCGCCTCGGCGGCGGTGCCGCGGTACACCGCCAATGAAGCCACACTGCTCAGAACAACCACCACGGCGAGCCCGGGGGCGAGGGGTCGCAGCCTCGGGCCGGCCCGGCGCACTGACATGGGCTACCCCCTCGTGCGCTCGACCGAGTGTCTACCAGGCGCGACCGGGCCGCAACCTGACGCTGCCAGGTGTTCGGGGCGGTTCGCGGGGGTCCTTCTCTGCGCCGCGGCCGGCCCTCCACCTGGTCCCATGCACCTTATTGTGCCGGCGCCGGCCTGCCCTGCGCGAGCGGGAGCCTCCGCGCTCAGGAGTAGCAGTAGGAGTCCGAGGAGGCGTCCCCCCCCTGGAGACGGACCTGGTGGACGCGCAGACCTCGGAAGTCGGTCACGAAGAACTCGGGGTCGAAGGCGATCCCGCCGCCCGGGTCGACGTCGAGCTTGGCCATCCAGGACCCGACGCCTTCCGGGTAGAACTGGTCGTCCCACGCACCGTACAGCGAGTTGGTGAAGTACACCCGCCTGCCGTCGCGACTGACCTCGACCATCTGGGGGCCGCCGCTGAGCGGGCCGCCGGACGCCGGGTGAGGTGTGCGACCGGCGATCCCACCGACTCGCACCGACCCGGTGAGCGTCGGTGCGAGCGGATCGGACACGTCGTACTGACGCATCTCGCCGGTGCCCCAGCACGACACGTACAGGTGGCGGTCGTCGACCGACAGGTCGATGTCGGTGACGAGGGGCGGCACGGCGCCGAAGGACTGGAGCAGCGGGGGCAGGGCGCCGGCGTCAGCCGGCTCGGCCGGGATGTCGATGACCTTGGTGATCCCCCACTTGTCACCTTCCCGGTGCCAAGCCCAGATCGAAGCCGAGAGATCCTCCACGTTCACCACGACCCCGACGAAGCCGTAGGCCTTCGCGGGATCGTGCGCAGGGCGCAGCTCGAGGGTCATCTGGTAGTTGTCGCCCAGGTCCAAGGTCTGGAGGTGACGGCGCTCGTGCAGGTCCCAGATGTGGATGGCGTGGCCGTACTTGCGGCCGAGCAGCAGCTCCGGGACGATCCCGTCCTCGATCATCCCCGGTGTCCCCCATTCACTGGTCACCATCACGCCCTGGTTGAGATGCCACCAGAAGTCGTACGCCAGCCACTGGGGTCCTCGGTCGACCTCCCACTGTCCGAGGACGGCGAAGGAGTCGTGATCGAGCATGGCGATGCCTCCCGGCCCGTCCCCTCCGGCGCCACCGAGGGCGCTGAGGTACAGCCCGTCGGGACCGCAGTGCAGGGTGTGCGGTCGCGAGTACCCGGCCGCCTTGGCCAGCTCGTCGGCGTCGACCACCTTGACCAGCTCCGGTCGGCGGGGATCGGGCTTGGTATCGATCACGTGGATACGTGACGAGCGGATGCCGGGGACGAGGAGATAGCGACGCTCCATGTGCGCCGCGTCGTGGCCGGCGTGGCAGAGGGCGGAGCTGCAGGCGTTCCAACCGAAGTGGTGCAGCTCGTCGCCCGCATTGGGCATGTCGAGCCAACCGACCACCCGACCGAAGTCGCTCGAGCTCTTGTCGACGTCGACGACCGTCAGCGCATCGGGTCGGCCGTTCTCTCCCCTGCTGAACGCGGCCACGTAGGCGAGCTGCTCGGGCGCGGCGGCTGCCGCGTCCCGGGGTGTGCGGTAGAAGGTCGGGTCGGTGCTGGAGAGGGCCACTGGGCTCCTTTCGGCCAAACGTGCGACGCGATCCAAATTATGACCACTGGAGTCAAGATTCCAGCGGTCGGTCGACCGCTATGGCGGGCCGGAGAGGAGGTCGAAGGCCTCGGCCAGCTGGGCTGCGTTGCGGGGCTCGGGCGTCTCCTTCCCGATGGCGTCGAGCACCTGCTCCATGACGGCCTCGGGGGCCCGGCCATCACCGGAGCCGGCGAGGTGCCGGTATGCCCGCGCCAGCAGGAGCACCCGCTCGGCAGGCGTGATCCCGCCCACCGAGGTGGCGACGGCGGTCTCGTCGCGCTGGCCCTCCAGGTTGGTGAGCTGGACTCGCAGCTCGCCGAGGAGCTGGCTCTGGACCTCTCGCGCCGTCATGGCTCCAGCGTAGGGGTGACGTCGGGCTGCGTCTCGCTGGCGCTGAGCGGGCTCAGCGGTGAGCGGCTGGCCGCCGCCACGTCGGCCGGCCTCACGTCGAGGGGGTGGTGACAGGCCGCGAGGTGCCCGCCCGGGTAGGCGGTGAGTGGCGGTTCGGTGGTCCGGCACACCTCGGTCGCCCGTGGGCAGCGGGTGTGGAACCGGCAGCCAGGTGGTGGATCGAGCGGGTTGGGGGGCTCACCGGGTACCGACAACCGGGGTCGCGACCGGGTGCGCTCGGGGTCGGGGATCGGGATGGCCGACAGGAGCGCGGCGGTGTACGGATGCATCGGCCTGGAGTACAGCTCCTCCGCCGGCGACAGCTCGACCAGCTTGCCGAGGTACATCACTGCGATGCGGTCGGAGACGTGCCGGACGACGCTGAGGTCGTGGGCGACGAAGACGTAGGAGAGGCCGAGGCTGTCCTGGAGGTCGTCCAGCAGGTTGATCACCTGGGCCTGGATCGACACGTCGAGCGCGGACACGGGCTCGTCGAGGACGATCAGTCGGGGCTCCACCGACAGGGCACGGGCGACCCCGACGCGCTGGCGCTGCCCCCCGGAGAACTCGTGCGGGAAGCGGTTGATGTGCTCGGGGTTGAGCCCCACCTCGGCCAGCAGCTCCGCGTACCCGGTCCTCCCGGTCGCTCCCGGGCACGCCGCACAGCCGAAGTCCTCCGCCGACGATCTGGCCGACCCGCTTGCGAGGGTTGAGGGAGGCCTGCGGGTCCTGGAACACCATCTGGACCTGTTGACGGAACGGGCGGAGCTGGCGCTCGCGGGTGTGGGTGATGTCGCCACCTCGAAACCTGACGGTCCCGCTGGTGGGCTCCAGCAGCCGCAGCAGGCACCGGGCGAGGGTGGTCTTGCCGCACCCGGACTCGCCGACCAATGCGAGGGTCTCACCCTCGTGGAGGGTGAAGGACACGTCGTCGACGGCGCGCACGTTGGCCACGACACGGTCGATGAGCAGGCCCTGCTTGACGGGGAAATGAAGGGCGAGGTGCTCGATCTCGAGCAGGGGCGCTGGTTGCGGCGTGGCGGCGAGCGTCGGACCTCCGCTCGGAACCGAACCGGTATCGGTCACGCCCCTGCCCCCTGGGCGACCGCCAGGCCGATGCCCTCACCGACGAGCCGCAGGCGGCGCTTGTCGCCCACCTCGAGCCAGCAGCGGTCCTTGTGCAGCGGCTGGTCCGCCAGCCTGGCGTCCAGCGGCGGCACCTCGGCGCACTGTGGCATGCGGTGCGGGCAGCGGGGCTGGAAGTGGCAGCCGCCGGGTGGGCGCAGCAGTGAGGGCGGCTGTCCCGGGATGGTGGGCAGTCGCTCCGGACGAGAACGGTCCGCCCTCGGCACCGAGCCGAGGAGCCCCCACGTGTACGGGTGCTGGGGGTCGTAGAAGATCTCGTCGAGTGGTCCCTCCTCGACCACCCTCCCGGCGTACATGACCACGACACGATCGGCCACGTCGGCCACGACGCCCAGATCGTGGGTCACCAGGATGACGGCCACGCCCATCTCTCGCCGGAGGTCCTCGATCTCGGCGAGGATCTGAGCCTGGATCGTCACGTCGAGGGCAGTGGTGGGCTCGTCCGCGATCAGCACCTCGGGCGAGCAGGACAGGGCCATGGCGATCATGACCCGCTGTCGCATCCCGCCAGAGAACTCGTGGGGGTAGGCCCTGACCCGGTCCCTCGCCCGCGGGATGCCGACCCGCTCGAGGAGCTCGACAGCCCGGTCCATGGCCGCCGCTTTGCTCACGTGCTCGTGGGCGCGGATCTGCTCGACGATCTGGTCTCCGACCCGCTGGACCGGATTGAGCGCCGTCATCGGGTCCTGGAAGATCATGGCCACCCTGGCCGCACGCACGCGGCGCAGCTCGTCCTCCGACGCCCGTATGAGATCGAGCCCCTTGAGGTAGGCCGCCCCGTCGATGGTGGCGTTGGGCGAACGGGTCAGCCCGAGCAGGGTCATCGCCGTCACCGACTTCCCCGATCCGGACTCGCCTACCACCCCGAGCAGTTCGCCTCGGTCGACGGTGAAGCTGACGCCGTCGACACTGCGGACGACACCCTCCTCGGTGGTGAAGGAGACGCGCAGGTCATCGACCTCGAGCAGATGCGGGGCCATCAGGCGCTCAGCCGGATCCGGGGGTCGAGGTAGGCGTAGAGGATGTCGACGAGCGCGGCGAGCAGCACGACGGCGAACGCGGCGAACATGACGATGACGAGCACCGGCGGGATGTCCAGCGACTGGATCGACTGCGCCGCGTACTGGCCGACCCCCTGCAGGTTGAACACCGTCTCGGTGATGATGGCGCCGCCGCCGATGACGGCGGCGAAGTCCAGCCCCCAGAGGGAGACGATGGGGATGAGCGAGGTCCGCAGCACGTGGCGGACCAGGACGCGACGCTCGGACAGGCCCTTCGCCCGCGCCGTTCGGACGTAGTCGTCTCCCATCGTGTCCAGCACGCTCGAGCGCAGCACCCGCGAGTAGAAGCCGATGAAGAGCACCGAGAGGGTGAACCAGGGCAGGACCAGGTGCCAGAACCACTGGAACGGGTCCTGGGTGATCGGTATGTAGCCGCCGTTGGGGAAGATCGGTAAGAGGAAGGCGAGCACGTACAGCAGGATGGCGCCGACCACGAACACCGGCGTGGAGATACCGGTGAGGCTGAGGACGGCGAGGGCGCGGTCGCTGAAGCGCCCGGCCTTGACCGCGCTCACCATCCCGAGCACGATCCCCCAGAAGAGCCAGATGAGGCCGGCGCCGACTGCGAGCGACACCGTGGCGGGCAGTCCTCGGCGGATCTGGTCCAGGACGTTGATCTTCTGCGTGTAGGAGATCACGCTGCCCGTGAACACCTTCTGCATCGTGATCAGGTACTGGTCCCAGATCGGCCGATCGAATCCCCATGTGTGCCTAATGGAGGCGATGTTCTCGGGCGACGCCGTGCGGCCCGCGATGCGCAGGGCGGGATCGCCGTTGGGGATCTTCTGGAAGATGAGGAACGTGAGGATCGTGATGGCGAACAGGACGAGCACCATCGAGGCGAAGCGGCGGACGGCGAAGCGGGCCATCAGTGCTCGAGGCGGACCTGGGCCCGCGGGTCGAGGGCGTCACGCACCCCGTCGCCGAACACGTTGATCCCGACGACCGCCAGCACGAGGGTGAGACCGGGCACCAGCACCAGGTGCGGAGCGCTGGTGAGGAGCTGGAGGCCTTCTCCGATCATCGTGCCCCAAGACGGGTTCGGTGGCTGGACGCCAGCGCCCAGGAACGACAGGGCGGCCTCGAGGAGGACGGCGTTGGCGATGATGAGGGGGATGAACACCACGATGGTCGAGCCCAGGTTGGGGAGGACCTCCGACGTCATGATGCGACCGTGCCCCATGCCCTGGGTACGGGCGGCGTCGATGAACTCGCGCTCGCGCAGCGACAGGACCTGGCCCCGGATGGGCTTGCCCACCCAAGGGACGTACACGACGCCGATGATCAGAGCCGGTATGAACAACGAGTTGCCCTTGATCGAGAGCGGACCGACCTTGAGGCCCCCGAGGGCCAGGGAGGTACCGAGGGCGATCCCGAGCAACAGCGGCGGGTAGGCCCAGACCACGTCCATGATGCGGGCCAGGACGCCGTCCACCAGGCCCCGGAAGTACCCCGCCGCCGTGCCCACGATGGTAGCCAGCACCGTGGTGATGGCCGCGGCCAGCAGCCCGATCTCGAGCGAGGCCCGTCCGCCGTAGAGGAGCCGCACGGCGATGTCCCGCCCGTTCTGGTCCGCCCCGAAGAAGAAGCGGCTGTGCCACGTGGGACCGATGGGGATGCCGGTGGTCGACACCACGTTCGTCACGTGGCCGCCGATGGTCACCGTATCGGTGACATGGTTGTCGTTGGGCCCTGTGTGGGCGATGTAGTGGGCGTACAGAGGCGCGGCCGCGCTTACGGCCAGGACGAGGAGGAAGATGATGCCGAAGGCCAGTGCGACGTGGTTGCGCCGAAGACGACGGAGGGCGAGGCGGTAGGGCCCGACCCCGGCGGTCGGGTGCGCCTCCTCGGTGCTCCCGTCCGCCGGGTCAGGGGCAGCCTCGTCCGCCAGCCGGAGGCCAACGTGGTCTTGGCTGGTCTCGGCTGGCTGGGTGGCCATCGGTCAGCCGTTCAGCTGCCAGCTGGACCAGTCGTTGTAATAGACCGGGTGGAACACGGCCGTGGAGAAGTTGATCCGGTTCGACATGAACTTCGGCACCTGTTCGTACCCGTACACCGCCTCGTACGCCTGCTTGGCGACGTACTGATCGAGCTGCTGCCAGTTCGGCGCCACCGACGACAGCTGGGTGGCCGGCACGGGGTAGAGGTTGGCCAGCGCCGACTGGATTTGGGGATCGTTGACCATGCTGAAGTTCTGGTTCTTCACCGGCTGGATGGCGGACCCGTCGAGCAGCAGGTAGAAGTCAGAGGGGTTGGGGAAGTCCTGCGACCAGTCGGCGAACCCGGTCTGGGGGTTGGTGCTGGCGTTCCCGATGGTCGTGAAGTAGAGCGAGCTCTGGATGATCTTCGGGGTGGCGTTGAACCCGAGCTGATTGAGGACGCTCGTGTAGTAGGTGACGTACTCCTGGCGTGGGCTGCGGTTCTGCCCCCAGACCGTGATCGGCGTGCCAGCCAGGCCTGACTGCTGGACCAGCGCCTTGGCCTTGCTCAGGTTGGGCGCCGAGTTGGGGTCGCCGTAGGGGCACGGTGCCGTCGGGTGGCCCGGCAGCTGAGGGGGCAGGAAGTAGCAGCCTGGGGTGATGAAGCCGCTCGCCAGCCGCTGCAGCGCCCGTCGGTCGAGGGCGAGGTTCACGGCCTGGCGGACGAGCGGATTGTTGAACGGCTTGGTCGTGGTGTTCATGAAGAAGTAGAAGGTCAGCGCCGCCGTCTCCTTGGCGAACCGGCTGCCTGCGCTCGACTGGATCTGGCTCAGCAGGGTCGGCGGCACGGTATCCCCAGCGTCGAAGTTGTCGGCCTGGTTGTTGAGCACCTGCTGGGCCTCGGTCAGCGTGTTGGACTGGACGTGCACGTTGACCGTCTGCAGGTGGCCCTGCGGGATGCCGGGGATGGAGAAGCGGCTGTTCTTCTGCATCGTGAACGACTGGTTGGGCACGACGTTGGTGATCGAGTAGGAGCCGACACCCGGCGGGGGGTTGTTGCCCAGATCGGTCATCGGCGTTCCGGTCGGCACGAACCCGGCCGCCGGGAAGGCGAGGATGTTGTCGAAGGCCCCGTACGCCTTCGTCAGCTGGACGGTGATCTGCCCGGTGGCGTCGTTGGTCGTGATGCCGCTGATCGACGGGGCCTTGCCGCTGTCGTAGTCCGCGGCGCCGACGATGTAGTCCGTGAAGAACGACTTGCCGCCCCAGCTGATCTTCATCGCTCGCTCGAGGGAGTAGGGGAAGTCGGACGCCTTGACGGGTGCCCCGTTGGAGTACGTGAGTCCCGGTCGCAGGGTCATCGTGTACGTCATGCCGTTGTTGGTGATCTGCGGCAGCGCGTCCGCCAAGCCCGGAATGAGCTGGGTACCGGCCTGGCCGTTGGCGTGGGCATAGGTCAACAGCCCGGTGTAGGCGAGCCAATCAGCCTCGGCGGCCTGGGTCGTGTAGCCGGATTGCGGGTCGAGGGAGTCGGGTGCCGTGCCCATGTTGACGGTCGCGGTGCCGCCCTGGGTGTTGGCCGAGGTCCCGCTGGTGGAGCTCGTGCTTCCTCCTCCGCACGCCGCGAAGATCAGGGCCGAAGCCGCCGTGAGAGTGATCCCCAGTCGCAAGCGCCTGCTCACTACCGACCTCCTTGTCGGACACTCAGTAGCGCGGGTATATGCCCCCACCAAACCGCCCGTAAACCTTTCGTAACAGTGGGCGATCCCCCGGCCGAGGTCGGCATTTGCGGCGAGGTGGAGCCAGATTCCGGTTTCACCTCCCCCATTCGGGGTAAGGTCAACCCCTCGGCCGCCGAGCGCCTCCGAGCGGTGGCGGCGACGCCACCGAGGCCAGGAAGGACGGTGACGATGGAAGTCCGAACGGTCTCTGAGCTCTCTGCACGTATCAACCGACTCGAAGCGCGCGTCGCCGAGGATCGCAGGGTCATCGCGTCCCAGCAGGAGGCGATCGGGTTCCAGCAGGCGATGCTCCGGGAGCTGTCCGATGCCTACGACTTGTTCGAGGGCGCTGTGATCGAGATGGCGAACCACGATCTGGACGACAGCTTCTCCCTGCGCAGGCCGAACCTTCGCTTGCTGCACTAGCCAGCCCCACTCGCGGATTCGTCGGGGGCTCCCGGGCGCTGGTGGTGCGCGCGAGACTGGCGGTGACGATACCGGCGCCCGCGGAGGGTGGCATGAGCGCTGAGGGAAGACTTCGGTGCTGGGGGCGGGGCCGGGGGCCACGATCGCGTCTCCTACGGGTCATTGTGCTGGTCGGAGGTGCGGCTGCGGCGCGGGCGATCGGATCGCGCTGGCTGCAGACCGAGCATCATCTGGCTCGTCACCGTGGCGACGACAGCGGCGACGACCGCATCGCGCCCGTCGTCACCGAGGAGGACGCGTGCCGGCGTCGGGCCCGGGCCGGACACGTGGAGGCCATGAGCGATCTCGGGGTGATCCTCGCCGAGCGCGGGGAGGTCGCCGAGGCCCAGGAGCTGTTCGCGCGGGCCGCTCGTGGCGGTCACGGCAGGGCCATGTACAACCTCGCCGTCTTGTCGGAGGTGAACGACCCGAGCCACGCCGTGGAGTTGTACCTGCGTGCCGCCGGCGCAGGTGAGACGAACGCCATGTTCAACCTCGGCGTGTGCCTGGAGCAACGGGGCGACGCGACCGACGCCGAGCGGTGGTACCGCCGGGCGGCTGGGGCCGAGCACACCTACGCCATGAACAACCTGGGCGTGATCCTCCAGCGGCGGGGCGAGGTCGGCGATGCGCGGACCTGGTTCCAGCGGGCGGCCCAGGCGGGCGAGGTAGACGCCATGGGCAACCTGGGCGCCCTTCTCCAGCGGCGCGGGCAGGCGTCGGAGGCCGAGGAGTGGTACCGCCGGGCGGCCGAGTCTGGACATGCCGACGCCATGAGCAGCCTCGGGGCGATGCTCGAGATGCGGGACGAGATCGGCCAGGCCGAGGACTGGTATCGGAGGGGCGCCGAGGCCAACAGCGCTGGCGCCATGACCAATCTCGGCGTCCTACTGGCGAGCCGGGGCCGGGCCGAGGAGGCCGAGGGCTGGTATCGACGGGGCGCGCACGCAGGGTCGCCGGAGTCCATGAACAACCTGGGCGCGATCGTCGAGGGCCGAGACGCAGCCGCCGCCGAGGAGTGGTACCGACGGGCGGCCGCCGACGGCGAACCGGCTGCGATGACGAACCTGGCCGGGCTGCTGGCCGGTCGGGGCGAGGTCAGGGAGGCGGCGGCGTTGTACCGGCAGGCCGCCACCGTGGGCGAACCGCACGTCCTCCACGCCCTGTCGGCCCAGCGGCACCCGCGTCCAGAGACCCCCCCGCCCGAGGGATCGACCGCGCAGGCCGGCGGACCCCAAGAGGATCCATCCCGTGCCGGGGCCGCCGCCGTCCCGCCCGGAGCCCGCCTCCTCAGCACGAGCTGCGGGGCGGGCCCGCAGTACCGGTGGTCGGGGGCCTGAGGCTCGACGCACCAATAGAGTCGGGGGTGCCCTGATCCGGCGCACCGATGGGGGTGGCGGTGAGCGAGAACACGACGGACACCGGCGGACTGTCCTTCTCCAGCTCCACCGGGCGGTGGGTGCTCCTGGCGACCGTGCTGGGCTCCGGCGTCGCCTTCCTGGACGCCACGGTGGTGAACGTGGCCCTGCCCAGCATCGGGCGGGACTTCGGCGTCGGTCTTGCTGACCTCCAATGGACGGTCACCGGCTACACCCTCACCCTGTCGGCGTTCCTGCTTCTCGGAGGGTCCCTGGGCGACCGCTACGGGCGGCGGCGCCTGTTCGTGATCGGTCTTATCTGGTTCGCCGTCGCCTCGCTCGTGTGCGGTATCGCTCCGAACGCCACGTTGCTCATCGTGGCCAGGGCGGTCCAGGGCATCGGTGGAGCGTTGCTCACGCCGGGGAGCCTCGCCATCATCGAGGCGAGCTTCCGCCGTGACGACCGCGGTCGAGCGATCGGCGCGTGGTCGGGGCTGGGAGGGGTCTTCGGCGCCGTTGGCCCCCTCCTCGGGGGCGTGCTCGTGACCCTGGTGACCTGGAGGCTCGTGTTCTTCATCAACCTCCCACTCGCCGCGTTCGCCGTGTGGGTCGCGAGCCGCCACGTCCCCGAGACGTCGCAAGGCGGCGTCCAGGGCCCGCTCGACATTCAGGGCCCGGCGCTGGCCGTGCTCGGCCTCGGCGGTGTGACCTACTCACTGATCGAGGGGCCTGCTCGGGGTTGGACGTCGGCGACCACCCTCTCGGTCATCGCCGCTGGCGGTCTCCTGCTCATTGCCTTTCTGATCAACGAGAGCCGCGCCCGCGAACCACTCCTGCCGCTCTCGATCTTTCGCTCGCGGATCTTCGCGGGTGCCAACGAGGCCACCTTCGCCATCTACGCGGCGTTGGGCACCGTCCTCTTCCTTGGCGTCCTGCAGCTCCAGCAGGTGCTTCACTACTCGGCGCTGGGGGCCGGTCTGGCGCTCCTGCCCCTCACGCTGATCCTTCTAGTGCTGTCGGCCCGCTCCGGAAAGCTGGCGACCCAGATCGGGCCGAGGATCCCCATGACCGTCGGGCCGCTGGTCGCGGCCGCCGGGATGGCGCTCTTCGCACGCGTGGTGCCGGGCGCCAGCTACGCCTCGAGCGTGCTGCCCGCCGCTGTCGTCCTCGGCCTGGGCATGACGCTGACCGTTCCCGCCCTGACCACGACCGCGCTCGGTGCGGTCGCCGCCGATCGGGCTGGTGTCGCGTCTGCGGTCAACAATGACGTCGCCCGGCTCGCCTCGCTGGCGGCGGTCGCCGTCATCCCCGCGCTGGCCGGTATCAGCACGGCTGGCTCCAGCGTCAACGCCGCCTCCTTCTCGTCCGGCTACCGCGTGGCGATGTTCATCTGCGCCGGACTTTGCGCCTCCGCCGGGCTGATCTCCTTCCTGACCATTCGGGGGCCCCGACGGGCCTGCACGCTGGCACCGGGCTTCGCCTGCTCCGTGAGCGGGCCACCCGCAGGGGAGGAGGCATGGACTCCCCGGCCGGTGACGCTGGCGACGGCCAGCCCGGGACGCGGGCCCGAGAGAATGGAAGGCGACGATGAGGGCAAGTGACTCGGATCAGCTGGCCGCCAAGCTCGGGCGGCCGGCGGCGAGCTTGTCCGCCTTCCGGAGCCTGACGGCCGAGCAGATCGGACTGCTGAGCGACGCCATCGACGAGGCGGCGGCGGCGCGGCGGCGGGCCATCGACGATGCCTTCCGCGCCGCGCTTCCCCCGCTCCCCCGCCGGCTCGTGGTCTGGACCCTGCGGGTGGCAGAGGGCGTCGACAGGACGCCGAACGGTGGGGACAGGACCTCATGAGCCAGCTTGCCATTCAGTCCGAGCTGGACAAGCTCGGCGTGACCCTCAATGTCGACACTGAGGCTCTCGGCTTCCTCGATCACGTCGCCGCGGAGCAGCTCCGCACGCTTCGAGTGGCGATCTACGAGGTGCTCTACCACGAGGACCGCGTGCTCTTCGCTCGAATGGCTGCCGTGGCCAAGCGATTGCCCGTCGCCGTGACCCTGCAGATCGCCGAGCGCCTCGGGCCCCTGTTGACGGCGAGGGTCGCGTCGGAGATGCCCTCCGGGCGCGGGGTCGAGATCGCCAGGAAGATGTCGACCACCTTCGCCGCGGACGTGTGCGTCGATCTCGATCCCCGGCGCACGCGCGACCTCATCGCCCACCTGCCGACGGGTTGGCTGGTCGAGGTGGCGCTGGAGCTGGCTCGGCGCGGCGACTTCGTCACCATGAGCCGGTTCGTGGATTTCGTGTCGGACCGGGCTGTACAGGGCGTTGTCGAGGCGATGGACGACGAGACCGACTTGCTGCGGGTGGCCTTCTACATGGGCGCCAAGAACCGCATGGACCACTTCTTCCGCCTGCTTCCTCCGAAGCGCCTCGAGGCGCTGATCCTGCGCGTGGAGGACGAACCGGACGAGCTGCTCCCGGCCCTGCTCTCATTGCTGATCCACGTGAGCTACGGCCTCAAGCGGGAGCTCGGCAACATCGCCGCCGCCCAGGACGAGTCTGTGCTCACGGGCTACGTGCGCGCGACCCAGCGTCTGGACCTATGGCCGGACATCCTGCCCGTGGTCGCAGCGATGTCCGAGCCCTTCCGTGGCAAGGTCGTCAACCTGCCGATCCTGAGCGAGCCGACCGTCCAGGAGAGCGTCGTGGGTGCGGCTGACGACCACGGACTGTGGGGCGTCCTCCTGCTTCTCGTCGAGCTGATGAACGACGCCACTCGAGCCGCCCTGGCTGGGATCGTCGCGGGCAGGAACGACGCGACCCTGCAGGGTGCGGGAGAGGCCGCGCTCGATGGGAGAGCACTGGGACAGTCTGCTCGACCTGGTGGCGCTGATGCCGCAGCGCAAGCAGGACGAGCTCGTGGCGATCGTCTGCGCCTTCGGGGAGGTCGACCCTGACCTGGTGAGGAGGGTCGCCGCCGGTGCCGGTCAGCGTGGCTTCGGGGCCAGGTTCGAGGCTGCAGGCGTGACCCCGACGCTGTGACAGGCGCGACGGTGGGGACGTCCGCCAGGTGAGGTGGGTCGGGCACACTGGTGCTGTTCCACCTCTGGTCGAATAGGGGCGCTGTGGCAACGCGCTGGGTGCCCACTTCCACCCAATGTGGAACAAGGTACGCACCGCCGGCCGGGGTGAGCGGGTGGTGTCGCCACAGATCGAGGCGTCACCCGGGACGTCACAACAGGAGAGCGTCGCGCAGCGGGGCGAGCTGCTCGAGGGCGTAGCGGTAGCCGAGGTCCACCAGCTCCTCGAGGCGCTTCCAATCGAACATGCCGAAGTCCTGCGACGGCATGCGCACGTAGACGTCGGCCCGCTCAGCGGCGAGGTCCACGCTCGTCGCGCTGGTCAGCATGGCGCTGCGGACGAGGATCTCACTCAGGCGCGGCGGCGTGTCCATGCTGCCGTGGCGGAGCAGGGCCTCGGGGTCGGGGCGACCGATTCCCGACCCGGGCGCTCGCAGGTATCCGTCGGTACTTACGTTGCACGCGATGATCGCACCGCGCTCGAGCCCTTGCATCACGCCCGTCGGCAGGTTGTCGAGAACGCCTCCGTCGCACAGCAGCTCGCCCTCGTAGGCGATCGGTGGGGCGATGCCGGGAACGGCCATGCTTGTGCCCACCCACAAGGACAACGGGCCCCGGTCGTGGACGACCGGTGCTCCCGTGGTGAGGTTGGTCGAGACACAGAAGAAGGTCCGGCGCAGCTCTTCGATCTGACGATCCCCGAAGATCTCCGACAGACGAGCGCCGAACTTGCGTCCTCGGATGAGTGATACACGCGGGAGCGAGTAGTCGTTCAGGAAATTGTTGCGAACGAAGGTCTCCCGTGCCGTGTGCGCCATCTCTACGCTGTCCAGACCGAGGGCGAGGAGGGCCGACAGGAAGGCGCCCATGCTCGTCCCACCGGCCACGTCGACCGGCACGCCCAGCTGCTCCAGGGCCCGGACGAGACCGATGTGGGCAAAGCCGCGCGCCCCGCCGCCGCCGAGCACCACCCCGACGCCGTGCCCGGCGACCTGGCGCGCCAGGGACGCAAGCTCGGCCTCGTCCCAGGGGTGGACGAAATAGCGGGCACGGGCGCCGGTGATCTCCATCCAGGCCAACGTGTGGGGCGACGGATCGCCTTCGGGCCGCAGGAACACCAGCTCGACGGGGGCGAGCAGGCCGAGCGAACGAAGCTCCTGGAGCACCCGCACCGGTCTCGGGCGCGCGCTCGCCTCGATCAGCACCAGCACGCGGTCGGCGTTGTGCAGACAGCGCAGCGCCCAGGCGTCACGGTCGCTGTCGGCTGCGTAGACCAGGTAGCGATGCCGGCTCTCGAGCTCGTTCATCCATGCGGCGAGGCGGGTGCTGCCCTCACCGTCGGAAAGCGACGTCTGTGACGTGTCGCGCCCGAGCGTCGCGTCGACATGTGCAGCCGTGATCAGCCGCGCGTCGGGCCACCCCGAAAGCCGGCGGACGAGTCCCTCGGCGAGTGTCATGACCGGCAGATGGGGCGAGGCGGGGATGATCGCCAGGGTCCCGTGGACCTCGGTGGCGCCATGGACGCGAGTTCGGCCCTGCTCGCGGACGTGGACGACCATGAGACGTGAGAGCGCCCGCTGGACCGCCGGGTGGTGGTCGAGAAAGTCGAGAAGCTCGGCCTTCGCGAAGCGGAGGAGGATGCTGTCGCGCACGGCGTGCACCGTCGAGGTCCTGGGCTCAGCCATCAGGATCCCGATCTCGCCGACCGGCTCCAGGCGGCCGATGTACCCGAGCAGCTCACCGTCCGAGGTCTCCTGCAGTCGTCCGCGAACCACGACGTAGAAGTGCGTCGACGGCTCGCCTTCCTTGTACAGGCGGGCGCCGCTGCGGAGGTCTTGTCGCTCAGCGAGCGACGAGAGAGCGGCGAGCTGGTCTTCGTCCAGGACCGAGAACTGCGGCACCTCGGCCAGGACCGGCCCGAGATCCGCGAGCGCCGACTGATACGCCTTCACCCACCACCCTCAGGTCAGCCCGAGGTCGGCGCGCACCAGGGCGACGGCCTCGTCGATGCGCCCGGGGTCCCGGCCGCCGGCCAGGGCCAGCTCGGGGCCCTTGCCCCCGCCGCCGCCCACCAGGCGGGCGGGCTCGGCCAGCAGCTCGGCGGCCACCAGGCCCGAGTCCTTGGCCACCGCCGCCACCAGGGCCACCCGCTTGGTGTCGGGGTGCCGGCCAGGACCACGGCGGCGACGCCGTCGCGGGCCCGGGTGGCCAGGGCCAGCTCCTTCAGCTGGTCGGGACCGAGCTCGTCGCGTCGGGCCACGACCAGGCCCCGCTCGGCGCCGGCGGCCAGGGTGGCGGCCTCGATGCCGAGGGCGGCGCTGCGCAGGGCCTTCAGCTCCTCGCGACTGGCCGCCGAGCTGGCCTGGAGGCGCTCGAGGGCCCCGGTCAGGCCCTCGGGGGTGGTCTGCAGGATGCGGGCGGCGTCGGCCAGCAGGCGCTCCTGGTCCTTGATGTAGCCGAGGGCGCCCCGGCCGGTGAGGGCCTCCAGGCGCCGGGTGCCCGATCCGATGGAGGCCTCCGAGACGATCTGCAGGGGCCCGATCATGCCCAGGGCCTGCACGTGGGTGCCCCCGCACAGCTCGACGGAGCCCGGTCCGGCCCGCACCACCCGCACCCGGTCGCCGTACTTGTCGCCGAAGAAGGCAATGGCGCCGAGGGCCTCGGCCTCGCCCCAGCTGGTCTCGATCACCTCCACGGGGTCGTCGGCCAGGATGGTGGCGTTGACCAGGTCGGCCACCGCCTCGGTCTCGGCGTCGGTGAGGGGGGCGAAGTGGCTGAAGTCGAAGCGCAGCCGGTCGGGGGCCACCAGCGAGCCCTGCTGTTTGACGTGGGGACCGAGGACCTCCCGCAGGGCCCAGTGCAGCAGGTGGGTGCCGGTGTGGTTGCGCCGGATGGCCTCCCGGCGCTCGGCGTCGATGGCGGCGACCGCCGACTGGCCGACACCGATGTGGCCCTCGGTGACCCGGGCCTGGTGGACCACCAGGCCGGGCAGGGCGTAGGTGGTGTCGGTGACCCGGGCCACCCCGGTGTCGGTGGTGATGGTGCCGGTGTCGCCCACCTGGCCCCCGCCCTCGGCGTAGAAGGGGCTGCGGTCCAAGACGATCTCCACATCATCGGGCCGGCCTCCCGGGCCGGCCACATCACCGGGCCGGCCTCCCGGGCCGGCCACATCACCGTTGCTCGGGGCGCCGTCGGTCGGGGGGGCCTCGAGCACCCCCACCACGGTGGCGGTGGCGGTGGCCTCGTCGTAGCCGGTGAAGACGGTGGGCCCGTGGTCGGCCAGCAGGCCCCGGTAGGCGGAGGTGTCGGTGGCGCCCGACCCCCGCCCGGCCGCCTCCCGGGCTCGGGCCCGCTGGTCGGCCATGGCCGCCTCGAAGCCGGCCCGGTCCACCTCCAGCCCCGCCTCGGCGGCGATCTCGGCGGTGAGCTCGATGGGAAAGCCGTAGGTGTCGTGCAGCCGGAAGGCCACCGGGCCCGCCAGGCGACCGCCGGGGCCCGGGCGAGCTCGTCGCCGAGCAGGCCCTGGCCCGCCCGCAGGGTGCGCCCGAAGCGCTCCTCCTCGGCCGCCACCACGGTGGCGATCATGTCGGCACCGGCCACCAGCTCGGGGTAGGCGGGGCCCATGGTGGCCACCACCGCCTCCACCAGCGGCGGGCCGAGGGCCCCGGTGGCCCCCAGCCGGGTCCCCCGCGCAGGGCCCGGCGGATGATGCGGCGCAGCACGTAGCCCCGGGCCTCGTTGGCCGGCAGCACCCCGTCGGAGACGAGAAAGACCATGGCCCGGGCGTGGTCGGCCAGGATGCGCAGGCCCACGTCGACCCGGCCCCCCGTCCCGTAGGAGGCACCGGTGACCGACTCCGCGGCGGCCACGATGGGGCGCAGCACGTCGGTGTCGAAGACCGACTCGGTCCCGGCCAGGATGGGAAGGATGCGCTCCAGGCCCGCCCCGGTGTCGATGTTCTTGGACGGCAGCTCGGTGACCGATCCGTCGGCGGCCCGGTTGTACTGCATGAAGACCAGGTTCCACAGCTCGACGTAGCGTTCGTCGTCGCCCCCCGCCGGGCCCCCGCCGGCGCCGTGGTCGTCGCCCTTGTCGTAGAAGATCTCCGAGTCGGGCCCACAGGGGCCCACCTCGCCCATGGCCCACAGGTTGTCCTCGCCGAGGGCCTGGACCCGCTCGGGGGCCAGGCCCACCTTGTCCACCCAGATGGCGGCGGCCTCGGCGTCGTCTTCGTGCACGGTGACCCACAGCCGGTCGGCCTCGAGGCCGAGGACCTCGGTCAGCAGCTCCCAGGCCATGGTGATGGCCTCGGCCTTGAAGTAGTCGCCCAGGCTGAAGTTGCCGAGCATCTCGAAGAAGGTGAGATGGCGGGTGTCGGTGCCCACCACGTCGATGTCGTCGTGCTTGCCCCGCACCCGCACGCAGCGCTGGATCGAGGTGAGCCGGGGATGGGGGGCACCTGCTCGCCCAGGTAGTAGGGCTTGAGGGGGACGATGCCGGCCACGGTGAACATCACCGTCGGGTCCTGGAGCACCAGGGATGCCGAGGCCAGGCAGGGTGGCCCCGCTCGACGAAGTCGCCCACGAAGGCCTGGCGCAACCGGTTCGCGTCCACGACCTTGATCGATCTAGCGGTCGGCCGACTGAGGTTGCCGTCGCGTCGCGACGGGTGCGCCGATGTAGTGGAGACGACGGGATTCGAACCAGCGCTTCTCCGACCCGAAGGCAGGCGCTCTATCCGGAGCTCAGCCACGACCCCAAAGCGTTGCCGTGAGTCTGCAGCAGACTCAGCCTTTGAGCCTCCCCCTCTCCACCGATCAGGGCTCGCACGCCGACAGACCTCGCAACAGAGGATGGTACGCCAGTCACCAATAGCCTGCAA
>CAVQWQ010000014.1:0-175994 GCA_963717645.1 uncultured Actinomycetes bacterium | reverse complement strand
TCACGGGCAGACGAACCCCCGGAACCCTGTCCGGAGCCACCCACCTCAGCGGTCGAGCCGACAAATAAAGCCCACCCCGCTAAAGGCTCGTCCTCCTGACACCTGCCAGTGTGATCCGCGAGGGTCCGGTTGGCCAGGGTCGAAGGGCCCTGGGAGCTTGGAGAACAGGTAGGCGTGACTGACTAGCACCTTCACGTCCACCAGCCGCTGGGGACAGCTCACGCCCGTAGGGAGCTCAGATAGTCGTCGATCGGAATGGCAGTCAGGGTAAGGATCTTGACTCCCCCGCGCTTCGAGCCTCAGCTCGACCCGGGCGGTGGTCTTCTCGTCGGGTGCCTCGAGGATGGTCGCGGAGTCATAAGGCCTTAGGAGGGCCCACTGCTGCAGTACCCGCGCTCCCATTGACTCGACGTCGGCGTTCACCTGCTTGAGCCGGTCCGGGTTGTCCCGGAGCCTCGCCGCCCCGATCCGGGCCGATCGTCGACAACATGAGGTAGGTGCCCATGGGTGCGTCCCCTCCCTAGGCCACCGGTGCCACGCTAAGCGCAATCGCTCGTGCGGGGCCTTGTCGCCCGTGGCCGACATCCAGGTGCACTCGCGATCTCCGGACGGCGGCCGGGCGGTTGCCTCTCGGGAGGTCCTCGAGCTGCGGCACATGCCCCCAATCGAGCCTTGTATTGGCGCAGCACCAACACTTGGCGCCCATCCGTACACCTCGCAGCGACCGCAGTGGTACAACGCCGCTGCCGGGCCAGGCAGGAGGCTCAAGGCATTCCCGACCACGGTCATCAACTTGTCCAGTTGGGTCGTTCGATGACCTTGGAGATCGCTCCTCCCGGCGAGTCGAGGACAAGGTTGCCGCCCAGCTCGCGGCGCCTGCAAGCGGCCACCAGAGGAGAAATTCCTGCGCAGTCCATGAACTCTGTCTGGCTGAGGTCGACGAGGATCACTCGGCCCGGACCTGCCAGATCAGCCAGCACCTGGTGCAGCCGGGGAGCCGTATCGCAGTCGAGTTCTCCCGTCACTGCCACCATGGCGAGACCATCGCGGTCAGTGGCCGTCACATCGAACGGAATGGGATGTGCCGTAGCCATCTCCCCGGGAGCCGTCACATCGATGTGCCGTAGCCATTCTCCCCGGGAGCCGTCCGGCCCGGACATCTGGCTAGGTTCGGTTCCCGGTCCGATATGGACCGAGTGACATCCGACAAGACATGGCTATCACCTTCCCCCATCCCCCGTGCAAGAGGGCAAGCATCCGCCACGCTCAGGTGGGTCGACGCCGGGCGGCGGCACCGCAACATCGTGACCCGGAGCCGCCCACCTCAACGGGCGCTCGGGAGGGCCGACCGATGGCGATCGCACTCGGCCACCGACCGGCCCACCGGGGCGTCAGTTGACTCGCTCAGGAGGGCGCCTTTCGTTTCCCGCAGCGCGGGGCCGTCCGTTTGCTCATGGGTACAAGGCGCACCTGACGACGAGCGACAGTCGCACCCGGCAGGCACTACCTTGACAATATGGCACCGACCGACAAGGCGGGGGCTCACCGGAGCGAGGCCTATGCGCGAGACGCCGAAGAGCAGCGAGTGCATCGTGGCTCAGTCGGCTTGACAAGGTACGTGCCGATTCGGTTTGCGCCGGAAACAATCACAAAGGTCGAGGCCCTGGCGAAAAGCGATAACACGACGGTGAGCAACTGGATCCGCCGAGTGGTCGACGAGCGGGTGTCGGAGCTCGCGCCGCCTGAAGACGGGGCGCCTGTCGGCGACGAGTTGGTACAGCGCCTCACCCAGCGCGGCATCACCCCCGACGCGGCCCGCTACTGGGTGTCCAAGCGTGAGCGGTGGAGCTCGGTCATCAGCGCCGTGCTCAGAGAGCAGCGATGACGCCGACCGGTTCCCATATCCGCAGGGAGATTCACACCGACCGGAGCGGGACCCTGGACCAGATGGATATCCCCTGAAGGGTACTTCCGTGACACGGATGGCGGAATTGCCATCGCCCGGCGACTAGGCCTCACCCCTGACCTCGGGGAGTGTGAAGGGGGACACGTGGTCGGTAATTTAGCGAACGGTGGGGATCGGAGCCATGAAGTACCACGTGTCATGCACCGTGCGGTGTGGGACGTCAGCTAGTCCGCTGAGGAGGGCGGCTCACAGGCCGGGGGAGCGCATGGAGGCACAACACTGGTGCTGGAGCCGCCCACTTCAACGGTCGGGCTGGCGTCGTAGGGGTCACCTCCTCCACACTCACGATGGCTTCTCCCTCCTTCCACCGCTGGGCTGGCCGAGAGCACCAGCCAGGATCATCAGCAGACCGACCAAGGCGAGCGGCGGGCCTACCACCGCTGGCAGCTGGACGAGGGCGATAGCGATACAGATGACCACGGTGGCCAAGAACAGTGTCCAAACCACGCGCCGGCGGCGATGGGGAGGCCGGCCCGTCGTGTCCGACCAAAACGCCATCACGGGCCCTCCTCTCTCGCCCTCCTACAGAGAGAGCCTCTCCCTTTCATGAGTTCCGAGCACGGGCCGAACGGCAGGTTAGAGGCCGTTGGCTTGGCACTTGGCCGGCCACGCCGAGGGTGGACACCTGCTTCCTGCGCCCGGTGGTGGCCCAGGCCCGGGAGATCGCCGGCGAGCGCAGGGAGCACTGAGCCGAGACCGGGGGGACGGGGCCGGAGGCCTGAACCCCGCCCCCCGTCGTCGGGGGAGTGGGGCGAAAGGTTTCCCCACTCAGCCCGCTCGGTCGGCGCAGCGGAGGCAGCCCCGCCCCGCGCAGCCGGCCGACACCTTCGCCTATCGCAGCTCCACCGTGGTGGTCCCAGGCCGGACCAGCCCGTCGAGGAACGTGGGTGACTCCGACGCCACCGAGGGCGGCGTGATGGCGTCCGCGAGCGGATGACGGGATGCCTCTTCGCGTAGCAGGTCCTCGGGGAGCTGCGACCCAGCCGATGACGTCATCGGAATGCACCTGCACCGCCTCGCCGCCGGGCGTGGTGAAGCGCCAGCTCCCTCCGATCTCGCGTCCAGCGAACTTGACCCCCGCGGGGCCGCTCAGGCTGCCAGGGGCGATGTCCAAACGGCCACCTGCGGTCAGCATGCGATCCCACATCAGGCATCTAGGCCCCTCTCAGTGACTGGGGCGGGGTGGCCTCCTGGTCCCCGCCCCCGACGATGATGGCCAGACCGACGACGACGAGGTTGTCCCGCCCGAAAGCGATCGCTGACGAGAGCAGGCGTCCGCCTTGCTCATGAGCGCCGGCCGAACGTGGCCGGCGGGGAGGCGGGCTCGTTCGTGGCGGCGCTGATCGTCTCCGTTCGGCCATCGGCATAATGGCGGGTCTCAGTGCTCCCATGGTCCATGCCGAAGGCACCCTGGTGGAAGACCGTCCGCGGCATGGCCTGACCCCGCAGAGGCCTGTCCGTTGCCATGATCGCCTGAACGGCCTTTCTGCGCTGTGGACCGAGGCTGTCGAGGAACTCGGTCATTGCCGCGGTGACCGCGTCGATCTGGCTCTTGTCCTTTCGGGACTTGGCCTCCGTGAGCTCAGCCTCGCACCCCAACAGGTAGGACGCGTGCTGCTGGTCCCACTGGTCTTCGGGGGGTGGGGAGTCTTTGAGGCCCAGCTTTACCTCGAGTGCCTCGAGGCGGCCTGCAGCGTCGTCGTTCAAGTTCATGAGTCATCCTTGACGGCGGCCAGGGCGGCCGTCGCACGCTTCAACTCGGCCCGAACGTGGGCCTCGTGTGGGGTGCCCTTCTTCGCAGCGAGATCGACCTGTAGCGCGTTGAGGTATGCCTGCGCCTTCTCTTGCTCCGAAGCCGGTCCCGGACGGCCGACGTGGCCCACCTTGAGCAGGCTTTGGTAATCACGCTCGGCGGCGTCATCTGCCGCCGAGGCAGATAGGGGCCCGAGGCGACCGCCGGCCGCGGCGCGCGCCGCCTTTAACGACTCCTGGATTTCCTCGAGGTATGCCTTGTCGTTGCCAGCCTTGGCGAGCGCGAGTTCGCGCTCGAGACCAGCCACGTAGGCCTGAGCTTGGTTCGGATGGCTGAAGCCGGCCGGCACACCGGTGGGTGCGAACGGGTCTTGCATGACGGGGTTTCCTTTCTCAGGCCGTGATCGTGGCCGTGGTCGAATCGCTGGCGGGGAAGGTGACGATGGAGACATCACGCAGGGCGACCTCGGAGACCTCCCGGATCGTGTAGTCGTCGTTCCACTGGTCGCTAACGCAATGAAAGGCGAAGGACATTTGATCGAGATCGCCGCGTGCCATGGCACACCGAAGGTTGCTCACGATCGACATCCGCGGCTCCAAGTCGGCGCTGACGTGGAGCCCAGGGTGTCCTCGCTGAGGCGAAGGGTGCCGCTCTTGGTGCGAGCCAGCGGGAGACCGGCGTGGTCGACCAACATCCTCACATCAGCCCGGTCGGCCAGCGTCTGAGCGAACGCACCGCTTCTCATCGTCTCGGTGAAGGTGCCGAGGTGGTCGCTCACCTCATACGGCACACCGGTGAGGCTGGCGTAGCCCTCGAAGGCCAGGCTCGAGCCACCGTCAGGCGAGCGCAGCTCGATCCGACCGAGCGTGCCACCGCGCCGGCGGTTACGGTGCTCCTCCTCCGGCCGGCGAGCACGAAGGCGCCTCCGCTCGGCGATGACGGCGTCGCTCGGCCGACCACGTTGCCGCCTCGAATTTTCCAAGAGGGCGCGGATCTCGTCGTCGTTGACCTGGAGAGCTCGCCGGATCTCGGCCTCGGTGCGTGCGGGGGCACGGCCAGCCGCGCTCCACTGACGAAGCTCCTCGAACCGTTGCTGACGCCGGTAGGCACGCCACCAGACGCCGTCACCCATGGCGTACTTGCCGTCCAGGTACGTCATGACGTCCTCCTGGCCTTTCGAATGAAGACCACGGGCGGCGTTCCCGCCGGGACTCGCTGCCAGGTGGGCAAGCGGGTCCCGACCTGTATGGCGCGACGGCGCTGTCGCCCCTCGGCTCGGCGTCGCTCGGCTGTCGCAGCTCGACGCTGATCCTGGCGCGCGATGAACCGGGTCCTGGCGGTCATCTCACTCCTCTGGTGGGAACGGGCGGACGGTTGGAGCGCCGCCCACCGCGTCCCCACCTGTCCGTGGGCAGCCATGCCAAGCCGGGAAGAGAAGACCGGCCGGCCGGCGCTCGCAGCGGAGTCGAATCGGTGAGGTTGGGGCTCACAGGGCCTCCGCGTCCCAGCAGCGCGGGCAGCGGGCTGAGCCGTCGTCCGCCCTCCAGACGGAGCGCTGGCCACACCGCTGGCAGGGCTCGAGCTTGCCGCCCCGCTGCGCCGTGCTGGGCCAGTCCTCCGGTACCCCGAAGGCGTCACACAGCCACGGACGCGGCCCGTGCTCGTCGGACGGCGCAGGGGGGGCCAGGCCGTCTCTCAGGCGCTGAGCCCGCGCCTCCCGGTCTCGAGCTCGGTCGTTTTCCCAATCCATCATGAGAGGCACCCCGTGCCGGCGCCACCGCTCGGCCAGGAGGGCGGCGTTGAAGACGAGTGGCCCGGCGGCGACGGTGCCCGCATCCGGGTCCCAGTGGACCTGGAAGCGAGGCCCAGTGGCGTCCGGGCGGTGCTGTGAGAGGAAGAATTGCTCGGTCAGGGTGAATGGCACCGCGCTGGACCGGCCGCGATGGCCGACGCCAGCTCGTCGGGGACTCATCGGCCGTACCGCCCGGGGATGCGCGGCGGACGGCTCGGCGCCGACGCCTCGTCCTCCGACAGGTTGAGCTCCCGGCAGATCTGCACGAAGGCCCGCCGCTCGTCGACCAAAATGCCGTGGGCGGGGTGGACCTTCTGCTGGCCGAAGCGGTCGTGCACTATGACGCCTTCCTTGGCCAGCGTCTTGCGGGCTGCCTCGCAGCGGTCGAGGGCCGAGGCAGCCATCTCGAGCAGGGCCGACTCGCCGGGGTCGAGCCCGACGAACAGCTTGGCGACCTCGGCGTGCCAGCGCCGGGCGGCGGTGCTCAGGTGGGCCGGTGAGCGGTTCAAGCTTTGGCCTCGGCTAGAAGGTGGGTGACGAACTCGTCGAGCGCTTGGACGGGTACGCGACGACACCGGCCCAGGCGCACCGACGCCAAGTCGCCGCGAGCGACGAGGCGGGCGGCGAAGGCTCTCGAGCATCTCAACCGTGCCGCAACATCGTCGACGCTCAGCAACAGTGCCTGGTCGGCCGGCGGCGAGGCCGTGGGTGAAAGGCCGGTCGTGGTGTAGTCATGAAACGACATCGCTGTCATTCTACCTCGTAGTCCTGTCGACTCTCAAACTATTCTGGCCGCAAACTATTCGGGCCGCAAAGGAGCTGCTGGGCGGTACGAGGCCCAGATGGGCGCCAATCGGCGGCGAATCGCCGCCGCTAGCCGGAATTTGGCGGAATTTGGGGGCACCGGCCGTGCACGCGGCCTTAACACGTCACGGCGCCTGGAGGGGGATTCCAACTTTCACCCCCCCCCCCGGGTGGTTCGGCGGCGGCAATCCGTCCACCTTCAGTGGTGGGACTCGGGAGCAACCAACGGAGGGGAACCGAGGCCCTCCCGCACTGCCCCACCCCCTCCGACAGGTACCGGCCCTCCGACAGGTACCTAACCCCTCCCACTTGGGTACACACCCACTCCCGACTGGTACACGCACTCCCATTTCCGTACAACCAGTCCTATTGGGTACTACCTTCCGACAGGTACCCACTCAGAGGTCCTCGCCGGGCGGGCAGGCGGCCCGCAGTAGTGGGACTAGGGGGTCGGTCATGTGTCCTCCTCATTCGGTGGGTTCAGTCACAGCTCGCCCATCTCCACCACGTCCGCGCCGGCCACGTGGGACGCCAGTCGGAAGGCTGCCTCTCGGCGCTCACGCTCCCCAACCGTGTCGAGGTACTCGGTCCACTCGTACAACAGGGCGACGAAGGCACCGGCGCTCACGGCCTCGTCGTCGTGGGCAGCGCTTCAGGCGAGCCACCCACTCCCGGCTGGTGGCCGACAACTCGACGCCAGGGCTTCGCCGTGCTCGCCTCTTCGGCGGTGTGTAGCGGCTCACGGCGTGCTCGCAGTCGGGGTCACGTTCAGGCGATCCCTCATCGACTGCACGTCGAACACGTCCGGGGTCGGCCGCATCCGACCGGCGCACGCAGGTGTCATGGTGCATCGAAGAGGCTGCGACCTATGGTGCTGCAGTTGCACCTCGCCGCACCGGTCACAGGCGTGCCAGCGATGCCCGGTGCGGGCGCCTTCCATGCCCCAGACGAAGACCCACTTACGCGCCCGGCAGGTGGCCATGAACTCCTCGTCGACCGCCCCGGCTGGGTAGTCGAGCGTCGTGCGGCCCTCCCACTCGATGACGCGGACGCCTCGGCGGGCCACCTCGGCCAGCAGTTCGGCCGGGGTCACAGGGCGCCCCTTTGTCGCTGTCCCGTGTTTCCCCGGGAATCCGACGGTAGGTCGGTAGATACCTGCTCAGAGCGTGTTTCTGCGTTTCCGGGCTCGGAGCCGGATATGCCCCCTGACCTGGGCTCTACCGACCTACCGTCCAATTTCGGCCCGAAGGCGGTAGACAGGTGTGCGTACCGCTCCCAGGCGTCCTCGAAGGCGTCCCGTTCGTACCCCCGGGTCTTGCCGCCCTCGAGCCAGAGCTGCTTGGACTCGATGCCGTGTGGCTTCAGCAGCCGGGCCAGTCGCGACCCTGGGCCCTTCAGTCGTCCGTGGTCGACGTCATCGGCCCACCAGCGCGCCCAGGGTGATTCGTCACCGCGGTTGACGAGGTTGCGCAGAAGGGCCTCGGTCGAGATTCTCCCGTCAGTGGCCCCCTCGTCGAAGGCGTCACGGACGTGGAAGAGCAGGGTCACGCCCAGGTCCCCGTCATCCTGGCTGGCACCGTGAAGCTCGATAGCGGCCCTGCGAGCTCGAGCAGGCCAGTCGCCGCCATCCAGCCCGGCTATCGCCAGCAACGGTTCCCAGCAGTCCTGCTGACGGTCGGACAGGGCGTCGGGCAAAGTCGGTTCGGCCTCGGCCAACTCCTTGCGGTGCGCCTTGCCCCATGCACGTAACTCGGCGGCTAGGGGGGCCAGCTCAGCCGCCGCAGCCTTATGGCGGAACCGCTCGGGCTTGGGCTCGCTGGGGGCTCGGCGGCGCAGCCGGATCGGGACGCAGCGATCAGCCACCGTGTCAGGCAGCTTCTCGCCGATGCCGGCGAACGCCTTGGGACCGAAGCACGCGAAATCCACGAGCTCGTTGTTCGGCGGCACGCAGCGGGGGACGGTGCCGCCCCTTCGGTAGCCGGCGTCTAGCACGCCTCGAATCCCCTGTATCAGCGCCTGTTCCTTCCCGAAGGTCGCATCCATTTCGTCGAGTAGAAGCGTCGGCTGGTCGGCCTCGATCTTGCGGAACAAGACAGCCTCGGTGACGCTGACGGCTACCCACGCTCGGGCACAGAGCAGCGCCAGCACCTCGAACAGCCGGGACTTGCCGGCTTGCTTGGTTGGGCTGGAAACATCCAGGTACGGACAGGTATCGAAGCCGCCGTAGACATAGGTGAGTAGCACCCACAACGACACGGCGACGGCCTGAGCCTCGAGCGGGAAGACCACGTAGCGGCGCAGCACGGCCTGCACGTCATCCAACAGGTCGGCTGTCGGGCGGACGGCCACGTCGGGTTCGTGGTCGGGCTGCGAGCCGTTCGACGTCCCCGGTGGAAGGAGCAAGTCGGGACGGGCCCGAGCCAGGAGAGCGTCGACGGTATGGCCAGCGACGAGGAAATCGTCAAGGCCGACCTTTGTCCCGTCGCTAGCGGCGGGCAAGTAGACGAAGGCGATGTCCGAACCCCGGCGCGCCAACAGGCCAGCAAGGCGCTCCAGCGCGACGTGAACGCCAGGATTCACCATCACGTCGGAGTCGAAAACGATATAGACCCGCCTGCCGTTCAGGGCGATGGCCTCGAAGTCGGCTAGTGCCGTGGTGCCGCCCTGGTCGTTCGTCCCCCTCCAGTTCCAGACCCCGAGCAGGGCGATGCAACACAGCCCTCGGCCGATGGCCGCGTCGGCCTTGAGTACCCCTTCTGTGATGAACAACGGGACCGAGGGGTCGCGCAGCCGGTCGTGAATGAGCGGGTTGGCGTCGAGCGCCATGGTTCGACTGGCTGCGGTTTCATACTTGACCGGCCGCGCTCGCTTCGAATCCATGCGGGGGTCGTCGGGCCGAAGCTGCCAGGTGGCCACCTCTCGCAAGAGCGGGCTCCAGACCGGGATGCCGAGGGCTGGGACCCGGTGCTGAGACGGAGTGAAGCCGAGCCGCTTGGCCTGGGTCTTCTCGTCAACGCTTCTGTAGGTGCGAGCTCCCGCCACCTCCGGGGGAACGCCCCGCTCGGCGAGCACCTGGACGTGCTGAGCCAACAGGCCCATGCCATACTTGGCCCTGTTGGTCGTGGTAGCCGACACGTCTGCGCTCGCCCCGGTTGGTCTGGCCGGGGCGGCGCTGTCTTCGGGCTTAGCCATTCCTCAGCGCCTCGACGAAACGGTCCAACTCCTCGGCGGTGACGTAGCGCCTCCGGCCGTTGGTCACCGTGGCCAGCCGCCCAGCGCGCACCATCTCGTAGAGGTGCTTGCGGGTACATCCGAGTTGGTAAGCGGCCTCGTCCATCGGCCACAGCCGGCGCTGGACGGTGGCGGGGACCTGGGTCTTGGCCGGGTGCCGTCGCGCCTGGCGGTTAGGGACTGCTACTGCTGCTGACTTCACGAAACGCCTCCTCTGGCTCTTGAGCCGGGAGGCGATCGCGCTACGCGGCCAGCGACTCCCGGTGGGGCAGGGACTCGAACACCGAGAAGGTGGGCGGGCCTAGCGGGACGCGCGGCGTCAAGACCTCGAGGGGGGGCTTCGAAGGTGAACGCTCACCACGCTCAGAGCGTTCGGCTGAGGGGAGGGCGGCCAGGCCGTCGAGCAGAGCGAGCCACGCCCGTGATGCCGTGGGAAGCGCTGCCAGTAGCGCGAGCAAGTTCACCTGCCTGTCCTTCTGGCTCCAGAGCGCTCGCTTCCTGGCGCGCTGCGTTCTGAGGGGCTCGCGCGCCTCGAGCTCCCTTAGCTCCTCGAGGGCCTGCGCCAACTTGTGCACATCACCAAGGTACATCGCCGGTGGTCCCAACCAGGGACACCTGGTGCCCCAAGGTGCCCGGTCGAAGCGCCGGCTACCCCTGTGGCTACCCTTGGCGCTCTCCGGCCGTCCGGGTAGTCCCTGTTACCCCTGCTGACCTGCGACTTTCTGGTCGGGCTGGCCGGATTCGAACCGGCGACCTCTTGACCCCCAGTCAAGCGCGCTAACCAAGCTGCGCCACAGCCCGAGTTGTGAGCATCGTACTTGACGCCGCAGCGCGAGATTGAAGGGCCGCCACGACTGGACCCTTAGCCCGCGGGGGCCCTTGTTAGGGTGACCCGTCGTGGTCACCGAACGCGCCTTGGGGCCGACGGCGAGGACAGTCGACGAGGTCGTCGACGCCTGCCGGCAGGCCGAGGTGCGGCTGATCCGCTTTCTGTACTGCGACAACGGCGGGACGGTGCGGGGCAAGGCGGTCCACGTCGACCGACTCGCCGACCGCATGCGGACAGGAGTAGGACTGACCGTCGCCATGCAGGCCATGAGCTCTCTCGACGAGCTCCAGCCGGTCGCGGGTATGGGGCCCGTCGGCGAGGTCCGTCTCGTCCCCGATCCCCAGACCTTTGCCCTTCTCCCATACGCTCCCCACGCCGCAGCCATGGTGGCCGACCACGTGGACCTGGACGGGCAGCCCTACGACGCCGGCCCCCGTCCTTTTCTGTCCAGAATGGCGGGCGTCCTGGCCGGGCGCGACATGGCGCTGTCGTGCGGGGTGGAGAACGAGTTCAGCCTGGCCCACCAGGAGGGCACCGCCTTCGTTCCCATCGATCACAGCCTCTGCTTCTCGACCATCGGGATGGCCGCTGCCGCCGACGTGATCGACGACATGGTGGAAGCGCTCGAGCGGCAGGACATCGCCGTCGAGCAGTACTACGCCGAGCTCGGGCACGGTCAGCACGAGCTGTCGGTCTCGCCTCGCCTCGCCGTCGAGGCCGCCGATACCCAGGTCCTGGTCCGGGAGACGATCCGAGGCGTAGCCGGCCGCCACGGCATGGTCGCGTCGCTCGCCCCCAAGCCCTGGCCCGACCAGGCCGGCAACGGCGCCCACGCGCATCTCAGCCTCTGGGACACCGCCCTTCAATGCAACCTCTTCCACGATGACACTGGCCGCTACCAGCTGTCCGAGCTCGCCGAGCACTTCGTCGCCGGCCTCCTGGCCCACCTCCCGGGCCTGCTCGGCCTGACCGCCCCGACCTTCAACTCCTTTCAGCGCCTACTCCCCGAGCATTGGAGCTCGGCCTACGTGTGCTGGGGACCCGACAACCGAGAAGCCGCCGTTCGCGTCCCCTCGACGTTCTGGGGGCGCGAGATGGCATCCGCCAACCTCGAGTACAAGCCGATCGATGCGTCCTGCAACCCGTACCTCGCCTTCGGCGGCCTGATCGCCGCCGGACTCGACGGCATCGACCGTGGGCTCGCTCCGCCCCGACCCGTCGCAGTCGACCCTCATCGGATGTCGGCTGCGGAGCGCGAGTCGATTGGTATCGCGCCGTATCCCGCCAGTGTCGGCCACGCCCTCGACGCGCTCGAGCGGGACGAGATCCTGACCAGCGCCCTGGGCGAGAGCCTCACCCGCTCCTATCTGGCCGTCCGGCGCTCGGAGTGGGAAGCGGACCCCGCCACCGACGAGGCCCACGAGCGAGCTCGCAACTTCCTGAAGTACTGATCCGGGCCCTGACGCGTCTGATCGCGACAAGTTCGGCGCTCGAGGCGAGCACAGCCGTGCTGTGACACGCTGAATCTGGCGTAACGCAGGTTCGAGCAACGGGAGGAGCCGTCGTGGGCCGATGGACGCGTGAGGAGCTGGAGGAGGCCTTCGCCGACTACCAGAGCACTGCCCTGCGAGCGGGCGCCACCGGTGACTGGAACGCCTGGGCGGAGCGGTTCACCGAAGACGCTACGTACGTGGAGCACGCCTTCGGGACGTTCGGGGGCCGCGAGGCGATCCGTCGGTGGATCAGCAAGACGATGAGCACATTCCCGGGCAACGCCATGCCGCACTTCCCGATCGACTGGTACGTGATCGACGAGGAGCGCGGCTGGGTCGTCTGCCAGGTGTGGAACCGGATGGCCGATCCGGGCGACGGCAGCGTCCACCAGGCCGCCAACTTCACGTTGCTGAAGTACGCCGGCAACGGCCTGTGGTCCTACGAGGAGGATGTCTACAACCCGGCGCATTTCGCCGAGATGCTCACCGGTTGGCAGGCCCGGAAGTCGACACTCGAAGGATCGTCACCCGACTGATCGGCCAGCGGCGTTCGAGCGTGTCGGGGGCCCCAGGCAACCGGCGCTGTTCCACATGCCGTCGAGAGCGACAGCCGGTTTCGACGTAAGATGGACCGGTAGTGGACCCGCGCTCGCTCCCTCCCGGGTGACGGACTGGGCTACCGAGCCCCTGCCCGCCGGCTCCGGGGGCCAGCGGCCGCCACCCGGCTGGGCACGTCGTGGCCCACGGTGCGGGCGGCCAACGCGCTGGCGTCCAACAGCCTCCCGAGGTCGATCCCCGTCTCCACCCCGAGGTCGTCGAGCAGGTGCACCAGGTCCTCGGTCGCCAGGTTGCCGGCCGACCCGGCTGCGAAGGGCGAGCCGCCCAGGCCTCCCACAGAGGTGTCGAAGCGCGCGACTCCTCGCTCCCACGCCGCGTAGGCGTTGACCAAGCCCGTGCCCCGCGTCTCGTGGAGGTGCAGCGCCACATCGACGCCCACCTCGTCGAGGAGCTCCTCGACCCGGCGAGGCGTAGCCATGCCGGTGGTGTCGGCGTACGTCAAGGAGGTGGCCCCAGCAGCGAGCACCCGGTCGCCCAGCCCGGCCACGCCCGCAGGAGCCAGATCCCCCTCGTACAGAGACCCGAAGGCGCACGACACCACCACATCGATGGGTACATCGCCCACAGCAGGGGCGATGCTCGCGACCTGAGCGACCGACTCGTCGATCGACATATGAACATTTCGCTGGTTGTACTCCGGTGAGGCGGAGACGGTCACCGAGAGCGCATCCACGCCAGCCTCGAGGGCGAGCTGCGCCCCCCGGAGGTTGGGGACCAGCGCCACGTAGCGTACGTCGGGCCGGCGGGAGATCGTGGCCATCACCTCTCCCGCTCCGGCCATCGCCGGCACCGCCGACGGCGACACGAACGCGACGGCCTCGACGTCCCGGACACCCGCGGTGACGAGCGCTTCCACCAGCGCCACCCGGGCCTCGACGCTCACCGGCGACTCGACCTGGAGCCCGTCTCGCGGGCCTACCTCGCGGATCCGCACCACCGTCGGCTCCCCACGAGCGCTCATACCGGCGGAACGCCGTGGTGTCGCTCCGTGAAGCCCCTCCGCTTGGACCGGGCCAGGGCCAGCCGGGCCACCAGCTCATCGTGCAGCTGCTCGGGCTCCACCACGGCGTCGATGACGAGGTCGGACGCCAGGCGCAGGAGGTCGACGTCGGCCTCGTACTCTGCCCGGCGCTCGGCCACGAAGTCCGCCCGCTCGTCGGGATCGTCGATCGCTGCGATCCGGTTGGCGTACACGGCGTTCACGGCGGCCTCGGGACCCATGATGGCGATCTGGGCCGATGGCAGTGCGATGCAGCTGTCGGGCTCGAACGCGGGTCCCGCCATGGCATAGAGCCCGGCGCCGTAGGCCTTCCGCACGATGACCGAGAGCTTGGGTACCGTCGCCTCCGACACTGCGGTGATCATCTTGGCACCGTGACGGATGATGCCCGCTCGCTCGACGGCGCTACCGACCATGAACCCGGGCACGTCGGCAAGGAAGATCAGCGGAATGTTGAAGGCGTCCGCACACCAGATGAAGCGGGCGGCCTTGTCGGCGGAGTCGACAAAGAGCACGCCGCCCTTGCGCACCGGGTTGTTCGCCACGATGCCGACCGCCTCGCCGTCCAGTCGACCCCATCCGACGACGAGCTCGTTGGCGAAATCGGGCTTGATCTCGAAGAACGATCCGTCGTCCACCAACGCGTCGATGACGTCGTGCATGTCGTAACCAGCTCGCTGCGAGGCCGGGATCGTAGTCGCCGTCAGCGACCGCGCGGGCGGCACCGCAGCCACCGGAGGCGGGTCCTCGCGCCATGACCGGGGCATGTACGAGAAGTACGCCCTCGCCGCCGCGATCGCGGCTGCGTCGTCGACAGCCAAACCGTCGGCCGAGCCCGAGATGGTGGCGTGCATGCGGGCGCCACCCATCTCCTCCAACGTCGTGCGCTCACCGATCACCATCTCGGCCATGCGGGGCGAGCCGAGGTACATCGAGGCGTTCCCCTCGACCATGAACACGACGTCGCAGAACGCCGGGATGTACGCACCACCGGCCGCCGACGGCCCGAACAGGCAGCAGATCTGCGGAACCCGACCGGAGAGCCGGACCTGGTTGTAGAAGATCCTGCCCGCTCCTCGCCGGCCGGGGAACAGCTCGACCTGGTCGGTGATGCGGCCTCCGGCCGAGTCGACCAACCAGAACACCGGTAACTCGTGGCTCATGGCGTACTCGGTGAGGCGGACGATCTTCTCGACCGTGCGGGCACCCCACGAGCCCGCCTTCACGGTGGTGTCGTTGGCCATCACGCACACGGTCCGGCCGGCGACCGTGCCTCGTCCGGTCACGACACCGTCGGCCGGTAGGTCACCGGCCAGGGCGTTGGCGAGCAGAGCGTCCTCGACCAGCGACCCTTCGTCCAGCAGCAACGCCAGGCGATCGCGCACGAAGAGCTTGCGTTGACGGGCGAGCTTCTCGGCCCCCGTCGCCCGGTTGCCATCGAGGGCCCGCCGAGAGAGGTCGCCGATGTCGGGAGCGCCCCGGTCACCATCGGTCGAGGCCGACGAGGCGGCGCTCTCCACTGCGCCGCTCGCGGGCTCGGTCGTGTCGCGCTCGGTCACGTCCGTCGGATGGCGAGGATGGCCACGTCGTCGGTAAGGGGCTCCGAGGCGAAGTCCCGAGCCGCCTCGAGGAGCGTCTTGCACAGCGTCGTCAGGTCCTGGCCGGGGTCGCGGCGCAGGATGCCGGCCACCCGGTCCTCCCCGAACAGCTGCTCTCCCGAGCGGGCCTCGGCCAGCCCGTCGGTGTAGAGCAGCAGCACGTCGCCGGGATCGAGCGGCAGCTCCCTGCTCGTATAGCTCCCCTTGGGATCGAGGGTCAGCAGCGGACCGGTCGACCGCATCGGCCGCACCTCGCCGCCGTGCCAGATCCAGGCGGCCGGGTGCCCCGCCGAGGCGAACCGCAGCGTGCCGGCCATCTGGTCGAACACGACCGCGCAGAGCGAGACCAGCTCTTCGGGTCGGCCCTGGGCGGAAAGCACGACGTTGAGCTCCTCGACGGCCTGCCCGGGATCGCGGTACTGACGGAGGAACACCCGGAGCAGGTACTTGACCTGGAAGGCGGTGATGGACGCCTCGATGCCGTGTCCCCCCACGTCGCCGATGACGGCCGCCAAGCGTGTGAGCGCGGTCGGGGCGATGTCGTAGAAGTCGCCCGCCATGGCCCCGGCACCCGGCTGGTACACGTGGCCCACCTCGAAGCCGTCGATGTCCGGCAGGTTCGCCGGCGCCAGCCGCTCGGACCACCGCATGGGCGCCAGCTCCTCCTGGGCCAGCACCTCCGCCGCCCGCCGTTCCAAGAGCGACCGCTCCTCGGCCAGCCGGGCCGCCGACAGGAATCGCGGCCCATAGCGCAACGAGATGGCGATCGGCACGAGCACGAGCAGGAACGGAAGCTGCAGCCAGGCGATGGGCAGGAAAGCGGTGATAAAGGCGCTCAGCCCGAGCAGGGAGTACAGCACCGTCGTGTGAAGGTCCTTGTCGAACGCCGAGCGGGCCAGCACCAGCGCCTCGTCGGTTCCCCCGTGGTCGGCCACGTCCCGCTCGATGCGCCGGCTGGCCCGGAGGAGACGCCGGCTGGAGCGAGCCCACACGTAGGCAGCTACGCCACAGGCCACGGCGATCACGATGAGGATGGGCTGCTGGACGATCACGACGAGACCCTACGCTCGCTGGGCGGGGCCAGATCACCCTCCGGCCGGCCGACGATCAGGCCGCTCAACGGGACCGCCTCCTGACCCGCAGCTTGAGTGGAGTCGGCCCGAAACCCAGGTCCTCACGCAGCTTGCGCTCGAGGTACCGCAGGTATGTCGGAGGGAGGCTGCGGTTGGCGAAGAGGGTGAACGTGGGCGGGTCGCTGGCGCCCTGAACGGCGTAGAGGACACGCGCGCCCGCCGGTGCCGGGTGGGCAGCCTGGGCCGACTGCACGACCCGGTTGAGCCGGGTGGTGGAGACGCGCTGGTGGTAGGCGTCGATCGCCTGACCGAGGGCGGGCAGCAGCCGGTGCACGCCGAGCCCGGTGCGGGCGCTGGCCTTGATCACCGGCGCGTAGCCGAGGAAGGCCAGCCGATCCCCGACGTCCGCGGTCACGGCCGACCTCTCCTCGGCGTCGAGGAGGTCCCACTTGTTGAGCACCAGCACGACGGGGCTTCCGGCGGCGTCGACGCGCTCGGCCAGGCGCTGATCCTGGTGGGTGACGCCCTCGGCGGCGTCGATGAGCACGAGGGCGACGTCGGACCGGTCGATGGCCTGCAGGCCACGCACGAGTGAGTAGTACTCGGCGCCCTCGCCGACTCGGGACTTCCGCCTCATGCCAGCGGTGTCGATGAAGCGCAGCGCCCCCTGATCGGTCTCGACGAGGGTGTCGACGGTGTCTCGGGTGGTCCCGGGCAGGTCGTGGGTGATCGACCGGTCGTCACCGATGAGGCGGTTGAAGAGCGTCGACTTTCCGACGTTGGGCCGCCCCACGATCGCCACCGAGGTCCCCGTCGGCGCGGGCGCTTCTCGCTCGGGCGCCCGCTCCGCGGGCAGAAGGCGGACAACTTCGTCCAGCAGCTCCCCCGACCCCCGACCGTGGAGGGCGCTCACCATCCACGGGTCAGCGAGGCCGAGGCAGCGCGAACGCCCAGGCGTCGGCCTCACGGCCGTCGGAATCGACCTTGTTGACCACGAGCACGACGGGCCGCCTCGACCGGCGCAGGAAGGCCGCCACCGCCTCGTCCTCGTCGGTCACGCCGACGGTCACGTCGACGACGAGCAGCACAACGTCGGCCACCTGCACGGCCCGCTCGGCCTGGGCGCTGACCTGCGCCTCGAGCCCATCGGCGGCGCCCAGCCAGCCTCCCGTGTCCACCAGGGTGAAGGGCCGACCGTTCCACTCGGCGACGAGCTCCTTGCGGTCGCGGGTCACGCCGGGTCGGTGCTCGACGATCGCCACCCGTCCTCCGACGATGCGGTTGACCAGCGAGGACTTGCCGACGTTGGGCCGGCCGACGACGGCGACCACCGGTCTGACGCCGACGTCGGCGCCGCCGGCGCCGGCGCGCTCGCCGGCCGTGACGACCGGGTCGGTCCGGCTCATGGCCGGGCGCCCTGCATCTCGAGCGGCCTGCCGGCCGAGCCGTCCAATGCCCGCCGCAGCGACCGGCCGTCGGTGGGGACGACGTGCACCGGGCGGGGAAGATCTGGCGGCCGGGTGCCGTCGAGGAACCGGCCCTGGGTCAGACACACATCGGGCAGAAGGTAGCGGTGCTGCTGGGGTTCGGCGGCCAGCACGCGGGCCACGTCCTCACCCGTCATCAGACCGGCGACGGCGATGTTGCCCCCGAAGAACTCGTTGCGCACCGTCACGATCCTGATGTCGCCCCGGCCCAGGGAGTCGACGAGCGGACCGAGCACGGCGGCGCCGTACTCCCCCGTGAGGATGGCGGTTGGAGCTCCAGCGGCGTCGCCCGGCGAGGCGACGGACGGCACCGCACGCGGGGCCCGGTAGCCCTCGGCAGGGGCACCGTCCACCCAAGAGAAGAACCCTGCCTTCACTCCGATGGGAGCTCCCTTGCGGTGGAAGGCCCGCTCGAAGGCCCGCACGATGCCGATGCCGTTCTCGTGCTGGGGAAACCCTTCGTAGGACGACGCGTCGGGGAACGGGCGACGAGCCAGGAGGTGGTACTCGTCGGCGGCGAACACCAGTCGACGACCGGTCACCTCGACGAAGGCCGGCTGCCATTCGGCAATGGTGTCGACGACCGCGGCCGCCTCCTCGACGGTGTGCGGCCGCATGCCGGCCTCGTTGGAGTACCGGCTCACCCCAAGGGGGACGACCGCAGCCGTGGCCAGGTCCGAGTACTGGTCCAGCAGCCCTGCGAGCGTGTCATGGAGCACAGCCCCATCGTTGATCCCTGGACAGACCACAACCTGGCCGTGGACCTCGATGCCGTGGTCGAGCAGCGCCCGCAGCCATCGCAGGCTGACAGCGCCGCGACGGTTGCGCAGCATCCGGGCCCGCATCTCCGGATCGGTCGCGTGAATGCTCACGAACAGCGGGCTGAGCCGCTCGGTCACCACCCGCTCCAGGTCGGCCTCGGTGAACCGGGTGAGCGTCGTGAAGTTGCCGTAGAGGAACGAAAGGCGGTAATCGTCATCCTTCATGTACAGGCTGGGGCGCATCCCCTTGGGCAGCTGGTGGATGAAACAGAACTCGCAGTGGTTGTCGCAGGTGCGGACGCGGTCGAAGACCGCCGAGGAGACCTCGATCCCGAGCGGCTGGCCATCGTCGTTGTCGACCGCGGCGCTCAGCTCCAGTCCGCCGCGGCGCAGCTCGACGTCGAGCTCCGCCTGGTCGACGAGGAACTGGTACTCGATGACGTCGCGAGGCGACCGGCCGTTGATCGAGACGATCTCGTCACCGGGGGCGATGCCGGCCCGAGCCGCCGGTGACCCCTCCCTCACGGCCACCACGCTGGGCAGCGACATGGGTCAAGGATAGGGCGGGACGGCCGGTAGCCTGGGCCGGAGTGAGTGTCGAGCGGGTACTTCTGGCCCAACCCCGAGGGTTCTGCGCCGGCGTCGAGATGGCCATCAAGGCGCTGGCGTGGATGGTGCGCGTCTTCGAGCCGCCCGTGTACTGCTACCACGAGATCGTGCACAACCAGGTGGTCGTGGACCGATTCCGCCGGCTCGGCGTCGTCTTCGTCGACGACGTGGCCGAGGTGCCGTCCGGAGCCCCCCTCATGCTCAGCGCCCACGGCTCGGCCCCCGAGGTCGTGGCGGCCGCCCGGGCCAGCGGCGGCGTGGTGGTGAACGCCGTGTGCCCGCTCGTCACCAAGGTCCACCACGAGGTGAAGGTCCGGGCCGGCAAGGGCTACACCGTGGTGTACGTGGGCCACGAGGGGCACGAGGAGGCGGTGGGGACCGTCGCCGTCGCTCCCGACGCGGTGCGGCTGGTCGAGTCCGAGGACGACATGGCCGCCCTGCGCGACCCCGGGACGCCGGTGGCGCTGCTGGCCCAGACCACGCTCAGCCACGACGAGTGGACGGGCATCATGGAGCGGGCCCGGGACCGGTTCCCTGATCTGTGGATGCCGGGCCGCAGCGACCTGTGCTTTGCCACGACCAACCGGCAGGCGGCGCTCAAGGCCATCGCAGGGCGCTCCGACGCCGTGGTGGTCCTCGGGTCGGCCAACTCCTCGAACACCCGGGCGCTGGAGAAGGTGGCGCGCTCCGCCGGCTGTCGCCGCGTCTACCGGGTCAACTCGGCGGAAGAGCTTCCGGACGACCTGGAGGGCACGGTCGGGGTCACCGCCGGCGCCTCGGCGCCCGAGGAGCTCGTGGAGGCGGTCGTGGCCCGCCTGGCGCCCCAGGACGGCACGGAGGCCGTCGACGTGACGATCGAGGACGAGTACTTCCCACCGCCGCGGGAGCTGCGGGACCTCCTCCGGGCGGTGGCGACAGCGGTGGGCTGCTTGGTGACGGCGCCGCCCGACACCCCCGCCGCCCTCACCGACGACCGAGCCATGGCTGCCAGCGAGGCCCTCGCCGCCCTCGCGAACTGAGCTCCGTCGTCGCCGCGGCCGCTCGGTTCTACGCCTGGCCCGGGGCGGTGCCGGCTCCGCCGGCCACCCGGGCCCGAGCCCGATCGAACAGCGTCTGGAGCTCGGCCCGCAGACGCTCGGTGACCTCGTGCAGCTCTCGACGGGACAGACGGTCGGCCCGGCGTCCCGAGGTGCTCCGGCTCGGTCGCTCGGCGGCGACCTTGACGGTGATCGGCTCGCCCACCACCAGGTGGATCTTGACTGGTCGGGGAAACCGTGTCCCCTTGGGCAGCGCCATCTCCGATCCACCGATGCCGACAGGAACGATGGGCACACTGGTGCGGGCGGCCAGGTAGACCGCTCCCTCACGAAGCTCGGTCACCTTCGGGCCGAACCTGCGCGTACCCTCCGGGAACAGGACCAGCGGCTCGCCGCCCTCGATGACCTCCACACACCGACGAAAGGCCTCACGATCGGTGGCGTCCCGGTGCACCGGGAAGGCCCCGAGGGAGTCGATGATGCGGCCGAACCAGCGAACCTTCCAGAGCTCCTCCTTGCCCATGTAGCGCAGACGCCGAGGGGTCACCACGGCGACGGCGAAGGTGTCGACGATCGAGCGGTGGACCGGAGCGAGGATGTACGGCCCCGCGGTCGGTACGTTCTCCGTACCCTCGACGGTGAGCCGGTGGTAGAGGCGGCACCACCCGACGAGGACGGCCCGAACCAGGGCGTAGAAGATCAGTGACGGCTTCAAAGTCGGGTCAGCACCTCTTCCACGATCTCCTCGACACTCCGGTCCGTGGTGTCGACTATCACGGCTCCCTCGGCGACGGCAAGAGGAGAGCTCTGTCGTGTGGAGTCGAGGTGATCCCGCCTGGCCAGGTCGGCGGCCACCGCGGACGGGTCGAGATCGTGGGCGGTGGCCTCGGCCTCGAGCGCCCGTCGCCGGGCCCGTTCGGGCTCGCTGGCGGTGACGTAGATCTTGAGGTCGGCGTCGGGCAGCACGACCGTGGCGATGTCGCGGCCCTCGATGACGCCCCCGCCGTGGGCCTCGATCCAGGCGCGCTGTCGGCGCACCAGCTCGCGCCGGACCCCCGGGTTGGCGGCCACGACCGACACCACCCTGGTGACGTCGGGGGCCCGAAGCTCCTTGGTGGCGTCGACGCCGTCGACATGCACGGCGGGCCCGACTTCGATGCGCACCCGGCGGGCCAGCTCGGCGACGGCCTGGGCGTCCTCAGGGTTCACTCCCTCCCGCAGGGAGGCGAACGCGACCGCCCGGTACATGGCGCCGGTGTCGAGCCGATCGAGGCCGAGGCGGCCGGCGAGCGACGCGGCGAGGGTCGACTTCCCGGCACCCGCCGGTCCATCGATGGCGATGACCGGTCTGCCGCCCGGCGAGGTTGTCATGTCAGCGTCCCGAGGTCGGCGACGAACCCGGGATAGCTGGTCGCGACCGCGTCCCACCCCTCCACGCTGGTTCCGTCCCGTGCCGCCAAGCCGGCCACCGCCATCGCCATCGCGACCCGGTGGTCACCGTGCGACCGGACGCCCGTTCCCCTCAGCTGGGTCCCGCCGACGACGACGAGGTCGTCACCCACGGTCTCGACCCGGGCTCCCAGGGCGGACAGCTCGCTGCTGACTGTCGCCACCCGGTCGCTCTCCTTCACCCTCAGCTCGGCCAGGCCGCGGAAGGCCGTCTCTCCATCCGCCATCGCCGCCGCCACCGCCAGCACGGGTATCTCGTCGACGAGCGCCGGTATCTCGGCGCTGCTCACCTCGGTGCCGTGCAGACGGGCGTGACGAGCGACGATGTCGGCGGTGGTGTCGTTCCGCCACTGCAGCTCGATCGCCCCTCCCATGCGAGCGAGGACATCGAGGAAACCGGACCGGCCCGGTCCGACGTACACGCGCTCAACCACCACCTCGCTCCCCGGCACGATCGAGGCGGCGACGACCCAGAAGGCGGCGTGAGACGGGTCACCCGGCACCTCCAGGGTCAGCGGCGACAGGGTCGACGGTCGCAGGCGTACGACCTGGCCGTGCCCGTCCGGGGTTACGTCCACCTTGGCTCCGGACGCCGACAGCAGCTCCTCGGTGTGGGTGCGCGTGAGAACCGGCTCGCGCACAATCGTGTCTTCTGCCGCCCCCAACGCGGCGAGCAGCACCGCCGACTTCACCTGGGCGCTGGCGACCGGCGGCGTGTAGTCGATCCCCGTCAGGCCCCCGCCCCGAACGACCAGCGGGGGCAGCGTCGCACCCTGGCGACCGTCGACGACGGCGCCCATGCGCCGCAACGGCTCGACCACCCTCGCCATGGGCCGCCGGGCCACCGACGAATCCCCCTGCAGCACGGTCAGCCAGTCGAAGGACGCGACGAACCCCGCTAGCAGTCGCATCCCCGTCGCCGAGTTCCCGACGTCGATCACACCCTCGGGCTCGCGCAGCCGCGCCCGACCGCCGGCGACGTGGACCGTTCCCGGCGCCCGACCATCGACCTCGGCCCCGAGCGCAGCAACGGCGACGGCGGTGCGGGCGACGTCATCGCCGTCCGAGAGCCCCGTGAGATGTGAGCGTCCCTCGGCTCGGGCCGCGAGCAGCAGGGCCCGGTGCGAGATCGACTTGTCGCCCGGCACCCGCACCCGGCCCCGAAGGGCAGCGCCCCCCTCGACCTCGAGGACGGCGGCGGTCATCCGAGGGGCTGGTGCGACGGACGGTAGCCCCGCGCCAGCAGCGCTCCGCGCACCAGGTCGGAGGCACCGGCGTCCACGACCATGACCAGCACGCCTCGGTCGCCCTCGGCGGAGTGGGCGATCTCCAGGTCCTCGATGTTGACCCCGAGCTCGCCCGCCAGCGTCGTCACCTCGGCCAGCACTCCCGGTCGGTCGGGCACGGGCACGCGCACCTCGACCAGGTCCTCGGGGCGGGACAGCCGCGTCGGCAGGTTGCGCCTGGCCTCCCGGGCCCGCTCCAGGATGCCGATCAGCGCGGCCCGGTCGCCGCTGGCGACGACATCGCGGACTTTCGACAGGTCGGTGGCCAGATGATCCAGCGCGATCACGATTGCCGCGGCGTTCTCAGCGCAGATGTCGGGCCAGATCCCCGGATGGCCGGCGGCAACTCGCGTCATGTCCCGGAAGCCGCCAGCAGCCAGACGCAAGAGGGCGCCGTGGTGCTCGGCTCCCTCCGAGGCCAATCCCATCAGCGCTGCGGCGGTGAGATGGGGGACGTGCGACACCACCGCCACCAGCTCGTCGTGGCGCTCGGGGGGCACGGCGACGACATCGGCACCGAGCGACGTCACCACGGTCCGCAGGCGCATGAACGCCTCGGGGTCGGTGGACGCCGTCGGGGTGAGCACCCAGGTGGCGCCGGCGAAGAGCTCGGGGTCGGCACCATCGATCCCCTCCTGCTCGGAGCCGGCCATCGGATGCCCGCCGACGAACCGAGGATGGTCCACGGCCGACACGATGGGTCCCTTCACGCCTCCGACGTCGGTGACGACGCCCGTCCCGCGATGTCCGGCATCGGCCAGGGCCGCTCGAGCACTGGCGACGATCTCTGACACCGGCGTGGCGAGGAACGTCACCTCGGCCTCGGGGTCGATGCCTATGGCATCCAGGGCGCCCGCCTCGAGCGCCCGCTCCCCCCGTCCAGGGGAGGTGTCCGACCCAGTGACGTGCCAGCCCCTGGTCCGCAGGGCGAGCCCTATCGAGCCCCCGATGAGCCCGGTGCCGACCACCGCCGCCCGGCGGGATCCGGAGCGCTCGGTCGTCGGGCCGGCCTCCCGGGCCGGCTCTCCCGTCGGGGCGGCCTCCCGGGCCGGCTCTCCCATCGGGCCGGCCTCCCGGGCCGACTCAGCCGGGGAGGTCATCTCGAAGCCCCCGGGCCGACTCCAAGTAGACGTGCTCGATCTCGTCCCGCCCACGGTCCGTGGTGACATGAAGGAGCACGCGAATGCAGCGGGGCTGCCCCCCTACGACCGCCAGCTCCCGTGCGCAGAGCAGCGGCACGTCCCCCAGACCCATGGTCCGAGCGGCCGCGGCAGGGAACATCGAGACCACGTCGTCGGTGGCGGTGAAGACGATGCTGATGAGGTCATCCTTGGCCAGCCCGTTGCGCTCCAGGATGGCACCGAGCAGCGCGTGGACGCGCGTGGTGACCTGGTCCTCGGTATCGGCATCGACGGTGGTAGCGCCGCGGACGGCTCTGACGGCCGGGGGCATCGATGCCGGAGCCTACCTTCCGCCCCGGGGCGCCCCCCGGGCGGGGGCCGGCTGTGCCGCCTCGGCAAGCTGGCGCACCTCGGCGACCGACAGCTCACGCCAGCCTCCCGGCGGCAGGCGCCTGTCGGCCAGGTGACCGATCCGCGTCCGCACCAGGCGGACGACCGGGTGACCCACAGCTGCGCACATGCGTCGCACCTGCCGGTTACGGCCCTCGTGGATGGCCAGGCGCAGGAGACCGGGGCTCACCGAGGCCACCGACGCCGGCGCCGTCAGCCCGTCCTCCAGCTCGACGCCCTCGCGCAGCCGCCGCAGGGCGCCCGGTGAGGGCTTGCCCTCCACGTGCGCCACGTACTCCTTGTCGACGCCGAAGGAGGGATGGCTGAGCCGCTGAGCGAGCTCGCCGTCGTTGGTGAGGACGAGCAAACCCTCGGTGTCGGCGTCCAGCCGCCCGACCGGAAACACCCGCGGGTGCGCCGGCACCAGCTCGACGACGGTACGCCGGCCCTGGGGGTCGGCTGCCGTCGTCACTACTCCTGCGGGCTTGTTCAGCAGGTAGTAGACGAGCCCCGGACGCACACCGACAGGCACACCGTCGACCTCCACGGAGTCGGCGGTCAGGTCGATGCGTCGGCCCAGATGGGCCCGTGCGCCGTTGACCCGCACCCTGCCCTCGATGATGAGCTCCTCGCAGGTCCGGCGACTGCCGAAGCCGAGGGTGGCGAGGACCTTCTGCACCCGCTCCCCGCCCGCGGGCGCTCCTGAACCGCCCTCAGCCATCCCTGGTCGGGCGCAGTCCCTCCTCGAGCGCCTCGACGACCTCCGGGCCCGGAACGAAATCGCCCAGAGATGGCAGCTGCTCGAGGTTGTCGAGCCCCAGCCGCTCGAGGAACAGCGACGTCGTCCCGTACAGCACGGCCTGGCCGGGGCCGGGATCTCGCGCCACCGCCTCGATGTACCCCCGCTGGCTCAGCGCCCGCACGACGCCGTCGACGTTGACGCCCCGGATCGCCGCCACCTGGGCCCGGGAGACCGGCTGCTTGTAGGCCACGATGGCGAGTGTCTCCAGGGCTGCAGCCGAGAGGCGGGACGACTGACCCTCGAGCATGAACCGCTCGACGTAGCGCTCCTGGTCCGGATGACTCTGGAACCGATAGCCGCCGGCCACCCGCGCCAGCACGAAGCCCCGCTCCTCGCTGGCGTAGCCGTCAGCCAGCTCGTGGCAGATGGCCTCGACCCGCTCGGTCGGCACCTCGAGCAGCTCGGCCAGCAGGTGCGGGGCAACCGGCTCGGCGGCCACCATGAGCACAGCCTCGATCGCCCGTGCTTCGTCGCCGGTCGAAGCGGCGCCGTTGGATGACGTCTCGGGATCGATCATGGTTCGTCGTCACCAGCCATTGCCTCGGGCCGGCCTCCCGGGCCGGCCATTGCCTCGGGCCGGCCTCCCGGTCCGGCCATTGCCTCGGGCCGGCCTCCCGGTCCGGCCATTGCCTCGGGCCGGCCTCCCGGGCCGGCCATTGCCTCGGGCCGGCCTCCCGGGCCGGCCATTGCCTCGGGCCGACCTCCCGGGCCGGCCATTGCCTCGGGCCGGCCTCCCGGGCCGGCCATTGCCTCGGGCCGACCTCCCGGGCCGGCCATGCTCAGCATCACGGGCTCGTCCAGCTCCGCCGGATCCGGAGCGGCGAGCCAGGCGACGTTGAGATCGCCGAAGTGGGCGCCCTGGTCGAGGTCGACGCGTCCCTGCTTGTAGAGCTCGAGGAGGGCCAGGAACCGCACGATGACGTCCGGCAGCGCAAGATCGGCCGTCAAGCGCCGAAAGGTGACCGCACCCAGGGTCGGCAGCTCGTCGGCCAGCTCGGCCACCGCCTCGCCGACGCTCACCCTGGCGGGTGGCACATGGGCGAGGTCGACCTTGGGTCGAGGCCGGGCTGCGGTCGCCTTGATGAAGGCGTCCCGCAACTCGGTCGGGCCCACCCCGGTCAGCACGTCGGGGGTCAGACCGAGGAACCGCTCGTCCGGCCCCGCCGTCCGCGGCAGCGAGCGGGATGCCTCGTGCATCTGCTCAACCAGCACCGAGGCGGCGTCCTTGAACGTCTTGCACTCGAGCAGGCGGGCGAGAAGCAGGTCCCGCTCCTCCCAGACGCCGAGCTCCTCGTCGACCTCGACATCATCACGCCCCGGTAGCAGTCGTCGGCACTTGAGCTCGATGAGCGTGGCCGCGATGAGGGCGAACTCGGTCGCCACCTCGAGATCCAGGGCCTCCATGCGCTCGAGCTCGGTCAGGTAGGCGTCGATAATGTGGCTGATGCGGACCTCGTACAGGTCGACCTGCTGGGACGTGATGAGGTGCAGGAGCAGGTCGAACGGGCCCTCGAACACCGGTGTACGGACCTCGTAGGGCACGGAACGACACTACCGACATCCGGGGCGAAGGCCGCGCACCCCCGGACACCCCGGCCTTGCCTGGGCCGCCCGTATCGGGGGCGGCCTGGGGGGCCACCCTCGATAGCATCGACGCCGATGACACGGGTCCTCTCGGGTGTGCAGCCAACTGGTGAGGTGCACATCGGTGGCTACCTGGGAGCGTTCCGCCACTGGGCCACCGACCAGCACGAGCACGACGCCTACTACGTCATCGTGGACCTCCATGCCCTCACCATGGACCACGACCCGGTGGAGCTCCGCCAGCGCACCCTGGACATGGCGATCATCCTCCTCGCGTCGGGTCTGGATCCTGACGCCTGCACCCTGTTCGTGCAGAGCCATGTGCCCCAGCACACCCAGCTGACCTGGCTGCTGGAGTGCACGGCGACCTTTGGCGAATTGCGCCGAATGACCCAGTTCAAGGACAAGGGTGGCGGGCAGGAGTCCGTCCGGGCCGGCCTGCTGACCTATCCGGTGCTCCAGGCCGCCGACATCCTTCTCTACGACGCCGACCGGGTTCCTGTGGGCGACGACCAGCGCCAGCACCTCGAGCTGACGCGGGACCTGGCCAACCGGTTCAACCACCGTTACGGGCCGACCTTCACCGTGCCCGAGGCCACGATCCCCCGGGTGGGCGCCCGGGTGATGGACGTCCAGGAGCCGACCCGCAAGATGTCCAAGTCGGTGGCATCGCCCCAGGGGACGATCTACGTCCTCGACGAGCCGGCCGCCATCGAGCGCAAGGTCAAGCGGGCCGTGACCGACAGCGGGAGCGACGTCGCCTACGACCCGCCGACCAAGCCCGGCGTCTCCAACCTGCTGGAGCTGCTGGGCGCGGCGACGGGTCGCACCCCGCAGGACGCGGCCCAGGGCTACTCCTCCTACGGGCCTCTGAAGGCCGACGTGGCGGAGGCGCTGGTCGAGCTGTTGCGCCCGGTGCGGGAGCGCTACGCCAAGCTGAAGGCGGACCAGGGCAGCGTGGAGGCCATCCTCGACCTCGGGTCGGCCAAGGCCGAGCTGGTGGCCTCGGCGACCGCCGCCCGGGCCTCCGACGCCATCGGCCTGTTGCCCCGCCGGCGCATCTGACGGGGCGAGACGGCCGCCGAGGTCGGGGCCCAGCCTTCAGTCGTCGTCAGCGGCCTTGAGCGCCGTGGCGACCGTGTCCGGCACGTGCCATCGCTCGGGCGGCAGGTGATGCTCAGCTGCCCACCGGACGGTCAGCGGGTCACTCCCCGCCCGCTCGAGCAGCTCGGCTCCGATCCGGGGGTGGTCGAGGTAGCAGCCGACACGGCGAAGCGGACCTCGCCCCCCGGCCCAGTGCGCCGCCCGCCGATGTCCCGCGACCATCCCGACCACCGTGGCCGGCACCCGGCCGAGCGTGCCCAGGCCCGCCTCGACCTTGCCCACGTCGTGCAGGAGCGCGGCAGCCCGCACCGGCGGGGTGGCCTGGTCCGGTCCCAGCGCCCCCACGACCCGGCGGGCCACCCCCACGGCGTGGCGACGGTCCGGTCCGCTCATCCGCCTCCACAGGGCCAGCTCCGGGTCACTCAGGATCCCCCTGACCCACTCCTCGGCCTCCGGGTCCGGGCCGGCGGGCGACAAGGCCCCCGTGAACCGGCGGGCGAGGTGGCCCACTGGCGCGCTCCGGCGGGCGGAGGACGTGGTCAACCCAGGAGGTGGGACCACAGGTTGAGGGCCGGGTCGAAGATCCGGCTCAGGACCTGCGGGGCGAGCAGGACCAGGATCAGCACCAGTGGCAGCGAGAACTGCCGAATGCGCAGATATCCCGGCCACCAGCTCCTCGGAAGGACCCGCTCGATCACGGCCGAGCCGTCCAGCGGGGGGATCGGGATGAGGTTGAACACGGCGAGGATCACGTTGGCGAACCCGAGGATGAGCAGCACCTTGGGGACCGTCTGCTGGGGGAACCCGTGGGAGTCGAGAAGGATGGGCGTGGACCCGACCACCACCCGGTAGGCCAGCGCCGCGACCACGGCGAGGACGATGTTGACCGCCGGCCCCACCAGGCTCACGAGCAGGCTCTCGTTGCGCGGGTGGCGGAGGCGGCCCGGGTTGACCGGCACCGGCTTGGCGTAGCCGAAGGCCCCGAACCCGACCAGGAGCATCAGGGCGGGCAGGATGATCGTGCCGAAGGGGTCGATGTGCGACACCGGGTTGAGCGTCAACCGTCCCGCCCGCTTGGCGGTGTCGTCCCCGAAGGCCAGCGCCATTGCCCCGTGGGACACCTCGTGAAGGATGATCGACGGGATCAGCACGGCGAAGAAGACCAGGGTGTCCACCGAGATCACGCGACGGCTCAGCACCACGTAGACGAGGACGATGAGGAGGAGGACGGCGATTCCCTGGTACTGCCGGGTTCCTCGGTTCACCGACGCCACGGGACCCCGGTCCTCAGCGCTTGGATGCGCAGTCGATGCAGGTACGAGCCGCCGGCTTGGCCTCGAGACGGGCCGCAGCGATGGGCTTGCCGCACGACTCGCACAACCCGTAGGTGCCGGCGCCCAGCTTGTCCAGGGCGCGCTCCACCTCGGTCAGCGCATCCCTCAGCTGGAGGGCGAGGGTCTCGGCTTCGCCCCGCTCCGCCGTGACCTGGCTCGAATCGGCGAAGTTGGCATCATAGGACAGGCCGCCGCCGTCGCCGAAGCCCAGCTCAGCGAGCTTGTCGCGCAGCTGGCCGCGCTCCTCCTCCAGGAGGGCACGGTAATCGACGGTCGAGGCATCGTTGGACACAGGAGATCAAGGTTACCGCCCCTGGGTCGGACCAGCGCGCGGATGAGCACGGTCGTAGGCCTGCCGGAGCCGGTCGGCGGAGACCCTGGTGTAGACCTGGGTCGTAGCGATGGACGCGTGGCCCAGCATCTCCTGGACGACCCGGATATCGGCGCCGTGGTCCAGCATGTGGGTGGCACAGGAGTGGCGCAGGACGTGCGGGCTCAACCGGGACCCGAGGCCGACCCGCTCGCCGTGGAGGCGGACGATCGCCCACGCCCCCTGTCTCGTCAGTCGGCCGCCACGTAGATTGAGGAAGACGGCCTCGGCGTCGTTGCGACGGGCCCACCGACGGGGGACCAGGGCGCCGCGGCCCGATGGCTGCAGCCACTCGGCCAGCGCCCGCCGGGCACAGCGCCCGACCGGGACCAGCCGCTCTTTCGACCCCTTTCCGAAGGCGCGCAGCGTCCCCTCCTCGAGGGCCAGGTCCGACAGCGACAGGCCGACCAGCTCGGAGATCCGCAGCCCGGTGCCGTAGAGGACCTCGAGGATGGCCCGGTCCCGCCGGGCCGGCGGATCGTTGCCCACAACCACCCCGAGGAGGGCGCCGATCTCGTCCTCGGTGAGGGCCTTGGGGAGCCCGAGGGGAACCGGCGCCCGCTCGACGTCGCCGGTCGGGTCGGCCTCGGCGCGACCCTCGTCCAGACAAAAGCGATGGAAGCCGCGCACGGCGGCGAGGGCCCTGGCCACCGAGGCCGGCTTGCGGCCGCTGGCTCGCAGAAAGACCAGATAGTCCTGCACCACCCGCTCGCCCACCTCGTCGATCGGCGCCTGCCGGGCCCGCAGGAAGGCCTCGTAGGCGAGGAGGTCCCGCCGGTAGGCGGACAGGGTGTTGGCTGCCCGACCCCGCTCGACGGCGAGCCAGGAGAGGAACTCCTCGGCGCTCCGGCTGAGCTCGGTCTCCTCGATGGGGAGGGAGTCAGCGGTCATGATGCGGAGAGGGCCTCGAGGGTCGGCAGCCGCATCACCGAGCCAGGAGCTGGCGGGCGAGGCACAGGCCGATGATCGTCTTGGCGTCGCAGATGGCGCCCGACACGATCAGCTCCGGTATCTCGGCGAGCCTCACGCTGACAACCGTCATCTGACGCTCTTCGACCCCTTGGCGATCGAGCCGACCGGGCGTCAGCTCGGACGCCAGGAACGCGATCGATTGCTCGTCGCTGAAGCCGGGCGAGTTGTAGAAGTGCGCCAGGCGTTCCAACCGACCGGGCCGCATTCCTATCTCCTCCTCGAGCTCGCGCCGGGCCGTGTCTTCCGGGGGCTCACCGGACACGTCACGCTTGCCGGCAGGCAGCTCGAGCAGCTCGGTTCCGACCGCGGCCCGGAACTGGCGAACGAGCAGGACGGTCGTCCCCTCCTCGACAATGGGCACCATCGACACCGCTCCCGGGTGGTGCACGATCTCCCGCTCGAAGCTGTCGCCATCGGGGCCGGAGAAGGTGGCCGTGGCCACCTTTATGAGCGACCCCTCATAGCGCAGCTGCTCATCGAGCCTGCGAAACGGCGACCCCGACGGCTCAGTTGACGGCATCGAGGTCGAGCAGACGAGGTGCCCGTCCTCGGGCCCGGGACAGCGCCGCCCCGACCAGCTCGCGGAAGAGGGGATGCGGCCGGTCCGGCCGGCTCTTGAACTCTGGGTGAGCCTGGGTTCCCACCCAGAACGGATGCCCGGGGAGCTCGACGAACTCGACCAGGCGGTCGTCGGGCGAGGTGCCCGAGCAGAGGAGCCCGGCCTCCTCGAGCCGCAGCCGGTAGCGGGGGTTGACCTCGTAGCGGTGGCGGTGGCGCTCGGACACCACGGGCTCGCCGTAGGCCGCGGCGACCTGGGAACCAGGCAGGAGGCGGGCGACGTAGGAGCCCAGCCGCATCGTCCCACCGAGGTCGGTCACCTCGGCCTGCTCGTCCATCAGGTCGATGACGGGGTGCGGCGTAGTGCTGTCGATCTCCCGGGAGTTGGCCCCGGCCAGGAGGGCGACGTTGCGGGACAGCTCGACGACCATGGCCTGGAGACCGAGGCACAGCCCGAGGCAGGGGATGCGGTGCTCGCGGGCATAGCCCGCGGCGGCCACCTTGCCCTCGACACCCCGCTCGCCGAAGCCGCCGGGGATCACGATGCCGTCGAGGTCCTGCAGCCGCCCGCCGGCCAGCATGCCGGTCACCTCTTCTGCCTGGACCCACTCGATCTCCACCTTGGCCCGGTGGTGGAACCCGGCGTGGCGCAGGGCCTCGACGACCGACAGGTAGGCGTCAGGAAGGTTGACGTACTTGCCGATCAGGCCGATGCGTACCGAGGTGGTGGCGGCATCGATGCGGTCCACCATGGCCTCCCACGGCGAGATGTCGAGGGCGTGCTCGGGCCCGTCGAAGTGCAGGAGCCGGCACACGTAGTCGTCCAACCCCTCGGCGTGCAGCACGAGCGGGATCTCGTAGATGTTCTCCGCGTCCACCGCCGAGGCGACACCCTCCATCGGGACGTCACAGAGCATGGAGATCTTGCGCTTGAGGCCCTCGGAGATGGGCTGGTCGCTGCGGCAGACGATGACGTCGGGCTGGATGCCGCGGCTGCGGAGCTCGGTGACCGAGTGCTGGGTGGGCTTGGTCTTCTGCTCACCGGACGGGCCGATGTAGGGCACCAGGGTGAGATGGACGTAGCACACGTTGTCGCGGCCCACGTCCTTGCGGAACTGCCGGACGGCCTCGAGGAACGGAAGGATCTCGATGTCGCCGACCGTGCCGCCGACCTCGGTGATGACGACGTCGACGTCGTCGGCGGCGAGGTGGTTGATCCGGTCCTTGATCTCGTCGGTGACGTGGGGGATGACCTGGACCGTCTTCCCGAGAAAGTCGCCCCGGCGTTCCTTGGCGATGACCGAGGAGTAGATCGAGCCGGTCGTGGAGTTCGAGTTACGGCGGAGGTTCTCGTCGACGAAGCGCTCGTAGTGGCCGAGGTCGAGGTCGGTCTCCCCGCCGTCGTCGGTGACGAAGACCTCCCCGTGCTCGAAGGGGTTCATGGTGCCCGGGTCGACGTTGATGTAGGGGTCGAGCTTCTGCATGGTGACCCGCAGACCCCGGGCCTTGAGGAGCCGGCCGAGCGAGGAGGCGGTCAGACCCTTGCCAAGCGAGCTGGCAACACCGCCGGTCACGAATATGTGCTTCGCCACAGCGTCCCTCGTAGCGCTTTCTCCTCGGGCTCTAACCGAGCCACGGTACCCCACCTCGACGGGTTAGAAGGCGATGCCCGCTGGGTCGGACGTCAGCCTGGTCCAGGGCGGCGGACAATCATTCGGTTCCACCTCTTGTCGAGATCGGGCGCGCGGGCGGCAGGCGCGGTGACCGCTTTCGACCCCGCGGACCCGGGCGCCATTAGCGCCCCCGCTCGCGGGCCGCAGCCGTCAGCAGCTCCTCGGCGTGGTGCCTCCCAGTCGCGCTCTCGGGCATGCCCGACAGCATGCGGGACAGCTCGACGACCCTGCCGGCGCCGTCCAACGGGACCACCTCGGCGACCGTGCGCCCGCCCTGCTCCCGTTTGCGCACCACGACCTGGTGGTCGGCGAAGGCCGCCACCTGGGGGAGGTGCGTGACGACGAGCACCTGGTGATGACCGGCGAGCGAGGCCAGCGCCCGCCCGACGGCGAGCGCCGCCTCACCGCCGACGCCGGCGTCGACCTCGTCGAAGACCAGCGTCGGAGGCGCCTCCGACAGCACCAGGCGCGTCGCCAGCATGGCCCGCGACAGCTCGCCCCCCGAGGCCACCTTGGCCAAGGGCAGTGCCGGCTCGCCGGGGTTGGCGCCCAGGAGGAAGGTGACCTCGTCGCCGGGATCGGTGGCGCCGACCATGACCTCCAGCCGGGCGCGGGGCAGAGCGAGGTCGCGCAGGTTGTTCTGCACGGCACGGGCGAGGCGGGGTGCGGCGGCCCGGCGGCTGGCGCCGACCGCCCTTTCGGCCGCGGCGAGCGCCGCTCTGGCTCCATCGCGTTCCGACTCCAGGGCGGCCACCCGCTCCTCGTGCGACTCCAGCTCGGCGCGCCGGGACCGCGCTGACTCGGCGAAGGCGATGACGTCGGCGAGGGTGTCGCCGTACTTTCGCCGCAGCCCGGCGAGCAGCTGACGCCGGTCGCGCACGACGGCCAGTCGCGCCGGGTCGTCTTCCAGGTGCTCGTGGGCCTGGCGGAGCTCGGTCGCAACGTCGGCGAGCTCGGCCTCGAGCGACCGCAGGCGGATTTCCACGTCGGCCAGCGGTACCCGTCCGGCGACGGCGTCGACGGCCACACCGAGCGCCTCGACGGCGCCGGCGGTGCCTCCGCTCGACGGGGCGCCGGTGCCGTCGCCCCGCAGGGCGGCCAGGCCCGTCGCCGCTGCCTCGCGGTGCGCCGTGGCGCCAGCCAGGGCCTCCTCATCGCGGGCCAGGATCTCGTCCTCGTCGGGATCGCAGAGCGAGGCATCGTCCAGCTCCTCCAGCTGGAACCCCAGCAGGTCGAGCTCGCGCGCCCGTGACCGGGCGTCGCCGCCCAGCCCGGCGAGGCCGTCGTCGATCGACGCCAGGCGAGCCTGCGCCTCGTCCACGGGCGAGTGGTCGACAGCTCCGAAGGCGTCCAGGGAGGCCCGCTGTGCCGCCTGGGCCAGCAGGGACTGGTGGGCGTGCTGGCCGTGCAGGTCGACGAGCGCGGCCCCGGTCTCGGCCAGGACCGAGGCGGGGACCATCCGCGTGTCGAGCCACCCCCGCGACCGACCTTTCACCGGGATCGATCGGGCCAGCACCAGCTCCTCGCCGTCGTGCTCGAAGCGGCCCTCGACCACCGCCTCGTCGGCACCGGGTCGCACGAGGAGCGGGTCGGCCCGCCCGCCCACCAGGAGCTCAAGCGCCTCGACGAGCAGCGTCTTGCCGGCTCCGGTCTCGCCGGTGAGGGCGGTCATGCCAGGGCCGAGGACGACGCTGAGCCGCTCGATGACTCCCAGGTCGCGCACGGCGAGCTCGAGGAGCATCAGCGATCCGTGAGGTTGAACTTGGCCTTGAGGATCGAGTGGAAGTCGCGCCTGCCGAAGGTGACCAGCCGCGCCGGATGAGGGCCGGCCCGGCACACCACGGCGTCGCCGGGCTCGAGGCGCTCGAGGCACGAGCCGTCGACCACGAGCACGGCCGAGCCACCGGAGAGCAGCTCGAGGCGGAACGTCTCGCTCGGCCCCAGCACCAGGGGCCGGTCGAACAGCATGTGCGGCGATACGGGCGTCACGATGATGGCGCGGAGGTGCGGCGAGACGATCGGGCCGCGCGCCGAGAGGTTGTAGGCGGTCGACCCGGTCGGCGTGGCAACCAGCATGCCGTCGGCGGCGTAGGTGAGGAAGGGTCGATCGGCGATGCTGGTCGCCAGTCGGACCGTGTGCCCGGGCGGCACGGGCTTCTCGACGACCATCTCGTTCAGGGCCAACAGCGAGTGCGTGGCCGGCGCCTGTCGGTCCTCGACGTCTTCGGCCGACGGCGCGCACTGCACGACGACCTGGAGGGTCATGCGCTCCTCGACGCCGTAGTCGCCGGCGACGAAGCGCTCGAGGGCCGCTTGCAAGCTCGCCGGCTCGACCTCCGTGAGATAGCCCAGATGCCCCAGGTTCACTCCGAGGACGGGCACGCCAGCGGGAGATGCCAGCTCGACGGCTCGCAGCATGGTCCCGTCGCCACCGAAGCTCACGGCCAGGTCGATGTCGTCATCGGTCCCGGTGTCGGCCACCAACGGCTGGGCGTGGCCTTCGGCGACGCGCACCTGATGGCCCCGCTCCCGCAGCCAGCTGCCCACCCGGCCGGCCAGCGCCACCGCTTCCGGGCGCTCGGGATGAGTCACGAAGGCGACGTTGGCCATCATCCGACTCCGGCACGGCTGGCCGCCTGGGCCACGACCGATGCGAGGTCGAGCCAGGACTCGGCCTGCTCCGGTGGTCCGGACGACCCATCGGCACGGGCGTGGGCGCGGGCATGCACGAGGAACTCGACGTTCCCGTGGGCACCGGTGAGCGGGGACACCATGGCCCCCATGATGGCGGCTCGGGCGCGACGAAAGGAGGAGCAGACGTCGTCCAGGACCCTCGCCCACACCCGGGGGTCCTTGACCACGCCCTTCCCACGGCTGGCCTCGGCCCGGCCGGCCTCGAACTGGGGCTTGACCAGCGCCACCACGTCGGCGCCCGCCGCAGCCAGCTCTCCGAGCAGCACCGGGGCCACCGTCCGCAGCGAGATGAACGACAGGTCGGCGACCACCACGGTGAAGGGGAGCCCGCCCACCTGGTCCAGCCCGAGATTGCGCACGTTGGTGCGCTCCACGACGACCACCCGCGGATCGCGTCGCAGCCGCTCGTGCAGCTGGCCCCGGCCCACGTCCACCGCGACCACCTCGGCGGCGCCCCGGCTGAGCAGGCAGTCCACGAACCCCCCCGTCGACGAACCGGCATCGAGGGCCCTGACGCCGCGCACGTCGATGCCGAAGGACCGGATGGCGGCGTCGAGCTTCTCGCCCCCTCGACTCACGAACGGCGCAGGGGGCCCGAGGACCTCGATCGGCTCACCAGCTGACACCAACCTCGCCGGCTTGAGGGCCAACGCACCGCCCACGGTCACCTGACGGTCAGCGATGGTGGCTCGGGCCCGCTCCCTGGTCGGTGACAGACCTCGACGCACGAGCTCTGCGTCGAGCCGACGGCGGATCGGCTGGCTCAGGAACCTGCCTTCTTGGTCGTCTTCCTGGCCGTGGAGGCTCGAGTGGCGGTCGACTTCTTGGTCGTGGCCCTCTTCGCCGGCGCCTTCTTGGCTCTGGCGGCGGGAGCCTTCTTCGCCGTCGTCTTCTTTGTCGCCTTCTTGGTCGCCTTCTTGGTCGACTTCTTCGCCGGCCCCTTCCGGGCCGCCACCGGAGCCCGCGTCAATCGGGTGACCAGTCGCGACACGTCGTCCCTCGTCACCAGGCTCATGGACGACAACTGGCGAGAGACCTCGTCCCGAATGAGATCGAGGAGCGCCTCGGTGTTCTTGCGGCTGCGGTCGAGCACGTCGTCAACCCACCCCTGGGCCTGCTCCCGCTGCAGATCACCCAGACGGACGAGCTCTCGCATCAGCTCCTCGGCCCGTTCTCTCGTGACGTGCGTGAAGGACGCCCCCAGGTCGAGATACCGACGCAACACTTCGTTTTGCTCCATGGAGCACACGCTATATGCGCTGACCGCCCACTGTATATAGCCAAATCGGCACCGGCGATGGAGCGACCGCTCAGTCTCCACCCATGGACGGGAACTGCTGTCCGGTACGGCTCCGCGTCGCCATCGAGCCCGGCTCGGTGTCGGCCACCGCCCCCGAGAGCTCGTCGGTGACGAGCGCGGCCAGATCGGCCGCCTCGGTGTCGGGAGCCGGATCGAGGCGACCGTGGTTTGAACCGGTGACCCCACTCAGCACGAGCGCGAAGCGCGCGCCCAGTCGGCGGGCCAGCTTGCCGTCGGTAGAGGGACGATCACCGACGACGACATCGATGGCACCGAACCTTTGGCGCAGCAGCGACACGATCGGGTCATTCGGCTTACCGGCCACCGTCGGGTTGGAGCCCGAGCCATAGGCGACGGCCGCCAGTAGGGCTCCAGCACCCGGCAGCGGTCCGTGGGTGGTCGGATACGTGGCGTCGTCGTTGGTGCCGATGAGCCGCGCCCCGCCCAGGACGGCCGACACCGCGGCCGAGAGACCGGTGAAGTCGAAGTCCCGGTGGAAGCCGACGACCACGGCGTCGCACCGCCCCGAGCGCACGGCCCGCACGCCCCGACGGGCCAGCGACTCCTCCACGCCGGCGCCGGCGAAGACCAGTGCCGTCGATCCCGGCTCGAGGAGCGAGGTCGCCGCCTCGGCCGAGGTGAGGATGTCGGTTCGATTCACGGGGATGCCCATCTTGCTCAGCCTGGCCACGTAGTCGGTCACGCTGTGGGCCGAGTTGTTGGTCAGGAAGACGACACGGTTGCCCTCGGCCCGCAGCCGCGAGACGGCGCCGGCAGCGCCGGGGATCGCCGTGTCACCCAGCCAGACGACACCATCGAGGTCCAGAAGCCACACCATGGCGACATCCTCGCACGGCCGGCGGTGGGGTCGGGCCGGCCGGCCGCCGGGACGGGCAGCCGCGGCAGGTAGCCGGTGCGGACGGTCCCGCCGTGGTGTGCTACGCAGGTCCGGTGCCCCGCTTCGAGCCATTCACCGGCCTGCGCTACCGACTGGACACTCTCCACCAGCGCCACCTGTCTCTCGACGACATCATCGCCCCCCCGTACGACGTCATCGACGAGGCGGAGCGGCAGGCCCTCGCCCGCCGCAGCCAGTACAACGCGGTCCACGTCGAGCTTCCCGCCGACGACCCGGACCGCCACCTCGACCGCTACCGGGCGGCGCGCCACCTCCTCGACACCTGGCTGTCCGAGGCCGTGATCGCCCAGGACGACGAGCCGTCCTTCTACCGCTACGAGATGAGCTATCGGGACGAGCACCGCGCCTCGTGCCGGACGTCGGGGGTCATCGGCGCTCTCGGTCTCGCCGTCCCGGGCGAGACCGACGTCCTGCCCCACGAGCGAACCATGCCCAAGCCCAAGGGCGACCGTCTGCAGCTGCTCCGCGAGTGCAAGGCCAATCTGTCGCCGGTGTGGGGTCTCGCGCTGGCGCGAGGTCTGAGCCAGGCCGCGGACGGCCCGGAACCACCGGTGGCCACGGCGACCGACGGCGACGGCGTCGAGCACCGGCTGTCTCGGATCACCGGGCGAGGCGCAGTCGAGGAGATCAAGGCCTTGGTGTCTTCCGCGCCGGTGGTCATCGCCGACGGCCACCACCGGTTCGAGACAGCGCTGGCCTACCGGGAAGAGCGCCGAGCGGCCACCGGCGGGGCGCCCGGCGACTACGACCTGGTCATGGCGCTCGTCGTCGAGCTGGCCGAGGACCAGCTCGTGGTGCGACCCATCCACCGCCTCCTCTCGGGGCTACCGGACGGCTTCGACCTGCCGGAGGCGCTCGGCTCCGGCTTCTACCTCTCGCACCTCGATCATCCCGCCCCCCGGCGCCTGACCTCGGAGATCGCCGCCGAGGCGGCGATGGGCCTGGTCACGAAGGCAGGGACGTGGCTGCTCCGGCCTCGACCGGAGACCGTGGCCGCCGCCGGGATCGACGTCGACTCTGGCCTTCTCGACGTCGCCCTGGCCGATCTCCCCAGCCACGAGGTCACCTACGAGCCCAGCTGGGACCGGGCCGTCGACACCGTCGAGCGAGGTGCCGCCCAGGCCGCCGTGCTGCTGCGCCCGGCCGAGGTGGCCACCATCGCCGAGGCTGCGCACGAGGGTCTGCGCATGCCGCCGAAGACGACGTACTTTCACCCCAAGCCCCGGACGGGGATGGTCTTCCGGCCGGTGCGCGACTGAGCTGCTCGCGGCGCGCCTGCGGCTCGTCGTCGGGCCGGCCGACTCGGAGCTACTCGACGGTCCAGGTGGACCCGGACCGAAGCAAGGCAGCCAGGTCGCCCGGCCCCTGGCGCTCCAGGGCGTCGAGCAGCTGGCGGCCGATCTCGGATCCGAACTCGGGTCGGGCTACGGCCCGGAACACGCCGATCGGTGTCGGCTCGTACGGTCCGCCAGCCAGTCGGGAGAGGGTGAAGGCGAGGCTCGGGTCCTCCCGACCCTCGTCGTGCACCACGAGGGCCTCCTCGCCCACCTCGGCCACGTCGACCAGGCGGGCGCGGCCCTGATCGTCGAGAGCCACCCCTCGCTCCCCCTCGCGACCGAAACGCAGGGGCTGGCCGTGCACGAGCGGGATCAGATTGGTCGGCCTGGCGTCCTTGGCCAGCACCTGGTCGAAGGCGCCGTCGTTGAAGACATTGCAGTTCTGATAGATCTCGACGAACGCCGCGCCCTCGTGGTCGTGGGCCCTGCGGAACGTCTCCATCATGTGCTTGCGGTCCATGTCGTGGGTGCGGGCCACGAAGCTGGCCTCGGCTCCGAGGGCCAGGCTGATGGGGTTGAACGGCGTGTCCAGGGACCCGAACGGCGTCGACTTGGTGACCTTGCCGACCTCTGAGGTCGGCGAGTACTGACCCTTGGTCAGCCCGTAGATCTGGTTGTTGAACATGAGGATGGTGATGTTGACGTTGCGCCGGAGGGCGTGGATCAGGTGGTTCCCACCGATCGACAGCGAGTCACCGTCGCCCGTGATGACCCAGACGTCCAGGTCCGGCCGGGAGATGGCGAGGCCCGTGGCCAGCGCCGGAGCCCGACCGTGGATCGAGTGCACGCCGTAGGTGTTCATGTAGTACGGGAAGCGGGCGGCACAGCCGATGCCCGAGACGAAGACGGTCGACTCCCTGCGCACGCCCAGATCCGGCATCAGCATCTGCATGGCGGTGAGGATGGAGTAGTCGCCGCAGCCGGGACACCACCGAACCTCCTGATCCGAAGACCAGTCCTTCTTCGTCGTGGTGGGAACGGACACGTCGGTCATGGGGTGGGAACACCTCCGTTGCCGCTCACGGGCTCCCCGATGAGCGCAGCGATGGCCGCCTCCAGCTCGCCGGCCCTGAACGGGACGCCCTGGATCTTGGTCACCGAGCGGGCGTCGACCAGGAACTCTGCCCGTACCAGCCTGCTCAGCTGACCGAGGTTGCCTTCGGGTACCAACACCTTGGGGTAGCTGGCCAGCACCTTGCCGAGATCGGCCGGGAACGGGTTCAGATGGACGAGATGGGCGTGCGCCACCCCCAGTCCCCGCGCCCGCACGCGTCGCACGGCGGCGGCGATGGCACCGTACGTCGATCCCCAGCCCAGCACGAGCAGGTCGGCGCCCTCCGGGTCGTCCACCTCGACCGACGGGATGTCGTCGGCGATCCCGGCGACCTTGGCCGCCCTCAGGCGGACCATGCGCTCGTGGTTGGCGGGATCGTAGGAGACGTCCCCGCTGCCGTCTGCCTTCTCCAGGCCACCCACGCGGTGCTCGAGACCGGGAGTGCCGGGGATCGCCCATGGTCGAGCGAGCGTCTCCGCGTCGCGCTGGTAGGGCCAGAACTCGGGGTTCCCCTCAGCGTCGGCGTGGTTCGTCTCGGTGGCGTAAGGAACGGAGATGTCAGGGAGATCGTCGACGTCCGGCAGCATCCACGGCTCGGATCCATTGGCCACGTACCCGTCCGAGAGCAGGAAGACCGGCGTGCGGTACTTGACGGCGATGCGGACGGCCTCGATGACGGCGTCGAAGCAGTGGGACGGCGTCTTGGCCGCCACCACGGGCACCGGAGCCTCGCCGTGACGCCCGTACATGGCGTGCAGCAGATCAGCCTGCTCGGTCTTGGTCGGCAGCCCGGTCGACGGTCCGCCCCGCTGGATGTCGATGATGAGCAGGGGGAGCTCGAGGCTGACGGCCAGCCCGATGGTCTCGGACTTGAGATCGATCCCTGGACCGCTCGTGGTGGTCACGCCCAGCCCCCCACCGAACGCTGCTCCGAGGGCAGCGCCGATGCCGGCGATCTCGTCCTCGGCCTGGAGGGTCCGGATCCCGAAGTTCTTGTGCTTCGACAGCTCGTGGAGGATGTCCGACGCCGGGGTGATCGGGTACGAGCCGAGGAGGATGGGCAGACCGGCGAGCTGTCCGGCGGCGATGAGCCCCCAGGCCAACGCCGTGTTGCCGGTCACGTTGGCGTACGTGCCCGGAGCCAGGGACGCCGGCTTGACCTGGTAGTTGGACTGGAAGAGCTCGGCGGTCTCGCCGAAGTTGTACCCGGCCTTGAAGGCCAGGGTGTTGGCCTGGGCGACGATCGGCGCCTTCTTGCCGAAGCGGGCCTCGATCCAGGCCAGGATGCCCTCGGTCGGGCGCGTGTACATCCACGAGATGAGGCCGAGGGCGAAGAAGTTCTTGCTCCGCTCCGCCTCCCGCGGCTTGGCCCCGGTCTCCTTGCACGCCTCGAGGGTCAGAGAGGTCATCGGGACCTCGTAGACAGTGAACCCGTTGAGCGTCCCGTCGGTGAGGGGGTTGTCCTTGTAGCCCGCTTTGGCCAGCGATCGGTCGTCGAACGAGTCGGCGTTGACGATCAGCGTGGCGCCGGGCGGCACGTCGCTCAGGTTGGCCCGGAGGGCGGCCGGGTTCATGGCGACGAGCACGTTCGGCGCATCCCCGGGCGTGAGGATGTCGTGGTCGGAGATGTGAACCTGGAAGGCCGATACGCCCGCCAGCGTCCCCGCCGGGGCCCGGATCTCGGCCGGGAAGTCGGGCAGTGTCGACAGATCGTTGCCCAGCAGGGCGCTGACGGCGGTGAACCGGTCGCCAGTCAGCTGCATACCGTCGCCGGAGTCACCGGCGAAGCGGATGACGACCCGCTCCAGCTCCTGGGTGCGATCAGTCTGCGCCGTGTCGGCCAAGAGGTCTCCGTTCACTCACAGCGGTGAGGTCCCTCACGCGGAAATACCACGCTAATTTCCCCACGACAGCATACCGCGCGGTCTCGCGATATGACGCAGCGTCAGAAGTGCCGCATCGCCGACGGGGGATGCCGCGAACTTGCGCCCGTCAGGCGATCGTGACGGAGCGGTCGAGGAACACGTCCTGGACGCTGTGGAGCAGGTCGACGCCGTCGGCCATGGGGCGCGAGAACGACTTGCGCCCGACGATCAGGCCCGTGCCGCCGGCCCGCTTGTTGATGACAGCGGTGCGCACGGCCTGCGCCAGGTCTCCGGCTCCCTTGGACCCGCCACCGGAGTTGATCAGCCCGATCCGACCCATGTAGCAGTTGACGACCTGCCAACGGGTGAGATCGATGGGATTGTCCGTCGTCAGCTCGTCGTAGACGAGGGGATCGGTCACGCCGAACTTGAGAACGTTGTAGCCCCCGTTGTTCTCCGGCTGCTTCTGCTTGATGATGTCGGCCTCGATCGTCACGCCCATGTGGTTGGCCTGTCCCGTCAGGTCGGCCGACAAGCTGTAGTCGACGCCGTCGACCTTGAAGGCGGAGTTGCGCAGGTAGCACCAGAGCACCGTGAACATCCCGAGCCGGTGCGCCTCGGCGAAGGCCGCGCTCACCTCCTGGATCTGTCGCGTGCTCTCCTCGGACCCGAAGTAGATGGTGGCCCCGACCGCCACCGCCCCCAGATCGGCTGCCTGACGCACCGAGCCGAACATCACCTGGTCGTACTTGTTCGGATAGGTCAGCAGCTCGTTGTGGTTGAGCTTGACCAGGAACGGGATCCGATGGGCGAAGCGACGGGCGACGATGCCGAGTCCCCCGAGGGTGGTGGCGATGGCGCTGCACCCGCCCTCGATGGCGAGCTCGCACAGGTTGCGGGGGTCGAAGTAGGCCGGGTGCTTGGAGAAGCTGGCCGCAGCGGAGTGCTCGATCCCCTGGTCGACGGGAAGGATCGACAGATAGCCGGTACCGCCCAGTCGGCCGTGGTTGTAGACCGACGCCAGGTTGCGGACGACCGTGATGGGCCGATCCGAGTCCAGCATGACCCGGTCGATGTAGTCGGGCCCGGGAAGCACGAGCTCGTCCTTCGGGATCGCCTTGGCCTGGTGGTTCAGCAGCGAATCGGCCTCGTCACCGAGCAGCTGTTGGAGATCCACGGTGCGCTCCTTGCCTTGGCGATTGCCCTCGTCGGCCCTGACCGCCCGAGCCGTTCGTCGCTGCCCGTGCCGACGTCCCCAGCCTATCGGGGACGCCCCGTCGTCGCCGATCCGGCGGGCTCGGATCCGCGGGGTCCGCGCCGTGAGCTCGACCGGCCCCGCGTGGCCTGGTCCAGCTGACCGGCCGCCGCCTCGAGACGGCTCGTCGCCGCGGCCAGCGCCGTCCGGGCCGACTTGACCCGACGGGTGGGAACGACAGTGTCCGCCACGACCTCGGTCCGGCTCTGGGTCGATCCCCCGGCCCGGAAGAAGCGACGGCGGACCCGTCCCACCACCACCACCGCCTCGTCGACATCGAGGCTGGACGCTGACGCTGGGGCATCGAGCCACACCACCGGCACGGTCTCGGCCCGATCTCCGGCCCTGTCCACCGTCACCTGCACCGCGACCAGCCGTCCACCCGAGGGAAGCACCCGCTGCTCGGCCGGTCGACTGAGCCGGCCGGCGACCACGACCACGTTCCACGCACACATGTCCCACTCCTCGTTGTCCGTCGTCTCGACGCAGGGGAAGTGCGTGGTGAAGCTGTGGCGCACGCTAATTGCCGGGTGTGACAATCAGCCCAGAGCGGCCAGCCGTTCGGCTGCGTCCGAGAGCTGGGCGTCATGCCGCAGCACGCGGCGGAACAGCTCTCTGGCCCGCGGAAGGTCGCCTGAGCGCTCGTACAGGTCGGCCAGGGCGTACCACTGCCTGACGTGATGGGGACGCGGTCGCCGGACGTCCTGGCCCGCTCGCCGCAGCAGGGCGAGCGCGCCGCGAATGTCGCCTCGGTCGGCGCGGGCGCCGGCCACCACCTGGCGTCCCTCGGCCACCACGTCAGCGCTGGGGGAGGCCTGGCGGAGCTCCTCCCAGACCTCGTCCACGGCCTTGTAGTGACCAAGCGCGCGGTGACAGTCCGCCAGCACCGGATGCTGGTCATAGGACCCCGTGAGCCGGTGGTAGGCGTCGAGCTGGCGGATGGCAGCGCCCCAGCGGCCCTCGCGGTAGAGCGTCAGGCCGTAGAGCTCGCGGGCCGAGGGTGAGTCGGGAGCGGTGTTGACCAGCGGGCGCAGGATGCGGGCCGCATCGCCGTACCGGTCGCGCTCGTAGGCCGCGGCCGCATCAGAGAGACGCTGCTGCAAGCGCCGGGTCTCGGCCCGACCCGCGGACCCCGACAGCTCCTCGAGGACGGCGGCGGGCAGCCGACCGGAGCGCGGTGGGCGGGCGCGGCGGCCGGACGGGCGTCGCTCCGGGCGGTCAGCGACATCAGGTTCGCGGACCCATGTCTCCGGCTCCCACGGCGGAGGCGGACCCGGCTCCCTCCACTTCGCAGCGTCGCTGCGCCCCCGGCGTTCGTCCCGCCCAGCGGGTCGGGATGGCCGTCCGGGCTCGCCCACGACCCCTGCCCCCCGACGAGCCACACTGCCCCATCCGCGAGGAGTGGGACGGGCCCGCGGCGGCGATCCCTGCTCGTCCCGCCGGGCCCGGTCGGGTGCCCTGCCGGGCCGCTCGGGCCGCCGTCCGGACGATGGCGCCGGTCGCCCGGTCGAGCTGCGGGCTCGGCTCTCCTGACCGGCGCGCGCTGCCTGCGCTGATGTCGGGGTGTCGCTCCGCCGCTTGGTCGGACGACCGCCGGTGCGGGGGCGGCCGTTGCCAGTCCGCCGGTCGCTGGTTCGCCGGTCGCTGGTTCGCCGGTCGCTGGTGCGGGGGCGGCCGTTGTCAGCTCGCTGGTCGCTGGTTCGCCGGTCGCTGGCCTGGGGGCGGCCCGAGCGCGGCGGCCCGCCGGATCGTCGCTGCCCCGTGCGAGGAGCACCCTTCGCGCCCCGAGGAGCCTCACCCGAACGACGACGAGCGGACCCGTCGGACGAGCGGGGATTGGCCGATTGCTGCCGCGGTCCACGACGCCCGCCACCGGCGGCGGGGCGCGGTCGTCCCGGGCGCGGAGGCTTGGCCATGGTCCGATCGTACCGGCAGAGCCCTCGTCGCTCCTCGGTGTGTCACCCCGAGATCGGCCGTTTCACTGCGGGCATACTGTCGGCCATGGCCCGCCCCTGGCTCGTCCCGCCCGCAGCGTTCAACCCTGAGGGCATCTCCTGGGCCGTCAAGTACGAGGTCCGAGATGACGCCACGCCGGTGGCCGCCCTCTACGAGTGCACCACCTCCGAGCCGGCTGGCATCGAGCTGGCCGAGTGGGAGGTCCCGCCGGCGGCGACCGAGGCCGATGCCATCGCCTGGCTGGGCGGCTTCATGCCCGACGCTGATGCCGTGCGGATCAGCCGCGAAATGGTTGCCGCGCTCGCCGAGTCCTAGCTCAGGAGTTGACGGTGTCCCGAGAGTCGTCCCGGTAGAGCGCCGTCCGTCGGTAGCGGATGTTCATCCGCCGAACCTGGCTGTTGTAGGCATCGATCAGCCTCGTCCGCTCGGCCTTGTCGGTGCAGGGGCGCAGGCGATCCTCGAGGCGACGCCGCATTCGCTCGATCCGCTGACCGTCAGTCAGCACCTCCGGCTCCCGCTCCTTCGGGCGGTAGGGGAACCCGTAGTGGCCACCCTCGATCCGGGTGCCGCCGGCGATCTCGGGGATGTCGAGCTGCTCACGGAGCGCGTACTGGTCGTTCGACTTGTTGACGTGGATGGCGACGACGTTCAGGGCGTGCAGGCCCTGCTCGCAGCACGTCTCGTTCACGCAGTACTCGTATCCCTCGCGGACGCGCTCCTCGGGGATGGTGTCTCCGCAATACCGGCAGTTCAAGGCGGCGACCTTCTGGTGTGAATGGGGGGGATGGGCCTCGACACGGTCCCCGGTGAACATGACACGGTCGAGTTTCGCCAGCCTACCGGGAGGCGAGCCCTCCCCAAGCCGGTGGCTCAGGCCTGCTCGGCCTCGGCGGTGGTGAGCTCGGCGGCCGGGTCGGCCTCCAGGCGGTCGTCGGGAATCGGGTCGCCACTGCGAACGGAGCGGCCATAGGTCCCCTCCGCCATTCGGCGCTCGGCCCGGTCCAGGGCAGCCAGTCGGTCACGCAGGCCGGCGACGACCGCGTCGTCGCCCTCCTCGGCGGTCAGGCGCTCGGCAGGCTCGTCGAACGACCCCGCCTCGTTGGCCGTCGCCCGGTCCTCCTGCCCAGCGGCGGCCGTCTCGTCCAGGAGGCCCTGCACCCGGGCCCGCTCGGCATCGAGCAGCTTCCGTGCCCGCTGGTCGTCCATCTGTCCTCCTCGACGCGATCAGAGCGACACTCAGTCTGGTCGGTGCGTGGGGCGGCCGTCGAGGGCGGACGCGGGTCGAGTCGCCGACTGTTGCGGCCGAGCATCGAGGTGCCCACAATCCAGTTCATGCGGTTCGGTCTGTTCGTGCCTGCCTTCGCCGAGCTCGCTGATCCCCGTCGGGTCGCGGCGCTCGCCCATACCGCCGAGGAGTCGGGTTGGGAGGGCTTCTACCTGTGGGACCACGTCCTGGGTAGGGGCGGAATGGGAGTGGCCGATCCCTGGATCACGTTGGCGGCGGTGGCGACGGCAACCGAGCGGGTCCGCATCGGCACGCTCGTGACGCCCCTGAGTCGCCGTCGACCGTGGGTGATGGCGCGGCAGGTGACCAGCCTCGATCATCTGTCCGGCGGGCGGGTGGTCGTCGGGATCGGTCTCGGCCACGACGGGTGGCACGAGTTCAGCGCCTTCGGCGAGGTGGTCGACACCGCGGCCCGCGCTCGGCTGCTCGACGAGTCCGTCGATGTGCTGAGCGGACTGCTCAGCGGCGAGCCGGTGCGTCACCAGGGCGAGCAACTGACGGTCGACACCGAGCCGTTCACCCCTCGACCGGTCCAGGATCCCGTACCGATCTGGGCGGCGTGCCTCTGGCCGAACCGCCCCCCTCTCGTCCGAGCGGCACGGCTACAGGGCTGCTTCCCGATCTTCCCCGCAAGTGTGCCCCCACCTCCACCCGCTCCCGCAGACGTCGTCGAGGTTCGCGCCGAGCTCGAGCGTCTCGGCGCCGCTCCGGACATCGACCTCGTCGTCCGCTGTGCGCTCTCCCTCGAGGAGCCCACGGCCCTCCGACGGCGGCTGTCCGACCTCGAGGAAGCTGGCGTCACCTGGATGCTCGAGGGCTTCGGGCCGGGTGAGCCACCAGCGGCGGTCGTCGAAGAAGTGGTCCGCCGAGGGCCGCCGCGATAGCGCGCCCTCATTCGTCGGCCGCCGCACGCAGTGGTGGCCTTCGGGCTCGGCGCCGCCATCGAGCGGCCGATGACGGTCGTCACGCTGGCCGGGCGCCCCTCGGACGCGACGAGGCCCCCGCCGTGCTGGCGGGGGCCTCTGTCTGAGAGCTCCGGCGGCGACCTACTCTCCCAGGGGGTCGCCCCCCAAGTACCATCGGCGCTGGCGGGCTTAACTTCCGTGTTCGGAATGGGAACGGGTGTGACCCCACCGCTATGGCCACCGGAAACCTGGCTCTTTTGCGTGGTGTTGCCGGGCGCTAAACGCGCCCAGCCGCCCCTGTGAGCCTTCCATAGCGAGCACGAACATCGGGCTGTTCTCCAAGCCCTCGGCCGATTAGTACCGGTCGGCTGAACACGTTGCCGTGCGTACACCTCCGGCCTATCAACGTGGTCGTCTAGCCACGGGCCTTACCAGGTTAACCCTGTGGGAGATCTCATCTTGGAACGAGCTTCGCACTTAGATGCCTTCAGCGCTTATCCCTTCCGTAGGTCGCTAACCAGCAGTGCCCTTGGCAGGACAACTGGCACACGAGAGCTACGTCCGTCCCGGTCCTCTCGTACTAGGGACAGCCTTCCTCAGATCTCCTACGGCTGCATCGGATAGGGACCGAACTGTCTCGCGACGTTCTAAACCCAGCTCGCGTACCGCTTTAATGGGCGAACAGCCCAACCCTTGGGACCGGCTTCAGCCCCAGGATGCGACGAGCCGACATCGAGGTGCCAAACCTTCCCGTCGATATGGACTCTTGGGGAAGATGAGCCTGTTATCCCCGGGGTACCTTTTATCCGTTGAGCGACGGCGCTTCCACACGCAACCGCCGGATCACTATGCCCTGCTTTCGCACCTGCTCGACTAGTGAGTCTCGCAGTCAAGCTCCCTTGTGTCATTGCACTCGACGGCTGATTGCCAACCAGCCTGAGGGAACCTTTGGGCGCCTCCGTTACCTTTTAGGAGGCGACCGCCCCAGTCAAACTGCCCACCTGACGCTGTTCCCAACCCGGATCACGGGCCTAGGTTAGAGTCCCGGCACGAACAGGGTGGTATTTCAACGTTGCCTCCACCTCAGCTGGCGCCGAAGCTTCCAAGGCTCCCACCTATCCTACACAATCCGTACCAAAACCCAACATCAAGCTGCAGTAAAGGTCCACGGGGTCTTTCCGTCCTGATGCAGCTACCGAGCATCTTTACTCGGATTTCAATTTCGCCGGGTCTGTGGTTGAGACAGTAGGAAAGTCGTTACGCCATTCGTGCAGGTCGGAACTTCGTCGCGATCCTCTGTTTCCAGAGGGACAGACTATGCCTTCATCTCAACGAGATCACCGAGGATCAATGCCGGGACATACCCGCGCTTGCCGCTTGGGTTCATGTCACCGGCGAGTCGTACGATCTGGCTAAGTCCGGCCGCTTGGCGGTGCTGACCTCGAGCCATGCGCTCGCAAATCTCTGCGAACAGCTCGAAGTCCCGCTGCTTGCCGGACACCAGTCGGTACTGCCGAAAGTGAGGGACGATCCGTTCAAGGATCGGTTGGAGGCTTCTCACCTCCCACTTCACAGTGCGATCACTACGATCAGGCCGCAGCGTGCCACAGCCGAAATACCGCTGGATCGCTACCAGCACCTCACCACGATCAGCGTTCTGACTGACCGAGATGCTGGGGCGAACCTCCCAGCCCACCAGCAAGGTGGGACGTGGGGCGATCGACACCGAGAAGCATCCTTCACCGTCGACGTATCCCGAGATGTACGACGGGAGATCCAGGTGACCCTGTCGAGAGCCCGCGTATTGCCCCGGCCATAGATTTGCCACACCCCGATCGTACGATCGCGGTGTAACAGGACCGAAGCCTCGTCCCGAAGGACTCAGTCGTTACGGGGCCATACCCGAAGAAGACGGGCAGAGGGCTTCCCACGGCATTACCCGCCACACCGCAAGGGTGCGGGGAGGGCTTCGCCGTTATGAGCGGGATTGTCACGTGGGGTCACCCCCACGCGGGGCAATTTGACTTACCCGACAAGGAATTTCGCTACCTTAGGCACGTTTGTTACTCCTCCTTGCGACTGGCTGCCGCAGGAGTGGCCAGGTCATTTCTGCCTGGCTCTGCATGTCGCCATGCAGGTCGGACTGTCTCTTCGGGCGTCTCTCCAGACTGAAGAGATACCCGCCTGGCGTACAGTCTCTGAGGATCCCAGGACGACCAATAGATCTCCCGGTTTCCTGCTGATTGTCCGCACCGGACGGATTGTCACTGCCCATGCGCGCACCCTACAAAGAGGGTGTGACACGGACGAGTACCGCCGGATACTCGGATGTTCCAGCATACAGCCAGGTTTAATAACAGCCAGGTATCAACCAAACCGTTATAGTTACGGCCGCCGTTTACCGGGGCTTAGGTTCAGAGCTTCGCCCTTGCGGACTAACCCTTCCCCGTAACCTTCCGGCACCGGGCAGGCGTCAGAGCGTATACATCGTCTTACGACTTCGCACGCTCCTGTGTTTTTAGTAAACAGTCGCTTTCCCCTGGTCTCTGCGACCCCTTCAGGCTCGGGACGCGAAGTCCTTCACCCTAGCGGGGTCCTCCTTCTCCCGAAGTTACGGAGGTATTTTGCCGAGTTCCTTAACCACAGTTCTCCCGATCGCCTTGGTATTCTCTACCTGCCCACCTGCGTCGGTTTGGGGTACGGGCACCGTGTCAGCTCGCTAGGGGCTTTTCTCGGCAGCATGGGATCAGTGACTTCGCCTGTGGCGGCTCGGCATCGCGTCTCGGGGTTATGAGGCCCGGATTTGCCTAGGCCTCCCCCTACACGCTTACCCCAGGACAACCAACGCCTGGGCTCACCTACCCTCCTGCGTCCCCCCTTCGCTCCCCGCCTCGGAGTTTGTCGGTTCGACCCCGAAGGGTCAGCCCCTTAGTACCTCCGACTTGGGATGGGCGCGGACACGGTGGTACTGGAATATCAACCAGTTGTGCATCGACTACGCCTCTCGGCCTCGCCTTAGCTCCCGACTGACCCTGGGCGGATTAGCCTTCCCCAGGAACCCTTGGGCTTTCGGCGGAGGGGTTTCTCACCCCTCTCTCGCTACTCATACCAGCATTCGCTCTCGACCACGCTCCACGACGGTTTCCACGGCCGCTTCACGGCATGATCGACGCTCCCCTACCACTCCCGCCCCGAGGGGCGGAAATCCGCAGCTTCGGCTCTTGGCTTGAGCCCCGTTACATTGTCCGCGCAGGACCACTCGACCAGTGAGCTATTACGCACTCTTTCAAGGGTGGCTGCTTCTAAGCCAACCTACTGGCTGTCTTTGCGATCCCACATCGTTTTCCACTTAGCCAAGAATTTGGGGCCTTAGCTGGCGGTCTGGGCTGTTTCCCTCTCGACCAACGAAGCTCATCCCCCGTGGTCTCACTGCCGGGCTCTGGAGCATCGGCATTCGGAGTTTGATTGGGGTCGGTAAGCTGGTAGGCCCCCTAGCCCATTCAGTGCTCTACCTCCGATGCTGAACGCCCGACGCTGCACCTAAATGCATTTCGGGGAGAACCAGCTATCACCGAGTTTGCTTGGCCTTTCACCCCTAACCACAGGTCATCCCCCCTGTTTTCAACCAGGGTGGGTTCGGCCCTTCACGGGGTCTTACCCCCGCTTCAGCCTGCCCATGGATAGATCACTCGGCTTCGGGTCTACCGCATACGACTAGACGCCCTGTTCAGACTCGCTTTCGCTCCGGCTCCCCCTCTCGGGTTAACCTCGCCACACACGGTAACTCGCTGGCTCATTCTTCAAAAGGCACGCCATCACGGCCGACATCCGAAGATGCCGACGACGCTCTGACTGATTGTAAGCCAACGGTTTCAGGTACTATTTCACTCCCCTCCCGGGGTACTTTTCACCTTTCCCTCACGGTACTAGTGCGCTATCGGTCGCCTGTGAGTACTTAGCCTTACGAGGTGGTCCTCGCGAATTCACACCGGGTTTCTCGGGCCCGGCGTTACTTGGGAGTCCTGACCGGAGGCTGATTACCTTTCGCGTACGGGGCTCTTACCCGCTACGGCGCGACGTTCCAGAGCGCTTCCACTAGGCATCAGCTTTGTAACTCCGTGAGGGGTCTGGCGCCCCCTCTGTCAGGTCCCACGACCCCGAACCGGCAACGCCGCCAGGCTGTTCCACCGGCTCGGTTTGGGCTCTTCCCGTTTCGCTCGCCGCTACTCAGGGAGTCGCTGTTGCTTTCCTCTCCTCGGGGTACTGAGATGTTTCAATTCCCCCGGTTCCCTCGACCGGCCCTATGTGTTCAGGCCGGTGTGACACCCCTTCTGGGTGCCGGGTTTCCCCATTCGGACATCCACGGATCGAAGCTTGGTCGGCAGCTCCCCGTGGCTTATCGCAGCCACCCACGTCCTTCATCGGCTTCAGGCGCCAAGGCATCCACCGTTGGCTCTTTGTAGCTTGGAGAACAAAGATGCTCGTGCTCGCTATGGAGTTCTCAAGGGGCCGCTGGTCATGGCGCCACCCCCAGCGAGAGGCGGTCCGACGACAAAGCGAGCGGTCGACACCCCCAATCGATTCCATTGGGTACCGACGTCGCCGAAGGAGTCCCGACCGGTCCGAAGACCCGTAGCCGCTCCCTCAAAACGGAACAGAGGTGCCCGCCCATCCTCGCAGCGCCCCACGGGAGACCGATGGTCTACAACCGGGAGATGCTTGGACGGCCGAATAGCCAGTGATCGACCTAGGAGTACCTGGACCAGGTGAATGGCCCAGACAGTGACTCCTTAGAAAGGAGGTGATCCAGCCGCACCTTCCGGTACGGCTACCTTGTTACGACTTCACCCCAATCGCCGATCCCACCTTCGACGGCTCCCTCCTTACGGTTGGGCCACCGGCTTCGGGTGTTACCGACTTTCGTGGTGTGACGGGCGGTGTGTACAAGGCCCGGGAACGTATTCACCCCGGCGTTGCTGATCCGGGATTACTAGCGACTCCGACTTCACGCAGTCGAGTTGCAGACTGCGATCCGAACTGAGACCGGCTTTTTGGGATTAGCTCATCCTCGCGGAATAGCAGCCCTCTGTACCGGCCATTGTAGCATGTGTGCAGCCCTAGACGTAAGGGGCATGATGATTTGACGTCATCCCCACCTTCCTCCGAGTTGACCCCGGCAGTCTCCTACGAGTCCCCGGCATTACCCGCTGGCAACATAGGACAAGGGTTGCGCTCGTTGCGGGACTTAACCCAACATCTCACGACACGAGCTGACGACAACCATGCACCACCTGTGTAGGGCCCCGAAGGACACCGTATCTCTACGGCTTTTCCCTACATGTCAAGCCTAGGTAAGGTTCTTCGCGTTGCCTCGAATTAAGCCACATGCTCCGCCGCTTGTGCGGGCCCCCGTCAATTCCTTTGAGTTTTAGCCTTGCGGCCGTACTCCCCAGGCGGGGCACTTAATGCGTTAGCTACGGCACGGAACCCGTCGATAAGGCCCCACACCTAGTGCCCAACGTTTACGGCGTGGACTACCAGGGTATCTAATCCTGTTCGCTCCCCACGCTTTCGCTCATCAGCGTCAGTACCGGCCCAGACCACCGCCTTCGCCACCGGTGTTCCTCCTGATATCTGCGCATTTCACCGCTACACCAGGAATTCCGTGGTCCCCTACCGGACTCAAGCCATGGCAGTATCGAGCGCGAGCTCCAGGTTGAGCCTGGAGGTTTAACACCCGACTTGCCAAGCCGCCTACGAGCTCTTTACGCCCAATAATTCCGGACAACGCTTGCCCCCTACGTATTACCGCGGCTGCTGGCACGTAGTTGGCCGGGGCTTCTTCTGCAGGTACCGTCAGTTTCGTCCCTGCTGAAAGGGGTTTACAACCCGAAGGCCTTCATCCCCCACGCGGCGTTGCTGCGTCAGGCTTTCGCCCATTGCGCAAGATTCCCTACTGCTGCCTCCCGTAGGAGTCTGGGCCGTGTCTCAGTCCCAGTGTGGCTGGTCGTCCTCTCAGACCAGCTACCCGTCGTGGCCTTGGTGAGCCATTACCCCACCAACAAGCTGATAGGCCGCGAGCCCCTCCCGAAGCAAAATTCCTTTCCTCACCAGGCCATGCGACCCGGTGGGGGCATCCAGTATTAGCACCGGTTTCCCGGTGTTATCCCGGTCTTCGGGATAGGTTGCTCACGTGATACGCACCCGTTCGCCACTGAGCCTTCTCCGGTGTTGCCACCGAATGAGCTCCGTTCGACTTGCATGTATTAAGCACGCCGCCAGCGTTCGTCCTGAGCCAGGATCAAACTCTCCGTCGAAACCAGCGGGGCCACCCGAGGGCACCCCGATGATCTGGAGAGCCGGCCTCCGGGACACTGATCCCGTCAGCCGACCGGCACCAGGACGGACATGTTGTCCGTCTCTGTGCATTGACTTCGGTGATCGCTCGCGCGACCACCCCGCACTGGCTTTTGGCTTTCCTCTGTTCCGTTTTCAAGGAGCGACGCGACACACATCCCCGGGGGGAGTTGGTGCCGGGTCCTTCTCTCTTCCGAGGGGGCGAGGTAGCCCTCGCTCGGTCCCGGTCGATGTCGCCCTGGCGGGCCGTACGGCCGACCGGGCGAAGAACCAAGCTAGACCGCCACCCCTCCTCTGTCAAGCGTCCATTCTGCGGCTGCTACGCCGTGATGCAGGGCTGCGGCCACCACGGGAGACGTTGACGTCGCCCGGCACCCACCACCTCCAGGGGTGATCAGCCGCCACGCTGATCCCGACCCGAGGACCCACCCCCGGCCGTCCCGGTGGTGGGTCCTGGTCGGTAGCGAGCAGCACACCCCCGTCACCAGTGACCAGGTCAGCGCCGTCCTGCTCCCGGGTGAGGCCCAGCGCCTGGCACAGCTTACCGGGGCCGCTGCACAGGTCACGCTCCCGCCGGGCACCCGGTCGGCGGAGCCACATCTGCTCCACCCCCGTGATGGGAGCCAGGGCCCGCAGGAGCACGGCGTGAGGTGTCCCCTCGGGGCCGCAGACCGCGTTGGCGCACCAGTGCACGCCGTAGCTGAAGTACACGTACAGGTGGCCGGGAGGCCCGAACATGGCGGCGTTCCGCCTGGTGGGCCCCCGGTAAGCGTGGGAAGCAGGGTCCTCGACGCCTCGATAGGCCTCGACCTCGACGATCCGGCCCACCGCACCGTCGCGCACCAGCAGCTTGTTCAGCAGCAACGGCGCCACCTGACGGGCATCTCCCAGGAAGAAGGTGCGAGGAAGCGGCGCCAGCGCGGGCACGGGCGCCCCGACCCGAGGGGCAGCCGGCTCAGCCATGCCCAACCCGCTCGCGATCGATCTCGAGGCGGCGACGGAGGTTGCGCAACTGCTCCGCCACCGGCCTGGGACCCGCGCCGCCAGGGGTCGTGCGGCGGGTCACCGCCACGCCGGGCTCCAACAAGGCCACCGCCTCCCCGCCGAGCTCGGGATGACCCTCCACCAGCTCGGCCAGGGGGACGTGGCGCTCGAGCGAGTCGCGCACGATCGACGCCACGATGCCGTGGGCCTGTCGAAATGGCGTCCCCCGCGCCACCAGCCATTCGGCCAGGTCCACCGCCGCCGCCTCCTGACTGTCGGCTGCCGCTCGCATGCGGTCCAGGTCGAAGCCCACCGTGGACAGGAGCCCGTCGAGGGCCGCCAGGGCCCGCCCGACCTGGTCGACGGCATCGAACAGCGGCTCCTTGTCCTCCTGAAGGTCCCGGTTGTAGGAGAGGGGAAGTCCCTTGAGCGTGGTGAGGATGCCCGTGAGGTGACCCACCAGGCGGCCGGCTTTGCCGCGGAGCAGCTCGGCCACGTCCGGGTTCTTCTTCTGGGGGAGCATCGAGCTGCCGGTGGCGTAGGTGTCGTGGAGGTGGAGGAAGCCGAACTCCTCTGTCGACCACAGCGCCACCTCCTCGCCCAGCCGGGAGAGATGGACGCCGAGAAGGGCGAGATCGAACAGGGCCTCGGCCACGAAGTCGCGGTCGCTCACGGCGTCGAGGGAGTTCTCGAAGCGGCTGGCAAAACCGAGGTCGGCAGCGACCGAGTCGGGGTCGAGGGCGAGCGATGAACCGGCCAGGGCCCCCGCACCCAGCGGCGAGGCGTCGAGCCGGTCCACGGTGGCGACGAGGCGGTCGACATCGCGAGCCAAGGCCCAGCCGTGGGCGAGGAGATGATGGGCCAGCAGCACCGGTTGGGCGCGCTGGAGATGGGTGTAGCCGGGAAGATAGGCGTCACCGGCCTCGTCGGCCCTGTCGGCCAGCACCGTCTGCACGCTGAGGATCGCCTGGGCCAGCGCCCGAAGCTCGCGCTTGGCGTAGAGACGCAACGCCGTCGCCACCTGATCGTTGCGACTGCGGCCGGCGTGCAGCTTGGCTCCGACATCGCCCGCCAGCTCGGTCACCCGCCGCTCGACGGCGGTGTGGATGTCCTCGTCGCCCTCGGCAAAGACGAAGGCCCCACCCTCCACCTCCGCCCCGACCCGGTCGAGGGCGGCGAGCAGAGCGTCACGCTCCTTCGCGGTGAGGATGCCCGCCCGCTCCAGCCCACGTACGTGCGCCCGCGAGCCGGCCAGGTCGTCGCCCGCCAGCCGCGTGTCGAACGAGAGGCTCTCGGTGAACGCCACCACCGGGTCGGCGGGCGCCACCCCGAAGCGCTCCTTCCAGAGGCTCATCGAGTCGGGGGGGGCTGGCGCGACAAGGGGTGCTCGCGGGCCGCCCACGTCTCGACCCCCAGGCCCCACAGGCGCACGAAGCCGGCCGCGTCCTCATGGTGAAATGCGTCGGCGGCCTCGTAGGTAGCCAGCTCGTAGTCATAGAGCCCCACTTCGCTGCGGCGGCCGGCGACAAAACAACGGCCGGGGACCTCGCAGCGCACCCGGACCTCTCCCGCGACGCGCTGCTGGCTCTCGGTGACGAAGGCGTCGAGGGCCCCCTTCAGCGGCGAGTACCACAGCCCGTCGTACACCAGCTCCGCCCAGCGCGGCTCGAGACGGGCCTTCTCGTGAGCCAGGTCGCGCTCGAGGGTGAGGTCCTCCAGATCGGAGTGGGCCATCAGAAGGGCCAGGGCTCCGGGGCACTCGTAGACCTCGCGGCTCTTGATCCCGACCCGGCGGTTCTCGACCATGTCCACGCGACCCCAACCGTAGGACCCGACGACCCGGGTGATCTCCCCGATCAGCTCGTGCAAGGGCAGTCGTCGACCGTCGATCGTGGCCGGGAGACCCTCCTCGAAGCCGAGCACCATCTCGACAGGCTGCTCCGCAGTCGGGGTCGTGAGCTCGAAGACCTCCTCCGGCGGCTGGACCCACGGGTCCTCGAGGACCCCGCACTCGATGGTCCGCCCCCAGAGGTTCTGGTCGATCGAGTAAGGGCTGGCCCTGGAGACTGTCACCGGAATGTCGAAGCGCTCGGCGTACTCGATCGACTGCTCCCGGGTCAGCCCCCAACCCCGCACCGGCGCGATGGTCTGCAGGTCCGGCGCCAGGGCGCGGGTCGACACCTCGAAGCGGACCTGGTCGTTGCCCTTCCCGGTACAGCCGTGGGCGACGGCATCGGCGCCATGCTCGCGAGCGGCGGCGACCAGGTGCCGGACGATGAGGGGACGGGAGAGGGCGGACACGAGCGGGTACTTGCCCTCGTAGCGGGCGTTCGCCCGCAGGGCGGGGGCGACGAAGTCGCGCGCGAACTCCTCGCGGGCGTCGACGACGACGGCTTCGACGGCGCCGGCCGCCAACGCCCGCTGGCGGAGGCCGTCGAAGTCACCGCCCTGCCCAACGTCGGCCGCCAGGGCAATGACCTCCATGCCCATCTCCTCACCCAGCCACCGCACGGCCACCGACGTATCCAGTCCGCCGCTGTAGGCCAGGACCACTCGCTTGGGCACGAAACGCTCCTCTCGTCTCTGTTCGTTCTCGAGCCCGCGTCCTCAGAGGCCGGCCCGGGCGGCGAGACGTCGGGCCACCTCGGCGCCTCCCGCCCCCTCGGACGCCACCACGAGCACGGTGTCGTCGCCCGCCACGGTACCGATGACCCCGTCGAGCCCGGCCCGGTCGAGCGCCGACCCGACCACGTGGGCCGACCCGGGAGGCGTCCGCAGCACGACCACGTTGGCCGAGTGCACCACCTCGACCACCCAGTCCGCCAGCACCCGGCGCAGGTGGTCCTCCGGCACCACCTGATCCCGTGGCAGCTCGGGGATGGCGTAGACGCTGTCGCCTCCCGGTACCCGGACCTTGACCGCGCCCAGCTCCTCGAGGTCCCGCGACACTGTGGCCTGGGTTGCCTCGACCTCCTCTCGGGCCAACAGGTCGACGAGCTGGGGCTGGCTGGTCACGGCATGGCCCTCCAGGATCCTGGCGATGCGATGCTGACGCTGGCTCTTGGCCAACTTCATCGACCCGTCCGGGATGTTCCAGCCGCCTTGGCCACCCCGTCCGCCGGGGTCGATGCGGCCCCGGCCGTCTCCGTGTCGAGCAGCCACAGCAGCAGGCCGCGCGCGGCGTGAAGACGGTTCTCGGCCTGTCGCCACACCACGCTGCGCGGCCCGTCGACGACGCTGGCGGCGATCTCCTCGCCTCGACGGGCGGGCAGACAGTGCAGCACCACGGCGTCGGGCCCAGCCCGGGCCATGAGCGCCTCGTCCACGGTGAAGCCATCGAACGCCCGCCGTCGGGCAGCCTCCTCGGCCTCCTGGCCCATCGACACCCACACGTCGGTGTGGACCGCGTCGGCCCCGTCGGCGGCGAGCTCGGGCCGGTCGACCAGCTCGAGGTCGCCGCCCAGCGACACGATTCGATCGGCGTCCGCAGCATCCAGGCTGAACGCGGGCGGCGACGCCACCCGCATGCGCATCCCCGCCAGCGCTCCTCCCAGGAGCAAGGAACGGCACACGTTGTTGGCGTCACCGACCCAGGCGAGGGTCCGTCCCCGGAGCCCGCCGAGCACCTCCTGCATCGTGAGCAGGTCGGCCAGGGCCTGACAGGGATGGGCCCGGTCGGAGAGGAGGTTGATGAGCGGCACCGCTTTCGCCGAGGTGTCGAGCGCGGCGACCATGCGCTCGAGATTGCGGTGGTCCCGCACTCTGGCGCCGATGACAGCGTGATAGCAGGCCAGGGTGCGGGCGATGTCCTCGGCGGACTCCCTCGTCCCGAGCCCGACCTCGTCGCCGCGGATGCTGATGGGGTGGCCCCCCAGCTGGACGACCGCCATCTCGGTGGCGTTGCGGGTGCGGTTCGAGGGCTTCTCGAAGACCAGGGCCGCGCCCCGGCCGGCGAGCACCGGTGCCGGCCGGGGCTGGCCGGCGAGGTCCAGCACGGCAGCCAGCTCGTCCGCAGCCAGGTCGTCGGTCTCGAGCAGGTGACGGGTCACGCCGTCCCCGTCCGGGGCGGTCCCCCGCGCCGGCCTCCCGGGCCGGCGAAACGGTGCTCGCCCAGCACCTGCCCGAGCATGGTCAGGGCCTCCCCGATCTCGTCCGACGACACCAGCAGGGGGGGCGCCAGGCGCAGGGCCTTCTCCGTCACGGCGTTCACGACGAGACCAGCGGCCAGTGCTCGGGCGGTGACGTCCTTGGCCACGGCATCCTCCAACTCGGCTGCCAGCAACAGACCCTGCCCTCGCACGCTGGTCACGCCGGGCAGATCGGCCAGGCCCTGACGCAGCTGGGCCCCCGCCGCCGTCGCGAGCGCGGGGACGTCGGCCTCCTCCATCACGTCCAGGGTCGCCTTGGCCGCGGCGGCCGCCAGCGGCTGACCTCCGAAGGTGCTGCCGTGGTCGCCGGGCGTGAACGCCTCGGCCACCTCTCCCCGAGCCCAGCAGGCGCCGATGGGCACGCCGTTGCCCAGGGCCTTGGCCACGGTGACCACGTCGGGCACGATGCCCTCGTGCTGGAAGGCGAACCACTGTCCGGTGCGCCCCAACCCCGTCTGTATCTCGTCGAGCATGAGCAGCACGCCGCGCTCGTCACACAGCCGGCGCACGGCTGTCAGGAAGCCCGGCGACAGCGGTTTCACGCCCCCTTCCCCCTGGATCGGCTCGAGCAGGACGCCGGCGACGACCGATCCGTCCACCGCCCGTTCCAGGTCAGCGAGATCGTCCCACGCGACGTGGCGGAAGCCTTCCGGCAACGGCTGGAACGGCTCGTGCTTGGTCGGCTGTCCCGTGGCGTGCAGGGTCGCCAGGGTGCGGCCGTGGAACGAGCCGTAGGCGCTCACCACGACGAACCTTCCGGGGCCCGCCCAACGGCGCGCCAGCTTGATGGCGCACTCGTTGGCCTCCGCTCCCGAGTTGGCGAGGAAGACCCGCCCTCCGGCGCGCGTGCCGCCCCCCACCAGTCGGTCCAGCGTGGCGGCCACGTCCGGGCCCACGACGTTGCCGAACAGGTTCGACACGTGGACGAGCGTCCCGGCCTGATCGGCGATCGCTTCGGTCACGACCGGGTGACAGTGCCCAAGCGAGGTGACCGCCAGTCCCGACAGGAAGTCGAGGTACCGACGCCCGTCCTCGTCGTACAGGCGCGTCCCCTCGCCCCTCACGAAGGTGACCGGCGTCGGCGGATAGGTCGACATCAAGGCGCTGGTCTCAAGCCGGTCTCCCGGGCCGGCCTCGGAGCTCGTCACGGGCTCACCAGCGTTCCCACCCCTTCACGGGTGTAGAACTCGAGCAGGAGCGCGTGGGGGAGGCGCCCGTCGAGGATGTGCGCCTGGCCGACGCCGGAGCGCACGGCCCGCACGCAGGCGGCAGCTTTCGGGATCATCCCGTCAGAGAGGGCGCCGGCAGCCAGCATGGCCTCGAGCTCCTCACCGTTGGTCGTGTGGACGAGCGACGCCGGGTCACGGCGGTCCCTGCGCAGCCCCTCGACGTCGGTGAGGTACACCAGCTTCTCCGCGCCCAGCACCTCGGCCACCGCGCCCGCCACCGTGTCGGCGTTGATGTTGTAGGCCTGCCCATTCTCGTCCGTCCCGATCGTCGCCACCACGGGGATGAGGTCCTGGGCCAACAGACGCTCGAGGATCCCCGGGTTGACCGAGTCCACCTCGCCGACGAAACCGAGCTCCCCCGGATGCACAGTGGCTGTGATGAGACCGGCGTCCTCACCCGACAGCCCCACGGCCAGCGGCCCATGCACGTTGATCGCCCCCACGATGTCGCGGTTGACCTTCCCCACGAGCACCATGCGCGCGATGTCGAGGGTGTCGGCGTCGGTGACCCGCAGGCCGTCCCTGAACTCGGCCTGCTTGCCGAGTCGGGCCATCAGCTCTCCGATCTGTGGCCCGCCGCCGTGCACCACCACCGGGCGCATTCCTACCGAGCTCATCAGCACAACGTCCTGGGCGAACATGGCCAGCGCAGGGTCGACGGCGTGCCCCGCGGCCCGCCCCGCCGGCTGCGATGAGGGCGAGATGGCGCTGCCACCGTGCTTGACGACCACGACCTTGCCCCAGAATCGGCGGATGTACGGCAGAGCCTCGGCCAGCACCTCGGCCCGGGCCGGGGGGTCCAGCTGGCTGGGGGCCACGGCGCTCACGAGGTCCTCATGTTCTCGTCGATGTAGCCAGGCCCGAGATCAGCAGTCAGGACCACGGCGGCTCCGCTTCCCAACCCGAGGTCGGCGTGGAGGTCGACGTGCCTGCCGGCAAGGTGGGACCGGACCGCGGCGTCGTCGTGGGCCGCGGCCACACCCTTGCGACACGTGGTCACCCCGCCGTAGGAGATGCTGACCCGCTCGGGGTCGAAGGAGACCCCGGCACTGCCGAGCTCGCTCACCACCCGACCCCAGTACGGGTCACCCCCGTACATCGAGCACTTCACGAGCGCGCTGTCAGCCACCCGCCTCGCCGCCCGCCTCGCGTCGGGATCGTCGGCCGCTCCGCTCACCGCGATCCGCACCACCCGCGTCGCCCCTTCGGCGTCGGCCACCATCTGGCTCGCCAGGTCCGCGCACGCATGGTGCAGCGCCCCGGAGACCGCCGCATCGTCAACCGGCCCGGCGCTGCCGCTCGCCAGGACAAGCACCGTGTCGTTGGTCGACGTGCAGCCATCGATCGACACGGCGTTGAACGAGCGCGCGACCGCGTCGCGCAGCATGGCCGCCAGCGAAGAGGGATCGACGACGGCGTCGGTCGTGAGCACGGCCAGCATCGTCGCCATGTCGGGGGCCATCATCGCCGCACCCTTGCCCATCCCGCCCACGACGAAGCCGTCCGCCTCGACCCTCGCCTGCTTCACCGCGGTATCGGTCGTCATGATCGCTGTCGCCGCCGCAGTGGCGGCCGCCTCGTCGGAGGCGAGCCCGGTCACCAGCGGTGGCAAGGCGGCATCGATGCGCTCCATCGGCAGCGGCACACCGATGATCCCGGTGGAGCACACCAGCACCTCTTCCGATGACGTCCCCAGCGCCGAGGCCACCAGCGCCGCGGTGCGCTCGGCCTTGGCTCGGCCGGCGATCCCGGTGGCGGCGTTGGCGTTGCCGGCGTTGACGACGACGCCCGCGGCCCGGCCGCCGCTCGCCGCCAGGTGCGCCCGGCTCACCAGCACCGGGGCGGCGGCGGCCAGGTTGGCCGTGAAGACCCCGGCGGCCGGCACCGCCCTACCGTCCGCCGTGGCGACCACCGCCAGGTCGAGCTGACCGGGCGCCTTGATCCCGCAGGCCGCACCGCCGGCCACGAAGCCGTCGGGCGCGGTGACGCTCACGGGTACACGCCGACGGTTGACAGGCCGGTGGTCTCGGGCAGGCCGAGCGCCAGGTTGGCGCACTGGACGGCCTGGCCCGACGCCCCCTTGACCAGGTTGTCGAGGGCGCACAGCACGAGCACCCAGCCCGTCCGGGGGTCGTAGCGGGCGGTCAGGTGGGCGGCGTTCGAGCCGAGTGTCGCCTTGGTCGACGGCGGTACGTCGCTCACGAGGACGAACGGTTCGTCTTCATAGGCGGCGCCCAGCAGCGCCAGCACCTCGGCCGTGTCGGTTGGTCCGGTCGGGCGGGCGTAGCAGGTGGCCAGGATGCCACGGGTCATCGGGGCGAGGTGCGGGGTGAACAGGACCTGGGCGCCGGTCGCCTGCTCGATCTCGGGAGTGTGGCGGTGGTCGAGCAGCCCGTACGCCGAGAAGTCCTCGTTGGCCGTGCCGAACTGGGTCGGGTTGGCCAGGCGTCGTCCTGCTCCCGAGACCCCGCTGGCGGCGTCGACGATCACCCCCGTGCGCTCGACGGAACCGGCGCGCACGAAGGGCGCCAGCGCGAGGGCCGCGGCAGTGACGTAGCACCCCGGTGCGGCAACCAGGTCGGCGCCGACGATGTCGACCCGGAACAGCTCCGGCAGGCCGTAGGAGAAGGCCGACAGGAGCTCCGGGACGGTGTGGTCGGCGCCGTACCAGGACGGGTAGGCGGCCGGGTCCCGCAGACGGAAGTCGGCCGAGAGGTCGACGATGGCGCCGACGCCCTTGCGGATGTCGGCCACCATGTGCTGGGCCTCGCCGTGGGGCAGGGCGAGGAAGACCAGGTCGAGGCCATCGAGAGCGGCAGGGTCGAGCTCGTCCAGCCGAAGGCCGGGATAGGCGCCGGCCAGGCTGGGGTACAGCTCGCCGACCTGACTTCCGGCCTGGGTGCCGGCACCGGCCCAGGCCACATCGAGCTGGGGGTGGCCGGCGCAGAGCCGCAGGAGCTCGGCGCCGGTATAGCCGGACGCGCCGGCGATCCCGATCCGCATGTCGATGACTATACATTAGATCGCATGTTCATGCGAGGGCGCACGCTACGGGCCCACCGCCCGGGTCGGCCCACCCGACCCTCATCGCGACAAGTTCGTCGCGCGGCGGTCCGGCCGAGCGAACACGCGGCGCGTTGGGCCGCTCTGCGGCCCGGAACGCGACAAGTTGCCGGAAGGGCGACCGACAGGGTCCTTCTTGTGGCGATTGGGGCCGTTTGGGGCGGTCTCTATCAGCCTGTGGATAGCGCGCGATATCCACAGGGTTGATGGTCTATCGCTCCACAGGCCGATCCTCGTACCGTCAGCCTCAGCAGGAGCACTCCCGGGAAGGTGAAGCAGATGGGGTTCGAGGTGACGCTGGCAGACGAGACGACGGAGTGGGTCGAGGGTGCCGACTCGTACCAACTCGAAGGGCCCATGACGACGTTCTTCGGCAACGAAGCCAGGCGCTCGGCGCTCGACTGCTGGAGCGTCAAGCTGGCCAGCTACCGGACCGATCAGATCATGCGGATCCTCCGCCGCCTGTGAGCGGCGCTCCATCTGGCTCTATCAATGCATTTCGTGTAGTTTCCTCCTGAGCCAAGGAGCCGCGAGCAGAGGAGGACCGCATGCGGCCGACCATCGAGGGCATCGAGCAGCGAGCCGTGGCCGAGTTGCTCCAGGCCGTACCCGAGCTGGAGGACCGGTACGACGAGCTGCTGGACATCTACGAGGACGACCTCGGGGCCGACGTCGTCTTCGGGGAGCTGGCCGATCTCGTCAACGGCGTGGTGCTCGGCACGAAAGGAGACGAGGCGCTCCTCGATCGCTGCCTCGAGGTCGTGGAGTCACTGGCGGAGATGGGCGATCCCGACGCCGACGAGATCGTCGGCTTCTACTTCCTGGACCAGCTCTCGCCGGGAACGCTCAACCGGGTCACCTCCCGACTCGGCGAGCACACCCTCGACGTGCTCGACAGCCTGGAGAGCGGTGACCTCGGGGACCCGGAACGAACGTGACCAGCCCGCCCCGAGCCGCCCAGCGTGACCAGCCCGCCCCGAGCCGCCTGGGTCTCTAGCCGCCCCGGAGCTCGGCCGGATGGGCCGACTCGACCGCCTCGATGCACCGACGTCGCGCCTCGCCCACCTCCTCGTCGGTGAGCGTGTGGTCCAGGGCGCAGAAGCGCAGCCGGAAGGCCAGGCTCCGGCGCCCCGGCGGCACGCCCTCGCCCCGGTAGACGTCGAACAAGGCCAGCTCGACCAGCAGGTCCCCCCCGCCACGGGCGAGGGTCTCCTGCACCGCCCCGGCCGGCGTGGACTCGTCGACGACGAAGGCGAGGTCGACGTCGCTCGAGGGAAAGCGGCTCACCGGTCGGGCCTGGTCCGACCGACGGGGCGCGGCAACCAGCAGCAGGCCGAGGTCGACCTCGATCCAACCGACCCGCCCGCCTCGGGTGTCGAGCCCGAAGGCGCTCAGCACGTCCGGGTCGACCTCGCCGAGCCCGCCGAGCTCGGCGCCGGTCTCACCCACGACCAGACGGGCGCTGCGTGTGGGGTGGAGGCCCGGGAGCGGGGCAGCCTGCATCGACACCGAGTCGACACGCAACCCGTCACAGAGCGCTCGCCACACCTCGACGGTCGACCGGGCGTCGTCCGCCGGCCACGACAGGGCCACACCCAGGTGCTCGGTCTCGTCGGGCAGGGGTTCGCCCGGTCGAGGCCACCCGAAGACGTGACCGATCTCGAACAGACGCAGGTCTGGATACCGATGCGAGGCGTTGAACGCCAGCGCCCGCAGCATGCCGGGGAGCAGTGTCCGACGCAGCACCGATTCCTCGGCCGCCAGCGGGTTCTCGACCTCGACCGACTGGCCGTCGAGCCCCGCGGCTTCGTGGTCCCCCGGCCTCAGCAACGACGCCGTCCAGGCCTCGCTGGCGCCCGTGCCGGCAAGGACCTGTCGCACCCGACGCCGATCGCGTTGGTATGCGGTGAGTCGCCCGACGCCCGGGGGAGGCGGGACCGTCCGCGGGATACGCGCGTACCCGTGGAGGCGGGCCACCTCCTCGATCAGGTCGATCTCACGCGTGCTGTCCGGACGGAAGGTCGGGACGCGCACCCGCTGCACACCAGGGGCCTCGGGCGACACGTCGAACCCGAGGGGAGCTAGGTGCTGGCGAACCGTCGCGTCGTCGAGGTCGGTGCCGAGGCTGGCGTTCACCCGGTCGGTGCGCAACCGGACCACCGGGGGTGGCGCCAGGTCCCCTCGCACATCCAGCGATCCCGACGCCGTGGTGCCTCCGACGCCGGCCACGAGCTCGCAGACTCGGGCTCCGGCACGCTCGAGCGCCTCAGGGTCGGCGCCCCGCTCGAAGCGAACCGATGCCTCGGTCCGCAGCCCCAGGCGAGCCGACGTCCGAGCGATGGCCATGGCCTTGAAGTTCGCCACCTCGAGCAGCACCCGCGACGTGGTCCCGGTGATCTCCGAGGAGCCGCCACCCATGATCCCGGCGATGCCCACGGGCGAGCCGTCCGCGTCACAGATGATGCAGTCGTCGGCCTCGCCACCACGGACGGGCACCCCCAGACGTCGCTCCTCGCCGTCGAGGGTCACGATCGCCTCGCCCGCCCGAGCCCGGCGCACCAACAGGCCGCCTCCTCCGAGCCGGTCGAGGTCGTAGGGGTGAGTGGGCTGGCCCAGCTCGAGCATCACGTAGTTGGAGGCATCGACGATGGAGTTGATCGGCCGCATACCCGCCAGCACCAGCCGACGGGCGACCCACGGCGGCGAGGGGGCGACCTTCACGTCGACGAGAACCCGGACGAGCAGGCGGGGGCACAGGTCGGGGGCCTCCACGCCAGCGCGAGCCAGCCGCTCGATCGGCACCCCGCCCTCGACAGGGTGAGGATCGGGTATGGAGAACGGAAGGTGGAGGCGGGCGGCGAGGTCCCGCGCTACGCCGGCGACGGACAGGGCGTCGGGGCGGTTGCCCTCGATCTCCAGGTTGAAGACCACGTCCGGCTCGATGCCGAGGGCCTCGATCAGGGGTGTGCCGGGGTCGGCGGCGAGGCCATCATCATCGGACCCCGACCCCAGCACGAGGATGCCGGCACTGTCCTCGCTGAGCCCGAGCTCGCTTCCCGAGCACAGCATCCCGTTTGACTCGACACCCTTCATCTTCCGGCGACTGATGGCCATCCCTCCCGGGAGCACGGTGCCCACCGTGCCCAGTGGAACCAGGTCGCCGACCGAGAAATTGGACGCGCCACACACAACCTCGACCGATCGTCCGTCGCCGGCATCGACCGTGACCAGCCGGATGTGATCGGCCGAGGGGATCGGATCGATGGCGAGCACCCGGGCGACCACCACTCCTTCCAGACCCTCGCCGACGCGCTCGATGTCCTCGACCACTAGGCCAAGGTCGTCCAGGGTGTCGCCCACGTCGGCAGGATCGGCCTCGATGGGCGCGAAGTCACGGAGCCAGGACAGCGGAACACGCATGGTGAGCTTTCAGAACTGGGTGAGGAACCTGAGGTCGTTGTCGAGCAGGACGCGCATGTCGGCGATCCCGTGGCGCATCTGGGCACAGCGGTCGATGCCGAACCCGAAGGCGAAGCCGGACCACTCCTCGGCGTCGAGTCCCACCGCGGCGAAGACGTCCGGGTCCACCATCCCGGCCCCTCCGAGCTCGACCCACCCCGTCCCCGAGCACGTGCGGCAGCCAGCCCCCTCGCAGATCATGCAGGTGATCTCGTACTCGGCCGAGGGCTCGGTGAATGGGAAGTAGGAGGGGCGGAGCCGTGAATGGATGGCGGGACCGAAGTAGGCGGTCGTGAAGGCCTCGATGGTGCCGGCCAGGTCGGCGAAGGTGATCGCCCGGTCCACCACCAGCCCTTCGATCTGGTGGAACACGGGGAGGTGGCGGGCGTCGGGTGTGTCGCGACGGTAGGCGCGCCCGGGAGCCACGATGAAGATCGGCGGCGGCTGAGACTGCATCACCCGTATCTGGACGGGCGAGGTGTGCGTGCGCAGCAGCGTCGATCCGGGCGGGTCGAGCCGAAGATAGAACGTGTCCCACATGCTGCGGGCCGGATGACCCGGGGGGATGCTGAGCGCCTCGAAGTTGTGCCAGTCGGTCTCGGCTTCTGGGCCCTCGGCCACGGTGAAGCCCATACCGACGAACACGTCCTCGAGCTCGGCCTGGGTCTGGGTCACGAGGTGGAGATGCCCGGGTCCGGGCCGGGGCAGCACCTCGGTCAGGTCGAGGCGCTCGGCGTCGAGACGGCGACGCCGCTCCGCCCGCTCGAGCTCGACCCGGCGGGCGTCGAGCGCCCCCTGGAGGCGCGCACGCGCCTCGTTGAGCTCGCGCCCGCGGCTGCGGCGCTCGTCGGGAGGCAGCCCGCCGAGCCGCTGCTGGAGCGCGGCCAGACGGGAGCGCCGGCCCACCACCTCGGTCTCGACCGCCCGAAGGGCATCCACCGAGGACCCAGCATCGATCCTCGCCCGACCCTCCGCCTCGGCCGCAGCGACGTCGGCGATGTCGAAAACGTTGGAGACGTCAGCCACCGGACGTCGGCTGGCGCAGGATCTCCGGTTCCACGCGTGGCAGCGTAAAGCGGAAGGTCGACCCCTGCCCCGAAATTGATCGCACCGACAGCCGTCCTCCGTGGGCCTCGACCAGCCCGCGGCTGATCCACAGACCCAGGCCAGAGCCCGTCGGCTTGCCCTCGGGCCGGCGAAAGAACTTGGTGAACACCCGATCGAGGTCCTCGGACGGGATCCCTGGTCCTTGGTCGGTCACCGACAGGGCGACCTCCTCCTCGGTGGCCTCACCCGTGACCTCCAGGCCCTGCGGCGAACCGTACTTGCACGCGTTCTCCACCATGTTGGTGATCACCTGGAGCACCTTGTCCGGATCTGCATACACGGTGGGGAAGGGTTCCTCGAAGTCACGGGTCGCGCTGAGCTCGGGGTACTCCATCGTCATCTGGTCGAGCACCGAGTCGGCGAGCGCGCTCAGGTCGATCATCTGTCGGCGCAGCACCAGACGGCCGGTCTCGAGGCGGCTGATGTCGAGCAGCTCGGTGATGAGCCGGGTGACCCGGTCGGCGTCGTGGTTGACCTGCTCGAGCATCATGCGCTTCTGATCGTCGCCCAGCCGGTCCCACCGGTTCATCAGCAGGCTGGTGTACCCCTTCACCGAGGTGAGCGGGGACCGCAGCTCGTGGCTCACCGTGGAGACGATCTCGATCCCCGTCACCGTGTGGTGCATCCTGCGCCTCGCGTCCCGCAGGACGAGGACGGCACCCATGATCTCGCCCGCCGGGTCGCGTTGGTACGAGCCGGTCACGAAGGCTCGCACGTCGATGCCGTCAGCCCCACGCAGGATCACCTCCTGCTCGGGCAGCGTCCGCACAGAAGGGAGGTGCGCCGACCGATGCCAGCCACCAACCCACACCGGACGACCTTCCCGGTCTCTCGTCTCGAGGGCGGCAGCGCAGTCCTGGTCGATGAGCTCCCCCCCGGCGAAGCCGGTCAGCTCGGTCGCGGCCCGGTTGGCACCAACGATCCGCCGTGACCCGTCGACACGGATCACGGCATCGGGAAGCTGGTCGAGGTCGTCCGCCACCGCTCAGACCCTCCGGGCCCCGCACCCGCGCTCGGATCGCTGACCCTGGCGTCGCTGGCGAGCGGCTTCGAAGCACAGCACGGCCGCCGCCATTCCGACGTTGAGCGAATCGGCGCGTCCCGACATCGGGATGCTGACGGGCTCGTCGATCCATCGCTGCAGCCCGCTGGGCACGCCCGCGGCCTCGTTGCCGAGGACCAGCGCGACCGCCGTGGTCAGATCCGCCTCCGTGTAGTCCCGCCCGTCGTGGGCCGCCGCCGCCAAACGATGCATACCCCAGCTCCCGAGCCGTTCCAGCACCTGGGCCACGTCTCCGCCAGCCACGACCGGAACGTGGAACAACGCCCCGGCCGACGCCCGCACGGTCTTGGGGTTGTAGACGTCGACCGACCCGTCACAGCAGATTACCCCGTCGGCGCCCGCCGCCTCGGCGCTGCGGAGGACAGTGCCCGCATTGCCCGGATCACGCACGTCGGCGCACACCACGACTAGGGAAGCCTCGGCCAGGGCGTCGAGGACCACGTCGACGAAGGCGACGACGGCCAACAGCGGTTGCGGGGTCACCGTATCGGCCACCCGCTCCATCACGCCGGACCCCAGCTGGTACACCCGCACGCCCGCCCGGAGCGCCTGCTCGATCACCGCTTGGGCCCGCTCGTCGGTGCTGGCCTCGGGGGCGTAGAACAGCGCTTGCACGGGGGCGCCGACGTCGAGGGCGACCGATATGACCTTCGCACCCTCGGCCACGAAGGCCCGCTCGGCCTGGCGTAGGCTCCGCCGCCGCACGAGGCGACGCAGGCGCTGGACGCGTTGGTGACGCCAGGCGAGGGCAGCCTGAGTCAGGAAGCGTCCTCCTCGACTCCCTCAGTGGACGCATCCTCGTCGGCCGCCGAGCTGTTGCCAGCCGCCACCCGCACCAGGGCGGCGAAGGCGGCCGGGTCGTTCACGGCGAGATCGGCGAGCATCTTGCGGTCTACCTCGACCTGGGCCCGACGCAGGCCGGCCACGAACCGGCTGTAGCTCATCCCCTGGAGGCGGGCGGCGGCGTTGATCCGCTGGATCCAGAGCTGACGGAAGTCCCCCTTGCGGGCCCGGCGGTCCCGATAGGCGTACTGCATGGACCGCATGACCTGCTCGTTGGCGGCGCGGAAGCTCCGGCTCTTGTTGCCGTAGTAGCCGTGCGCCTTCTCCAGTACGGCCTGGCGGTGCTTCTTGCTGTGGACGGCGCGCTTTACCCTGGCCATGGGGGGCTCCTTGTCTCGGGTGGCGTCGGACTACTGGTCCGATGATCGAGTCGGTGACTGCCCTAAAGGCCGAGCAGCCGCTTCACCTGCCGGGCGTCACCGCCGGAAGCCACGTCCACCTCACGACCCAACCGGCGGGTGCGGGTGCTCGACTTCTTCTCCAGCAGGTGCGACCGGAAGGCCTGGCGCCGGCGAAGCTTCCCCGTTCCCGTGACCTTGAACCGCTTGGCGGCGCCCCTGTCCGTTCTCATCTTCGGCATGCTCAGCTCTCCCGTCGATGGGCGGCGGCCCCCCGATCGGCGTTTCCGTCGGGCTGGCCTCCTGGGCCCGCCGTGCCTGCCGCGCCCGGGGACCCTCCGTTGACCGCGACCCCGGACCCGTCGTCTGCACCGTCCGACCGCTCTGCCCGCGCCGCTGTTGACCGCTGAGCCCGCTTGTCGGGAGCCAGGACCATGATCATGTTGCGGCCGTCCAGGCGCGGCGCCGCCTCGACCTTGGCCGAGCCGTCGACCTCCTCGGCGATCCGGTCGAGGATCTTCTTCCCGAGCTCGGGGTGGTAGATCTCCCTGCCTCTGAACATGATCGTGATCTTGACCTTGTGGCCCTCACCGAGGAACCTGACGACCCGGCGGGTCTTGGTGTCGAAGTCCCCGCTCCCGATCTTTGGCCGGTACTTCATCTCCTTGATGCCGACGTTGGTGGTCTTGCGGCGAGACTCCTTCGCCCGCTGTGCCGCATCGAACTTGAACTTGCCGTAGTCCATGATCCGACAGACCGGCGGGGAGGCCTGCGGAGCAACTTCGACAAGGTCCAGATCCAGCTCCCTGGCGATATGGAGGGCCTCGGGAAGCGGTTTGATCCCTAGCTGCGTGCCCTCCGGATCGACCAGTCGTACCTCACGGGCTCGGACCCGATCATTGATCCTGAGCTCGGTGGTGGCAGCTGCGGCAGTTATGCGGCATCACTCCTGTCATGTTGGGCCCTTGAACGCGACAAGGGCAGGCGCCGGAAAGCGACGCCCGCCCCAAAGCGAGCATGGACCCGACACGCCGACCGGAGTACCCGGACGGCGGAAGGGTGGGGATCGTGCCGCCTCGTCGGACTGCCCGGCCCCGCTTTCCGTCTCGATTTGCACTCTACGATATCAGCCATGAGCAGCCTCTGGACACCCGGTGGAGAGCGTCCGGTCCCCCGTCCCGGCGAGGACGAGCAAGGAGAGCGAGGAGGACGACGGGAACGTCCACCGACCTCGGGACCACCACCAGCCGGCGCGGGAGGTCCTCCCGGAGGACGACTCGAGGGCGGGGCGGGAGAAGAGGACGACGCCGAGCTGCGGGAGCGGATGACGGAGCTGCGCCAGCAGCTGGCCGACACCCCGGCGCGGACCGTCGTGGCCAACCACTGCTACGGCATGTTCGAGCTGGCCGCCCTCCATCTGTCACTCGATCCTCCCCAGCTCGACGAGGCCCGGCTGGCCATCGACGCCCTCGCCCTGCTGGTCGAAGGGCTCCGTTCGCGCCTGGGCGAGGAGGAGGCCAACCTGCGCGAGGGGCTCACCCAGCTGCGCCTGGCCTTCGTGCGCATGGGCGGGACGACCACCGCCGACGAGGTATCGGACCGATCGGACCCCGACCCAGGAGCGCCGACATCAGGAGGGCCGGGGGAGACAGGGGGCTAGGCCCGACGCCTCCCAGCGCCCGAGGTGCCCAGCCACCACGCTGAAGGCGACCCTCGTGCCCACGGCGATGGTGCGACTGCCGTCGGCGATGTCCGTGCAGTGAAAGGGAAGGAGGCGGCCGTCGTCGATCGCCACGGTCCCCAGGCCCCGCTCCTCGTCGAACGTCGCCACGCTGCCCTCGGCCCGCTCACCGGGTCCCGGCGTCGCCCGCCCGGGCATCAGGGGACGATCTTGGACAGGGCCAGCTCCAGGATGTCGCTCGCGCCACGGTCCCGGAGGGCCGGGATGAGAACGTTGATCTCCGACTTGGGCACCACCGTCTCGACCGCGTAGCCGCCCTCACCGAACAGCTCGGAGACGGTCGGCGACCGCATCGACGGCAACAGGGCGATCACGGCGTCGAGGTCGCTGGCACCCACGTTCAACTTGACCAGGACCATGTCCCGCGCCTCGAGGGCGCCCTCGAGAAGTGTGCGGAGCTGGGCCATCGCGTGCGCCTTCTCCGGGTCGGCGACGGCGGCGGGGTTGGCTACCAGCTCGGTGTGCGACACGAGCAGGGTGTCGATGATGCGCAGCCCCGCCGCCCGCAGGGCCCTGCCCGTCTCGGTGATCTCGACGACGGCGTCGGCGATGTCGGGCACCTTCGCCTCGGTCGCTCCGTAGGAGAGGCGGATGTCGGCCTCCACACCCTGCGCGAGCAGGAACCGTCGGGTGAGGTCCGGGTACTCCGTCGAGACTCGGGACCCGGGGGCGAGCTCCTTGGCGCTCTGCACCGGCGAGTCCTCGCCGACGGCCAGGACGACCCGGATCGGGTTGCGGCTGGCCTTCGAGTAGGCCAGGCGACCGAGCGACACCAATTCAGCGCCGGTCTCCTCGATCCAGTCGCGCCCGGTCACGCCCAGGTCGAACAACCCATCGGCGACGTAGCGGGGAATCTCCTGGGGGCGCAGGATGCGCACCTCGTCGACGCGGGGATCGTCGATCGTGGCTCGGTAGTCCACGTCCGAGCTCCGCCCCACGGCCAGATCGGCGGCGGCGAACAACTCGAGCGTCGCCCGCTCCAATGAGCCCTTGGGAAGGACGAGGCGCAGCACTATCTGCTCTCCACTATCTGCTCTCCACTATCTGCGCTCCACTGGGCGGCTCCTCACGACTCGCCCTCGCCCTTCGGCAGCTGTCGGATGAGGTCGGCCATCTCGATGGCGGCGAGGGCCGAGTCGAACCCCTTGTTCCCCGCCTTGGTGCCCGCCCGCTCGATGGCCTGCTCGATCGTGTCGGTCGTGAGCACACCGAAGAGGACCGGCACACCGGTGTCCAGCTGGGCCCGCTGCAGTCCCGCCGCGCACTGACCGGCCACGTGCTCGTAGTGGTCGGTGGCGCCTCTGATCACCGCCCCGAGGCAGACCACCGCGTCGACCTCGCCCGACGCGGCGAGCCGTCGGGCGACGAGCGGCAGCTCGAACGCTCCGGGTGCCCAGGCCACGGTGATGTATGATGCGTCCACCCCGTGTCGGACCAGGCCGTCGTAGGCGCCGTCGAGCAGCCGGTCGGTCACCAGGCGGTTGAAGCGGCTGCAGGCCAGGGCGACCCGCAGCCCGTCGCCGCGGAGGCGGCCAACATAGACCGATCCCCCGACGTCGCTGCCCTCGAGGGCGGGCCCCGCGGGCCCGGTGTGCTCAAAGGACGTCATCGAGCCCCTCGAGCAGATGGCCCATCCGCTCCCGCTTGGCCCGGAGGTACTTGATGTTCTCCGGGTTGGGTGACGACTCGAGGGGGACCCGCTCGACGATGTCGAGCCCGAACCCCTCCAGGCCGCCGTACTTGGCCGGGTTGTTGGTCATCAGGCGCATGGTCGTGATGCCCAGGTCGACGAGGATCTGGGCTCCGATACCGTACTCGCGGCTGTCCACGGGCAGGCCCAATTCCACGTTGGCGTCGACGGTGTCCCTGCCCTGCTCCTGGAGCGTGTAGGCGCGCAGCTTGTGCTTGAGCCCGATACCCCGGCCCTCGTGGCCCCGCAGGTAGACCACCACGCCCAGGTCCTCCTGGGCTATGAGGCGCAGTGCCGCCTCGAGCTGCGTGCCGCAATCGCAGCGAAACGACCCGAACACGTCACCGGTGAGACACTCGCTGTGCACACGTACGAGCACGTTGTCCTCGCCCTGGACGGCGCCCCGGACAAGGGCCAGGTGCTGCTCCTCGTCCAGCACCGACTCGTAGGCGAAGCAGGTGAAGTCGCCGTAGGTGGTCGGGATACGGGCCTCGCTGACGCGCCGGACCAGCTTGTCCTTCTGCCGGCGGTAGTGGATGAGGTCGGCGATGGAGATCACCAGCAGGTCGTGCTCCTTGGCGAAGCGCTCGAGCTCCGGAAGCCGGGCCATGCCGGTCTTGTCGGCGTTGACGACCTCGCACAGGACCGCCGCCGGGTACAGGTGGGCGGCGCGCGCCAGGTCGACGGCAGCCTCCGTGTGACCGGCCCGCTTGAGCACGCCGCCCGGTCGGTAGCGCAGCGGCAGGATGTGACCCGGACGGGCCATGTCGCCAGGCCGGGTGCCGGGGTCGATCAGCGCCTTGATGGTGGCCGCCCGGTCGGCTGCCGAGATGCCCGTGGTGGTGCCGTGGCGGTAGTCCACGGTGACGGTGAAGGCGGTTCGCTGCGACTCGGTGTTGGACGTCACCATCAGCGGCAGGTCCAGCTGGTCGAGGCGCTCACCGGTCATGGGCACGCAGATGAGGCCCGAGGTGTGGGCCAGGAAGAAGGCGATCTTCTCGGGTGTGACCGCCTCGGCGGCCATGATGAGGTCGCCCTCGTTCTCCCGGTCCTCGTCGTCGACCGCGACCACCATGTCACCGCGACCGATGGCGGCGATGGCGTCGTCGATCCGGGCCATGGGCATGTCAGGGACCTCCCTGGTCGTTGCGAGCCCCGCCGCTGACCAGCAGGCGCTCGGTGTACTTGGCGATCACGTCGATCTCGAGGTTCACCGGCTCATCGGGCCCCTTGTGCCCCAGCGTGGTGGCGCGGGCGGTGTGGGGCACGATGGCGGCGCTGAAGCTGTCCCCCGTCACCTCCACCACGGTGAGACTGACCCCGTCGACGGTGATCGATCCTTTCTCGACCACGTAGCGGAGCACCGCCGCGGGAGCGCTCACGCGCAACGCCGGGGCCGCTTCCAGGATCGTCCCGACGGCGTCGACGTGTCCCTGGACCAGGTGGCCGCCAAGGCGGTCGGACAGCCGCACCGGTCGTTCGAGGTTCACGGGATCACCGGGAGCGAGGCGGTCGAGGTTGGTCCGGGACAGTGTCTCGTCGACGGCGTCTGCCGCCCACCAGCCGTCGCCCGTCGCCGTCACCGTGAGGCAGCACCCGTTGACGGCGATCGAGTCACCCACTCGGGCATCCTCGGACACGAGCGGGGCCTCGAACCCCAGACGCCCGCCATCTCGCTCCCGCACCCGTCCGAGCTCCTCCACGATGCCGGTGAACACGGCGCTCCTACCTCCCCGCTTCGACCCCGGCGAGCGCCGCCTCGGCAGGAACGCCGGGCGGGTTGCCTGGGGGTGCGAGCTCGATGCGGAGGTCCTCGCCGAGCCGCTCGACCGACTTCAGGCGACCGCGCCACAGCCCGCCGATCGTGGGAGCACCGGGACCCTCGAACACGGGGCGGCCATCCGAGCCGCCGAGGAGCGCCGGCGCCAGATAGATGACGTAGCGGTCGACCACCCCCGCAGCGTGGAAGTCGTGGGCCACCGTCGGGCCGCCCTCGACGAGGACCTGCAGGACGTGCCGACGCCCGAGGTCCTCGAGGACCTGGCCGAGGTCGCCGGTCAGCTCCAGCGCCGGATGGACCCTGGCGTCCGCTGGCGTCCGCCCCAGGACCACCCGCAGCGGCTGCCGCTCGGGCATGGGCCCCGTCTCCGGGCGCACCGTGAGCTCGGGGTCGTCGGCCCTGACCGTGCCGGCCCCCACGAGGACGGCGTCGCTCTCGGACCTGAGCCGATGGGCGTCGGCGCGCGCCACGGGACCGGTGATCCACCGGCTGGTGCCGTCGGGCGCCGCCACCCGCCCGTCGAGGGTCGCCCCCAGCTTCAGCACCACCCAGGGCCGGCCGGTCCGGCGGTGCTTGAGGTACGGGGCGAGCTGCTCCTCGACGGCGCCTGCCTCGATCCCCACCGAGACCTCGATCCCGGCCTGGCCCATTCGTTCCAGCCCCCGCCCCGACACGTTGGGATCAGGGTCCAGGACACCCACGACCACCCTGGAGACTCCCGCAGCGACGATGGCATCGGCGCAGGGCCCGGTTCGACCGACGTGTGCGCACGGCTCCAGGGTGCAGTACAGGGTCGCTCCCCGCGCCGCCTCGCCCGCCGCGGCCAGCGCTGCGGCCTCGGCGTGGGCCTGGCCCGGGCCGAGGTGGGCGCCCTCGAAGCTCGAGGCACCCGACACGATCACGCATCCGACCCAGGGGTTGGGCGAGGTCTGGGTGCGGACGGAAGCTGCCAGCTCGACCGCCCGCCGCATGGCTGCTTCGTCTCGCATGACGTGTCTCTTGACCGCTCAGTCTAGTGTTCGGTCGGACGCCCGGCCAGGAGGGCGAGGGCGTGTGGGAGAGTGTCGAGGACGGCGTCCACGCACTCGACGGCCCCGGCCGGCGATCCGGGGGTGTTGAGCACGATGCACCGCCCCAGCGTTCCGGCCACTCCTCGCGACAAGCGGCCGCGGGGGCTCACCAGGCGCATGGCCTCGGCCATTCCGGGAGCGTCACGGTCGAGCACCGCCCGGGTGCCTTCCGGGGTCAGGTCGCGTGCCGCGAACCCGGTTCCCCCGGTGGTGACGACGAGCCCCTCGAAGTCCTCTGCCAGGCGGCGCAGGGCGTCGGCGACCGACTCGACCCCGTCGGCCACCACCTGGTGGTCGGTCACCGCGAAGCCGGCAGCGGCGAGTCGCTCGGCGAGGGCTCGGCCCGACCGGTCCTCCCGCGTGCCACCGACTACGCCGTCGGAGACCGTGAGCACCTTCGCCGTCAGCGGCGAGCTCACTGGCCGGCCCGCTCGTGCTCTCCCTCGGCGGCGCGCTGGAGGAGACGGGCCGCCTCCTGAGGATCGTCCTGACCGAAGATCGCCGTGCCGGCGGCGAAGACCTCGGCCCCGGCACGGGCGGCGACCGGCAGGGTGTGCGACTCGATACCGCCGTCCACCTCGATGGCGACGGCCAGCCCCCGGCGGTCGATCTCGGCCCGAGTGCGCTCGATCTTGGGCATCACCTCGGCCATGAAGCGCTGGCCGCCGAAGCCGGGGTGGACGGTCATCAGCAAGACCAGATCGAGCCGGTCGAGATACCCGGCGACGGCCTCGAACGGCGTCTCAGGATTCACCGCCAGGCCGACACTGAGCCCGAGCCCTCGCATCTCGTCGATGAGCGACTCGGTGTCACCGGCCTCGACGTGCACGGTGCAGTGGTTGGCGCCCGCCTGCCGGAAGGCCTCGAGGTAGTCGCCAGGGTTGGTCATCATCAGGTGGCAGTCGAAATAGAGCGCCGTGCGCCGGCGCAGCGCGGCCACGACCGGCGGCCCGATGGTGATGTTGGGCACGAAATGGCCGTCCATCACGTCGACGTGGAGCCAGTCGACCTCATTGCCCAGCCGCGCCACCTCGTCAGCCAGGGCCGCGTAGTCGGCGGCGAGGATGGACGGCGCGATCCGGATCATCGCCAGCGAGCCTACCGGTGGCCAGGCGGCGCTCCAGCTAACGAGACTCGTGGAACTACCTGACCATGGGAAGCGGCTCTCGCAGGCCGAAGCGCTATGAGGTCGTCGAAACGGAGCATGGGGTCCGTCAGGTAGTTCCGCGGGTCTCTTTGAGGCGCAGGACGTACATGCCGTCGGTGCCGGCCGTCTGGGGCAGGAGCATGGCACCGCGTCCCCGTGGCGTCCAGGGCGCACCGGGCGGCTCGAGGGCCACGAGCTCCGGATGCCGGTCGCCCACCCATTCGTCGATCGCCACCGTCTCGGCCTGCGTCATGGTGCACACGCTGTACACGAGGGTGCCCCCGGGGCCCAGGCAGTCTGCGGCGCGCTCGAGGAGCTGACGCTGCAGCACGGCGAGCCGCTCGACGTCGTCCGGCTCGACGCCCCAGCGGGCGTCGGGGCGCCGCCGGAGCGCGCCGAGCCCCGAGCAGGGAGCGTCGACGAGGACGCGGTCGAAGACCGCCGGGCGCACTGGCGCCCGCCGTGCGTCGGCGACGATGGCGAGGACGTTGGGCATCTCCAGCCGCCGGGCGTTGTCGTCGACGATACGGGCCCGCGCCTCGCGCACGTCGACCGCAACCACGATGGAGGGACCGCCGGCTGCCATGGCCGTCGCCTTGCCACCGGGCGCCGCGCAGAGGTCGGCCACCCTGTCTCCGGGTCCCGCCTCCACCAGAGCCGCCACCCACTGCGACGCCTCGTCCTGGACGTAGCCGTCGTCTCGCTCGACGACCATCGGGGGGCGGTTCATCTCCGCCAAGGCGGCGACACCCGCCGGCTCGCCGAGATCGTTCGTGAGGCGTTCGACGACCCAGTCCGGATAGCTCAATGCGGTCGCCACGTCGGGCCACTCGGGCGGCAGGGCCGCCGCCACCTTGCGGAGCACCGCGTTGACGAGGCCCCGCGCGCGCGGCGGTGCCGCGTCCACCGTGGCGGCGACGGCCGCGTGTGGCGATGTGCCCGCCACAGCCAGTTGATAGACACCAAGCCGCAGGGCGGCTCGGACGTCGTCGTCGAGGGAGCGGCGGAGGTGGGGTTCGAGCAGCCAGTCGCAGGCGCGTCGCATGCGGGTCGTCCCGTAGACGAGCTCGGTCGTGAAGGCCCGGTCCCGCCTCGACAGCCCGCTCCGTTCGAGGAGGCTGGGGAGCACCAGGTTGGCGTAGGCGCCGTGCTCGATTCGCACCAGCGCGTCCAGGGCCAACCCTCTCGACGTCGTGTGGGAGGCGGAGACGCTCACGAGCCGAGAACCTCGCCGTCCGCCAGACGAGCGCCCCGCAGCCACGACCCGGCGAGGACGACGCCGCGGCCCTCCGGCTTCACCTCCACCAGCTCCAGATGGCCTTCGCCGGTCGCCACGGTCAGCCCGTCCAGCCGGCCCGGCGGTCCTGACGCTGCACCGTCCGCCAGCCCCGCCCGAACCACCTCCAGCCGTTGGCCTCGAACCGTGGTCCAGGCCCGGCCCAGGCGGACCAATCGGTGGAGCTCGACCGCCGGTCGGGTCCAGTCCAGGTGCAGCTCGGCGGGATCGACCTTTGCCGCGTACGTCGGCTCGCCCGTCTGGGGGCGAGGTGTCGGGAGGCTTTCCCGGCCGCGCTCGAGCGCCGTCAGGAGCAGCCCCGTCCCGACCTCGGTCAACCGTCGCCGGAGCTCGTCCGCGGTCTCCTCGGACCCGATGGCCACGCGCTCGCAGGCGTAGACGTCGCCGGTGTCGAGTCCCTCCTCCAGGGCCATCAGGCACACGCCGGTCTCGGCGTCGCCGGCGAGGATGGCCCGCTCGACGGGCGCCGCCCCCCGCCATCGGGGCAGCAGCGAGAAGTGGACGTTGACCATGTCCAGGTGGGCCAGGACATGCGGCTTGATGAGCCGGCCGAAGGCCACCACAACGCCGAGCTCGGCGTCGACGGTCAGCACGTCGTCGACCTTGGCGCTCACCGCGAGACCGAGCTCCTCGCCCGCCGCCTTCACCGGGCTGGGGCTCAGTCGCGGTCCCCGACCACGCCGCCGGTCCGGCTGGCTGACGACGAGGGCGACGTCGTGGCCGGCGCCGACCAGGGCCCGGAGCGCCGGCACGGCGACCCCCGGGGTGCCGAGGAAGACGAGCCGGGCCAGGGCGCCCCTAACGGCCCGCCGGCTGGCCGTTGCCGGGCAGGCTCAGGGTGCGCTCCCGCAACATCCGCATGGCCTCCTTGCGCTGCTCGCTGTCGAGGCGCGCCAGGAGGAGCATGCCGTCGAGGTGGTCCACCTCGTGCTGGAACACACGGGCCAACAGCTCGTCGGCCTCGATCGACACCTCGTGGCCGTCGAGGTCGCGGCCTCGCAGTTGCACCTGCTTGGGCCTGATGATGGGCCAGAACAGGCTGGGCACCGAGAGGCAGCCCTCGTCGTAGGTCCACTCGCCCCGGTGGCCGGAGAGCACGGGGTTGATCACGGCGCGGGCGCCGTCCCCCACGTCGTAGACGAACAGCCGCTTCTGCACGCCGACCTGGGGAGCGGCCAGCCCCACGCCGGGGGCGGCCCGCATGGTCTCGATCATGTCGTCGACGAGGCGGACGATGGACTCGTCGACGATCTCGACGTCGGGGGTGCGCTGCTTGAGCACCGGATCGCCGAAGGTCCTGATCGGAAGGGTTGCCACCGCGAGCAACTCTAGGCCGGCCCGGAAGGTCGGCCAGCAGAGGAGCCGGCCCGGAAGGTCGGCCAGCAGAGGAAGCCGCAGACGCGCAGCGCCAAGGCCGGCGAGCGCCTACGCCCGGAGCGGATCGACCTCGACGCGCAGGCGCCCCGGCGGACGCGGCGCGGCGGCCAACGCGTCGCACAGGACCCGATGATCGGGCGCCCGGACGAGCCAGCGCCCGTCGTCGGGGCCGAGCACGTCGACCGCCCGAGCGTCCAGCGCCGCTGCGTACCGCTCGGCCGACGGGCCCGAGAGGAGCGCCAGGGCGCTGGCCGGGGGCAGCCCGAGGGCCCATCGGCGCTCCGCGTCGACGGCCGCCAGGCGTCCCGGGTCGGCGTGGAGGGCGGCGTCGAGCACCTCGTTCCCCGGCAACCGCGTCTGGACGATGATCCTGCCGCGCCCTCGACCCCCGACGAGGCGCGAGGCGCGGGCCAGCAGGGCCAGCGCCTGCTCGCTGGCCCGGTACCGCGGAGCCAGCAGCTCCTGATCGAAGTCGAGAAATACGACCGTGCCGGCCCCCCGGAGGCGGTGGAGGACGGCCTCGGTGCCCACGAGGACCGGTGCGTCCAGATTGGCGTCGACGGTGCGCGAGCTCACCTCGCCGACGGGCATCCCGGCCAGCGCCTCCAGCTCGTCGCGGACCTTCGCCACCCCGGGCCGGAGCGCGCGCCACCGTCGTGACCCGCAGGCCGCGCAGACGCTCGGACGCTCCTGACCGCAGCGCCGACACCGGAGGGTGTCGCTGGCGTCGGCCTCGGCGAGCGGGCCCTGGCAGCGCTCGCAGCGAGCCAGCTCACCGCAGGCTCCGCAGGCGAGCAGCCGAGCGCGACCCGTGCGGTTCAGGACACACACGACCCGCTCGTCGGCCGTCGCGCCCGCCGCCCGGGCCACAGTGACCAGCCGCTCGGAGAACAGGCCCGACCTCGGATCCTCCTTCCGGCGGTCGAGCACCTCGAGCGTTGCCCACCCCTGCCGCTCGGCCCGGCGCGACCCGGTGACGAGCCGACCCCAGGCCAGCTCGTCGAGCGTCGGGCACGGCGAGACGAGCAGGCACGGGGCGGCGCACCGAGCCGCCCGCTCCGCGGCCACGACCCAGGCGTTCCACGTCGGGGCCCGCTCCTCGCTGTGCGCCTCGTCATGGGCGTCGAGCACGACCACGCGCGACAGCTTCGGGACGCGCGCCCAGGCCACTGATCGGGTGCCGACGGCCACCCGGCCGCCGGCGGCGGCCTCCGCCCAATCGGCGGGCAGGAGCGCCACGGGGTGACCGCGGCGACCCAGTCGGTCGGCGGTGCGGGCCGCCCAGTCCTGGCTCGGCACCACCACGAGTGCCCCCTCGTCGCCGGCACGGTTGGCGACCGCCGTCTCGACCAGGGGGAAGGGGTCCGCCGCGGGAGGCAGCCGAACGACGGACCGGCTATGGGCCATGGCCTCGGCGAGGACGCCTTCCTCCAGACCATCCGCCAGGCCCGAGGTGTCGCGAGCGATCTCGCTCCGGGCTGGCTCGGGCAGCGCGCCGACAGCTCTCGGCGGGGAGGCGGTGGCGAGGAACGATCCGGTGCGCCCCGCCCAGCGCCACGCCGCCCAGCCCGCCAGCTCCACCACGTCGGCCGCGGGGCCCAGGCCGGTCACCGCGGCGATGGGACGCAGCGCGACCCCTTCCGGCGGCGTGACGCGGTCTGCCACCACCCATCCACCCACGCGTCGGCCGTGAAGGACGATCCGGACTCGCGCGCCGATCGAGACGCGGTCGTTCAGCTTCGCCGGGACCACGTAGTCGAATGGCCGGTCGATCGCGGTCACGTCGGGCAGCACCCGGACTACCCGACGGTCGGCCGACGGCTGGCGCCGGCCTTCCGGGCCGGCCGTGCTGGGACTGCCTACAGACCCAACGACCGCTTCACGTCCTCGAGGCGCGGGGTGGCCTCCCAGGTGAACTCCTTGTCTGAGCGGCCGAAGTGGCCATAGGCGGCGGTGCGTCGGTAGATGGGCCGCAGGAGATCGAGGTCGCGGATGATGGCCGCGGGGCGCAGGTCGAACACCTCTCTGACCGCCCGCACGATGGCAGCCGGGTCCACGGTGGCGGTACCGAAGGTCTCGACCATGACCGAGACGGGACGGGCCACGCCGATGGCGTAGGCCACCTGGATCTCGCACCGGCGAGCGGCGCCAGCGGCCACGATGTGCTTGGCCACCCAGCGGGCGGCGTAGGCGGCCGAACGGTCGACCTTGCTCGGGTCCTTGCCCGAGAAGGCGCCGCCGCCGTGGCGAGCGGCGCCACCGTAGGTGTCGACGATGATCTTGCGCCCCGTGAGGCCCGTGTCGGCATGGGGTCCCCCGAGCTCGAAGAGGCCCGTGGGGTTGGCGAGCACGTTCAGCGTGTCGACGTCGAGATCGGTCGGAAGCAACGGGTGGATCACGTGCTCGCGCAGGTCGGGCAGGAGCAGGGTGTCCAGATCGATGCCCGGCTGGTGCTGGGTGGAGATGAGGACGGTGTCGAGCCGGATAGGACGGTTGTCCTCGTACTCGACGGTCACCTGAGTCTTGCCGTCAGGGCGAAGATAGGGCAGCACGCCGGCCCGGCGAATCTCCGACAGACGATGGGCCAGGCGGTGCGCCAACCAGATGGGCATGGGCATGAGGTCGGGTGTCTCGTCCGAGGCGAAGCCGAAGACCATGCCCTGGTCCCCGGCGCCCTGGGCGTTGAGCTGGTCCTCGCCGCCCTTGCCCGACCGAAGCTCCCAGGCCGAGGTGACGCCCTGGCCGATATCGCTGGACTGCTCGTCGATGGACACGACGACCCCGCAGGTGTGACCGTCGAAGCCGTAGGACTCGCGGTCGTAGCCCACGCTGCACACCGTGTCGCGCACCAGGCGGGCGATGTCGACGTACCCGATAGTGGTGATCTCGCCGGCGACCACCACTAGCCCGGTGGTGAGGAGCGTCTCGCAGGCGACCCGGCCGTTGGGGTCTTCGGTCAAAATTGCATCGAGCACGGCGTCGGAGACCTGGTCCGCCATCTTGTCCGGGTGACCTTCGGTCACCGACTCGGAGGTGAACGTATAGCGGCTGCTCATTTCGATCTCCTTGCCCGGCGGGCGACCACGGCGTCGAGCACGGCGCGGGCCACCGTCTGTTTGTCTGTCAAACCGATCTCCTGCTCGCTCCCGTCGTCGGCGATGATGACGACCGCGTTGGTGTCGTGCTCGAACCCGACGCCTGGGGCGGAGACATCGTTCGCCACGATGAGGTCGACGCCCTTGTCGGCCAGCTTGGCGGCGGCCCGGGCGGCGACATCTCGGGTGTCGGCCGCGAAGCCCACGAGAGTCTGTCCGGGCGCCCGCCGACGGCCGAGCGTGGCCAGGATGTCGGGAGTCGGCTCGAGCACGATCTCGGGTGCCCCGTCAGCCTTGCTGATCTTGTTGTCGGCGACCGATTTGGGGCGGAAATCCGCCACCGCTGCGGCCATCACCAGGATCTCGGCGTCCTCGCGGCGATCCAGCACCGCCGTCTCCATCTCGGCCGCCGTCTCGACGGGCACGACGTCGACGCCGGGCGCGGCGGGCCGCCCCGTGGTCGTCACCAACGTGACCGACGCGCCCCGGCGCGCCGCCTCGTCGGCCAGGGCGTGGCCCTGCTTGCCCGACGAGCGGTTCCCGATGAAGCGGACCGGGTCGATGGGTTCCCGGGTCCCCCCGGCGCTGACCAACACGCGCAGCCCACGCATGTCCCCCGGCACCCCGGCCAGCGCCTCGGCCACCGCGGCCAGCACCGTCTCGGGCCCAGCCAGGCGCCCGGCTCCCTCGTCACCCCCGGCCAGGCGGCCGACGTCGGGCTCGACCACCCGCACGCCCCGGCGGCGCAGGATCGCCAGGTTCTCCTGCACAGCGGGGTGCTCCCACATCTCGGTGTGCATGGCCGGTGCCAGCACCACGTCGGCCCGCGTCGCCAGGAGCGTGGCGCTCAGCAGGTCGTCGGCCAGCCCGTGGGTATAGCGAGCGATGAGCCTCGCCGTCGCCGGGGCCACGATGATCAGATCGGCGGACTGGCCCAGTCGGGTGTGGGGAATCGGGTCGGCGTCCTGCCACAGCGAGGAGCGCACGGGCTCCGACGCCAAGGCGGAGAACGTGACCTCGCCCACGAACCGAGTGGCGTCCTCGGACAGCACGGGGACGACGTGGCACCCGGCGTCCACCAGCCGCCGACACAGCTCGACCGCCTTGTAGGCGGCGATGCCGCCGGTCACACCGAGGACGACGCGCCGGCCGGACAGCGCGGGCGCGGTCGGGCCTGCCTCCCCACTCGTCATACCGTCGGCCTCCCCGCCGGCCCGACGGCTACTTGACCGCCTCCTCGACGTCCTCGGGCCGGACGTAGACGATCTTGCTGGCCGCCACCTCTTCCAGCGCGATCGAAAGTGGCTTGCGCGAGACCGACGTGATCTGGGGCGGCACGATGGCGCCCAGCCCGTCCCCCAGCTGGTTGAAGTACGAGTTGATCTGCCGGCCGCGCTTGGCTGCCAGCGTCACCAGGGTGAACTTCGAGTCGACCTTGTCGAGCAGGTCCTCGACGGGGGGGTCCATCATCGTGCTGCGGCGCTCGGCCATGTGACTCCTTCGGGGCGCGCTTCCTCAGGAACCGCGATGGGCCGCCAGTATACCGAGCAGCTCCCCCACGGCCCGATCAGCGGAGTCGTTCACGACCACGTGATCGGCGATCCGGCGGCCCTCGGCCTCCTCCCGGGCCGACAGCTCGAGCCGGCGGGCGACGTGCTCGTCGTCGTCACCCCGGGCCCTGAGTCGCTCGGCCTGGGCCTCCGGCGAAGGGGCGACCAGGAGGACGACGACGGCCGCCGGGTCGGCCTCCCGGACCTGACGGGCCCCCTGCACGTCGATCTCCAGCAGCACGTCATGGCCCGGCGGGGCATCCGGCGTCGGCGTGCCGTACAGGTGGCCAAGATACGACGCCGACTCGAGGAGGCCCCCCTGCTGGAGCCGGGACTCGAAGGTGGCGCGATCGACGAAGCAGTAGGCGTCCTCACGCTCTCCCGGGCGGCGCGGCCGGGTCGTCCACGACCGGCTCAACCACAGCACCGGGTCGGCACCGGCCAGGCGCTCGGCGACCGTGCTCTTGCCGACCCCTCCCGGGCCGGAGATCACGACGATCAGGAGCGGGCGGTCTCCCGGAGCAGGGCCTCTCGCTGGTTGACGCCGAGACCCTGCACGCGGCGGGATTCGCTGATCCCTATGTCCTCCATCATCCGGCGGGCCTTCACCTTGCCCAGACCGGGAAGCGACTCGAGAACGGAGATCACCTTCATCTTCCCAACCGTGTCGTTCTGCCCGCCCTGCTCGAGCAACTCCTCGAGACTGAGCGAGCCCATCTTGAGCTTCTCTTTCAGCTCCGCCCGCGCTCGACGGGCAGCGGCCGCCTTCTCCAGAGCGGCCTGGCGCTGATCCGGTGACAGAGAGGGTGGCCGAGGCATGTCGCGCACCATAGCGCCACCAGACAGTGCCCGTCGTCCGGCGGGGGGTTTAAACGACCAGCGAGCTGGCCAGTGCCTCGGCCGCCATCTCGGGGTGATCGGCGGCGGTCACCGCCCGACCGACGACCAGCAGGTCGGCTCCGGCGCTCAGCGCCGCGTGCGGTGTGGCCGCTCGGGCCTGATCGTCGCGTGCCGTGCCCGCCGGTCGGATGCCGGGGACCACGGCGAGAAGTTGCGGCGCAATGCGCTTGGCCGTGCCGATGTCCTCGGCGGCGCACACGACGCCACCGCACCCCGCCTCGACCGCGGCAAGGACGCGCTCGCCCACCACACCCTCGGCTGGGTCTCGAACACTGGTGAGCACGGTCACCCCCAGGGCCGACGGCGAGCTCGCGCCCACCGCCGCGGCGCCCTCGGCCAAACCGTCGACCCCAGCCCGCAGCATCGGGGTCCCGCCCTGGGTGTGGAGGGTGAGGTAGCGCACGCCGCGTCGACCGAGCGCTCGGGCGGCCCGACCCACGGTCGTGGGGATGTCGTGGAGCTTGAGGTCGAGGAGGACAGGAAATCCCAGCCCTGCGAGCTCCTCGACGGCGCGAGGACCCACGGCACCGAAGAGCTCGAGGCCCACCTTGGCAACCGAGAACCAGGGCTCGAGACGCCGGGCCAGCCCCACGGCGACATCGAGGTCATCGACGTCGAGGGCCAGGGCGAGGTGCTCGCGTGCGGGCTCAGCCATGGGCGGCTCCGATCAGCTCGGCGAGACGGGTCACCTGGTGCTGCTGGCACCACCGCACCACCTCGGCGAGGACCAGCGCCGGAGCGCGAGGGTTCGCGAAGGTGGCCGTGCCGACCTGGACGGCTGCAGCGCCGGCGAGCAGCAGCTCGATGGCGTCGGTTCCACGGGACACCCCGCCGACGCCGACGATGGAGGCAGCGGGAAAGGCGGCGCGACAGTCGTGCACGGCGCGCACGGCGATCGGGTGGATGGCCGGCCCGGAGAGCCCGCCGCCACCCGCGCCCAGGCGCGGCGCACGCGTGTCGGGATCGATGGCCAGACCCAGCACGGTGTTGACCAGGGTGAGCGACTCGGCTCCGGCCTCCAGCGCGGCGCCGGCGATCTCGCGCACGTCGGTGACATTGGGGCTCAGCTTCGCCCAGCGGGGCCGGCCGCCAGCAGCGCTGGCCGACACGGCTTCGGCGGTGGCGGCGCGTGAGTGTGCGAACATCCGGCTGCGGTCCTCGAGGTTGGGACAGCTCACGTTCACCTCGACCGCCACGACCTGGGGCGGGGCCTCGGCCAGCATGGTCGCCGCCTTGGCGAAGTCGTCGACCCGCTGCCCCCAGATGCTGGCGACGACCCTCGCGCCAGTGTCGAGCAGTGGCGGAAGGTCGTGCTCCAGCCATGACTCGACCCCCGGACCCTGGAGGCCGACGCTGTTGAGCATCCCCGCGGAGGTGCCGTGCACCCGAGGAGCCGGGTTGCCGGAGAAGGGCTCGGCCGACAGGGACTTGACGACCACCGCCCCGAGCGACCCGAGCTCGACATAGGGAGCCAGCTCGGCACCGTGACCGGAGGTCCCCGAGGCGGTCATGATCGGGTTGGGAAGCGCCAGCGAGCCGACTCTCGTCCCGAGATCGACCGGCGGGCGGGCCCGGCTCACAGCGTCCGTCTCATAGGGGCAGCCGCAGCTGGTCGCCCTCGTGCAGCTCCTGCAGCGACCGGACCGTCAACGGGTGGCCGGCCCAATCGGCGATCCCGGCGGCTGCGGCGCGCGCCGCCGCCACCGTTGTCAGACAGGGCACACCGTGCACACTGGCCGTGGTGCGGATGTACGCGCCGTCGGCACGCGACCCTCGGCCACGCGGGGTGTTCACGACGAGCTTGACCTTGCCACTGGCGATGAGCTCGACGGCATCGACGCCGTCGCCGTCACCTCCGCCCCTGACCTCCCCCACCTTGGCGACCACGGTCTCGACCGGCACGCCGTGCTCCTCGAGGAACGCAGCCGTCCCGCCCGTGGCGGCGAGCGAGAAGCCGAGCTCGACGAAGCGAACGGCGGCACCGAGACCGGCCGACTTGTCACGATCGGCCAGCGACAGGAACACGGCACCAGCGTCCGGGAGGCGGGCCCCGGCCGCCATCTGGCTCTTGGCGAAGGCGAGCCCGAAGGTCCGGTCGACGCCCATCACCTCTCCGGTGGAGCGCATCTCCGGTCCCAGCAACGTGTCGACGTCCGGGAACCGTGCGAAGGGCAGCACCGCCTCCTTCACGCTCACTCGATCGCCGCCGCCGGGCGACACCAGCAGCCCCTCGGCTCGCAGCTCGGCCAGCGTGGCCCCCACGATGACCCGCGCCGCCACCTTCGCCAGAGGCACGCCCGTGGCCTTGGCCACGAACGGCACCGTCCGGCTGGCCCTGGGGTTCGCCTCGATGACGAACACCTGTCCCTGCTTGACCGCGTACTGGACGTTGATCGGGCCCCGGACATCGAGAGCATCGGCGATGGCCCGTGTGTAGCTCTCGATGACCTCCACCGTGGAGGTAGGCAGGGTGGGCGGCGGGATCACGCACGCCGAGTCGCCCGAGTGCACCCCAGCCTCCTCGACGTGCTCCATCACGGCACCGATCACGATCTCGCCCGTGCGGTCGCGCACGGCGTCCACGTCCACCTCGATTGCGTCCTCGAGGAACCGGTCCACCAGCACGGGCCGCTCCGCCGACAGACCACCCTCGCGCCCGAGGGAGCCGGCCGCGCCGGTTCCCCCGAACGGTGCCAGGGCAGCCATCGCCTGCCGCAGGCCCGCCTCGTCGTAGACGATCTCCATGGCCCGGCCCCCGAGCACGTAGCTCGGGCGCAGCAGGGCCGGGTAGCCGATCCGCTCCAGCACGGCCAGGGCCTCGTCGACCGACGTCGCCGTGGCCCCCGCCGGCTGGGGGATCTCGAGCCGGGCGCACAGCGCGCTCCACCGCTCCCGGTCCTCGGCCAGGTCGATGGCGTCCGGGCTCGTGCCCAGCACCAGCTCACGGCGCAGCCGACCGGCCAGCTTGAGGGGCGTCTGGCCGCCGAGGGTCACGACCACCCCGACGAGGCCTCCGCCCGCCTCGGCGGCCGCCTGCTCCGCCTCGATCACGTTGCGCACCTCCTCCTCGCCCACCGGCTCGAAGTAGAGGCGGTCGCTGGTGTCGTAGTCCGTCGAGACGGTCTCGGGGTTGGAGTTGACCATGACGGTGTCGTAGCCGGCCTGTCGCAGGGCAAAGCTCGCCTGGACGCAGCAGTAATCGAACTCGATCCCCTGCCCGATGCGGTTGGGCCCCGAGCCGAGCACGATCACGGTCGGTCGGCGGCTGGGCCGGACCTCGTCCTCTTCCTCGTAGGTCGAGTAGTGGTACGGCGTCGCCGCCTCGAACTCGGCGCCACAGGTGTCGACCGTCTTGAACGTGGGTCGTATGCCGGCGGCCAGGCGGGCTCGGCGAACCGCATCCTCGGTCGAGCCGAGCAGCCGCGCCAGCTGCGGGTCGCCGAACCCCAGCCGCTTCGCCCGTCTCCAGTCGCTCCGACCCATGTCCTGCATGCTGCGGCCGGCCAGTCGCCCGCGCTCGGCCACGATGCACCCGATCTGGCCGAGAAACCAGTGGTCGACCCCGGTGGCCGAGGCCAGCCGGTCGGCTCCGATCCCGCGGCGCAAGGCCGCTTCCAGATGGAAGGGCCGATCCGGCGTCGCCACCGACGCCCGCCGGACGAGCTCGTCGTCGGAGAGCGAGTCGAGGGCCGTCTCACCGGGGTCGCCGTTCAGGCCCCAGCGGCCGTGCTCGAGTGAGCGGAGGGCCTTTTGCAGCGACTCGGGGAAGGTGCGGCCGATCGCCATGGCCTCGCCCACCGACTGCATGCTGGCCCCCAGGACGTCGGGGATCCCGGGGAACTTCTCGAACGCCCAGCGAGGGACCTTGGTCACGACGTAGTCGATGGTGGGCTCGAAGCTGGCGGGTGTCTCCCGCGTGATGTCGTTGGCGATCTCGTCCAGCGTGTAGCCGACCGCCAACCGGGCCGCGATCTTGGCGATGGGGAACCCGGTCGCCTTCGAGGCCAGCGCGCTCGAGCGCGACACGCGCGGGTTCATCTCGATCACCGCCATGTCGCCGCGCTCAGGATCGACGGCGAACTGGATGTTGGAGCCGCCCGTCTCGACCCCGATGCGCCGGATGCACGCGAAGGCGGCGTCGCGCATCCTCTGGTACTCGACGTCCGCGAGCGTCTGGATGGGAGCCACCGTGATGGAGTCGCCGGTGTGGACGCCCATGGGATCGAGGTTCTCGATGGAGCAGACGACGACGCAGTTGTCGGCCCTGTCGCGCATGACCTCGAGCTCGTACTCCTTCCAACCGGCAATTGAGCGCTCGATGAGTATCTCCGAGATGGGGCTGGTCGCGAGGGCGGTCCGGGCCAGGGAGCGGAAGCTGTCGAGGTCGTGGGCGATGCCTGTCCCTGCCCCACCGAGGATGAACGAGGGGCGCACGATGAGCGGGAAGCCGATCTCCTGGGCCACAACGAGCGCTTCGTCGAAGTTGTAGGCGAATCCCGACGGCGGGACGGAGAGGCCGATCTCGGTCATCGCCGTCTTGAAGCGCTCGCGGTCCTCGGCCGTGTGGATGGCCTCGGCGCTGGCGCCGATCAGCTCGACACCGAAGCGCTCGAGGACCCCCCGCTCGACCAAACCCACGGCCAGGTTGAGCGCCGTCTGGCCACCCAGGGTCCCGAGGACCGCATCAGGGCGCTCGCGCTCGATGATGGCGGCCAGCACGTCGATGTCCAGCGGCTCCACGTAGGTGCGGTCGGCGAACTCCGGATCGGTCATGATCGTGGCCGGGTTCGAGTTGGCCAGCACGACCCGGTAGCCCTCTTCGACGAGGACGCGGCAGGCCTGGGTGCCCGAGTAGTCGAACTCGCACGCCTGGCCGATGACGATGGGACCCGACCCGATGACGAGGATCGACGACAGGTCGTCGCGACGGGGCATCAGCGGCCCGCCTCCATGAGGAGACGGAACTCCTCGAACAGGTACTCGGCGTCGTGCGGTCCCGGACCGGCCTCGGGGTGGTACTGCACCCCGAAGGCGGCAACGTCGCGGCTGCGCAGTCCCTCGACGACCCCGTCGTTGAGGTTGACGTGGGTGACATCGGTGGCCGGCACCGAGCCGTCGGCCACCGCGTAGTTGTGGTTCTGGCTGGTGATCTCGACGCTGTCGGGCCGGCCTCCCGGGCCGGCCGTCCTGTCGGGCCGGCCTCCCGGGCCGGCCGTCCCGGCGGACGTGATCCGGCGCACGGGGTGGTTGCCGCCGTGGTGCCCGAAGGCCAACTTGTACGTGGTCCCGCCCAGGGCGGTGGCCAGCAGCTGATGCCCGAGGCAGATGCCGAACACCGGCACCTGCCCGAGCAGGGTGGCAATGGTGTCCACCGCATAGCCGAGAGCCGCCGGGTCGCCCGGCCCGTTCGAGACCAGGACGCCGTCGGGCGGGTCGGCCAGCACCTCTTCGGCCGCGGTCGTGGCCGGGACCACGTCGACACGGGCCATGGCCCCGAGCCGCCGGAGCATCGCCCGCTTGAGGCCGAAGTCGTAGGCCACCACCCGCAACGCACCGTCGCCGACGCGGTAGGGCTGGGGGGTGCTCACGGCGGTCGCCAGATCGAGGCCGTCGGTGCCGGGCTCGGCCTGGGCCGCAGCCAGCAGCGTCTGCTCGTCGGCCGGACCGAAGGCGCACGGCAGCGCGCCCGCCTCTCGGATGTGGCGGGTGAGACGCCGGGTGTCGATCCCGGTGATCCCGGGGACGCCGTGCCGCTCCAGGAAGTCGCCCAGGCCCTCGACGGAGCGCCAGCTGCTCGGCCGAGATGCCAGGTCGCGCACGACGACGCCCCGGCACCACGGCCGGCGGCTCTCGTCGTCGTCGGGAGCCACGCCGTAGTTGCCGATGTGGGGATAGGTGAAGGCGATCACCTGGCCGGCGTACGAGGGGTCGGTGATCACCTCCTGGTAGCCGCTCATCACCGTGTTGAACACCAGCTCCCCGGTGGCGACGCCTGCGGGCGCCGCGGCACCCACGGTCTCGCCCTCGAACACGGCGCCATCGGCGAGCACGAGCAGGGCCTCGCTCACCTCTGGGCCTCCCCGTCGATCACCACGGGCTCGCCCCGGTACACGGTGTGGCGCACGCGCCCGGTCAGGCGCCGGCCGGCGAACGGCGTGTTGCGGCTTCGGCTGGCCATCCGGTCGGGCTCGACGACCCAGGTGGCCCGAGGGTCGATCACGCACAGGTTTGCCGAGGCGCCCACCGTGACGGGGCCGCCGTGCTCGGCCGAGAGCCCCGCGATCTGGGCCGGCCGCCAGCACAGCAGGGCGAGGATGGCGGCGATGGGCAGGGCCGTTTCCCCAGGTCGGTCTCCCGAGCCGGCCCCCCCGAGCTCGGTCAGAGCCACCGCCAGGGCCGTCTCCAAGCCGATCATCCCGGGCGGCGCGGCGTCGAAGGGAGCCTCCTTGGCCTCCTGGGGGTGGGGAGCGTGGTCGGTGGCGATGGCGTCGATGGCCCCGCTGGCGAGCCCCGCCCGCACCGCGGCCACGTCCGACGGGCCGCGAAGGGGCGGGTTCACCTTGAACACCGGGTCGTAGCCGGCCACCTCGGCGTCGGTGAGGCAGAGGTGGTGGGGGGCCGCCTCCGCCGAGACGGGCAGGCCCTCCGCTTTGGCCGCCTCCACCATCGCCACCGAGGTGGCGGTGGACAGGTGGAGGAAGTGGACGCGGGCCCCGGTGAGCCGGGCCAGGCTGATGTCCCGGTGGACCATCAGCTCCTCGGCGGCAGCCGGAATGCCGGGGACGCCGAGGCGGCTGGACCACTCTCCCTCGTGCATCTGACCGCTGGCAGCCAGCCGGGCGTCCTCGCAGTGCTGGGCCAGCACGACGTCGAGCGCTGTGGCGTACTCGAGGGCCCGCCGCATGAGCCGGGCGTCCTGGACCCCGGCGCCGTCGTCGGTGAAGAGACGCACGCCGAGCGCGGCCATCTCGGCCAGCGGAGCGAGGCGCTCGCCCCGCCTGCCCACGGTGATGGCTCCGGCCACGGCGACATCGGCCGCGGCCTTCGCCCCGAGGTCGAGCACCTGGCGAACCACGGCGACGGAGTCGATGGGCGGCTCGGTGTTGGGCATGGCGACCACCGCCGTGTAGCCGCCCAGGGCGGCGGCGCGGGCGCCGCTCTCGACCTGCTCCGCCTCCTCCAGTCCGGGCTCGCGCAGGTGCGCATGGAGGTCCACCAGTCCCGGCGCCACGACGCAGCCGCTGGCGTCGAGCACCACAGCATCCGATGACGGCTCGAGCTCGGGCTCGACAGCCACGACCGCTCCGTCGGCGACGGCCACGTCGGCCCGCCGCTCCCCGGTGGCGTCGACGACCAGACCCCCGCGGACCACGAGCTCACGCGCCAAGGTCTCCCCCCGAGCCCAGGAGCAGAAACAGCACGGCCATGCGCACGGCGACGCCGTTGGCGACTTGGCGGGTGACGAGGGAGTTGGGCAGGACCGCCAGCTCGGCGGCGATCTCGACACCGCGGTTCATGGGTCCCGGGTGCATCACCAGGGCCCGGTCGGCCAGCAGGCGGCCCCGCGCCCTGGTCAGCCCGTAGCCGGCGGTGTACTCGCGCACCGACGGGAGAAGCGACTCCGTTGCCCGCTCGGACTGGAGGCGCAGCAGGTACACCACGTCTGACTTCGGCAGCACCGTATCCAGGTCGTGGCTCACCGCGACCGGCCACCCGGCGAGCGACGGGGGCAGCAGGGTCGGAGGCGCCACGACCGTGACGTCGGCGCCGAGGGTGGAGAAGGCGATGATGTTCGAGCGCGCCACCCGGCTGTGCTTCACATCACCCACGATGGCGACGCGGAGGCCCTCGAGGGCCCGGTCGGAGCCGAGGCTCTGGCGGATCGTGTAGCAGTCGAGGAGGGCCTGAGTGGGGTGCTCGTGCCACCCGTCGCCGGCGTTGATCACCGCGGCGGACACCCACGAGGCGACCTGCCAGGGCACGCCGGCGGAGGGGTGGCGGACCACGAGCGCGTGCACACCCATGGCGTCGATCGTCTCGACGGTGTCACGGAGGGACTCGCCCTTGCTCAGCGAGGACGACGACGCCGAGAAGTTCATGATGTCGGCCGAGAGCCGCCGGGCCGCCGTCTCGAACGACAGCCGGGTCCGGGTCGAGTCCTCGCAGAACAGCGATACGACGGTCTTGCCCCGCAGCGCCGGCACCTTGGGGATGGCGCGCTGGCCGACCTCCACGAACGAGTCGGCGACCCGCATCACCTCCTCGATGCCGTCCCGGCCGAGATCGGCGACCGAGAGCAGGTGAGGGGCCGTCGTCACCGGCCCACCAGGTCGCCGATGACCACGCCCTCCTCGCTCACGTCGACGAGCTCGTCACGACGGGTGGGCAGGTTCTTCCCGACGTAGTCGGGGCGGATAGGCAGCTCACGATGGCCCCGGTCGACCATCACCGCCAGCTGTACGGCCTGGGCCCGGCCGTAGTCGTTGAGCGCGTTGAGCGCGGCCCGGACGGTGCGACCGGTGAAGAGGACATCGTCGACCATCACGACGACCCGGCCCGACACCTCGAAGTCGATGCTCGTGACTGCTTCCGGGAGCACCGGCCGCAGCCCGATGTCGTCGCGGTAGAAGGCCACGTCGAGGCTGCCCATCGGCACGGCGGTGCCCTCGATCTCCTCGAGGATCGCCGCCAGCCGCCGGGCCAGCGGCGCCCCGCCGGTCTGGAGCCCGATGAGGGCCACGCGCTCGAGACCCCGGTTGCGCTCGATGACCTCGTGGGCGATGCGGGTCAGCGCCCGACGCACGTCGGCGGCCGTCATCACCTGGGCCCGGGCAACAAAAACGCCCCTCCTGGGGGGCGTCAGGTGCCGCTCTCGCTCGGCCAAGGGGCTTCCTCCACTGTCCGTGCGGGCCTCACGGGACCCACTTCACGGTCAGAACAGGAGCTTATCAGCCGGAGGATGTTGCGGGACGAGTCTCGGACGCGATGCTCGACAACATGCCGTTGACGAACCGTCCCGACTCGTCCGTCGAGTACCGCTTGGCCAGTTCGACCGCCTCGGAGATCACCGCTCCCAGCGGGACGTCCGGCCGCTCGAGCAGCTCGTAGGCGCCGAGGCGCAGGATGTTGCGATCGACGGCGGGCATCCGGTCGAGCGTCCAGTCGATGGCGTGCCGGCTGATGAGCTCGTCGATGCGGTCGCGGTGGCCGTCGACACCGGTCACCAGGTCCACGACGAATGGCTCGGGAGAGACGGGAAGCTCGGCCAGCAGGGCACCGGCGCGCAGATCCTTTGCCTCGGCCTCGTAGAGAAGCGAGAGGGCCCGCTCGCGCTCCTCGCGGCGGGTGCCGACACTCATCGCACGCTACTGAGCTCGGGTGAGGTACTCGCCGGAGCGGGTATCGACCTTGATGCGGTCGCCAGGGTTGACGAACAGGGGCACCGACACGACGATCCCCGTCTCCAGGGTCGCTGGCTTGCGCGCTCCCGACACCCGGTCACCCTGCAGCCCCGGGTCGGTCTCGGACACCGTCAGCTCGACCGCCGCAGGCAGTTCGACCCCGACGATCTCGCCGTCGTACAGCGAGAGGACCGCCGAGTCCCCCTCCTTGATGAAGCGGGCCGAGTCACCCAGGGCCGGCGCCTCGACATGGAGCTGATCGTAGGAGGCGGTGTCCATGAACACGTACTGCTCTCCGTCGCGGTACAGGTACTGCATCTCGCGCTTGTCGATGACCGCCTGTTCGACCTTCTCGTCGGCGCGAAAGGTCCGCTCCAACACGGCCCCCGTACGGACGTTCTTCAGCTTGGTCCGCACGAAAGCGCCACCCTTGCCCGGCTTCACGTGCTGGAACTCGACCACGGAGAACAGCCCCTCGGAGAGATCGAGGGTCATGCCGTTCTTGAGGTCGTTGGTCGAGACGGTCATGTGGCGACGAGGTCCTTGGGCGACTTGGTCAGTGCTCGGCAGCCATCGGGGGTGACCACGACGGTGTCCTCGATGCGGACACCGCCAGTATCGGGGAGGTACACGCCCGGCTCGACAGTGACGACCGAGGACGACTCGAGCGTATCAGTGGACGTCGACGCCACCCACGGCGCTTCGTGGATGTCGAGCCCGACGCCGTGGCCCGTCGAGTGCAGGAAGGCGTCGCCCCAACCGGCCTCGGCGATCACTTCCCGGCAGGCCTCGTCGACCTCCGCGCACGACGCGCCCGCCCGCACCGCTTGCACGCCGGCGGTCTGGCTGGCGGCCACGACCTCGACCATGCGGCCGGCGACACCCGATCCGAGATCCCCCACCCACAGCGTCCTCGTCATGTCCGAGCAGTACCCGTCGACGATGGCACCGAAGTCGATTACCACGAGCTCACCCGGCTCGATCCGCCGGGCCGAGGGCTGGGCGTGCGGCTTGGCGCCGTTGGGCCCGCTGGCCACGATCGTGTCGAAGGAGCTGCCGGCCGCGCCGAGCCGACGCATGGCGAAGTCGAGCTCCAACGCAAGATCGGCCTCGGTCACCCGGTCGACCAGCAGGCGCCTGACCTCGGCCAGGGCGGCGTCGGCGATGTCGGCCGCGGCCTCCATCCGTGCCAGCTCTCCGGCGTCCTTCACTCGCCGAAAGGCCTCGACCACGCCCTCGGTCGGCACCAGCTCGGCTTCGTTGAACACCTCGGCGGCGAAGCGTCGCTGACGGGCCCAGGTGACGTCGGTCGCCTCGAGGCCCACCCGGCTCAGCCCCCGAGCGGCGGAAGTGAGGGCCTCCAGCTGGGCCGCCACCCCGCCGATCTCGACGCGGGCGTCCACTCCAGCGGCTGCCAGCTGCTCCTGGGACTGGGTCTGGTACCGACCGTCGGTGACCAGGACGGTATCTTCCGGCGTGACCAGGAGGATGCCGGCCGAGCCGGTGAACCCGGTCAGGTACCCGAGGTTGGACAGGCTGGTGACGACCAGGCCGTCACAGCCGGCGTCGCCGAGTCCCTCCCGCAGGCGGGGGAGGCGGGCGGCCACATCCATCGCGGGCATTGTGGCGGTGTCGATACTCACGCGGGCCCGTCCCGACCTGCCGGCCCGTTACCGGGAGCGTCGATCGTCATGTTGTTCCACCTCTCGTCGAACACCCGTCACCAATCTCGACTCTAGGCGCTGACCGCTTCGCCGCCCCGGGCGAGGCCCGTCATCCCGACCCGCCATCGGAGTGGGCGGCGAGGATCCGGGCCACGGCGTCGACGGCGAGCTCGTAGCCGAGGCCGCCGAAGCCGGCGATGGAGCCGTCGGCGACCGGCGCCACCACCGAGACGTGCCGCCAGGGCTCTCGGGCGTCGGGCTGCGACAGGTGAAGCTCGACGACCACCCCGTCGAAGCTGGCCAGGGCGTCGTGCAACGACCAGGCGTAGTGGGTCAGGGCGCCGGCGTTGATGACGATGGCGGCCGCCCGGCCACGCGCCACGTGGACGGCGTCGACGAGGACGCCCTCGTGGTTGGACTGGGTGTGCTCCAGGACCAGCCCGTGACGCCGGGCCGCGGCATCGGCCGTGGCGACGTGCTCGGCCAGCGTGGCCGGCCCGTAGACCTCCTGTTGGCGCTCTCCCAAGAGGTCGAGGTTGGGCCCCGACAGCAGGACCACCAGCGGCGGCGTCATCTCTCGGCCGCGGGGTCTTCGGGTCGGCCTCCCGCGCTGGCCATCTCCACGAGCGTGGCCCGCACCTCGGTCCGGGCGACCCCGCGGACGACCTCGGCACCGCGGGGACTGTCGAGCACGAACGTCAACCCCGAGGTCGCCTTCTTGTCCCTCGCCATGAGATCGATCAGCTGGTCGACGTCGGCGCCGTCCGGTAGCCGCGCGGGGAGGCCGTAGCCCTCCACCACCTGCCGGTGGTCGGCCACGCGCTGGTCGTCGATCCTTCCCAACCGCCGGGCCAGCCGAGCGGCGAACACCAGACCGATGGCGACCGCCTCGCCGTGGCGCAGGTCAGAGCCCGATCCGAGGGCGGCCGCTTCGAGAGCGTGGGCCAACGTGTGGCCGTAGTTGAGCACGGCCCGGCCGCCCCCCTCGCGCTCGTCGGCCGCGACCACGGCGGCCTTGATCGCCACGCAGCGGGCCACGCGCTCGGCCAACGGCAGGTCGACCAGGTCCTCCGCCCCGAGGAAGGCGTATTTGGCCATCTCCCCGAGGCCGCTGTCGTACTCCCTCGGGGGAAGGGACTCGAGCACCTCCGTGTCGCACAGGACGGCGGCGGGCTGCCAGAAGGCGCCGACCAGGTTCTTGCCCTCGGGGATGTTCACACCCGTCTTGCCGCCGATGGCTGCGTCCACCTGGGCGAGCAGGGTCGTGGCCACGTGCACGACCGGGACGCCGCGGTGGTAAGTAGCGGCGGCGAAGCCGGCCACGTCGGTGACCACGCCGCCGCCGACCGCCACGACGACATCGGCGCGCGTGAGGCCCCACCGGGCGAATCCCCGACACAGGTCCTCGACGGTGGCGAGGCTCTTGGCTCGCTCCCCCTCGCCGATCAGGAAGGGCCTCCACTCGACGCCCGGATCGACGGCCACGTCCACGGCCGCCTGGGTGACGACCGCCGCCCGGGCGACGCCGACAGGGAGCACCTCGAGCAGGCGGTGACGGGCGCCCGGACCGACGAGCACCTCGTAGGACCGGTCGCCGAGGGGAACCGGGACGCGGATCACTGACGAGTGTCCAATGGCAGCGCGGCCAACACCCGCTCGGCCACCGTCCGGGCGTCGAGACCGTCGACGTCCACCACCACCTGAGCCAGCTCCTGGTAGACGGGGCGCCGCTCGGCGTACAGATGGCTGAGGGCGGCGGCGGGGTCGTCGTCGAGCAGCGGTCGCCCGGCACCGTCGCCGACGCGCCGGGCCAGTGTCTCCACCCGGGCCCGCAGCCATACGACAACGCCACCACTCCGCAGCACGTGGCGGTTGTCCGGATCGAGCACGGCGCCGCCGGCCACCGACACCACCGTCGGCGTGTCAGTGGCGGCGGCGGCGGCGAGGGCGCGCGCTTCGGCCGCTCGAAAGGCGGGCTCGCCCCGCTGGGCGAAGATCTCCGGAATCGTCTGCCCGGTGTCCCGTCCGACCTGCTCGTCGCTGTCGAGATGACGCCACCCGAGGCGCTCGGCGAGGAGCCGACCGATCGTCGTCTTCCCTGCGCCCATCATCCCCACGATGAAGACGTGCTCAGCCATCCCCGGCACCGACCTGCGACACCGACTCGCCCAGGGTGGCCAGATAGGCGTCGCGATTGCGCCGCACCTCGGCCAGCGAGTCGCCGCCGAACTTCCGAAGCGCCTCCCCGGCCAGAGTCAGCGCCACCATGGTCTCGGCCACCACGCCCATGGCGGGCACGGCGGTGACGTCGGTGCGCTCCTTGAATGAGACCGTCTCCTCCTTCGAGACGACGTCGACCGTCTTGAGCACCGGTCGGTTGAGCGTGGCCAACGGCTTCATGGCCACCCTCGCCACAAGGAGGCCCCCGGTGGACATGCCACCTTCCACACCGCCGGCCCTGGTGGTCTCGCGCCGGTAGTCGCCGGCGTCGGCGTCCCAGGCGATGGCGTCATGAGCCTCCGAGCCCCGCCGGCCGGCCAGGTCGGCGCCGTCCCCTAGCCCCACGGACTTCACGGCCTGGATGCTCATCAAGGCCTGAGCCAGGAGCCCGTCGAGCTTGCGGTCCCAGTGGACATGGCTCCCGAGCCCGACGGGGACGCCGTAGGCCAGTATCTCCGCCTCGCCCCCCAGCGAGTCGCCGACCTTGGCCGCCGCCTTGACCTCGGCGACCATGGCCTGCTCGACCTCGGGATCGAAGCACCGCAACGGTGAGGCGTCGACGCGAGGAAGATCACCGGGCTCGGGCCGTGCGCCGGCTCGAGCCTCGACCGAGCCCACGGCCACCACGTGGCTGAGCACCTCGATGCCGAGGCGGGCCAACAGCGCCTTGGCACACGTGCCCGCGGCGACACGAGCGGCCGTCTCGCGTGCCGATGCTCGCTCGAGGACGTCACGGGCGTCGTCGAAGCCGTACTTCTGCATGCCCGCCAGGTCGGCATGGCCGGGTCTCGGTTGCGTCAGCACCCGCGAGGGCGCGCCCGGTGCGGGCGACATCTCGTCCGACCACTTGGGCCACTCGGTGTTGGCGATCACGATCGCCACCGGCGAGCCCAGCGTCCGGCCGTGGCGGATGCCTCCGAGCAGGGTCACCTCGTCAGCCTCGAACCGCATCCGGGGACCCCGGCCGTACCCGAGCCGGCGCCGGGCCAGCTCACCCTGCACCTCCTCGACCGTGATGGGCAGGCCGGCCGGAAGCCCCTCGACGACGACGACGAGCGCCTGTCCATGGGACTCACCGGCGGTGAGGAAACGCAGCACGAAACCCAATGTACTGGTGGGTCCCCGCCGCCGGCCGTGCTGCTGGCGGCTTCGCCGGCGGGGACCGCCCTTGACGATCAGCCCGACCAGGCGCGGGTGAGCGGACCGCCCCAGAGCACGGCGAGCACGGCGCCGGCGCCGAGAAAGGGAGCGAAGGGCAGCCGCAAAAGGAGGCCGCTGCCCCTCGCCGCCATCAGAACGAGCCCCATGACGGCGGCGAGGAGGAACCCAAGGACCAGTCCAACGGCGACGTGGGCGAGGCCGAGCCAGCCGAGGTAGAGGCCGATGAAACCGCCCAGCCTGACGTCGCCGAAGCCGAGGCCCCGGGGCTGGGCCACGTGCACGAGGGTCAGGGCGGCGAAGGCCACGAAGCCCCCGACGAGGGCGTCGACCGCCGCCCGACCAGCGCCGTCGACGATCGCTGCCCCGCCCAGCAGCGGCACCGTCAGGGCCAGGGCGGGGCGCAGGACACGGTTCGGGATCACCCGATGCTCCACATCGACGGCGCCGGCGAGCACGAGGACCGCGAAGAAGAAGCAGTAGGCAGGGAGGACGGCGTCGAGGCCGAACCGCAGTCCGGCGGCCGCGAACAACGCCAGCCGTCGACAGCTCGGTGTAAGGACGCCCGCGGCGCACGAGCGACCCCGCACCCAGCCCGCTCGCAGCACAGGCGCCCACCAGCAACGCGGCCACCGCTGCAAGTTAGCGCCGGCTCGCCAGCGGCCCGAAGCGGGCCCGCCGCCGGCGCACGGCCCGACGCCGGAGCACCACCACGACCGTGGTCAGCACGAGGAGGGTCGCGGCCACGGCGACGACGACGTCACGAAACAGCCCGTCGAAGAGCCCGAGACCGTGATCGGAAGCGACGGCGAGGCCACCGCTGGCGCGGCGGGTGACTGGCGCCGTGGTCGCGGTCGGCGCCGGGGCGGACGTCGACAGCGCCGGCAGGTGGTCGACCCGCGACTCCCTGGCCACCGGCGTGGCGAAACCTTGGTCGAGGAGCGCGGTCGCCGAGGTGTAGATGTCCGGTGACTGGAGGACGACGGCCAGCATCGTCCGCCCGTTGCGGGTCGCGGCCGCCATGAAGGTGTTCCCTGCCGCCTTCGTATAGCCGGTCTTGATGCCGATCGCACCCGGGTACACCTCCAAGCTCCGATCGACGTTGCGGATCACGTGGACCACGCCGTCGGGAGCCGTGAACCGGTACTCCGGCAGGTCCACGATCTGGCGGATCGCGGGGATCGCCAGGGCCGTGCGGGCGATGTTGGCCAGGTCGTAGGCAGACACGAAGTTGCCCCCCATGACGGAGAACTGGTCGTCGAGCCCGGCGGGGTCGCGCAGGACCGGGTGGTCCACCAGGTGCAGGGTGGCCGCTGTGCGCTCCATCTCGGCCACGAAGGCCTCCCGTGACCCGCTCACCCTCTCGGCCAGGGCCGTCGCCGCGTCGTTGGCCGACAGCATCAGCATGGCGTGGAGCGTGTCGGTGAAGCTCCAGACCTGTCCGACCTTCATGCCCAGGGTCACCGACTCGGCTCCTGCGGCCACGGGGCTGACGGGCACCACCGCGTTCGGTGGCAGCTGCTGAGCGGCGATGATCGCCGTCAGCACCTTGCTGATGCTGGCGGGCCGCATGGGCGTGTGGTCGTCGGAGGCGTCGACCACGTTGCCCGTGTCGGCGTCGACCACGATCCAGGCCCTCGGCCCGAGCGGGGGGGCGAGGCCCGGAGTACCCGGTGGGGGCAGCGCGGGAGGTACAGGGACGGGGGCAGGAGTGGCCGGCCCCGCCGCGGACGCGGCCTGTGGTCCCGAGATCGCGGCTGAGACGATGGCGGCGAAGAGCCCCAGCAGTGCAAAGAGGGGGTGGCGTCGGACCGCCCACGAATCCACCGGCCAAGAGTAGGACCCAGTTGGCGCCGCGTCGCGCCGCGACCACGCGTGTGCGCGGTGCTGTCCTTACTTCTTCGCCGGCTCGAAGTAAGGGTTGTCGCCGCTGGCGTGGTCGGTGACGTCGACCACCGACGTCACCTCGGGAATGGCGTCGGTGATCGCCACCTCGATGCCCTGGCTGAGGGTGACCTTGGCCAGCCCGCATCCCTGGCAACCGCCGCTCAGCCGGAGGTAGGCGGTGGCCTCCTCGACGGCCACCAGGTCGGCCCGGCCTCCGTGGGCGGCGATGCTCGGATTGATCTGGCGGTCGAGCACGGCGACCACCCGCTGGGCGACGTCGCCGCTCAGGTCTGCCGGCGGCCTGTCACCCATGGCCGGGCTGCCCGAGGCGGGCGGGGAGTTGGGGTTGATGATGACCATCCCGGCGTCCTCGCCGGCCCCGCTCACGTCGAGCGTGGCGCCGCGGATCTTGTCCACGCTGGCCTCAGGGATGACGATGGTGAGCTCGTCGTCGTGCTGCACCAGGTCGTCGGGACCGGCGTCCGCCGCCGCCTCGAAGTACATGTCGTAGGTGTAGTTGGAGCCGGCGACCCCGCTGACGTCCAGCCACAGGGCCAGGCGGTCGCCGTCGGCCTCCGACGCCCGGACGTCGAGCACCATGCCGCGAGCCCGATCGCTCACCTTCAGCACGGGTTGGAACTCAGGTGTCTGCTGCGAGCTCATATCCTCACCCCCGACGGTAGCCTCGACTGAGATGTCATCGTCTGCAACTTCGGGCCGGCTCACCGGGCCTGCTGGTTCCCCGCACCGGATGCCTGGGCCGGTTCGAGGACTTGGGCGGACAAGGCACGTGGACATGATAGGTCCGTGGCCGGTCTTCTCCTGATCCTTCCCACGGCCACCTACCGGGCCCCCGACTTTCTGGCCGCCGCCGCCGAGGCCGGCGCCGAGGTGGTCGTGGCCTCGGAGCGCCGCCAGGTGCTGGCCGAGACCATGAAGGACCGTTTCCTCCAGATCGACCTGCGACGACCGGAGGCGGCCGCGGCATCCATCGTCGCCCACTCCCACCAGCGCCCGATCGATGGCATCGTCGCCGTCGACGACCAGGGGGTCCTCGCCGCGGCGATGGCTTCCGGCCACCTGGGCCTGCCCCACAACCCGCCCGAGGCGGTGATGGCGACGAGGGACAAGCTGGCCATGCGGGAGGGCCTGGCCGCGGCCGGCGTCCCGCAGCCCCGATTCGCCCGCGTCGGCCCGTACGAGGATGTCGCCCAGGCGGCGGCAGCGGTCGGCTTTCCGTGCGTGATCAAGCCCACGTCCCTGTCTGCCAGCCGCGGCGTCATCAGGGCGGACGATGCGCCGGGAGCCAAGCTCGCGGGCGACCGGGTCAGGGGGATCGTGGCCGACGCCGGTGAGGACCCGGCGCGTCCGCTCCTGGTGGAGGCGTACGTGCCCGGTGCCGAGGTCGCCGTCGAGGGCCTGCTCAGAGGCGGGGCGCTGGAGACGCTCGCCGTGTTCGACAAGCCGGATCCACTCGAGGGGCCCTACTTCGAGGAGACGATCTACGTCACGCCGTCCCGCCTGGCACCGGCCGCTGTAGCCGCCGTGGAGCGGACGGCGGCCGCCGCCTGCGCCGCCATGGGTCTGGTCGAGGGGCCGGTCCACGTCGAGCTGCGGACCGACGGGGCAGCAACGTGGCTGATCGAGGTGGCGGCGCGCTCGATCGGCGGCCTGTGCTCCCGCTCGCTGTCGTTCGGGGTCGGCGTCAGTCTCGAGCGGCTGATCGTGGCCCACGCTCTGGGAGCGCCCGTCGACGGGATCTTCCGCGAGCGGCGGGCCGCGGGGGTGATGATGCTCCCGATCCCCGCCCGGGGCCGCCTGGAGGCCGTGACCGGCCAGGACGAGGCTCGCCAGGTGCGGGGCATCACTGGCCTGGACATCTCGATCGCGCCGGGCCGACCGGTCCGTCCGCTCCCCGAGGGGGACAGGTATCTCGGCTTCTTGTTCGCCAAGGGCGATACTCCCGAGGAGGTCGAGACCAGCCTTCGCCGGGCCCACGCCCGCCTCGACGTGCGGATCGTCGATGACGAGCAGGGCGACGGTTAGCGTGGCCGGAGTGCGAGTGCTGCTCGTGTCGACCTACGAGCTGGGCCATCAGCCGCTCCACGTCGCCTCCCCCGCGGCGGCGCTGGCGGGCGCCGGCCACGAGGCGCGCTGTCTGGACCTGTCGGTGCAGCGGTGGGACGAGCTCGGGCCCGAGGCGGTGGACTGGGCCGACGCCGTCGCCTTCTCGGTGCCCATGCACACCGCCATGCGGCTGGCGGTGGCGGCCGCCGCCTCGGTACGGCAGCGTCGCCCCGACCTGCCGCTGTGCTTCTACGGCCTCTACGCACCGATGGCGGGCGACCCCGCTGTCGCCGGCCTCGCAGACCGGGCCATCGCCGGCGAGTACGAGCCCGCCCTGCTCGCCTGGGTCGGCCAGCTGTCGGCCGGAGGCCGCCCCGGCGCCAGCCCGGTCAGCGTCGAGCTGGGGAGGGGCCGGTTCTCTCCGCCGGCCCGCCACCTTTTGCCGCCCCTCGATCGCTACGCCCGCCTGGCCGTCGACGGCGAGGAGCGCCCGGTCGGCTACGTCGAGGCCAGCCACGGCTGCGCGCACCGTTGTCGACACTGCCCCGTGCCGGTCGTCTACGACGGCCGCACCCGGCTCGTGCGCGAGGACGTCGTCGTCTCCGACGTCGCCGACTTGGTGGCCATGGGCGCACGGCACATCACCTTCGGCGATCCCGACTTCCTGAACGGCCCGCATCACTCACTAAGGGTCGTGCGCGCAATCCACGAACGTTTTCCGCAGCTGACCTTCGACTCCACGATCAAGGTGGAGCACATCCTCGCCCATCGCGGGATCTGGGAGGAGATGGCGGCAGCCGGCTGCCTGTTCGTCGTGTCTGCGTTCGAGTCGGTGAACGACGAGATCCTCGCCCGCCTCGACAAGGGCCACACGGCCGCCCAGGCCGCCGAGGCGGTCGAGATCCTCCGGGCCCACGGGATCGAGGTCCGTCCGTCGTGGCTGCCCTTCACGCCCTGGACATCCATGCAGGACGTGGCCGACATCGTGGACTTTGTCGCCCTCCACGACCTCGTCCCCAACGTCGACCCGGTCCAGTACAGCATCAGGCTGCTCGTGCCCCAGGGCTCACTGATCCTGGGGGACTCCAGGCAGCTGCTCGGTCCCTACGACCCCGACCTCCTCAGCTACACGTGGCGATCACCCGACGCCCGGGTGGACGCCCTCCAGGCCGACCTGGCCTCGATCGCCGAGCAGGCGGCCGCCAACGGCGAGGCGGTCGCGACCACCTACCTGCGCATCCGGCGGGCCATCGCCGAGACGATGAACGGGGGGCGCCACGACGAGGGCGCGGACGACGCCGACGACACGGCGGCGCTCGTCGGCGCCCGATCGGGAGCGGAGCGACCGCGCCTGACCGAGCCGTGGTTCTGCTGTGCGGAGCCGACCGCCGGTCAGTTCGGCTCCCTCGGCCGGCTCTCCGACTGATCGACGCGGGAAAACCCCCCGAAGATAACGTCCGACGGCCGCAGGCACGACTACCGTGGCCACGATGTCCCGGTCGAGACGCAACGGCAAGCAGCCGGACGAGGTTCACGAGTGGGTGAGCTTCGAGGACCCCGACGAGGAGCGGACCTGGGTCTTCGACGTCACGTTCCTCTTGAGCCCGTGGACCTGCATCTTCGGTCGCGGCTGCCAGGGGGTCCTCACCGCGGCGGCGCCCGAACTGGTCCAGGGGTGTTGCTCCTATGGCGCCCACTTCACCGACGACGAGGACGCGGCCCGCGTCAAGGACGCTGCGGCCACGCTCGGACCTGACCAGTGGCAGCTGGCGCATCGAGCACGGGCGGGTGCGCTCAAGCGGACACGGTCGGGCGACCTGGCGACGAGGATCGTCGACGGGGCCTGCGTCTTCTTGAACCGGCCGGGGTTCCCGGGAGGCGCCGGCTGTGCGCTGCACCTGGCCGCCGTCGGGCGACGCCGGCCTCCGATGGAGCTGAAGCCCAACGTGTGCTGGCAGCTGCCGCTGCGCCGGGAGGACGACGAGAGCGACGACGGGCACGTCACCACGACCGTCGGGCAATGGGAACGCCGTCACTGGGGCGCCGGCGGCGCCGAGTTCCACTGGTGGTGCACCGAGGCCCCTGATGCCTTCGTCGGCGCCGAGCCGGTGTTCCGCACGATGCGCGACGAGCTCATCGCCCTGGTCGGGCAGGCTCCCTACGATCGGGTGAGCCGCTACCTCGCCGACCGCTACCTCAACGGCAGCGCCTACCCGGCGGTGCCGGTGCCGCACCCAGCCATTCGCCGCCGCTGACCACCCGATGTGTCCGCCGGGGCCTGCCGACTTGCGGCGTCAGGCTTCCTCGTCGAGCTCCTCGGCCTCGGCCAGACACCACGAGGCGTGGCCCTGCCGAGGATCGGCTCCGCACTCCGGGCACTGCTCAACAGCGCCGTCGCCGTCACGCACCGTGAGTTGACCCTGCTGTCCGAGCTTCAACGTGCGTGCCTCTTCGAAGCGCCGGTGACGTCCCTTCTTCACGAGCCGCTCCCAGGTGTCGACAGGTGCTGTGGCGACAGTGTACCCCGTCGCTCTCGCGGTCAAGCTCTCCGGAATCGCTCAGGAAACTCGCTAGGGTCTGCCGCGATGCCCGAGGAGCTCGACGTTCAAGCCATGATAGAGCGTTTTCGACAGCGGGCCGCGGCAGTGCGAAGTCGTGGTCTTCCGCCCATCGAGGGCGCCGAGCGTCGCCGATTCGCCGAGCAGGCTCAGCGCGACTTCATGGACTTCGCCATGGTCGGAGACGCCGAGGGGACGCTGGAGGACGGCATCCTGACGCTGCGCATCGACCTTCGCCCCCCAGAAGACCGGGGAGCCGGAGGCTAGGACGCGAGGTCGGCGGGCCGACGGTCCCGGGTCCCTCGTCCGGGGTACCTCGAAGGCCTCCTACGGCCCGAGGATCTCGTCGACGATGCCGTAGCTGAGCGCAGACTCGGCCGAAAGGTGCCGCCCGAGCAGCAGGTCCGCCTCGACGTGCTCGAAGGGCCGGCCGGTCGCCCCGGCCAGGCGGCGCAGGAAGCTCGTCACCCGGCTCTCCAGTTCGGTTGCCCGTCGGTGCAGGTCGGATGCCGCCCCCGAGAAGCCGGCCGTCGGCTCGCGCAGGTGGATCCGTCCGAGGGCGCCGATGCGTCGGCGGGTGCAGACGGCGAGCACGCCGGCGATGGTGCCGCCCACGGTGCTGGCGACCGTGGCGTTGACCTGGACGCCGAGGACGTCAATCGTGTCCATGAGGGTGAAGGCGACGTCCAGTGAGTCGGAGTCGGCATTCAAACGCAGCTCGACCGGGTCGTCGCCAACGGCGTCCAACGTCATCACCGTGGCCGCCGCCTCGCTGGCCCGTGTGGCGTCGATCGTGCCGCTGAGCAGGACGATCCTCCGGTCGAGCAGGGCCCGTTCGGCCGCTCGGCCGGGTTCCTCGGATGGGAAGGGCCCTGTCACCGGTCGCCTTCCCGGCCCGGCGCGGGACCCCCGCCATGCTCGTCATCGGGCTCCCCGAGCTGCCAGTCGATGACCTGGTCGACGGCGGCGGCGTAGCGCTCGAGGCTCGACAGGCGCATGTCACCCAGGCCCGACTCGAGACGGGCCACGGCGGACTGCGACGTTCCCATGCGGGCCGCCACCTCGGTCTGGGACATCCCCACCGCAAGGCGCCTGGCCACCAGGGTCTCGGCCAGCGTTCGCCGACGACGGGCCATCTCGTCGAAGCCAGGCAGGTAGCGATCGTGGCGTCGCTCAGCCACGGGTCCCCTCACAGGCGGTCGAGGGACGCTCGGCCCGACGAACCTCGTCTACGTCAAAAATGGTAACTCTCCTTTGATATCGCATGTATGGTATCAGCCGTCGGTGACGCCGCCGGCCCGGGAGGCCGGCCCAGAGAGCGAGGTGATCGTGGCGTCCTACCAGTCCCTGATCCCGACCGTCCTCGACAGCGGACCCCGGGGCGAGCGAGCCTTCGACATCTACTCGCTCCTTCTCCGCGAACGGATCGTCTTCCTCGGCCAAGAGGTGGACGACCAGATCGCCAACCTCCTGATCGCCGAGATCCTCTATCTCGACGCCGAGAACCCCGACAAGGACATCTACCTGTACATCAACTCGCCTGGCGGTGTGGCGTACGCCGGGATGGCGATCTACGACGTGATGCAGCACGTCCACTGCGACGTGGCCACCATCTGTGTCGGGATGGGCATGTCGGCTGCGGCCATGATCCTCGCCGGTGGTGCCGCCGGCAAGCGCTCGGCCCTGCCGAACTCCAAGGTCATGATCCACCAGGGATCGGCCGGGGCCCGAGGAGCTCCAAGGGACATGGAGATCCAGCTCCAGGAGGCGCTGGCCACCACGAGGCGCATGGCCGAGATCCTCGCCCACCACACCAACCAGCCGATCGAGCGGGTCGAACGCGACATCGACCGCGACTGTTACATGACGGCGGAGGAAGCTCGGGCCTACGGCATCGTCGACGACATCATCGCCCCCCGGCGGGGTGTGGCCGCGCTGGAGGCGGCCGCCGCGTCGTGACGGGGCGCCCCGCCCGGTGCGACGTGTGCGGCGACGTCGTGGACTCAGTCCACCCGTGGGACGTGCAGACGTGCGCCTGTGGTCGGCTCACGGTGAGCGGCGGTCCCAAGCACCGGCGGGTCCAGTGGCGGGCGGAGCCGGGGGCCGGCTGGACCGATCTCGCCGGCGAGCCGGTCGATGAGCCCGACGACGACGGAAGCCCGGACGACGGGACCGCGGACGACGGGACCGCCGACAACAAGGCCGACGACGACGGGCCCGAATCGGCGCCCACCGACAGGAGCTCGTCAGCTGGAGCCGGCGCGAGCTGGCTGACGCCCCGCGTCGGTGACGGCCGCCTCGACCTCGCTCCCGTTGATCGTCTCCCGGGCGAGAAGCAGCTCGACGACCCGGTCGAGTGCCGGCCGGTGCTCGGTCAGCAGCTGTGTCGCCCGCTGCTCGGCCTCTCGCAGGAGCCGTTCCACCTCCTCGTCGATGAGCTGCTGGGTGCCCTCGGCGTACGGTCGGCCGCGGCCATCGGTGCTGCCCACGTAGTTGGGCGTCGGAGACGAGAACCCGATCGGGCCCAGCCTGGGACTCATACCGAAGTCCCGGATCATGCGAGTCGCCAGCTCGGTGGCGCCAGCGAGATCGTTCGACGCCCCACTGGAGGCCTCGCCGAGCACTATGAGCTCGCCGGCCCGGCCGCCGAGGCGGACAGCCAGAGAGTCGAGCAGGTAGCTCTCGGGGTACAGGTGGCGCTCGTCGACCGGTAGCTGCTCGGTGACCCCGAGGGCCATGCCCGAGGGAAGGATGGTGACCTTGGCGACCGGGTCGGCGTGCTCGGAGAGCACCGCCACGAGCGCGTGTCCGCCCTCGTGCACGGCGACGGCTCGCTTCTCGTCCGGGAGCAGGGCGTTGGATGCGTCACGACGCCCGAGCAGGATGCGATCGCGGGCATCGGAGAAGTCGGCGGCGCTCAGCACGTCCCGGTTGGCCCGCACAGCCACGATGGCGGCCTCGTTGACGAGGTTGGCGAGATCAGCACCGGAGAACCCGGGCGTCAGGCCGGCCACCAGGTCGAGGTCGACGTCTGGACCCAGCTTTCGACCCTTCGTGTGGACGGCCAGGATCTTGGCCCGCTCCGCCCGGTTGGGAAGGGGGATCTCCACGGTTCGGTCGAAGCGGCCGGGCCGCAGCAAGGCGGGGTCCAGGATCTCGGGTCGGTTGGTGGCCGCGAGCACGACCACCCCGGTGTCCTTGTCGAAACCGTCCATCTCGGCCAGGAGCTGGTTCAGGGTCTGCTCCCGCTCGTCGTTCGACGCGAAGAGCGACGCTCCCCGGCGGCCGCCGATGGCGTCGATCTCGTCGATGAAGATGATCGCCGGCGCCCGCTTGCGGGCGGCGGCGAACAGGTCCCGGACCCGCGAGGCCCCCACCCCGACGAACAGCTCCACGAAGCTCGAGCCGGTGATGGCGAAGAACGGCACCTCGGCCTCTCCCGCCACCGCCCGGGCCAGCAGGGTCTTGCCCGTGCCCGGGGGCCCGACCATCAGCACGCCCCGAGGTCCGACAGCGCCGGCGCGGGCGTAGCGGTCGGGGTGCGTGAGGAAGTCGACGACCTCGCTGACCTCCTGCTTGGCCCCCTCGTAACCGGCCACATCGCTGAAGCGGGTCGGAGGTCGCTCCTCGTCGTAGAGCTTGGCCCTCGAGCTGCCGATGCCCATGACCCCCCCCGCCGCCCGCGCCGTGCGGCGGCCCAGCAACAGGAACAGCCCGAGGAAGAGCACGAAGGGCAGGAAGGAGAGGATCGTCGGCAGCACCGAGCTGCTGGGCCCCAGACCGGTGATGGCGACGCCATGGGCCTGGAGGGTGGAGGCGAGCTGGTTGTTGCCGAGGGCCAGGGGGATCTGGGAGCTGTAGTGCTGCCCGCCCTTCAACGTGCCGGTGACCTTGCCGTTGGGGTCGACGGTGGCCGTGGACACCTGGTTGGCGTTGACCTTGTTGACGAAGGATGAGTAGTTCAGGTTGGAGACCGGCGGGGCGCTGCCCATGGTCGGTATGAACAAGAGCCCGACGGTGGCGAGGATCCCGACAACGAGGAACCAGATCCGCCAGCGAGGAGGCGGTGGGGGCACCGGCCGCTTCGGCGGGTCCGTCGGCGGGCCCGGCTTCGGTGGGTTGGACTGGTGGCGGATCACCATGAGCTTCCCCCGTCGGCACTGGTGCCGCTCCAAGCTAGTTCGCCGCTGGTGTCCGTACCCCTCGGCGCCCGGCCCGGTGTCAGCGCCGGCTCCGTCCCGCGGTTGCCGCTACCGTTCCGGCCGTGCTCGCTGACCGGGTCCGCGACCACCCCTGGTGGAAGTCCGCCGTCGTCTACCAGGTCTACCCGCGGTCGTTCCAGGACTCCGACGGTGACGGTGTCGGCGACCTCGAGGGAATCCGTCGTCGCCTCCACCATCTGGCCTGGTTGGGCGTCGACGCCATCTGGCTGTCGCCCTTCTTTCGTTCGCCGATGGCCGACTTCGGTTACGACGTGGCCGACCACTGTGACGTGGACCCGATGTTCGGAACGTTGGCCGACTTCGACGACCTGGTCGCCCGGGCACACGACCTCGGCCTCCGGGTCCTGATCGACTGGGTCCCCAACCACACCAGTGACCGCCACCCGTGGTTCGTCGAGTCCCGGTCGTCCAGATCGTCATCACGGCGCGACTGGTATGTGTGGCGAGACGGGCGCCCTGACCAGCCGCCGAACAACTGGCAGGCGGCATTCTCCGACGGGCCCACGTGGAGCTGGGACGAGACGACCCAGCAGTGGTACCTCCACCTCTTCCTTCGCGAGCAGCCGGATCTCAACTGGGCCAATCCAGCGGTGGCGGAGGCCATGCAGGCGGTGCTGCGATTCTGGCTCGATCGGGGGGTCGACGGCTTCCGGGCCGACGCCGTGCACGCCGTCGGGAAGGACCCCGCGCTACCCGACGCCCCGGAGAAGTGGACCGGCATGCCCTGGTCGGCACTGAACGACCACCAGACCACCCACGACATCCTGCGCCAGCTGCGCCGCCTCGTCGACTCCTATCCGGGCGACCGGGTAATGGTCGGAGAGGTCTTCCTCCTGTCGACGGCGGCGGTGGCCCGCTACTACGGCCTCGGCGACGAGCTGCATCTCGCCTTCAACTTCCCTCCCCTCTTCGCTCCGTGGGAGGCAGGCGCGTGGCGCCACCGGATCGATCGCGTGGTCGAAGAGCTCGATCCCCGGGGAGCGTGGCCCACATGGGTGCTGTCGAACCATGACAATCCTCGACACCGCACGCGCTACGGCGGCTCGGAGGACCGCGCCCGCGCAGCCGCCGTGCTGCTGCTCACGTTGCGGGGTACGCCGTTCATCTACGCGGGCGAAGAGCTCGGCCTCGAGAACGCCGAGATCCCTCCGCATCGGCGACTCGATCCTGGAGGACGCGACGGTTCCCGAGCCCCGATTCCCTGGGACGGCTCGCCCGAGCACGGGTGGCCCTCGGGCGATCGGCGCCGAGGAGCCACTCCTTGGTTGCCGTGGCCGCCACAGGCCGAGGTCCGCAACGTCGCCGCCCTGCGGGACGACCCGAGCTCCATCCTCAACCTCTACCGCCGGCTCCTGGCCGCCCGTCGACGGTCGCCGGCCCTGTCCATCGGATCCTGGTCACCGCTGCCGAGCCCGGCGCACGTGCTCGCCTACCGGAGGGCGGCAGGAGAGGATCAGAGGCTGGTCATCGTCAACTTCGGAGACGGCGAGGCGTCCGTCCCCGTAGACGGAGCGGCCTGGCGGGTCGAGGTGTCCTCCGACGGGTGCGCCGAGCGGGAGCCGTACCCCGGCGTCGTCCCCGGACCGGGCGCCGTAATCCTGACCGACGCACCGCCCTGACGGCGGCCGCTGCTCAGCCCGCGATCGGCCGGTGCGAGCGGGCCTCCAGGACCAGCTCGCCACGGTCCCCGACCGCAAGCGCCCCTTCCCCCGCCAGCAGCTGGCGAAGGGGCTCGCCCACGAGCGTCCGGCGCCACCCGCTCGCCAAGCGGGACTCGCCACCGCCCCGCAGCAACGCGTGCAGGTCGGCCCGGGTGGCAAGAAGGGGACCGTCGACCCGCAGCTCGCTCGCCCGCTGGGCCAGCCAGGCTCCCGCTAGCGTCGCAACTGGACGCAGACGGCGCTCGATCTGGTCGGTCGGTGGTGGCCGGAGGGCGCCGTCACTGAGCTCGAGGCCGGCCCGCACCGCCTCGAGGAGCCCGGCCTCTGCCGCCGTCCTGGCCCGGCGCCCGTCGAGCCCCCGGACACCTGCGAGCTCGGCCGCGGTGGTGGGCGGGCGCTGGGCGATGGCCACCACGGCCAGGTCGGGGAGGACGAACCGCGCCGGTCGATCGGTCGCCGCCGCGCGTCGCTCCCGCCAGGCGCCCACCGTCTGGGCCACGGCTCGCGAGTTGCCCCTGAGCTGGCGCGCCTCCTTCAGTCGCCACCATGCTTCGTCGGGCTCGACGCGCCGGCTCGGGCGCGACAGCTGGATCTGGCACTCGCCCTCGGCCCAGCTCAATCGGTCGAGGCGGTCGAGCTCGACGACCAGTGCCCGGTGCAGTTCCAACAGGTGCGCAGCGTCGGCCGCCGCGTACTGGCGTTGCTCGACGCTGAGGGGGCGTCGAGTCCAGTCGGTGAGCCGGTCCCCCTTCGCCAACCGCTCGCCGAGCAGGTGCTCGACCAGGGTCGTCAGCGACGGAGCCGAGAGACCGAGGAAGCCGGCCGCCAGCTGCGTGTCGAACAGACGACTGGGCTTGGTCCCACACGCCAGCTCGAGCACCTCGAGATCCTGATCGGCGGCATGGGCCACCGCGAGCCCGGGTCCGTCCAGCACCCGCCCGAGGCCGGCGAGGTCGACGCGGTAGGGATCGACCAGTGCCACTCCCCCGGGCCAGACCAGCTGGACCAGGGCCAGATGCGGGAAGTACGAGCGCTCGCGATGGAACTCGGTGTCGAATCCGTACACCGACGCCGCCTCGACCTGCGCCACGACATCGTCCATGGCGGGCTGACTGTCGACCCAGCTCGCCTCGTCCAGACCGCTCAGCCCTTCACGAACCCGGCGCCATCACCGGTGGCCTCGTCCAACATCGACGCGACGCCCCAAACGTCGTTGTCGAGCCGATGTCGGGTCATCGCGCCCGACGCTACCGTATGCCGGGACTTCCCCGGCCGAACCTCCGAGGTCCGACTGCGGTCAACCGCCGTAGTTCATGCGGGTGTCCTCCATCCGCAGCGGCTGGGAGCTCTCGTCTCCCTGGAACCGGGCCTCCACGACCTCTCCCACGAAGAGCGTGTGATCTCCCACCGCCACGCGCTCTCGAACCTCGCAGTCCAGGTGGGCCAGGGCCTGGTCGAGGACAGGCGCACCGGTCGTGGCCTCGTGGAAGGAGAACCCGTTCAGCGTCCCGGACTCCTCGTCGTGCTCGACGGGCTTGACGAACTTGCGCACGATGGCGCGATCGTCGCGGTCGACGACGGAGACGCTGAAGACCCCGCCGTCATGGATCAAGGTGGCGGTGAGGGCCTCGTTCTCGACGCTGACGGCCACCAGCTTGGGATCGAAGGCGACCTGGGTTACCCAGTTGGCGGTCATGAGATTGCGTCGCCCGGCGGCTCGGCTCCCGATGATGTAGAGACCGCTTGGCATGGTCCACAGCACGCGACGGCGCAGCTTGTCGTACTCCTCGGGGTCCGCACCGGGTGGAAAGGGGCCGATCAGCCCGCTCGTCGTTCCGGCCATGCGCTCGAACATAGCGTCGGATCGCCACCGGGCCTGCGGTCGTGAGCAATGCGATGTCCGGGCGGCAGCCGTCGGTCGCGGTTTGACAGCGATCACCGACGGGAAAAGAATGCATGCGTCACACACTTAATCGGAAGAGGAGGGCGATCGTGTCCACCCATCTGGAAGGCGTCTTCGAGGTCACCTCGTGGTCCGAAGAGCAGGTCGACGGGCTGGAGGGCGCGGCCAAGGTGACGGTGGCGGGAATCGGCCAGCGATTCACCGGAGGCATCGCAGCGGAGACCAAGTGGGACATGGTGATGACCTACCGCGACGACGGCACCGCTGACTTCGTCGGCTACCAGCGGCTCCGGGGCCGGATCGGCGACAAGGAAGGGACCTTCGTGCTGCAGGGCCTGGGCGAATTCGACGGCACCGAGGCGCGGACGCGCCTCGAGGTCGTGCCGGGCAACTCGACCGGCGAGCTGACGGGTCTGCGCGGCAGCGGCCTCGCAGTGGCGCCCATGGGCTCCACTGGCACCTTCAGCCTCGACTACGACCTGTGAAGTGAGCGCGGCTCCGGCGGGCCAGGACGCCAACCTGCTCGGGGCGCTGGCCCTCGCCGTGTCCGACCGGGTGGCGGAGACGGTCGCCGCTCGATCGGGGCGCTCCGAGAGCGCAACCGCGGCTCTGTCGGCCCTCGACCAGTTCCTCGGCCAGCCGTCGATCGACCTGCTGGCGCAAGTCCTCGGGCTCAGCCAGTCCGGGACCGTCCGTCTGGTCGACCGGCTCGAGCACGAGGGGCTGGTGCGGCGCGGGTCGGGCGAGGACGGCCGAACCACGACGGTGCCGCTGACGGGCGCGGGACGGCGGGCGGCGCGCCGGCTCGAAGCAGCCCGTCTGGAGGTGCTCGACACGGTTCTCGAGCCGCTGAGCGACGACGAGCGACAGACGTTTACCTCGCTCGTCGGGCGCGTGCTCGTCGGCATGATGCGTGAACCGGGCGCCACCCGCTGGATGTGCCGCCTGTGCGATCTGTCGGCTTGCGGCCGGCCCGCCGGCCACTGCCCGCTCGAGCGGGAGGCGCGCGCACGATACGGGTGAGATGCCTCTGACGGGGTTCTCATCGAGCGCTCAGACCGGCCAAGCTGGCCGTCGTGAGCGCCGACCTAACCTCGAACCCGGTACCCGTCTTCTTCAGCGCCTGCGATCTCGCCCTCACCGTGGTGGGATCGGCACAGGTGGCCGAGCGCTGGGACGTCGACAGCGCCCTGGAGGGGCTCACCGTGGGCGCGCTCGCCGCGCATCTGTACGCGGCGATCCGTCGACTGGAGACTGCGCTCGCCCAGCCGGAGCCCGTGGCCCCGCTGCTGGTCGTCGGCATCACTGATTTCTACGGTGCCAACCGCATCGACGACCGGGGTCAGCTCGACGACGCGTTTCACGTCGCCATTCGGGCGGAGGCGGCGGATCGCGCCCTGAAGGGAGCCGGCGGGCTCGTCGAGAGCTTCGAGGCCCTTGTCGGCCGTCTCCGAGCCAGTCTCCCTGGCCAGGCCCCGACCAGGCTCGTGCCCGTCCTTCGCATCGAGGGTGGCGCCACGCTCCTTTCCGAGTACCTGCTCACTCGCGTCGTCGAGCTGTCGGTCCACGCCGACGACCTGGCCGCCAGTGTCGGCATGGACATCGACCCGCCCCCGGAGGTGGCATCGGCCGCGTTCGCCGTGTTCCTGGAGCTGGCCCGCGCCCGATCTGGCGACGTCGCCGTCCTGCGGGCCTTCAGCCGGCGGGAGCGGGCCGACCCCGGGGTCCTCCGGGTCCTGTGATCCGGCGCGGGCGGGGGCATCTCGGTACAGTCCGCGCGTTCCACCTCTGGTCGAAATCAGCCGCGTCGGCCCGCTGCGCCGCGCCCGGTTTCGACAGAAGGTGGAACAGGACAACGTCCCCAGCTCGGCGCGGTGCCGCCCGGCTCGCGGGGCGCAGAAGGGGCGGCCTTCGCTACCATCGCGAGCGGAGGAGCGCCGTCGGCTACGCAGAGGGAGGGGAGCCTTCGTGGATGTCGTCCAACCGAACCGCGACGGAACGCGGCAGGCGGGATCCGGGGGGCTGAGCAACAACACGCTCCTCAGCTTCGTCCCCTGGGTCATCTTCTGGGTCGTCGCCGGACCGAGGAACTGGGAGCTCGGCGTCGGTTGTGCCCTGATCGCGTCCGTCGTGCTGCTTCTCGTGGGGATCGACGCCAAGCCGCTCGTGGATCGTGCCGTCGCCCGGAGCGCCGGCGCCGGGAGCGCCTCGCCCGCGGCCCCCATACGGATCAAGCCCCCGAAGATATTGGACGTCGGCACGGCCCTCTTCTTCCTCGCCCTGGTGATCGCCGGGGCCTTTGCCGACCGGCAGACCCTGCTCGTCCTCGAGAACTACTCGCAGGCGATCTCGAGCGCCGCCCTCGCTGTCATCGTCCTGGCCTCGATCGCCGTCGGCCATCCCTTTACCGAGCAGTACGCGCGGGAGAAGGTGCCAGAGGAGCAGTGGCACACTCCCCTGTTCCGCCGCATGATGGTCACGATGTCCGGCGTGTGGGCGCTCATCTTCGTGGTGATGGCCATTCTCGGAGCCATCTCGAAGACCGGCATCGCGGGTGCCGGGGCGAGCGACTGGCTCAACTGGTACATCCCGATCGCGCTGATCGTGGTCGGCATGAAGTTCAACGAGTGGTATCCGTCCCAGGTGCGTCGGACGGTCAGCGGGCACACCTAGTCCGCACCGACAGCCCCCATCGAGCCCTCAGGAGTGGGCGAGCGTCGCCGAACGGGCCTGCGCCGCCTGCAAGGCCTGCTGCGCAGCATCCGCCTGGCGGATGACGGCGGCCAGACCCGCGGCCCGGTTCGACCCGGCGCCCTTGTCCAGGTAGTGGTTGGCGAGCTGGTACGCGGTCTGGTACGCCGTGTTCAGCTGGTCGGTCAGTGTCTGGTCGGGGCTCGGGAGCTGAGCATGAGCGATGGTGGCGTCGTCCTGGAGCTGAACGCTGACCGCTTGCAGGCCGCCCAGATCACCGGCCTGGGCGGTCTTCGTGACCTGGTCGAGCTCGGAACCGATCTTGGCGCTCGACGCCGTGAGCCCCACCCCCTGCGACCATCCGTTGACGCGCTGCGACAGTGTGCCCGAGGCGTCGGGCCCCGCCGAGCAGGCGGACAACGCCATCGCAGCGACCACCAGGACGGCCGACACGGTCACCCTCGGATGCTTCATACCCCGGCGGGTTCATCCGGCGCGAAACCTCGGCGCAGCGTGTTCTCCGTGGCCACCCTCGGGTCGACGAACTGGAGCAGGTAGTCAGGACCGCCCGCCTTCGAGCCCACCCCGGACAACCCGTGGCCGCCGAATGGCTGGCGGCCCACCACCGCTCCCGTGGTCCCCCGGTTGACGTAGACATTGCCCGCCCGAAGCTCGTTCGAGGCGACAGCGATGTGTGCCGGTGACCGCGAGAAGACGCCGGCGGTCAGCGCGTAGTCAGTGTCGTTGGCCAGCGCCACGGCGTCGGCGAAGGAGGCGGCCCGCAGCACGGCGAGCACCGGGCCGAAGATCTCCTCTCTGGCCAGTGGTGCGTCAGGCGCGACATCGGCGACGACCAGAGGACCGGCGAAGTAGCCCGACCGGGGGAGGTCCGCCCGGGACAGCACGACCGTGCCCTGGGCGTGCGCCGCTTCGGTGCAGGCGCGCACGCGCGCATGGGCGTCGGCGTCGATGAGCGGCCCGACCTCGGTGGCCATGTGTCGCGGATGGCCGATAGACACCTCGCGGGCGGCACCGCTCAGCCTCGTGACCACCTCGTCGAAGACGGGGTCCAGCACGATCAGCCGCGACACAGCCGAGCATTTCTGCCCGGCGTAGGAGAACGCCGAGTGCACGACGGCGGGAACGGCCTGGTCAAGGTCCGCGTCGGCGTCGACGACGATGGCGTTCTTGCCGCCCATCTCGGCGACGACCCGCTTGACCTGGCGCTGGCCGGGACGGTGCTGGGCGGCAACGGCGTTGATCTCCAGGCCTACCGCCTTCGAGCCGGTGAAGACGACGAAGCTCACGCCGGGATGGGTCACGAGGTGCGTCCCGACCACCTCGCCGACCCCGGGCAGGAAGCCCACCACCCCCGAGGGCAGACCGGCAGCAGCCAGGCCCTCGATCAACATGGAGGCGACCGCCGGGGTCTGCTCGGCCGGCTTCAGGATCACGCAGTTGCCGGTCACCAGGGCCGCGGTCACCATGCCGGTCGGAATGGCCAGGGGGAAGTTCCACGGTGAGATCACCACCCCCACGCCCTTGGGTTGATAGGTCAGACGATTGGTCTCCCCCGGTGGCGACTCGACGGCACCGCCGAGATCCAGGCGCACCATCTCCCTGCCGTAGTACTCGCAGAAGTCGATGGCCTCGCACACATCCGCGTCGGCTTCGGCCCAGGGCTTTCCCGCCTCGAAGATCTCGAGGGTGGTCAGGTCGGTCCGGCGGGCGCGCATCCATTCCGCCAAACGGAAGAGGACCGCGGCCCGCTCACGCGTCGGCGTCCACCTCCACATCTCCCAGGCCCGGCTGGCGACTTCGACGGCCCGGTCAGCCTCACCCGGCCCGCAGGATGCCGAGGTCGCCACCACCGTGTCCGGTGCCGCCGGATCGACCGACACGATGGTCGATCCAGTGTGGATCTTCTCGCCGTCGATCACCGCGGCTGCGTCGAGGCCGCCTCCACCGGGCTCGAATGATCTCCCCGTGCGTTCCACCACCGCGGCGAACTCCGAACGAACACCGGCGCGCCGCCACTCGGCCACGGGCTCGCGATGGTACGGACCGGGCCCGCTCGGGTCCGTGGCGGGACGACTGGCCGGAAGCGTGGCGCCGGGAAGCTCGCCCGCCTGGGGCGCGACCAAAAGGTCGTCGAGACTTCGGCGCTGGGCGAACTGGTGACGCACGAAGCTTTCGTTCGACGTGTTCTCGAGGAGGCGCCGGACGAGGTAGGACATGCCCGGTACCAGCTCGCCCATGGGCGCGTACACGCGCAGGCGCAGCCCCAGACGGCGGATGGCGGCGTGCATCGGCTCCGCCATCCCGTACAGCATCTGAAGCTCGTAGCCGGTGTCGGCGATGCCGAGCCGGCGGGCGTAGGCGATGGCGTAGGCGAGCGACCGCAGGTTGTGCGAGCCGAAGGCGGCCCGCACCTGCCCGTGGTGATCGTGCAGCACCCGGGTGCAGCGCTCGTAGTTGGCGTCGGTCTGGGCCTTGTCCTCGAACACCGGGACCGGCCAGCCCTCCGCTCGGGCCCGCACGGTCTCGGCGTCCCAGTACGCCCCCTTCACCAGGCGTACCCCGAGGGGCCGGGCGCCGGGAACCGTGGCCGTGCGCCGGCTCGACCAGGCGACGAGGTCGGCGAGGTCGGCGGCGGCGTCCTTCAGATAGGCCTGGACGACCACGCCCGCGTCGAGGCGGGCCAGGTCCGGCTCCTCGAGCAGGCTGCGGAACAGGTCGAAGGTCAGCTCCTTTCCGTCGTAGTCCTCGGTGTCCAGCCACACGAAGGCGCCGCGGTCGACGGCCAGCTTGAGCAGAGGCCGCAGACGGTCGGCGGCTTGGGCGAGCGCCTCGGCGCCGGTGAGCGGCGCGAACCTCGGCGCCAGGGCGGAAGGCTTGATGCTGACGCTGACGCGCGGCAGCGGTCCGAGGTCGTCCCGTTCCAGGTGATCGTCGGGTGCCCAGCTGGCGCTCGTGTCCAACAGCACCCGCAGGATCTCGTCCACGCGCGTCGCGTACCTGTCGGCCTCGGCTCCGGTGAGCGTCTTCTCGCCCAGCAGATCGACGGTGAAGGCCGTCCCCGTCCGCCACAGCCGCTCCAGCCGATCGGCAACCTCGGCCGGGGTGGTCCCCACGATGAACTGCTGGGCCATCCGGGCGATGTTGCGGCGGGCCACCGCCGCCGACAGCCGCTCGCCGCGCGGGAGGTGCTCGGCCACGCCGACGCCGAGATCGAGCAGCCGAGGGGCGTCGGCACCGGCGAAGTACTCGTGGAGGTGACGGAGCGCGTCGGCGTCACCCGTCGTCGCAGGGAACACGTCGACCAGGCGGAACAGCTGGGTCTTGAACGACGGGTTGGCCATGGCCCAGGCGAGCATCCGCTCGCTCCACCACGACAGCCGATAGACCCTGGCCCGCTCACCCGAGCCGAGCTCGGCGATGCGCCGAGCCAGGTCGGTGACTTCCGCCTCGAGCGGTGCGGCCACAACGGCCAAGCTACCCGGCGAGGAGTCGGGATCAGCCGTCAGGGGTGGTCTGGCGCCAACCGGGGTCGAGCTGGCGGAGGAACTGGCGGCAGCGCTCCGCCTCGTCGTTCTCGCCGATGGCGCCGGCGACACGGGCGAGCCCGTCGAGGCACCGCAGGAATCCTCGGTTCGGCTCGTGGGCCGCGCGCACGTACCCCGACCCCCGCCAACCGGCCGCCCGCAACGCGTCCAGCCCGCGGTGGTACCCGACGCGAAAGTAGGCGTAGGCCTCGACCTCGTCCCGGGCCAGGTCGCCAAGTGACGCCCAGGCCGCGAGGTAGTGGGGAAAGGCGGCGGCGACCTTGGCCACGGCCGCTCGCCGCTCGTCGGGACCAACCTCGAGCGCGGCCTGCAGCTGCCGGCGAGCGGGGGCGGGCGCCGGAGGGAGCTCGGTCTCAGGCGGGCTGCCAGACAGGGATACGGGGGAGTCGTCGGCCACGGCGAATCGTCGCACATAGTCTTGCCCGCCGATGACCCCGTCACCTGGAGACCGGCTCCCCGGCTGCAAGTTCTGCGAGATCGTGGCCCACGAGCTGCCCACCGACCTGGTTCTCGAGGAACACCAGATGTCGGCGTTCCTCGACCAGCGCCCCGTGTTCCCGGGCCACGTGCTGGTCGTGCCGCAGGCCCATTTCGAGACCCTCGTCGACCTGCCGCTCCCGCTCGTCGAACCCCTCTTCGCCGCGACGCGCCGAGTCGCCGCTGCCGTGGTCCGGGCGATGCAGGCCGACGGCACCCTCGTGCTGATGAACAACCGGGTGAGCCAGAGCGTGCCCCACCTCCACGTCCACGTGGTGCCCCGGCGCTTCAAGGACGGTCTCCGGGGCTTCCTGTGGCCCCGTCAGCGCTACGCGGACGAAGCGGCCGAGGTCGAGGTGGCGGCGGCCATCCGCGCCGCCCTCGAGGACGGGTCGGTCAGCGACGCCTGAGGCCGGCCTATTGACATCGCCGGCCCGGGAGGCCGGCCTATTGACATCGCCGGCCCGGGAGGCCGGCCTATTGACATCGCCGGCCCGGGAGGCCGGCCGGCCCGACCGCTACCCGAAACGGACGAGGTGCTGGTCCCGTCTCCCCCGACGCAGGAGCAGGTAGCGGTCGTGCAACAGGTCCTCCGGGCCCAGCTGGCGGGCGCGGTCGACCTCCCGGTGATTGTTCACGTAGGCGCCACCCTGCTCGATGGTCGTGCGGGCGGCCGAGCGGGACGGCACAAGGGCGGTCTCGACCATGGCTTCGACGAGCGAGAGCCCGCCGTCGGCGATGCGGTCCCTCGACCAGGCGCTGGACGGCGCGTCGGCGAGCACGTCCACGAGGACCTCTTCGTCCAGCTTGGCGATCTCCTCGGAGAACAACGCCGCCGCGGCGCGCTCTGCGTTGGCCGCCGCCACCTCGCCGTGGACCAGTGCCGTCACCTCGCGTGCCAGGGTCCGTTGGGCCTCCCGGGCCTCGGGGTGAGTGGCAACGGCGGCCTCCAGCTCCACGATGCGGCCGTGATCGAGCCAGGTGTAGTAGCGGAGGTAGGTCCCGACCACGCTGTCCTCGGTCCGCAGGAAGAACTGGAAGAGCTGGTACGGGCTCGTGCGCCGCTCGTCCAGCCAGACGTTGCCGGACTCGGTCTTGCCGAACTTCGTCCCGTCGGGCCGCACGACCAGCGGCCACGTCAGCCCCCAGGCCTCGGCGCCTCGTACGCGCCGGATCAGCTCGATGCCCATGGTGATGTTGCCCCATTGGTCGCTGCCCCCCAGCTGCAGTCGACACCCGCAGGTGTCGAACAGCTGAAGAAAGTCGTAGGCCTGGAGGAGCATGTAGCTGAACTCGGTGAACGACATGCCCTGCTCGGGGGTGGCCAACCGGGCCCGCACGGTCTCCTTGGCGATCATCTGGCCCACGCCGAAGTGCTTGCCGACGTCGCGGAGGAACCCCAGGAGCCCCAGCGGGCCGAGCCATTCCGCGTTGTCGACCAGGACCGCCTGCGTGGCGCCGGCGGTCGGGTTGAAGTCGAGGAACCGACCGAGCTGACCGCGAATGCCGGCGAGGTTGGCCTCCAGCGCCTCGGCTCCAAGCAGTTGACGCTCCTCGCTCTTACCGCTGGGATCGCCGATCATCCCCGTACCCCCGCCCGCCAATGCGATCGGCCGGTGGCCGGCCTCTTGGAAGCGGCGCAGGTTGAAGATCCCGAGGAGGTGGCCGACGTGGAGGCTGTCGGCGCTCGGATCGAAGCCGGCGTAGGCGGTCAGAGGCTCCCGGTCGAGAACGGTGGCCAGCCGGGCGTCGCTCATCTGCTGCACAAGACCACGGAACTGGAGATCGGCAAAGAGCCCACGCACGCGGGCCAGCCTGCCACGGCTGGCCCGGACCAGACACCACATTGCACCGAGTCCCCGGCGGGGCCCGACGTGGCCCTGGTGGCGTCACGAGGACGTCGCAACGGCGAAGGGGCGCTGATGGCGCGACGCTGGAGTATGGGTGCTCGTCTCTCCCGCCAGGCGATCATCGAGGCGGCCCGCACCCTCCTGGCCGCGGAAGGGATCGATGCGGTGTCCCTGCGCCGGGTGGCGGGCGCGCTGGGCGTCACCGCTCCGGCCCTCTACGCCCACGTGAAGGACAAGCACGACCTCCTCCAGGGGGTCGCCGACCAGGAAGGCGGGCGCGTGATCGAGTGCATCCGGGCCATCCCCGAGACCGACCCCCTGGCGCTCATCCGGGCTCGGAGCCTGGCCTACGTGGCCTACGCCAAGGAGAACCCCGCGCTGTTCAAGGCCATCTTCATGGTGCGGCCCGAGCTCACGGCCGAGCCCCAGGACGCCGAGGCGATGGCCACCATGGCGTCCGAGGCCTTCCAGGTCGGTGCGGCGCCGGTCTTCGAGCTCGCCCGAGCCGGTCTGCTCGGCAGCGTCGACCCCCAGGTCGCAGCGCTGGCCATCTGGACCGCGACCCATGGCGTGGCGACCGTGATCCTCGCCGGACCCGAGTTCGAACCCGAGCTGGAGCGAGCACTGGTAGAGACGGTGATCGACGCCGTCATCGCCGGGCTCACGGGTCGCCGACCGTAGGCCGCCCCGGCCAGCACGACGCCCTGTTGGCCGGGAGACCGGCAGAGCCGGCCCGGGAGGCCGGGCGGGAGGTCGACATAGGCTCGTCGGCATGAACCGTCTGTCCGCAGAGACCAGTCCCTATCTGCGCCAGCATCAGGACAACCCGGTGGACTGGTACCCCTGGGGCGAGGAGGCGTTCGCCCGGGCTCGGGCCGAGGACCGACCGGTCATGCTCTCCATCGGGTACTCCTCGTGCCACTGGTGTCACGTGATGGCGCACGAGTCGTTCGAGGACGAGGGCACGGCGGCCCTGCTCAACGACCGCTTCGTCAGCATCAAGGTCGACCGCGAGGAGCGCCCGGACGTCGACGCGGTCTACATGGAGGCGGTGCAGGCCATCACCGGTCGGGGCGGATGGCCGATGACGGTCTTCCTCACCGCCGACAGACGACCCTTCTACGGGGGGACCTACTTTCCCAAGGACGACCGGGGCGGACTGCCCGGGTTCACCACGCTGCTGCAGGCCATCGACGCGGCCTGGCGCGACCGGCGCGACGAGGTGGTCGGCCAGGCCGAGCAGCTGGTGGGCGCGGTGGAGGCCCGGTTGCAGATCCCGACCGCCGGTGACGGCGCCCGGCGACCGGTACCTGCCCCCGCGGAGCTCCTGCACGGGGCCTTCACCGCCCTGCAGAGCGCCTACGACCCGAGCTGGGGAGGGTTCGGATCGGCCCCCAAGTTCCCTCAGCCGTCGATGCTGGAGCTGGCGCTCCGAGCCTACGATCGCTCGGGCGGAGACACTGCGCTCGCCATGGTGACGACCACGCTCGACGCCATGGCGTCCGGTGGCATCTACGACCACCTCGGAGGCGGGTTCGCCCGGTACTCGGTCGACGGCCGATGGATGGTCCCGCATTTCGAGAAGATGCTCTACGACCAGGCCGGGTTGGCCCGCATCTACCTCCACGGCTGGCAGGTGAGCGGGTCGCCCCACTGGCGACAGGTGCTCGACGAGACCGTCGAGTACGTGCTGCGCGACCTGCGCGCCCCCGAAGGTGGGCTCTACTCTGCCGAGGACGCCGACTCCGAGGGCGTCGAGGGTCGCTTCTATGTCTGGAGCCAGCAGGAGGTGACCGACACGCTCGGCCCCGAGCTGGCGCCGGCGGCCATCGACTGGTACGGCGTCACCGCGGCGGGCAACTTCGAAGGATCGAACATCCTGCACCGCCCCCAGCGAGGCGACCTGCTGCGGCCCCCGGCGATCGAGCGCGCTCGGCGCCTGCTGTTCGAGCATCGGGCCCGGCGCGTGCGGCCGGCACTGGACGACAAGGTGCTCACCGAGTGGAACGCCATGTTCTGCTCGACGCTGGCCGAGGCGGCGGGGGCGACCGGTCGACCGGACTGGCGGGAGGAGGCCGTCTCGGTGGCCGAGTTCCTACTCCGATCCCTGCGGCGAGACGACGGGCGCTGGCTGCGCTCCTGGCAGGGAGACGCCGCGAGCGACGGTGGCGTGGGCCCCGACGCCAGGGATGGTGGCCGGCGGGGTCGAGCGGGCCACCTTGCGGTCGCGGCCGACTACGCCTGGCTCGTCGATGCCTTCACCCGATTGTCCGAGCTCACCGGCCAGGCTCGGTGGATCGAGACCGCCAGGGCCACCGCCGACGCCATGCTCGCTCTGTTCTGGGACCCTGCGCAGGGCGGGCTCTTCACCACGGGCGAGGACGCCGAGCGGCTCATCGTCCGCTCGAAGGAGCTGTTCGACGGGGCCACACCGTCGGCCAACTCGGTCGGTGCCGTCGCCCTCGCCCGGCTGGCCGCCCTGACCGGCGAGCGACGCTACGCCGACGCCGCGGAGGCGATCCTCGCGTCGCTCGGCGAGGCGATGGCCACCCAGCCGACCGCCTTCACCCACGCCCTGGGCGCTGTCGATCTCGTCGCCGACGGGGTCACCGAGATCGCGGTCGTCGGTGACCGCCCGGACCTGGTCGGCGCCGTGCACCGCAGCTACCTGCCCCGTTCCGTGCTGACGTGGGGGGAGCCGTACCGATCACCGCTTTGGGACGGTCGCCGGGACGGCCTCGCCTATGTCTGTCGGAACTATGCCTGCCTGGCACCCACGTCGACGGTCGAGGAACTGGAGGGCCAGCTCACCGCCCGGTGACGCGTCTATCCGACAACGCATGCGCAACGGAGGGCATGATGGGGTCCGTGAGTCGCACCGGTCTGTCCTCGCCCCGGCTCGACCTCTCTGGGGCCGAGCTCCGGCTGCTGGTCCTGGCCGAGCGCCCGGACGAGTACCTGGCGGTCGACATCGACTCGGGAGCGTTCGTGCGGGCGCACGGCAGCACCGACACCGACACCGGCCCGAGCCACATCCTGGACGTGGTCAAGGTGGAGCTGGCGGACAACGAGCACGCCAGCGACCTGTCGCAGCCCGAGGCGGTGACCATGGCCGGACCGGCGCGACCCGCTCGCCGGGTCCGCCGGGGGCGGGTGAAGCGGTACCTGCGCGCCCTGGTCGCGCCGAAGGGCGAGCCGCTGCTCGGTTTCCCCGCCGCGGCCACCCCATACTGGACGCTGAACGGCACCCGGCCGTCGCTGGCGATGATCGCGCCGGACGATGGCCTGTTGGTCACCAAGCGCCTGCCCGACGGCACGCTGTGGGCCCGGTTCCAATGGGACGGCAGCCACTATCACATGCCCGTCGACGATGCCCGCCTATCGGCCGCCTTCGCCGGCGATGAACGGGTCCGTCTCGGCGGCAGGGCCCTCGCCCAGGCCCTCGGCCATCGCCCCCACTACCTGCTGGTGGCTCTGGCCCCGCCGCGCAACGGTCACTGCTACAAGACACTGGTGGCGGTGCTGCCCCGGCAGTGATCGAGAGCGGGACCTCCAGGCCGGCCCGGGAGGCCGGCCGGAGGGAAGGGCCGCCGGCGCGGTGCGCCTAGGCGGCCAGGTCGGCCAGGGCTCTGCGGAAGCGGTCCGTGGCGAGGCTGCGGGCCAGCTGGATCAACGGCTCGGGGGGCCCGGCGGGGAGTCGGGTGGGCTCATCGGCCCAGCCGTCCCTCGGCCAGGTCCTCGGCCATGGCCCATCCGAAGGCCACGAGGCAGTCGTAGCGCTTCTCTGTCAACGGAGCGAAGAAGGCAGCGACATCGGCGGGGCCCGACTTGAGGCTGCGGTACTCGAACACCCCGCCCGGTGATCCCGTACCACCGAGCACGAAGGTGCGATCGTCGAGACGCCCGTCGGCGCCGAAGCGCTTGGCCAGGCGGCGACCCCACGCCCGCTCCTCCCCGGTGGGCCGATGCTCGGGCCGGGGAACGACGTCCGAGAGGCCCTTGAAGGCGTCGAACGCGCCGGGATCGGCCATGCGCGTCCCGACCAGCACGTCCTCGTCAGGGAAGGCCAGCAGGGCCCGCCGGTACTGGTCACCCATCAGGAAGCGGACGACCTGCTCGCGTTTGGACGTCGCCTTCACCGAAGCCAGGCCGACGAGGAGGGACGGGGTCCCGCCGATGCGCTCGAGGGTGCAGAACGAGAACCCGACCAGCCTGCCTCCATCGCGGGCCTGGGTGACGAGCACCCATTCGTCGCGCTCCTTGGAGAGGAACCCGACGTCGAAGCCCGCCGAGCCGTCGGCACAGATGTCGGCCATGTCGGCCAACTCGGCGTCGCTCAGCGCGGTGCAGTCCTTGGTGTCGACCTCGATGGACATGACCTGTTGAGAACTCCCGTTCGACCTGGTGCTTGCCTACTTCCTGCCTAGATTACGGGATGGCGCCCGGATCTGTCCCATGCGGGGCCCGCCGGTGGCCTGTCCACGGCCGCCTGCCCGTCCCGGCGCGTGGCCTCGTGCTCAGCTGACGACGGCGTTGGGGCCGAGCAGGACCCGCACCTCGGCGACCACTCCGGAGCGAGCGTCCACGTTGAGCTCGTCCGGAAGGCGGATCACCTTCTCCCCCACGTGCAGGAACACCGGCGAAGGGCCGGGGTGTTCGATGAGCAGCTGCTTGAGGCCCTCCAGAAGTGAGTCGGTGAGGCTCGGCAACGGGAGACAGATGCGCAGCGGCGGCCCGTCGTCGGCCACCAGCTGAGGCCGGGTGAGACCCATGCACACCAGCTTGGGCTGGTCGTCACGCGTGTCGATCCGACCCCGGACACAGACCGCGACGTCTTCCTCGAGCAGGGCGCCGAACTGCCGCATTGCGCTCGGGAAGACGAAGGTCTCGATCGTGGCCTCCAGGTCCTCGAGCACGAAGGTGGCCATCTGGTCACCGCTCTTGGTGTACTTGCGCACCAGGTTGGTGACCACACCCCCGACGACCCGGATCTCGGCATCCCGGTGGCCGTTCGCAACCGCCGGGGCGACCTCTCGCAGCGCGGCGATCGTGCAATCGGTGTGCTTGGCCAGCGCCGTCTCCACGCCCATGAGCGGGTGGTCACTGACGTAGAGGCCGAGCATCTCCTTCTCGAACGACAGCCGCTGGGCCTTGTCGAACTCGACCTCGGGGACGGGAACCCTGGAGTCGTCGAAACCCGTCGCCCCGTCGGTCCCACCGTCGGATCCGGACCCGTTACCGCTCTCCCCACCCGTCCCGGTGTCGCCCATCGCCGCGAACAAGCTCATGATGCCCAGCTCGGCCTCTCGCCGCCGGGCCAGGGTGCGGTCGACCACCTGCTCGAAGACCAGACACAAACCCTTGCGCGAATGGCCGAGCGAATCGAAGGCGCCCGCCTTGACGAGGGACTCCACCGTCCGCTTGTTGAGCACTGTCGGGTCCACGCGGTCGCAGAAGTCGTAGAAGTCCCGGTACGGGCCGCCCCGGTCTCGCTCGGCCACGACCTGGGCGACGAGCCCCTCGCCGACGTTGCGGATGGCCGAGAGACCGAAGGGGATGGCGCCCGGGCCATCCTCGGACGCTGGCTGCGCGGTGAAGTCTGACGCCGACACGTTGACATCAGGGACGAGCACCTGGATGCGATGGGCCCGGCACTCGCCGAGGTAGATCGCCGTACGGTCCTTGTCGTCCTTGACGCTGGTCAACAGGGCAGCCATGTACTCGACCGGGTAGTTGGCCTTGAGCCATGCCGTCTGGTAGGCGACGAGGCCGTAGCCATAGGAGTGGCTCTTGTTGAAGGCATAGTCGGCGAACGGCTCGATGAGATCGAACAGCGCCGTGCCAAGTGTTGCGCCGTAACCAGTGCGCTCGCAGCCGGCCACGAACTGCTCCCGCTCGGCGGCGATGAGCGAGCGGATCTTCTTGCCGCAAGCCTTCCGGAGGCGATCGGCCTCGGCCAGGCTGTAGCCCGCGAAGCGCTGCGCCACGCGCATCATGGACTCCTGGTAGATCATCAGCCCGTAGGTGTCCGCCAGGATCTCCTCGAGGTCAGGGTGCAGGTAGGTGATGGGCTTGCGGCCGCACTTGCGGTCGGCGTAGTCGTTGTGCATGTTGGCCGCCATCGGGCCCGGCCGATACAGGGCCACGAGGGCGGCGACGTCCTCGAAGCGGCTGGGAGCGAGGGACCGCATGAGCGTCCGCATCGGCGCGCCCTCCAGCTGGAAGACCCCGACCGACCGCCCCTCCTTGAGCATGGCGAAGGTCGCCTCGTCGTCGGGAGGGAGCCCGTCGATGTCTGGTCGGTGGCCCTGTGAGCGCTCGACCAGATCGAGCGCCCGCTCGATCACGCTCAGGTTGCGCAGACCGAGGAAGTCCATCTTGAGCAGGCCCAGCTCCTCGACACCGTGCATCTCGTACTGGGTGACGATGGGCGCGTCCTCAGCGGCAGTGGAGGGATCGGGCTTGCGCTGGATCGGGAGGTGCTCGGTGAGCGGCTCGCGGGTGATGACCACAGCGGCGGCATGGATGCCTGCCTGACGGCGCAGCCCCTCGAGTCCCTTGGCCACGTCGATCACCTGACGGGCGTCGGGATCGCTCTGGTACATCTCCCTGAGGCCGGTCGCCATCTTGTACCCGTCGTCGTGTCCGTCCCGACGTTCGAGGCAGGCGCCCAGCGGTGTGTCCCGACCCATCACGAGCGGGGGCATCGCCTTGGCGATGCGGTCCCCGACGGCGTAGGGATAGCCCAGCACGCGGGCGGCGTCCCGAACCGCGGCCCGGGCCTTGATGGTCGAGAAGGTCACGATCTGGGCGACGTGGTCCCACCCGTAGCGCTCGGCGGCGTAGCGGATCATCTCTCCCCGCGCCCGCTCGTCGAAGTCCATGTCGATGTCGGGCATCTCCCGGCGGCCGGGATTGAGGAAGCGCTCGAAGAGCAGGTCGTGGTGGATGGGGTCGAGATCGACGATGCGCAGGCAGTAGGCGACGCAGCAGCCGGCAGCCGAGCCACGGCCGGGCCCGACGCGGATGCCCGAGGATCGGGCGTGACGGATGAGATCCCACACGACGAGGAAGTAGGCCGAGAAGCCCATGTCCGCGATGACGCCGAGCTCGAAGTCGAGCCGCTCGATCACCGCCGTCGGGACCGGCCGCCCGTACCGTTCCTCGGCGCCGGTCAGGCTCAGGTGACGCAGGTACGCGGCGGCAGCCGCCTCGCCGCCGCCGGCGGCGAACTCCTCGGGAACGGGGAACTCGGGAAGCTTGGGCTTGCCGAACTCGATGTCGACAGCGGCGCGCTCGGCGACCCAGAGCGTGTTGTCGCAGGCGTCGGGCCAGTCACGAAACAACGTCCGCATCTCCGCCGCCGACTTCAGATAGTGCTCTTCGCCCTCGAACCGGAACCGCTTGGGGTCGTCGCGCATCGCACCGGTCTGGACACAGAGAAGGGCGTCGTGGGCCACGGCGTCGGAGCGGTGGGTGTAGTGGCTGTCGTTGGTGGCGAGCAGCGGTGCACCCACGTGGCGGGCGATGTCGATGAGGCTGGAGTTGGTCTTGCGCTGCATCTCCAAGCCGTGGTCCTGGAGCTCGACGAACAGATGCTCCCGCCCGAAGATGTCCTGGAGTCGCCCGGTCAGCGCCGTGGCGCCGGCCAGGTCGCCTCGCTGCAGCGTCTGGAGGACGACCCCGCCGAGGCACCCGGTGGTGGCGATGACGCCGTCGTGGTGGCGCTCGAGCAGCTCCCAGTCGAGACGGGGCTGGTAGTAGTAGCCCTCGAGGTAGGCGGCGCTCGAGAGCTGCATGAGGTTGCGGTAGCCCTGGGTGGACTCGGCGAGGAGCGTGAGGTGGTAGTAGAGCTTCTCCCCTCCCTCCACGTCCCCGCCGGTGTCGTCCACCCGGCCCCGCCGCACCGGTCGCTCGTGGCGGCTGGTGGCGGCCATGTAGGCCTCGATGCCGACGATGGGAACGACCCCCTGAGACTGGCACTCCTTGTAGAAGTCGAGGACGCCGTACATGTTGCCGTGGTCCGTGATGGCCAGGGCCGGCTGTCCGTCGGCGGCCGCCGCCGCCACCAGGTCCTTCACCCGAGCGGCCCCGTCGAGCATGGAGAACTCGGTGTGCACGTGAAGGTGGGCGAACGAGTCCTTTGCAGCTCCGCCCGCCACCTGCACCTCCTCGACTCGTGCCCCGTCGTCCACACCCCTGTGGACAAGAGTTACATCACTGTCATTCACCCTACCGCACCGCTTCGGGCGCCGCCGCTCCGGGCGAGCCTCTCGCTCCGTCCCTCCGGCCGGCCGGGGATCGATTCCTCACCGCCCCCTGGGCGCCTCTGACTAGAGATACGTGCCGGGGCGGGAGCCGGGCGTCTCGTCGCCGCTGGGCAGCTGCCGCCGCCGCATCTCCTCGAGCTGCGAGCGCGCGTTCATCTGCTGGGCGAACAGCGTCGCCTGGATGCCCTGGAACAGTCCTTCCAGCCAGCCCACCAGCTGGGCCTGGGCGACACGAAGCTCGGCCTCGCTCGGCGTGGTGGCGTCGAGCGGATGCGAGATCCGGTCCAGCTCGGCGGCCAGGTCGGGCGAGAGCCCGTCGGACAGCTCGCGGATCGAGGTGTCGTAGATCTCCCGCAGACGTGTCCGGCTCTTGTCGTCCAGAGGAGCCTGGCGGACCTCCTCGAGCAGCTGGCGGATCATCGAGCCGATGCGCATGACCTTGGCCGGCTGGGCGATCGTCTCGGTGGGCTCGATGGCGCCATCCGCCCCGGCGGGGCCCGTCTGGGAACCCTCGGTAGCCGGGTTGCCGCCGTCGGCGCCGGGCACGATGACAATGTTCGGCGGACCTTCGGGTCTGTCAGGAGCCATGAACCGATCCTTAGCTCGGATCAGGCCTGGCGCGCCAGCAGCGGCACCAACATCTCGGCCGAGGTCAACGAGCCGTGCCGGCTGACGAGGCTGACCTCGCCCGTGTCGGCGGGGTCCACGAACGCGACAGGACCACGCGCGACCAGGGCGACGTCGCCGAGGCGATGCTCGACCTCGGGGACCGGCATCCCTCCCAGCCACCCTTCGGCGAGCACCTGCTGCCGGGTGCGCACCCACGCGACATGGCCGTACTCCGCCATCGCCTTCCCGGCCAGGCGATCCACTGCCCCGGCCCGTGCGTGCAGCCAGCGGAACCGGCCCTCGCCCGAGAGCAGGGTCACCTCGCTCATGATCTCGGGCGACAAGGTGATCGTCTTGTCGCCGACGTCCACCTGTCCGTGGTCGGAGGTGACCAGCAGCGCGGCACCGGACGGTAGGACGGCCAGGACCTCGGCGACGAGATGGTCGGCGGCCGCCACCTCGGCCTCGTAGTGCTCGTGCAGCCCCCACTCGTGGGCGACCTTGTCGATCCCGTCGTAGTAGGCGTACACGAGGGGCTCGCCGTCCGCCAACAGACGAGCCACCTCGACCGGCAGGGTGGACGGCATGCGCCAGCCGCGAATCGGAGAGCCTGCGAGGTGGGCGGCGGTGAAGCCGGTGCTGACGAACTCTGCCCGCGTCACCGCCGGCACCCGCGTCCCGGCAAAGGCCGGTGCGGGCTGGAAGAGGGGCGGTCGCACCTTGGTCCGGGCGTCTCCGGCCTCGGTCCTCCAGCGCAAGACGTTCATCACCTCGCCCTCGCCCACGTGCACCCGGTAGCCGACCACGCCGTGCTCCGCCGGGGTCAGGCCCGTCGTGATCGACGTGAGCGCGGTCGCCGTCGTGGTCGGCACGACCGACGTGACGGGCCCTCCGGTCAAGGCGGTCATCGTGGGGGCCAGATGCGGCCGGGCCAGGAACTGCTCCCAGCCGAACCCGTCGAGCACGAGCAGGACCACCTGGCTCGCCGTGCGCACTGGGTCGGGGATCCACGGGGGAGGCTCGTGACGACGACGATCCAGGAGGGCGCCGGCCAGGCCGGCCAGGCAGGGCCCGTCGTAGGTCGGAAGCACGGGGCTCGGAGCCGCGGCTGCGGCCTGCAGCGGGCCGCTGGCGAGGGACGGGTCATCGGGCCCCATCGCCCTCGAAGTCGGCTCGGCCTCCACTACTGCGACCTTACGCCTAGGGGCCCTACCATGGAATACGTGAAGGTGTCGACAAGGGGTGACTACGCCAGCCGGGCACTGCTGTCCCTGGCCCTGCACGCCGGCGACGACGGACCGACGTCGGTCCGCGATCTCGCCGAGCGGACCGGCCTGCCTCAGCCGTACCTGGAGCAGATCCTTCTGGCCCTGAAGGGCGCCGGCCTGGTGCGCTCCAAGCGAGGCGTGGGCGGGGGCTACGTACTGGCCCGCCCCGCCGACGAGATCACCCTCGGCCAGATCGTCAGCGCCGTCGACGGCCCCATCGTGGCCGGAGACTTCGGCGCGCCCCACCAGAACGGCGCCTGCGACCACGAGGGTCAGTGCGTGCTGCTGGGGGTGTGGTCCGAGGTCGGCAGGCACATGCGATCCCACCTCGACTCCTTCACACTCGCCGACATGGTCTCCCGGTCCCGAGGGTGGGCTACGCCCCTCGCCCCGCTCACCTGACCGGCTCGGGCCTGTCTAGGGCGCCTCGTTCCACAAGTGCAGGACGGACACCTCGCGCTCGTGCCCGAGGGCGCTGATCGCGGCAGGGTCCAGGACCAGCCGGCTGCCGCCGTCCGGGCCGAGGCCCATCCAGCGGGCGGCCAGCATCCGCAGGATATGCCCGTGGGAGAAGCAGATGACGTCGCCGGAGATCTCCCGCAGCCTGGCGATGAGCCGGTCGGCTCGCGCGCTGACGTCAGCGGGCTGCTCGCCCTCGGGAACGCCGTCCCGCCACAACAGCCAGCCCGGGCGCTCAGCGCGGATGTCGTCGGTCGTCCGGCCCTCGTAGGCGCCGTAGTCCCACTCCAGCAGGTCGTCGCACGGCTCGCCCTCGCCCATGCCCGCCAGTCGACATGTCTCCACCGCCCGGGACAACGGGCTCGTGATCACCAGGGCGAACCGCCGGTCGGCGAGCTTGGTCCCCACCTGCATGGCCTGACGCCGTCCCGTGTCGGTCATGGGGAGGTCCGTTCGCCCGGTATGGCGCCCGGACCGGCTCCAGTCCGTCTCACCGTGGCGGACAAGGGTGATCATCCGTTCGCCCCCCCGGGGGCAAGCGGGGGGCCCGCGGGCGGGACCGCCTGGCTGTCGTCGCTGCGCTGGTCGGTCTGGCGGTCTTGCCGCTGCTGGCGCTGGCGATGGTGGATGGCCCACGGATGGTGCTTGCCATGGCGTCGACCCCGACGCTGCTGGAGGGCCAGGTAGCCCCACGAGATCCAGCCGAGGGGCACGACACCCCAGAAGCTGACGATCCGATAGAGCAGGACGATGGCCACCGCCTCGCTGGCGCTCTGCCCGTAGGCGATCAGGGCGAAGGTCAGGCTGCCCTCGACCACCCCGATCCCGCCCGGTGTGATCGGCAGGCTGGCGGAGATCTGGGCCAGGGCGTAGGCGACGAGCACGCCCCGCCAGTGCACGTGGGCGCCGAGGGCCAGCGTGCACGCGACGAGGGTGGCGCAGTTGCAGAGCCAGTTGGCCATGGCCAGGACGAAGGCGACCAACCATCCGGTGAGCCCCGGGCGCACCCGCCGGACGCGTGACCAGAACAGCCCGAGCAGATCGGCAGCACGATTACCTCGCGGGACGAGCCGCTCGGTCGATGCGAGCAGAGCCGAGCCCCGGGCTCGGGCCCTGGGCGAGTAGCGCACGACGAGGCCGACGGCCGCGGCCACCACGGGTATGGCGGCGAGCGCCGCCGCCAACCACCGCAGGCTTGCGACGGGGCCCTGGCTGCCGGCCACCCAGATGCCGCTGGCGAGGATGCAGAAGAGGGCGAAGCTCGACAGGGCGCCGGCAACGAGGATCACCCACTCGGCCAGGACCCGATCGGCGCCGCGGCGCCGGAGCTGCTCGTAGGCGAAGACCGCGGCCCACGCGGCGCCGCCGGGCAGGGTGACCGCCAGTGAGTTGCCGGCCAACGTGATCTCGAACAGCGCACCGAAGCCCAGCCGCACGCCGCCGGCGTGCAACAGCCAGCGCTGGAGCCTCGCGAACACGACGAGCGACGCCAGCTCGAAGGCGATGGCGACCACCAGCCAGCCCCAGCGAATGTTCTCCAGCAGGTCCGCACCCTGTTCCAGCCGCTTGGTCTGGGTGCTCGCGGCCACGACGGCGGCGATCAGGACGGCGACGGCCAGGGCCCGGCGGACCCACTTCGCCCAGTGCCGCCGCCTGCCCGGCCGGGCCTCTTTCTCCGGCGGTGATTCCCCCGGTGGTCCGGTTCGATGGCGACGCATGGTCGGCCATGCGCCCCGCGCGTACCGGCGCTCCTGATCGACCGACGTCACGGAGCCTGCCAGCAGCGACGCCCCGACGAGCCGGGCTCCAAAGCCAGGCGTCGTTGACCGCCCACGGGCCAAAGGGTATCCGCTCGCTCCATTAGGGCCGCCGAATATCCCTGCTGGCGGGATGCGGCCGCCCGCGCTCAGGAGCAGCCCTCGACCGACCGTTGGCTGACGACTCGCTACGGTGTAATCTTGTAAGATCATGGCAGCGAAGGCAGAGTCCGAGCACATCCGTCGCTGGGTCGTCCAGCACGTACCGCGGGGCTGGTTCGCCAGCGCACCAGAGGTCAACGTGGACGACGACGAGATCCTGATCATCGGCGTCCTGGCCGAGCCGCCGCCCGAGCGAGGCGCCAGCGAGGCCGCCAAGGCGACGACGAGGGTGGCCCAGATCCGTCGTTTCCGGGAGGACACGCGCGACGCCAGGATGCGTACCGCCCAGGAGGCCGAGCACGCCTTTGGTCGAAAGGTCTCTTGGGGGGCGCGCTGTGGCGAGTCGTACGACCTCTTCACGACCATGAGCGTCCCGGTGATGACCAGGCTGCGCATGGGCGAGCGGGCGGTGCTCGACATCCTCGTCGCGGCCGGTGTGGCCCGCAGCCGCAGCGACGCCCTGGCCTGGTGCGTCCGCCTGGTCGGGCGACACGAGACGGACTGGCTGACCGACCTCCGTGACGCCCTGGTGCACGTGCATCGGGTCCGTGGCGATGGGCCCACGACGATCTGAGACCTCTGAGAGGAGCGCGCGTATGACCGAACCTCACGTCGCATCCGGCGACGTGCTCGACACCTCGTCCGAGGCGCTCGGGGAGCTCGCCCTGGACGCCTACTCGAGCGTGGTCACGTCGGTGGCCGCCACGCTGCTGCCGTCGGTGGCGAGCCTCCGCGTCGGCCGGACCGCCCGGCGGGGCGGCCGCGAGGCGCCCGAGGGCGCCGGGACCGGTGTCGCCATCACCCCGGACGGGTTCATGCTCACGTCGGCTCACGTGGTCACCGGGAGCCGCATTGGCACCGCCAGCTTCACCGACGGCCGGGAGCTCGAGCTCGAGGTCGTCGGGACTGACCGGCTCTCCGACCTCGCCGTGGTCCGCGCCAGGGGATCCGGCCTCAGCGCCGCCGTGCTCGGAGACGCTGATCTGTTACAGGTCGGCCAGCTGGTGGTGGCGATCGGAAACCCGCTCGGGCTGTCCGGTTCGGTGACCGCCGGCGTGGTGAGTGGGCTGGGGCGGTCCCTGCCGACCCGGGCGGGTAGCGCGACCAGGATCGTCGAGAACGTGATCCAGACCGACGCAGCCCTCAACCCCGGGAACTCCGGGGGCGCCCTCGCCGACAGCCGAGGTCAGGTCGTGGGAATCAACACGGCTGTGGCCGGGATCGGCCTGGGCCTCGCCGTGCCGGTCAACGCGACGACCCGGCGGATCGTCGGCGCCCTGATGAGCGAAGGTCGCTTCCGGCGGGCCTACATCGGCATCGCCGGCGCCCTCCGAGCCCTCCCGCCCCGCCAGAGCGCGGTCCTCGGGCGCGACGCCGGCGTCGGGGTCGCCGAGGTCGTCGAGGGGAGCCCAGCCGCCCGGGCCGGGCTGCGGCCCAAGGACGTGATCCTCAGCATCGACGACACCGAGGTCGAGTCCGCTGGCGACCTCCAGAAGCTGATGATCGGCGACGCCATCGGAAGGGCGGTCGTCCTGCGAACCCTGCGGGACGACCGGGTCGTCGAGATCCCGGTGACACCGGTCGAGCTGGTCGAGTAGACCGGGGGCCCGTGGACGACAACGAGATCCTCGAGCACATCGGCGGCTTGGTCAGCGAGGAGCACACACTGCTCGAGACAGCCGGGGACGACGGTCTCGACGAGACCCAGGAGCGCCGTCTCGCCCGCCTGGAGGCCAGCCTGGACCAGTGCTGGGACCTGCTACGCCAGCGGCGGGCCCGACGGCACGCGGGCCTCGACCCCGACGCGGCCCAGGCACGCGATACCGACACCGTCGAGCACTACCGCCAGTGACCTAGGAGGGATGGCGTCGGGGCGTCGCCCGACGTCGGCCGGTGGCGCGGCGCGGCGGGTCCCACAGCCGCAGGCCACCGAGGATCGCGCCGGTGTTGCCGACCAGAGCGGCCTTCTCCCCCAAGTCGACCTTGAGGTGTTTGGCGTTGCCCCCGCCGACGTAGAGCCTGTCGTACAACATGAGGGTGTCGAGTGTCTCCACCGCCACCGCCACTCGCCGGCTCCAGCGCTTGTTCCCGATCCGCAGACGGGCCGCCTCCCCCACCTGCTCCTCGTAGGTCTCGCCTTTGCGGAACGGGTGGTGGGCCAGCTCTAGGTGGGGAGCCAGCTCGCCGTCGAGAAAGAAGCTGCTCCCCATCCCTGTGCCCAGGGTGATCACGCACTCGAGGCCCTCTCCGTGCACCACGCCCAGGCCCTGGAGATCGGCGTCGTTGACCACCCGGGTCGGTTTGCCCGTCCGTTGCTCGAGCACGGCGGCCAGATCGAACCCGTTCCACGCCTTCACCAGCTCATCACGGACCGGGGTGCCGACGCCGCCGCTGGTGGACAGGTTGGGCGCCGTGATCACGATGCCCCGCCGCACCATGCCGGGAAAGCCCACCGACACCCGGTCGAAGGACGGAAGGTCGCCGGCCAGGCCGAGCACGGCGTCGACGAGCACACCCGGTGGGCAGGGGTGGGGAGTCTTCACCCTGACCCGGTCGACCGTCATGGCGCCTTCGGGGTCCAGCACCGAGGCCTTGATCCCGGTGCCCCCGATGTCGACGGCGAGCGTGGCGGGGCTGGCGGCCCCTGTGCGCCGGCGGCCGGGGGTAGCCGTTTTCCTGGGCCTGCCTTCCCGGCCGGTCCCCCGGGCCGGCCGTTTCCCGGGGCCGGCCTCCCGAGACGGCCGTTTCTCGGGGCCAACCTCCCGGGCCGGCCGTTTCTCTGGGCCGGCCTCCCGGGCCGGCCGTTTCTCTGGGCCGGCCTCCCGGGCCGGCCCTGCTCGCCGTGGTGTGCCCGATCCGGACCCACCACCTCCGGTCTGAGAATCTGGATCGGAAACCACGAGCGCGATGCAACCGCAATGGGTAAGACTGATCAAGTGGTCCCGAGGGGCCGCATCGACGGTCGGGCGGCGTCGACCGGGGCGGTGTCGGCCGGGCTACGACGGCCGGTCCCGCGGTCGGACCCACGACAGAGACGAGAGGAAGCACGCCGGGCCGGCTTCTGGCTCGGGCGGAATTGCCGGGGCACTTGGGGTGTTTGGGCCTTCGGAAGGACTTTTGAGAGGAGTGAAGATCATCGCTACCGCACGGGATACCGCCACCAAGGAGGCCACGCGGAGGTCGTCCGCGCCCTTGGGAGATGCCGTCGGGCTTTTCCTCGACGACCTGGCCCGATATCCCCTGCTCACGGCCGATCAGCAGGTGGAGCTGGCCCAGCGAATCGAGGCCGGCGACGAGGAGGCCAGGCAGCGCATGATCACGGCCAACTTGCGCCTCGTCGTGCACTGGGCCCGCCTGTACCAGGATCGGGGCGTGGACCTGGGGGACCTCGTCCAGGAGGGCACCTTCGGCCTCATGCGGGCGGTCGACAAGTTCGACTGGCGCCGGGGCTTCCGGTTCTCCACGTATGCCACGTGGTGGATCCGTCAGGCGCTCCAGCGGGCGGTCCACAACACCGGCCAGTCCATCCGTCTGCCGATGGACGCCGCCGAGCGCGCCCGCCGGGTCGACACGGCCCGCCGCGAGCTGGCCGTGGAGCTGGGACGGGAGCCTGACGACGAGGAGCTGGCCGAGGCTGCCGGCGTCTCACTCAACCAGCTGTCAGATCTGCGCCAGGCGGCACGGGTCGTGGCCAGCCTCGACCAGACCGTGGGACCGGACTCCGAGACCAGCCTGGGCGAGCTGGTCGCGCCGGCCGGTGAGCCCTTCGAGGAAGAGGTCGATTCGGCCATCGGGCGGGAGCAGCTCCGACGGGCGGTCGAGAGCCTGAGCCCGCTCGAGCGCGATGTGCTGTGGCTGCGGTTCGGGCTCGACACGGGCCAGCCCGCCTCGCTGGAGAACACGGCCCGACGACTGGGAATCGGCGTCCGCCGGGCCCGCCAGGTCGAGGGCGACGCCCTCCGCCGGCTGGCCACCTTCCCCGAGCTCGAGTCCCTCCTGCTCGCCGCCTGACCCACGGGATCGGGCAGAGGGACTTACCGGGGCTCGGGCCAGGCCGGCCCGGGAGGCCGGCCAACAGCGTGCCTGGGCCGGCGTCTGGGCCAGGCCGGCCCGGGAGGCCGGCCAACAGCGTGCCTGGGCCGGCGTAGCCGGGCCAGCCGGCCCCGGACGCCGGCCTAGGACAGCACGGCAAGCACGGCCGCCAGATCGGGCGGCAACGGCGAGGAGAAGCTGAGGCGATCTCCAGTGCAGGGGTGCTCGAAGCTGAGCCGATGGGCGTGCAGAAACTGCCGTTCCAGCGCTAACCGGGCCTCGGCGCCGCCGTAGCGGACATCGCCCGCCACCGGGTGGCCAATGGCGGCCAGGTGCACGCGAATCTGGTGGGTACGGCCGGTCTCCAGCCGGCAGTCGAGCAGGGTCGCCGCCATCGGGAGCCGGTACCGGGCCTCGACGCGATAGGCCGTCCGCGCCGGCCGGCCCCGGCGGGACACGGTCATACGGGTGGGATCCCGCTCGGACCTTCCCATCGGCGCCTCCACCTCTCCGGCGTCGGCATCGACGGAGCCGAGGACCAGGGCGAGGTACCGGCGCTCGATCTCCTTGGGCTCGCCTCCCGGGCCGGCTGCCCGGCCCGACCGTCCTCTGAGCTGGTCGACCAGCGACCCGTAGGCCTCGGCGGTCCGCGCCACCACGAGGAGGCCGGAGGTGCCCTTGTCAAGGCGCTGGACGATGCCCGGACGGTCAGCCTCACCCGCTCCGGAGTCGGCCAGGTCCGGAAATCGGGCCACCAGCCCCTGGACGAGCGTGCCCGACCGGTGGCCGGCACCGGGATGAACGACGAGGCCCGGGGGTTTGTCGACCACCACGATGTCGTCGTCGGAATAGACGACCCGGACATCGACAGTCGGATCGGCACCGACCCCTGTCGGCGGCCCCGGAGACGGGAGGTCCACCTCGAGGTCCTCGCCGCCGGCAACTCGTCGGCTGCGGGTCGACACCGGAGCGCCGGAAAGCCGGACGCGGCCTGCCCGCACCAGCTCGGTGACCTCGGCTCGGGTCAATCCGCCCAACAGCGCCACGGCCCGGTCGACGCGCTCGCCGGCGAGCGCCGCCGGGATGGAGGCCTTCACGGCGTCCGTCTGCGGTAGCCGACGAAGATCAGGAGGAACGCACCGCACACGATGCAGGCGTCGGCCACGTTGAACGTGGGCCAGTACCGCAGGTCGATGAAATCGATCACGGACCCCCCGTTCGATCGCACCAGACGGTCGACCAGGTTCCCGACCGCGCCACCGAGGATCAGGCCGACGGCGATCGCGGTCGCTGTCGTCGAGGCCGAGCGACCCAGGACCACGACGACGGCGACCAGTGCCACCCCGACGATCACCAGCTCGGTCGTGAGGCCGCGCGCCAGGCTGAACGCCGCACCCGAGTTGAACGTGAGGGCCAGCCGCACCGGTCCGATCAGGTGCAACGGAGCATCCTTGAGAAAGTGCACCGCCAGCGACTTCGTCAGCTGGTCCACGGCGACGACTATTGCCGCCGTCCCCGCGATGATCAGCTGGAGGCGCGGGCGAGACCAGTCCCGGCTCAGCGCCGCGACAACCCCCCGCTCTTGCAGGTCACGCACATACGGGCCTGGGGCAGCGCCTTGAGCCGGGCCCTCGGGATCGGTTGGCCGCAACCCTCGCACTGGCCGTAGGTGCCAGCTTCGATCTTCGCCAGGCCGTGGTCGATGTCCTCGATGGCGGCCCTCGCCTGTGCGGACAGGGCCAGGTCCCGTTCGCGGTCGACCGTGACCGTCCCCCCCTCGCCGGACTCCTCGTCGAACTGGACGTCCCCGGGCTCCATATCCTGAGCGAGGGAGTCCGCCTCGGCCTTGAGGTCCTCGGCCTGCTCGAGATAGGTCGCCCGCTCGGCGAGCAGGAGGCCCTGCTGTTCCAACTGGAACTTGTCGGTGACCTTCCGTCGAGTCTTCGGAGCCCTGGCCGCCGCTGCCGCCGGGGCCGCCGGGGTCCCGGATCTCGCCCGCCGAGCCAGCGTCTTGGCCGCTGCCCCTCGCTCGGCCGCTCGCGTGGGGCTCAACTTGGGTGCGCCCGCCCGGCTCGCCCGGGGCTTGGCCGGCGTTCGGGCGCTGGCGCCGACCTTCGACTGGACGCCGCCGCCAGCTCCGCGCGTCGCCACCCGGGCGCCTCCGCGCTTGGCCGTGGCTGACGTGGTGGCCCGCGTGCCAGCCGCGCGCTGGGCCTTGCCCGGCACCGCAGCTACCCGTCCCCGGCTGGACCGGGTGCCGGCGGCCTCGTCCTTTCGCCTCGAGCTGCCTCCCGCACCGGCCGTGGCGCTCCGTCCGTGAGGGGTCCGCGCCGTGGAGTGGCCTTTCCTGGTCGCCGGGTCGGCTCCAGTGGACCTGCCTGTCCGGGCAGTCGGGGCAGATGCTCGGCTCGACGCAGCAGCTCCCTTTCGGGTTCCCGCCTGTCGGGCCGGGTTGGATGAACGTGACGTTCGAGGCATGAAGCTCGGTCCTGAGAAGTCGCCGAGGGCGTCGGATCGTACCTGACCAGGGAGGCGTCGGCAACGATTTCCCGGGGACGGCCACCCCATGCGATCGGTTCGGTGTCTGCCTCCCGAGGCCGCCCGATGCCACGAAACTCGCCGGGAGCTCAGACCGGTCCCGCCTACTGTGGGTCCATGGCGTCCGAGCCCAACGGGGCACCGTACCCGCAGGTCGAGCAGCAGCCCGAGTTCCCCGCCCTCGAGGAGCAGATCCTGGAGTTCTGGCGGGCGGACGGGACGTTCGCGGCGTCGGTGGCGGCCAGAGAGGCGGGACCCAACGAGTACGTCTTCTACGACGGGCCGCCGTTCGCCAACGGGCTTCCTCACTACGGCCACCTCCTGACCGGCTTCGTGAAGGACGCCGTTCCCCGCTACCGGACCATGCGGGGCCGACGGGTGGAACGGCGCTTCGGGTGGGACTGCCACGGGCTCCCGGCCGAGATGGTCGCCGAGAAGGAGCTCGGGGTCTCGGGCCGTGCCGGCGTCACGGCGATGGGGATCGAGCGGTTCAACGACTACTGCCGCTCCCTCGTCCTGCGTACCGCCGACGAGTGGGAGCGGTACGTGACCCGCCAGGCTCGCTGGGTCGACTTCAGCGACGACTACAAGACGATGGACCTTTCCTACATGGAGAGTGTCCTCTGGGCTTTCCGGCAGCTGTGGGACAAGGGCCTGATCTACGAGGGCTACCGCGTCCTCCCCTACTGCTGGGAGTGCGAGACCCCGCTGTCGAACTTCGAGACCCGCCAGGACGACGCCTACCGTCCCCGGGAGGACCCGGCGGTGACCGTCGCCTTCGAGCTCGACGGCGAGGATGCCGCCGGATCCGGCCCAGGCGAAGGATCCCCGCCCCCCAGCCCGCTCGGACCCGGACAGCCGCTCCGAATGCTGGTGTGGACGACGACACCGTGGACCCTTCCGTCCAACCTTGCCCTCGTGGTCGGGCCCGACATCGACTACGCCGTGTTCGACCTCGACGGGGCGCGGTATGTGGTCGGTGCCGGAAGAGCCGAGGCGTACGCCGGCCTCCTGGGTAATGCCGTTCGGGTCGGAACGGTCAAGGGGAGCGAGCTGGTGGGGCGGACCTACCGACCGCTCTTCGATTTCTTCGCCGACGCGCCGAGGGCCTTTCGAGTCCTCGCCGGGGACTTCGTGTCCACCGAGGAGGGCACCGGGGTCGTCCACACCGCGCCTGGCTTCGGGGAGGACGACCAGCGGGTCTGCGAGGCCAACGGGATCGCCGTGGTCGCCCCGGTCGACGACCGGGGCCGGTTCACCCACGAGGTGCCCCCCTACGCCGGCCTCCAGGTGCTCGACGCCAACGAGGCGGTGATCGAGGACCTGACTGCCTCCGGGGCGCTCCTCGCCCGCGAGAACTACGTCCACAGCTACCCGCACTGCTGGCGAACGGACACACCGCTGATCTACCGGGCCGTGAGCTCCTGGTTCGTGCGGGTGACCTCCTTCCGGGACCGGATGGTGGAGCTCAATCAGCGCATCCGGTGGACGCCCGCCCACGTGCGCGACGGCGCCTTCGGCAAATGGCTGGAAGGGGCCAGGGACTGGTCCATCAGCCGCAACCGCTTCTGGGGCGCGCCGATCCCGGTGTGGACCAGCGACGATCCCAGATACCCCCGGATCGACGTCTACGGCAGCCTCGACGACATCGAGCGCGACTTCGGCGTGCGGCCGACCGACCTCCACCGGCCGGCCATCGACGCCCTCACCCGACCAAATCCCGACGACCCCACGGGCGCGTCGACGATGCGTCGGGTCGAGGACGTGCTCGACTGCTGGTTCGAGTCGGGATCGATGCCCTATGCCCAGCTCCACTATCCGATGGAGAACGGGGAGCGCTTCGAGTCACACTTCCCGGCCGACTTCATCGTGGAGTACGTGAGCCAGACGAGAGGCTGGTTCTACACCCTCCACGTGCTGTCGACAGCGCTGTTCGACTGCCCCCCGTTCAAGAGCTGTATCGCCCACGGGGTGGTGCTGGGCAACGACGGCCGCAAGATGTCCAAGCGCCTCAGCAACTACCCCGAGGCCAACGAGGTCTTCAGCACCTACGGGGCCGACGCCATGCGTTGGTTCCTGGTGTCCTCGTCGGTGCTGCGGGGCCAGGACCAGATGGTCGATCACAAGGGCTTCTCGGACGCCGTACGACAGGTCCTCAACCCCATCTGGAACGCCTGGTACTTCCTCACCCTCTACGCCAACACCGACGGGATCCGGGGACATTGGCGCACCGACGCCAGCGGGGTGCTCGACCGCTACGCGCTGGCGAAGACCGCAGCACTCGTGGACGACGTCACGACCCGGATGGACGCCGACGACCTGCCGGGTTCCTGCGCAGCCATCGCCGGCTTCCTCGACGCCTTCACCAACTGGTACATCAGACGAAGCCGTGACCGGTTCTGGAAGCCGGTCGGCGACGATCCCGAGACCGACCGCGACAAGCGGGACGCCTACGACACCCTCGCCACCGTGCTCCATGTCCTGTGCCAGGTGGCCGCGCCCCTGCTCCCCCTCGTCACCGAGGCCGTCTACCGGGGCCTGACGGGCGAGCGCAGCGTCCACCTGTCCGACTGGCCGGGGCGCGACGCCCTCCCAGCCGATCCTGGGCTCGTCGCCGACATGGACCTGGTGCGCGAGGTGGCTTCGGCGGCGCACTCGGTACGCAAGGCCAACGACCGCCGGGCCCGGCTGCCGCTCGCATCCCTCACGGTCGCGGCCCGCGACGCACGCCGTCTCGAGCCCTACGTCGGCCTGATCGCCGACGAGGTCAACGTCCAGGAGGTGCGCCTGACCGAGGCGGTGGACGATGCCGGCGAGCTGATCCTCGCCGTCGATCCGTCGGTGCTCGGGCCGCGGCTGGGCGCCGACACCCAGACGGTCCTGGCCGCAGCGCGGAAGGGCAACTGGTCGCGCCTCTCGGCCGACGAGGTCGAGGTCGCCGGCACCGTGCTCCACCCGGGTGAGTTCAGCGTCCGGCTCAAGCCACGCGACGAGGTCGCCAGTCGCAGCCTGCCCGGCAACGACGGGGTGGTCACGCTCGATCTCGAGGTCACCCCGACGCTGGCCCGGCTCGGGCTGGCGCGGGACCTGATCCGCACCGTGCAGATGGCCCGCCGCGACGCTGGTCTCCACGTCGCCGACCACATCCGCCTGGTGCTCGATCTCGACGAGGAGGCCGGTGCGGCGATGGAGTCACACCGCCGCTACGTGATGGAACAGACTCTCGCCGACGAGCTGGAGGTGGTAGCGCTCGACGAGTCCAGGACGGACGACCCGAGCACTGACCACTCTGGCCCCGACTACCGCGCCCGATACCAGGTCGGTCGCGCTCGCTCGGTGGGAATCGGCCTGAGCCGCATCAGCTGAGCGGCCGGCGACGCCCATCCGCTCGGGCCGCTGGGTCGGCGGTGCTCGGTCAGCGAGTCCGGGTCAGCGGCTCTGGCGAGCTGGCGCCCGGGCCGTGCCCGTCCCGATCAGGGCGTCGATGCGGTTGAGCAGGGTCGCCCGGCGCTCTCCCTGAAGCTCCCGCTGCCGCACCAGCTCGAGCTCCATCGGTTCCAGCTGGGGAAGCAGGGGAAGTATCTCGGTCAGGCGGAGGTCGTCGTAGTCGGCGATCGGGAAATCGACGTGACCATCGTCATGAGCCCCATCGTCGTACTCCTCTTCAGCCCCGTCGTAGCGCGCGTGCTGCTCGTTGTCGCCCTGGTCGGCGGGAGGTTCGACCGTGGGGCGCTGGCGGGTCCCGTTCGCGACCGGCGCCGCGGGACGACGAGCGGCGGGGGCAGCCTCAGCCGCGCCGGCCAGCTCGTCCAGCTTGCGGAGGACGGCGCCTCGGTTGCGGGCCGACAGCTCGCGGTGTCGGACCACCTCGATCTCATCCGGCTCGAGCTCCTCCAGCAGCGGCAGGATCTCGGCCACCCGGAGCTCGTCGTAGTCCGCTATGGGGAACTCCAGATCCTCGTACTCCTCGTCGTGGGCGCCGCTGACGTCGCGGTGGTCGTCGAATCGATCGTCATCGAGGCGGTCGTCCTCGACGTGGTCGTCGGGAGCCGGGGCCGGCGGCCGGCGGACATCGGCGACCGGCGCCGGTGGACGCTCGTAGGGCGACGGGCCGCGGGCGGACCGGGCCGAGCGGGCCGACACGGGAGGTGGCGGCGGGGGCTGGGGCTCCCAGACGGCTTCGTCCTCTTCGTCCGCCTCGTCGACGTCCTCCAGCTGGGGCTCATCGAACACCGGCGAAGCCGGCTGCTCCGCTGTCCTCGAGGCTGCCCTCGGGGACCTGGGCACCGCGGGGATCGTCGCCGTCTCTGGACCCAGCGAGTCGCTGTCGTCGAGCTCGATCACACCGGTGTCGCTGTGGGCCAGGGGCGGCGGCGCCAGGGAACCGCGGGCAGCGGCCGACCGGGCCGACCGGGCCCGCCCGAGGCGGGTGAACAACAGCACGAGCGCGAAGGACAGTGCGCTCGCAGCGATCGAGATGTAGTCCAAGGCCAGCGAGCTGTTCAGGAATCCGATCACCAGGGTGACCAGGCCGATCAGCAAAAGGCCGACGGTCAGAAGAAGCAACACCGAGCCACCATCCCAGGGAGCCTTCGTGGGGGGAGCCGAGGCGCAGCGCTCGGCCACGCCATCTGTTTATCGCACGTGAGTATTCTAGAGCGACACGCTCTAGACCTGCCCACGACCCCCTGTCGGGCCCTCATCCCTGATCGCGCGGGTGGGTGTGTGCTGCCCAGCGGAACCCTGCACCCTGATGATCCGGGTCGGATTGTCCTCGTTGGTGCTCTCCCACTGCTCAGCGTCGAACACTCCGCCTCCCGCCTCCGGCGGCCGTTCCTGGGGCCCGGCACCACCGGGAGGGGGGCCGCTCGGAGGCCCACCCGATCCCACCACGATCGGCGGGCGGTCGTCCTCGGCGGGGCCCTCCTCGACGCCCGACTCGGGCTCGCCACCGTCACCGTTGAACCCCTCCTCGGGCGCCCCATTCGGTTGCGGCGGCGGAGCGGGGACATCGACCTCGCTCAACGGAGGCGGCGGCGCCATGGCCGAAAGGTTCTGATCGACCCAGGCAGCGGCGTTGGCGAGGGCAGCCCGCATCCGACTCCGCTCCTCCTCGACATGCCGCTCGAGCAGGATGATGTCCTTGTGCAGCTGCTGGCGGGCGCTCTCGAGCCGTACTAGCTCCTCGCGTAGGTCGCGCTCGGCCTCCTCCGTGGTGCGCCGGGCGCGCTCCTCGGCCTCGACGACCATGGTCCGAGCTTCGGTCTGCGCGTTCACGAGCGTCTCTCGAGCCTGCTGCTGCGACTCCTTCACGGCCATGTCCGCCGTCCGCTGAGCCAGCACGAGCGTGCGTCGAAGCGCGTCGTCGTCGTCGGGAAGGTCCGAGACGCGCTGCTCGGCGCGCATGGCCCGCTCCATGGCCTGCCGGAGACGGTCGTGCAGCAAGTCGACCCCCGCCGCCGCCCGCTCGAGGAACTCGTCGACATCGTCCTGGTTGTAGCCCCGCAACTTCTCCCGGAACTCAACCTCTCGAAGTGTTCTCGCTGAGACCTCTATATCCATGAACGGCCATCGTACCGAGGGCTTTTGGCCAGCGCGCGGATGGTCGCGATGGTCAGGCCAGGACAGCCCGGGACACGATCTGCAGCCCGATCAGCACGATGATCGGAGAGAGGTCGAGACCCATACCGCCCATACGCATCGGTGGGAGGACCCGGCGGATCGGACCCAGCACCGGCTCGGTGAGGCTGTACAACACTCTCGCCACGGACGCGAGGGGCGTGCCCGGTGTGATCGGGAACCAGCTGAGGATGACCCGGGCGAAGATGATGATGACGTACGCCTGAATGACCCAGGCGATGATGCCCTTGACGCTCACGGCTCAGGAACGAAACAGGCCGCGCTCCTGCAGGCGCTGTCGCTCCTCCGGTGACACCTCGACGTCCGACGGGGTGAGCAGGAACACCTGGTCGGCCACCTTCTCCATCGACCCGCTGAGGGCGTAGGCGAGCCCGCTGCAGAAATCGATCATGCGACGAGCCAGGTCCCTGTCGACAACTTGAAGGTTGACGATCACAGGCTGGTCGTCCTTCAGTCGATCACCGATCTCCTGGGCGTCGGCGAAGCGGGCGGGAGCCACCACGTGGACACGGGGCGCCTTGTCGGGCGCGATCGGACGCACGATCGCGGGCCGGTCGTCCGGCGGCTGAGCCGGTGACACCTCCTCGCGGGTCAGCGTCCGAATCGTGCCGGGAGTCGGCTCCTCGGGCTCGGCTTGCGAGTACGGGCGCGACTGACGACGGGCCGGGGCCGACGGCCTGGGCTCCTCGTAGTGCTCGTAGTCCTCGTACTCGTCATCGGCCAAGCCGAGATAGATCATCGTTCGTCGAACAAACGAAGCCATCCGCGCCTCCTTGTGGCTTCCCTGAGCCTATTCTCGCAGCCCCGAGCGCGATGGGCGGGGACCGAACAGCGCCCGCCCGACCCGGACCATGGTCGCACCCTCCTGGACCGCCACCTCCAGGTCCTCGGTCATCCCCATCGAGAGCTCGGCGAGCTCCAGCTGGCGGGCCAGGTCGGCGAGCATGCGAAACCCGCCCCGGGCCGCGCCCGTCGAACCTCGGGCGGCGACGCCCATCAGCCCTCGCACGTCCAGGCCGATCTGACGCAGGCGGGCGACGAGCGCGGCCAGCTCGTCTGGCGGCACCCCGTTCTTCGTCGCCTCGCCGCTCACGTTCACCTGGACCAGCACCGCCGCTCCGGGAGACCAGCGTGCGATCTCTGCCCCCTCGCTGCCGCGCGCCACTCCGTGCCAGAGGTGCACGTGCGGTGCCATGGACCGAACCTTGTTGCGCTGGATGGCCCCGATGAAGTGCCAGCGGGGTGCGAGACCCTCCGCCGCCGCGGCGGCCGCCTTGGCCCGAAGCTCTGCGGCGTAGTTCTCACCGAGATCGCTCAGGCCGGCTTCCACCGCCGCCCGGACGACCTCGGGGCCGAACGTCTTCGTGACCCCCACGATCGTCACCCGGGTCGGCTCCCCGCCCGCGTCGGCGATGCGGCGGCGGAGCCCGTCCAGGCGATCCTTCACATCCGCGGCGGCGGCCGTGCGGCCGGCGTTGCCCTCCGCTAGGCCGGCCATACCACGAGCGCCATGCGCTGTCGCTCCCCCCGGGCCCGATAGGAGAAGTGTGCCGCGGAGCAGGCCGTGCAGATGTCCTCGCAGGCGACCAGCTCGACGTCGGCCTCTCGCAGGGACGCCCGGACCGCCTCGGGAAGGTCGAGCGCGGGCCGACCCGTGGCCGTGCTGGCGCGCACAGTGGGGCCGAGACGAGCCGCCACCGGGCCGAGGTCGCCGGGCGAGAACTCGTAGCACTCGGCGTGGATGCATGGCCCGAGGGCGGCCTCGATCCGGCTGGCGCCGAGGGCGCGCATGGCCCCGGCGGCGCTGCCGACGACGCCGGCCATCAGTCCCCGCCAGCCGGCGTGGACGGCACCGACGACGCCTTCCGGGCTGGCCAGGGCGATCGGGGCGCAGTCGGCGGTGAACACCGCCAGGCAGGCACCCGGTTGATCGCTCACCAGCGCATCGCCCTGGGCGCCTCCACTGTGACCGGGACCGCGCACCACCACGACGCCGGCGCCGTGCACCTGGGTGACCCAGCTCCATGGCCGGTCCACCAGTGCCCGGCGGCGGCGCTCGAGCTCCGCACCGGCCCGCCCGTCGCCCGCCGGGACCGGTCCGAGATCGCCCTCGAGCCGCCCCGTCCACCGAGCCATGACCGGGGCGGCTATGAACCTCACCGCGTCGATTACGGCCCTGTCGGGCTCACTTGAGGAAAGACGGGACGTCGAAGTCGTCGTCGCCCAGTCTCAGCCCCTCGTCGGCCTCACCGAGCTCGCCGACGGCCAACCCGTCCTCCCCGCCGCGGTCGAGCCCGAGCCCGCGAGCCGCCTCCTCGCGCACTGGAGTCCCCTCGTCCCATCGCTCGAAGCCGGCGGCGATCACGGTGACCCGCACCTCTTCGCCCATGGCGTCGTCGACGACGCTGCCGAAGATGATGTTGGCGTCGGGGTGGGCGACACCGTGGATGATCTCGGCAGCCTCGTTGACCTCGAACAGACCGAGATCGCTGCCGCCCGCGATCTGCAGGAGGATGCCGCGAGCCCCTTCGATCGACGCCTCCAGCAGGGGGCTGGTGATGGCGCCTCGGGCCGCGTTGACGGCGCGCCCGTCTCCCGCCGCGTTGCCGATGCCCATGATCGCCGTCCCGGCGTTGCGCATGATCATCTTCACGTCGGCGAAGTCGGTGTTGATCAGCCCCGGCGTGGTGATCAGGTCGGTGATCCCCTGCACCCCCTGAAGGAGCACCTCGTCGGCCATCCTGAAGGCGTTGACCATCGACGTCTTGTCGTTCGACACCGTGAGCAGGCGATCGTTGGGGATGATGATCAGGGTGTCGACCTTCTCCTTCAGCCGCTGGATGCCCTGCTCGGCCTGCACCGCCCGCCGCCGCCCCTCGAACGAGAAGGGTCGCGTGACGACGCCGATGGTGAGCGCGCCGACACCCTTGGCGATCTCGGCCACCACTGGCGCACCACCGGTGCCGGTGCCCCCGCCCTTGCCCGCCGTGATGAACACCATGTCGGCGCCCTTGAGCACCTCCTCGATCTCCTCGGCGTGCTCCTCGGCCGCCTCGTGGCCGATCTCGGGGTCGCTGCCTGCACCGAGGCCCCTGGTCAGCTGGCGTCCGATGTCCAACTTGACGTCGGCGTCGCTCATCAAGAGCGCCTGAGCGTCGGTGTTCACCGCGATGAACTCGACACCCTTCAGACCGGCGTCGATCATGCGGTTCACCGCGTTGACGCCGCCGCCGCCGATACCGACAACTTTGATCACGGCAATGTAATTCTGCGCTGGGCCCGCCATAGGCTGTTCGCCTCCCGTGAGTATGCACTGCGCGGCATGCGCCGTGTCGTCGCTGTTCACTTTCCAGCCTCCCCCGACGGGGATGGGGCTGGGGTCGACTGACGCCTCACTCGTGCACAGCACGCCCGCCCAAAGGGGCTCGAGCGCATGTTCCCGACCGTTGCGATTGCCGCCCGCCTCGACCTCATCCTCTACCTCGACGGCAGCTCGAGACTCCCGTGTGACATCCCAAGCCGGCACGACGATACGGCCGCCATCACGGCGCGGTCAAGACATCTTTTCGGTAATCGTCATGCGGGGCGCGCGCATCCGTCAGGATGAGGATGAGGCACAGGGCGAGACCTTCGACGATATTCGCTGCCGCCCGCTGCTGTCAGCCATTCGTGATGGCCGGAGCCTCGGGCACCCGCACGTCGATGGTCCGCAGGCTCGCCGGTCTCACCTGGGACAACAGTGCCTGTGTCGCCGCCAGCTTCTGCTGGAGCTCCTCGGCATCGCCGAGTTGCACGACCACGCCCGGCATCAGGGTAAGGGCGACCTGTCCGTCGGGGAGCACGTCGACCGAGCTGACCTGGCCGACCAGCGACCGATGGAGGGCCGTCAACACCCTGAGAGCTGCGCCCGGCGGCACGGGCAGTGTGGATCCCAGTGACGGGAGCTGCGTGACCCCGTGCAGCGTCGGTAGCGCGGTGCCCAACGCCGGAGGAGCAGACGGCGTCCCGGTCGACCGGGCGAGGATCCGGCCGGCGGCGTCAGTCACCGCCCAGTCGCCGTTTGCCGTGGTCACGACGGCAGCCGGGACGCGCTCCTGCAGCGAGATCCCGACCGTGGACGGCCAGTCGCGGGCGACGGTCGCCCGGGCGACCCAGGGCAGCGCGTCCAGGCGCCGCTCGAGGCGACCTGTGTCGACGTCGACCATGAGCGGACGGCGATCGAGCCCCACGGCGCGCAGCACGGCCTGACGGCTCGTGTGACGATCGCCCGACACGCTGACGTGACCGACGCGCAACAGCGGAGAATGAAGGACACCGAGGGTCGCCACGGTCACCACCGTGCATCCGAGCACGGCGAGGACGATCCGCAGCCGACGCTGGCCCTCCAGCCGCCTGACAGCGGACCGCCGCTGGCGGATGCGGGGATCCATGCGGGGCCTCGGCGACGAGCTGACAGGCCTCGAGCGGAGCCCGGTCACGCCGGCCACCCTCTCACGTCGTCCGCTTGGCGGCGGGGATCCCATTTCCCGAGTGGGGGGCTACCCACTTGCAACCTTCGACATCCCCGTCACGTGGAGGTCGATATCGGGCCGGATCGAGCTGGGAATGAAGCTCAGGTTGAGGTTGAGGTCGAGGTTGAGGGTTGAAAGCCGACCAACCGGAGCTCGGTCTCCAGCCGCACGCCCAGCCGCTCGGTGACGACGTGACGGACCTCGTCGACCAGCGTCCTGACGTCGTCGGCCGAGCCACCGGGATCGGCCTGGAAGAAGTTGGCGTGCTTGGTCGACACGCAGGCGGAGCCGATGCGGTGGCCTTTGAGCCCGGCGGCATCGATGAGGCGACCGGCTGAGTCGCCAGGCGGGTTGGTGAAGACCGAGCCGGCGTTCTGACCGCCCGGCTGGTGCTGTCGCCTCCACCGCACGATCTCGGCGATCTCTGCTTCCGATGACGAGGCGTCACCGGCCGAGACGGCGAACTCGGCCCACAGAACCACGTGGTGCGGGGCCACGCTGGAGTGGCGGTACGAGTACTCGAGCCGATCGACGCCCGCGACCTCCTCCTCCCCGCCACGCAGATCGGCGAAGCAGATGCGCTCGAGCCGCTCGCTCGTCTCCGAGCCGTGTCCGCCGGCGTTCATGCGGACGGCGCCCCCGACCGATCCGGGGACGCCCACAGCCCATTCGAGGCCAGTCAACCCGGCCCGTGCCGATCGCCGGGCCAGCACCGGCAGGCCGACACCGGCGCCGGCTCGGACCCGAGTCCCCTGCATGTCGATGGTCGAGAAGGCCTCCCCCAGCGTCACCACCAGTCCGGGGAACCCTGCATCGGCGACGAGGAGGTTGGAGCCCTTGCCCAAGACCAGTACGGGCACCCCCGTGACGGTGACCGCCTCGCGCCCCAGCCGCAGATCGTCGCCATCCTCGATCTCGAGCCACAGCGCCGCCCGTCCTCCCACGCGGTAGGTGGTCAGCGGGCCGATCGGTCGATCGCGCCGTCCTCGGGCCCCGAGGACGGCCGCCGCCTGTTCGATGGCACGGCGCCGGTCGGCGCCGCCATCTACCACGTGGCGTCGACGAGCAACTCGTCGGGAAGCGAGGTGAGGTCACCCGCACCCAGGGTGAGGCACAGGTCCCCCCGCTCGAGGACCCGGCGCAGCTCGGCCAGCAGCGCGGCCCGCGTGGGCACGTACACGACCTGCTGAGCCGGGTGGGCGTCCCGGACGGCCTGCACCACCAGCAGGCCCGACACACCGGGGCGAGGCCGCTCCCCAGCCGGGTACACATCAGTGACGATCAGGACGTCGGCTCCTTCGAAGGCATCCGCGAAATCGCGCCACAGTGTCGCCGTGCGGGAGTACCGGTGGGGTTGGAACACGCACACGATCCGCCGCCACCCCCCACTCCGAGCCGCCGCCAGTGTCGCCACCACCTCACCGGGTAGGTGGGCGTAGTCGTCGACGAAGCTCACACCTCCCTGCTCACCCCGGAACTGAAAACGGCGGGCGACGCCAGTGAAGCGAGCCAGGGCCCGCTGCGCGGCGACCATGTCAGCTCCCATGGCGAGGCCGGTGACGACCGCGCCGGCCGCGTTGGTGGCGTTGTGCAGCCCGGGCACCGGCAGCTCGAGTCGGCCGAGGCGCCGCCCCTCGTGCTCCAAGGAGAAGCTGGTGTTGCTCCGCCGACCCTCGATATCGACCATTCGATAGGTGGCCGTCGGGGCCGTGCCGTAGCTGATCGCCCCCACCTGGGCGCCGAGACGGACCGCGACCGGGTCGTCCGCGCAGACGACCCTTGCGCCGGGCGCCTCGGTCAGGAAGGTCTCGAAGGCCTGCACCAGGGCCTCGAACGACCCGTAGTGCTCGATGTGATCAGGCTCGACGTTGGTGACCATCGCCACCTCGGGCGTGATCTGCAGGAAGGTGCCGTCGCTCTCGTCGGCTTCGACAGCGAGCCACTCGCCCTCGTCCCAGACGGCCCCGGTGCCGATCTCGTTGAGCTCGCCGCCGACGATGAACGACGGCCGCAGGCCCGCCTCGATGAGGACCAGGGCGAGCATCGAGCAGCAGGTGGTCTTGCCGTGTGTCCCGGCCACTGCGACCGTGCGCCTCGTCTCGACGACCGCGGCCAGGATCTCGGCCCGGCTCAGCACTGGTATGCCGCGCTCGCGCGCCGCGGCCACTTCCGGGTTCGAGCTCGGCACCGCGCTCGAGACCGCGACCACGTCGGGGCTTCCCAGGTTCTCGGCCCGGTGACCGACCGACACCTCGGCCCCGGCGGCCGCGAGACGCTCGAGGGTGAGCGACGCCTTGAGGTCGCTGCCAGTCACGGTATGGCCCATCGCCGACAGGACGGTGGCGATTGCACTCATGCCGGCGCCCCCGATGCCGACCAGATGGATGCGCCGCGGGGAGCTCAGGTCGAATGGCATGCGGCCGGTCACAGACGGCCGTCTCCCCCGGTCGGCCTCCCGGGCCGGCCGTACCTCGGGCGGGCGTGGGCCTCGACGAGGGTGGCGACCTCTTCGGCCGCACCGGGCCGGCCGATCTCGCGGGCCCGCCGGCTCATCTCCGCCAGGCGGTCCCGATCGGTGAGAAGGCCGTCGATCTCGGAGGCCAGCCGGATCGCGGTGCAGTCGCCGTCGGCCATGTTCATGGCGGCTCCCGCCCGAGCGACCCAGCGGGCATTCGCCGTCTGGTGGTCACCCGGGGCGCCCGGCAGGGGCACAAGGATGGCGGGCAGCCCCACCACGGTCAGCTCGGCGACCGATGTGGCTCCCGCCCGACACACGGCGAGGTCGGCGGCGGCGTAGAGCGTCGGCATGCGGTCCTCGTACTGCACCGGGCGGTAGAGAGCGGCGTCGAGCGCGAGCGCCGCTGCTCGCGCCGACAGCTCCGCCCAGTCTCGACGCCCCACGATGTGGTAGACGGTCACGTCCTGCCTGGCGGCCCACGACCCGACCAGGTGCAGGGTGGCCTCGTTGATGCGCAGCGCGCCCAGCGACCCGCCGAAGACGGCGACCACCCGCCGGTCGGTGGGCAGGCCCAGCTCGGCCCGGGCAGCCAGGCGGCCCGTCGACGAACGGTCGACGTCGCGCACCTCCGGCCGCACCGGGTTGCCCGTCACCACCGCTCGGGGCAATGGCGTGCCCTCGAAGGCCACGGCCGAGGCGGCCGCGAACCGGCCCGCCAGGCGATTGGCGGCGCCCGGCACGGCGTTCGACTCGGCCACGATCAACGGTATGCGCAGCGCCACTGCAGCCAGGGCCGCCGGCAACCCTGCGTAGCCGCCCACCGACAGGACGACGGCAGGCCGCCGCCTGGCCACCAGGCGGACCGATCGGGCAACCGCGGCGGCCAGGCCGGGGACGGCCTCCAGGTTGGCGCGGCTGAGGCGGCGCTCGATGCCACGGCCGGGCAGCAGGGTGACCTCGAATCCGGCAGCGGGGACGAGCCGTGCTTCGATGCCTCGCCGAGACCCGACGAAGTGGATGGATCCCGCGGCATGCCCCCGCTCGACCAGGGCCCGGCCGACGGCCAGTGCAGGAAGGACATGCCCGGCAGTCCCCCCGCCGGCAACCACGGCGAACGTCGACGTGGCGACGTCCGGGGCGGGCCGCGGGGACGGGTCGGCGTCCACGGGATCGACGGTCACGGCGCGACGGGCGTGGCCGTGCCACGCCTGGCGCGGGCGCGCCGGGCACGCGGGGCGCGGGATGCGCGGGGGCGGTCCGCTCGCTCGTGCGCCGACCCGGCCGCGGTCTCGAGCTGCCGCTCACGCTGGGCCAGCATCCTGCGCTGGCGTTGTCTGGGGGCCCGCCTCGTGGACGGGCTGTCCGGGGCAGCCGTCGGCGTCTCGGACGCGGCACCCTGGCGACCGCCGTCCGGAAGGGGCCGCTCTCGCGCCGCCACGCTCAACAAGAGGCCGGTCGCCGCCATCACGATCACCAGCGACGAGCCGCCGAAGGAGACGAACGGCAACGGTAGGCCGGTCACCGGCAGTAGCCCGATCACGGCGCCGATATTGATGAACGCCTGGCTCACGATCCAACACGTGATGCCGACGGCGAGGAAGCGCCCAAAGCGGTCTGGTGCCCGGGCCGCGGTGCGGATCCCGAGAAAGGCCAGCGCCCCGAAGAGGCCGACGACGAGGAGGCTCCCGATCAGACCCAGCTCCTCGCCGATGATGGCGAAGATGAAGTCGGTGTGCGCGTTGGGAAGAAAGCCCCACTTGGCCCTGCTGGCACCGAGGCCCACACCCCAGAGATGGCCGGAGCCCAAGCCGACCAGCGACTGGACGACCTGGTAGCCCTGGTCGGATCGGTGCGCCCATGGGTCGAGAAACGACAGCAAGCGGGCGCGCCGGTACGGCTCGGCGATCCCCAGGAGGAACGCCCCGGCCGCGCTGAGCGTGAACAGGACCGCCAGCGTTCGCACCTTCGTGCCGGCCGCGAAGAGCAGCCCGAAAGCGATGCTCGCCAGCACCAACGTGGTCCCCATGTCGGGCTGCTTCATCACGAGCAGACCGGCGAGGAAGAACACGATGATCAGCGGCCGCACGGCCCTCGCCCACTGCCTGGTCCGTCCCGCCCGACGGGCGAGCAGATCGGCTCCGAACAGCACCAGGGCCAGCTTCATGAACTCCGACGGCTGGATCCGGAACGAGCCTGTCCCGATCCAGCGGCTCGATCCGTCGACGAGCACCCCCACTCCCGGGACCAGCACCAGGACGAGGAGCACGAGGGCGAGGCCGACCAGCGGCCCGCTGAACCGCCTCCAGACGCGGTAGTCGAGCTTGGCGCACACGACCAGCACCGCGACACCCACCGCTACCCACAAGACCTGGCGCTCGAAGTACACCCATGGCGACCCGTACTGGCGTATCGCCTGGACCGACGATGCCGACAGCACCATCACCAGTCCCATCACGGTGAGCACGCTGACGACGGCCACCAGGCCGACGAACGTCCCCGAGCGCCCCAGTCCACGCTGACCCGACTGGGGCCGGGCGGTCTGCTGACGCTCGTCTGGATCGACCACGGTGGCGTGGTCCCGACGGCGCGTCCCGGCCGAGGACGCCCGGGTCGACGACGGACGGTCGATCGTCCTCGAGGGCCGGCTCACCGGGCGCCTCCGGTGCGGACCCGCACCGTCCGGGCGAAGTCGTCACCGCGCTCGCTGTAGGACCGGTACCAGTCGAAGGACGCACAGCCAGGCGAGAGCAGGACCGAGTCTCCCGGACGGGCGAGGTCGCCGGCGAGGCGCACCGCCTCGTCCATCGACGTCGCCGTCACGACCGGCGACACCCCCCCGAAGGCCGCCTCGACCTCAGGGATCGCCTCGCCGATGGCGACGACGGCGCGCACCCGGTCGGCGCCCTCTCGCAGTGAGTCCAGTCGCAGACCCTTGTTCCGCCCACCGGCGATCAGCACCACCGAGTCGAGCCCGGACAGGGCGGCGAGGACGGCGGCGGGAGTCGTCGCCTTGGAGTCGTCGAGATAGCGCACCCCACCAGACTCCCCCACCAGCTCGAGCCGGTGGGGGAGGCCCGCGAATGTCCGCAGCGCAGCACGGCACCCGTCCAGGGTCGCACCGGCCGCAAGTGCCCCCGCCGAAGCGGCGAGGGCGTTGACCAGATCGTGCGGGAAGGACCTCGGCAGCTCCTCGGTCCCGACGATTCGCTCGCCGGCCGGCGTGACGAGGGCCCGGTCCTCGACGCGGTAGCCCCCCTCGGCCCGGCCGAACGTGACCACCGGAACTGGTGCGGACGCGGCCGCAGCCATCACCACGGGGTCCTCGGCGTTCGCCACCGCGACATCGCCATTGCGCTGGTTGGCCCAGATGCGGGACTTGGCCTCGACGTAGTGAGCGAGGGTCGGATGCCAGTCGAGGTGGTTCTCGGCCACGTTGAGCCAGACGGCCACGCTCGGACGAAACCGCTCGGTGAAGGCGAGCTGAAACGACGACACCTCGACCACGAGCACCTCGGCGTCACCGTCCACGGCATCGGCCAGGGGGACGCCGATGTTTCCCGCGACCACCGCCCGCAGTCCCGACGCGACGAGCATGCGGCTCATCAGCGTGGTCACCGTCGTCTTGCCGTTGGTCCCCGTCACCGCGACCAGTGGAGCGCTCGCCCAGCCAGCGGCCACCTCTACCTCGCTCACCACGTGGGCCCGGTCGCCGAGACCGAACACGGGGTGATGGGCGGGGACACCGGGGCTCACGACCACGATCGCGGCACGCGTCGCGAGCTCGGCGAGGGTCTCGGCCGACGGTGCCTCGACGAGCTCGATGTCGAGGCCGGCCGCGCGCTTGCGCACGGCCTCGTCGGTGTGATCGTCGACGGCGACCACTCGCACGCCGTCTCGCGCGAACCGGCGGGCCACGGCCTCACCGGTCACAGCGAGGCCAACCACCAGCGCACCGGCGCGCGACGAAGGATCCGCTGACTCCTCCGGGCCGGTCATCAGCTGACCAACCCGAGCGACAGGAAGTCGGCATAGAAGAGCCCGAGGGCCAGGGCCGTGCACACTCCGGCGAGGATCCAGAACCGCACGATGACCGTCGTCTCGGGCCACCCCAACAGCTCGAAATGGTGATGGAGCGGCGCCATGCGGAAGACGCGGCGATGGAACAGCCGATAGCTCGCCACCTGAATGATCACCGACAACGTCACCATCACGAACAAGCCAGCGATCACGGGAAGGAGCAGCACCAGGTTCATCTGGAGGCACAAGCCGGCGAGGCCTGCGCCGATGGCAAGCGAGCCGGTGTCGCCCATGAAGATGCGCGCCGGCGCGGCGTTCCACCATAAGAAGCCGGCGCAGGCTCCCGTCAACGCCATCGCCGCCAGGGCCAGGTCGAGGCCCTGGGGCACGTGATAGATGAAGGTGTGGCGGAACTGCCAATAGCCGATCACGGCGAGCGTCGCGAAGGCGAAGACCGCGGAGCCGGCGGCCAGCCCGTCCAGGCCATCGGTGAGGTTGACGGCGTTGGCCGAGCCGATCAGCAACAACACGGCCAGCACGGCCCATCCGATGCTTCCGAGGGCCAGCCCGGGGGAGCTCGACCGGGTGAAGGAGAGGTTGGTGCTGACGCCGCTCCAGCGCAGCGCGACCACGGCGAAGGCCACCGCCACCGCGAGTTGGCCGGCGAGCTTGGTCCGCTTGTTGAGCCCGAGGCTGCGATGGCGGCTCACCTTGATCCAGTCGTCGGCCAGCCCGACCGCCGCTCCTCCCCCGAGGGCGAGCATCACCACCAACCCCGAGACCGAGAACACTGTGCCGATGCGAGCGTGACCCACGACGTACCCGGCGAAGACGGCCACGACGATGGCCAGGCCCCCCATCGTCGGTGTCCCCGCCTTGGTGACATGGCCGAGGGGTCCGTCGTCTCGGATCTGCTGGCCGATGCCCCTGGTGGACAGCCACCGGATCAACAGCGGGGTCCCCAGGCCGGCGACGAGCAGCGCGGTCGCTCCCGCGACCAGGAGGGAGATCACCGCCGAGCCCCGGCCGTGTCCTCGATGGCGGATCTCGTCACCACGCGGTCGTCGAAATCGAGCGTGCGCTCGCCGATCCGCTGCCCGGCCTCGTGGCCCTTGCCGGCGACCAGCACCACGTCCCCGGGCCGGGCCGAGGAGACGGCCAATGTGATGGCGGCCGCCCGGTCGGGCTCGACCACCAACCGATCGGGCCGCTCGACCCCGCCCCGCACCTCGGCGATGATCCCCATGGGGTCCTCGCTGCGAGGGTTGTCGGAGGTGAGCACGGCCAGATCCGCCAGCCTCGTGGCGATCCGGCCCATCTCGGGCCGCTTGAGCCGGTCGCGATCGCCGCCGCAACCGAACACCACGACCACCCGCCGATCAGGTGCGGCGGCGTGGCGGGCGGCTGTCAGCGCCTGCTCGAGCGCACTCGGGGTATGGGCGTAGTCGACCACGGCCTTGAAGGACTGCCCCGCCTCCACCATCTCGAAACGACCCGGAACGCCCCGAAGCGCCGACAACCCCTCGGCCACCACCCCGGGGTCGATCCCCAGCTGGCGGGCCGCGCTGGCGGCGGCCAGGGCATTGGCAACGTTGAACCTCCCGCTGAGGTTGAGGGTTACAGGTCGCCCCTCCCACCGGAAGGTGCTGCCAGCCGGGCCCATCTCGAGGTCTGAGGCGTCGGCCAGGGAGAACGACCGCAGATCGATGGGCGCCGACCCGAGCAGCCGACGACCCCAGGGGTCGTCGGCATTGACGACTCCGGTGTCGGTGCGCGCCGGTGTGAACAGCAGCGACTTGGCCGAGAAGTACGCGTCCATGGTGCGGTGGTAGTCGAGGTGGTCCTGGCTCAGGTTGGTGAAGATGGCCACGACGAAGCGAATGGCATCGACGCGATGCTGGATCAATGCGTGAGACGAGACCTCCATGGCCACGGCCACATGCCCCGCGTCCCGGTAGGACGCGAGGCTACGTTGCACCGACGGCGCATCGGGGGTGGTGAGCCCACCGTCGAGCGTTCCCATCACCGCGGTCGGCCAACCGTTCGCCTCGAACACCGCCCTGAGGAGATAGGTGACCGTGGTCTTGCCGTTGGTGCCCGTGACACCCACGACGCGGAGGCTGTCCCCAGGATGTCCATGGAAGGCCGCCGCGACCTGGGCCATCGCCGCCCGAACCTGGCCGGCGCCCACACGGATCTGCACGACGTCGAGCGGGAGCAGACGCTCGCACAGCAACGCCGACGCGCCCGCCGCCACGGCATCGGGCGCGAAGTCGTGGCCGTCGAACCGGCTACCGGGGAGGCAGCAGAACAGCGCCCCGGGAACCACCTCGGCGGCGTTGAAGGCGATGGCGTGCACGTCGACGCGCGCTGGGTCCCCTCGGGTCTCCAGCACGTCGACCTGCCCGAGCAGTCGATCGAGTCGCACGGGCCCGACGATCCTTACCTGACTACTGCGTGTGTCTGGTCGTACTTGACCCGGCGAGCGTAGTGGGCGGGCTCGTCGCCGGCCTGTTGGCGCCCCCCTGTGACGCCGTCGGGGGGGCCGGCTGCGGGGGCGCCGGCGGCGCCGCTGGAGCGATCCCGAGCCGGCGCAGCTCGTACTGGGCGATCTGGGCGAAGACCGGGGCGGCCACCACGCCGCCGAAGATGGGTGTCGGCTGGTCCAGCACCACGATGGCGGTGAGTGCAGGACGCTGGGCCGGCACGAAGCCGACGAAGGTCGCCATGTAGGCACCGGGCTGATAGCCCGGACTGTTGACGTTGGGCTTCTGGGCAGTGCCGGTCTTACCGGCCACCGAGTAGCCGGTGAGGGCGGCCGTCGTGCCTGTCCCCGACTGGACGACCTGCTGCAGCATGGTCGTCAGCTGCTGCGCCGTGTTGGTGGAGATGATGCGGTGCGGTTGCTGCACCGACGCGGCGTGCTGGGTCCCGTCCGAGCCGATGGTCGCCCGTACCAAGCGGGGCGGCACGAAGTTCCCTCCGTTGGCTACCGCGTTGTAGGCATCGAGCATCTGCACCGCGGTCACCGCCTCGCCCTGGCCGATCGGCACGGTGGCGATGTCGGTGCCCGACTCGTGGGCCGGGTCCAGGAGCAGGCCTGCCGACTCACCGGGAAAGCCGAGCCCGGTCCGTTTGCCCAGGCCGAAGGCGCGGAGGTAGGAGGCGAGCTGGTCCTTGCCGAGCTGCTGGGCAATGCCGATGGTGCCCACGTTCGACGACTGAGCCAGGATGTCCGACACTGACATCGACTGCGTCGGATGACCCTCGGCGTCATGGAACGTCGAGCCCGCCACCCGCACCGTGTCGGGCACCGAGAATTGCTGGTCCGGTGTCACTACGTGGTTCTGGAGGGCCCCGCCGATGGTGGCGACCTTGGTGACCGAGCCCGGCTCGTAGACGTTGGTGAGCGCGGTGTTGTTCGGCGCCTGCCCGGGAGGCGCCCCGTTGGCGCCCGCCACCATGTTGGCCATGGCGAGGATCTCACCGCTGTGCGAGTCCATGACCACCGCGACCCCACCCTTGGCGTTGGACGTCACGATCTCGTTGCTGAGGGCCTGCTCGGCGTCGAACTGGACCGAGCGGTCGATGGTCAGCACCAACCCCTGGCCGGGCTGGGCCGACTGCACGACCCGCCCACCAGGGAGCTGTCTGCCGTTGGGGTCGCGTTCGACCACGGTGCTACCGGCGTGGCCCGCCAGCTGTCCGTTCTTCTGGTACTCGACGCCGCCCAGGCCCTGCCCATCGGTCCCGACCTCGCCGATCACCGACCCAGCCAGGTCACCCTGGGGCAGGAACCGCTTGGGCTCCGGAAGATAGGTCAGTCCGGGGAGGTGCAACGCCTTGACCCGGGAGGCGATGTCGTCATTCACCGCCCGGGCCAAGTAGACGAAACCCGCGTTCTGGCTCAGCTCCTGCTGAAGGCTCGCAGGGTCCGTGCCGAGGATGGGCGCCAGCGACGCGGCCTCGGCTCTCGGGTCGGAGACCTGGTGCGGATCGGCGACGATGGTCGTCTGGAGGACGGACATCGCCAGCGGCTCGCCGTTGCGGTCGACGATGGAGCCCCGGAGGGCGGGGACGGTCACGGTGTGGAGGAGCTGGGCCTGACCGACGGCAGCGTAGCGGCCGGCCGAGACGCCCTGGACGTACATCAGGCGGGCCACGACGGCCACGACCACGAGGGCCATCACGAGGAACATCACCGCCAGGCGCCGGCCGTGCGTCGCCGGCCGCCTCGGTGGGCGGGCCTGTCGAATGGACCGGATCGCCGGGTCGGCGCCGTTCGGCGGGCCCGAGCTCCGGGCCCCGCCGTCCGAGCGGGCCGACCTTCGGGGTCGGCCGTTCGACTGGGTCGGACTGCCGGTCCGGCCCTTCCTGGCTGCCGGTCTCTGTCTTGGACCGGCGTCTCGCGCCGTGGGGCCCGGGCTCACCGGTGTGAGGAGTCTGGGACCGTTGAGGGAGTAGTGGGCGATGGCGGCGGTGGCGCGGCGCGGGCTGGGGCCGCGGGGGTGGACGATCCGGCGGGTGCCGTCGCGCCGGTGACCGGCGACGTGGGGCTGGCGGCAGGGGGCGAGGGGGCTGGCAGCGGCGGCGGGACGGCACCGCCGGCGGTGGCCTGCACGGGCGACCCGTTGCCGGAGAGGTAGGTCAGGGTCGAGGGCACCACCATGCCGAGGCGCTGCTCAGCCTGGGCGACGATCCGCGCCGGCGACTGGAGCTGGGCCAACTGAAGCTGGAGCTGGCTGCGGTGGGCCAGTGCGGCGTTCCGCTGCACATCCAGCCGGTCGAGCCGCAGCTGGTCCTGGGCGATCATCACGTTGATGGCGACCACCCCGAGGAGCGACCCGGCGACCAGGGAGGCCGCGACGGTCAGGGTCAGCCGGGCTCGGCGACGACGGGCCCGCCGCTCGAGATGCTCGGTCGGAAGGATCCGCAGGGGTGCCCGCCCCGGTCGTGGGTCCGGGGCCGGCGCGCCACCCAGGCCGGCCTCCCGGGCCGGTGCGCCACCCAGGCCGGCCTCCCGCGCCGGTTCGCCACCCAGGCCGGCCTCCCGGGCCGGCCGTGGCAACGAGATCACGCTGTCGCCCTGACCTCCGGCATCCTCCCATCCGTCGGCCAACGGCTGGGCGCGGGCGGACGCCCGTGCCAGCCGGGACCCTTGGGTGACCGTCACTAGCCCGACCCGCTGTCGTCGATACGCTCCAGCACGCGAAGGCGGGCGCTGCCCGTCCGAGGGTTGGCCTCCACCTCCGCGGGGGCTGGTCGTCGAGCCCCGCGCCCGACCAGGCGGCCACGAGGCCGAGCGCCACAGACACAGGGAAGGCCCGGTGGGCACGTGCAACCGCCGGTGACCGCCTCGACGAAGCGCCCTTTGACGAGACGGTCCTCTCCGGAGTGGTAGGAGAGCACGAGACAGCGTCCGCCCGGAACGAGCAGATCGATGGCCACGTCGAGGGCCCGGTCCAGCACGTCGAGCTCGGCGTTGACCTCGATGCGCACGGCCTGGAAGACCCGTTTTGCAGGGTGACCACCGCGGCGACGGGCCGGCGCGGGAATGGCATCCCTCGCCACGTCGGCCAGCTGTCCGGTCGTCTCCAGCGGCCGAGCGGCCACGATGGCGGCAGCGATGCGACGGGCGAACCGCCCTTCGCCGTTGGCCGCGAGCAGTCCGGCCAGCTCGGCCTCGGGCAGGCGGTTCACGACGTCGGCCGCGGTGCGCCCTTCGCCGGGGTCCATGCGCATGTCCAGCGGTGCGTCGTACCGGTAGGAGAAGCCTCGAGCCGCGTCGTCGAGCTGGGCCGAGCTCACACCGAGGTCGAACAGCACACCGGATATCGGCGCCCGCCCGACCTCGTCGACGACCTCGCTGAGTCGATCGAAGCGAGCCCGCCGCACGACGGCGCGATCGCCGTACGGGGCCAGGGCGTCCGAGGCCGCGGCGACGGCTACCGGATCCCGATCGATCCCCAGCACGGTGAGTCGGGGGTGGGCGTCCAGGATCGCCTGGGCGTGACCACCCCCACCCACCGTGGCGTCGACGATGACGCCGGAGGGCACCGGGTCGAGAAGTGACACCACCTCGCCGGCCATGGCCGGTCGATGGTCGAACGCCCGGCTCATCTGCAGCCCCTCGACCGGCAAGACGCCGTCGGGTTGTCTCCCCAATCGACCGGGATGGAAGTGGGCGGAGTAGGGGTCTTCCACCTCGCCGATCGAGGGGCTGCACATGAGCCAGGAACTGGTGTCGGGTGCTGTGTCGTGTGGTGTGATCTCCGTTTCCTCTCGTCGCGAGCCGTCCCGCGCCGCCGGCGTCAGCCGGAGGCTGGCTCGCCCTCTCCCTCCGTGAGTCGTCGCTCCATCGGCTTCACTCGCTGGTCCCACGCGCCTGGGTTCCAGAGCTCCACCCGGTCGATGGCGCCGTGCACCAGCACGTCGCCGTCGAGTCCGGCGAAGTCCCGCAGATGCGCCGGTATGGCCATCCGACCCTGCCGGTCGATCTCCACCTCGTGCGAGCCGGAGGCCCACACACGGGCCAGGTTGCGCTGACCGGGACCCTCGCTGGCGCTCTGTTGCATGGCGATCATCTGTTTCTCGAACTCCTCTGGGGTCCACAGGGCCAGGCAGCCATCGTGGTACTGGCTCAAGTAGCCACCGTGCTCGAAGTGCACCCGGAATTTGGCCGGAAGGATCACCCGCCCCTTGGCGTCGAGGCCGTGCTCGAACCTGCCGAAGAATCTGGCCATTGGTGATCGCTCCCACGACACTCCCCAAAACCCTGAGGACCCTCCCTTTCACTCCACTACTCGCCACCGTACGCCCCCTCCCTCCCTTCGTCAACACCACAGTCACCACTCGCTCCGAACCCTGCGGCCGGCTCCCGGGGAGGGCGCCAAAGCGAATCCACCCTGGCGCGCCAGGCGCGAGGATTGGTGGATGCAGGGGCCCAGAGCCGCCAGGGACGTCGTCGGGGCCCTCGTGGCCGCCATCAACGCCCACGACCCGAGAGCGAGCCGAGAGCTGTTCCGTCCGGACGCCTGGATGGTCACGGCGGCCGGCCGCCGCCTCGACCTCGACGGCCTCGAACGAATGCTCGAGCTCACGCTGGGCGCCTTCCCCGACCTCACGATGCGGGTGGCCCGGTGGCTGGTCGACGGCAATGTGGTCGTTACCGAGGAGGTCATGGAGGCCACCCATCAGGGGCACTTCGCCGGCCTGGCCCCGACCGGCCGGCGGGTCCGCCTCCCGATGGTCCATCTGACGACGGTCACCGGAGACCGCATCGCCGAGCGGGTCACCTACCACGACACCGCCGGCGTCCTGCGTCAGCTGGCGGTGCCCGCCGAGCAACGCTGAGCCGACCGCGGGGCGCCTCGGCGCACTCCGCGCGTTCCACCTCTGGTCGAAAGTGGGCATCGCGCGCACCGGCGCCGCCCCCCTTTTCGACGGCCCAAGGTGGAACAGAGCAAACGCCGAACGCGCCGCGGCGCCGGCGGTGGCGCGAAGTGGAGCGGCGCGAGACCAGGCGCCGCCGATCAGGACGGAAGGCGCTCGACCAGGCTCCGCTCGATGTCGCCGACGCGCCGCGCGGGGCCGACACCGGCCGCGGCGGCGCCGAGTGTCACGGCGCCCTCGGCCCGCTCGACCTCAGAGAGGTCGAGCACCTCGAGCAGTCGGCCCGGGTCCCACGCAAGCAGCGCCGCGCACTGGAAGAGCGCGCCGGCCCGCGTCCGGCGTTGCGCCATCCCGACGACCTTGCGGCCCCGCGCCGTGACCTCGCCCGCGCCGGTCCCGGCGAAGCACACCTTCGCCGACCACGCGGTCGTGACCGGCGGGCCCCGATGCACATCCGCCCCGGCCACGCCGAGCGCCGTCAGGGCATCGGCCCATGCCTGTCCCAGCCACCAGAACGCCCGCCCCACGTCGGGCACCCACAGCGGGTCGTCGCTGGAGACGTAGACCTCGACCCAGGCGAGGGCGCCGGGTTCGACGAGCACCGCCCCTCCGCCACTGCGGCGCCGGACGACCTCCAGCCCGGAGGAGGCGGCGCGGGCGCGATCGACGTCGCCGTCGGGTTGGGTGCTGCCGAGCACGAGGGCGGGGCGGCTCACGCGACAGAGTGTCACCGTGCGCGGCGTCTGCACGGTGTCCCGGTGGTGCAGCTCGCCCGCGCTGGCCGCGAGCTCGACGACGCTCCACGGCGAGGTGGCCGCGCCAGCGGGCACCGACCGGTGGGCGACGCTACGCCGACGCCGACAGAGAGGCCGGCCCGAGGTAGGGCTCCCAGTCGGGACGCAGCCCTCCAGTCGCCACGAGGAACCACACGCGCTCGCGTGGCTGCGACGGCGCCCGACGGAGGGTCAGACCGACCTCGTGGACGAAGCGGTCCTCCTTGCGGGTGTTGCAACGCCGGCAGGCGGCGACGACGTTGTCCCAGGTGTGGGTGCCACCCCGGCTACGGGGAACGACATGATCGATGTTCTCCGCTGTCGACCCGCAGTACTGGCAGCGGTGGCCGTCGCGGGCGAACACAGCCCGACGGTTGAGGGCGACCCGGCTCTGGTACGGGACCCGCACGTAGCGGGCCAGCCGCACCACCGAGGGCTCCGGGAACGCGACGCGCGCCGCACGGAAGTGACGCTCGGTGGAGTGGATCAGCTCGGCCTTCTCGTCGAGGAGCAGCATCAGGGCACGGCGCGAGGGCACGATGGAGAGCGGCTCGAAGGTGGCGTTCAGCACCAGAGCACGCGTCACCGCCACCAGCCCCCCCGGCTAGTCCACCGCGCCCCGACCCTGGCGACCGTCGCCGGCGCTCCGGGCAGGGGCCCATGGTGGTGGTGGCAAGGGCATCGCTGTGAGGCTAGCGCGCTGCGCGCCTCGCTTCGCGGCACCAGGCCAAGTACTCGACGACGTCGCCGGCTTCGATCTCGGCCTCGGGGTCGCCGTACGCCGTCTCGAGCCGGAACCGGAGGTAGCCTCGGTCGGGCCGCGGGATGGGGGGCCACCGCTTCCACCACCCGGGGCTGGCGAGCGCGGCCACCTGGATCACCGCCGTCCACCACAGTCCCGGCCTCGAGGCCACCGCCGTCATCGCAGCGCGGGGCGTCACGACGGAACGATCCCTCCGAAGGCCGGGAGACGGTCCAGCCCCCGCCACCCGACGGCGCCCGCGCCCACCAGCGGTCCGGCCGCGCCGAGGCCGGCCGGAACGATCCGCGTACCGACCGAGAAGTCGAGCCGCGCCAGGGCGTCGAGCTCGGCCTGGGCCGCGGCGAAGAACGGGGCCCCGAAACCCAGCGAGACCGAACCGGCCACCACGACGAGCTCCAGGTCGAGGAGGTTGACCACCGAGGCCACCGCCCGACCCACCAGGGTGCCGCTCCGGACCACCGAGGCGGGCCCGGCCAGGCGGGCGGGACGACCGGTCATGGCCGCGATGGCAGTCCCCGAGGCCTCGGCCTCGAGACAGCCGCGCCCTCCGCAGGTGCACAGTCGGCCGCCCGGGGTCACGACCACATGACCGATGTGACCGGCGTTGCCGTTGGCGCCGTCGAGCAGCCGTCCGTCCAGCACGATCCCACCGCCGACCCCGGTCGACACCACCATGGCGAGGAAGTTGGCCCGCCCCGCGGCGGCCCCCGCCCACCCTTCACCGAGGGCCAGGGCCTTGGCGTCGTTGTCGACGAAGGTCGGCAGGGCGCAGGCGTCCGCCAGGCGGCGCCGCAACGGGAACCGCCGCCAGGCGGGGATGTTGAGAGGCGAGACCTCCTCGCCGCCGCGGCTCATCGGACCCCCACAGCCCACGCCACAGACCACGGGCCGTCCGCACCCGCCGGTCGCCGCGACCCGATCGACGAGTCTCGCGGTGGCGGCGAAGAGGTCTTCGGGGTCCTCGACGGTCGGCGTGGGGATGATCTCCTCGGCCAGGACCCGTGCGTCGGTCCCTATCAGCCCGGCCGCCAGCTTGGTGCCGCCGATGTCGACAGCCAGGCACAGCTCCACCGGCCTACGCTAACCGTCGATCCCGACGGCGAGGGGGCCTCGCCCGTCAGAGAGAGTCACGGAGCTACCTGGCCCCGGTGAACGCTCGTCATGACCAGGAGAGGCCCCAGGAATTCGGGGTAAAGCAGCAGACGGGACGCCAGGTAGTTCGGTGAGTCTCTTTAGTAGGCTCATCTTCCGATGACGCGGCGCGGGAGGGCCTAGAGCGTGGCGACGGAGCGCACCGCGACGCGTCGGGCATTCGACTTCATCGGTTCCTTCGAGGGCATCGTCGACAACGTCGAGCGGGTCATCCAGGGCAAGGACGACGCCGTCCGCCTGGCGCTGATCTGCCTGGTCGCCGAGGGCCATCTCCTCATCGAGGACGTACCCGGCGTCGGCAAGACCAGCCTGGCCAAGGCCCTCGCCACCTCACTGGACCTCCAGTGGCAGCGGATCCAGTTCACGCCCGACCTCCTGCCATCCGACGTCACGGGCGTCAACGTCTACAACCGGGCCAAGGGCACCTTCGACTTCCGCCCCGGCGGGGTGTTCGCCAACATCGTGCTCGGTGACGAGATCAACCGAGCCTCCCCGAAGACCCAGTCGGCCCTGCTCGAGGCCATGGAGGAGCACCAGGTGACGGTGGACGCCAATACCTACCGGTTGCCGGCGCCGTTCATGGTGATAGCCACCCAGAACCCGATCGAGCACGAGGGCACCTATCCCCTCCCCGAGAGCCAGGTCGACCGCTTCCTCATGCGGGCCCACATGGGCTACCCCAGCCGCCACGCCGAGATCACCATGCTCGACGCCCACGGCTCCGGGGACCTCATCCGCCACCTCCGTCCGGTCGCCGACGAGGCCGACGTGGCCGACATGGTCGCCCAGGCCCGCTCGGTCTTCGTCGCTCCCGCGCTCAAGGGCTACATCGTCGACATCGCCGACGCCACCCGCTCCCACCCGAGCCTCGCCCTCGGCATGTCACCACGCGCTGCCCTGGCCCTGCAGCGGGCGGCCCGGGCGTGGGCGGCCGCCCACGGGAGGGACTACGTCACCCCCGACGACGTGAAGTCGCTGGCCCGGCCGGTCCTGAGCCACCGTCTGGCGCTGGGTCCCGACGCGTCGGTGGGCGGTCTCGCTCCCGACGACGCCCTCGAGGAGATCCTGGCGTCGGTGCCCGTGCCCACGGGCCGGGCAGCCCAGGGCTAGGTACCAGGGCCGGACGAGTGCCCACCCGCCGAGGCTGGCTGCTCGGAGCCGGCTCCGTCGCCTCGATGCTCGCCGGCCGGCTGGTGGGCATGGTCGAGCTCTACGTGCTGGGGGCAGCCGGCCTCACGTTGGTGATCGGCGCCGTGATCTACGTCCACGTCCTTCGCTGCCAGCTCGAGGTGTCCCGCGCGCTCCACCCGGCGCGCGTGCATGCTGGAGGGACAAGCCTCGTCCAGCTCGCCGTCCGCAACGTGGCCTGGCGTCGCTCACCCACCTTGGTCGCCTCGGATCCCTTCGATGGCGGCAAGCGGGTCGCCCGCTTTCTCGTGCCGCCGCTCGGACCCGGCGACTCGGGGCGCGCCGCCTACCGCGTCCCCACCGAGCAGCGTGGCGTCTTCGGGCTCGGCCCCTTGGCGCTGCAGCTGGGCGACCCGTTTCGCCTGGCGTCGCTGTGGTTGATGGGGGCGCCCGCGACCCGACTGGTCGTGTACCCGAGGATCGACGAGATCCCCCCGCCCCCGCACACCCAGGGTGACGACCCGCGCGCCGGCGCCGACCACCGCTCCTTTCTCAGCCGCCGGGGCGAGGACTTCTACGCCCTGCGGGCCTACCAGGTCGGCGACGACCTGCGCCGGGTCCACTGGCCGTCGACCGCCCGCCTCGACGACCTCATGATCCGACAGGAGGAGATGCCCTGGCAGGGGCGGGCGAGCGTCCTGCTCGACCTGCGCAAGCCGGTGCACACACCCGAGTCGCTCGAGGTGGCCGTGTCGGCCGCGGCCAGCGTGGTGAGCTCGGTGTCGCCCGGTCACGCCCTCGTCCGGCTCTTGGCCACAGACGGCACCGACTCCGGGTTCGCCGCCGGCCGGGCACACGTGGAAGCGGTGCTGGAGCGGCTGGCCGAGGTCCGCATGACGTCGTCGGGGAGCCTCGTGAACGAGCTGGGTGTCCTCGGCCGCGCGTCCGGTGGCGGGGTGATCGTGGTGGTGACGACGGCACTCGCCACCGACACCGATCTCGAGCGCATCGCCAGGCTCCGCAGCACCTTCCCGACGGTGATCCTGGTCCTGGTCGGCGAGACCGCCCGGGACACGGCGATGGTCCACGAGGGGACCCGCCGGCCGATGCCCGGATCCGTGATGCCCGTCAGAGTGACCGCGGGACGGCCCTTCGCCACGGCCTGGGCCGAGGCACTCGGACGCAACCGTCCGTTGGCCCGAACCCTCGGAGCACGACGGTGACCGCGTCGCCTCCGACTGCACCTCGCCCACCGCCGCGCACCGCAGCGTCGGCGACGGACACGATCCGCTCGTCGGCAATGGCGACGATCCCGACCACCATCGCCCTCGCCATTCTCACCGTCGTCACCGCCGCGGGCATGGGCCGGCTCTTCAACAGCACCTCCTACCTCGGTCCGGTGGTGGGCGCCGCCATCGCCGCGCACACCCTGGCCTGGCTCTGGCGCCGGCTCGGCCTCGGCACCGTCACCGCCCTGCTCCTCTCCGCCGCTGGCATCCTCCTCGTGACCACGTGGGTTGCGCTTCCCCACACCACAGTGCTCGGCCTGCCCTCGCCCACCACTTTCCATGAGGCCAGCTCCCAGCTCACCCAGGCCCACCAGCAGCTGCAGGAGCTCACGACCCCGGCGCCGGTGACGACCGGCTTCCTCCTGGGCTCGGTCCTGATCGTGGGCATCCTGGCCGTGCTGGCCGACTGGGCGGCATTCCGTCACCGCTCGACGATCGAGGCCGTCGTACCGTCCCTCGCCCTGTTCATCTACACCGCGGCGCTGGGCACCTCACGGGGACGCACGCTCGCCGTCTCCATCTACCTGGCCGCCCTCATCGGCTTCGTGCTCGTCGCCGAGAGCAGCCGGCAGGCATCCACCATCCCCTGGCTCACCAGCCGGGCCGGTCGGGGCCTGACCCCGCTGCTGCGCGGGGGCGCCACGCTCGGTGTGATCGCCGTGGCCGCGGCCCTCGTCGTGGGGCCCAATCTGCCCGGCGCCCGCTCTACTGCAGCCCTGGACCTCCGCCACCTGACCCAACCGGGGCCCAGCCAGCGCACCACCATCAGCCCGCTGGTGGACATCCGCTCCCAGCTCGTGAAGCCGGCCGACGTCGAGCTGTTCACGGTCGCCTCGACGACCCGTACCTACTGGCGCCTCACCTCTCTCGACAGCTTCGACGGTGCCATATGGTCAGCCAACCAGTCGTACCGGTCGGCCGCCACCGAGCTGCCGTCGTCAGCCGCAGCCGCGCCGCCCGAGGTTGCTCCAGGAGTGAAGCAGGCCTTCAGCATCTCCAATCTGGCCAGCGTGTGGGCACCGGCCGCCTATCGGCCGACCCGCCTGGTCGGCCTCCCGGGTGCGAGCTACAACCCCCAGTCGGGCAGCATCATCACTCCATCGGCCACCCCGGACGGTCTGACCTATCAGGTCACCTCGGACATTCCCCATCTCGACGGCGCCGAGCTGGCCCAGGACGGAGCGAGCCCGGCAGGCACCGACCTCGCCCACTATCTGACGCTTCCGAACGGGATTCCGGACTCCATCCGCCAGACCGCGGCGCAGATCGTGCGGGGCCAGAGCTCCGACTACGGGAAGTCGCTCGCCCTCCAGAACTGGTTCCGCGACAACTTCCGGTACAGCCTGAGCGTCCCACCCGGCCACGACGACAACGCCATGCTGCGGTTCCTCTCGGCGCGACAGGGCTACTGCGAGCAGTTCGCAGGCACGTACGCGGTGATGGCGCGGTCCGTCGGCCTGCCGACGCGGGTCGCCGTCGGCTTCACCCCGGGGCAGCTGGAGGCCGACGGCTTCTACCACGTCCGGGCCCTCAACGCCCACGCCTGGCCCGAGGTCCTCCTGGGTCGGTACGGGTGGGTCAGCTTCGAACCCACACCCGGGCGGGGCGAGCCGGGCGCAGAGGCCTACACCGGCGTGGCGGCCGGCCAGGCCGGCCCGGTCGACTCTCCGGCCGGGAGCGCGCCGAGTGCCGCGGCCGCTCCCACACCTCCGGCGCCGGTCGCGCCGGTGGCGCCGAAGCCCTCTCCCAACCTCGTGCACGCCGGTCCTACGGCCCACCACGCCGGCCAGTTCCCCGTCACCGACGTCATTGCCGCAGCGATCGTCGTGGCCCTTGCCATGGCGTGGGGTGTCGGCATCCCCCTGCTCGCCCGACGGCGACGGCTCCGACGGCGCGCCGCGGCGCGCGGCGCCGAGCGGGTCATGGTGGCGTGGTCCGAAGCGGCCGACTCCCTGGCCCTCGTGGGCGCCGGGCGGCGACCGTCGGAGACCCTGCAGGAGCACGCCCGGCGCACCGCCCGATCCCCGGTCGCGTCTACGGAGGTGGCCCCCGCGCTCTCGACCCTGGCCCGAGACGCGAGCGTCGCCAGCTACGCCGAGGGCCCACCGGACACCGAGGTCGTCGCGCGGTCGGTCGTGGCCGCGGCGGTGATCGAGGGCGCCGTCTGGAAGCGGGCGACCCGGTCGCAACGGCTGCGCTGGCGGCTAGATCCTCGTCAGCTGATCCCCGTGAGCGGGCGTGACGGCGGATGGAACGGCCGTGATCCCGATCGACTGGGTCGGCGCCCGCGTCAACGGCGAGGCGACCATGGCGGGGCCGGCACGGGTGACGACACTGGGAGGCGTCCGTCGAAGTCGAAGGCGCCCGTCTCGTAGCCGGGCATCTCCCCGTTGGACCCGGACCGGGGCTCGGTCAGTCGCTTCGCTTGAACCGCTCGCGGAGACGACGCTGGGTGTCTCCCAGCGTCTCCGACAGGCCCTGGGCCCGCACCGACTTGGTCATCTGCTGCCAGCCCGCCCGGCCCATGTTGCGGAGGTTGCGTTCGAAGTAGATGGCCGAGAACAGCATGATGAAGAAGCCCAGCAGGCCGAGCAGCAACGACGTCGAGAACCACACGACGAGGATGGCAAGGCCACCCAGGAAGGCGAGAGCCGACCATTTGCAGTTGCGGCCGGCGTGGCGGTACACGGTTTCTCGCCGTACCCGAGCCGCGAAATCCGGATCGTGCTCATAGAAGTTGCGCTCGATCTCGTGAAGGATCCGCTGCTCTTCCTCGGAAAGCGGCACAACCGCCCCCTTGCCACCCCTGGACGTCGGTATCTTCCTGCCCTCAATCTTCGCGCAGCGGCTGGCCTACAACAACGCGATCTGGCCGTACCGGGACCCGTGCACCCCGCGGCCGGGCCTGTCGGCGCAGGTTCGGACCCTCGATCGACGACTCCGCCGGCCTAGCTGGACCCGGGCTGCCCGGACCGGGGGCCCCATTGAGTGTCGCCCTTGCGCTTGACGTCGACCCCGTCTGGACCAGCGAGCGAGGCGGGCCCCACGGCCTCGCGTCCGAACCGCGCTCGGACGGCGTCGAGGGCGCCGGACGCGGCGCTGTCCCGAGTCCGGGTTCCCCCGCCGAGGTCACCGAAGCTGAGCTGCTGCGCCCCTCGGTCCGACGCGCCGGTCAGCCCCGAGACGCTCACGCCGAGCAGGCGGACCCCGGGGCGCACGTCCACGGCACCCAGCAGCTCGGACGCCACCCTGGCGATGACGGGCCCCTGATCCACGGGGTCGGCGAGGCTGTGTGAGCGGGTGATCGTGGACATGTCGCCGAAGCGCACCTTCAGCGTCACCGTCCTGCCCGCCTTGTCACCGCCCCGCAATCGGGCCGCCACCGCGTCAGACATCCGAACCACCTGACGGTGCAGGCTGGTGACGTCGTGGTGGTCGTGGGCGTAGGTCTCCTCGTGCCCGATGGACTTGACGCCGCGATCCGGTTCGACCGACCGGGGGTCACGGGCCCAGGCCAGCTCGTGCAGCTGACGACCCAACGCCTGACCCACGGTGATGACGAGCGTCTCCACAGGGACCGCCGCCAGGTCACCCACTGTCGACACGCCGAGCCGGGTGAGTCGGGCGGCCGTCACGGGCCCGACACCCCACAAGGCGGACACCGGCAGGGGGTGGAGGAAGACGAGCTCGGCATCGGGCTCGACGGCGACGACTCCGGCACCAGCTCGGGGCCCGGCGGGGGTGGCGGCCGGCTTCGCCGCCCGGGACGCCAGCTTGGCCAGCAGCTTCGAGCGGGCCACCCCGACCGACGACCAGAGGCCGAGCTCGTCGTGGACGCGCCCGCGGACGGCGCTGGCGATGTCGGTCCCCGATCCGAACAGCCGGCGGGCGCCCCGCACGTCGAGGAAGGCCTCGTCGAGACCGATGCCCTCGACCAGCGGGGTGAACGACGTCAGCACCTCGTGGAGCCGTTGGCTGACGGCGGCGTAGACGTCGAAGCGCCCGGCGAGGAACACCGCCTGCGGGCACAGGCGGCTGGCCTGGACCGACGGCATCGCCGAACGGACGCCGTACGCCCGGGCCTCGTAGGAGCAGGATGCGACCACCCCCCGCGCCCCCGACCCGCCTACGATGACCGGGCGCCCGACCAGGGCGGGGTCATCGAGCATCTCGACCGCGGCATAGAAAGCGTCCATGTCGAGGTGGAGGATGTCGAGGTGGGGCGCGTCGAGCCGCTCGGCCACCGGACCGGTCACAGCCGGACCACCTCGAGGCGACGGGCGTCGTCGCCTTCGAGGCGGTAGCGGTAGGAACGATCCTCCCTCCCGGGACCGGGGCCGGCCTCCCAGGCCGGCGCTGGGCCCGAGCCGGCCGTCCGGGTCTGCCCTTCCCTCGGGACCGCCTGTCCGCCCGGCTGGCGCTCGGCGAGCCAGGCGACCAGCGGCTCGGCCACCCAGGGCCGACATCCCTCGAGATGGAGCTCGGCGGCATCCCAAGGCACAAAGCGGGCATCGACGACAATCCCATCGGGATCGTTGAGGGCCAGCTCCCCCGAGTACGACAGGGCCAGGTGGACCTCGACGCGCAACAGCCAGCCCAGGCGTTCGGCCCGCGCCTCGACCTGGTACACGGGTCCGGTCCACTCGTCGACAACCAGTCCCGTCTCCTCGTCCACCTCCCGGCTGAGGCCACCTCGGACCGGCTCCCCTCCGCTCACGTCGATCACGCCGCCGGGGGGCGACCAGTCCAGCGATCCGTCTCGGCGACGGTTCTGGACAAGCAGCAGACCGTCCTGGTTCTCGACCAGTCCACCGGCCACCAGCCACTCACGCACAGAAGCATTCTGCCCTCCCGAGCCCGCCCCCCGTCGGCGGCCCTGTCGTCGATGGCCGGTCCGCTGGCGGCGCCGCTGCCGGTCGCTTGGCCGCCCCGGCGAATCAACCGCCGG
>CAVQWQ010000013.1:0-53445 GCA_963717645.1 uncultured Actinomycetes bacterium | reverse complement strand
TGGGGCTCTGCCGTTGAGCTACACCCGCGGTGGGCACTGCAGGCTACCGGTCGGCGAGGGGGGATTCGAACCCCCGACCGCCTGCCCCCAAACCACGATGGAACCCGTCTCACAAGTACCATCCTGGCGCGTGCCATGCCGCTGAGGTGGGGCTTGTGGACGGGCGGTTAGCCGGCAGACGTGTGAAGACGCGGTGGATTGATACCTTCGTGGCACATCCGGCGGTCCCGGGCACACGACCGGCGTTTGACCAGCTACTGCGTCACGGGCTTCGTGCCGAGCGGTAGTTCAGCCCGGCGACCGAGCCCGGGTCGGTGGTCAGGTGGCGCGGACGGTGATGTGGAACCCGAGTCCCCGAGAACACGGTGACTCCGAACCGCGGGTACCGAAGCTCGAGGCCACCGTCGGCCACTCCTTCGCGCGTGCAAATCTGCGCAAGCTCCCCAGCAGGCACCGACGCCAGATCGGGCCGTAGCACGAGTGGTCCCATGTCACCGGTCACGCTGATCATCAACTGCACCTCGAAATCAGGGCGATCCGTGTGCAGCCCGCAGAAGCCGCCCTCCTGATAGTAGAGGTACGCGGCCTGCACCGGGAGCATGGGGCGGCCGCTCAGGCCCTGGACGAGCGAGATCATCCGCGGGTCCTGGTGCAAGCGCCGGAGCAGCATCCCCTTGTCGCTCCAGTACTGCAAAATGGGCCCGGCCAGACAGCCACCATCTGCTTCGTAACGACCACGCAGTGAGAGCGAGGCCCGGGGCCACTCGCTCTTCGCCTCCTGGGCGAGAGCATCAGCGAGGGTCGATGGCCACAGGGCGTCGATCCGGCAACTGGCCGTGTCCCGCAGCTCCTCCGCAAGACAGGCGAGCTCTTGATCGTCCTTCGGCGTCTCGAGCGACGCGAGCGCATCGTCCACGGGTTCCAAGACGATCGGCGGCGTCTCCCGGTTACAGCTGTAACCGGGAGACACGTCACTCGTCTAGTCACCTCGAACCCGAATGGCTGGGAGAGGGAGGCCAATATGGCCCAGGAGACCGCAGGAGACGCACTGGTCCTCGCAGATGCCGACGGCAACTACTACGTCCTGCCCCGAGAGCTGATCGAGCTCTCGAAGGTCCGCGACGAGACCAAGGACCAGGTCGAGGAGCAGGCCGGCGGCGACACGTCGGGGTACAGCGCTCTCGGCGGCGGATTCTCCTTCGTGGGTGTGTTGAACCTCTCGTCGTCGAGCAAGTGGTCGCATTTCACCCCCAACGTGGGGTGGCCATACTACCTGCCGCAGAACAAGCCGGGAGAGACGCAGATCGACCCCAGCGCCTGAGGCCTCGTGACCAGTAGGACGGCGCCGCGCGCCCACGAAGGAGCTCCCCAGGTCCGCCCCGTGATGCCCGACGAGCAGCGCGTCTTCCTCTCGCAGGGCTACGTCGGCCTGGAAGGACTCTGGAGCATCGCCTTCGCCAGTGCGCTGTCCCGTGAGGCTGGTGAGCTCATGCGGACAGCGCGCCCACCCGGAGGCCGGCCACGACCGCCGGTTGTGTCCAGTCGATCCCCGAGTAGCCAGACCACGGTGGCGGATGCACCGCTGCTCGCTTGCCTGCACTTCGCGCTCGTCGGGTCGGCACGCGCGCTCACGGGCAGGATGCTGGTGCCTGCATACGCTGTGTTCAACTACTACGCGGCTGACGACGGCGTGTGGCTTCACGTCGACACGGAAGGATGCGAACTCACCCTCCTGACCACCGTGCTCGGCAACGTCGGTCCTCTGCACCTGCACCCGGAGCTCCTCGGCGTGAGCTCCGAGCGCCTCGAGGCGCTCGAGGACACACCGGGATGGGACCCGAACAGCGGCTCACTGGTTGAGTACCCGCATTTGGGAGCCCTGGCTCATCGGGGCGACACCGTTCCGCACCACCGTCCCGGCCGAACCGTCGCCGAGCCGAGCGCGGTGGCCGCCCTCCATTACCGCTCACTCTTCTAGGGGGAATTCGTGAAAGACGTCGTCGGCGACGCCGACCTGGCAGACCTGGGATTCGCGCCCCGTCCGGTGTCGCCAGCCGAGCACGCAGCCTTTGTGTCGAAGGGTCATGTCCAGCTCGGACGACTGTGGACGACTGCGTTCGCCGACGCCCTGCGCGACGAGGCGCTCTCCCGATGGCCGTTGGCCGAGCTCCCCGACGGTGGTCCCCGAACGCCGGTCGCGGAGAGCCGCGTGCCACGGCGCCAGACGCCGGTGGCGACGGGACCCCTGCTCACTGCGCTCCATTTCTCGATGGTGAGCCACGTCCGCGCGCTCTCGGCTCGGATGTTGGTCCCGACGTTCGCCGCCTTTGGCTACTACGAGATCGACGACGAGGTCCTCCTCCACGTCGACACTGACGACTGCGAGATGACGCTCCTGACCACAGCTCTGGGCCGCGTCGGTCCCCTCCGCCTTCATCCTGACCTCACCGGCGTGACCCTGGAGGAGCTCGGTCGGCTCGAGGGCGATGCAGCATGGGACCACGAGAGCGGGATACCGGTGGGATACCCCAGCCTCGGTCTGATGGCGCTCAGTGGACACACGATTCCTCACCACCGGCCCTCTCGACAGATCAGCGGGCTCAATGCGGTCGCCGCGCTCTGCTACCGCTCGCTGTTCTAGTGACTGACACCGTGCATTTCGATCACCTCGGCCCTGCGGCCTTGGGCGATGCCGTCGACGGCTATCGGACCCTCCGTCGGACATCCCCCGTGGCCTGGAGTGATTGCCACGGCGGGTTCGCCATCCTCTGTCGCTATGGCGACGTGCGGTGCGCGGCCCAGAGCTGGCCGGTCTTCTCGAGCGTGGCCGTCTCCATCCCCGGCGGGCCGGGCGGCAGCATCCCTCTCATGGTCGACCCTCCGGACCACTCACGGTACCGCTCGCTCTTGTCGGCTCTCTTCTCGCCGGCGCGTGTCAGGGCCGGAGAGCCTGACGTGCGCACGTTGGTCAACAAGCTCGTGGACGGCTTCGTCGATCGCGGCTCATGCGATGTGTCGGCCGAGCTCACCCAGATCGTCCCCACTGTCGTCCTCGCCCGCATGATGGGCGTCCCCCCGGCCGACGAGGGCAGGTTTCTCCACTGGGTCAACCTTCTCGTCTACCAGGCTCATCCGGATCTGGCGGAGGGCCGGGAAGCCACCCTCCAGCTGCATGCCTACCTGTCGGATCTGGCGTGCAGGAGCGACGTGTTCGGACTGTCGCTGTCCCAGTCAGAGGTCGTCAATATCTGCATGACGCTTGTATTCGCCGCCCTCGGTCCGACGACGTTCTTGCTGAACGGCGCCCTACTGGAGCTCGACCGCGACCGCGAGGCCCGTCGCCGGCTCGTCGGGCATCCGGAACTGATGTCTGCGGCGACCGAAGAGCTTCTCCGCTATCTCTCGCCGGTCCGGTCGATCGGTCGTGTGGTGAAGCAGGGCACGACGCTCTTCGGTCACGACTTCTGCCCCGGCGAGCGGGTCCTCCTCCTGTGGGGCTCGGCCAACCGGGACGAAGCCCGGTTCGGTGCCCCCGATGCCCTCATTCTCGACCGGTCTCCGAATCGGCACCTGGCCTTCGGCGCCGGAGTACACCGCTGCGTCGGCGCCCACCTGGCGAGGCTCGAGTTCAGGGTCGTGCTCGAGGAGGTCTTGAGCCGTCTTCCGGACTACCGGGTCGTCGATTCCGCAAGGCTCGAGTGGCAGCCGGGCCACACATCCGGCATTACCCGCTTGCCGATCGCGTGGAGTCTCGAGCGCCGTTGACTACGCGATGTTGGTGGTGGACGAGTCCCTCAGCTTGATACACAGCTGATACATCGATCAGCGTGATTCAATCGAGAAGACCATCCGACCACGCCAGCTGGTCGGGGAGGGGGGATTCGAACCCCCGACCTCCTGCCCCCAAAGCAGGTGCGCTACCGCTGCGCCACTCCCCGAGTGTTTCTAGCTTCTGACTTGGGACTGTAGACCTTCGGCCCCTCTGGCAACACGGCCGAGCGCTGCCGTAACGCACACACGCGTGGGAGGTGCCGAAAGTGGATCACGAGCCGCATCACAGCCAAGAGTAGGCGACCAGGAGAAGCTGGCTCGGTCGTTCGCACGCCACCTCCGCGCCGCCAACAAGTCGCCCAGGACGGTGCAGACCTATGGGGGCGGTCTACCACCTCATCGCCCATAAGGCCCGCCGCGAGGTCGTGTGGGCTGACACAGACCGAGCACCCTTGTACCGCAGTTGAAGGGGCATGGCCGATCTGGTTGCCTCCAGTATGACCTAAGCCCTGCGAGCGCATCGCGGCTGCGAGCGCACCACGGGCCGGACGATCTCAGCATCGTGCTTGCCTAGGCCGAGTCCGCGTGCCGTGAAATCCTGGTGTCGCTGTATTTCAGAGGACAGGTCGGCTCCGAACCCCGGTTCACATGTTGTAGTCGCGCAGCGACGGCGCCCTTGCGGGTCAGCGCGTCACATCGAGCGTCAGCAGGTCGGCGGCGAGCAGTACGTCACCCTTGAAATGGGCGGTGGCCTGGTCCAGCCACTCCTGCTCGGTGCCAACCGCGGGGGCGGGTACCAGATGGGTCAGAACCAGCCTCCGCACGCCGTTACGGGCCGCGGTCTGCGCGGCGTCTGGGACCGACGAGTGGTAGTCGAGCACATCTGTGAGCCGGGGCAGGCCGACCTGTTCGATCAGGTCGCGCCGCACGACGGTATGCACGAGCACGTCCGCTCCAGCACAGAGCCCGTCAAGGCCCGAGCACGGCACGGTGTCGCCGGCGATGACGACCGACCGCTCCCCCTCGTCGATGCGAAAGCCCACCGTCGGTCGGACCGGCGCGTGATCGGTGGAGCCGACCGTGACCCGCACCTCTCCCTCCTCGAAGATGACGCCTCGAGCAACTTCGGTCACCCTCGCGGAGGGTCGCCACTGCAGGTCGTCGTGGTGAGCCAGGCGGTAGCCGATGTCGGGCTCGAGCATCACCTCTGTGGCCTCCAGCAAAGTGGCCGTGCCGCCCGGACCGAAAACGGGCAACGGGTTGGGTGCGAACGACATGGCCCACCTCATCGTGACGATGTCGTTGAGGTCAGTGATGTGGTCGCTGTGCAGATGGGTCAAGAACAACGCCCGGAACGCCCCAGGACCCGAGGCTACCGCCGCGGCGCGGATCAGAACGGCGCGCCCGCAGTCGAACAACAGGTCCCCCGCCGACGTGCGAACCAGCGTCGACGGGCCGGCCCGCTCGGGATCGGGAAGCGGACTACCACTACCAAGAATGATCACCTGCATGGCGCTCCTCGCAATGGGCTCAGCGAATGCCATGGCAGCTCCCGCCGACCAGCTCGACCGTGCGCTCGGCTATGCCCGGTCGCCAGTCGCCCACCGGAGTCGGGGCGCCGGTTTACGGCGTGACCCGGTCCCGGATGCCGGCGAAGAGATCGTCTTCATGGTCGCTGCCTCCGACCAGGCTGCGGGCGAGCACGTACTCGTCGAGGGGATGCACGGTACGGTCCGCATCGGGCTTAAGCCCGAACCAGATCGGTGAGGTGGGATCGCCGAGGACGCCGGCGGCCGCGATCCCTCGTGGATACCGGAACTGCGTGGCGTGGGCCAGCAACGCGCGCGGCCGCACGCTGGCGTGATCGTAGATGTCGATGTGGGTCGTGATCTCTGCGTCCTTGTCCGGCCCGTCCATCCAGGCGTCTCCAAAGGGGGACTCCAGGCCCAGCTCCACGAACCTGCCGTGGATGGCCATCATCTGGGCCCGCGACCACACCGTGTAGTACAGCTTCGACGGCTGCCAGGGGGGCCCGCGGTCGGGGAACGCGGTCGCGTCACCCGATGCCTCGAAGGCGGCGATGCTGATGTCGTGCACCCGCAGGTGATCGGGGTGCGGGTAACCGCTCTGGTCCTCGTGATAGGTCACGACGACTTGGGGCCGCGTCCGGCGGATCTCGCCGACGAGGCGTCCAACCGTCTCCTCGAGCGGGGCCCGCACGAACGCCCGCGGGTGCTCGTTGCTCGGGCTACCGGGCATCCCGGAATCGCGATAGCCGAGCAGCACCACCTCGTCGTAGCCGATGATCTCGGTCGACTTGCGCAGCTCCTCCATGCGTATCTCCACCAACCGGTCCCGCACCTCGGCGCGGTCCATGGCCGGGTTGAGGATGGAGCCCTCCTCGCCTCCGGTGCAGCACACCAGGACGGTGTGCACGCCCTCGGCGTGGTAGCGGGCGACCGTCCCCGCCCCTTTGGATGCTTCGTCGTCAGGGTGCGCATGAACGGTCAGCAGGCAGAGACGCTCACCCATTGTGGCCGACGCTATCAGCCCGATTCGGCCGGGGCTATGGCGCAGACGGCGCAGGTCATCCCCGCCGATCGGCGGCCCGAGCCGCCTGCGGCCTCGCCAACAGGGGATCCAGTTGCCGCGATAGTCTCGGTCATCGGCCGACGAAGCTCGGTCAGGGGGGTCGGTGATCATGGCCAGCCTGGATGACTACGGCTGCCGGATAGGCCCTGGCGATGGCATTGCGGCCCGCTCCGGCAGCGTCGTCGCGATGGTCCCGGAGTGGCAGCAGGGGCACCGTGCCGTGCTCGATCGGGTGCTTTACGTCGTCGAGCGTGGTGGAGAGCAGCGCGCCGCGGGCCGCGTGCTGTGTCGCCAGCTGGCTGGTCTTCTGGCCAACGAGGATCCCGCCGGCGTACCGAGCTTTGTCGCCGTCGCCGCGGCCGAGGACGGTCTGGCTGTGTTCGTGCACGGCGAGATCGACGTCGCCATCAGAAGACCGGGGGGTGAGGAGACCGTCTCCGGACGGCACGTCGCCACCTGGGTCGACCGGATCTTCGACGAGCCGATCGACTCTGTTGCCGTTGCTCCGGAGGGCAAGGACCTCGGCGATCTCGACGAGCGTCTCGACCTTCGAGCCGGCGTGGTGTCGGCAGGCAGCCTGCTCCTGGCGAGCCGCGCGCGCGCAGCTGCCGAGCGAGGCGATGCCGTCCAGCCCGCAGAACTGGCGGCCCGGGCGAAGACCACCCTGGAGGGCGGAGGCGAAGGTCTCGCCGAGATCCGCGAAGGAGCCCTCGCGTCCGCGTCGGCGCGTGCCGCCTCCCCACCCGAGGAGGGGTCAGGTGCGTTCCGGACGATCGCCCTGCGGGGCGTGGCGCTGGACGAACCGAGGGCGCCACTTCCGATCGGTGGTGAACCGCCGGCCGACCAGCCCCCTGTCGCTCCCTCGCTCGGTCTGCTCCTCTTCGACGATGGCACCACTTTCAGCCTCGACAGCGAGGTCGTCGTCGGCCGGGAGCCCGAGAGCGACTCGCAGGTCGCCGGCGGAGAGGCCCAGCCGCTCGTCATCACCGACGCCGAGCGATCGGTGTCACGTCGTCACCTCCGGATCGCGGTCCATGGGGACAAGGTCGAGCTCGTCGACCTGGGGTCGGCGAACGGCACCGCCGTCCGTCGGCCCCGAGAGTCCGCGTGGCACCCGTTGACCCCGGGAGTCGCCATGCCGATCGTCGCCGACACCGAGGTTCGGCTGGGGAACAGGACGTTCATGTTCACGGTTCAGGGTCGGGGCTGAGAGGACCGAAGGGCTGAGAGGACCGAAGGGCTGAGAGGAGGTGACCGGTTGACCGATGGATGGCCAGGCGCAGCAAGCTGAGATGGAGGAGATCGCGGACTACAAGTTCGTCCGATGGCTGGGCGAAGGGAACCACGGCGAGTTCTATCTGGCCGAGACGCCAGCCCGGCTGCAGCTCGACGTGGAGCTGGTGGTGGTGAAGGTACTCGACGGGGCCACCTCGAACGACGGCTTCCGGCGCGCCACCCGCGAGCTTCGCGTCTTCGCCTCGATCGAGTCCCCCTACCTCGTCACGCTCTTCGATGCCGGTCAGGACGGGAACAGCTTCTTCTACGCCATGGAGTACTTTCCGATGGGATCGTTGGCATCGCCGTCGAAGCCCATCGAACGGCGAGGTGTGCTCCGGGCCATGACCGATGCGGCGCGCGCCGCCCACGCTCTCCACGAATCGGGTGTCGCCCACCGCGACATCAAGCCCGACAACATCGAGCTGCACGAGGGCGGGGCGAAGCTCTCCGATCTCGGCATGGCCCAGCTGCTCACTCCCGGCCTGACCGTAACCGGCATGGGTCCGATTGGCTCCGTGGAGTTCATCGACCCGCTCCTGATCCGTGGAGGCCGCGCCTCCCGGGCGACTGACATCTGGTCGCTCGGGGTCGTCATGCACCGAGCCATCACCGGTCGCGGCGTGTACGGGGAGCTCCCGAGCGACGATCCGCTGCTGGCGCTCCGTCGGGTGCTCAGCGCCTCCCCCATGCTCGACCCCTCGTTGTCTGCACCGGAGGCCGAGCTGGTGAGCGCGTGCCTCGCCCCCGAGCCGGGTGATCGGCCACCTACGGCGGAGGACGTGGCCAAGCGGCTGGAAGAGCTGGACCCGGGGTAGAGCAGCCGATGGCGCAGCCGCTGCGCCCGGTCCCTGGCGGTGCCCCGGCGACAGATGGCTCTGACCCGCTCTCTTGCGGCTGGAAGCGAAGATGGCCGGTCATCGCTGCCGGAGTGGCAGCGGTAGCGGCGATCGTGGCGGGGCTGGTCGTGCGTCGGGTGACACCCCCCGGCGGATAGGGGCGGGTAGGAGCAGCCCGCGGCGGCGACTTTCCCGAAAGGGCGACGCTGCGCCACGATGGGCCGATGTCCTGGGCGTTCCTTGCCGTCACACTCGTCGGCGCGGGCTTCACGGCCAACGCTTTCCGGCCCGTGAGAATCGAGCCGTTCACCGTGCCGAGCTTCTTCGCCGGCTGGCTGACCTCCGAGCTTCCTCTTCACCACCTGGCCTGGCAGGTGGTGGCGACGGTCGTATTCGGCATCTTCGGCGCCTTCCGTGGGTGGCCGGGCTGGGTCGGTCTCGTAGTCGCGGTGGCGTCGTGGTGTGGGCTGGTCATCCTCGCCGTGCAGGCCGGCCGGGCAGGTCGCGTCGTCGAGGGCGCTCTCGACGAGGGGCTCGGCAAGGGATGGTCGGACCGCAGGGATCCCGCGCTGGCCACCACCGACAACCCCGGGCGAGCGCGCCTTGCACTGCTGATCCCCGCGCCGCGACCGGGTCGGGCGGTCGAGCGGACGAGAGACATCGACTACTGCGGCGACGGGGCACGACGGCACCTCATGGACATCTACCGCCCTCGGCGCTCCGTCGCGGGCGCGCCGGTGTTCCTCTATCTCCACGGCGGGGCGTGGATCTTCGGCGACAAGCGGGAGCAGGGTCTGCCCCTCATGGACTACCTCGCCAGTCGGGGCTGGGTGTGCGTGACCGCCAACTACAGCCTGAGCCCCCGGGTCGCATTTCCTGAGCATCTGATCGACTGCAAACGGGCGCTCAGCTGGGTTCGGGGGCACATCGCTGACTACGGGGGAGACCCCGATTTCGTCGTCGTCGGCGGCGGGTCGGCCGGGGGTCACCTCGCCGCGCTGGTCGCCCTCACCCCTGGAGACACCGAGTACCAACCGGGCTTCCCGGCTGCCGACACATCAGTGGCCGCCTGCGTGCCGTTCTATGGCGTCTACGACTTCACGAACCGGGACGGGCTTCGGGGCCGGGGGCTGGGTCGGTTGCTCGAGAGGACCGTCATGAAGGAGAGCCTGGCCGGGTCCAGGACGGCGTACGAGCGAGCGTCGCCGATCGATCGGATCAACGGCCATGCCCCTCCTTTCTTCGTCGTCCACGGGGCCAACGACACCCTCGTTCCCGTGCGTGAGGCTCGTGGCTTCGTCGAGCGCCTCCGGCGATCGTCCGCCGCCCCGGTGGCCTACGCCGAGCTACCCGGAGCCCAGCACGCATTCGAGATCTTTCCCTCCATCCGCACGGCTCAGGTTGTGGCCGGCGTGGCGGACTTCCTCGCCGTCGTCCACGCCGGGCGCCGCGCCCGATCGCCCCGGTCGGGGGCACCGCTGGACCCGACCCGGTAACGTTCGAGCGTGGATATTGCGCGCCTCGAGGCAGTGCAGCTCCGCGACCCGGTTGGCGCCGTGCACCGGTTGGGCGACCTCTGGGAGGCGCGACCCGTGGTGCTGGTGTTCCTTCGCCATTTCGGCTGACTTCACTGCCGACACCACGTCGCGCAGTTGCGTGACGAGCACCAGGCCATCACCGCTCTGGGAGCGGAGGTGGTCGCTATAGGTACGGGCGACGCCAGCTACGCCCGGTCCTTCGTCGCCGACTCCGACGTCTCGTTTCCGGTCCTCCTGGACGACTCCGCCGCCGCCGCCGAGGCCGTCAGCGTCCGCCGATCGGGCCTGCTGGCCCTGGTCGGGCCCGGGGCCTGGGCGAGGGGCCGCCAGGTCTGGCGCGGCGGGCACCACGTGCACCGGCCCGGCAAGCGCGTCACCCAGCTGGGCGCCACCCTGGTGATCGGACCCGGTCCACAGCTGCGCTACGAGCACCTCGACGCCGAGCCGTGGGACCACGCCCCGCTCGAGGACGTGCTCGGCGCCCTGCGCGCGTAGGGCCACGACCGAGCCGAGCGGGAGCCGACCCTGCAGCTGAGCCAGGGTGGGCCGGGACGAGCCGACCCTCGGACACACCCCCGGACCGATCCAGGACCGCTGCTCGTCGTCCGGGAGCCCGGGGTCGGCCCGGTAGACTCGGCCTTCTCTATGCGAGCTACGGCGCAGTCCCTCGAGGACAACAAGGTCAAGCTCTCGGTCGAGGTGGACGAAGCGGAGTTCGAGGGGGCGGTGAACGAGGCCGTCCGCAAGATGGCTCGTGAGGTCAGGGTGCCGGGGTTCCGTCCGGGGAAGGTGCCGCGTCGGCTGCTCGAGGCTCGGCTGGGCACCGGCGTGCTGCGCCAGGAAGCCTTCCGGGAGTCGTTGCCCGACTTCTACGCCCGGGCGTTGGAGGATGCCGACGTCGACGCCATCGCCGCCCCCGAGATCGAGATCACGGCGGGACAGGAGTCGGGTCCGGTGGTCTTCGACGCCGTCGTGCCCGTGCGTCCCGTCGTCACCATCCCTGGCCACCAGGGGCTCCAGGTGACCGTGGCGCCCTTCGCCGTCACCGACGAGGACGTTGACCACCAGGTGGATCGCCTCCGCGACCAGTTCGGGGAGCTGACCACCGTGTCCCGGCCCGCCCGCGACGGTGACCATCTGACGATCGACATCAAGGGCTACCGCCACGACCAGACCATCGAGCCGCTCACCACCGACGATCTCCTCTACGAGGTCGGTAGCGGCTCCATCGTCCCCGAGCTGGACGAGCAGCTCCGGGGAGCCAAGGCGGGGGACATCTTCCGCTTCAACACGACAGTGGACGACGGCGACGTCAGCTTCCAGGTGCTGGTCAAGGAGATCAAGGAGAAGATCCTCCCCGAGGTGACCGACGAGTGGGCCTCGGATGCGTCCGAGTTCGAGACCGTCCAGGAGCTGCGCGACGACACCCGCAACCGGCTGGGCGAGCTCAAGCGGATGCAGGCCCAGATGGCGCTGCGGGAGCAGGCCGTCCAGGCCCTCTCGGAGCTGGTCGACGAGGACATGCCCGAGGTCCTCATCGAGCAGGAGATGGAGCGACGACTGCACGACCTCTCCCACCGGCTGGAGGCCCAGGGGGCCGGGGTGGCCCAATACCTGGAGGCCACGGGCATGGACCAGGACCAGCTGGTCGCCGAGCTCCGGCAGGCGTCGGAGCAGGCGGTGCGTGCCGATCTGGCCCTTCGCGCTCTCGCCGACGCCGAGTCGATCGAGGTCGACGACGATGACGTCGACCGTGAGATCGCCAACCTCTCGGAGCGCCTGGAGCAGCAGCCGGACCAGGTGCGCCGCCAGCTCGAACGGGCCGAGCGCATGCCCGAGCTACGCTCTGACATCCGGAAGGGAAAGGCCTTCAGCTGGCTGGTCGACCACGTCGAGCTGGTCGACGAGGAGGGCAAGTCGATCGACCGCGCCGTTCTCTTCCCGCCCCCGTCCGAACCATCCCTGTCCGAACCATCCCCGGACGAGACCCCCGGGGCTGCCGGCGACGCCGGCGGTCAGGGCGACTCCGGCGAGCCGAGTAGCGTGGAGACCTCAGAATGATGCAGCCCGCCTACGACTACCTCGTCCCGACCGTCATCGAGTCGTCCAACCGCGGTGAGCGGGCGTACGACCTCTACTCCCGGCTGCTCCGGGAGCGGATCATCATCCTGGGCACGCCGATCGACGACGCGGTGGCCAACCTGGTCTGCGCCCAGCTGCTGTTCCTCGAATACGAGGACCCTGACAAGGACATCAACCTGTACATCAACTCGCCGGGGGGCGATATCACCGCCCTGTTCGCGATCTACGACACCATGAAGTTCGTGAAGCCGGCCAAGTCGACGTTCTGCTATGGCCAGGCCGCCTCGGCGGCGGCGGTCCTGCTGGCCGCGGGTTCGAAGGGAAAGCGCTTCGCCCTCCCGCACGCCCGTATCCTGATCCACCAGCCCTACGGGGGGGCGGCCGGACAGGCGACGGACATCGAGCTGCAGGCCAAGGAGATCCTGCGCATGAGAGATCTCCTGAACCAGATGCTGGCCCAGGACACGGGCCAGGCCATCGACAAGATCCAGAAGGACACCGACCGCGACTTCATAATGAGTGCGGACGAGTCTCGGGAGTACGGCATCATCGACGAGGTGATCACGACTCGAGAGTTGGCAGGTGTCCCGCAAGCCGCAGGTGTGGCGTAGCAAGGGGGGAACGTGGCGAAGTTCGGAGACGGCGGAGACCTGGTGAAGTGCAGCTTCTGCGGGAAGTCGCAGAAGCAGGTGAAGAAGCTGATCGCCGGCCCCGGTGTCTACATCTGTGACGAGTGCATCGACCTGTGCAACGACATCATCGAGGAGGAGCTGGCCGAGTCCTCCGAGATGCGGTTCGACGAGCTGCCGAAGCCCCGCGAGATCTTCGACTTCCTGAACGACTACGTGATCGGTCAGGACTACGCCAAGAAGATCCTCTCGGTCGCCGTCTACAACCACTACAAGCGAGTCCAGGCCGGCGCCTACCACGACGCCGACGTGGAGCTGTCGAAGTCCAACATCCTGCTGCTCGGGCCCACGGGCTGCGGCAAGACGCTGCTCGCCCAGACGCTGGCCCGCATGCTCAACGTGCCCTTCGCCATCGCCGACGCCACCGCCCTCACCGAGGCCGGCTACGTGGGCGAGGACGTCGAGAACATCCTGCTCAAGCTCATCCAGGCCGCGGACTACGACGTCAAGAAGGCCGAGACGGGGATCATCTACATCGACGAGATCGACAAGATCGCCCGCAAGAGCGAGAACCCGTCGATCACCCGCGACGTCTCCGGAGAGGGGGTGCAGCAAGCGCTCCTCAAGATCCTGGAGGGGACCACGGCGTCGGTTCCTCCCCAAGGTGGGCGCAAGCATCCCCATCAGGAGTTCATCCAGATCGACACCACCAACATCCTGTTCATCAACGGAGGAGCCTTCGCCGGACTGGAGAAGATCATCGAGGCCCGCATCGGTCGCAAGGGAATCGGGTTCCGGGCCGAGGTGAACCGCAGTGGTGAGAAGGACGACGGTGAGCTCCTCCGCCACGTGCTGCCCCAGGATCTGCTCAAGTTCGGGCTCATCCCGGAGTTCGTGGGCCGGCTTCCGGTGATCGGGGCCGTCTCGAGCTTGGACAAGACAGCGCTGGTGCGGATTCTGGTGGAGCCCAAGAACGCCCTCGTCAAGCAGTACCGCCGGGTCTTCGACCTCGACCAGGTCGAGCTGGAGCTGGGCGAGGACGCCCTGGAGGCGGTCGCCGAGCAGGCCCTGCTCAGAGGCACCGGTGCCCGGGGCCTGCGGGCCATCCTCGAGGAGGTCCTTCTAGAGGTCATGTACGACCTGCCCAGCCGCACCGACATCGGCAAGTGCGTCATCGACCGGTCGGTGGTGCTCGACCGGGTGAACCCCACCCTCGTGCCTCGCAGCGACCGCGACAAGGTCGACCGGCCTCGCCGGGCTGCCTCCTGAGGCCGGGAGCAATTGGCCGCAGCAGCATGAGCGGGACGGTCTGGAAGGGCGCTGTCATCGGCGGGACGACGGGTGTCGTCGTCAGCGTCGTCTGGTCCTATCGGCGCGACGACACGGTCGACATCGCGGTCGGACGTGCGGCCCGAATGGGCGGTGTGCTGGCCGGGGCGGGAGCGGTGCTCGGCCTGGCGATCGACCGCCGTCAGCGGCGGCGGGCCCCGACCCCCCGGCGGGTCGCGGGGTTGACGGTCCCCGCAGCTCCGGCACTCGAGCAGGCTCTTGAGGCGCTGTCCCAGGCCGCAGAGGCCGCCCGCCCCCGCGTGGGACAAGCCGTGGAGGTCGCCCGGCCACACGTCGAGCACGCCGTCGAGGCCGCCCGCCCCCGCGTGGGACAAGCCGTGGAGGTCGCCCGGCCACACGTCGAGCACGCTGTCGAGGCCGCCCGCCCCCGCGTGGGACAGGCCGTGGAGGTCGCCCGGCCACACGTCGAGCACGCCGTCGAGGCCGCCCGCCCGCGCGTCGTGCATGCCGTCGAGCGGGCTGCCGAGGCACGGCGGCTGCGCGCCCGGCGGGTGGTCCGATCCGGGTGATCGGGCGAGCCGGGGTCAGCGCTCGGCTCGAAGAGGCGCTCGAGTGGCTCGACGGCCACGTCAATCTCGAAGCCATCGAGAGCGGCCGCGCGGACGCGACGCCCACGCTCGAGCGCATGAGACGTCTCACCGAGCTCATGGGCGACCCGCAACGCGCCTATCCCGTCGTTCACCTGACCGGTACCAACGGCAAGGGATCGACCGCCCGCATGCTGACGTCGTTGCTCGGCGCCCGGGGCCTGAGGGTCGGGACCTACACCAGTCCGCACCTGGAGCGCATCAACGAGCGCCTGACTGCCGACGGTGAGCCGATCGGCGACGACGATCTGGCGGAGGTCCTTGCCGCCGTGGCCGGACTGGAGCCGCTCCTCGAACGGGCGCCGACGTGGTTCGAGATCGTGACCGCCGCCGCCTTCCGGTGGTTCGCCGATATCGCTGTCGACGTCGCGGTGATCGAGGTCGGCCTCGGCGGCACCTGGGACGCGACGAACGTCGCCGACGGGCAGGTGGCGGTCGTGACCAACGTCAGCCTCGACCACGTCGGCATCCTCGGTCCCACGCTGCGCGACATCGCCGCCGAGAAGGCGGGAATCGTCAAGCCCGACAGCGTGCTGGTGCTGGGAGAGACCGACCCGGCGCTGGCTGCGATCTTCACTCGTGCCGCAGCGGCCGAGGTCTGGGAGCGGGGATCCGCCTTCGCCTGCGAGTCCAACCGATTGGCCCACGGCGGTCGGCTGCTCGACCTGCGGACGATCGGTGACCGCTACCCGGAGGTCTTCCTTCCGCTGCACGGCGCCCACCAGGGCGACAACGCCGCCGCGGCGCTGGCCGCGGCCGAGGCCTTCTTCGGCGCTCCGCTTCCGGCCGGGCTGGTTCACTCCGCCTTCAGCGCCGTTCGCAACCCGGGTCGCATGGAGATCGTGGGACGGCGCCCGCTGTGCCTCCTCGACGGCGCTCATAATCCCGCCGGCGCCAGGGCGGCCGGGGCCACGCTGGCCGAGGAGTTCGCCGGAGTGGACCGCCGGGTGGTCGTCCTCGGCCTCCTGCGGGGACGGGACGCCGTCGAGATGCTCGAGGCCCTCGGCCCTTCTGGCATCGTCCTGGTCGTCGCCTGTCCGCCGCCGTCACCCCGGGCCTTGCCCCCGGCCGAGGTGGCCACGGCCGCCGCCCAGATGGGCTTGGCCGTCGAGGTCGCATCCTCGGTCGCCGACGGGGTCGCGCTGGCACGGGCTCGCGCCGCCCCGGAGGAGATGCTCCTGGTGACCGGGTCGCTGTACACGGTGGGCGAGGCCAGGCGCGTCCTCGTCCCGGGGGGCAGCGGACATTGAGGTCGAGTGCCCGCCGCTAGCCTCGCCTCCGATGGACCGCACCCTCGTCATCTGCAAGCCCGATGCGGTCGAGCGGCGCCTCGTCGGCGAGATCGTGGGCCGGCTCGAGGGCAAGGGCCTACGGATCGTCGGCGCCGAGCTGCGCACGATCGACGCCGATCTGGCGTCCCGCCACTACGCGGAGCACCGGGGGAAGCCCTTCTACGGCGAGCTCGTCGAGTTCATAGGGCGTTCACCGTCGCTCGTGATGGTGGTGGAGGGACCGGACGACGTCTGGCAGGTCGTGAGGACGCTGATGGGGGCGACGAACCCGACGGAGGCGGCCCCAGGGACCATCAGGGGAGATCTGGCCGTGCGCGTGACCGAGAACCTCGTTCATGGTTCTGACTCCGCCCAATCGGCGAGGCGCGAGATCGAGGTCTTCTTCCCCCGCCTGGACTAGGTGCCTTGTTCCAACCTCGATAGTCACCTACCCTGTGAGCCGACCTCCAGTAGACCGAGGGGGCCGTCCTTCCAATGTCTGAAAACTTCTTCTCTTCGTGGTTCGGGCGTGACATGGCCGTGGATCTGGGCACGGCCAACACGCTCGTGTACGTCCGTAACCGGGGCATCACCCTGAACGAACCGTCGGTCGTCGCCGTCAACGTCAAGGACGGCCGGCCCCTCGCCGTCGGTGCTGAGGCGAAGCGGATGATCGGGCGTACGCCGAGCCACATCCAGGCCATCCGGCCCCTGAAGGACGGGGTGATCGCGGACTTCGAGATCTGCGAGAAGATGCTGCGGTACTTCATCCACCGGGTGCACCAGCGCCGATTCGCCAAGCCGCGCATGGTGATCTGCGTGCCGTCGGGCATCACCGGGGTGGAGCAGCGGGCCGTCCAGGAGGCGGCGGAGTCCGCCGGCGCCCGCAAGCCCGCCTACATCATCGAGGAGCCCATGGCGGCCGCCATCGGGGCCGGGCTGCCGGTGCACGAGCCCACCGGCAACATGGTGGTCGACATCGGCGGCGGGACCACCGAGGTCGCGGTCATCTCCCTCGGCGGCATCGTGACCAGCCAGTCGATCCGCATCGGCGGCGACGAGCTCGACGAGGCCATCATCCAGTTCATCAAGAAGGAGTACAGCTTGGCGCTGGGCGAGCGCACGGCTGAGGAGATCAAGATCGCCCTGGGCTCGGCATGCCCGCTGGCCGAGGAGCTCCATGCCGAGATCCGGGGGCGCGACCTGATCACCGGTCTGCCGAAGACCATCGTGACCACCACCGAGGAGATCCGCAGAGCCATCGACGAGCCGATGGGATCGATCCTGGACGCCGTGAAGGTGACCTTGGACAAGACGCCGCCGGAGCTGGCCGCCGACATCATGGAGTCGGGCATCGTGATCACCGGTGGCGGCGCCATGCTCCACGGGCTCGACACCCGCCTGCAGAGTGAGACCGGGATGCCGATCGTCGTGGCCAAGGACCCCCTGAACTCCGTCGCCATCGGGAGCGGTCAATGCCTCGAGGAGTTCGAGGCCTTGAAGCAGGTCCTGATCTCCTCCAGCTCGCGGTAGCGAATGGCGTCGTGGCACTGACCCGACGCTCGACCCGTCCCAGGTTCACACTGCTGTTGCTGGTGCTGGCGGCGGTGACGATCATCACGATCGCCTACCGGGGCCACGCCGACTCGGTCATCAACTCGGTCAAGGGCGACGCGCTGGACGCCTTCGCTCCGGTGCAGTCGGCCGTCGGAGACGTCACCCGACCGATCGGCAACTTCTTCGACGGGGCCGCGCACTACGGGTCGCTCCAGTCCGAGAACGCCCGGCTGCGGGCCGAGAACAGCCGCCTTCAGACCCAGGCCCTCCAGTCGGCCGACGCCCAGGCCAGCTACCAGGCGCTGCTCAAGACCCTGAACCTGCCCTGGGCCCAGAACATCCCCACCGTGCCGGCCGAGGTCGTGGCCAACTCCTCCTCCAACTTCGAGGCCAGCATCCAGCTCAACAAGGGCCGGGACGCCGGCATCGACACGGGTATGCCGGTGGTGTCGGGCTCGGGCTTGGTGGGCAGGGTCGTGGTGGCGTCGAGAAGCCGCTCGACGGTCCTGCTGATCACCGATCCGACGTCGAACGTCGGTGTCCGCTTCGGTCCTGCAGGCAACCTGGCCGTGGCCGCCGGCCAGGGAACGGGCTCGCCGCTGCGGGTCGACCTCATCCCGCCGCAGGTGCCGGTCGACAAGGGCGAGCTCATGCTCAGCAGCGGTCTCCAACAGAGCATCTTTCCGCCCGGCGCCCCCATCGGCACGGTCCTGACCAGCGGTGTGCCGCGCGGCTCGTTCCAGCAGGCCGTCACCATCGCGCCGGTCGCCGATCTCGCCCGCCTGCAGTTCGTCGCCGTGATGCAATGGGCCCCTAAGTCGTGAGCGCTCTGCTCCGAGGGCGCGTCATCCTGCTGGTCGCGGTCGTCCTCATCATCCAGGAGGCGCTGCTGGCGGACTTGAAGATCCGCGGCGCCCATCCTGACCTGATGCTGCTGCTGCCGATCGCCTTCGGGCTCGTCGGTGGCTCCGAGCGGGGAGCGGCCATGGGCTTCGTGTCCGGGCTGTTGGCCGACCTGTTCGTGGGCACTCCTTTCGGCCTCTCCGCGCTCGTCTACACCCTGGTCGGCTTCGGTGTGGGCATGACCGAGAGCGACCGCCTCGGGGGAGGCTGGTGGGTGACGCCGCTGACGGCGACGCTGGCCAGTGCCGCCGGGGTACTGCTCTACGCCGGACTGGGGGCCGCTGTGGGCGAGGGACAGATGCTCCACGCCCATCTGGTCACGGTCACGATCGTGGTCGCCGTGGTCAACGGCCTCCTTGCGGCGCCGACCGCCCGGCTGGCCCGCTGGGCGATGGACCTCGGCCGGCAGAGCAGCACCTGGCGCTCACCGGTGCGGAGCCAGATCCGATGAAGCCGGTCGGCTTCGGCGGGCGGGAGCGTGACTCGACCAAGCTCCGCTTGGGCCTGGTCGGCCTGGTCGTGGCCGGGCTCTTCGTCGCCATGTTCGTGCGCCTCTGGTACCTCCAGGTGCTCGACTCACCGCGCTTCCAGAGCGCCGCAATCAGCAACGGCGTGCGCTCGGTCTACGATCCCGCTCCCCGCGGGAGGATCGTCGACCGCTACGGCCGGGTGCTGGTCGACGACTCCGTCACTCAGGCGGTCACCCTGAGCCGGGACTCGGCCAAGGCTCATCCTGAGGTCGTCGCCCGGCTGGCGGTCCTGCTCGGAATGACCCCCGCCCAGATCCAGCAGCGGCTCAACGATCCGAAGTACAGCCAGTTCAAGCCGGTGCCGGTGAAGACCAACGTCACCAACGACGTGGCGATCTACCTCAAGGAGCACCAGGGCGACTTTCCCGGGGTGGACGCCCAGTCGCTGCCGGACCGGTCATACCCATTCGGCACGATGGCCGCCCAGGTCGCTGGCTACACCGCGCCCATCAGCTCCGCCGAGCTGGCCGCACACAAGGACCAGGGCTACCAGCCCGGGGACCTGATCGGTCAGAGCGGCGTCGAGTCGTCAGCCGAGCAGTGGCTGCGGGGCCAGCCCGGCACGACCCGCCTGTTGGTCAACGCTGGCGGCCAGGTCTTCGGGACCCTGAGCTCGACCCCGCCCACCCCCGGCCACGACGTGCAGATGAGCATCGACCTCGGGCTCCAGCGGGAGGTCGAGAGCGCGCTCGGCCAGGAGCTCGGAACATTGGGAGCCGCCACCGGGGCTGCGGTCGTCCTCGATCCACGGAACGGCTCCGTGCTGGCCATGGCCTCGCTCCCGAGCTACGACCCGTCGGTCTGGGTGGGCGGCATCAGCTCGGCCGCATACGCCAACCTGCAGAACCCCGCCGGCAACTACCCATTGATCAACCGGGCCGTCGCCGGCCTCTACACCCCCGGCTCGACGTTCAAGATGACGACGGCGACCGCCGCCCTCGACAGCGGGATCATCTCCCCCGACGCCATGGTGGACGACACGGGCAGCTACACCATCCCCGGCTGCACCTCGGGATCGTGCACCCTCGCCAGTGAGGGCGTCGGGCCGGTGAACATGGCCAAGGCCCTCGCCGCCTCCTCGGACTACTACTTCTACAACCTCGGCGACGAGTTCTGGAACCAGCGGGCCAAGTACGGCGACAACGCCATCCAGAACACGGCCAACGCCTACGGGCTCGGCGAACCGACCGGTGTCGACCTCCCCGGAGAATCGGTCGGGCGCGTCGACAGCCCCGAGGTGCGCCAGAAGCTCCACGCCGAGAACCCCAAGGCCTTCCCCAACGCCGGCTGGTACGCCGGCGACAGCGTCGAGATGGCCTTCGGCCAGGGCGGGACGGTCATCACCCCGCTGCAGCTGGTCAACGCCTACGCGACCTTTGCGAACGGCGGCTCGGTGTACGACCCTCGTGTCGCGGCGGACGCCCTCGACCCGAACGGCAACCCGGTGAAGACCTTCTCGCCCGTGGTCGCCCGCCACGTCCCGCTGCCGGCCAGCACCCGGGACCCGATGCTGGCTGGGTTCGAGGGCGCGACCCAGCCGGGCGGAACGGCGGGGGCGACCTTCGCCGGATTCCCGCAGAACGTCTTCCCGGTGGCGGGCAAGACCGGTACCGCCAGCCACGTGGGCCAGCAGCCGACCTCGCTGTTCATGTCGTTCGCCCCGGCCACCAACCCGCAGTACGCGGTGGGGGTCATCATGGACCAAGCCGGATATGGAGCGTCGGCGGCCGCACCGGTGGTCCGGGCCATCTACGAGTACCTCATGGCCAATCCGGTCAAGCCGCTGGCGAACCCCGTCCCGGGCCCGTCTGCGCCGGCGCCTCCCCTCCCGGCGGTCGTCCCGGTGGGGGCACCGGGCGCCGCCTTGACGCCGTGAGGCCGTGAGATCGACCAGCGCCGGGAGGAAGGTCCACAGGATCCCGGTGTCAAGGCTGGGTCCAAGGTGCTGGCTACACTCGGTCCGGAGATGACCTCACTCTGGCCGCGGATCGAGCCGCTCCTGGCCAAGGTGGGCAAACCGGCCCGCTACATCGGCTGCGAGGATGGCGCCCAGCGACCGGTCCACCGGGCCGGCCTCACGTCTTGGCTCCTGGTCTATCCCGACGCCTACGAGATCGGGCTGCCCAACCAGGGTCTTCAGATCCTCTACGAGATCCTCAACGAGCGGCCCGACGCCCTGGCCGAGCGGGCCTACGCCCCCTGGGTCGACATGGAGGCCCTCATGCGGGCGGGCTCGGTCCCCCTGTTCTCCGTGGAGACCCACCATCCCGCCGGCGCCTTCGATCTCCTGGCCTTCAACCTGTCGGCCGAGCTGGTCTACACCAACGTCCTCAACTGCATCGATCTGGCGGGGGTCCCGGTACGGTCGGCGGACCGCAGCCCGGACGACCCGCTCGTGGCGGCGGGAGGACACTGCACCTTCAATCCCGAGCCCCTTGCGGACTTCGTGGACCTGTTCGTGATCGGTGACGGGGAAGAGGCCGTCGGCGACATCACCGAGGTCGTGCGGGAGTGGACGGCGAGCGGCCGGACCCCCGGTTCCCGCTCCCAGGTGCTACGGGCCCTGTCCAAGGTGCCCGGGGTGTACGTGCCGTCGATGTACGAGGTCGCCTACGAGGACGGGCGGGTGGTGGCGGTGACCCCGCGGTACCCGGACGTGCCCACGCGGGTGGAGAAGCGGACGATCTCCGACCTGGCGGCCTGGCCCTATCCCAAGCGACAGTTGGTCCCGCTCACCGAGGTGGTCCACGACCGCCTCAACGTCGAGATCTTCCGAGGCTGTACGCGGGGGTGCCGGTTCTGTCAGGCGGGGATGATCACCCGACCGGTCCGGGAGCGTCCGGCGCAGCAGGTGCGCCGGATGGTGAGTGACGGTCTCGCCCGCACCGGCTACGACGAGGTCAGCCTCACCTCGCTGTCGAGTGCCGACTACTCGGGCATCGAGTCGGTCGTCGGCAACGTGATCAACGACCCGATGTGCTCGGGCCAGGTCTCGGTGAGCCTCCCGAGCCTTCGCGTTGATGCCTTCACCGTCGGTGTCGCCACCGAGATCCAGAAGGTCCGCCGCACCGGTCTCACCTTCGCGCCCGAAGGGGGCACCTGGCGCATGCGCCAGGTGATCAACAAGCTCATCCGCGAGGAGGACCTCTACGGGGCGATGGAGTCGACCTTCTCCCAGGGATGGCAGAGGGTGAAGCTCTATTTCCTCATCGGACTTCCGACCGAGACCGACGAGGACGTCCTCGGGATCGCCGAGCTGGCCCGCAACTGCGTCGCCATCGGCCGACGCCACGCCCGACACGTGACCGTGACCGCGTCGGTCGGTGGCTTCGTGCCCAAGCCGCAGACGCCGTTCCAGTGGTTCGGCCAGACACCCACGGCCGAGCTGCATCGCCGGATCCGCCTGTTGCGCGACGCCACTCGGCGCGACCGCGGGCTGAGCCTGCGGTGGCACGATCCCGAGGCGACGCTCGTCGAGGGTATCGCCAGCAGGGGCGATCGCCGCCTGGGGCCGGTCATCGAGGACGTGTGGCGCCGGGGTGGGACGTTCCAGGAGTGGTCCGAGCAGTTTCGCCTGCCGCTGTGGGAAGAGGCGATGGCGGCCCACGGGCTGTCGATCGACGACTACGTCCACCGCCACCGCCACCCCGACGAGCTCCTGCCGTGGGAGCACATCTCCGCCGGGCTGCATCGCGACTTCCTCTGGCAGGACTGGGAGGATGCCTTGGCTGAAGCTGGCGTCGAGGACTGTCGGTGGACGCCCTGTTACGACTGCGGCGCCTGCACCGGCTATGGCATCGAGCACGTGGTGGCCTCGCCGGTGCCCCCCGCCGGCGGCAGCCAGGGGACCGGCCAGGACCTCTCCAGCGGCGGGGCCGTCCCGGTCACGCTGCTGCCGGCCCGGGCGGACGGCCCGACCGGGATGACGGGGGTCAGACGGTGAGGGTTCGGATCCGCTTCGCCAAGGCGGGGAAGGTCCGGTGGACCAGCCACCGCGACGTTGCCCGCATGTGGGAGCGGGCCCTTCGCCGGGTCCGTCTGCCGGTCGCCTACACCGAGGGGTTCTCACCCCGACCGCGGGTCAGCTTCGGGCTGGCCCTGCCCACCGGGCACGAGTCGGTCGCCGAGTACCTCGACGTCGAGCTGGCCGACCCGGGAGGCCGCGAGGACGAGCTCGCCAACCTGCCGGCCGTGCTCACTGACGCCTTGCCCGACGGCGTCGACGTGCTGGCGGTCGCCGTGCTCGACGGCCGGGTCCCCTCGCTCCAGCACGACGTCACCTCCTGCTCCTGGGAGGTCGAGGTCGTCGGCGTGGGCCCGGCGCAGATGGCCGGCCTGGTGGAGGGCGCGCTGGCGGCCGGCCAGTTGCTCGTCACCCGGGAGCGAAAGGGCCGCCAGGTCACCGACGATCTGCGTCCGGCCATCGTCTCCCTCGGCGTGCTCGAGGGTCAGCAGGCGAGCACCCTGCTGGGCACAGAGCTCGCCACCCACCCCCGCGGGGTCCGTCCGCACGAGCTTCTCCAGGCCCTCGGGCCTGGCCTCGAGACGGGCCGCGTCCGCAGGACTCACCAATGGATCGAGCGCGACGGCGCCCGGTGGGAGCCCCTCCCGCCCGGTGCGACGCACGCGCCGCACGCCTGGGAGCGTGCGTCATGAGAAGGGACGTTCTTGATGCCCGACCCATCGACGGGCCGGTCCGATCGCGGTCCGGAGCCCGAACACGGCCCGGCCCCCGAGGGCTCGGCCCCCCCGCCCGGGACGAGCTCCGAGGGAGCCTCCAATCCGGGGCCGGCCGACGACCACGGTGCGCCGAGGTCGGTCGCCCCTGACCCCGAAAGCAGCGGACCCCAACCCGAAGACGCCGACGCCAGCTCCCGCCGTCGCCGGCGAGGGTCGCGGGGTGGCCGGGGCCGATCGACGCGGCGCACCGTAGCCGGCGACGAGGCTCCTGCACCCGGCCCGGGAGGTCTGCCCGACGATGCCGCGTCGGGTGACCAGGCCGCGTCGGGTCAGGAGCCGGGCGGCGGCGAGCCCGGCGTCGTGGAGGAGTCCGGATCCCGCGCCGCCAGCTCCGCTCCGAGGCCCAAGATCGGAGACACCCGGCCGGCTCCGCCACCGGCCCGGACCAGGCCCCCGGGGGGCAGGCAGAAGGCGAAGGACGGTGGCGGTCGGAGACGAGGCGGCGCGGGAGACGCCGCCGACCCGGAAGGCCGGCTCGACCGGCCAGAGGTCGACGCCAGGTCAGGAGCCGCGTCTCAGCCTGGTGGCGAGCAACGGACCAGGCGACGGCGGGGCGGACGCGGTCGGACACCGGCGGCAGAGCCCGCCGCGACTGGTCCCCCGGACATCGAGGACTCCTCGGCTCCTGCGGGCGACGGACAGGAGGCCGGGCGCCAGCGCGGGGGGCGGGGCCGCGGTCGGGAGCGAAACGGGCGTCCCGTCGGCCGCTACCTCATGTGTGTGCACGTGCGACCCAACGCCACCCAGGTGGCCGTGCTCGAGGGCCGCTCCCTGATCGAGCACTACCTGTCGCGTCCCCAGGACGACGAGACGCTGATCGACGGGAACATCTACTTCGGGCGGGTGCAGAACGTGCTCCCGGGGATGGAAGCGGCCTTCGTCGACATCGGCACGCCCAAGAACGCCGTGCTGTACCGGGGCGACGTCCGTTACGACCCCGAGGACGTGCTGGAAGGCGGCAAGCGGGCCGATGCCCGGATCGAGCAGCTGCTTCGTCCCGGCCAGCACATCCTCTGCCAGGTCACCAAGAACCCGATCGGCACCAAGGGAGCCCGCCTCACCCAGGAGGTGTCGCTGCCCGGACGGTTCGTCGTGCTCGTTCCCAACAGCGACACGTACGGGATCTCGAGGCGCCTCGACGACAACGAGCGCAAGCGATTGCGGCGGATCCTCGACGAGGTACGGCCTGCCGGCCATGGGCTGATCGTGCGCACGGCCGCCGAGGGGTCCTCGGTCGCCGAGCTGAGTCGGGACGTGGCCCGGCTGGTGGCCGAGTGGCAGGGGATCGAGTCCCAGGCGAAGGGGGTGTCGGTTCCCTCGTTGCTGTACCGCGAGCCCGACACCGCCGTACGGGTCATCCGCGAGGAGTTCAACCGCCAGTACCGGGGCGTGGTGATCGACGACCCAGACCTCTACGAAGAGGTTCGCGACTACGTGGCCAGCATCAGCCCGGAGCTGACCGACCGGGTCGAGCTCTACGACACCGCGGCCGAGGCCCTGCCGCTCTTCGAGCGTCATCACATCCACGAGCAGCTCCACAAGGCCCTCGACCGCAAGGTGTGGCTCCCCTCGGGCGGCTCGATCATCATCGAGCGCACAGAGGCCCTGACTGTCATCGACGTCAACACCGGCAAGAACGTGGGCACCTCGAACCTCGAAGAGACCGTCTATCGCAACAACCTCGAGGCGGCCGAGGAGATCGCCCGACAGCTTCGGCTGCGGGACATCGGGGGCATCATCGTCATCGACTTCATCGATATGGAAATCCGCGCCAACCGGGCCGAGGTGGCACGGGTGTTCCGTGAGGCCCTCGCTCGTGACAAGACCCGGACCCAGGTCTCGGACATCTCCGACCTGGGGCTCGTGGAGATGACCCGCAAGCGGGTCTCGGAGGGGCTGGTCGAGTCGTTCACCCAGCAGTGTCCCACCTGCAACGGGCGGGGGATCGTCTTCGACGAGTCGCTGCTGTGAAGCCGCAGGGGGTGTCCTTGCTACGCTCTCGTGCCATGTACGCGGTGATCGCCACGGGCGGCAAGCAGGCGCGCGTGACCGAGGGCGAGCGGGTCCTGGTCGAGCGCCTGGGCCTGGACGTGGGGGAGGAGGTCTCCTTCACGCCCGTCCTCGTGGTCGACGGTGAGACCGTGCTGGCCGGGCCCGACGCCCTCGCCGGCGCCTCGGTCTCGGCCCGGGTCGTCGGGGAGGAGAAGGGGCCCAAGGTGAGCGGGTTCACCTACAAGCCCAAGACGAACAACAGACGGCGGTGGGGTCACCGCCAGCGCTACACCACCATCGAGATCACCGGCATCAGCGGGCCATCCGGCGCGGCGGCCAGGCGCCGGGCCTAGGAGAAGACGATGTCCAAGACCAAGGGCGGAGGCTCGACCAGGAACGGCCGGGATTCCGCGGCCCAGCGGCTCGGCGTGAAGGCGTTCGACGGCACGTCGGTGAAGGCGGGATCGATCATCGTCCGCCAGCGGGGCACGAGGTTCCACCCGGGTCTCAACGTCGGCCGTGGCGATGACGACACCCTGTTCGCCACCGCCCGAGGGACCGTGAAATTCGGTACCCGCAAGGGCCGCAAGCTGGTGGACATCCTGCCCGACCAGGGCTAGACAGCCACGGCGCTCCACCAGGGCCCGTCGAGGGCTCGCCGGTAGTCTCGGAGGGATGTCCGGGTTCGTCGACGAGGCCCAGCTCCATGTCAAGGGAGGTGACGGGGGAGCCGGCGCGATCTCGTTCCGGCGCGAAGCCCACGTGAGCAGGGGCGGCCCCGACGGTGGGAACGGCGGCAGCGGCGGGAACGTGTGGCTGGGGGCGACCACCGATGTGGCGTCGCTGCTGGCCTTTCGGGACCACCCTCATCGTCGCGCCTCCGACGGCACGCATGGCGGGGGCAAGAAGCGCCACGGTCGCGCCGGGGCGGACATCACGGTCGGGGTCCCCCAGGGCACGGTGGTGCGGACGCTCGCCGGCGACACCGTCGCCGACCTGGCGACCGTTGGAGAGCGGTGGCTGGCGGCTCGCGGGGGACGAGGCGGGCGCGGCAACGCCCGCTTCCTGTCGAACCGACGGCGAGCTCCCTCGTTCGCCGAGCAGGGCGAGACCGGCGAGGAGCGCTGGCTCGATCTCGAGCTGAAGCTCATGGCCGACGTGGCGCTGGTCGGCTTCCCGAACGCCGGCAAGAGCACGCTCATCTCGCGCATCTCGGCCGCCCGGCCCAAGGTCGCCGACTACCCGTTCACGACCCTCGAGCCGCACCTGGGTGTGGTGCGGACGGGTTCCTCGACCGACCCGACCGACCTGGTCGTCGCCGACATCCCCGGCCTCGTCGAGGGAGCCAGCGCGGGCCGGGGTCTCGGCCATCGCTTCCTCCGCCACGTCGAGCGGGCGCGCGTCCTCGTGGTGCTGGTCGACCTGGCGCCCATGGACGGCGCCCCGGCCGAGGACCAGGAGCGGATCCTGCTCGAGGAGCTCGGACGCTATCGGCCCGAGCTGCTCGAGCGCCCTCGTCTGGTCGTGGGCTCCAAGGTCGATCTCCTGGGCGCCGACGCCGGGCGTCCATCCGTCGATGGCCGGGCTAGCCCGACCCGACAGCCGGAGGCACGGATCTCGGCGGTGACCGGAGCCGGTCTCGGACCCTTTCTCGGCCGGTTGGCGGGCCTGGTGACCGAAGCCCGGGCTGCCCACGCGCCGCTCCGCACCGTCGTGGTCCACCGCCCGGAGCCCGAAGGCGTCGACGTCGAGCGCTCCGATGACGGAGGCTTCGTGGTGCGGGGCCGCCCGGCCGAGCGCGCGGTGGCCGTGAGCGACCTCACCGACGCGCAGGCCCTCGACTACGTCCAGCACCGTCTGCACCGCCTCGGGGTCGACCGGGCGCTGGCCCGCGCCGGTGCCCGCGAAGGCGATGTGGTGCACGTGGGTGGCTTCACGTTCACCTACGAGCCCGATCGTTGATGACGCACGGCCGGCGGCGGGGTTGGGGTCCCGCCCGGGGAGGCGAAGCCGCAAGGATGCAGCCGTGATCGTGGTGGCCAAGGTCGGGTCCTCCTCGGTGACCGACCCGGCTGGCCGGGTCGACGCGGACGCCGTCACCAAGCTGTGCGCCGAGGTCGCCGCCGTCCGGGCGGCCGGCCACCAGGTCGTGGTGGTCAGCTCCGGCGCCATCGCCGCGGGCCGACCGGCGCTGGGCATGCGGGACGTCCGTCGGGCGGGAGCCCGGGCCACCGACCTCGCCACCCTGCAGGCGATCTCCGCCGTGGGTCAGAGCCGCCTCATGCGCGTCTACGACGACCTGCTCGCCACCCACGGGCTGGTGGGCGGTCAGGTGCTGCTGGCCCCCCTGGATTTCGTGCACCGCCAGCAGTACCTCCACGCCCGGCAGACCCTCACCCGATTGCTCGAGCTCGGCGTCGTCCCGGTGGTGAACGAGAACGACGCTATCGCCGACGACGAGATCCGCTTCGGAGACAACGACCGCCTGGCCGCGTTGACCGCGCATCTGGTGCGCGCTGATCTCCTCGTGCTCCTCACCGATGCTCCCGGCCTGCTCACCGCCGATCCTCGCCTCGACTCGGAAGCCTCGCTGATCCAGGAGGTGGTCGAGGTGGACCGGGAGCTCGAACACATGGCCGGCGGGTCGGGCAGCGAGCGGGGGAGCGGTGGCATGGCCTCGAAGCTGGCGGCGGCCAAGATCGCGGTGTGGTCCGGCATACGGGTCGTCATCGCCGCGGCCGAGCGTCCGGGCGTGCTCGCCGACGCGGTGGCGGGCCGACCGGGCGTGGGAACCGTCGTCCGGGCGCGGGATCGTCGGCTCCCCGCCCGCAAGCTGTGGATCGCCTTCGCCGTGGACGCCGCCGGCACGGTGGTGGTCGACGAGGGAGCCCGCCGTGCCCTCACCGAGAGGGGCACCTCGCTGCTTCCCGCCGGCGTCGTCTCTGTGCGAGGAAGCTTCGACGTCGACGATGCGGTGGAGGTGTTGGCGACCGATGGCGGCGTCTTCGCGAAGGGACTGGCCCGGATGCCGAGTCGTCGCGTGAGCGAATGGCGGGGTCGGCGGAGCGACGAGCTTCCCGACGATCTGCGGCACGAGTTCGTCCACCGCGACGACCTCGTGCTGCTTGGGTGAGGTCCCCACCAGTAGCCTCCCCGTCATGACCGACAGCGCCACCGAGCGTCCGACGGGCTCGCCGGCCCGATCACTGGCCGACGTCGAGCGCGGCCTCGACATGCCCCTCGAGGAGGCCATGGTCACCCAGCGGGCCGTCCGCCGCCTGCTGCCCGACCCTGTCGACGACGCCATCGTGCTGCGCTGCATCGAGCTCGCCCTGAAGGCGCCCACCGGCTCGAACGGCCAGAACTGGGAGTTCGTGGTGGTCAAGGACCCCCAGCTCAAAGAGCGTCTGGCCAGGCGCAACAGCCAGATCTGGGCGCTGTACGGCGGGCTCGGACGGCTCCTTGCCCGCGGCGACGAGGGTGCACAGCGGATATTGCAGGCCGTGCAGTGGCAGGCGGACAATTTCGCCGACATCCCGACCCTCGTGGTCGGCTGCCTGCGGGGCAACCGCCTCCCCCTGGTTCCCCTCCCGCCGGTCGCCGTCTCCTCCTACTACGGGTCGATCTACCCGAGCATGCAGAACCTGCTGCTGGCGGCGCGGGCCATGGGCCTCGGCGCGGCGCTCATCACCATGCCGCTGTGGAGCACCGCCTCGGCCCGCTCGATCCTCGGGTTGCCCTTCACGGTGCAACCGTGCTGCATCGCCGCCCTGGGGTGGCCCCGAGGCCGCTACGGACCGACGACCCGCAAGCCGGTCGGCCAGGTCGTCCACCTCGACCGCTACGGCAACCAGCCCTGGCGGCGATAGCCGCTCGAGACCGCCCTACTTGGAGCTCTCGCCCGGAGGGTTGGCCGGTGTCGGGGTCTCGGGCTTCTGCTCGGGGGCGCCAGCACCGCTGTCGCCGGTCTCCTTCGCCGCGGCGCCGGTGCCCAGCGCCGCACTGCTCCCGCTCTCGAGCCCAGCAGGCTCACTCGCGGCGGCCAGGCCGAGCTGCTCGCGGATCTGATCCAGGCGCGTCTGGGCCTCGGTGTTGATCTGGGCCTGCTCGACCTCGAGCATGCGGCCCTCCACCGACTGGGAGCCGAGCTCCGACGCCCCCAGGGCCCTGGCGTACCGAGCCTCGATCTTGTCCCGGACCTCGTCGAGGGTGGGGACGTCCTGGCCCACCGAAGCCGACAGCGACGTCATCGCCGTATTCATCTGCTCCTGCATCTTGGCCTGATCGAGCTGTGACAGGAGCTTCTGGCGTTCGGTGAGCTTGGTCTGGAGGGCCGCGGAGTTCTGGACGACGGCCTGCTTGGCTTGCTCGGCGGCCTGGGCCGACTGAAGGTGCAGGGTCTTCAGCGAGTCGACCTCCCGCTCGGTGGCGATGAGGCGGTTGGCGAAGGCCTCTGCGGCCTGGGTGAGCTCGGTCGCCCGGGCGGTGTCGCCCTTCTTCGTGGCTTCGTCGGCCATCAGCACCGCCTGACGAGCCGAGTTGTTGACCTTGCCGAGCTCCTCCATCGACCGGTTCAGCCGCATCTCGGTCTGCTTCTGGTTGGCGATCACGTTGGCCGCCTGCTCGGTCAGCCGGCGGTGCTGCTGCTGGGCGTCGCCGATCGCCTGCTCGAGCTGGATCTTGGGGTCCGCTCTCTCGTTGAACCTAAGGTTCATCTTGGCGCTGATGTAGCGGCCCCACCGGGTGATCAGATTGGCCATACCCGCGATGCTACGCCCTCGGTGCTGGTTCTCGGGCTGCGTGCTCGGTCAGGCGGCGGGCCGCCACATGGGCCACACCAGCGGTCCGCCGGGGAGCCGAATCTCCCCGGTCACCTTGAAGCCGTGTCGGCCGTAGAAGGCGATGTTGGACTCCTTGGACGACTCCAGGTAGGCGGGCATCCCCTCGCGGTCGCAGTGCTCGAGGATGGGGGTCATCAAGGTGGAGCCGATTCCCTGGCCCTGGCGGGTGGGGTCGGTGCCCAGCACGGCCAGATACCAGTGCAGCTCCTCGGGGTGCCAGGCCTCGACCAGGTTGAGCCCCCGTGAGGCGACGCCGAGGCGTCGACCGAACAGGCGGATGAAGTCGGGCAGCATCCGTAGCTGTCCCCGCAGCCCGAGGCGCCACTGGCCCGGTGGCTCCCAGAGGGCCCCTCCTGCCACGTCGCCGGTCGTGTACACCTCGCCGTGGGGTAGCACGATCTTGGTCAGGTGGGCGGAGAAGAACCGGGGCAAGGTCCGCGTCCGCCCGGCCGGGTCGGGGAAGAGCCACGCCATGACAGGATCGTCGTCGAAGGCGCGGGCCAGGGCGCCGGCCAGTGTCGCCACGTCGGCTCGGCCGGCCTTCCTGATGGCGGGCGGCGTCATCACGCCCAAGTATGGACACGCGGCCCGCGACTTCGCCTCGTCGATCGACCCAAATCCGACAAGACGGTCCCGCAGGCCCCACCGCCTAGACCGAGCGGTCAAGAGGAGGCAAAGCGTCGGGTTAGGCTGGGTGCCGTGGCGTCCACCCCCTCCACCCCTGCGCTCGCCGACCTGGGCCGTCGCGCCGTCGGAGCGTCGCAGCAGCTGGCCAGGGCCAGTACCGGGGCCAAGGACGCCGCTCTGGCTGCCGCCGCCGACCTCATCCTCCGCGGCGCGGACGACCTCATGGCGGCCAATGCCGAAGACGTGGCCCGGGCGGAGAGGTCGGACACGTCCTCGACCGTGGTCGACCGGCTCCGCCTCTCCCCGGCGCGGGTGGAGGCTATGGCCGAGGGGCTGCGCCAGGTGGCCGCCCTGCCCGATCCGGTGGGCGAGGTCGTCGACGGCTGGGTCCGGCCCAACGGCCTGCGGGTCAGCCGGGTCCGGGTCCCGCTGGGCGTGGTCGGCATCATCTACGAGAACCGGCCCAACGTCACCAGCGACGCCGCCGGGCTGTGCCTCAAGTCCGGGAACGCCGCCTTCCTGCGGGGCTCGTCGGCCGCGGTTCGGTCCAATCAGGCCATCGCCGGCCTCCTCAGGGAGGGGATCGCCAAGGCCGGGCTCCCGCCGGATGCCGTGGTCCTGGTCGAGGAGGGCAGCAGGGAGTCGGCCCGGGAGTTCATGCGGCTGCGGGGGATGATCGACTGCCTCGTCCCGCGTGGCGGCCGCTCCCTGGTGGCATCGGTGCTCGAGCACGCCACCGTGCCGTACATCATCGACGGCGACGGCAACTGCCACGTCTACGTCGACGCCGCCGCCGACCTCGAGACCGCCCTGGCCATCGTGGTCAACGCCAAGACCCAGCGGCCGAGCGTCTGCAACGCGGCCGAGTCGCTGGTCGTGCACCGGGACGTGGCCGAGACGTTCCTGCCGCGGGCCCAGGCAGCCCTCGAAGGAGTGGAGCTGGTGGGCGACGAGCGGGCCGTCGGCATCCTGCCGGGCGTGAGCCGGGCCACCGACGCCGACTACGGCGCCGAGTTCCTCGACCTCAAGTTGAGCGTGGCCGTGGTCGACTCGCTCGATGCCGCCATCGACCACATCCGCCGCTACGGCTCCGGTCACTCGGAGGCGATCGTCACCGACGACCTGGGGGCGGCGACCCGCTTCACGCGCGAGGTGGACGCGGCTGCCGTCCTGGTGAACGCCTCGACCCGATTCGTCGACGGCAGCGAGCTCGGCCTCGGAGCGGAGATCGGGATCAGCACCCAGAAGCTGCACGCCCGCGGACCGATGGGTCTGCGCGAGCTGACCACCGTCAAGTACGTCATCCAGGGAGAAGGGCAGGTGCGAACGTGACATCGTTGGGGCCGAGGTTCGAGTCGGTGCCCGCCGTGCGCGAGGGGCTCGCCGGCGTCTCGTACCTGGCCGACGAGGGCATCGCCGGCGTCGTTTACCTCGCCGACCGGCTGGGCAAGCCCGTCCTCGTCGAGGGTCCGGCCGGGGTGGGCAAGACCGAGCTGGCCAAGAGCGTCGCAGCCATGACGAGGAGCCGCCTCATCCGCCTCCAGTGCTACGAGGGCCTGGACGAGTCCAAGGCTCTCTACGAGTGGAACTACAAAAAGCAGCTCCTGCGCATCCAAGCCCAGCGGGTGGTGGAGTCCGACGGCGCCGATCCGGCAGCAGCGTCCGGCGGGTCGTGGAGCGACCTGGAGGAGGACATCTTCAGCGAGGACTTCCTCCTCGCGAGGCCCCTGCTCGAGGCCATCAGGGCCACCGAGCCGGTCGTGCTGCTGGTCGACGAGGTCGACCGGGTCGAGGTGGAGACCGAGGCCCTGCTGCTCGAGGTGCTGTCCGACTACCAGGTCTCGATCCCCGAGCTGGGCACGGTGGCTGCCACCCAGGTGCCCCTGGTCTTCCTCACCTCGAACAACACCCGCGAGCTCTCCGAGGCCCTCAAGCGGCGGTGCCTGTACCTCCACATCGACTACCCCGAGCTCGAGCGCGAGAAGGCGATCGTGCTGACCCGGGTGCCGGAGATCTCCGATCACCTGGCCGACCAGATCGTGCGCATCGTGCGATCGCTGCGCAGCCTCGAGCTCAAGAAGCACCCGTCGGTGTCCGAGACGCTGGACTGGGCGAGGACCCTCGTGCTCCTCGGGGCCGACTCGATCGGTGCCGAGCAGGCTCGGGACACGCTCCACATCCTGCTCAAGTACCGCACCGACATCGGGAAGGCGGCCAAGGAGCTCTCGGTCGCCGAGGGCGCCTGACCCCGCCGACGTGCTCGATCTCCTCGCCGGGTTCATCTCCGAGCTGCGGGCTGCCGGGCTGCCGGTCTCGTTGACCGAGAACCTGGACGCTACCGAGGCGGTGCGTCACATCCCGTTGGAGGACCGCGAGGCCTTCAAGTACGCCCTGGGTGCGACCCTCGTGAAGAGCAACGCGCACTGGAAGGCGTTCGAGACCGTCTTCGAGGTGTACTTCTCGCTCAGGGGTCCCCAGTACGACATTCAACCCGAGGACGATGGCGGCAACGGCGACGGCCGTCGCGTCCCGGGAGACGATCGACCGCAGGCACACGGTGGCGCCATGGAGGCCATGAGCCCCGAGCAGCTGGCCGAGCTGCTCTACCGGGCCCTCATGGACGCCGACGATGCCGTGCTGTCCGCTGTGGCCCGCCAGGCAGTGACCCGGTTCTCGGGTATGGAGCCGGGGCGGCCCGTGGGCGGGACGTACTACCTCTATCGCACGCTGCGAAAGCTCGACCTCGATGCCGTCCTCGCCCGCTTGATGGAGGGGGCCGAGGAGGCGTCGGGCGGGCTGACGGCGCTGGAGCAGAGGCTGGCCAAGGACGAGTACGAGTCGCGCATCGATCGGCTCCGCAAGGAGGTCGAGGCCGAGATCCGTCGCCGGTTGGTTGCCGATCGTGGCGCCCAGGCGGTGGCGAAGACCCTCCGCAAGCCGCTGCCGGAGGACGTCGACTTCATGCATGCGTCGCGCGACGAGATGATGGCCCTCCGCCGTGCAATCCACCCTCTCACGAGAAAGCTGGCCGTTCGGCTGGCCCGCAAGCGGCGCCACGGGCGCAAGGGGCCCCTCGACTTCCGCAACACCATGCGCCACTCGTTGTCCTACGGTGGGGTGCCGGCCGAGCCCAAGTTCCGCTATCCGCGACCGGCGAAGCCCGAGATCTTCGTGATCGCCGACATCTCAGGGTCGGTTGCCGCCTTCGCCCGCTTCACCCTGCAGCTCACCCACGCCATCAGCGCCCAGTTCTCGCGGGTCCGCAGCTTCGTGTTCATCGACGGCATCGACGAGGTGACCCGCTTCTTCGAGGGAGCCGAGGACATCACCGAGGCCGTCCATCGGGTGAACACCGAGGCCGACGTGATCTGGGTCGACGGTCACTCCGACTACGGGCACGCGTTCGAGACGTTCTGGGAGCGATGGGGCCGTGAGGTCTCTCCCAAGACCAGCGTGATCCTGCTGGGCGACGCCCGCAACAACTACCACGCCTCCCAGTCGTGGGTGCTGAAGGAGGTTCGCCAGCGGGCCCGACACGTCTACTGGCTCGATCCTGAGCCCCGCTCGTACTGGGACACCGGCGACTCGATCCTGTCCGAGTACGCCGCGCACTGCGACGGCACCTTCGAGTGTCGGAACCTGCGCCAGCTCGAGCACTTCGTCGAGGAGCTCGATTGACGGCTCTGGAACCGACCACCCATCTGGTGCTCGTCCGCCACGGCGAAGCCGACTGCAACGTCAAAGGGATGGTCGGGGGCCATCGGGGCTGTACCGGCCTGTCCCCGCTGGGCGTGGCCCAGGCCGAGGCCCTGCGTGCCCGCTGGGAGGCGACGAGCGAGATGCGCGGCGCCGACGCCCTCTACGCCAGCGTGCTGCCCAGGGCCATTCAGACGGCCGAGATCATCGCCCCGGCGCTCGGCGACCTCGAGCTCACGACCGACTGTGCCCTGTGCGAGATGCACCCGGGGGAATGCGACGGGATGACGTGGGATGAGTTCGCTCGTCTCTACCCGCCCGTCGACTTCACGGTTCGCCCCGACCGTCCGATCTCGCCCGGTGGCGAGAGCTGGTCGGGGCTCCTCCGGCGCGTCGACACGACGCTGCGGGCGCTGGCGGACCGCCACGAGGGCGAGACGGTCATCGTCTCGTGCCACGGAGGCGTCATCAACGCCTCCCTGGTTTCCTTCCTCGGTTTGGCCCACGACGGCACCCGCCTGGACCTGCGCACCCGCAACACGTCCATCACGGAGTGGGAGCGCGAGCACGGGGAGTGGCGGCTGCTGCGCTACAACGACAGCGCCCACCTGGCGAGGGTGGCCGCGCTCGACTGAGCGACTCGCCTCGGAGCCGCTCAGGCGGGACCGAGGATCATCCCCGCACCGGCGGTGGCGTTGGTCGTCTCGTCGACCAGGATGAAGCTCCCGGTCGCCCGGTCGCGCCGGTAGTCGTCGAACATCAGCGGCGCCGTCACCCGCAGGTGGAGGCGCCCCATCTCGTTGAGCCCCAGGCCGGTGCACTCCTCGTCGCGATGGAGTGTGTTGATGTCGAGGCGGTAGCGGAGGTCCTTCACCACCGCCCGAGCGGTGCGGGTGGTGTGCTTGAGGGCGTAGCGTCCATTGGGCTGGAGGGGGCGATCCGTCAGCCAGCAGACCATGGCGTCGATGTCCTGGCCGACGGTCGGCTGGTTGTGGGGACGGCAGAGCATGTCCCCCCGTGAGATATCGATGTCGTTCTCGAGCCGAACCGTGACCGACATCGGTGGGTACGCCTCGTCGACGGGCCCGTCGTAGGTGTCGATGGCGGCAACCTGCGAGATGAGACCCGAGGGCTGGACGACGACCTCGTCGCCGACGCGTAGGACCCCGGCGGCCAGTTGGCCGGCATAGCCGCGGTAGTCGTGGTGGGCGTCGTTGTGGGGCCGGATGACGTACTGGACCGGGAACCTCACGTCGACCAGGTTGCGGTCAGAGGCGATGTGCACATCTTCGAGGTGGTGCAGCAGCGGGCTCCCCTGGTACCAGGACATGTTGGCCGACCGCTCGACGACGTTGTCGCCGTGAAGGGCACATGCGGGGATGAACACGATGTCGGTGACATCGAAGCGACTGGCGAAGCGGCGGAAGTCGTCCTTGATGGCCTCGAAGGCCGCCTGGTCCCAGTCGACCAGGTCCATCTTGTTGATGCACACCACCATGTGTGGGATGCGCAGGAGGTTGGCCACGACTGCGTGCCGGCGGCTCTGCTCGGTCAGGCCCTTGCGGGCGTCGACCAGGATGAGCGCCAGATCCGCGGTCGACGCACCCGTGACCATGTTGCGGGTGTACTGCACGTGCCCCGGAGTGTCGGCGATGATGAACTTGCGCCTGGGTGTGGCGAAATAGCGGTAGGCGACGTCGATGGTGATGCCCTGCTCCCGCTCGGCGCGCAGCCCGTCAGTGAGGAGGGCCAGGTTGACGTAGTCGAACCCCCACTGCGTGCTGGTCCTCTCGACGGCCTCGATCTGGTCCTCGAACAGCGACTTGGCGTCGTAGAGCAGGCGTCCGATCAGGGTGCTCTTGCCGTCGTCCACCGAGCCCGCTGTGGTCAGGCGCAGGAGATCCGCACGCATGTCAGAAGTACCCCTCCCGCTTGCGATCCTCCATGGCCGCCTCCGAGACGCGGTCGTCGGCCCGGGTGGCACCCCGCTCGGTTAGCCGGGTGGCCGCTACCTCGACGACGATGTCGGCCACCGTGGCGGCGGTCGACTCCACGGCGCCTGTGCAGGTCATGTCGCCCACGGTCCGGTAGCGGACCATCGCCTCGAAGGGCTCCTCACCCGGACCGGGCTTGACGTAGGGTCCGACGGCAAGAAGCATGCCGTCGCGGGGGAACACCGTCCGGCGGTGGGCGAAGTAGATCGGCGGCACTTCGAGGTGCTCGCGCTCGATGTACAGCCAGACGTCGAGCTCGGTCCAGTTGGACAGCGGGAACACCCTGATGTGCTCGCCGTGGCGGATGCGAGCGTTGTAGAGCGACCACAGCTCGGGGCGCTGGTTCTTGGGATCCCACTGCCCGAACTCGTCGCGCACGGAGAAGACGCGCTCCTTGGCCCTGGCCTTCTCCTCGTCGCGCCGGGCCCCCCCGAAGCAGGCGTCGTATCCCCCCTCGGCGATGGCGTCCAGGAGCGTGACCGTCTGCGCGCGATTGCGCGAGGCCCTCGGGCCGTCCTCGTCAGCCACCCGCCCCTGATCGATCGAGTCCTGCACCGAGGCGACCAAGAGGCGCTCGCCCAGCTCGGCGATTCGTCGGTCGCGGAACTCGAGGACCTCGGTGAAGTTGTGCCCCGTGTCGACGTGCATGACGGGGAAGGGGAAGCGACCCGGCCGAAATGCCTTCTCGGCCAGACGCAGGAGCACCACCGAGTCCTTGCCCCCGCTGAACAGCAGCACCGGGCGCTCCAGCTCGGCGGCCACCTCGCGGAAGATGAAGACGGCCTCGGCCTCCAAGGCGTCGAGGTTGGACAGCTCGTAGGAAGGGGCCAAGGACACTGGATGAAAAGTTTAGTTCTCGAGTCAGGATTTCCTGCCCGCGGCCCAGATTGTCTCGCCCGGCTCAGGACCGCAGCAGCTCGGCCACGCGGTAGGCGAGGTCGAGCGACTGACGGGCGTTCAGTCGGGGATCGCAGGTGGTGGTGTAGCGCAGGTCGAGGTCGTCCTCCAGGACCTCCTCGGCGCCGCCCAGGCACTCGGTCACGTCGTCGCCGGTCAGCTCCACGTGGACGCCGCCCGGCCAGGTGCCCTGGGCCCGGTGGGCGGCGAAGAACCCCTGGATCTCGGCCAGCACGTCGTCGAAGCGGCGGGTCTTGCGCCCCCCGTCACTGACGAAGGTGTTCCCGTGCATGGGATCGCACACCCAGACGACGGGGTGGCCGGCATCGGCCACCGCCCGCAGCAGGGGAGGCAGGGCCTGCTCGACGTTGGCGGCACCCAGGCGGGATACGAGGGTGAGACGGCCCGGCTGCCGCTCGGGGTCCAGACGTCCGCACACCTCCAGGACGTCGCCGACGGTCGCGGTGGGCCCGATCTTGACGCCGATGGGGTTGTGGAGCCCGGACAGCAGCTCGACGTGGGCGCCCTCGGGCTGCCGGGTGCGATCGCCCACCCACAGCATGTGAGCGGAGCAGTCGTACCAGTCCCCGGTCAGCGAGTCCTCGCGGGTGAGGGCCTCTTCGTAGCCCAGCAGCAGCGCCTCGTGGCAGGTCCAGAACTCGACCTGGTGGAGGCTGGCTTCGGCCTCGAGATCGATGCCGCAGGCCCGCATGAAGCGGAGGGCCCGGTCGATCTCGCCGGCCACGGCCTCGTAGCGACGCCCCTGGGCGCTGGACGCCACGAACTGCTGGTTCCAGGTGTGGACCTGGGAGAGGTCGGCGAAGCCGCCCTTCGTGAACGCCCGTAGGAGGTTCAGCGTGGTCGCCGACTGGTGATAGGCGGCGACCATGCGGTTGGGGTCGGCGGTCCTCGCCTCGGCGGTGGGCGCCTCGTCGTTGACGATGTGGCCCCGGAACGCCGGCAGCTCCATCCCGCCCACGTCCTCGGTTGGCGCCGAGCGGGGTTTGGCGAACTGCCCGGCCATGCGGCCCACCTTGACCACGGGCACACCGGAGCCGTAGGTGAGGACCACCGCCATCTGGAGTATGACCTTCAGCTTGTCCCGGATGGAGTCAGCGCTGAGGTCGGCGAACGACTCGGCGCAGTCGCCGGCCTGGAGCACGAAGGCCTCGCCCCGCGCCGCCTGGGCCAGGGCCTGGGTGAGCCGCCGCGCCTCGCCCGCGAACACCAGCGGCGGCAGGGTGCAGAGGTGCTTGAGGACGCCGTCAACCTCGGTCTCGTCGGGCCACGGAGGCTGCTGGGCGGCAGGCCGCTCTCGCCAGCTCCGTGGGTGCCAGTGCGCGGGGGTCACCATTCCAGACTGACCGAGGACGGGCCCGTTGGCAAAGCCTTGACCAGCCGGTACTAGCCTCCCGAGGCGTGCAACCCTTTCGCTTTGGAGTGCAGGCCAGCCGGGCGGCGAGCGGCCCGGCCTGGCGGGACCTGGCCCGTCGGGTGGAGGAGTTGGGGTACTCGACCCTGTACGTGCCCGACCACCTGGGTGACCAATGGGGCCCGCTCGTCGCCCTCACCGTCGCCGCCGAGGCCACCGAGCGGCTTCGTGTGGGCTCCCTGGTGTTCGGTAACGACTACCGCCATCCGCTGTTCCTCGCCAAGGAGATGGCCACCCTCGACCTGGTGAGTGAGGGGCGGACGGAGTTCGGCATCGGGGCGGGCTGGATGCGCAGTGACTATGACGAGGCCGGCCTTCCGTACGATCGCCCGGGGCGCCGGGTGGACCGGCTGCGCGAGGCCATAGCCGTCATCAAGGACGTCTGGTCCGAGGGCAAGGTGAGCTTCGCCGGGCAGCACTACCAGATCGCCGATGCCACGGGCGCACCCCCGCCACGGTCGAAGCCCCATCCGCCCATCGTCATCGGCGGGGGGAGCCCGCGGGTGCTCGCCCTGGCCGCCAGGGAGGCCGACATCGTGGGGATCAACCCCAGCCTGGCGGCCGGGTACGTCGGACCGGAGGTGGCGGCCACGGCGACGGCTGCCCACTACCGCGAGCGGGTGTCGTGGGTGAAGGAGGCGGCCGGGAGCCGCTTCGACCAGCTCGAGCTGCAGATGCTGACGTTCGCCGTCCAGGTGGTGCCGAACGGCCGGGAGCTGCTCGAGTCCATGGCCCCCGCGTTCAGCTTGAGCACCGAGGAGATCCTCGACGTCCCGATCGCGCTGGTCGGGACAGTGGACGAGATCTGCGAGACCCTCGCGCGCCGCCGCGAGGAGTACGGCTTCAGCTACTGGGTGGTCCACGACGGCGACATCGACGCCTTCGCTCCGGTCGTGGCCAGGTTGGCCGGCACGTAGTCTTGCCCACGAAGCCGCCCAGAGAACGGCCCACAGAGCGGCCCAAAGAGCGGCTCGGCGTCTTCGGGGGGACCTTCGACCCGGTCCACGTCGGCCACCTCGTGGCAGCCGTCAACGCGCGTCACGCCCTCGACCTCGATCGTGTGCTCCTCGTCGTCGCCAACCAGCCCTGGCAGAAGCACGCCCGCACGGTGACGCCCGCTCCCGACCGTTACGCCGTCGTAGAGGCGGCCGTGACCGGCGTGGACGGGATCGAGGCCAGCCCCCTGGAGGTCCAGCGCGGCGGGCTCTCCTACACCGCCGACACGCTGGACGAGCTGGCCGAGCGCCATCCCGACGCCCAGGTGTTCCTGGTCATCGGGGCCGACGTGGCCGACGACCTGGACAGCTGGGAGCGTGTGGAGGCCGTGCGCGACCGGGTGACGCTGGTCGTCGTCAACCGCCCAGGCGTCCGCCCGACCAAGTCGCTGTCAGGGTGGGAGGTGGTCAGTGTCGAGATCCCCGGCATCGACATCTCCAGCACCGACCTGCGCGCCCGCGCCGCGGACGGTCGCCCGCTCGACTTTCTCGTGCCGGAACCCGCCGTCCGCCTCATCCGCCAGCGCGGTCTGTACGCTGGGCGGTAGGTGAGCACGATCGAGATACCGAGCGGACTCGGAAGCGAGGTCGGCGCCGGTGCCGACCGGGCCCGGTCGCTGGCGGTGGTGGCCGCTCGGGCCGCGGCCGACAAGAAGGGCGAGTCGACCGTCATCCTGGAGATGGGCCCGCTCCTGGCGATCACCGACGCTTTCGTCATCACCAGTGGCGCCAACCCCCGCCAGGTGCGCACCATCGCCGACGAGGTCGAAGAGCAGGTCAAATCGGCCGGCGCCGGGGGTCCCAATCGGGTGGAGGGCCTCGACGACGCTCGCTGGATCCTCCTCGATTACGGCGACGTCGTGGTGCACGTGTTCCTCGAGGAAGCCCGCCGGTACTACGACCTCGAGCGGCTATGGGCCGATGCGCCCCGAGTCGCCTGGCAGAACGGCCGAGAGACGGACTATCGGCCGAGCGACGGGAAGTCGGAGCGCCCGAGCGGGCCCTGAGTCAGGGTTCCGTCTCCGGCGGGCACCTCGACGGGTCGGCCGGCCAGGGTGAACTGCACCTTGGTGATGCCGGGGACGCCGGTGGCGGTGAACACGAGCTGGGCCACCGCCAGGATCTGCTCCTCGCCCCCCACCTGTCCGAAGGCGCCACCGAGGTCCACAGTGCCCACCCCGTAGCCCACGGGGCCGGCCGAGACCGAGGTCTGGGCGGTGATGGCGGTCCGCAGCCCGTCGGCCACCTCGGTGTCGGTGGGCCCGGCGAGGAGGGCGCTCAGCGCCTCGGGGAGGGTGGCCGGGGACCGGACGCCCCGGCTGACCGGCACCAGCCCCGTGATCCCCACCAGGTAGACGCTGATCGGCACCCGGGGGCCGGGTGTGCCGGGCCCGGCGATCGTCGTCGACGGCGCCAGCAGATCGAAGGGGATGTCCTTGCGGGCGATGACCTGGGGCTGCGAGTCGGCCGGTATCCCGCAGGCGACCAGGCTGCCGGCCACGACCAGGGCGACCGCAGCTCCAGCGGCGTCGCCCCACCGCCGTCTGCGGACCGCCCTCATAGCGGCGCGGCCTCAGCGAGCGGTCCTCCCGGCGCGGGCCGGATGGGCAGCTCGACCACGAACCGTGAGCCACCTCCGGGACGATCGTCGACCCAGACCCGTCCCCCATGGAGGCGGACGTGCTCGGCCACCAGCGCCAGGCCGAGCCCGGTTCCGTCACCCGCGCCCCGACGGCCGGCCGCCGAGCCGCGGAAGAAGCGCTCGAAGATCCGCTCCCGGCCCTCCGCGGGCACGCCGGGCCCGGCGTCCTCGACGATCAGCCGCACCGTCTCGCCGGTCGCCTCCACCGCCAGCCTGGTCACGCCGCCGGCGTAGACGCTGGCGTTCTCGACCAGGTTGGCGACCACGCGCTCGATGCGCCGCTTGTCGACCGAGACCTGCAGACCGGCCACGTCGGGGGCGAGCTCCACCGGAAGGGTGCCGTTCCCGCCGGCTTGCACGGCGTGCTGCACCAGTTCGTCGACGCGCACGTCGTCGAGAGACAGCTCGGCGGATCCGGTGTCGAAGCGGGAGATCTCGAGCAGATCGGTGACCATGCGCTGGAAGCGCCGCAGCTCTGCGGCCAGCAGGTCCACGGCCTGTCGCGAGCGGTCGGGGAGCTCCTGGCGCCGAGCCTCCAGCACGCCGATCGACGTCGAGAGGGTTGTCAGGGGCGACCGGAGCTCGTGGCTCACGTCCGAGGTGAAGCGCGCCTCGCGCTCGATCCGCTCCTGGAGCCGGTCGGCCATTCGGTTGAAGGACGAGGCCAGTGTCGCCAGGTCGGCCTCGTCGAAGGTCTCCAGGCGGGTGTCGAGGCGCCCGCCGGCGATGGCCACGGCGGCGTGGGCCACGTCGCCGAGCGGACGTAGCGCCCTTCCGCTGGCCCAACGGCCGATCACGATCCCGGCGAGGGTGATGGCGACCGAGCCGGCGGCGAGGGTGAGGGCCAGGATCCGCAGTGTGTGATCGAGCTCCTGAAGCGAGAACACCTCGAAATAGGCCCCTCCGACCACGGGGATCGGGATGCCCACTCCCATCTGCAGCGAACCGGCGAGGCTGAAACGCTGGCTCGCTGGCGTGCCCCCGATGACCTGGCTGCGAAGGTGCGCGGGTATGGCGTCCCGGCCGACGGTGAGCGAGGTGGCGAACCACCGGCCGCTGTCGTAGAGGACCGAGCGGGAGCCCGGGACGGTGTCGAGGGAGGCCAGCAGGGGCGGGATGTCCGGCTGCGTCGACCGCAGCGCCGCCCGCACCAGATTGGCGTTCACGTAGGCCTGGCGCAGCACCGCGGTCTGTCGCTCGTGCAGGAAGTACTGGCGGGCGGTGAAATAGGTGAGTGTGGACAGCGCCACCGACAGGACCAGGGCGCCGAGGGCGAAAGCGGCGGTGACCCTGGACCGGACTCCCAGCCGGCGGTGCCGCCTCGGCATCTCAGGCGACCAGCATGTCAGGACACCAGCTTGTAGCCGAGCCCCCGTACGGTAACCACGTGACGGGGGTTGGCGGCGTCGGGCTCGATCTTGGTCCGCAGCCGCCGGATGTGCACGTCGACCAGTCGCCCGTCACCGAAGTAGTCGTAGCCCCAGACCCGCTCGAGGAGCTGTTCCCGACTGAACACCTTGCCCGGGCTGCCCGCCAGCTCGCACAGGAGGTGGAACTCGGTCCGCGTCAGGTGGATCTCCTCGTCGCCCCGTCGCACGGCGCCCTCTTCGGGGACCACCACGACGTCACCGAACGTCATGGTCGGCGACCCGCCGTCGCCGGCCCGCACCCGGCGCAGGAGTGCCCGGATGCGGGCGGCCAGCTCCTTGGCGACGAACGGCTTGGTCACGTAGTCGTCGGCACCGGCCTCCAGACCGGCGACGACGTCATGGGTGTCGGAGCGGGCCGTGACCACGAGCACCGGCACCGAGCTGACGCGCCTGAGCTCCCGGCAGCACTCGAGGCCGTCGATGCCGGGCAGCATGAGGTCGATGAGCACGACGTCGGCCGGCCGCTGGGCGAAGGTCTCGAGCCCGTCCTCGCCGGTCGCCGCCTCGTCGATGTCGTAGCCCTCATCCTCGAGGGCGAGTCGCATCGACGCTCGAATGCGCTCGTCGTCCTCGACGAGCAGTAGGCGACCGGCCACACGGAGATGGTCTCGCATCGGCGCCGTCCCTGCCAGGCCATCCGCCCAGGTCGATGGCCAAGTCGACGGTCCCGGTCGGCGGCACCGATGGCGCGCGGATCGTCACCCAACCGCAACGGCCCCCCGCTCGCCCTCGGGTCGGTTAGGGGGGATGATGGACCTCATGGTGGCACGAGCGCGCCAGCGGTGGTCCCGGCCCGGGACCGTGGTCATCGAGTCGTGCAACAGCACGTGGCTGTTCGACCCGGCCCAGCGGCTCTTCTGCCGGGTCCCGAGGAGCACCGCCTTCGAGGTGCCGCCGCCCCGGAGCCGCTGGGAGCCCTACTTCGCCCTGGAGGTCGACCCCAACTCGGAGGCGTTCCTCGTGACGCTCAACGAGGCGGGTACCCGGCTGCTCCGCTCGTGGCGACACGTCGAGCGCTGCGCCCAGTGCGGCGGTGAGGGCACCGCCGAGCTCTACCTCGATACCGTCGCTCCCGGCGCCGGCTGAGCGGGCGGCTGCCCCTGGCGGTTCGGCCGTCCGGGAGCCCAGGTACCATTTGGCTCTCGAGGGCGAAGTCCATAGGTTCGGGGGTGAGCTGGCTGGGTTCGGGTGATACGGGCGCGCGGCGGGAAGATCGGTCAGCGGCGCTGGCGTACGTGCCTGCCCTGGACGGCCTCCGGGCGGTGGCGGTGTTCGCCGTCATCGCCTACCACCTCGACTTCGGATGGGCCCAGGGAGGCTACCTCGGCGTCGACCTGTTCTTCGTGCTGAGCGGGTATCTCATCACCAGCCTGCTGGTGGGCGAGTGGGGGAGATCGGGCGGCATCGGGTTCCGGTCCTTCTGGGCCCGCCGGGCGCGGCGGCTGCTGCCCGCCGTGGTCCTGCTCCTGGTCGTCCTGGCCCTCTACGCGGCGCTCGACGGTCCCGGACTCGACCGCTCGACCCTGCGCCCCGACGCCCTGACGACGTTGTTCTACTCGGCCAACTGGCACCAGGTCTTCGCCCACCAGTCCTACTTCGCCCAGTTCAGCTCGGCCTCGCCGCTGCGCCACACCTGGTCCCTCGCCATCGAGGAGCAGTTCTATCTGGTGTGGCCCCTGGCGCTGACGGCCGTGCTGGTGCTGGCTCGGGGCTCCCGACGCATCGCCCTGGTGGCCACCGGCGTCCTCGCCGCGGGCTCCGCCGCCCTCATGGCGCTGCTGTACCACCCCGGCATCGACCCCAGCCGGGTCTACTACGGCACCGACACCCGGGCCTTCGAGCTGCTCGTCGGCGCCGGCCTGGCCATCCTCCTGGCCCGGCGGACGCCGGTGCACCGTCGGAGCGGCCGGGGGGCGCTGCAGGTCGCCGCCCTGGTGGCCATGGGCCTGCTGGTGTACGGCATCGTGACCGTCGGCGGCCCCCCGGGGTGGCTGTACCGGGGCGGCCTGCTGGGGGCCACGGTGCTGGTGGGGGTGGTCATCGCCAGCGTCATCCATCCCCGGTCGGGACCCCTGGGGGCCGTGCTGTCCCTGCCCCCCCTGGTCTGGCTCGGAGTCATCTCCTACGGGCTGTACCTGTGGCACTGGCCCGTGCTCGTGCTGGCCACCGAGTCCACCACCGGGGTGTCGGGCTACCCCCTCAAGGCCCTCCAGGTGGGCCTCACCGTGGCGTTGGCCACGGCCAGCTACTACGTGGTCGAACGCCCGATCCGCCGGGCCCGCTTCTCGGGCTGGAAGCGCCGCAGCGTCGCCCCCATCGGGGTGGCGGCCACCGCCGCCGCCCTGGTGTTCGCCACCGTTCCTGCCGCCACCACCTCGATCACACCTTCGGCCGGGGCTGCCGGGACCGGTGGCGGCACGGGGGTGAACGGCCTTCCCGAGGCGGCCGGCGCGGTCCGTGCCTCACCGGACACGGCATCGGCGCCCACCGCCTCGACGGCGTCGGACCTTTCCAGCGTCATGGTGGTCGGCGACAGCACGTCGATCACCCTGGCCGAGGGGCTCAAGGGACCGGGCGTCAACGCCGGTCTGGCGATCCACGACGGGGGCGAGCTCGGATGCTCGATCGTCCTCGGCTACACCGAGGGCGACTCGACCGGGATCGACGAGCCCGCCACGCCCCAGCCGCGCTGCGACTGGCGGACGATGTGGCCGCCGGAGCTCGACCGGTGGCGGCCCAAGGTGGTCATGATGCTCTGGGGCCCGCTGGACACAGCGGACCACGTGGTCAACGGGCGTTGGCTCCGGGTCGGGACCCCCGAATGGCAGTCCTACTACGAGGACCAGCTCACCCAGATGGTGACCCTGCTCAGCTCGCGCGGGGCGCAGGTGCTCATCGCCACGGCTCCGCAGTTCCACAACCCGCCGACGGTCACCAGTCCCCATCCGACCTTCGACGACCCTCACCGGCTGTCCACGCTCAACGGCGTGTACGGGACCTTCGCTGCGCAGCACTCAACGGTGGACCTCTTCGACCTGGCCAGCCAGGTGGTGCCGAGCGACTTCGGGGACGACGGCGTTCACTTCACGCCGTCGGGGTCCAACCGGCTGGCCGCCTTCGTGAACCCGGCGCTGGAGGAGCTCGCCAACCCGACTCCGTCGGTCGTGCCCCCGCCGGGCCTGGTCCTCAAGTCCGCGGGACCGACCCAGTCGGGCCCCGGCGCTCGCTGAGGAGCGTCAGTCCCGGTGAGCGGCGCGGGCCGCGCCCCGTTGCACCGCCAGTGATCCGGTGACGTCGAGCACGCCTCGCGCCACGAGGTAGATGCCGAGGACGACAGCGAGGGTCAGCAGTCCGATGCCGGGCCAGCTGACGACGATGATCCCCGCCACCAGGTCGGCGATTCCCCGGAGCACGTCGAGCGACCTGTCGGCACCGGCCGTCACCGCGGTCACGAAGGCCGCCACCCCCGAGATCAGCAGGTAGATGCCGAAGACCAGGCCGATGACAGTGACGCCCCGGAGCGGCCGGGTCACGACGAGCACCCCGGCGACGATGCCGAGAACGCCGAGGACGAGGCGCAACGGAGCACCCTCCTCGTGAAGCGATTCCAACCCACCGATCAGCTGCATGGCACCCCAGAAGACGAGATAGGCGCCCAAGGCGAAGCTGACGAGAGCAAGGGTGCGGCCCGGGTTGGCGAGCACGAAGATCCCCGCCACGGTGGCGACGAGGCCCCCGACGAACGAGACCCACCAGTACCGGCGAAGCAGCTCGGTGGGCGTGAGCTCGCGGGCCTCGATCAGGGGCCCATCGAGATCGCCAGCGCGGAGGGGGGCGGCGGGGGATGATATCGGTCGGGTGAATCGTGCCATCAGGTCGTCTGGGTTGGGTCATGATGACCGGCCCGTCGGGACACTTGTCAAGCAGGGCCGGGCGCCGGGCGCCGGGCCTCGTAGCTCGCCGTGCTTGCCTGGACGGTCGCCAACCGCCAACATCGCAACGGGAGGACGATCGAGGGGGGACGAGACGGCAACCGTGAGCGACGGCGATTCTGGTATCGAGCAGACGCGCAAGCTGCTCGACGCCGCCGGCCCCTTCGACACAGTCGTCGGGGCCTCGGGCCAAAGATCGGTGCACTGACGATGGATCCCCGGGAGCCGTATCCGAGGGACGCTCCCCCCGGGACGAGTACGCCCGTGGTCCCGGGGCGGCATATCCCATGGCCACCCAGCTGAACCCGCGCTACGAGTACTACCCGGGCGAGGCGACGCTGGGTGTGCCGCCGGTGACCATTCGCCCGCCGTGGTCGCTGGGGATGCTGATCGCCGGGATCGGGGCGATCCTGGTGGGCGCCTGGGTCGGCATCGTCGCCTTCGTCGGACCGAAGTTCGGCTACACCCTGGGCTCTTCGGCGGCGTGGAAGCTGACGTCCGATCACGTCTACCTCCAGCTGGCCCCCGGAGCGGCCGGTGTCCTCGCCGGGCTCCTCTTCCTCGGCTTCGTGCCGGGCCGCGACCGGGCGCCGATCTGGCGGGGCTTGGCGGTAGTCGCAGGGCTATTGGCGGCGGCCGCCGGCGCCTGGCTCGTCGTCGGACCCGACGCGTACACCGTCGTCCGCCACGTCGGCGCCAACGGGCGGACGTTGCCCACCCGGTCGCTGGCGAGCCTCGTCACCCAGGTCGGCTACTACCTCGGGCCCGGCGTGCTGCTGGCCGTCTTCGGAGGGATGGCGGTCAGCATCGGGCCCCATCGCTGCAGGCGGGTCGGCGGCTAGCCATCGTCGGGGAGGCCAGCAGGCGGGCGAGTGGCGGGACCGCCGGATCAGCTGCCGTTTGTCAGCCGGCCACGAGGGCGCCCTGGTCCTCCTGCTGCTGCAGGCGCTGGCTGACCTTGCGCTTGATCCGCTGGAGTGAGTTGTCGATCGACTTGACGTGCCGGCCCAGCCGCTCACTGATGTCCTGGTACGAGTTGCCCTCCACGTACAGACGGAGGACGTCCACCTCGAGGGCGGTCAGCAGGTCCGCCATCGACCGGCGGGCCTCGTCCATGCCCTCCTTGCTGACGAGCTGGTCGGCGGGATCGCTGGCGGGGTCAGGGCCCAGCAGCTTGTCCACGGAGCGCTCGCCCTCCTCGTCCGGCCGAGGCGCCGAGATCGACACGTACTGGTTGAGGGGCTGCTGCTTGTGGCGGGTGGCGGTCTTGATGGCCGTCACGATCTGTCGGGTGATGCAGAGCTCGGCGAAGGCTCGGAAGGAGGACTGGCGATCGGCGCGGAAGTCCCGTGCCGCCTTGTACAGCCCGATCAGCGCTTCCTGCTCTACGTCGTCGTTGTCCGAGCCGACGAGAAAGTAGCTCCGGGCCTTGCGCCGAGCGAAGCTGCGGTACCGGCGAAGGAGGGTCTCGATCGCCTCTCCGTCGCCAGCGTGGAAGCTGGCCACGAGATCCTGATCGGACAGCTCGGTGTGGCAGCGGCGGTCTGTTCTTACCGACATGTCCCTCCTGCGGTGCCTGCTTGACGGTGCCCTGACTAGATCCTACTTCCCAGTACATGTCCACTAGTGGCGCTGGTCACACCTCCTGGGCCCGGCCCGGGCAAAAGTCTGTTTTCCTACCGAACCGACACGTCCGCCGTGGATCGGGGGGAGCCACGAGAGGCTATCCAGTGTCGCAGGGTGTCAGGTGCCCAGTTCCTCTGGACCAGGCCTGCCCACGGCGTGGGCAGGCCTGGACGTCACACGCGCAGGTTCTGGATCGAGGTGCGGAGGCGTGACAGCTCGCCCAGGGTGTCCTCGCGGAGCTCTTCGAGCTGCTCGAGCTCACGACGGAGCTCGTCGAGGTGGACCATGGAGCCGTCCATCACGGCGCGCATTCGCTCTTCGGCGGCCGCATCGGCGATCTCGGTGAAGTGGTCGAGCTGCTGGCGCGCCTCGTCGACGACGCCGTCGGCGTCGTCGCGATCGAGCCGAGCCTGGAGGGCGAGCTCCTCGGCCCGTCCCTGGGCATCCTCCACGATCTCGGCGGCCAACTGCTGCGCCTTGGCCCGCTCCGCCTCGACTTGTTCGGCGACCTGCTCCGCCTTGGCCCGCTCCGCCTCGGCCTCCTCGAGCAGCTGGCTGGCATGCTGGCGGCTGTCGCGAAGGTCCCGAGCGGCCTCTTCCCGGTCGAGCTCGGCCTGGCGGGTCGCTACTGACGCGGCCCGCTCGGCCTCGGCCCGCTCCGCCTCGGCCTCCTCTAGCAGCTGGCTCACGTGCTGGCGTGTGTCTCGCAGATCCCGAGCGGCCTCTTCCCGGTCGACCCGAGCCTGCTCCATCATCGCCGCTGCTGTCCGTTCCGCCTCCGACCGCTCCGCTCTCGCCTCGTCGAGCAGCTTGGCGGCGTGGTCCCGCTCGTTGCGGCTCTCGTCGGCCATCTGGGCCGTCTGCGTCCTGGCCCGCTCGGACAGCTCCTCAGCGGTGGCCTGCGCACCGTCCACCAACTCCGTCGCATCGCGTCGGGCCGCGTCGACGGTCTCGGTCGCGACACGCGCCACCTCCGCTCGCTCCGCCTCGGCCTCCCGGAGCAGCTCGTCGGACCGACGATGAGTCTCCTCCAGCTCGCGGGCGGCGTCCTCGTGGTCGAGACGCGTCTCCTCGTTGATCTTGTGCGCGCGGTGGCGCGCCTCTTCGATCGTCGTCTCGGCGTGAACCCGGGCCTGCTCGGCGATGTTGTCGGCCTCGGCTTGACCCTCGAGGATCAGCTGGGCAGCGGTGCGCTCGCGCTCCGCCCGCTGCGCCTCGGCCTCCTCGAGCAGCTGGTCGGCGCGCTGGCGGGCCTCCTCGAGCAGCTGATCACCGCGCTGGCGGGCGTCCTCGAGGGTGCGTTCGGCCTCGCCACGGTCCCGTTGCGCCTGCTCGACCTCGGCGGTGACCTTGCCCCGGAGCTCCTGAGAAGCCCCCCACGCCTCCCGGATGATCTGGTCGGCGCGATCCCCCAACCACCTCACCGACGGCGGCGGGGCATCACCGAGCCGCTCCTCGAGCTCGGCCAGCTTCGTCTCCAGTCCCTGGACCCGACGGCCGGAAGTGGCCGCCCGGGCGTCCGAAGCCTCGATCTGCGACTGCGCCTGGCCCGCCCAGCGCTCGTACTCCGCGAGGTAAGCCTCCACCTGGGTCCGGTCGTAGCCGCGCACCACGACGGAGAACCTCGGTCGCTCGGCAGCATTCTCGGTCATCGGCCCTCTGTCGTCCTATCCGTGCCGGAGGGGTGGTGCCGAACTCGCCGGATCCTTGGCTGGGCCGTGCTGCGATTCACCGGAGACCCAATCCATGATTCCCCCAATCGGCGCTCGGCATTCCCCCGATTGGTGCCCTCTGACTTCTAGGCACCGGCGCCTTCTTCCTTCCTTCCAACCTCCTCGGCGGGCCTCCTCGGCGGGACCGGGAGCCGGTCTATCGAGCTGCCGGGCGCCGACCATGGCACGTGTCAGCACGGCCACGCATCGACGCCGCAATCGGCGGATACAGGGCTCCGGCCGGTCTACCTCCCAGCTATTGGCTGCGCGGAGCATAGTCACTACCTGCGCTCGCCGATGAATCGAGCCGCGGGCGGCCGCGCCGAGCGACCCAGAGGCCCGAGAGGCCCGAGAGGCCCGAAATGGGGTCGGAGGCTAGGCCCGACCGCCGTGCGAGTGCCCCGGGTTGGTCACCCAGGCGAAGGCTTCGGCCAGATCCAGGATCTCCCTGGCGCCGACCACCTGTGTCCCCTGGGTCTGGAGCTGTTCCAGGATGGCTCGCCTGACGCTCGCCTCCAGCAGGTGGGACTCGGCGGCCAGTCCCTGGGTCCTCTCCGCAGTCTTCTCATCGATGTCCATGGTCTCCCCGTATTCCCACGGTCGCTCAGGTGAAGATTCCCTGCCGGAGGACAGTGGCGATGGCATGAGCGCGGTCGTTGACGCCGAGCTTGCGGTAAATGGAGCGTAGATGGGTCTTCACGGTCTCCTCGCCTACGACGAGTTGCGCGGCTATGAGCCGGTTGCTCAAGCCTTCCACGAGAAGGCCGAGCACCTGGCTTTCCCGTTGGCTCAGGCCGAGCTGGCTGCCCGGCCACCCGTGGTTGTCGCCGAGGTGCGCGGCGCGCTTGGCGATTCGCGTCGCCATTCTGGGGTCGACGATCACCTGCCCGTTGGCGACAAGCACGAGGTGGTCGGAAAGCTGCGCACCGGAGAGCGACTTGAGCAAATACCCCGAGACACCGAGCCGCAGGGCCTCGAACAGGCGCCGCTCGTCGCCGTCATCGGTGAAGATGACCACTCGGAAGGGAGGCTTGTCGGCCATCAGCTCAGCTGCCAGCTCGAGACCGCTGGTGTGGTGGAGCGTCGTGTCGAGCAGCACGATGTCGGCCCTGAGGTTCAAGGCCTTGGAGAGCACGTCTTCGGTGGCGAGCGCCACGCCGACGACGTTCACCTGAGCGCTGTGCTTAGCGAGCATCGCCTGGAGTCCCACGATGATGATCTCGTCGTCGTCGACCAGGACCACCCGGACAGGCTTGTCTACTGTCGCGTTGGAATTGTCAGTCATAGGCAGGCTCGCCTCGAGCCCTGTAGCGACGCTACTGATGGTCCCCCCTCACGGCTAGAGGAGTTATTTCACCTCCAGTAGTGAGCTGCATCCCCCGGTCGACCTTCACCCAACGTGAGGAGACGCCCCGGCGTTGGGGCGCGGCACGCCCGTCGATGACGATCCGTGCGGGTGTTCGGCTGAGGCCGATCGCGAGCATCGCCGACCCGGCGACGACGCTGGCCACGATCACCGGGAGCAGCCACAGACCCAACGAGGACACGACGATGGGGCGGATGGCCCACAGCAGCACGGGGTGGACGATGAAGACGCCGAGCGAGTAGCGCCCGAGCGTGACCAACCACCGGGGCGGAGACGACCAGTACCGCGCCCCGGCGACGGCCCCGATGGCCGCAACCAGAAAGCCGGCTCGCGCATAGCCAGTCGACGGGGGCGTGTGCGTGGCCATGCCCTCGAGCGTCTCGAGGGTGAAGACGACGAAACCCAGGGCGACCCAGCGCGCCGGTCGTCTGATCGCCAGGGTCCCGATCCCGATCGCGGCGCCGGCAAGCCCGAATGGGACCCACACGAAGACGTAGGGCGAGCCGAACAGCGCGACCACGACATGATGATGCGCGCTGTGGCTTCCGGGGCTTGACGTGCCCGATACGAGCGGACCGAGGGCCAGGAAGGCGATCCCCGCCAGCATCGCGACACGGGCGCGGGCGGCTGTCTTGACCAGGGCGACGAGAAGCGGCAGCGCCACGAGAAGCTGGATGAGGGCCGGAAGGAAGAAGAGGTGGTACCACGACGCCCCGAACAGGAGCACGCCCACCACCGATGATCGACGGAGCTGGGCGAGGTCGGGTCCCCCGCTCAGGTAGCTGAGCGCCACATAGATGCCTGTCCAGATGACGTACAAGGGAACGAGTCGCACGACTCGACGGGCGACGGCGGTGACGGCCGGGCCCCGTGTCGCCTCCCGGCTGACCAGCAGGGCGCTGAGGACCATGAAGGTCGGGACGGCGACGCCGAGTCCCGCGCTCGCCAGCGCGACCGCCCTGGACGGAACCGTCGCCACCGCGCCGAACAGCGCGTGGATCGTGACGACGGCGATGATGGCGATGCCCTTGAGGGCGTCCCAGCCGTCGCTTCGGGCAGCGGCGGGGTAGGTCGAACGGTGCGGCGCGGACGTGTCGGCGCGACGGACATCGACGCCGGCCGTAGCCCGCGTTGGCGTGGCCATCGACAACTCCTCCCAGATCGAACTGCAGCGGCGAGTAAGGATCCTGGGAGGATCAACGGCCGAACGGCCGGATTCTTGCGGGGCGCGGGGCCCTCGGGGCTCGTGGCCGGCGGTGGGGGCGTAGCGCCCGTGACGGCTCGACCACTGCGCCATGCTGCCAATCCGCTACGGCTCGCCGGTTCCGACGAGCCTGCATGTGGGGTTCATGTCCTTCTTCGACTACCCGACGACGGGCGACGAGGAGGTCGACGAGGAGGAGGAGTACCTCCTGCCGGGGCGAAGCCGACGACAGCTCCAGTGCAACACTGCTGGCGGGCCCTCCTGTTCGGACCCGCTTGGATCACACGACGTCGAGGGCGGCCAAACTGAGTTGTAGCCCCGCTACATAGCCCCCAGGCCGCTACCGGGCTTCAGCTGTGGACCTTAGGGTCCCTCTTACCGGGGACTTCGGTGGA
>CAVQWQ010000012.1:0-31254 GCA_963717645.1 uncultured Actinomycetes bacterium | reverse complement strand
CACGAGGCTGTCGTCGCCGCCCTGCGCGGCGTCATCGACCCCGAGCTGGGTGACAACGTCATCGACCTCGGCATGGTCCGTGGCGTGCAGGTGGCCGAGGATGGCGGCGTCGACGTGGAGCTGGCCCTGACCATCGCCGGTTGCCCCCTCCGCACCCTGCTGCGTGGTGACGTCGAGGCGCGGGTCGGCGGGCTCCGGGGAGTGGTATCGGTGCAGGTCCACATGGCCGAGATGACCGGCGAGGAGCGCAGCCGGGTGATGTCGCGGGCCAGGTGGAAGGCGCGGGAGAAGCCCGCCGAGACGGAGATCCCCCCGAGCGCCCGGGTGGTGGCAGTGGCGTCGGGGAAGGGCGGGGTCGGCAAGTCGTCGGTCACCGTGAACCTCGCCGCCGCGCTGGCGGCCCGGGGCCTCACCGTGGGGTTGCTCGACGCCGACATCTGGGGCTTCTCGATCCCCCGCATGCTCGGCATCGAAGGACGCATCGAGGCCGAGGGGACGTCCGAGGCGTGGTCCATGATCCCCATCACCAAGCCCGTCGGCGCCGGGCAGCTGAAGGTGGTGTCGATGGGCTTTCTCGCCGAGGGTGAGGACGAGGCGATCATGTGGCGGGGCCTGATGCTCAACCGGGCCCTCCAGCACTTCATCGAGAACGTCCGCTGGGGCGGGCTCGACTACCTCCTCGTCGACATGCCGCCTGGAACCGGAGACATCCAGATGGGCCTGGCTCGCATGCTGCCGCGAACCGAGCTGATCATCGTGACCACGCCGGCGCTGGCGGCCGCCAAGGTGGCCACACGGGCCGCCGACATGGCCCGCAAGGGCTTCCTGCGCGTCGCCGGCGTCATCGAGAACATGACGGCCTTCGTGTGCGAGCACGGCCAGTCCTATCCGCTGTTCGGAGGGGGCGGAGGCCAGCGGGTGGCGGACGAGATCGGCGTCCCTCTGATCGGCTCCGTGCCGCTCGATCCCGCGGTGGCGACCGGTGGCGACACCGGCGACCCGGTGGCGCTGGACGGCGAGGGGCCGACAGCGGAGGCGTTCGCCACCATCGCCGGTCGGCTGGCCGACGAGCTCCTCCCACTCGTCGAGATGTCGGGCTGTACCGCCCGCATGCTCGACCGGGTCGAGGCCGCGCTGGACGGCTGACCCCGCCGGCTGATCGATCAGCTGTCGATCGATGCGGCGTCGTGGGGCACGGGGAGGGTGACCACGAAGGCGGCGCCACCCTGGGCCGCCGGCTCGTACCAGACCCGGCCGCCCATGGCCTCGACCAGGCCCCGGACGAGAGAGAGACCGAGACCGGTCCCCCGCGCCCGATCCCGTTCGCGCAGGGCCAGGATCTGGAGACGGTTGAACAGCCTGGGGATCATCACTGGAGCGACCCCGGCGCCGCGGTCCACCACGGCCAGCTCGACCTCGGAGCCGTCGGTGCGACGGAGCTCGACGGTGACCGGCGGCGCCCCGTGGACCAGGGCGTTCTCGACCAGGTTGGCGACGACCTGCTCCAGCCGTCGGGGGTCGGCCAGCACGGCGGTGCCCATCGGCACCTGCACCTCGACGAAGGCGCGGGGGTCGGTCGAGAGCAGGTCCACCGAGTGCAGGGCCACGTCGACGACTCGCGCCAGGTCGACAGGTCGGGGGGCGAGCAGTAGCGAGCTGGCCTCCAGCCGGCTCACGTCGTAGAGGTCGTCGGCCAGGCGGGCGATGCGCTCGGCGTGACGGCGGATGGACTCGCCCGTGCGCTGGATGTGATCGGGCCCGAGCTCGCGACCGTGGGCCTCGAGGGTGGAGCCCAGACCCAGGATCGTGCTCAGCGGGGTGCGCAGGTCATGGGTGACCAGGGCGAGGAACTCGTTCTTCTCCGCCTCCAGGTCGTGCGCGGTGGTGGTGTCCCGCACCACACCCTGGAAGCCCACGAGCTCGGCGTCGTGGTAGCGGGGCATGGTGCGGACCTCGAGCACCCGTCGGACGCCATCGGCCCGCACGATCGTGAGCTCGAGCACCTCGGCGCCTTCGAGCGGCTCGGTGATGAGGGCGTCGAACTTCGAGCTCGGGTCGAGAGGAACGACGATGTCGGTGAGCGGGGTGCCCACCAACCCCTCGGTCGGGCGACCGAGGATGATCCCGAGGGCGGGATTGGCGTACTGGATCCGACCCACGAGATCGACTTCCCAGATCCCGCTGAAGGAGTGCTCGACGACGTTCTCGTAGCGGGCCCGGCTCTCCTTCTGCTCCTCGACCACGGCGGCCCAGTAGCCCTGGGCCAGGGCATCGGTCAGGCGGTCCATGGCCGGCAGGACCCGGGTCAGCAGCAGCGACAGGGCCAACCCCCAGTGGCGGCCCCGCTCCTCGGCCAGCTCGACCGCGGTCTGGACGACGAGGTCGCGTGAGATTCGCAGCACGACCAGCAGCTGCGGGAGCGGTGAGCCGGCCCAGGCGGCGCTCGCTCCGACTTCCTGGAGGTCACCGACGAGCGCCTCGTCGACCTCGGCCCCTTGTCCAGTGACGGCGAGAATCGCCTCGAAGCGTGCCCGGGCCTGATCGACGAAGCGCGCCTGCTCGGACAGCGACCAGCCGCGGGACTCCGGGAACACGGTCGAGAAGATCTCGAACGCCCGCCGGGCCATCTCCTCCGAACGCCCATCGAGGGCATCGAGCAGGGTCTGGGGGTCGACGCTGTCGAGCGCGGCGTCGAGAATGTTGCCCGATCCGTTCTCGGCGTTGCGGGCCAGGAAGGCCTTGAGGTCGACGAGGGCGAACTCAGGCCCGCCGGACCCGGGACCGAGCGCGGCCAGGTACCCGGTGTCGACCAATGCCTCGACCGACCCGGCCGGGAGGTCGAGGTATTCGGCGGCCTTGGCGAGGGAGACCGGCCGCCGGCTTCCGGTGTCTCGGTCGGGCATGACCCAGTTCTAGTTCGACGCGGGCCAAGAATCACCTACCGAATCGACCGCCAGGCCAGGCAGCGTTCATCCCCACGCCCGCTGCAAGCTACCCTCGCGGTCCGATGGGGAGCAGCAAGCTCGACCCGGACGATGCCGGGTCGAGCGCAGGGGAGCTGAGGGAAGAAATCCGCCGGATCCGATCAGCGCAGCGCGAGCGGTCCGGCGGTCCACCCGGCGCGCGACGCGCCGACCGCGACGCTGCGTCGCGCCGGGACCCGGCCTCGAGGCACCCGCTCCCTCCCCCTCCCCGACGGATGACCGGTAACGGGCGTGGGGTGGCGAGCGAGCCGCCCTTCGACGTCGCCGAGGCCAACCAGGAGGCGGGCGGCGCGGCGGCGGGGCCGCAGACGACGCGCGGCGGGCCGACCACACCGCTCACGTGGCGGGAGCGGCTCCTCCCCAAGACCGTGCGGGGCATGGTCTCGCTGATCGTGGCCGCCTCGGTGGGCGCCGCCTTGAGCGGCACCATCCTGTACGCCTACTACCAGTACCGCCTCAACCAGACCGAGCAGCGGGTGAGCTCCTTCGTCGACGGGTTCGACCAGCGCTTCAAGACCGCTACAGGCACCATCCAGGCCGACCAGGCAAACGCCCAGGCGGCGATCCGGCTCTCGCTCGGCCCCATTCAGAGCGTGCAATCCCAGGGCGCCGCTGTGGCCAGCCTGCTTAAGCAGACGCAGGCCTCGGTGTGGTTCGTGCACACCGTCGACGCCAACGGCCAGCCGTTGGTCGGCTCGGCCTTCGCCGTGTCGTCGGGCAACGGCAAGACCCTGATGCTCACCTCCTACAGCACGGTCCAGGCGGCGACCCACCAGCCGGCTCCGGCGATCTACGTTCGCAAGGGCGACACCGACACCCCGGCGACGCTGTCGACCTGGCAGCCGGCCAAGGACCTGGCCCTGCTCACAGTGAACCGGGACAACGTGAAGACGGTGAACTTCGCGACCGGCGACGCGGCGATGAAGGTCGGAGACCGGATCTACGCCGTCTCCGGCCTGGGAGCGGCCGGCGGCTCGATCACCGCCGGCACGGTGGCCGACGCCTCGTCCAACGTGCTGCAGAGCGACGCCGCCGTCGGGCCCTCCTTCCAGGGAGGTCCGCTGGTCAACGGCCAGGGCGACGTCGTGGGTGTCGCGTCACGCTCGTACAGCCCGCTCGGCTTCACCTCGGACGGGGTCTACTTCGGGGTGCCCATCCAGGCCGCCTGTGATCAGGTCCTCAGCTGTCCCGGCGGCTCGCCCCCGTCGGCGGGGCCCAGGCCCTGACCGCTCGACCGCCCACCGTGGAGGGGCCGCCTCGGTAGTGCCCGGTGAGGTACTTGCACAGAACGTCCCCGTCCACCCCAAGCGGGACGAGCGGCCGGGGGCAGGCCGCGCTCTAGGACCGCCGCAGCAGCCCGGTCGTCGTGGTCGTGCTGTGGGGTGGTGGTGCGGTGGTCGTCGTGGTCGTCGGCGATGACGACGGCGCCGTTGTCGTCGTCGGCTCCTGGGCCTGCGGCGTGGCGGGCTGGAAGATGTACGGCCCCCCCTGCCCGGTCTGGTCCGGGGCCTGCTGCGAACCCTGCGAGACGCCCTGTGGTTGGGTCGGAGGCGCGACGAGCGGCGGCGGCTGGCTGAAGTCGGTGACCGGCACCCCCTGGAGCGCCTGGATCATGAAGTCGTGCCAGGCCTGCGCGGGGATGGTGCCCCCGTAGACGTCGCCGACGCCATTGATCCCGGTCAGCGACCTGGACTCGGAGTCGGAGTAGCCCATCCAGACGGCAGTCGACAGCGTCGGCGTGTAGCCCACGAACCAGGCGTCGTGGAAGCCCTCGGTGGTGCCCGTCTTGCCCGCCGCCGGCCGTCCCAGCACGGCGTTGGGGTTGCCGGTGCCCTGCGAGATCACGCCCTTCAGGATGTCGGTCACGTTGTCGGCCACGGGCCGGCTGACAACCTGATCGCCGCTCGGGTGCGAGTTGTCCAGCAGAACCTTGCCGCTCGAGTCGGTGACCTTGATGACGGGCGACGGCTCGATCCTGAGGCCGTGATTGTCGAAGGTGGCGTAGGCCGACGCCATGTCGAGCGGCGAGACGCCGATCACGCCGAGGGTGTAGGAGAGGCCGTACTCCTGAGGGTTGTAGACAGCACTGGTGACGCCCATGCGCTTGGCCATCTCGGCCACGTCGCGGACGCCGGTGTCGCTGATGATCTGGGCATAGACCGTGTTGATGGACGCCCAGGTGGCGCTGGCGATGCTGGCGGGGGGGCCCGCCTGTCCCTCGGCGTTGTGGATGGTGCAGCCAGGACCGGCGCAGTTGGGCGCCTGGTACACGGTCGGCGCCGGATAGGTGCGGCTGGGAAGGAACCCCTTGGAGAGGGCTGTGGCGAGGGTGAAGACCTTGAACGCCGAGCCCGCCTGGCGACCGCCCCCGCCACCGAGCACCGTCCCGCCATCCCAGCAGGTGGGAGTCACCTCTTCCTGGATGGTGGGCGGCGGCCGGGCCGGGCACCCACCGAGGGCCAGGTTGACCTGCGAGGCGCCGAAGTCGCGCCCGCCCACGATGGCCTTCACGTAGCCGGTGGCCGACTCGACCGACACCAGCGACATGTCGAGGGGGGGCTTGGTGCCCTTCAGCTTGTTGGCCACCGTGGCCTCGGCCGCGCTCTGGACCGCCGGGTCGAGGGTCGTCTGGATCCGGAGGCCGCCGTGGAAGACCTCACCCGGTCCGAGCTTGGCCAGCAGGTAGCGGCGCACGTAATCCTCGAAGTAGGGATAGGCGATCTGCGGCTGCGTCGGTGGGTAGAAGACAGTGGCCGGCACGCCGTACTTGGCTTGCGCTGCCGGAGTCATGTGCTGGGCGAGGGCGGCGGCGTAGTCGTCTGGCGTCAGGTAGTGCTGATCCCGCATCAGACCGAGCACGGTCACCCGACGTTGCTCCGCCAGCTCCGGGCTGACCAGCGGATCGTAGTAACTGGGGGCGGGGATGAGGCCCGCGAGCGTGGCCGCCTCCGAGGCGTCCAACTGGCTCACGGGTTTGCGAAAATATGCCTCCGACGCAGCGCCGACGCCGTACGCCCCTTCACCGAAGTAGATGGTCGAGAGGTACCGGAAGAGGATCTCGTGCTTGGGTAGCTGCCGGCTGACCTGCGCGGCCAGGATGGCCTCCTGGAGCTTGCGCAGGATCGTCCGCTGGCCGCTGGTGTAGGCGTTCTTGACGTACTGCTGGGTGATGGTGGAACCGCCCTGCACCGTCCCTCGGATGTTGGCCCACACGGCCCGCATGGTGGAGGTCGGCGAGAGCGCGCCCTCGTCGTAGAAGTTGCGATCCTCGGACGCGATCACGGCATGGTCGAGCACGGCGGGGACGTCCTGCTCGGCGACGGGGATGTTCTCGCCGAAGGCGTGCAACTGCCCGAACTCGTGGCCGCTGGCATCGAGGAGGTGGCTGACCACGGACGCGCCAGGTTTGGTCGGAGGAAGGGCCGCGGGTAGGGGCAGATACAGGAACGAAGCGAGCACGGTGCCGCCCAAAGCGAACGGCACCACCACCCCGGAGAGCCCCAACACGGCCAGCGGACGCAGCAGCCGTCTCATTTGTCGGCCCCTATCGTGGCACGACCAGCGAGCCCCGCGAACATGGCCCCATTAGGCTCCGGCGGGTGAGGCCTCCCTCCGTGGACTCGCTGGCCAGGAGCCTCGCCGACACCGGCCTTCCGCATCCGCTGCTGGTCGATGCCGCCCGGGAGGCGATCGCCGCCGGCGATCCCGGCTCGGCCGGCGCCCGAGCCGAGTCCCTCTCCCGCAGGCTGCTCGGCCCGGTGATCAACGCCACCGGGGTGCTGCTGCACACCAACCTCGGCCGAGCACCTCTCGAGCCGACGGCCGAGCCGCAGGCGATCCGGGGCGTCAACCTCGAGCTCGACCTGAAGACGGGCCGCCGCGGATCGCGCCAGGCCCACACGGCGGCGCTGCTGGCGCGAGCGGCCAACTGTGAGGCGGCCCTGGTCGTCAACAACGGCGCAGCCGCCGTCCTGCTGGTGTTGACCGCGCTCGCGCGGGACCGCCCGGTCGTGGTCAGCCGGGGCGAGCTGGTGGAGATCGGGGGCGGATTTCGCATTCCCGAGGTCATGCCCGCCTCTGGTGCCCGCCTCGTCGAGGTCGGCACCACCAATCGCACGCGCCGCTCCGACTACGCCGCCGCCCTGGTGGACGACCCGGCGTTGTTGCTGAAGGTGCACCAGTCGAACTACCGCGTGGTCGGGTTCACCGAGTCCGCGTCGGTCGCCGAGCTGGTCACACTCGGGCCCCCGGTCGTCGTCGACATCGGTTCGGGGCTCCTCGACGAGCGAACACCGTGGCTGGCTGCCGGGCCCCCTCCGTGGCTGGCCGGGGAGCCGGCGGCCCGTCAGACCCTCGAGGCCGGTGCCGCCCTGGTGACGTTCTCGGGGGACAAGCTCCTCGGCGGCCCGCAGGCGGGTGTGATCGCCGGGCGGGCCGACCTCGTGGCCGCCTGTGCCCGCCATCCCCTTGCCCGGGCGCTGCGCCCGGGAGGCCTGGTGCTCGGCACGCTCCAGGAGACGCTCCTGGCCTACCTGCGCCGGGACGCGGCGGTGATCCCCTTCTGGCGGATGGCCACGACCGAGGTGTCGGACCTGCGCCAGCGGGCGACGAGCCTCGGCGTCGGTGATCCGGTCGATTGCTCGTCGGTCGCCGGCGGGGGGTCGGTGCCCGGCCTGGAGATCCCCTCGGCGGGTGTCGCCCTCGACGGCGACCACACCGCCGCGCTCCGGGCTCACGACCCACCGGTGATCGCACGGGTCGCCGAGGACCGCACGGTCGCCGACCTGCGGACCGTCGACCCCGTCGACGACCCCGTCCTGGCCATGGCGCTCGCAGGGGCGGCAAAGCCACAAGCGACCTAGTGCACGTTCTCGCCACGGCCGGCCACGTCGACCACGGAAAGTCCACCCTCGTCGAGGCGCTGACCGGCACCGACCCCGACCGGCTGGCCGAGGAACGCGAGCGGGGGCTCACCATCGATCTGGGCTTCGCCTGGACGAGGCTGCCGTCCGGGGCCGAGCTCGGGTTCGTCGACGTGCCCGGCCACGTTCGGTTCATCAAGAACATGCTGGCGGGAGTGGGGGCGGTCGACGCCTGCCTGTTCGTCGTGGCCGCCACCGAGGGCTGGAAGCCCCAGTCCGAGGAGCACCTGCGCATCCTGGAGCTGCTGGGCGTGCGCCACGGGCTCGTGGCGCTCACGAAGGTCGCCGGCCTCGACGACGAGTGGCGCCAGCTCGCCCACCTTGATGTGGCCGACCATGTGGACGGCACCTTCCTGGCCGACGCCGAGGTGGTCGAGGTCGACGCACCCGGCGGCCTGGGGGTCGACGCCCTCCGGGAGGCCCTCGACCGCCTCCTCGTGTCGACACCCACCGCTGCCGACCGCGGCCGTCCGCGCCTTTGGGTCGACCGCTCCTTCTCGGCCCGGGGCTCGGGCACGGTCGTGACCGGCACCCTGACAGGTGGTTCCCTCGAGGTGGGCGAGGAGCTGCTCGTCGTCGGTCCCAACGTGCGGGGGCGTCAGAAGGTCCGGGTCAGGGCGCTCCAGAGCCACAAGGAGAGCCGGACGACAGCGGGCCCCGGGCGGAGGGTCGCGGTCAACCTGAGCGGCCTGGCCCACGAACGTCCCTCTCGCGGGGACGCGTTGATCCGACCAGGGCAGTGGTTCCTGTCCCGAAGGCTCGACTGCGCCCTCGGGGTGCTGGCCACCCTCGATCACGACGTCGGCCGCCGAGGCGCCTACCAGGCCTACGTGGGCTCTGGAGAACACGCCGTCAGGGTCCGGGTCCTCGGGGCCCAGGCCCTGGCTCCGGGTACCGACGGCCACGTCCGGCTCCATCTGCCCGTGGCGCTCCCGCTCCTCCCCGGGGATCGCTACGTGCTGCGGGAGAGCGGGCGATCCGAGACTGTCGGTGGCGGAGAGATCCTCGACGTCGATCCCGTGCTGCCCGCGGCGAAGGCCTCCCCGAGCCGTTCGGTCGCCCGGGTGGTGGCCGAGCGGGGATGGGTCGAGGCCGACGCCCTCGAGCGCCTGACCGGAGAGCGCCGCCCGCCGACCGTCGCCGGTCGGTGGGTCGTGGACCCGGACGCCCTGGCCGAGGTGGCCGAGTCGGTCAGGTCGGCCGTCGCCGGCGCCGGACCGCTGGGGCTGGACCTGGCGACGCTCGATGAGCGGCACCGGGCCGTGGTCGCCACCCTGGACATGGTCACAGTCGAGGGCGGCTGGGCGCGCCGGGCCTCCAGCGGAGGCGCCCACGAGCGGCTCGCCGGCCACGAGTTCCTGGCCGCGCTTCGAGCCGACCCGTTCAGCCCTCCCGACCCCGAGGGCCGGATCGAGCGCGTCGAGCTGCGCGAGCTGGTCCGCCTCGGGCTGGCCGTGGAGCGGGACGGATGCTGCTTCGCCGCCGAGGCGGTCGACGAGGCCTCCCGGGTCGTCGCGGACCTGCTCCGTGCCCACCCCGAGGGCGTCACCGTGGCCACGATCCGCGACCGCCTGGGAACGACCCGCAAGTTCCTGCTCCCCCTCCTTGCCCACTTGGACGCCAGCGGGGTGACCCGGCGACGCGGTGATCTTCGGGTGGCCGGACCGCGCGTGCCGACTCTGGGGTAGGTGCTCGTTGCGGGGGGCGAAAGTGGGCGTCTCGCGCCGGCGCGACTCGCCCCTTTTCGTCAAGCTGTGATCAGGCGGGGCGTGGGAGCCGACCGGCCGACCGTTCGGCCACCACGAAGGCGGCGGCGACGGTCTCGGCGAAGGCGCCGGGATGGGTCAGCGGCCACGAGTGGTTGCCCTCGACGATCGCGCCCCGCGAGCCCAGCGCCGCGCACAACCCCTCGAAGGAGGCCCGAGGTACGACACGGTCGCCCGCTCCCCAGATGGCGGTGGCCGGCAGGCCCCGTCGGCCGAGCTCGGTCAGCTCCGGCGTGAGGTCGCACGCGCGCACGAGGCGGGCCACGCGCCACAGCGCCAGCGGGTTGTGCACGACGTTGGGGAGGGCATCTTCGAGAATCGACCGAAGTTGGCGCGGTGACAGCGTCGGCAGCGCGTCGAGCGGCACGCGTAGACCCCACTCCCATAACGGGCGCTCCGACAGCGTCCGGGCCCGGTCGCCGAGGACGCGCCAGGTGGGATGCCCGATGGCGTCCACCAGCACGAGCGAAGAGACCCGGTCGGGGTGGTCATGGGCCAGCTTGATGGCAACCCCGCCGCCGAAGGAGTGACCGACGAGCGAGACGGGCTCGTCCACCGCCAACGCGGTCAACCAGGCGTCCATCCACCGGGCGTAGCCGGCGAAGGAGACAGCTTCTCCCGAAAGGTCAGCGGTCCCTCCGAAACCCGGGAGGGCCGGGGCGTAGACCCGGTAGCCGAGGTTGACGATCCGCTTGAGCGCCCGCTTGTAGGCATGCTGTCCGAGCGCCCAGCCGTGCAGGAAGACGACCGGCCGACCCGCGCCGGCGACGCCGTAGCGTACGGGACGGCCGGAGACGGTGATGTGCTCCCAGTCGAGGTGGCCCCGCCGGCCGGTCTCCGGCTCGAGCCCCTCGGCCAGACGACCTGGCGCGGTCGCGATCGCCGGCAGGAGCATCCAGGGCAGCTGGGTGAACGACCTCATCGTCACCCCGACCAGGCGCCAGGCCGCCGTGCAGGATCGTGTCACAGCGCGAGGGCCGATCATTGTGATCGACGTGCTCCAGGTCACGAGACCGAGGACACCCAGGCGAGCGGTGACGCCGCCCGAGGCCCTATCCGGCCCTCCCCGTGCTTGCCAACATGCCCTTGCGCTCCACCTCGTTCAGGCCGCCCCAGATCCCATGGGGCTCCCGGATGCGGAGGGCGTAGTCCAGGCACTCGCTCCGAACGGTGCAGGTCGCGCAGATGGCCTTGGCGCGGGCCTCGCGGACGTTTCGCTCGTCCTTGCGCTCGAAGTGCGAAGGTGGGAAGAACACCGAGGCCTGCGGTCCCCGGCAGGCTGCCCGCACCTGCCACGCCTCTTCGACTCGTTGAACGCTCACGACTCCCCCTCTCTGCACTTCGACCCTACCGCTGGCGCGCCCGCCCAACAAGGGTCTTCTGGGAAGAAAGGCCACTGACCAGGGCGTTTGCCGCCGGTGAGCGAAGGCTAGTGTGCCATTTGCATGGATATCGCCGGCTTCTGCACCCAGAGCTCGGTCATCATCGTCGCCGGCAAGGGCGGGGTCGGCAAGACAACGGTGAGCGCCGCCTTGGCCCGCACGGCCGCCCGCAGCGGTCTGTCGGTCCTCATCGTGGAGCTGGAGGGCAAGAGCGGTCTCACCTCGGCGCTCGGTCATCCGGAGCTCCTGAGCTACGACGAGGTCGTGCTGAGCCCCGCGGGCGCCGAGGCCGCCGACGGCGGGCCGAGAGCCGAGATCCGGGCCAGGACCGTCACCCCGGACGACGCCCTGCTCGAGTACCTCGTCGACCACGGCCTGCGGCGGGTCTCGAAGCGGCTGGTCAACTCGGGTGCGCTGGACGTGGTGGCGACGGCAGTTCCAGGCATTCGGGACATTCTGGTCCTGGGGAAGGTCAAACAGCTCGAGCGGGCCAGGCGGGCCGACCTCATCGTGGTGGACGCCCCCGCCGCCGGCCACGCCATCACCTTCCTGACCAGCGCCCAGGGCCTGCTGGACTCGGCCCGGGTGGGGCCTATCCGCGCCCAGGCGGCGGAGGTCGTCGACCTGCTGTCCGACGGGACCCGCTGCCAGGTAGTCCTGGTGACCCTGCCGGAGGAGACCCCGGTGAACGAGACGGTAGAGACCGCCTACAAGCTGGAGGACCGGGTGGGCACCAGCCTGGGCCCGGTCATCGTCAACGGGATCTACCCCCACCTCGATCACCTGGACACCGACCCGGTGGAGGCCGCCGCGGTCGCCGGCGTCACCTTGGAGCCGGGGGAGGCGGAGGCGTTGCGGGCGGCGGCGGAGTTCCGCCGAAGGCGGGAGGAGGGGCAGGCCGAGCAGGTGACACGGCTCGCCGACGCCCTTCCGCTCCCGCAGCTGTGGCTGCCGAACCTGTTCACCACCGAGATCGGCCTGAGCGAGATCGACCAGCTCGCCGATGCGCTCGCCGCCGGCCTCGAGGGCCTCCCGGCGCTGGCGGGGGCGACGTGAGCGACGTCGCCGCCCTCGTCGCCGAGCGGGCGATCATCGTCTGCTGCGGGTCGGGCGGCGTGGGGAAGACGACGACCGCCGCCGCGCTTGCCGTCGAGGGCGCCCGGCTCGGCCGGCGGACCTGCGTCGTGACCATCGACCCCGCCCGTCGACTGGCCGATGCCCTCGGCCTGCGCTCGCTCACGAACACGCCCGGGCTGGTGGAGGGGAGCTGGCCGGGCGAGCTGTGGGCGCTCATGCTGGACACCAAGGGAACGTTCGACGATCTCGTCGTCCGCTACGCCCACGATCCGCAGCAGGCTCAGCTCATCCTCGACAACCGTCTGTACCGCAACCTCTCCGACGCTCTCTCCGGGACCCAGGAGTACATGGCCATGGAGAAGCTGTACGAGCTGCACGAGGAGGGCGGCTTCGATCTCATCGTGGTCGACACGCCACCGACCCGAAGCGCCCTCGATTTTCTGAGCGCCCCGCGCCGACTCACCCGATTTCTCGACAACCGGATCTTTCGCATGCTGGTGATGCCCACCCGGGCGTACCTGCGGGCAGTCAGCGTCGCGACCCAGGCGTTCCTGCGGACGGTGGCGAAGGTGGTCGGAGCCGAGATGGTGAGCGACACCGTGGCCTTCTTTCAGGCCTTCGAGGGGATGGAACAGGGATTCCGCAACCGGGCTGATCGGGTCCTGGAGCTGCTGTCGCTGTCATCGACGGCGTTCGTGCTCGTCGCCTCGCCGCGCCGCGACGCCGTCGACGAGGCCATCTTCTTCGCCGAGCGCCTGGGCCGGTCCCACATCGCCGTGCAGGGGCTGGTCGTCAACCGCCTGCATCCCCGCTTCGACTCCGGGTCAGGCGCACCGTCCCCAACCGGTGCTTCGGGCGCCGGTCCGATTGCGACGAGCGCCTCGGGGGACGACCAGGCCCTGGCCGTGCTGGTCGCCAACCGCGACGAGCTGCGCGCCATGTCGGCGCGCGAGGAGGGTCACTTCGCCGCCCTGGCCGCCCAGGTCGCCCCCGCGCCGGTGGCGCGGGTGCCGTTCCTGGCCGACGACGTCCATGACCTCGCTGGGCTGGGAATCATCGCCGATCACCTGTTCGGACAGAGCGGGCCGGCAGTCGCCTGAGCCGCTCCGTTCGATCCCGCTGATCGCGTCAGGTCGGGGACGGCCCCGGCACGAGGGAGGCCGCCGCCTCCTCGACCGTCTCGGCGACGGTGACGATGCGGTCGAAGCCGGTGGTCCGCAGCAGACGGGTCAAGGTGGGCCGGCTGCAGCTGACGGCCACGTCGCCCCCGAGCTCGCGTGCCCGCCGGATCCCGCCGATGAGGGCACCCAGACCGGCCGAGTCAACGAACGGCACACCCGACATGTCGATCAGCAGGCGTGGGTTGGACGCCAGCTCGGCCAGGGCCTGGCGGAACTGGCTGACCGTGAAGGCGTCCAGCTCACCGACCGGCCGACAGATGGTGTAACCGTTGGCCGAGTCGATCTGGATGTCGAGCACGGGGCGTCCTCCTTGCTACTACTGGTGGCGCCTGACCTGGTGTGGGACCGACGACGATATGGGATGGTACCCGGGCTGGCCGGCGGATTACCCTTCGACTGTGCCGAACATCCTGGTCGCCAGTGACTCCGCCTCGGTGCGAGAGAACGTCAGGTCCGTGGTGAGCAGTCGCGACACCTCCGTCACCGAGGTGACGAAGGGTAGTGCGGTCGCGCCCACCGTCCGGGCAAACCCCCCCGATCTGGTCGTGCTCGACCTCCAGATCGGCAACATGGGCGGGATGGCCACCTGTCTCGACCTTCACCTCGAGGAGTCGGCAGACCGCCTGCCGCACGTGGGTGTGCTGATGCTCCTCGACCGGCGGGCAGACGTGTTCCTCGCCCGCCGGGCGGCGGCGGACGGGTGGATCGTCAAGCCGCTCGACCCGCTCCGCCTGCGTCGGGCCGTCAACGAGGTGCTCGCCGGGCGCAGCTACCACGATCCGTCGTACCAGCCGACGCCGACGTTCGTCGGGACCGCTGGGGAGGGCGGCGGCTGACCCTCCGGTGCCGGCATAGCCTCGCCACGGTCGTCACGGAGGCGTCGTCGGGTACGATCGGCAAGGCTCGGGCAGCTAGCTCGGCCGCAGGTACAAACGGGAAGTAGCGCAGCTTGGTTAGCGCGCAGCGTTCGGGACGCTGAGGTCGCGGGTTCAAATCCCGCCTTCCCGACCAGGTCAGAGGGGGTTTCCTGATCGGGGGTTCGGATTCATCCAGCGTCCATCCCGCGAGCTGTATGGACGCCGCGGGACGACGGTGGACGGAAGCGGACGCCGAGTCGTTCAGCCGCGTCGCGGTCGGCCTCGCGAGTTGCCTGCGCGTAGATGGCGAGTGTCGTGCGCGGGTCGGAGTGGCCGAGGCGGGTCTGGGCGGTCTTGATGTCGATCTGCTCCTGGACGAGCGCGGTCGCGGCCGTCCTCCGCAGGTCGTGATACTGGAGCTTCGGGAGCCCCGCGGCCGCGACGGCTGGGAGCCACGTTCGCTGCCGCCAGTTGCAGTAGTCCAGGCCGAACCCGTCGTGAGCAACAAAGACGAGGGCGTCGGGGTCGGCAGCGGTGAGCTGTCTCCGGGCGAGCTGCTCCGAGAAGAGGTCGAGAAGCCACCCCGGCACGGTCAACGTCCTGCGGCCGGTGTCGGACTTGGGCTGGCGGGTGACCATGACTCCCTTGGTGCCTCGGGTGCGCTGTTCGGCAACCGTTACGGTGCGGCCCAGGAAGTCGATGGCGCCGACTCGCAGACCGGCGACCTCGCCCCATCGAAGCCCGAGGACAGCAGCGACATAGGCCATGAGGCCCAGGTCTGGGCCGATCGCTTCGGCGAGACGGGCGATGTCTTCGGCATCGAGGACTGGTCGCTTGGCCGGGTGCCAGTCCGGCAACCGGATGCCGCGGCACGGTGTGCGCCCGATGAGGTCCGCCTCGACCGCGGCGTTGAAGATGGCCCGCAGGGTGTCGTACTGACGACGCACAGTTCTGGGCTTGGCCTTCGCGGCCCACTGGCTGATCAGCGCTTGTATGTCCCTCGGCTTGATGGTCATCAGGCGGCGGCGCTCAAGCGGGGGCAACAGATGGACCCGAAGGACGCTCTCGTCACGGGCCAGGGCGCTCGGGCTCTTGGCCGGGTCTGACTCCAGCCACTCCTTCGCCCACACACCGAACGTGACATCGCCCGTGCGGGGGTCGAGCCAACTGCCGCGGGCCCGGTCTGCCTTCTCGGTGGCCTGGTAGCGCTCGGCGTCTTTCCTGGTCCGAAACGTCCGGGAGTACTCCCGACCGGTGGGATCACGAAGCCGCACCTCGTAGCGACGCTCGCCCTTGCCACTCGTCCGCACCTCGATGCTCATGTGCAGCCTCCTCCTCACTACGGTCAGCCGGGCGTTGGCGACCGAGCCTACGGATGGTCAGTAACAAGTCCTCCGCTCTCGGCCAAATGCAGCTGGTCGACGAACGCCGAGAGCGCGGCCCTCGGGACCCTCCGGCTCCGACCGATACGCACGCTCGCGATCTCGCCTCGGCGAAGGAGCTCGTAGAGGCTGCTGCGGCTGATGCCGAGCAGCTGTGCGACTTCTCGCGGGGTGAATAGCAACTTGTCCACGATTCACCTCCCCTCGGCTTGCGTGGTTGTCATCTCTTCCCAGGCGAGGCGACGGCTCTCGAGCTTGTTGGCCGCCGCAGACGCCGCGAGCCAGGCGTCACCGGCCGTGCGGTAGCCACTGCCCCGGTACTCCCAGCTGGCGATCTTCTCGGTTCGCTCGTCACTCGGCGGCTGTTCCGCAGAGCTGCGATCGAGCCTCCAGGCGTGTCGGGCGGCGCGAAGGTCGGTGAAGGTCGTCGACCAGTGCCGGCTCTTGGTGACCCAGTGGCCGGGGAACCCGAGTGTGTGCGCCCATTCCCGGAGGCGAAGATCGGCGAACTCGGGTCGGGAGCCGAGCCGCCAGGCCGTGTCGACCAGGCGGCGGAGGTGCTCGGGGATCGCGAGGCGGCTGGAGTCCCCGTGGCGGAGGCGGCGGTCTAGGGCACCATCGTCGTCGGTGGACTTGGTGGCGTACTTGGCCAGGTAGTTGGCGGCGATCCGCCGTTCGTCGACGTCGACGGGAGCCACCTCCCGCTGGGTGCCCCACCGGAGGGGTCGGTCGGCTCTGAGTGGGTTCGGGGCCTGCACTCGGAGGGCTGCCCGAGTCACAGCAATGGCGAGGGTGCCCACGTCGAGTTCGGGGAGCCCTCCGTCGCGCTTGTCGAGGCGGATCAAGGCATGTAGGTGGACGACGCCGCGTCGTTGGTATTCGATCACCCTGACGAAGCTGAGGCGGTACTGCCGGTCGAAGCTCCGACAGCTCATACCGACCTCAGTCGCAAGCACCCGGCGTAGAGCGATCGTCGTGCGGCTCCACAGACGAGGAGCACAGGCATTGAAGACCACCGTGCCGGCGTAGTCGTAGCACTCCATGCACAGCGGGGTTCCCACCGCGTGGTCGTCGACGCCGTGGCTCAAGTGGCATGTAGTGAGCGAGCCATGAAGGCATTTGCTCGGTGCACCAGCTCGACACATCCGAGGCCCAGGGGTGTGGACGGCGCCAAAGCTCGGGGCGGTCAGGGTTAGGAAGGCCACCGGATGATCGGCGACCGTTGCCGGCATCCCCTTGCCGCCGGTGAGCCCGGCCAGCACCAAGGCCCGGGCGTCGCCCCGGTACATGGCGGCGCAGGCCGGGCATCTGGTCGCCCGCCGGGTCTCGCACGCCTTGAACAGCACCCGGTCGGGCTCGAGGGCGGTGGTATACAGCGTCCTGCGCTCCCCGTTGGTGCGGTCCACAGCTGTGACGGTGCCGGCGAGGCGCACCGGGTGAACGCAGCACCCGGCCGAGTGCACCTGTTCCAACCAGCGCTCGACGTCACTGCGTCCCGCTCGGGCTACCGCCTGGGCCACCAGGGCACTCGAGGGCGACCAGCCGCCGTCTACCCGCAGATTTGCGACTGTCTGGGCAAGGTTCAACTGCGATCGCATCGGTCGCCCTATCCGTAGCGCTCGTCGTCGCCCGGCCGGATCAGGCTGCGCAGTACCTTGTCGGCCCAGGCTCTCCGCAGATCGAGCTTGATCCATGGGCATTTGTAGGTATCGGGGTGTTCGCCCAACACGGCACGGAACCGGTGGACCTTGCGGAAGATCGTGGCTCGATGCCAACCACCGGCTTCCAAACGCTCGAAGCCACCCGCCAGGTGCCAGGCCACCCAGAACCCCAGTAGCTCCGAGCGCTCCCGCGCCCACTCCGCCAGCTCCTCTCGCACGTCCTCGGGCAGCTCTTCGAGCGGCGTGGACTGATCGACGTCCTCCCACTCCTCGCTGTCCATGATGTCGTACAGGTCGCGATCCATGAACCGGTCCCACCGAGCTCGTCCGATACCCCTGCCCTCGATGGTGTCGCTCGGATCGGTCCGGAAGTCGGCTGGCGATGTCATGGTCGCAATTTTGCACTCGCGCTACTGCGACTGTCAAGGCAAACAATGTTCGGGTGGGAGACCTTGCTCGTCAGCCTTGTTCGCGTTCAGCGAAGGCGCCGACTCCGTCATCGCCGTGAGCTGCAAGCCGGCCCCAAGTGATTTCTCATGGATCCTCTTCAGACTGGTTGCCCAAGTTGCTCCAAGGTTCTCGTATCGCCCTCATGAGCCCCATCGCTACGGTTATCTCTACGATCATCAGACGACACAGGTCATGATCCTTCAAACCCACCATGCAACCCAAGGCGCCCCGGCACCTCCGGCACCGGGGCGCCGATCCAGAGGTCCCCGATGCCCACTCGGAGCCACCCGCTGCTCCAGCGGTGTCAGCCCGGCTGCCAGTCTCCGCTTCCTGAGCGTGGCGACTGGACCCCTGTCGACTCGTGTTGAAACTGCCTTTACAGGTTTGAGCGTGGCGACTGGACCCCTGTCGACTCGTGTTGAAACTGCCTTTACAGGTTCAAGGCGCTTCTGCAGTCGGGACCCTGCTGGAACAGTCCGTGCTTTCCAGGCGAGCATTCCTGCCGTGATTGACAGTCCTGTGAACCGAGCCCCTGATATCCGGTCGGGCCGAGACTCCGCTCCCGTACCAGCCTCATTGGTCTCAACAGCATCGGCGCATTTTCAGAGTCGACTTGATGGTGAGCATGACCCCGCCGAAGGGGTGCAGGCCTCCCGACCCGTCGAGGACGGCTCCTCCTGCAGACGGTTGGGCTGAAGCCGCCTCGCCGTGGACGTTCTGTGCGGGGGTAAACGGGCCGTGATCCGATTATCACCGGCCGCAGACGGCCTCACATCACCGGCTCTTTCAGGGTGAAGCTCCTAGTGACTCGCTGACGCGACAACGTTGCCCGCCGTGACCTGCGGGGGATTCGGAAACAGCGAGGCCGCGTTGTCTCGAACCCAGTCGGCCGCGATCTTCACCGACTCCTCGGCTCCGGCTCGGTCCTCGAACACGCTGGTGGATGCCATCACGCCATCGCCGGCGTCGATCCAGTAGTAAGCCACGAATCCCGACAACTTGCTGATGAGCGGGACAAAGGTCGCGTCCACCTGTCGACCTGCCTCCGCAGCGTCCGTCACGCCCTCGTATCGCCGTACCGCTGCGTACATGCCGAACCTCCTCGCTCGATCGGTCTCCTCGCACGACACATATCGCCCCAGGGGCAACGGGGCACAGTGCCAACAGCCCCCAGTCAGTCGCTGGACTGGGCAGCGTTCCCTTGCAAGCCGTCCATCCAAGTATGTGACAGCGGGCGTCTGTTGGAAAGGAAAGAAGTTGTCCGAAGTGACGAATTTCCCATCTCGCCCCGTCGTCGCCTCCGGAGCTGGCGTCGCAACCAATAGCTCCCCGGCGCTCAGTATGAATGTCGGTATCGCTCGGGCCTAATGCTGGCCACTGCAGTCCCCAGACCCCGCTGCGCGCTCGCTGGGCACTGCTGCTGCGCTGTCTGGGTCGAATTGCCCGAGTCTGAGGCTCCGGGGTTTGTGTCGGGGTGCCAAGATTTGAACTCGGGGCCTCTTGACCCCAAGTGATGACCAGGCCGGGTCAGGGAGTTCCGACTCGTCGCGCAGGGTGCCGTTGAGCAGCTACTTCGCGTCATGGTCGCGACGGCGGGGGCAGCGAGACCCGGCCACCGTGCGCACTCGGCGACTGTCCCGGAACAATCGGCCACACCCTCCATCAGCGCGTCACCGATCTGCCGTACCGGGGCAGGTCGTCCGGCCTGCGCATGGACGAAGCAGACTTCGACGAACGGCACCCTAGGGGGCCGGTCGAGCAAAACCTGCCGTCCTCGCCGGCTACGCCGGCTCAGTTGGCCTCGATTCCGAAACACTCGCAGCGTGCTGCCTCGGATATGCCCAGGGCGCAGGGGTGGCCGGTCCGGCTCCGGATGCGGCAGCACCTTGCCCCTGGGGTGTTCAGTACTGTCGTCGTCACCGCCGATGGTGGGTCCAACAGGCACGGACGGCCCCGACCGGGGCTACGGTGGTCACGTGGCTCGCCGACCTCACGAGACGCCCAGACCCGACCTCGAGTTCATCGATGACGGGCTCACTGACGATGCACGGGCAGCGGCCATGGCGACCTGGTTCGAGGAGTTCGACAGGCGCCCGGCAGTCGACGTGGCGGTCAGCGCGGCCGACACGCTCGCCGAGGCTCGCGCTGAGGGCGAGGTCTGACGGCACCAGAGGTCGTGTTCGACGCCTCCGCGGGCGCCGAGCTGGTGGCTGAGACGAATCGTGGCAAATCCTCCGCCGGCTCATTCCTGCCGACGCCACCCTGTCGGTCCCGGAGCACTTCTACGCCGAGGTCGGGGGCGTCCTTCGCCGGCGGGAGCTCACCGGCCATCTGACCCGGGCTCAGGCCGCCGAGGCTCTCGATCAGCTCGCCCGGTGGCCCCTTCGTCGTGCCTCTCTGAGGGCCCTCCTCCACGACGCCTGGACCTACCGGCACAATCTCACCGTCACCGACGCCGTGTATGTCGCCCTCGCTCAGCGGCTCAATGCGTCCCTTCTAACCGACGATCACCGCCTCGCCAATGCCCCGACCTTCCCTCCCGATATCAACCGCCTGACGGTCCCATGAGACTCATTCCATCCCGCGTTTTCCCCGCGCGGGGTCGTCCAGGGGCATCCACCGGTTCGGTCACACCCCCTCTGAGCTGCGAATTTGTCCGTGGACGTCCACCGGGATCCGGGGGAGGCTGCGTTCGGGACGCTGAGGTCGCGGGTTCAAATCCCGCCTTCCCGACCAGGTCAGAGGCCTCCCTAGCCGCCTGGAGGGGCGAAGTGAGGCGCTCCTTCGGAATCGAAGTGAAAGCCGGGGTTGTACACGAGCTCCCACACGGTCCCATCCGGCGCTTCGACATAGGCGTGGTGGCCCTCGAAGAACTCCGGACGTTGTGGTGGTTTGCGTACCTTGGCGCCGGCAGCGACCATCGCCTCGACGGCGGTGTCCACCTCCGCTGGCGTGTTGAAGAGTTGACCCAGGTCGAACGGGGGGACGCGCTCGCGGTCGCCGATGTCCCTCTCCAGGTCCCGCCCGGCGAACAACCCGACCATGCGGCCAGGGCCCGCCCGCAAGAAGGTGACCTCTCCAGGGATCACGAGCGCCGGATGCCATCCGAGACGGTTCACATAGAAGGCGTGAGCCTCGTCCAGGTCCGGAACGGCCAGGGTGATGATGTCGACTCGTAGATCCATGACAGCAGTCTCCCTGGCAGACTGGTCTGTGTCTTGAACGAATCGGACACCTACCGTGAGTGGCCGCCACCGCGCAGCTGGCGGTCCATGGTCGCGTGTCGCTGGCAGCAGCGTGTCGATCGCGAAACCGATCACCGGGTGGTGCCGGATGGGTGCGCCGACGTGATCGTCTCCCGAAGCGGCGAACCTGTTGCGGTCGGGCTGGCTGACCGTGCTGTGGTCCACCACCTCGGCTCCGGGTCGATGTTGCTGGGCCTGCGGTTGCGGCCCGAGGCGGTCGCAACCTTCTTCGGTGTCCCAGCCGGCCAGCTTCGCAACCAGGACCTTGCCCTTGACGACGCCGTCGGCAGCCGGCGCGCCAGACGTCTGGTCGACTCGGTGATCCACGGGGTACCGGATCCGCTACTGCTGGCTCTGCCACCCCGCAGGGTGGCACTGGCGATCGACCTGCTGGGCAACCGGACGGTCGAGGACACAGCCGAGACCCTCGGCCTGTCGAGCCGACACCTTCGTCGCTTGCTCATCCAGCACAGCGGCCTCGGGCCCAAGGAGCACCAGCGCGTGATCCGGCTTCGACGATTCCTCGACGACCCCAGCCCGCTCGCCTTGGCCGCGGTGACCAGTGGCTACGCCGACCAGTCGCACCTGGCCCGAGAAGTCAAGCGCCTGTCAGGCCTCAGCCCGGCGACGCTCCGCTCGGAACGCGAAGAAGCGGGCTAGTGGGACCAGCGCCTCGCAGTCGGGCTCACGGGGCGTGGCCGGAGGTGAGGCTCATCGCGGGAGTCGACGTCCTGATCCGACCACCGTCCGCTGTCACCAGCGCTCCCATCGAACGACGTCATCAAGGCGGCGGCGTCCCGTGGACAGCTCAGGCCGCGAGCGCTCGCCGGGCGTCGGGTGGCCAACGGCGATGGCGCCGATTGGTCGGTAGCCCTCTGGCACGCCGAGGGCGTCCATAAGGGTCTGCTCACCTCTGAATATCCCAAAGAACAAGGCGCCCAGTCCAAGGTCGACCGCGGTGAGCAGGATGAGCATGACGCCGAAGCCCGTGTCGATGTCCCAGTAGGGCGCCGGCCAATGCTCCTCCACGGAGAGCGGGGTGTGAGCCTTGTCAGGGAGCGCGTAGCGGTCGAGATAGGCCTGCTTGTGGGCGAGGGGGACGATCACCACCGGGGCTCGGGTCAGCGGCGCGGACTCCGACTCGCCTCGCCACTCTGGACCGCTGGTCGTCGCCCAGAACATTCGGCGCTGACCCGGGTCGGTCAGCACGACGAAGGCGAAGCCCTGGCTGTAACCGGCCGATGGCATGCGAATCGCGTTTTCCATGAGCTGGTCGAGAAGCGGGCGTGCGACGGGCTCGTCCGAGAAGTCCCGCACCATTCGCCGCTGCAAGACGACATCTTGGAGGTCCATGGCTCGCACCGTACAGGGCGTACGCTCGGAGTTGGCCCGCCCAGGCCGGCGATCAGGGCTACTTGGGGGACCACGCATAAGGAACGGTTCGATCGCGTCTCTGGAGATGATCCGGTCGGCGCTGCGGAGCGGTCGACTTCCAAATCCCGCGTTCCCGACCAGGTCAGCGAGGCTTCTGGTCGACGGCGGATCCGCTCAGCGGCGAGGATCTGACTTGATGCCCGCCGTCCCACCGGACTACGACTCCGACCCTGAGCGCTAGCAGTCATGCGGACGCTGCCGTTTCGCGACGGCGCGTTCGCCGAGGTGACCCACCTCTGGTGCCTCTACCACGTGGACGACCCTCTGGTCGCGGTCGGCGAGGCCGAGCGCGTCCTGCGATCGGGCGGCCGCTACTACGCGTCGACCGCGGCGCGTGACAACGACCCCGAGATCATGTGGGAGGGGTACCCGCCTTCGTCCTTCGACGCGGAGGATGCCAGCGCGATCGTCGGGTCGATATTCGACGAGGTCGAGCCAGGGCGATGGGACGGCACGTTCTTCCCGCTGGAGACGCGCGACGAGGTCCGCGCATACTGCCGCCACAACTACATCCCGGCGGAGCGGGCCGAGGAGGCCGAGCTCCCGCTGTGGCTGACCAAGCGTGGCGTGCTCGTACGCGCCTCGAAGTCCTGACTCGGCCCGCCTACCGGTGGACCCTCGTTCTATCGGCGGTCAGCCGGCTGGCGGCGTCCATCCGGCGGGAAGGCTCACCGACTTGTACTCCAGATAGCCGGCGAGGCCCTCGGGGCCGAGCTCGCGACCGATCCCCGACTCCTTGTAGCCGCCGAAAGGAGCACCGAACTCGAGCATGAACCCGTTGACCGTGTAGGTGCCGGTGCGGACGCGGCGGGCGATGTCGAGCCCGCGGTCGACGTCGGCGGTCCACACGGTTCCCGAAAGCCCGTAGGTCGAGTCGTTCGCGATCGACACCGCCTCGTCGACCTCTCCGTAGGGGATGACGGCCAGCACCGGACCGAAGATCTCCTCCTGGGCGATCCGCATGCTGTTGTCGACGTCGACGAACACGGTGGGCTCGACGTACCAGCCCTTCGACAGTCCCGACGGCCGCCCGCCGCCCAGCGCGACCTTGGCTCCCTCTTCCTGGCCGGCGGCGATGTAGCCCTCGACCCTGTCCCGCTGCCTGGAGGTGACCAGAGGACCGATCTCGGTCACGGGATCGAGCGGGTCGCCCACAGCCATGGCGCCGACCCGCTCGCACAGCTGGTCGACCAGCTGCTGGTACTGGTCACGGGGGGCCAGGATCCGCGTCTGGGCCACGCACGCCTCGCCGTTGTTCATGAGTGAGGCGGGCAGAAGTCCGGCGGCCACCTCGTCGATGTCGGCGTCGGGCAGCACGATCGCCGCCGACTTGCCGCCCAGCTCGAGGGTCACCCGCTTGAGGCGCTCTCCACAGAGGGCGGCGATGCGCTTGCCCGCCGCCGTGCTGCCAGTGAAGCCGATCTTGTCGACGTCAGGGTGGGTGACCAGATGCTCGCCCACCTCGCGGCCCGCCGGGACGACGTTCACGACCCCGGGGGGTAGCCCGGCTTCGGCGAGGATCTCCGCCAGCACGTTGGCATCGAGTGGTGTCTCCGGTGCGGGCTTGAGGACGACCGTGCAGCCGGCCACGAGCGCCGGCGCCAGCTTGAGCATCGCCACGAAGAGGGGAACGTTCCAGGGAACGATGGCCCCCACCACCCCGACCGGCTCCCGGCGCACAACGGCCGGGCCCATGACACCGGCGCGCACCTCCTCGAACGGCAGCTCGCGGGCCAGTCCGACGTAGTAGTCCAGGACCATGGTTGCCGAGAACACCTGGCCCATCAGCGACCACGAGATGGGCGAGCCGTTCTGCTCGGTGATCGTGCGGGCGATCTCCTCGCTGCGCGCCTGGATGGTCGCCGAGACGCCGGCCAGCAGGTCGGCCCGCTCAGCGGGGCTCGTCTGTGGCCAGGGCCCGGAGTCGAACGCCCGGCGGGCGGCGGCCACGGCTACGTCGATGTCGGCCTCGGTCGCGGCCGGCACGGCGCCGATCGGCTCCTCGGTGCCTGGAGAGATGACCTCGATGGTCTCGCTCCCGGTGGACTTGACCCAGTCGCCATCAATGAACAGTCGGTCGTAGACCCGCACCGTGACTCCTTCTTGTCGCTCGTCTCGCCTCGGTTGGGCATCCTAACCGTCATCCTGACGCAGCATCAGACCGGCACCGGGCGGGCACCGGACTGCACCCACCGTCGTAGACGGGGCCTCTGCAGCTACTCCTCCGGTGGTAGGCGATGATGGCCCTCGGTGCGATGACCGCGGGCCGCCGCCTGGGTACGGTTCGGTGTGTGACAGCTCCGCCCGACGCCGCGCCGGCGACGCTGCTCCCGCAGGGACGGGCACCGAGCTGGCTGGTCGACGTCGGCATCGTGGTCGCCGTCGGGGCGATCCAGGTCCTCGGCACGCTCCTGGCGGCTCACCACCAGTCCGGCCGGAGACCGTTGGATGCCCTGGGGTTTGTCCTGCTGGCCGCAGGAGCGCTCGCCCTGTTGCCCCGGAGGCGCTTCCCAGCCACCGTCCTGGTCGTCACCTTCGCCACGACGCTCGCCTACTCGAGCATGAACTATGGCCGGGGACCCGTCTTCGCAGCGCTGATCGTCGCCTTCATCACCGCCGTGATCCTCGGCCGACAGCTGATCGCCTGGATATCGATCGTCGTCGGCTACGTCCTGTTCCTCTGGGAACCCTTCAGCCGGCAACGAGCGACGCTCGCCGGAGCCGTCGGCCTCGCCGCCTGGCTGTTGGTGCTGGCCGGGGCGGCGGCGATGCTCAGGTCCAGGCGGGAGAGGGCCGCGGCTCGCGCGCGCAGCCTCGAGGAAGAGGCCCGGCGACGGAGCAGCGAGGAGCGCCTGCGCATCGCTCGCGAGCTGCACGACGTGTTGGCCCACAACATCTCGCTCATCAACGTGCAGGCGGGCTCGGCTCTGCACCTGATGGATCAGCAACCGGAGCGGGCCCAGAGCGCGCTCTCGGCGATCAAGGACGCCAGCAAGGAAGCCTTGGTCGAGCTGCGATCCGTGCTCGGGGTGCTGCGCCAGGTGGACGAGGAGGCGCCGCGGTCGCCGGCTCCGGGCCTGGACCACCTCGACGACGTCGTGGCCCGCGCCGTCTCCGCCGGCCTACCCGTGGAGGTCGAGGTCATAGGACGGCCGGACGCATTGGCCCCGGCGGTCGACCTGGCGGCCTACCGGATCGTGCAGGAAGCGCTCACCAACGTGGCGAGACACGCGGGGCCGGCCCACGCGACGGTGCGCATCTCCTACGGCGACCGGGACCTCGTGCTGCAGGTCGACGACGACGGCGTGGGTGCACCAGGGAAGGCGACACCGAACGGCGGCAACGGCATTCTCGGGATGCAGGAGCGGGCCGTGGCCCTCGGCGGGAATCTGCTGGCCGGTCCTCGCCCGGGTGGGGGCTTTCGAGTACGCGCCTGGCTGCCTGTCGACGGCGCCCGGTGATCCGGGCCCTGCTGGCCGACGACCAGGCCCTGGTCCGGGCTGGGTTCGCGGCGCTGCTCGATGCCGACGACGCCATTCAGGTCGTCGGCGAGGCGCCCGACGGCGAGGAGGCGCTGCGACTGGCCAAGAGCCTCCGGCCGGATGTCGTGCTCATGGACATCCGCATGCCCGGTCTCGACGGCCTGACCGCGACGAGGATGATCGCCGCCGACGAGGCGCTGTCGACTGTTCGCATCGTCATCCTCACGACCTTCGACCTGGACGAGTACGTGTTCGAGGCCATCGCGGCTGGGGCCAGCGGCTTCCTGGTGAAGGACACCGAGCCGGTCGAGCTGATCCGGGCGGTGCGGGTGGCGGCTGGCGGAGATGCCCTCCTGTCGCCGGGCGCGACCCGGCGCCTCATCGCCGAGTTCGCCACCCGCGCCAAGCAGCCCAAGCGACCGCCGGGCCTCGACTCCCTGACCGAGCGTGAGCGCGAGGTGACCAGCCTGGTCGCCGCCGGGTTGTCCAACGACCAGATCGCCGAGCGTCTCCTCGTGAGCCCGGCGACAGCGAAGACCCACGTGAGCCGGGCCATGGTCAAGCTCAACGCGCGTGACCGGGCCCAGCTGGTCGTGTTCGCCTACGAGTCGGGCCTCGTCCGTCCTGGCTGGCTGGAGTAGGCCCGCACCACCCATCACCCGCGGCCCTACCTCCACTGGGGCACCACGCCGAGGGGAGCCTGCTGCAGAGGACGTAGTCCGAAATGTCTCGGCGTAGGACGACATCGCCGCCCACTCGCCTCACCATGAGCGCATGACCTCGTCGATCACCACAACCACGGCGGTCGCCGCTCGGGCGGTGGCAGCCACCAAGATCTACGGCGCCGGAGACAACGCGGTGCGGGCCCTCGACGCCGTCAGCGTCGAGCTGGCCGACAGCCGCTTCACGGCCATCATGGGCCCCTCCGGCTCCGGCAAGTCCACCCTCATGCACTGCCTCGCCGGTCTCGACGACCTGACTTCGGGCCAGGTGTTCGTCGGCGACGTCGAGCTGGGACCGCTCTCCGATCGGGATCTCACCCTCCTGCGTCGCGAGCGGCTCGGGTTCGTGTTCCAGTCGTTCAACCTCGTCCCCACCCTGAGCGCGGCCGAGAACATCGCCCTGCCCGCGCTCCTGGCGGGGAAGCGGGCCGACGAGGCGTGGGTCCAGTCGGTCGTCGACGCCGTGGGCCTGCGCGACCGGCTCGATCATCGGCCGGCCGCGCTGTCGGGAGGCGAGCAGCAGCGCGTCGCGGTCGCCAGAGCCCTGGCGATGCGACCGGACATCATCTTCGCCGACGAGCCAACGGGGAACCTGGACTCGCGGTCGGGGGCGGAGCTGCTCGCCTTCCTCCACCGAGCTGTGCGCCAGCTCGGTCAGACGGTCGTGATGGTGACTCACGACCCGTCGGCCGCCGCACAGGCCGACACGGTCGTGTTCCTCGCCGACGGCCGCATCGTCGACGAGATGGCAGAGCCCAGCTCGGAAGCGATCTTCGATCACCTCAAGACCCTGGGAGCCTGAGCGCCATGATCACCGTCACGTTCAAGGGGTTGTGGGCCCGCAAGCGGCGGCTGGTTGGCACCCTCCTCGCGGTGTTCCTCGGCGTGTCCTTCCTGGCGGGCGCTCTGGCCCTTAGCGACACGCTCGGGGCCAACTTCGACACCTTGTTCACCAACGCCAACGCCGGCACCGATGCAGTCGTCCGCAGCGCCACCGCCCTGGGGTCCGGAGCGCGGGTGTCGCGCACGCTCATCCCCGCGTCAGTCGCGGGACAGGTCGCCGCCGTTGCCGGCGTGGCCGACGCCCAGCCCTCGATCACCGGCGACGGCCAGCTGATCGGTTCCGACGGCAAGGTCATCGGAGGCATCGGACCGCCCAGGACGGCCGCCAACTGGATCTCCGACCCGGCGCTCAACCCCTACCACCTCGTGTCAGGGCGGGCACCGGTGGCCGACGACGAGGTCGTGATCAACCGCGGTGCGGCCAAGTCCGGCAAGCTGGCGCTGGGCCAGACGACGACCGTGCAGACTCCCCAGCCGGTGACCGTGCGGATCGTCGGCATCGCCACGTTCGGCACTGCCGACGGCTTCGGGCCGTCGACCTACACGGCCTTCAGCCTGGCCGGGGCCGAGCGGTACATCACCGGCCGCCCGGGCCAGGTGACCAGCATCCCGGTCAAAGCGGTCCCCGGGGTGAGCCAGGACACGGTGGTCAGCCGGATCCGAGCGGTGCTGCCGCCCGGCGTCGAGGCCATCTCCGGTGCGCAGCTCACCCAGGACAACATCGACAACGTCAACAGCTCGTTCCTGGACACGCTGCGGATCTTCTTGCTGGTGTTCGCAGGGATCGCCCTCCTCGTCGCCACGTTCAGCATCTCCAACACCTTCTCGATCCTCACGGCCCAGCGGACCCGTGAAGCAGCGCTGCTCCGGGCCATCGGAGCCTCGCGTCGCCAGATCCTGGGCTCGGTCGTCATCGAGGCCCTGGCCGTCGGCGCCGTCGCCTCGGCGCTGGGCGTGCTCGGCGGGCTGGCGATCGCCGGGCTGCTGAAGGGGCTCTTCGACAGCTTCGGGTTCGCGCTTCCAGCAGGGGGCCTGGTCGTCACCGCCGGCAGCGTCATCACTGCCCTCGTCGTCGGCGTCGTCGTCACCGTCGCCGCCGGGCTCGCTCCGGCGGTACGGGCCTCCCGCACCCCACCAGTCGCGGCGATGCGAGAGACCACCACGCTGGTGGCGCCGATGTCCAGGCGACGGATCGTCGGGCTGAGCCTGGTCGCCGTCGGGACCGCGGTCGTCCTCGTCGGGCTGACGGGCTCCGGGAACGGCGTCCTGGCTCCCGTCGGGCTGGGGGCCGTGGCCGTCCTCGTCGGCATGGTCGTGCTCGGCCCGGTGGTCGCCCGGTCAGCCAGCGCGGTCATCGGATGGCCCGCGGCTCGCCTACGTGGGCTGCCCGGTGTGCTCGCGCAAGGCAACGCCATGCGCAACCCCCGGCGCACGTCGGCCGCGGCCACCGCCCTCATGGTCGGCGTGGCCGTGGTCACCCTGTTCACCGTCTTCGCTGCGTCGCTCAAGACGTCGATGAACGACGGTGTCGCCGGCTCGTTCCAGGGAGACCTCGCCATCACCCCGAGCGGGTTCGGCGGCGGAGGCGGAGGCGGCGGCGGGCTCTCCCCCCAGCTCGCCGCCGCCGCCGCCCAGCTCCCGGGCGTGCAGGTGGCGACCGGGCTGGGGACAGGCGGCCAGGGCGGCGACGCCCGGATCGCCGGACACAGCCAGAAGGTCAGCGTCGTCGATCCGAGCCAGATCGGGACGGTGCTCGACCTTCACGCCGTCGGCGGCTCGCTCGCGGGCCTCGACGCGAATCAGCTGGCGGTGTCGCAACGCGCGGCCGACGACCACCACTGGCGGCTCGGCACACCGCTACCGGTCACCTTCCCCGACGGCGCCACGACCTCGCTCGCCGTGGGCGCCGTCTACCAGAGCCGTGACCTCGCCGGCGACTACGTCTTCCCCCAGTCGGCCTGGTCTCCCCACGCCGTGCAGACCGTCGACTCGGCCATCTTCGTCAAGCTGCGGCCCGGGGTCAGCACAGCCGCCGGCGAGACAGCGCTGCGCCAGGTGGCCGCGTCCTATGGCAGCCCGACCGTGCAGGACCACCAGGCCTTCGTGACCTCGGCGGGAGGAGCCATCAACACCGTGCTCGGCATCGTCTACGTGATGCTGGCCCTCGCCATCGTGATCGCCCTGTTCGGCATCGCCAACACCCTTTCGCTGTCCATCTTCGAGCGGACCCGGGAGCTCGGCCTGCTCCGGGCCCTGGGTGAGACGCGACAGCAGCTGCGGGCGACCCTGCGCTGGGAATCGGTGATCATCGCCCTCTTCGGCACCGTCGGTGGTCTCGGCCTCGGCGTGTTCCTCGGGTGGGCGCTGGCCGACGCCGTCAACATCGCCCAGGGCATCGCCACCTTCACGGCCCCGCCCGCCCAGCTCGTCATCATCCTCGTCGGCGGCGGACTGGCCGGGATCCTTGCTGCCCTCCGGCCGGCCAGGCGGGCGGCCCGTCTGCCCATGCTCGCTGCCATCGCCACGGAGTAGCAGATGCCACTGCCCGGACAGACGATCGCGATGCTTGCCGCCCACCCCCCGCGCCAGCCCTGTCCCGACCGCCCGCGGGAGCGGCGTCGGGCTCGACCGGCGTGGCGGTCGCGCGTCAGCCGGCTCGGTGTCGCTCGGCGGTGGACCGAGCCTTCGGAGCCGGCCGCTTCTTCGCGCCGGCACGCCGGGTCGGCGGCTTCTTCGTCTTCGCCTCCTGGTCCACGAGCGAACGGAAGCAGGGGCGAAGGAGCTCGATGACCTCGCTCGGGTCCGCGTCCTTCAGACCATCGAGCTTCAGCAGGTAGCGGCCCACGATCACGCCGATGGTCGTGGCCGAGACAAGCCCGGCGCGGAGAGCACCTTCCGCTCCCCCGATGGCCTTGCCGACGGTCTGACCGCACTCGCGGGCCAGGGCTCGACGGACGCCCTCGGCGGCCTGGGGGTGGGTCAGCATCGAGCGCAGGAGCGCCAGCTGAGCATCGGGCTCCGCCTCCAGCTTGGCTCCGAGCTGGGCCAGCAGGCGGTCGGCCAGCTCCTCCTCGGGCCCCACGACCATGTCTTCCAGCTCGACTCGGATCGCCGCCGCGAACAGCTCCTCCTTCGATCCGAAATAGTGCATCACCAGCGCGGGGTCGACTCGGGCCGCTGCCGCCACGGCACGGATGGTCGTCCGGTCGTAGCCCGCCTCGGAGAACAGCTCGCGGGCTGCGCAGAGGATCCGCTCCTGTGTCTGCTGGCGTCGCTCTCCCCTAGGCACCGGGAATTCGGTCGCTGCCTCCATGGTTTGATTCTACAGGCGTTGACAAGTTGGCTTGTTTCATTCTACATTCGTTGAGTCAACAATTGTTGAACCAAAGATTCTCTTGTTTTGACGCGCTCGAGAGAGGAGGTCGCGATGGCGACCGCTGTGGCCGAAGTGGACCGGACGCCTACCGGCGCAAGCCGGTACAGGTGGGCGGCGCTTGCCGTCCTCGCGCTCGCCCAGCTCATGGTGGTGCTCGACACCACCATCGTGAACGTGGCCCTGCCCTCCATCCAGCGGGCCCTGCACTTCTCGTCCGCCGCCAGCCTCCAGTGGGTGGTCACGGCGTACATCCTGGCCTTCGGCGGCTTCCTCCTGCTCGGCGGCCGGGTCGCCGACCGCTACGGCCGACGTCGCGTCTTCGTCGCGGGAGTGACCCTCTTCGTGCTCGGTAGCCTCGCCGGCGGCATCGCCAACTCCTCCGGGCTCCTCGTCGCGGCGCGGGCCGTCCAGGGCCTCGGAGGCGCCTTTATGGCGCCCGCGGCCCTCAGCCTCATCACGGTCATCTTCACCGAGGGCGAGGAGCGCAACC
>CAVQWQ010000011.1:0-99622 GCA_963717645.1 uncultured Actinomycetes bacterium | reverse complement strand
CATGGTGGCCACGGTCAGCCATAGCGCGGAAAAGATAAGGCTGCCGAGCACGTCCGTCGGGTGGTGCTCGCCCCGGTACATCCGGGACGTCGCAACGAGGATCGGCATGGCGATCGCCGGAATCAGGAACAGCCACCGCCACCAGCCGCGGGCATGGCCGATCACCAGGATCGCAACGGCGATATACAGGCACGTTGTGGCGGCGGTGTGCCCGGACGGATAGGCCGAAGTGGGCAGGTGCTGGTCAAGGTGCGAGACATCGGGCCGGGGCCGTTTCACGACGGCAGCGGCGGCGAGGAACGCGGCGAGTTCCCCGAACATGAGAGCGGCGATGTAGACCACCGGCCGCCAGCGCCGGGTGACAGCGAGGAAGACGAGGCAGGTGGCCAGGGCCACGACCAGGATCGCCGTGGTCGCGCCGAGGGTCGTGAAGATCAGGCTCCAGTGGGTCAGCGCGGGCGTCCGGTGTGCGGCGAACCAGTGCGGGATCGTCCGGTCCCCCAGCACGTTGCCATTCCCCTTCTTGGTGATCAGCTCGCCGAGGCCGACGATGATGCCGACGATCAGCACCCAGGCAATCAGGAGTCCCGCTGCGATGCGGGCCCGGCGGCGACCAAGTAAAGGCCGGCTCGGGCTGCGCCGGCGTAACGTCGGTGCGCGCCTCAGGCTCCAGTCCTTCGCTGACCGGATGGGTGACCGGCAGCCCGGCGGCCTGCCGGGTCGCCTCGAAGGCGAACGCGGTCAGGCCCAGCCAGGTGATCCCGATCGCCCAGCCGCCGATGACGTCGGATACGTAGTGCACGCCGAGCAGGATCCGGCTAATCCCGATCAGCGCGACCAGGGCGACGATCACGGTGGTGAACACGGTGCGCCAGCGGCCGCGGGCGGCGGGCAGGAAGACGAGGAATACCGCGCCGTAGCAGACGATCGAGCCGAGCGAGTGCCCGCTGGGGAAGCTGTTTCCGGTGCCGTGGGCGACCGGATGCGCCACGACCGGGCGCAGCCTTCCGACCAGCGACTTCAGGACCGGGTCCAGCACTAGCGCGCCTGCCCCGGTGCCCAGCAGGTAGATCGTCAGCCGCCACCGCCGCCGGATGGCCAGGACGATCGCCGACGCCCCGATGACGGTCCAGAGCACTCCATCGCTACCGAGCCAGGTCACGGCCTTGACCACCGCCACGAGCGCGGCGTGCCCAGCGATCAGGCTATTGAGGCGGACCGCGGAGTCGTGATCAGCCGACTCCAATGGCGCCCATTGCAGGCGCACCAGGATGAGCAGGATGGTGAAGACGACCGCGGCGGCCGTGACGACGATCAGCGGCGTCAGGTCACGGTGCTGGCGGTCCAGGGTTAGGCGCGACATCCCCGCAAGCTTCCCGCCGTGAGCGTTTCAAACAGCTTTCTGCTGACGGGACCGGGCAGGCCGGAATGCGGCGCAGATCAGGTCCAGGTCATTTTGATTTCCCGCTCGAAATTCCCATAACCGGCGCGCTGGAATGCCCGTGCCATTGGCACGTTGCCAGGTCGGTAGCGGCCCGGATCCGCGGGACGTCGTGCGCGGCCAGGATCCTGGTGCCCTCGGCGGCTGCCTGCCGGCCTGAACCTCACAGGGTGCCAGTTATGTCAGAGCCTGCCGCGACAATCGTCTCATGGTCGCGACCCAGCCGACGAGCAGCACCGAGACGTCCCGCCGGGCCGAGCTCGGCAATTTCCTCAAGGCGGCGCGGGCCCGGCTCCGCCCCGAGGATGCCGGGCTGCCGCCCGGCCCGCGGCGGCGCACGCCCGGGCTGCGCCGCGAGGAAGTGGCCCTGCTGGCCGGCGTCGGCGTCAGCTGGTACACGTGGCTGGAGCAGGGCCGGCCGATCAAGGCCAGCGCTCAGGTGCTCGACGCGGTGGCCCGCACCCTGCAACTCGACGCCGCCGGGCGCTGGCACCTGTACCGGCTCGCCGAAGCGCTGCCGCTGCGGTCCGGGTCCAGGACCGCAGTCGTTCCTGACGCCCTGCGCGACGTGCTGCGGTCGCTCGACCCGCTGCCCGCCGTCCTGATCAACGATCGCTTCGACATCATCGACTCGAACGACGCCCACGAGGAGCTGTTCTGGGACTGGCACGCGCTGCCGTGCGTCCATAAGAACCTGCTGTGGTGCACGGTCACCGAGCCGCGGGCCCGCGAGCTGCTGCTCAACTACGACGAGGAGGTGCCGTATCTGGTCGGCCGGCTGCGCGCTGCCTACGCCCAGCACATCGGCGATCCCGAATGGGACGAGGACATCCGCCGCCTGTCCGGCCTCAGCCCGGAGTTCGTCGCGCTCTGGGCGCGGCATGAGGTCGCCGGGCCGGCCGCCCGCACGCTGCGGCTGCGGCACCCGGGCGCCGGGCTGCTGACCTTTACCCGCACCGACCTCGACGTGTCCGCCGCGCCCGGGCTGCGGATCGCCGTGTACAGCCCGCACGACGACGGCACCAGGGAAGGGCTGCCGCACACCCGCCGCGGAGCGGGCTGACGAAACCGCGGCTCAGGACCTGGCTCGCTGCGGAACCGGTTCCCGGCGTTATCCGCGCCATCGGCCGGAGCCTGCCGCCTCGCCGGCGTTATCGTCGTCGGCAGGCGCCAGCTGAGGCCCCGCCGAGTGCTCAGGCCTGGCAGAGGATCTCGCCGTGCGGGATGAGGAACCAGCCGTCCTCGGCGGCCGCCCACCGCCGCCAGGCCGCGGCCAGCCGGACCAGGTCGTCCCGGGTCGCGAAACCGAGCCTGACGGCCTGATCGGCGAAGTTGGACCGGGTCACCCGCTCGGCCCACAGGCCGCCCCACCAGGAACGGTCAGCGGCCGTGGCGTAGCACCACGCGCTGGCCGACACCGCGACTTCCCCGAAGCCCGCCGCCTGGGCCCAGTGCAGCATCCGGCGACCCGCGTCGGGCTCACCGCCCAGCGCCCTGGCCACCCGCCGGTACAGCTCCTGCCACTCCTCCAGCTGGGCATCTTCCGGGAACCAGAACATCCCCCCGTAGTCACTGTCACGGGCCGCGACCACCCCGCCCGGACGGCAGACCCGCCGCATCTGCGCCAGCGCGGCCACCGGATCGGCCAGGTGCTGGAGCACCTGGTGCGCATGCACGACATCAAACGTGTCGTCAGCGAAGACCAGCCGGTAGACGTCACCGGCCTCGAAGCTGACGTTGCGCTGACCGTGGCGGGCCGCCTCGGCCCGCGCATCGGCCAGGACCTCGCTCGCCATGTCGATTCCGACCACCCGGCCAGCGCCCACCCGGGCCGCCAGGCCCACGGTGATCGTGCCCGGGCCGCAGCCGATATCGAGGACCTGCGCATCAGGCGCGAGCCGCGGCAGCAGGTAGCCGGCCGAGTTCTCGGCCGTGCGCCAGCGATGGGACCGCAGCACGCTGTCGTGATGTCCGTGCAGGTAGGTCGCTGTCGTATCCGGCATTTACCGATCATTTAACGAAGCTCCCGCGATATGCAACGCGGTTCCGCCATCCCGATGCCGGCCGACAGCTGGCGGTGCACGAAGGCTCCTTGCCGGCAACCGCTGCCGGCGGCCGCGCCTGCCGCAGTGAGGCTGTCCGCGATGGCGCCGGCCACGTCTCGAGGGCGGGTCAGCGGTGCCAAGTGGTCCATCGAATACCGCGCCACTGCCCAGCCGGCGGCCTCGGCTTGGTCAGCCATCGCCGCGTATGCCACGCTCAACTGCACATACGCCTTGCCGACGCGACCGTCCCAAGGAGACTGCGGCATCGGTTCGCTCAGCAACTCCGCCGGCAAGCCGCATAGCTCATCCCGAAACCGTTGCCGGACCACCTTGTCGGGTAGCAGTTCAGCGATCGCCTCCAACGGAAACCAGCGGTCCCATGGCGGCAGGAAGCCGTTCTTTACGGACGCGAGCAGGGCGGCGCGCCGATCCGCCGTCAGCGTCTCCAGCCAAGTACGCCCGTCATGAGGCAACCGCGCATCCAGGAAGACCGCCGTCGCGCGGTCCGCCCCCATCTTCGCCAACGCACCAGGCAGCAACGGCCCCGCCCTGCTGTGCCCGACCACGGCCACGGCCTCGTCTCCGTCGGCCAGTTCGGCGATCACCTGAAATAGCCGCTCGTAGAACGGCGCCCCCGAATCCAGGACCGGGCGTAGATCCGGTACCGCCACGGCGAACCCGAGCTCAGCCAGGCCGGCCGGTACACCGCCCCAGCTCGACCTGCCGAGCAGCGGGCTGTGTACGAGCAGAACCTGCATGACTTGTCAGCGTAGCCGCGTCGCACAGCCAGCGGCTGACCAGAACCACCTGGCTGAAGCAGCCCGGCGCTCGGGTGCCGGCCCGGGTGCCCGGCGGCCCGCTCGGAGTGAACTGGCGTGCTTAGCCACCTGATCGAAGAATCGGGGCAAGCGCCTCGACCGCGACGGGAGGCCGCGCCGCGGCCATGGCAGGCTCGGCAGTAATGAACGAGATCGCGCCCGCTGCCCCGCTGCTGGCCAGGAAGGCACTGGACTGGCTGCTGCTGATGGCGCGCGGCTGCGGGAACGGCCTGGCCTGGACGCGCAGGCCGGATGACGATGAGCTCGACCCGACGTTGTACAGCGGCGCCGCGGGCATCGTTCTGGCGCTACTGGAGGGGTATCAGCATTTCGGGGGCGACCGGTATGGCGAGGCTGCCGAGCTAAGGGCCCGGTCGATCGCGGCTGCCGCCGACGAAGGGTGGGAGCTGTCGTCTCTGTACCTCGGCCTGGCGGGCTTGGCGTTCGCGCTGCGGGAGGTCCACCGGCTCCTGGGAGACCGGAGCGCGGATCAGGCGGCGGCTCGCTCGCTCGACCTTCTGCGCTCGCGGTTCGACGGGGAGCGGTGGTCCGGTCAGTTCGAGTTGCTCGGCGGCAATGCGGGCATCGCGCTGGGTGCCGCGCGGGCTGGCGACCTTGACCTGGCCGTCATGCCAGCGGACCACTACAGCGACGTGATCACCCGCATCCTCACCGGCCTGCTCGGTCCCGCATCCGCAGAGCCCGGCTCCGGGGCCGTTTCTCGCTGATCCGGTGAAGCTCGGGCGCGTTGCGGACCCTGACCTTACCTATGCGGCGCCAGCCGACCGGCCGAGGACTCGGGTAGTGGCCCAGCAGTGCAGGCCGTCGGCAGCCGGGAGCCTTATCGGGAGGGATCTCCTAAGATCGGCCCGCGGGATCATCGCGTCGCTGCCCGACGTCCAGCTCGGTATCCGGGCCCAGCGCGCGGTGCTCGGCCGGGTGGTCAGGTAGGCCTGCTGCTGTGCGGCTTCGTGCATTAACCGGTGCTCGGCATGGCGTGCGTCGGCGTGGCCAGGAAGCCCTAGCGTCCGCGGACCGCGCCGGTGACCAGCCACGCGGTGCCGCGGGCCCGCAGGGTCAGCGTGACGAACCTGGCCGCGATCCAGAAGCTGTAGGCCAGCCAGAGCGCAACCAGCCCGGCGCGCATCATCACCACGACCGCCGCGGCGGCACCGAACACTGCGGCGGTGACCAGTCCCGCCACGGCCAGGTAGTCCTGGTCGCCCGCGCCGATCAGCACCCCGTCGAGCACGAAGACCACCCCGGCGACCGGCTGCTGGAGCGCCGTCACCAGCAGCACCGCGAGCAGCAGCCGGGTCACGCCGGGCGAAGCGGCGAAGACGCCGGGCACCAAGGGCCGCGCCGCCAGCAGCAGCGTGCCGAACACCAGCCCGTACACCGCGCCCCAGGCGGTCATCCGCCGGGTCGCCGCCCGGGCGCCCGCGACGTCGCCCGCGCCGAGGTACCTGCCGGTGATCGCCTGCGCGGCGATCGCGATCGCGTCAAGCGCGAGGGCCAGCAGCATCCAGAGCCGGAACGCGATCTGGTGGGCGGCAATCGCGTTGTTTCCCTGCCGGGCGGCGATCGCGGTGGTCACGATCAGCACCGCCTGCAGGGCCAGGGTGCGCACGACCAGCGAGGCCCCCGCGACGGCCGCGGAGCTGACCCCCGAGCCGTCCGGCCGGAACGTGACACCTGCCCGCCGCGCGCCCCTGGCTAGATGGCGGCCGCCGAGTTCTGCGCGATCATCGTCCCCCACGCCGAGCCAGCCAGGCCGAAACGAAGGTCAAGGACAAGAAACGCGTTCAGAACGATATTCGCCAAGCTGGCGCCGACGGCCACCGCCAGCGGCGTACGGGTGTCTTGCAGCCCTCGCAGCACGCCGGTCCCAGCCAGCACGGCCAGCATGGCGGGAGCACCGAGGAGGCTGATCCGCAGGTAGGTGACCGCCCCCAGGGTGACATCGGCGGAAGCGCCGAACACGTGCACGATCGCGGGCGCCAGCGGCCAGCCGAGCCCCAGCACGACCACGCCGATCGCCGCCGCGAGCCACAGGCCGTCGATGCCGAGCCGGATGGCCGCCTGGCGGTTCCCGGCACCGAGCTGCCTGGCCACCGCCGCGGTCGTCCCGTAGGCCAGGAAGATCGAGATATTGACCAGCGTGGTCAGCGCCTGGCCGGCGACGCGAAGGCCGCCGAGCGCCGCGGTGCCGATCCGCCCGACGATCGCGGAGTCGGCCAGCAGGAACAGCGGCTCGGCCACGAGCGCGCCGAACGCCGGCACCGCAAGGCGCAGGATCTCTGCGTCCTGCGGATGACGCGCGAAGACCGCCAGGCCGCGCGGGGACGCGGCGGGTTCCATGCCGGAGATCCTAATCGCGACCTATGAGCGGCTGCCAGTTATTTGCAACACGGTCTATTTGCAGCACGGTCTCGCCCGTTCGGCGGGCTGGGCGGACGCCAGCGGAGGCCCTGACGCGGCAGGGCCCCCGCGTCCCGGCTCAGTTCGCGAGCGACTTCCCGGTCTCGAGCAGCGTCTTGAGATCGCTGAGCACCCAGGCGTGCCCGCCGCCGGCGCCTTCGTCCTCATACGTGCCGCCGACCAGCGCCGCCAGCTTGGGTGCCCCGTCCAGTTCGTGCGTGAGGGTCAGCGAGCAGACGCCGTTCGCCCCCTCCTTGATCTCGTGGATGACGCGGGTGAGCCCTTCGGCGGCCAGCGCCGGATCCATGAGCATGCGGAACGTCGTGACGAGCCTGTGCGGCGGGTCCGCTTCGATGACCTCGCCCTCGATGATCACGTCCGGGACGGATATCCCTGCGCGAGCTGGCCGCCTTGAACTGCTCGGTGGCGCGGACCCGGTAGGCGCCACCCGGGCGCAGGTCGTAGTCGGCCAGGCCGGTGTAGCCGTAGCGCTCGGTCCACTCGGGCTTGGTGATTGCATCCCAGATCGCCTCCGGGCGTGGCCTTGATGTACACCCGGTAGACCTGAGTGGTCGTGGTCGGTCTGCGTCGTGGCTGGTCATGCTCCGTCCTCCAGCTCTGCCTTGAGCTCGGTCAGCGCCGATACCTGGCGTTCGGTGTACTTGTCGATCCATCGGTCGTGGATCAGCCGGATCGGCACCGGGTTGAGGAAATGCAGCTTCTCCCGGCCCGACCGGCGCGTGATGACGAGCCCCGCGTCCTGCAGCACCCGCAGGTGCTTCATGACGCCGAACCGCGTCATCTCCAGCTCGGACTCCAGCTCGGTGAGCGTACGGCCGTCACGCTCGAAGAGCCGGTCGAGCAGGAACCGCCGGGTCGGGTCGGCGAGCGCCTTGAACACAAGGTCGTCGTCTGTCATCAGCTCAAGATATGTGACCTATAAGGTCACATGTCAAGGCCGCGAGATCGCGAGGCACCACCCCCGGACGCACTTGTACCGGACCCGAGTCGTCATCACGTCCGGAATATCCGGCATGTACAACTCGAGCCCGGTACAAGTTCTGGTCAGTAGCCCGCCCGGACCGGTAGCCCGCGCTTATCGGGCTGGCGGCTCAGGCCGACATCAGGCGGCGAGGACGGCCTCGATCTCGAGGTGGATCGTCACCTTGTCGGACACCACGACGCCGCCGTTCTGCAGCGGAGCATTGAAGTTGACGCCGAAGTCACGCCGGTTGATCTCAGCGGTGGCGGTAAAGCCGGCCCGCGTGCCGCCGAAGGCGTCCGGGCCGAAGCCGTTCAGCTCGAGGCGGAGCGGCACGTTCTTGGTGACGCCCTTCAGCGTGAGCTCGCCATCCAGGATGTAGTCATCGCCGTCGGCGCGCACGGCGGTGGACTTGTAGGTCATCTTCGGGTAGTTCTCGACCTCGAAGAAGTCGGCCGACCTGATGTGCGCGTCACGCTGGTCGTTGCCGGTGTCGATCGAGGACAGGTCGATCTCGGCGGTCACCGAGGAGTCCGCGGGCTGCTCGCCGGTGACGATCTCTCCCGAGAAGGTCGTGAACTTACCGCGCACCTTGCTGACCATCATGTGCCGGACCGAGAAGCCGACCTCCGAGTGCACGGGGTCGATGCTCCAGGTACCTGCTACGTAGCCGGGAATGTTGGCCACCGTGGCGGTCTCGGTCATGATTCACTCCTGTAAGGGTCGTTGGTTGAGTGCTCAATAACTATCACGGGCCACCCTCAGTTGTCAAACTTTCAACTACTTCGGTTGCCGAGGTATCCTGGCCGCGTGAGTAATCCGCAGACACGGTGGCTGACCGCCGACGAGCAACAGGCCTGGCGCGCGTTTCTGACTGCCTGCCAGACGTTGTTCAGCGCGATCGATGCCCAGCTGCAGCGCGACTCCGGGTTCCCGCACGGCTACTACGAGATCTTGACCAGGCTCTCCGAGGCACCCGGCCGGGCGCTGCGGATGAGCCAGCTGGCGCATGCCTCGACGCAGAGCAAGAGCCGGCTGTCCCATGCCGTCGCACGGCTGGAGGCTCACGGCTGGGTCCGGCGGACTGACTGCCCGACCGACCGCCGGGGCCAGATCGCGCAGCTCACCGACGAAGGCTTCGCCGCGCTGGCCGCGGCCGCTCCCGGCCATGTTGAGCAGGTCCGCCAGTCGCTGATCGACGCGCTCACGCCGGAACAGGTCGAGCAGCTCCGCCAGATCAGTGCGGCGATCAGCGCAGCCTGTGCTGGCCAGGGTCACCAGCCGGTCGGCGGCTGCCCGCTCTGACCCTCGTTCCATGATCATGGTTATCTGGTGGGGTCAGGGCCCCACCAGATAACCATGATCATGGTGCTCCGTGCGCGGCCCGCGGTCTGCGGCGCCGGTAGGGTAGGCGAAAGCGCTGACGGAGACGAGTAGCGCCGGGACCGCGAGCACGAGAGAGCCGCCGGAAGCTGAGAAGGCGGCCTGCGCGCCCGGTGCGAAGACCCTCCTGAGTGCGGGGAGGAACGGCCGCCGCAGCCAGCGGCGGGCCCCATGCCCCGCCGGCCAGCCCCCGTGACCGGGCACAACGAGGCCGTGACCGCCGCACCGCGGGGCTGCGGCGAAGGTGTGGTGGCACCGCGAGTTCCCTTCTCGCCCGCACTCCCAAGGGGCACAACGAACCCTGGAGGAGTGCCTCATGACATCAGCTCGAGTTCTGGCCAGCGACCTGCGCGCCCACATCGGCGAGCGGGTGACGCGTTGCGGGCTGGCTGCATCGCAAGCGCGAGCTGAAGTCGGTCACCTTCCTGATCGTGCGGGACCGGTCCGGCCTGGCTCAGGTCGTGCTCAGCCCGGCCGTGCAGGTCCGCCCGGCGCCGGCCAGGGTGACCGGAGCCATCGAGGGCCGGAGCGTAGCTGGTGGCCACCTGCCCGAGGAGACCGTGATCGCGGTCGACCGGGCTGGTCAGGGCGAGCGCCCAGGCACCTGGCGGCGCCGAGATCACCGAGCCGGTGATCACCGCTCAGCCGGGCCGGCCGCGCCGCCGCCGTTCGACCTGTACCGGCCCGGCGGTGACCGCCACCCTGCCGACCATCCTCGACCACGCGCCGACCACGCTGCGGCATCCCCGGCTGCGGGCCGGCTTCGAGATCTCCGCCGCCAGCGTGGCCGGATTCCGTGACGCGCTGGACGGCCTGGGCTTCACCGAGATCCACACGCCCGAAGATCGTCGGCTCCGCGACCGAGTCCGGCGCGAACGTCTTCGGCATCGACTACTTCGGCCAGCCCGCCTACCTGGCCCAGTCGCCGCAGTTCTACAAGCAGGCCATGGTCGGCGTCTTCGAGCGGGTCTACGAGACGGGCCCGGTCTTCCGCGCCGAGCCGCACGACACCGCCCGGCACCTGGCGCAGTACACCAGTCTGGACGCCGAGTTCGGCTTCATCACCGACCACCACGACGTGATGGCGATGCTCCGCGACGCGATCGCCGGGCATGCTGGCGGCAGTGCGGCGAGCGGGCCCGTTCCGCCGCCGAGCTTCTTGGACTGGCAAGCTGCCCGACGGTTCCCGGCAAGATCCCGAGCTCCATTTCGCCGACGCCCAGGAACTGATCGCGGCCCGGATCGGGCTGGGACCCGCGCGGCGAGCCGGACCTCTCCCCCGCCGACGAGCGCTGGCTGGGCGAGTGGGCGGTCCGCGAGCATGGCAGCGAGTTCCTCTTCGTGACCGGCTACCCGATGGCGGCGCCACCCCATCTTCGTCACACCGGGCAGGTACCAAAGCCTGTCCCCCAGCCACTTATAGCCCCGCTGCCAGAAGGCGTCGTGCTCGATTGGCATCGTGCCGCCCAGGGGGTTCCCTTGATCGGCATCGCTCAATCTCCCACCAGTCCCACTACGACGGAGGCCAGGGGTGGCCTCGTGGGGCAGTTGAGGGGGAGCGGTTGGTACTTGGTGGGGGGTGGTAGGCACTTGACCACACATGCTCTCTAGATGAGTACCTCCGGTAGGTAGTTGGGCTGTACTGCTCGGAGACTGCAGGGGAGTGGTCGGACATTGGTCAGTGCCGGCTTCTTGAGGCGGCACCTGATGATTCGGGCCCTGACTTGAAAGCTCTGGTGTCGACCCCTGATCGCCTTGAACCCCGACCAATGACTCGGAGCCTTCGCTTTGCCATGCGCTCGGGGTGGGGTCTTGAAGCTTCCACTCGCTGGGATCCTCTTGGCTGGTTCCCTTGTGCATCCGGGACACCCATCGAGCTTCTTGCAACTCCTTCAATGCCCTCATCACCGTGGCGTGATCGCTATAGCCAGCTTCTAGGGCAATCCGGCGAACCCCAGCTGTTATCTGTGGCCCTCCCTGGTCGCGTGCAAGACTGACCATGGCCTCCAGGACCGCTCGCTGTCGGGTCCCCGCGTGTCCAGACCACGTGACCCCACGGATCGCGCCATGGATTTCGTCGACGACAGCCAATGCTTCGGCGCGACCGCTGAATGGAGGATCGGCGACCCTTGGCCTCTCAGCCCCGTAGTCGAGTCCTCTGGCCACGACGTCGTCCACTTCTGGCTCATCGAGGCCGGCATGCAGCCCAGCACTCGATAGTTCGTGTGTCGCCTTCTCCTGGTCGAGTCCGCCTCCCACGATGATCTCGCCAATCTTCCATGAAGCGGTGAACAAGGTTTCGTTTCGGTTCCCTTGTGGCGCCTCTTTGATAGCCCGGCACTCATTCCGCAAGGCTGCCACGGCCCATCTGTCCGCTCGGTCGTGAGGTGTCAGTTCGGCTGGCTCGACCGCGACACCTTCCAGCAGCCACTCAGGCAATCGAGCCAGCTCCGTCGGACTGGAGTCGTCCACCTGATAGACGCCCTTGAGGTGTCGACTGGGGGGTGCGACGATGAGCCCCCCTTCTCCCCGTACGTCGATGCCCGACGCGCCAGACAGTGCCGGCAATCTATTGCCGACCGGCCGGCCCAGCTCCCATCCAAACAGGAGGTGATAGCCACCCGATGGTGTCTCATGGCGACGCGTCGGAGGCAATTCACCGTGCAGCTCGGCCAGCTTGGCGATCGACTCGTCTCCTCCGTGCCGAGGGTCAACATCCAGGACGACGACACCCGACTGCCGGCCGGTGGCGAGACCGAGATTCATGTCCGACCACCTCTTAAGCCATGCGAGCCCAGAACTGGGGTTGCAGGTTGCAGTCTGGGGCCAACGTTTTCGGCGGGGGTGCTTGCCTGAACTCTCGCAGGCCGATCCCTTAGGGCACTCACAGCACCGCTGGCCATCAGTTCCGGTGATCACCCCAAACAGCGGCAGCATGCGGAACCCGGCACGGGCATACTCGATGACTGCCTCTCTGAGGGCCTCCTGATGCGCGCTCATTTCTCGCTGCCAGTGGAAAGGGCGTCGGAGGCGCTCGTGCTCATCAAGTCGACAGGAAGCCTCTGGCGGGTGGCGCGGACGTCAGGGACAAGGTTTTGAAGGCTCCACACCGACGACCGCCGAAGGTGACACCAGCAGATCGAGTATTGCCGGCCTCGCCCGTTTATGACGTCGAACAAAGCTGGACCACGGCAGAACGAGCAATACCCCGCTCTGCCGCGAGTCTTGGGCCTACACAGACCGGCCTGATGGAGGAGAACGTCTCCGGGACGCCGCGGAAGCAGTCCATACGACGGCTCGAACGCGCTGGTTAGGAGACCTGCATGGGTCCGGCCCTTGACTTGTTTGCACCAGGGGTCGTCCTCGTCGTCAACACTCTGACCGTTGGGCTGAGCAGCCTCAGCCACGGACGTCCGGCCATCTGCCCGGTTGCCCTCGTCGAGCAGCAACCCGCGCCCGCGGGACCGAGCCACGGCCCCCGCCGACAGCCGAACCTCACTGACAACAGGCCCAACCAGCTCAGCGGGCACGGTAGGATAGGTGGGTGGTGAGATGTCCAAGTTGGGTGTCTTCCCGATAGGGCGATCAGCCACTAGGTGGCTCGGAGGTGCAATCTCCGAGCCACCCCTTTTTTGTGCAGACTCATCCAATGTTCATAGCCTCCTCGGCCTGTGACCACGTGCATGCACGTGGGGGTGTAATAACGTTGGCTTGGTTGACTTCTGGGCCTGCCGACTCCCTTCGGTCTCCGCTTGCTGTCTCATCCGATCGGGAAAGAGGCGGATGGACTCGGCGACGACTCGGAGTGCACCGTCCACCGGACCTCCTTCCAGGAGTCCACGTGCGACGAGTTGGCGAACCTTGGTTCCACCGAAACCGAGCGCCTCTCCAGCCTCGTGTATGGAGAGCAGAACTTGCTCCATAAAGCATCGCTCCTTTGCGAGCGCCTGGCGGGCCGAAATGGCCGTACGGGCATCAGGCCGTCGTACGATCAATATCGCGTGTGCCGGCGGTACATTCAACCGTTGTTGGCCGTCCGGTCAGCCTGGTTAATGAGTATCTGGCCATTGCTGACGGAGAGATAAGAACGTGTCCTAGGTTCACTTGAGATAGCCAGACCAATGAAGATGCGAGATGGATAAATGAAGATGCGAGATGGATAAATGAAGATGCGAGATGGATAAATGAAGATGCGAGATCGATGAATGAAGATGCGAGATCGATGAATGGAATCCGCGGTCGGAAACGCCCCGGGCCGTACTCTAGGTCCCCCCGGGCTCGGCGGGTCATGAGCAAGGCGGGGACCCAACGACGTCCCGTGGGCTCACCGTTCTCTTGCTGGCCCTAACACGGGCCTAGGGGTCATAGCTCGGGGAGCTTCACAACGGGTCTAGGCCCGGTTCCCCTTCATTCTGGCTGGGGTCATTCTGCTCCTGTCGTGGGTTCCGCTATCCGAGCCGCGTTATAGATTTATAACGAGGCGCACTACACACGTTGGTCGGCGCGTGACGTACACTCGCCTTTATGGGCCCTTCGGATCTGAGCGGGGTGGGGGTGGGATCCACCGGCGCTCCTCAAGGGGTGATTGCCTAAACCACCGCAACCCCCACAGGAACCGGCACTACGATTCGATCTGCGCCGATCGACGGGCAATACGCCGGTGGGGACGAAAGGTACGCGAATCCGTCTGGTCACCCGATAGATGCGGGTCGGTGAACATACACCAACTTCGGAAGGCCGAACATCATCTCAGAAGCAAGCCAACGGGGGAGGTGGAGCGCACTCGACACCGCCCCGCTCGATGAGCCAGGATGGGCGGGCTTGGAAGTGATTGGCGGACTTGCAACGTTAGGGGGGCGACATGGCAACTACGTTCGTGCTGCACAAGGTCAACGACTACGCGGCGTGGCGGGTGGTGTATGACTCGGTCGTGGATATGCTGAAGGCTGGCGGGTCAGCGACGAGGCCGTCTATCAGTCGGCCGACGACCCAAACAACGTCCTTGTTATGCATCGGTTTGGGAGCATGGAACAGGCGCGTGCGTTCTTCAACAGCGCCGACCTCCGCGAGGCGATGGGCAGGGCGGGCGTTGTGGTGTCGACCTTACGGCTTGAGTTCTTCAACGACGCACCGTAGCTATCCGGAGGTTGACGGGTATCCGTCTGGCCCGTGATGACGGGAACACCGGCGCAAGCGAGACGAGGTACCCGCCGGTTGCTTGCTGCAATCCGTTTGGGCCATGGCATCCACGCCCTAGAGGGCGATGACTAGCTCGGCCGCGCTGTTCCCGAAACGCGAACCTAGGTAGTTGTGCCGGACAAGAGCTGACCGATCGGGAACTGTCGTTACAGGGCCGGAGCCATACCCGGCTCTCCGGTCTTGGAGGGACCCCCGCTATCCGAAGCGCCGGTAATGGGGCGCTTCGGAATTCAGCGGGGTCTGGCGGGCATCTCCGTGCTCGCGTTGTTGCCTGCCCATGAACGGCACCTGGGGGACGCGGCAACCTTCGAGTTGCCCGCGCGGTCTGGGACACCCGCGACTTTGTCGTTGACACGGGAACCGTCGTTCTGGGTCACCGCTCCTTCAGAAAGCCCCGACGTTCGGTGCGGGCGTTTTGTGTGAGCAGTGATCGGCAGTCTCGGACGTCAGGTCATCACCCGACCGACCCCCGGCGAGCCGCCAGGCTCACGCGTTGGGTGGGCGGGTCTTGCTTCTGAGGCCAGGCCGTCGCTCGGCGTCGGATTTCGCGATCCGCAGCATCAGTCGACGGATCAGCGCGCTGAACGGGCCAACGAGGATCCAGTAGCGGGCGAAACGGCGGAGGCTCGTGGGGTCCGTGGCCGCCGTCCGTGTCTCAGTCGTGATGAGGGCGCGCCCGCTGCCGTAGGGCTCCACCCGGATGTTGAAGGCGACCTTGACGTACCCAGGGGTGTCGAACGCGGCGAACCGACCGCCTTCGACCTGCGGCGCGGGCTCGTCGTCGGTGACCGCCTTCCACGGTTGCACGACAGAGCCGAGCACGAGCTCGTGGCCGGGCCATTCGCCCAGGAGCAGAAAGCCGGCACGCTCCATGTCGTCGAGGGTCAAGGGAGGGCGGGAAACTTCCGAGGGCTGCCCCTTCAAGACCCGTTGCAGCCGATTGGGGAGGCTGCGCAGCTCGAGGAGCACCCGTATCACCGCGGAACGAGACAGGTCGCTCTGCCGGACCGCCTGCCACGTGAGGTCAGTGTCTGCGTCGACGACGACGGCGTGCGCCTCTGTGACGTCGTACTGGGGAAGGTAGCGGTCCAAGATCATCGCTTCGGCCTCGGATTGCACACCAACCTCCCCTCGTGGAGTCAACGCGTGAACGCCACAGGGCTGTGTGAAACGGTCCTCCTCACACTCTCCGGCCGCAGCGGAGGCGGGGACAAGGCCGACGAGCTACTGGGTGCGAGTTGATGAGGGTCGACGGAACCCCCTCACATTGGTCTGGGAGACCCCCATCTTGTGTCCAATCGGCGGGCTCCGCCATAGTGCTAGCCAATGATGGCCTCACAGCCGCCATGGCCGGAGCAGTCACCGGACCTGATGGCCAGAATCAGGCGCACAGCGCTGGCCGCCCGAGGGATCGACAGGGGCTGATCGGAGGCGCACACTGGCTAAAGGACGCCTCGGGCGTGTGAGCGTTCCTGCCGTGCTCCCGCCCGTCCGGCGCTGGCTTCGTTTCCCTCGGGCGGAACCGGCAGGCGGGCAGCCTGAGTCCCAACTGAGAGCGACACACACGGGGTCCTCGTCGCATGCACGAGCAAGATCTGCTGGAGAGGCCTGTAGGGGCGCCCCGTGCCAACTCCTACGCCGAGCGGTGGGTGGGAACTCTGCGGCGGGCGACTGCGTCCAACTGGGTCCTACATGGCGGTCGGCCGTCGTCCTGTGCGTGCATCGGCTCATGCGAACGCGGGGCCGAAGAGGCGAACCGCATGTCGCCGGGCCAGCTGGCAAGGGCGTCGTCGAGGCTGATCGCGAAGGTGTGTTTAGGGATGCTCGGCCGTCCAGAGCCTGGCCGAGTCGGGGCCGGTGAACTGCAGTACGTAATGGCAGAAGGTGGCCATCACGTCGTCGTCCCACAGCTGGTTGGGCCGGAGGAAAGACAACAAAGCACCGGGATGCGACAAGTCGGTGATCGTGCCGTCGGCGGCCATGCGATAGGCAATGAGGTCGCCGGTGATGGGATCGTGGGTCGCCACCTCCAAGTCGCCGATGGCCCGGGCGAGGAACGGGAGTCCCAGGCACACCGCACGTACAGGTCGACGCCGTGACGTGGCGGATCCGATGTGGCGTCTCAGCGAGAGCCAGACCCGCCCCGCCCACCACCTGCTCGTCGTCACTGCAAGCACCCCCGCCGCGAGGGCCGAAGCTCTGACCCGCCTCCTCGTCGGGCAGCCCGGCCCGCGGCGGCCGCAGCGGGGACACCGACCGGCTGGCCGGCAGCGAGGCGCCGAAGCACGGCGACGACGAGACGCTGCTCTGCCTCGCCCAGATCGGGCGTTGCCTTAGCCAGGGCGGTGTCAATGGCATCCAAAGAGAGGTTGGTCTTTTGGGTCATCGGGCTCGTGCTCCTCTGTGGTCGTGGGCTTCGGATTCGATCTCGGGTTGATCTCCCACGCCCATGAAGGCGCACCGCCGGACCCGCTGATGCAATGCCGGATCAGCCATCGAGGACCGCCCGGAGCTGGTCTTCGGTCGGCGAGCCTGCCGGGCCCTGGGGCATATGGTGCTTCCGACAGGCGAAGACTTGATGGCTCCCCATCCCTGGCGAAGGGGTCGCGGCCGTCGATCAGGATGGTGGGCGACCCCCGGAACCCGGTCCGCTCGGCTTCAGCTGTGGTTGTCACCCGCCGGTGCTGGACATCAAAGCCACACTCCGAGGCCAAGGCGCGAAGGCGGCCGTCGGCGGTCTTCCAGTTGGGACAATCCTCAAAGTACAGCAGCTCGACCTGCATGGCACTCACCCTCCGTCGGTGAGGTGGGCCGTGGACACCTCACCCGGTAGGGTAAAGCTTCCAGCTCGGAGGAAGGTCAAGGGGTTCGAGATGAGAATCGGCGAGATCGCGACGAAGGCCGGGGTGCCCTCTAAGACCATCCGGTTCTGGGAGGACCAACGCTATCTATCCAAACCGGACCGCATCCCGGCCGGCTACCACGGACTACGACGCGGAGATCCTCGAGCGCCTCGCCTTCATCCGTCACGCCCAAGTGGCCGGACTCACCCTCGAGCAGATCCGCCAGGTCCTCGACATCCGCAGCAACGGCGAAGCACCGTGCGTCCATGTCACCGCGGCCGTTAACGAGCGGCTCGCCGAGGTCGAATCCCGCATCGCCGAGCTGAAGCGGACACGCAACCAGTTACGAGATACTGGCCAAGCGAGCCGCTGCTTAGGAGTCCTGTGAGTCAGAGCTCAGGGGCCCTAAACGCCCGCTTGTGGACGCATCGGGAGCGGCGTTCTGATCCCGACGCGGGGTGGATCTCCGAGGTGGGCAAGGCGGGCACGTGCCGACTATTCCCAAGGCGTGATTGAGAGCGTTCCAGAGAGAGCGTCAGTCATCAGCGCGGTCATTACCAGACGAGATTCTGACTAGGTACCGACGCGGATCGTCCAAGAAACGGCGAAGGCAACGCTCCGAGCAGAAGAGCTGGGGTTGACCCTGCCAGTTGAGCTGAGCCTGGGCCGACTCCTCGTCGAGCTCCATGCCGCACACCGGGTCGACGACCCTGGTCGCCTTCGCAGCCCGGTGACGCAGCTCGAACAGTTCGACTTCTTCGCTGAGTCCCTTCAGGGAACGAGCCCCGACGGCGGCGACCTCGATATCGAGATCGCCGAGCTGGCGACGGACGGCATCAGTCACGAGGAACTGATGCCTGGTGGCAGCAGCGGCCACCCTGGCGGCGGTGTTCACGGCGGTGCCGATGTAGTCCCCTTCTCGATAGAGGACCGAGCCGACGTGCGCACCCATTCGCAGCGCGGGAAAGCGGGGCTCGGCTGCCACCGTCTCTTGGATCGTCAGCCCGCAGTTCGCCGCGGAGCGCCCGTCGGCGAAGACGAGCATGAACTCGTCGCCGATCTGTTTGATCACCTGGCCCGAGCAATCAGCCGCACCCTCTCGGACCAGCTCCGAGAAGCGCTCCACCACCTGGGCGGCGGCGACGTCGCCCATGGCCTCGGTCATGGGCGTGAAGCGCGACAGGTCCACGAAAAGAAAGGCCCGCACGAACTCGCCTGGAACCTCCGATGGGGCGGTCGCCTCCTCGGCGAGGTGCAGCATCATGTCCTCAGCCCAGGCCCGCTCCCACCCCTTGCGGTTGAAGTAGACGACAGCGGGCTCTACCAGGCGGATCGTCCGCTCGCCGATGACGTCTGTCACCTGCAGCAGCTCGGTGCCCATGGCACCGCCGGCCCGCAGTCGCTCGTGCACGTAGAGATGGAACAGGCGGCCGGCGCCGTCGGCCATCCTCTCTGTGCCGTCGGCGAAGACGCGGAGAATCTGGACGAGCACATCGGGTTCAAGACCGGCCTCCAAGGCGACCTTCATAAACCGGATGGCCTCGACGTCCTCGTGGTAGGCCTGACGCTGGTCTCGCAGGCCCGCGGCGTTGCGTAGGCGTTCGAAGACGGCAGGATCGATGCCGACCCTGTCGGCCGCCTCCTCCACACTGCACACAGGCGGGCCGGTGCTGGCCACAACTCTCTGGGCGAAGTGGCCGACGATGTCCCCGTGCGACCTCGTGATCCCGGCAAGCTGCTCGGCTGTGTACCCACGGTTCAGGGCGAATCGGATCAGACGGACTCTCTCGAGCTCTTCGGCTGTTATGGAGTCGCCCTCAGGAGGAAGCAACAAGCCCAGGTGGTGCCAGTGGTGCAACTGGCTGGGAGGCTCCCCAGCCAGGACCGCAAGTTGAAGGCTGCGGCCATCTGCGCAGATGGGAGTGATCGAAAGAAGTTCGTCGATGTCTTCGGCATCCTGATGATGGACTATTTCGATCTTGACCCGAAACGGTCCCACAACACTCTCTATCAGTACCGAAAGCTCGCGAAGAAATACGGGCTCTCGCCGTCTGACCTAAGTGACCCAGATCGAACATCCATCCGCCTTGACTACAAGGCCGGCAGGGTTCAGACGGGTTCGGATCGGTAAACACAGCGCAGCAATGGCCACCATGGACAGAACGCCGAATCAAGGTGACTCATCCATGGTCGGGCTTGCTGAAGCTGCACGGAAGATGGTCGTGCAAGTCCACTCATGATCAGGGTCTACCTCTGACGATCGAGGACCCTCGTGTCATTGAGAGGGTCGCCTCAATCCTCCGGACTCAGGTGGCTCACGACCCGGTGGCCGTGACACTGAGCAGCTCAGCCAAGAGTGAAGAGGCTGACGCTGTTGACCGGGTTCACGCTCTTCGGATCTAAGCGGGGTGTTGCGCGCTAGCGACAGCAAGCACGATGCATTCGGGCGAAGAGGGTCCCCACCTAACCGGCGATTGGAGGCACCCCGAACCGGCGACTGGAGTGAGTGTTACGGGGCGCCCGTTCGGTACCGTCGACCGTAAGACTTCAAGCTCCCAGCGTCGCTGATGCCCGCAAACCTAGTACCAGCTACGTTAATTCGGCCAGCTCCGCGCTCGGCTACGCCTTGGACCGCCACGGGTTCTAGGTATGCGCAGTTTCCCCTTTCTCGGAGGCCATACCAGGTGTAGCGTCTGTCGGGGTCCAACACGAGGCCCCAGGCATAGGTTGGCACCGCAACCCACAGGGGGGTCACGATGTACACCCGGCTGTTGACATTCAATAGGGCTACGGACATCGACGCGGGTGTCGCTTACCTCCGGAACGAAGTGCTGCCCGTTCTCAATTCTCAGCACGGATTCCGCGGAGTGTCGGCCAGTGCAGACCGATCCGGCGCCGTCTTGGGCATCCTGTCGTTGTGGGAGACCGAGGCAGATCGCACAGCGAGCAACAGTGCTATGGGTAAGGCCAGGGATGAGGCCACCGAGCTCGTGGGCGGCGAGCTCACCGTCGAGAACTTCGAGCAAGTGGCCGAGGCCATCACCAAGCCGCCGGTTGCTGGCTGTGCGCTGATCGTCACCAGGATCAGCATGGACCCTGCCGCTATCGACGAGAATGTCGCCTTCTTCAAAAGCGAGGTGCTCCCCCAGATCAAAGCACGGCCCGGTTTCTGCGCCCTGCGCAACATGCTCGATCGACAGGGTGGGCATGGCCTGACCGGCACGGTATGGGAGGACCGAAAGGCGATGGAGGCCGCTGCTGCAGACATGTCGGAACGTCGTTCCGTAGCCGCGTCGTGGGGTGTCAGCTTCGACGAGACCACGTATCGGGAGATCCTCCTCTCCGAGATCAAATAGTTGAGGCGCATCCGATCGGGAATGCCGGTGGTGCGCCGGCCGGTGATCCCTCGGCGATAATGCTCGTGTACCGCCAGAGAACGACTAGTCAGAGAGCGACCGAATGTCCGAGCCCCAAACCGGCGATCTGGGGCGCGGCGTTGGCTGGCGAGCGGTGCGAATAGGGGACGCTCGACCGGCTGTGTCACGAGTCGCTTTGTGTTGGTCCCCGAGGAGGAGGAATGACCGATGAGCGCCAGTTCCCCGGGGAAGCCGCGTGGACGACCTCGACGTGTCAGGAGTCCACCTGCACGGTGCGAACCTCGAGGGCGCAAAGCTGACTGACGTCAAGTTCTGCGGCGCAGATACCTCCGGCGACATCGAACGTCTACGAGTCAACGACGTCGAGATCGAGGCGCTGGTTCGAGCGGAGCTCGACGGTCGCTTCCCCAAGCGAGGTGAAGCTGAGATCTACTGACGTCGAAGGGCTGAGCGCCGCGTGGTCAATGCTCGAAGATCTCTCTGGGCCGCGACGACCGAGCGTGCCAGCTACATCGACGAAGGACTTCCAGTTGTGAAGAGTGGACAGGGTGTGGAGCTTCGTCGAAACGCTCCGCCACCCCCTCTTCGCAACGGACTGCTGGCTGTTTCGTGGGATCCAGCTTGCTCGGCGTCCGTATCATCCCGCGGACGGGCGTGGAGCCAGTGGGCGCGGCTGATCGGAATCGACGTCGCGGCGAGGCCGCGCCTGCCTGAGGTGTTGATAGTGCGACAAGAACATCAGCGGGCTGTTAGGTCCCAAGTGGAGAGTCTCACCGCCAGCGAACTCATCGCGGTTCGCACCACCCCGGAGGAGCCAGGCCATCCCAACGGCGAGCACTCGGTTCTCCAATGCTTCCACGTCCTCTTGAACGAAGAGTGGGAGCACCACCCCTACGCCAGGCGGGACCTCGACGTGCTAGAAGGTCCAGGCGCTGACCAGATCTGATACGCCCGACCGATCAGGCGATCAGCGGCGTGCGGGGGGCGCGGGTCGGGGGCGCTCCGCACGGCGATTGGCGGAGCCTTCGGTGTCTTCGTGGACAGCTGGGTCGGTGAGCCTCCGTTGCTACGGTCGGAAGCGGCTGCCCTGATGGAATGCTCTGTCGGTCGTTCTCGGCCTTTACGGTTCCGGCGACGCGTGCGCGTCGAGCTATGAATTGCCGTCCCGCGGCCCAGGTTGCGCGGGTGCCGGAGAAACGCCGGCTGGTGGCCGGTTTGGTTCCCGAAGGCGGGGTTCGGTCGGGGAGATTCCGCCACAGCGACTCCTCCGCGGAGCGAACGATCCGGACGGAGGCCTACGCCTTTACCGGTCGCGGCCCTTGTTACCCCGGTGGGTTCGAGCTTGGACAGGCCCGGGTCAACCTGGCTTGCGTCCGCATGTGAGGAAGAGCAGCCCGTAGACGGCCACGGTGGCGGGATCGTCGAGGTGGGCGCGGGCTGCGGCGTCCAACTCGTCCAACTCCTCGGCGGTCGCGAGCCCCATCTCCACGACCTGCGGGCGGATGCTTCGGAGGAGGTCGAGCCGAATGGTCCGTCGGGTGTGCCCGGCGGGGTAGGCCTGGGCCGCGACCTGCACGCCGATGTCCTCCAGCCCGGCCTGGCGGAGCAGTTCCGGGACGCGACGGCCGATCCACGGGTCGGCTCCGTTGCGGCTGAAGACGGGCGGGAAGAACGTGGATATCCGGTCGAAAGCGGCGCTGGCGGGGTAGCACAGCGTGTACTCCGTGTCGGGCTCCACGGACGCCACCCAACCGCCCGGCCCCGCCAAGCGAACCATCTCGGCTACCACCACAGCGGGCTCGGGCACCGTGACCAACAGGGTGCGAGCATGCACGACGTCGAAGGAGCAGGACGGCAAGCCGGTGTGCCGGGCGTCGGCCGCGAAGACCTCGACATTGCGTAAACCGCGCCCGGCCGCGAACTCCGTGGCCATGGCGACGTGCGCCGGGTCGGCGTCGACGCCGACGACCCGGCCGTCTGACCCCACCCTCGCCGCCAGTAAGTCCAGAACGCCCCGCGGGCCGCACCCCACGTCGACAGTGCGCTGCCCTGGACCCAGACCCGCTCGGTCCAGGACAATCGTGCTCTCCGGCGCCAGCTCGTCGGCCTGCCGCTGCAGCCGGCCGCTTTCTTCCGGGTTGTGTCCGAGCGCATAGACCGCATTCGGGTCCCCCCGGCAGCTTGGCTCAGCCACGGTCCACCACCTCCGACAATCAGAATAGGCAGTGGGCGTTCAGACGCCCACCCACCCGGTCCAGATTCAGCCAAATGATCAAGGTCGGCACCGATGGTCCAGGAGACGAACTCAGGTCGAAACATCCGTCCAGCCGAACCGCCCCTCCCGGTGACGGGTCGGCTTCGCAGCCTTGGCGCCGTGGGCAAGCCAACACCCGCCCGACACGCCCGATTCGGCGGTCTAACACCTTTTGCCCAGGCTGCCTTCACTCTTCGCAACCGGGCGAGAACGCGCGTCGGTGCCGGCGTTTGGAGATAGGCCCAGAGGCCGACCCAAAGGGAAAGCTGGGATACCTCAGGCTCATCTTCCCGGACTCCGAGGCCATTGCCTTCTACCACGCGACGGTTTCGGATGGAGTGGCGCAAGGCGAGGTGATGTGTAGCAAAGGACGAAGTTGCTCACCTCGAGCTCGCTGTAGTCCTTTCGGTTCGGCATCCGCTCGAAGAGGGGCGCGCCGAGCGAGGAGAATCGTGGTCTCGCACGAAGCGTTGCATATGGGCAGTCGGCTCGATGAGGACCATGCTCCAGAGACAAACGGGCGAATGGCGGTCTGTCGGCGATGTGGAGTGCAGACGGACAGCTCAGAAGGCCGTCAACACATTCCGGATGAGCGACGACTACTTCGCTCCAACGAATGGCTGGACGCGCAGGCACGAAGTAGGCGCGTTGACCGCGCAAGGAACCTACGCAGGAGCTGAGAATTCACCCGGCGTTATGCCGCACCCCAGCACGACACCTGACTGATCCTGAGGGCGTGGCGCTGGAACGCGGTTGACCGGCGACGCCCCTAGCGTTGGAGCGATCTGGCTCGACGTTTGTCGGCCCTGTGCGCAGCCCGCCGTATAGGGCCGATTCTAAGCGACTCCGGTCGGCGGAATGGATCAACCGAGCTATCAGATCCGCCAGATATGGGCCCGAGATTAGACGACGGCGACGGCGTCGACCTCGACCAGCAGCTCGGGTAGCCACAGGGAGGCCACACCGACGAGGGTATTGGCCGTTAGCGGGTACGGGTCACCGAAGACTTCCTTGCCCGCTGTCATCAGCGCCTCTAGTGCCTCCCAGCTGTAGTTGACCATGTAGATGTTGAACTTGGCGACGTCGGCAAATGTCGCGCCCACCGCTTCGAGCGCCGTTCGCACGTTTCGGAGTGCGTGACGGGATTGATCGAGATGGGTGTTCCCGATCACCTTCCCGTCAGTGCCAACCGCCGTCTGACCCGAGATGTGGATGATGCGTGTGCCGGTCGCGACCGATACGTTCACAATCTCCGGTATCTTGAGCAGCTCCGGCGGGTCGATCCGGTCAGTGATCATGACGTTCTCCTGACTGCGGTACGCGTTCGTAAATGAGCATGGCACTTGTAATCAGTCATGTCGATGGGACCATTTGTCGCCGGCGATGACAAGCGCCTGTTCGGGAGCGTCAGCAACGACTAGTCGCCGACGCGGATCTGCCCGAACGGCTCTGTTCGGCCGTCGCCCGCCGGCACCGTGCCCCACAAATGCGCGTGGACGGAGCCGCGGGCCGTCCTCCAAGTGCCGTTCATGGGCAGGCAACTCTAGCGAGCGCGGCTATGCGCAGGGACCCCAGACACGGAGGTGCCGGACAGCGGTTGGGTTCTCAGCCCGCTCATTTCCGAAGAGCCCCGCTAGGCCCTCCAGATGACTCCCACTCGACGCGAATCAAACTTGTTTGCCCCCCGTTCCGCTGGGGCCACGTCGACTCGTTCGATGATTGCTCCGAGGAGTGCTCTGCGGCGATCGATTCCTAGTCCTGGCCACGCTTCACGAAGAACATGCAGATTGGAGTACTCATCTAAGGCAGTCTTGCGTTGGTACTTGGCCAGGAGTCTCCTAGCAACCTCAAGCTGGCTCTCAATGGCCTTCTTGGCCTCTAGCCACTCATGCATCTGAATGCTGCCATGCCCATACTCTCTGGCCAGCTCTGTCTGGCGATCTTCGAGAAGGGACACATCTGACCGAGCTTGTTGCTCGTCTTCTGCTTCATCGTCGTTGCGATTCAGGGCGTCGGCCAAAGCTGGAGCTATCTAGCCGGACAAAGGCCATCTCAACGACGAGCTGTTCCAAGGGTTCCGCGACAACTCCCAGATGGCCACATCCAGGTGTACCTGGTGACTTGGTGCAGTGGTAGTAGCGGCGGCCCTCCATGTTCCGCGTGGATAGTTTGGCCTTGCATAGCCCGCAATGGACGAGACCCCCGAGGCAGTAGCGCCGTACTGGACGCTCCACGGCACGTCGAGGGTCTGTGAGTATGGAGTTGACCCGATCGAAGGTGGCTCGATCCAAGATCGGAGGCCAGACGGCTGGGCCAACCACCTGCCCCCGATGAACCCGAAGACCGGTTATCCGGGGGTTGAGGAGGAGGCTGCGAAGTGCGCTCACTCTCCAGGTCGCTCCCAAGGCGGTGAACCGCTCGGCATCGTTCCACCGCCGACAGATGCTGGACAGAGATGCGCCGGCGATGATCTCCCGAGCGGCCTCTCGGATCATCTCCGCTTCATGCTCGATCACGGTGATCCGATCCTCGGCGTAGCCGAAGCACCGCCTGGATCCTCCCCCTGCGGGAAGTCCGCGCTCGGCCAGTTCATCCTTCTTCCGGCGGATGCGGCGAGCCTGGTCGTCAGAAGACTTCTTGGACACAGCGCCCATGATTCTGGCCCTAAATCGGTCGTCGTCGTTCGACAAGTCCAAGTCTCCCGAGACGCTGGCCATCTGAGTGAGGCCTGCCTCGTCAACGACCCGGAAGAACTCTTCGAGTTCCCAGGGGTGCCGATGTAGGCGATCCAGGTCATATACCAGCACAGCGTCAACCTGGTGCACTCTGATCGCTTCGAGCAGCTCCCGGTACTGGGGACGCTTCCCAGGGACGAAGGCCGACACGTCGTCGTCGCTGAACACTTGGACGACCGGCCAACCCTTCTGCTCGGCCAGAGCCCGGCAGTCCTTCTCCTGACGCATCACGCCGAGCTGGTCTCCCCGATCGTCCCTAGAGATCCGGGTGTAGATGGCGGCAGCCCGAGACACGATGCTCTGTAGTTTAGCGCCTTGTCGTCTGTGCCACGGCGTGGCTGCAGCTCGCCCTCTCGAGGCGCGACGGACAGCGCCGCATCGTGGTGGTCGACGAGGCGTGGGTGATCCTGGCCAACCTCGGGGTCGCGCGCTGGCTCCAGGCCTCGTGGAAGCTGTCCCGCGCCTTCGGCGTGGCCAACGTCGCCGTGCTCCACCGGCTGTCGGACCTCGGCGCCGCGGGAGCCGCGGGCTCGGAGCAGGTTGGCCTGGCCCAGGGTCTGCTGTCTGACTCCGAGACCAGGGTGGTCTACGGCCAGCCCCCAGGGGAGGTGGAGTCCGCCGGCTCCCTGCTGGGCCTGACGAGCACCGAAGCCGACCTGCTCCCCCAGCTGGGTCGGGGAGTCGCGCTCTGGAAGGTTGGCCATCGTTCCTTCCTGGTCGAGCACCACCTCGCCGCCACCGAGCGCCCGCTCGTCGATACCGACGCCACCATGGCGGGCCGCCGATGAGGCGTCAGCCACCGGTGTCTCGAAGAGGCGGGCCCCGTTCGTTGCCGCGCAGGCGCGGGGGCGGCGACGCCGACGCGGTGGGCGCGCCCACTGACCGTTCCCTCGTCGCCCTCGTCGGCGTCGTCGCCATCGCCGGGTTGGTGTGGTGCGCGGGAGAGCTGGCCGGTTGCCTCGCCTCCGGCAGCTGGCCCCGAACGCCGCCGAGCAGCGCGCCCGCGATCGTGGTCCGGCTGGTCGAGCACCCCGGACGGCCCTGGGCCGGGTGGCCGCCGCCGTACCGGGGGCTCGCTCCCGGCGAGTACTACGTCGTCCTGGCCGCGGTGCTCGTCGCCGCCACGGGCCTCGTCGGGTTGGTCGCAGCCGGTTGGCGCCGGTGCGCAGAGGACATCCCGCCCTCGCGGTCGCGGTCGCGTTCCACGGCCTGGGCCCGGCGCAGGGAGCTGCGGCCGCTCATGGTCCGGAGCAGCACGCGCGGCCGGGTCACCCTCGGGCGCGCCGCCGGAGACGCCAGCGCGGGGAGGCGGTACCTGGCCGCCGAGGCCCGGCAGTCGGTCATCGTGGTGGGGCCCACTCAGACCCAGAAGACCACCGGCTTCGCCGTACCGGCGTTGCTGGAGTGGGAGGGTCCGGTGCTGGCCACGAGCGTGAAGACCGACCTGGTGCAGGACACGATCTCGTGGAGGAGCCGGATCGGCGAGGCGTGGGTGTACGACCCGGCGGCCAGCACCGGTCTGCCTCGCGCGTCGTGGTCTCCGCTGGAGGCCAGCACTACCTGGCTCGGTGCCCGCCGCATGGCCGAAGGCCTGTGCACAGCGGGGCGTGCCCAGGGGACGGGTCTGACCGACGCTGACTTCTGGTACGCCACGGCGGCCAAGCTCCTGGCCCCGCTGCTGTTCGCGGCGGCGAGGACGGGCCGGGGGATGTCCGAGGTCGTGCGGTGGGTCGACGAGCAGGACGTGGGAGAGGTCGGCAGCCTGCTCGCGGCGATCGGCGAACCCGATCCCCTCCAGGCGGCGCGGGCGACCTGGCAGCGTGACGAACGACAGCGCAGCTCGGTGTACACCACGGCGGAGACGATCCTGGACGCCTTCGCCGACCCCACCGTCGCGGTCGACGGCGACGCAGCCGAGGTCGATCCTGATCGGCTGCTGGACGGCGGCAACCACACGCTCTATGTGTGCGCCCCAGCCCACGAGCAGCAGCGCCTCCGACCCGTGTTCGCGGCGATGGTCACCCAGGCGCTGACGACCGCCTTCGACCTGGTGGCCACGCGGCGCCGCCCCCTCGACCCCCCGCTGCTGGTGGTGCTCGACGAAGCGGCCAACGTCGCTCCGCTGGCGGAGCTGGACGTTCTCGCCGCCACGGCCGCTGGTCACGGCATCCAGCTCGTGAGCGTGTGGCAGGACATGGCCCAGATCGCCACCCGCTACGGGGAGCGCGCCGCCACGGTGGTCAACAACCACCGGGCCAAGGTCGTCCTCTCCGGCATCTCCGACCCGGCGACGCTCGATCACCTGAGCCACCTCGTGGGAGAGGAGGAGGTCCTCCAGGTGTCGACCACCACGAGCGCCGAGGGAAGCGTCTCGACCACGAGGTCGACCAGCCCGCGCCGCCTCGCTCCCGCAGACACACTGCGACGCATCCGACCCGGCCACGGCGTCCTCGTGTACGGCCACCTACCGCCGGCGCGACTGGTGTTGCGGCCCTGGTTCGCCGACCGCCGTCTGTCCCGCCGGGCTCGGCCACCCGCGGCGGCCGAGCCGAACGAGTTCACTCAGCCCGAGATGAAGCTGAGCCTGGCCCGCCGCCGCCGGTTGTCGGCGTTGAGATCGACCATCACGACGCTCTGCCAGGTACCGAGCGCCGGGCGCCCCCCGAGGACGGGCAGCACGATCGAGGGGCTCACCAGGAGGGGCAGGAGGTGATCGGCCCCATGGCCCGCCGATCCGTGCCGGTGGCGGTAGTCGGCGGAGCGGGGAAGCAGCCGGTCGAGCGCATCCACGAGGTCGGCTTCCGAGCCGGAGCCCAGCTCCATCAGCCCCACCCCCGCGGTGGCGTGCGGGGCGAAGACCGTGAGCAGCCCGTCGCCCAGGCCGGCGCAGAACGCCGTCACCGCCTCGGTGAGGTCCGCGACCCCGCGCCCCGGGCTGTCGACCGCGATCTCGGTCGTCTCCATGTGGCTCAGGCGCCAGCTGCCGGAGGCTCCACGCCGTCCGCTCGCAGCCGCTCGACGATCCACGTGGTGCTGTCGGGCCGGCCCATGGCCTGCTCCCACCCCTCCAGCAGTCGCTCGACCGCCTCTCGGGAGGGGATGCGGCCGAGGATCCGCACCACGAGGGAGGAGGTGGGCACCGAGGCCCCCAGCCACCGGCCGAAGGGATCCAGCTGGTCGCCGAAGGGATCGACGAAGCCGGAGGGAGCGGCCTCGGCCATCACGTACAGCTCGCCGGTGTCCTCGATCCATGACAGCTCGTAGCGCACACCCTGCGCGTCGTGCCAGTCCTGGCCGAGCTCGATCTCAGCCGAGCTGCGTCGGCGCTCGTCGGCCGCATAGAACGACTCGATGTCGTTGCGCACGTCGTGCGGGCCGGTCTGGTGTCGATGGAAGAGCCCCATCAGGCGACACCGTCCCACAGCATGCGCTCTTCGCCCGCGGGGTCGTGTTCGACGGCGCACCCGCTGTCGAGGACCATGGTCGACCGCTGCCCGACCTCGTACGCCGGCCAATGGGGGAGTGACGAGATGTCAGGAGCGCCGTGGCGGGCGAAGGCCGTCCAGGCCCCCGACATGCGCGCGGCCAGCTCCTGGCGCCCGCCGCCGTCCCCGGTGAAGACGCCCGCACCGGGCTTGTCGAGGTTGTCGAACACGAAGGGGATCTCGAGGGCGTGACATGAGGCCAGCTTGCCTCCGAGGATCGGCGTGGCCCAGGTGAAGAGGTACATGTAGGTCCTGGGCTGGTGCATCGACTGTGCCTCGGCAAGTCGGATGGCGGGGATGCGGAACACCTGGTCGGTGAGCACCGCCGTCCACACGTCGCCCAGCGGGGCGTCGGGACGGGAGCGACGGTAGACCTCGACCGCCTTGGCCGCGGTGGCACCGAAGACCGAGGCGGCGCGGTGCTCGAGGGTTGCCTCGTCGATCTCCGCCAGGCGGGCGTCCATGAGGCTGAAGAGCCGCATCTCGTCGTGGTTGGTACCGATGAGCACCTCCACGTCCGCTGACGAGCCGCCGCGCAGTGCTTCGTGAGGAGGGCGGGGGAGGCTCACCCCGTCGACAACTGGCGTGAACGCAAGGTCGGGCCACGTCCGGTCGACGACCCGGCCCTGGGCGGCGAGCAGGCGGTCGATGGGCACGTCGACGAGGTTGCCGGCGTCACCCGGCGTCATCCCGATCTCGGCCAACAGGTCGCGTGTGACCCGCTCGGCCTTGTCGCGCGACGCCACGTGGGCACCGGCCCCGCTCTGCAGGATCGCCCGCGAGAACAGCCCACGGGCGGCGGGCACGGCCAGCAGGGCCGCCACGCTCATGGCGCCGGCCGACTCGCCGAAGACGGTCACCTGCGACGGGTCCCCGCCGAACGACGACGCGTTGGCGCCGACCCACTCCAGCGCCGCAACCTGATCGAGGATCCCGCAGTTGCCCGACGCGGCATAGCGTTCGTCCCCTAGCTCGCCCAGCTCCAGGAAGCCGAGGGCGCCGAGCCGGTAGTTGATGGTGACGACGACGACGTCGTCGTCGGCCGCCAGCCGGGTGCCGTCGTACCACGGTGTCGAGCCCGTTCCTGTCACGAAGGCGCCGCCGTGGATCCACACGAGGACCGGCCGGCGGCCGTCATCGAGACCGGGCGTCCACACGTTGAGGCTGAGGCAGGCCTCGGACTGCTCGGCCTTGTCGGCCCCGAGCATCATCTCGAGTGGGGACGCGTTCTGCGGCGCCACGGGCCCGAACCTCGACGCGTCCAGGGGCGCCGTCCACGGCCTGGGCTCCTCCGGCGGCCGCCAGCGCAGCTCCCCGACCGGTGGCTTGGCGTAGGGGATGCCCCGGAAGACGTGCACCGGCCCGGCCGTCGAACCGGCCACCGGGCCCTGACTGGTCTGGACAATGGCACCGTTGGGCATGGCGCCGTTCTACTAGGTTCGGGGGTCCGCGGGCGGGCAGCCCTTGTTGGCGCCGTTGCCGCGCACGAAGTCGTTCACCTCGTAGTAGGCGTCGATGGACTCGCCGGCGTCGCCCCAGAAGCCTTCCAGGACGTCGTACTCCATCGTTCCCTCGGACACGAACCAGTTGTTGACGTCGGTGATCTCCAGCTCGCCGCGGCCCGAGGGGGCCAGGCTGGGGATGATCTCGAAGACGTTGGCGTCGTAGAAATAGATGCCCGTGACGGCGTAGCGGCTCGGAGGCTCAACGGGCTTCTCGACGATGCGAACCACCCGCCCGCCACCGTCCAGGTCGGGCACGCCGAGGTGGCGGAGATGGGCGGGGTCCTCCACCGACGAGAGCAGGATCCGCGCCCCTCGCTCCTGGACCTCGAAGTGCTCCACGGCTTCCCGGATCGACCGCTCGACGACGTTGTCGGCCAGCATCACCACCACCCGCTCGCCGTCCACGAACCGCTCGGCCAGGCCCAGGGCTTCGGCGATACCACCCGGGCGTTCCTGGTAGGCGTACGAGAGGCGGTCGATGCCGTACTCGTGGCCGTTGCCGAGCAACCGCAGGAACTCTCCGGCGTGGGTCCCCCCGGTCACCAGCATCAGCTCGGTGACACCGGCGCTCACCAAGGCCTCGATGGCATAGGTGACCATCGGCCGGTCGTAGATCGGCAGCAGGTGCTTGTTGGTGATGCGAGTCAGGGGATGGAGGCGGGTGCCCGTGCCGCCAGCGAGGATGACGCCCCTCACCGCGCCGCCCTCACCGCTCGGTCCTGGCGGCCCTACGGTCCTCGAACCGGCGCTCCCAGTCGAGCTCGTTGTCCTTCGAGTCGCGGATGTACGGCGACAGGGCGATGCCCTTGATCACCAGCCAGTTGAGGGCGGCCACGGGCCACGGGAGGGGCCGGACGACGTCGACGAACAGGATCGTGCGGTAGCCGTCGGTGTCGTTCCACGCCTCGTGCTGGTAGGTGTCGTCGAAGACCAGGCTCTTGCCCTCCTGCCAGTGGGCGACCTCGCCGCCCACCTTGATGCCGCACGCAGACTCCGGCTCGGGGACCGCCAACGCCAGGTGGTAGCGAAGCACGCCCTTGTAGGGCCCCCGGTGCTCGTCGATGTGCTTGTGGGGCGAGAGGATGGAGAAGAAGGCCGTCGTCATGCCGGGAATGCGCTCGATGGCGGCCGTGGTGGCCGGGCAGCGCGCGCAATTTCGATCCGACTTGAAGCCGTAGCCATAGAAGAAGTACGTCTTCCAGCGGTCGTCGTCGGTGAGCGTCGCCTGGTCCGACTGGATGTCCTGGAAGTTGGGCAGGTCGTCCCGGTACCGCATGACCTGATCGAGCTCTGACCGGATCGCCTTCGACTCGGCCTCGAGGGTGGGGATCCAGGCGAACCCCTCGGTGGGGAGGAACGGTGAGTTGCCCACCAGCGAGTAGCGGGCGATGAGCTTTTCGAGCACCTGGATGAGACGGAATCCGACGTTGATGAGCAGCTCGCCGGCGCGCTCGCGCACGGACTGCGGCCTCGAGCTAGCCACGGAAGGCCCGGTTCCACCAGGCAGGGTCGGTCTCGGCCTGCTCGCGGATCCAGTCGAAGTGGTGGCGGGCGGACAGGCGCATGATCGGCATCGTCAGCAGCCCGGCCACGGCCCACCGTCTCGCACCACGGCGCACCTCGAGCGTCAGCGCCAGGGCGGACGCCGCCGACCAGAGCCACAGGATCCCGTTGTAGGGGGGCAGCTGTGCGGGGCTGAGGCCCTCGGCGGTGGTGAGTGCGGGCACGCCGAGACGGGTGCGCCGCCATGGCCACATCACGAAGTGCACCAGCCCTCCGGCCAGGCCTGCGCCAGCCCAGAAGGCCAGGGGCTTGTCCCAGCGGCGGCCGCCCAAGGCCGCTCCCGCCGTCCACACCGGAAGTTGGACACCCCAGAGGCCGAGCGAGCCCGCGAGCCCCAGCTCGGGCTGGAGGACCAGGCCGACCCCGTTGCCGAGCTCGTAGGCGTGGTGCGCGGCGGTCCCTAGCGCACTGAGTACCGAGAAGGGCCGTCGGATCCGCGTCACGGTCTGGTCAGCGTAGTTGAGCGGCAATCGCGCCGAGGACCCGTGCCGCCAGAGGAAGTGACGCGGGCCGTCGACCTAGGAGATCTCGCTGGCGGGCACCCAGGCAGCCTCGCCCTTCCCGGTCGGCAGGCGGCGACGGTAACGCTCCATCACGTAGATGTCGTTGAGCTCGTCGCGGTGTCTTCGGACCAGCTCGGCCAGGGCGTAGCGGCGGATCTGGGCGTCGATCGGCACGGTGCCTGTGGGGGTGGTGGTCCGGTCGAGCGGGGCGGCTCGCCGGGAGTTCGCACGCTTCTGCGCTCGCTTGCACTCCACACACCGGCTGTGGCGGCCGGACGGCTTGGAACGATCGAGGCCGAACCGGTCCAGGGGTAGGTCCCGGTGACAGCCAGTGCAAAGGCGGGTGCCGATGGTCTTCTTGTCCTGCATCAATGACTCCGTAGATTTTTGGGTGGCCGGTGGTGGGCCGACCATTCATTCTACAGGGCCCTGGGCCAAGTTCTTCGATACCTTACGTTCACCTTCGGTAAATTTCGATGTCTTACAATGTCCTTTGATCTGGGCGCGAGCAGGTCTGAGCGGCGAGACCGGCGGTCGGGTGACAGGCTCTGGGTCGGGAGGTCCGGCCGCGGGCCGGATGAGAGGGCCCCGATGAGAGGGCCCCGATGAGAGGGCATGGTGGCAGTCGTCGGCGGTGACCCGGGATCGGAGCCTGTGGACGTGCTCTCGCTCACCGACGGCACCCGGGTGGCCCTCAGGCAGATCGAGCCCGATGACGCCGAGCGGCTGCGGAGGCTCTTCTATCGCTTGTCGCCCGAGAGCGTCTACTGGCGGTTCTTCACCCCGGTCCATGTGCCGAGGGAGGCGGTCCTGGAGCGCTTCGCCAGCGTCGACCACCAGAGGCGTGAGGCGATCGTCGCCGACATCGACGGCGAGGTCGTCGGGGTGGCCCGCTACGACCAGGCCGAAGGGTCGTCGGAGGCTGACACGGCCGTCCTGGTCGAGGACGCCTGGCAGGGTCAGGGTCTGGCCGCGGTCCTGCTGCGCCGCCTTGCCCGGGTCGCCCACGTGCGCGGGATCCGCACGTTCACCGCGCTCATCCTGGGTGAGAACGTCCGCGGCAGGCAGCTCTACTCGAAGGTCTTCACCGCCGTGGACGCCCACCTCGACGGCTCCGAGTGGCACCTGCGAATCTCGCTCGAGGGTCCGGGAGCGAGATGCCGCTGAGCCGAGCCGCCCTATTGTGTGGAGCGCACCGGATCATGCCGGCCCGGAGCGCCCCCAACATCCACCATGAGCGCCAACGCACCTCCGATCACCATCGAGCACCTCACCAAGAGCTTCGGCGGGGACGTCCTCGCCGTGGACGACCTGAGCCTGGTGATCGAGGAGGGGCAGGTGTTCGGCCTGCTCGGACCCAACGGGGCCGGCAAGACGACGACGCTGCGGACGCTGCTCGGCCTGGTCCACCCGTCGAGAGGACAGGCCTGCCTGTTCGGGGAGCCGGTGCATTCGGGGTCGGCCACCCTCGAGCGGGTCGGGACACTGGTGGAGAACCCCGGCTTCGTGCCCCACCTCTCGGGCCTGGCCAACCTGGAGCTGTTCTGGCGCGCCGGGGGCCGTCCGCTGTCAGAGGCCGACTTCGACGCCGCCCTCGAGATCGCCAGCCTGGGTGATGCGCTCCGGCGCAAGTACAAGACCTACTCGCACGGGATGAAGCAGCGGCTGGGCCTGGCCCAGGCCCTGCTGGGGCGGCCGGACGTGCTGGTGCTGGACGAGCCGTCGTCGGGCCTCGACCCGCAGCAGATGCGAGAGATGCGCGAGGTCGTCCGCCGCATCGCGGCGCGCGGGGCTACGGTTCTGCTGTCCAGTCACCTGCTGGGCGAGGTGGAGCAGGTCTGCACCAACGCTGCGGTGATGAACAAAGGACGCCTCGTGTCGGCCGGCACGGTGGCCGAGCTCATGGGCTCGACGACGACGGTCTACCTCGAGGTCGACGACGTCGGCCGGGCCCGGTCGGTGCTCGAGGCCCTGAGCGGCGTGTCGCGGATCACGTCGGAGCTACCCGGCCTGTCGGTCGAGCTCAACGGGATCGAGCGCAAGGCGATCGTGGCCGCACTGGTCGGCGCCGGTGTCGGCGTAGAGACGGTCACGTCGCGCCACCGCCTCGAGGATGCGTTCATCGAGCTGATGGAGGCTGAGCCGGCCTGAGTCGCGGTGCTCAGGTTCGTTCTGCTGGCTCCCTGGGGGAGGAGGCGGCAGCGGCCTGACGGCGACGGATCAGCCACCAGGCGATGCCGATCACGGCGATCACGCCGATGACGATGCTCACCGGGGTGAAGGCGTGGGCCACGCCCTTCCAGTGGCCAGCGAGGGCGTAACCGGCGAGGGCGAGGGCGAAGGTCCAGGGCAGGCTACCAGCGAGGGTGAAGAGGCTGAAGCGGGCGAGCGGCATCTCGGCCACCCCCGCGGGGAAGCTGATGAAGGTCCGCACGACCGGGACACAGCGTCCGATGAGCACCGCAGCTTGCCCGCGACGCTCGAACCACGCCTCCGCCCGGTCGAGATCGTGGGCCTTGACGCCCACCCGGCTTCCCCAGCGCTCGACGAGCGGCCTACCTCCCCGGTAGCCGACGCCGTAGGCGATCCACGAGCCGACGAGGTTCCCAAGGGCGCCCACGAGCCCCACGATCCCGACGTTGAGGGCGGTGTGGTGGCCGCTCAGGGTGGCCACGAACGAGGGGCTGGCGAGCGCCCCCCCGAAGAGCATGATGACCTCGCTCGGGATCGGGATGCAGGCGGACTCGGCCACCATCAGCAGGAAGATGGCGAGATAGCCCAAGTCCAGGATCTGGGTGGTGATCCAGTTCTCCAACCTGGTCCTTTCGGGAGGCGAGGGGCGGCGCCGGCCTCAGGGCACCGCTCTCCGAGGGATCAGAGTATCCCGGCGGCGAGGGCACGGGGGACCACCTGGTCATGCGTCGTCCACGCCGTCGCTGGGTACCTGCGAGACATGGGACTCCTAAGGACCGGTTCCGCGCGCCCGTCCTCGGCGGCCGAGGATGATGGCGGCACCGCGCCGACGAGAGGTGGCTGGCTCCGCTCGCATCTGCTGCGGCGGGCGTGGGCGTCGCGGGTGGGCAGTTGGGATCATCACGTTCAGTCGTCCGCGGCCTTCGACGCCGTGCTCGACGTCGTCGTGGCGAGGGCCGAGCCCCAGCTCACAGACCGCGTCGTCGACCTCGGTGCGGGCACCGGCTACGTGTCGCTGGCCCTGGCTCCCCAGGTCGACCGGGTCGTGGCTGCCGATCTTGCCAAGCCGATGGTGGACGCCCTGGCCGAGAAGGCGGCCCGCCGCAGTCTGGGCAACGTGCATCCCGTCGTGGTCGACTTGTCGCACCTGGAGCTGCCGGCGTCGAGCGTGGATCTGGTCGTGTCGAACTACGCGCTCCACCATCTGACCGACAGCGCCAGGTGGCGCTGTTGGCGCGGGCGTCACGGTGGCTCCGACCCGGCGGTCGCCTCGTGGTGGCCGACATGATGTTCGGGCGGGGGTCCAGCCAACGCGATCGGGCGATCATCAGGGACAAGGTGGTGTCGTTGGTCCGGCTGGGGCCGGGCGGTGTGTGGCGCATCGCCAAGAACCTCTGGCGCTTCGGTGTCCGCCGGGGCACGGAGATGCCAGCGTCTCCCGAGTTCTGGCAGGGTGCGCTGTCGGCGACGGGGTTCGAGGCGATCTCGTTCGACCCGGTGGTCGCCGAGGCCGGTGTCATCACCGGCCAGGTAGCGGGACAGCGCCTGACCCCAGTCCCGACCTAGGGTGCCGGGTGGGCCGCTAGCTCATCGGGTAGAGCAGGGGACTTTTAATCCCAAGGTGCCGGGTTCGAGCCCCGGGCGGCCCACTCAAAGTCCCAGCTAGAGTGGCTTGTGGACAACTAGAGACCCAGAAGTAGCTTCTGGCCCAACAGCTGGCCCAACAAGCCAGAGGTGGGGTGGGCGGGTGCCGGGGAGCATCAGGCCGCGAGCTGGGCGAGGACGCGACGTGTGGGAGCTGCGCGTCTATCTCGGACGTGACGGCAGGGGTCGGATCCGCCACCAGAGCGTCACGTTCCGCGGGTCCAAGCAGGTGGCGGAGAAGGAGCTCGCCCGACTCGTGGCCGACCAGGACCGCAAGGCGACCCTCGTTCCAGCCGACGACTCTCGGAGCTGGGGGTCTCCTACAACTGTCAACGACGCCATCGAGGAATGGCGGGCGAACGGGTGGGACGACCTGTCGCCGACGACCGTGCGCCGCTACGAGAACAACTGGAAGGTCCACATCAAGGACTCGATCGGCAAGCGGCAGATCGCGACCCTGGGCGCTTACGAGGTCGAGCGGTACTACCGGGGGCTCAAGGCAGAGGGCCTGGCGGAGGCCAGCGTGCGCCAGATACGTACGATCCTGCACCGGTCGTGTCGCCTGGCCCGGAAGTGGAGCGGTGGGACGCTGCCGAATCAGATTGCCGGCACCGAGCTGCCGGACTGGACACTGGCCGAACGCGGCCCCGAGGTCCGCTCGCGCGACGGTCGACGAGGTCCGGTCGCTACTCAAGGCAGCCCCCGATTACGACCGCCGGGTGTCCGCGCTCATCCGCTTCGTTGCTGCCACGGGAGTGCGACGCTGTGAGATGCTCGGCTAGATCGTTTCAGGTCCGTTGCTAGTTGAGTTTCAGGTCCATTGCTAGTTGATACGCCAGGCCGGCGTTGTGGACGGTAGCGGACGCACGAACGGTCTGAGCGATAAGGGGCAAGTCTCGAAGCATGGTCCGGAGGACGGAGGCGTCGCCGCCGCTTGGCGGACGACCTGGTCCAAATGGGACCACGAATGGCTATAATTGAACCAGTGGTCAGAGTCGAGCTTGACAGGGTCGAGATGCTCGAGCTTCTCGGGATGACGTTGGCACACCTCAACGACGCCGAGGCTCGGGCCGAGGTGTCACCTCGAGTACCGCTGCTAATGGCAATCCGAGAGAAGCTGGCTCTCGCACTCCGGGAGGAAACATGAGTTACACCGAGTCCGAGGTGTCCGCGGCGACTGCCGCGATGGACAAGTACAGGGGCGGCGAAGAGGGCGAGGTGGGTGCCGCTCTCGTCGTAGTAGGCCTGAGTGTGGAGAGGGCCGTCAAGGAAGCGCGGATCCGCGACGACATGATTCGAGTTGCGCATCGCGCGGGTGCGTCGATTCGCCAACTCGCTGAAGTCTCTGGCCTAGGTCGCAAGATGGTGACGGCCATAGTCTCGTCCAACACACGTTTGCAGGCCTGACGGCCCGCGCTCTTGGCATCCGCATGGTGGTTCATCGTCTCCCAGTTGTGCTCTCGGAGCCCCTCCTTGAGATGTGCGTATCGAATGGACGCGCACCCTTCGCCGGATCCTTAAGCTCACGCGATGTGCTGCGACCTGCCCGAGGCCGCTCTCGTACCACCTCGGGTGACAGAGATGTTGGCCGAGTAACGACGGCTCCAGGCAGCGACGCCTGTCGACTGGGGTAGAGAGAACCCGGCCCTGCCGGGCGAGGACTATGGCCGGTACCTGATCCTGCGCCGGCTGTGGTCGACGGCTGCCGAGACCGGGAATTGGCCCGAGGCGGTACGCCGATGCCTGCCCGAGGAGCTTCCATGTGGCCTCGTCGTGGCCACTGTGGAGGCCACGGGGCTGACGATCGCCGCTAGTCCGGCGCCGTGGGTGCTCCCCGACACGACCACCGAGGTCGGGGTGCTTCTCGATTCTCGTGTCGAGGAGGAAGCCGAGATGGTCGTCGGGGAGGCCACCCACAAGGTGGCTCCGGGGGCTGTCGCATTGGTAATGGTCGCCGTCACCCACGATCGGCCGGAATGCGTCATCGGCGACGACACTGTCCCCCTGGCCGCCCCGGCAGAGGCCGCCCGCCTCCGTCTCCGCTCGGGGTCGGTGTCCCGCTGGTCGGTCACCGACGACCGGGGTGAGGGCTGGTTCCCCGGTGACCGGCTGCGGAAGTGGGACTTCCACCGCCGTCCGTTCTTCCACGGCAACGATGTCGCCCTCGATGTGCCCGCCACCGCCCTCGGCGTGTCCTGCGCTCGGGGGATGGAATTCGACCAGGCCACGACAACCGTCACCCCCGAGTCGGGAGAAGAGGCGCTGGTCGAGCTCGAGCCGACGCGCATCTACGACGCCGCCGCCCGGGGCTGGTACGGCGGAGACCTCCACGTGCACATGAACTATTCAGGGGACTTGGTGTGCGGACCCCACGACGCGGCGCGCATGCAGCGCGGCGAGGGGCTGCACCTGATGAACCTGGTGGCGGGCAACCTGCTCGGCGCCCGCATCTACGACCGAGAGGCCTTCGAGCACTTCGCCGGCCAGGACCTGCCTTGGACGATCGAGGGCCAGGTCGCCCGCTGGGGGGTTGAGTTCCGAAACGACATGCTCGGCCACTTCCATGCCCTCTCACCCAGCGGTCGGCCGATCCGCTACCAGACCGGCCACCACGGCTCCGAGCACCCCGAGGACTGGCCCCCCAACGCCAGCGCCTGTGAGGAGTTCCGCGACCTGGGGGCCACCGTCGGCTACACGCACCCGGTCTTCTCGCCATTGGCGGACGGGACGCCAGCGGGGGCCTTCGCCAACCCCCGCTCGGTGGAGGCACGGGAGCTGGTGGCCGACGCCGCTCTGGGCCTGGTCGACTCGGTCGATCTCCTCGGCCCCAACGACGCGGCCGGCACCGCCGTGCTCTACCACCATCTGCTCAACTGCGGCCTGCGCCTCGCCGCCACCGTCGGTACGGACGTGTTCCTGTCCCACTCAAGGGCTGCGAACTTCTCCAACCCCCCTGGATGGGCCCGAGCCTATGCCGACCTGAGTGGCGAGCACCTCTCGGTGGATGCTTGGCAGTCGGCCGTGCGGGGGGGTCGGACCTTCGCCACCAACGGGCCGTGGCTGGAACTCGACGTGGGCGGACACGGACCGGGCGACGTCGTGGCTGTCGACGCCGGTACGACGTTGCCAGTCTCCGCTCGGGTCCAGGGTCCGGGGGTCGAGGTGCTCGAGGTGCTCGGCCCCGACGGCGTGGCGGCGGAGACTAGTGGCGGCGATCTCGTGAGCGAGCTGACGGTTTCGAAGTCGCTCTGGATCGCTGCCCAGGCCCGCGGTCCTCGCCACCCCGCTGTTCTCGGGCCCTCGGTGTTCGCCCACACCAGCCCGGTCTACGTGGAGGTCGATGGGGCTTCCGTCGCCCGAGCCGAGAGCGCCGGGTGGTGCCTCGACTGGCTCGATCGCGTCGAAGGACTCGCCCGCGCCCACGGTCATTTCACGAGCGAGGCGCAACTAGACGACCTCCTTGTCGTTCTGAGAGATGCCCGCGATTTCTACCAGCGGATCGCGTCACTTCCTGGTGGTCCAGAGCGGCGCCCCTGACAAGCTCGACGGTTTCAACGACGAGCAGGTTGATCATTATCGGAGCAGACGAGTCAGCTCCAGCAGCGCCTCACCTGGCCGCTGTCTTGTCGTGTCGATCTCGAAGTCAAGGCACGCCGCAGTCGTTCTTCCTGGGGTATCGACTGCGCCGATCTCTCTAGGCCCGACAGGTTCGGCCCCACTCCCGCTGTTCGGGGGCAGACCCCTCGGCAGTTCGCTCGCGACATTCTGGGCGCAAGGCGGGACCGCACCAAGCCATCTCATACCGCGCGGGAGCGCTGCTAGGCTTGTAAGTGCTCAGTCGAAGAGAGCCAGAACGTCGACAAGTTCACTCCGCTCGGACTTGAGCCCAAGCACCCCCTCCGTAAGTCCTGCTTCTTCGATTTCTGTGACGAAGCTGGTCATCGACTTCCTGTAGGCGGACGCAACCACCCCCTTGGGGTCCCGCTCCACGTAGAAGGCGTAGTGAAGGAAGGCGCCCAGAGCGCCGAGCGTTCCGTCGGCAGGCCCGACCATCGTCGGCATCAGTCGTGCCGTGTGCGCGTTGCGAAGGCGGAGATGGGCGGCGCCTCCGTAGGGGTCAGCTCCGGCGTACTCGACCCGCCCGACCGTCGCCATCACCGCCGCGCCCACGCACAGGGCACACGGCTCCAGAGTCGTGAGAACTATGTGGTCTTCGTAGCGGCGCGTCGGGGCGAGTTGTGCCAGCGCGTTCAGTTCTGCATGGGCTAGATGACTGTTCGACAGTTGTCCTGCAATGGCGTCGCGGGCGTATCGGCGACCGCGTCCGTGGGTGGCGACCTGTCCGTCCCTATCGATGACCACGCAACCCACCGGGGTAGTTCCGGCCAGCATCGCATCCCACGCTAGAGTGAGCGCCGTCATCCATGGCTCGCTGAGTTCTTCCACGTGGCCATCTTGCTCGCACCGCGATACCGAGTGCACTATGCCCGGCAGGTGCGTCCAGATACCGCCTGGTAACGCTCTGTCCGCCCGGCACCGCCCTCTCTGCCGGGCTACCCGAGCCCCACGGGCACGGGGGCCCCGGAGCCGGCGTTCTGGGGCGGCCATGTTCACTCGCCTGGCCAGCGATAGCGAACGAGTGCGCTACGGTCGAGGTCGGCCAAGGCGGACTCGAAACGGGCGGCCCAGCCCTTGGTGATGGGCGCTGGCGGTCGTTGGCGAACACGGTGGTAAGCATCTCTGATGCGTGGTTTCGAAGGTCTTGTCCCCTTGGCCGCGGGCAGGGAGGCCGATGTCTTCGTGCGACCCGACGGTCTCTTGGTCAAGCTCATGCGGTCGCCTAACTTCGCCATCAGGGTGGACCGAGAGGCCACGGCCTTGAGGGCCCTCGCCGGGATGGGTCATCTGGCGCCCCGCTTTGAGGCCGTGGTGAACCTCGACGGCCGGCCTGGGCTCGTGATCGAGCGCGTCGAGGGCGTCGACCTGCTGACGCTTCTCACGCGTCGTCCGTGGTGGTTCTTGCGTGCCGCCACCACCATGGCGCATCTCCACGCGGGGATGCACGAAGTGGTGGCACCAGCCTCGTTGCCCGACCTCAAGGCCGAGCTCCGGGTCCGCATCGAGACCACGGCCGCACTCCCCGCGCACCTGGCCGCTTACGCCGTGGAGATCCTCGGCACCCTGCCCGCTGGAGATCGCCTATGTCACGGCGACCTGCACCCGGGCAACGTCCTAGGCACGTGGGTGGCGCCTGTGGCGATCGACTGGAGCGATGCCTCGCGGGGCGACCCGGCGGCCGACGTGGCTCGCACCGACATGCTGGTCCGGTTTGGGGATCCCGCTGTGCCTATGTCGGCGCCGATGAGGGCGCTGACGACCGCTGGACGAGGCCTGCTGACCCGACGGTACCTATCGGTCTACCGACGGTCGTCGGCCACTGACCTCAACCGCCTTGGCGATTGGATCGTGGTGCGGGCTGCGGCCCGCTTCTGGGAGGGAATCGAGGCCGAGTACGAGGTTCTGGCCCACGTCGTTGACCGACACCGACGGCGAAGGGGGCATGGCTAGTCGAAGCGCCCTCACCTCCGGCGCCACGACGGCAGTGGCAATGGGTTCGTACGTGATGCCGGCGTAACGGCTCTTCGTCCGGGGGGCGGAGGTCTGCCTCCCGGCCGGCGTTCGGGGACGTCCTTCCTGAAGCCGAGGGTCCCAACGGCCATATGCTTGTCACATGGGGAGCACTGCTCGAGGCGGCCGTTGTCGTGGTGGGCGGCACTCTCTGGCCGAACACCTGGGTCCAGACGGACGCCGAGCGCAAGAGCCGCCTCCCTGCTCGCGACGATCCTGATCAAGCAGGAGAACCCACGGACGGGATCTGAACCTGCGAGCGGTCCCGCTGCTCCGACGGCAGCCGACAGGCAATGACATACTCGCCGGGTGAGCTTCGATCCTTATGCTCCCTACGGTCCGCTGGTGGAGTCGACCTTCCGCGTGGTCACCTGGAATGTCTGGGGCCGCTATGGGGCCGAATGGAAGGAGCGCCAGGCCGGGATAGAGGAGTCACTTATCGGGGTCGCCCCCGATTTGGTGTGCCTGGTCGAAGCCTGGCGTCAAGCTGACACCACCCAGCCGGAGCGAATCTCTCGGACACTGGGCCTGCCCCATCACTGCTTCGTAGGCGACTGGGACCAGGAGGATTGGGTCTCGGGGGTGGGCTTCGTTTCCCGTTGGCCGATGACGGAGCCACAGCGACGGCCACTGCGGGCCAAGGACGGCTCCGGCTTCGGTGAGGCTGTACACGTCGTCGTGGAGGGCGAGCGTGGTCCGATTCAGTTGTTCATCGCCATGCTCGACTACCAACTTGACGCCAGCGAGCTCCGCCAGGCACAAGTGAGAGAACTGGCCCGGTTCGTCCAGGAGGTAAGCCGGCGCCGGTACCCAGTAGTGGTGTGCGGGGACTTCAACGCCGACCCCAACTCGGACGAGATACGAATGCTCACTGGACATTCAACTACTGCCGCTCCGGGCTTAGTCTTCTACGACGCCTGGGAATTGGCAGGCGACGGCGGCGCCGGTCACACCTGGTCGAACCGCAACCCGCTCGCAGCGCTCGGTCTGTACCCAAACCGACGATTCGACTACATCCTCTCCGCCTGGCCCCGCCTTGGCGGCGCCGGTCACCCGACTCACTGTGCCCTGCTCGGAGCCCGTCCGAGCGGAGACTTGCAGCTGTCCGACCACTACGGCGTCGTCGCCGACCTGCGCTACTGAAAGCATGCCAATGCGTCCAGCAAGCGCTGACCAGCGACACGGATCTGTCGCGTGCGCCGCAATCGTCGGCCGGTATCGTCGCCGGTTCGCGTAGCGCTCACCATATGCGAGGCGGTTCAAGGGCCTGATGCAACTCTGGCTGCGTCACGCCTGATCCGCCCTCGGTTGGAGGTTCCCCGAGATTCCCAAGGTCACCAATGTCATCCGAGGGCGGCCCAACAACTGTTGGGCCAGAGCCGGAAAAATCGTGGGATTGCGTCATCTGTTGATCCTCCACTCGAATGAGGGTTAGGGGTGTACGAACAGAGGTTGCTTAGGTTTGGCAACCGCGCATCCAAATCCACAACCGGTACCGATGCCTAACCTCCAGGTGTTTTGTACTGGAGAAGGCCCGTCGTCCTAGCTCACGGCTCTGAGCGGCCTCTCTCGTGCCCGGTACCAGACGCGTCGTGGATATCGTCGGCCGCCGTCATCGAATCCAGGAGGACAAGATGATCGAGCTGAGGCGCAGGTTGGCCGCCGCTCGGCGGCGCGACCCCGAGCTGGCGGAGCTGGCGTTGCTGCTTCCAACCTGGGGGCACCGCCGGGAGCAAGGTGGCATTCCACCCAATGGCGTCGGCCTCGGCCAACTCCAGCAGCGGTCGCCCGGCGTCCGTGGCCAGCTGCCTGGCTGAAGCCTGGAGGCTCTTGCCCGTGACGCCGAGCCCGGCGGCGAGGGAGACCAGCGAGGTCCAGAACTTCGCCGTCCCTGAGGCGTAGTTGATGGCCAGGTAGAGGGCGGCGCCCATGGCCAGCATGACGGCGAGCAGGGGAACCCAGAAATGGGCCACCACCCGCTGCACGATCTTACCGGCCCGTCGGAGGGCGGCCTCGCCTGCTTGCACGTAGGACTCCGGGGTGAGGAACTGGCGCGGATCCTTGTCACCGGCGAGCAACGCGCGCCACTGGTCACCTTGGGCCCGAGCTGCGTAGCGAACGGTCTCGAGCTGCGTCGTCCAGTTCGCGCCGCTGTTGACCGTCACCCAGGCAGCCCAGTGGTCGAGGCCTTGGGAGACCGCCTCGGTGGTGAGGGCGGGAAGAGCAGGCGGGGCGAGATTCGTGAGCCAGCCCTTTAGCCTGGCAAGTCGGTACTTGTTGAACAAGCGATCGAAGTCGTCCTTGTCCTCGGGGAGCCAGCAGGTGTCCGAGAGGGAGCGGCCGAGGCTGTAGGCGGAGCCGAGCCGTCGGTCGGCCACCGACAGGCGGGTCAGTAGTCGGACGTGCAGGGACCCGAGAGTCCGGCGAAAGTCGGCGAACGGTGGGGCCGCCGCCTTCCACGCCGAACGAAGCTCCCCGGTGGTGACGGGCTGCTGGTCCTTCGGTGGCTCGAGCGGCCCCGCGAGGTGCTCGGTCATGAGGGCCTCGAGCTGCTCGATGGCCAGCTCGACGCGGTCGCCTCTGCCGAGCTCGTTGACCGTCGGCAGTGGTACTCGGGCGGTGGGACGGGTATCGAGGATCGGGCCATGAAGCTGGGACATGATCCAACCTGCCATGAAGGCAGCAGACGGTCCGGGATCGGTCTGGACAGGGTTCGTCTGGCTCAAGAGGGCTCCTGTGTGGGTACGCTCGACTGGTTGCTGGCGGAACCGGCTGGTGTCGCCGCGGCGCCAGGAGACCCGACCGTTCGGCTCACCAAGCCGACGGCCTGAGCGATCCGCACCGGTCGGGACGCCGGCAGCGGCTCTGGTGGCCACTCCACGGCGGGCGGCGCAAGATCGGGTGGGTCCAAGAACGGCGGCGGGCGGTCGAAGTCGACCATGTCAAGGGGATCGTGAGCGGTGGCGTCGCGCCGCGTCAGCGGGGGCAGATTCCACTTTCGCTCGATGAGCCTGAGCACCGAGGTGTGGTCATAGTCGCGGTCCTGCGGCGACACATAGTCTGGCTTGGCGTAGGGAGAGACCAACACCGCGGGGACGCGGAACCCGAGCCGGTCGTAGCGGCCGGCGCCGGAGTCGATGGCCTGGATCCGCTTCCAGTAACCTGTCGCCTGCAGCAGCCAGCGGAAAGGGCCATCGGCGCTGAGCAGGCTCTTCGGCAGCACGTCGTCGGGCTCTTCGGCCGGCGGGGGCGGCACGTGGTCGTAGTACCCGCCGTGCTCGTCGTAGAACCAGATGAGCACGGTGTGCGGCCACCCCTTCCCGTGCATGACGGCATCGACCACCTTGGCCGCGAAGCCCTCGCCGTTGTGGATGTCCTGCGGATTCTCCTCCGAGCAGGCGCGAAAGTCGGGGTCCACGATACTGACCGCCGGCAGCGTCCCCGCAGCGGCGTCGGCCCAAAAGCGGTCGATATTGCGGAGATGCTGGATGGACCGCAGCAGACCCAGAGGATAGAGATCGGCCGTGAACTGGATGTTGCCCTGCACCGACGTCAGCAGGCTCGGGAACAGCCTGGTCGCCAGAAGCGTCAGGCCGCGGAAGCTGCGCAGCCCGACGCCTCCGAGCAGACGCTTGAGCAGCACCCTCCAGCCTGTCGCGTGATGGTAGTTCGCCCAGGGGATGCGGTTGCGGGCCAGGAGGTCGAAGATCGTCCCGGTCTCCGGGTAGTCGACCATTCCCAGCGGAATGTCGTCGATCAGACCGTGAGCGGTGGCAGCCAGAAGAAACCGGCGGTTGGGGAACGTCGGGCCCAGGCACGAGGAGAACCATCGGTCTGTCAGGGGGAAGGTCCTTGCCAGGCTGGTGTAGAACGGCAGGTCCTCCTCCGTCCAGTAGCCCATCGGGGCTGTCGGATCCCGGCCTGGCAGCGTCTCCTCGATGCTCCTCACGAATCCGTCGTTGGCGCCACCATTGAACTGGATGTCGCTGGCGTGCCAGCTCTGTGTGGGCACCTCGGGACGTTGGACGGTGGATGGCAGCCGGTACGACCTCACCTCTGACCCATCGGCCCGCCGGTTGACCGGACTTGGGTTACCGTCCGGAGCCCGCGGCAACCCCTGCCCCCGCCCGAGAGTCCCGAGATAGTTGTCGAAGGAGTGATTCTCCATCATCAGCACCACGATGTGGCGAACTATCGGCAGCGTGTCCGTACCGGGCGGTAGCGACGGATCGGGTACACGGACAGCATCCTCCGTCTCGTCCCGATGGCGCAGATGACGCAGTCCGAGCTTCCGGTCCAACCCAGCGAGCACAGCGCCATCCTCGCGCGCTTGTCGGAACGTGTGCGGGACTGGCGGCTGCGCAACTATCCGCAAGAGAGCACCTTGGAGTCGTAGATCAGTCGTCGGATGCTGCCTCTCGACCCGTCTCGGCCCAAACGGTGGTCTGGAGGGTGTTATCTATTGAATGCCCTCGCTGGGTCTCACACGTGGCGACGCTGGCGGACACTTTGTGGTTACCGTAGGAAGCCAGATCGAGGTGACACTGGAGGAGAATCCCAGCACCGGCTACCGCTGGGAGCCCGTCGTCGACCCACAGGTGCTCCGGGAGGTGGCCGACCGGTATGAGGCAGGGACCGATCGACCGGGTGCGCCAGGAACTCGAGTCAAGCTCTTCGAGGCCATGCAACCGGGCGAGACCACACTACGCATGGTCAGGCGCAGGAGCTGGGAGACCGCACCTACTGACGAGTTCCTGACGCACATCGAAATCACGCGTTGAGGACGCCTCCGAGTTGTGAGTTCAGAGCCGGCGTATCAGGCTCAAGTCACGAGCCGGATGGTCCAGTAGTCGCTGGAGAGGCCGGGCTGGGTCAGGTACGCATACGGAAGCGTGAAGTACCCTGCCATTCCCCAAGTGGTTGCCCACGAGTTGCGAACGATGAACCACTGGGAGCTGTCGTCGTACCCGACAGCCATGACGGCATGGCCACCGAGCACCTTCTCTCCAGTCGCTGGCATCGGCGCGTGTCCCGTGCTCGCCACCTGCTGGGTTTCGAAGCTCTCGTAGACGGTGAAGCCGAAGACAAAGGGGTAGCCAGAAGCCAGGCAGCCCTTGAACTGGGTCGGATTGGCGACGAGGCGCTGGTAGGTGACGGCCTTGTTCTTTGCTCCGTCGTCGTAGCAGCTCTTTGGGGGCTGGTCGGCGAACTTGGTGATGTCATAGGGCCACAGGGTCTCGTGGCAGGCGCCTTGCGCTCCGACCGACTTGATTCCATCCCGAATTTGGGCGCCGCTGTCGGAAGACACCGTGCCCTCGATGGAGCGCTCGTTGTAATAGACGAACAGCCGCGAAGGCACGAACACGTCTGCGAGCTTCTGTTTCATTTGGTCGAACTCGATCGCCCCTCCGATGGCATTGGCCGTGCAGCTGCCGAGCTGTCCCTGATCGTAAATCGGAGGACAATCGGGGCGGAGGTCGACACTCGAGGGCAGAGCTGACACCACCGGCGGTGGTGCCGCGTAGAGATGGTCACGCTGATCGGGCAAGTCCGGGATCCAGCCGTAGCCGGCAATCTTTCGAGGCATCCGCCTATCTCCTTTTCGGCCGTGGAACGGCCGATGCTGAAAGAGTCTGCCGGCAGACACTCGGTGTCAACGGAGACTCGGCGATTGTTGCGGGAATGGAACGCAGGTCGCCACGACCACCTTGAATCGGTGGATGGCAGTAGGTGAGTTGAAGGGCGGCAGCATCGGAATCGCTGCGTTTGCACCAATCGGCTCCTGCGGACTACGGCCAGCCTGACGGAGCCAGCCCGGCCGAGCGACACCCATGGCGCTGCCTGGATTGGCGTGGGCGCTGCAGAAGCCCGCGTGCTCATGGATCTCCTCCTCTCTGCTCCTTTGTTGTATTTGGGACGGGAGATCGTCGGTACGACCTCCTCGAACTGAGAACAGCATCCGCTCGCGCTCTGGGGATCTGCTGGTGATTGCCTGGGGCAGCGCCAAGGCAGACCTACGCCGTCTGCGGCATCGACGCGATGACTGGCCTCTCGTCCTGATCGCGGCAACGCTCGAGAGCGGTGAGGACGCCCCAGGTCACCCACCCGGCCGGCACGATCTCCCAGAAGCTCATGGTGCGGCGTTTGGCCGACGGACGGATCAGAAGGTGAAGAGTGTTCAATATAGATTCTTCGCTGAGAGGACTGCTTTCCGCCGTACCACTTGAGGAACTGTTGGGCCAGAGGACGGCGGGACGGAAATCGTGGGATTGCATCGTGGGATTCCGGTCGACGACGGGCCTCTGGCCCGACTTTTGGCCCAACAAATGTCTCCCGAGACGCTCCGGAGCTTCTCGCCCTTTCCGTTACCCCGTCCGGGAGCCCATTCTCAGGCACACTTCGTCGTGCAGGGGGGCCCGGAGCCCTCCAGACACAGGGCGGGTCGTCAAGGCGACGAGGGGGCCATGGAAGAGAGGATCGAGTAGCTACGGTGATCGACGAGCCTCGACCCTAGGGGCGCAAGTTCCTGAGTCCCAGCCGGAGGCGCAGCTCGTCGACAGCCCTCAGCGGACCGAAGCCAGGTAGCCCCGGCAGCTGCCAAATTCGACATTCGTTTCCTCCGAACCCCGAGCGACCGATGATCCCGTTCACGGCCCGGCGGGCCGCCTCGTTGGCGCCTTCCATGGAGGCCAGGTCCGTGTTGCTACGGACGTAATCGGAGGCCAGGAACAGGTTGTCAATACCAGTCACGGCCTCAGGACGCCAGGCCCACGAGCCCGCCGTGTTCACGAGGGTTGGTTCCAAGTTGACGTCCTTGACCCCACGATTGGGACCCAGGATGTCGGGATCCAAGAACCAAGTGAGCAGATCACTGTCCTTCAGGCGCACCTGCCCGTACTGATTGAGGTGGGCCTTCATCTGCGCCCAGACCTCGTCCTTGATCTCCTCGGGGGTCAGCTGGTTGGCCGGCCTACCGTAGAGAATGCCGGGCGTGTCCCAGTCCGAGATGTCGACCGACAGGATGCCCTTCACCCGGCCGTCCCCGAGCTGAGCGAAGTCGACATCGTGCCAGAATTGGCGCTGGGAGATCGAGGTGAGGGCGAAGGGCGCGTCGTTGTAGGTCACATGGCCGTGCACGATCGGGACGTCATTGGCCAGATAGAACTGCATCCCGTTCATCCAGACGAGGTTCAGCCGATGGATCTCGCCCAGGGCGGGCTCAGCTGAGGCCATCTCCGGAGTGACCAGGTCACGCATGATCTCCACTGGAAGAGCGGACACGTAGTAATCGGCGGTTTCGTTTGTCTTGCGCCCGGCCTCGGAGATGTCCACACCGGTGATCCGCTTCTCCCGGCAGTTGATGGCGCACACCGCTGCGCTCAAGTGGTAATCGACCCCCAGACTGCGGAGGTGGTCCAGCCAGGGCGAGATCCACACCTCACTGGTCGGCCCGTTGAGCACCCGATCCAGCTCGCCGCCCGGGACCATGACGCTCTGCATCAGCGCGATCATGACGTAGCCGATCGAGCGGGTGCTCGCCTGGTTGGCCTGAGCGCCCACCAGCCGCCGGGTCATCCCGTCGGCCAGGAGGCTCTGGTAGGCCGAGCAACGCCCTCCGGCGTCGATGAAATCCCACCAGTCGACGTTCTCCCACTCGCCGAACCTCCGCTGCTCGCAACTGCTGAGGAGGAGAGCGATTCGACTGACGAAATAGGCGATATCGCTCCACGACAGGCCCGTGCGGTCTCCGAGGGCGAGGGCGATGGTCCCGAACACTTCACGTACCGAACGGGGGAACACCTCGGGGATGACGATTGGTAGTTGTCCCTCGCGCACAAAGGCTGCCCGGGTGGTGGGCTCCAGGTTGTCGAAGACCCCTCCGGCCTGGCCCTGGTACGGGATCCGCGCCATTGTGTCCGGGAGATGCTGGTAGAAGCCGGGGAAGAACCGGAACCCGTGCTCGCCGGGCAGGTCCGCCCGGCCACCCACGCCAGAGCCACGAACCGGGATGCTGCGGGCCTTGCCGCCGGGGACTTCCCGCAGCTCGTAGACCGTGACCCTGAACCCTCGCTGTGCTAGCTCGTGGGCGGCGGTCATCCCACCGACGCCCCCACCGAGGACGATGACCGTCGGTGCCTTCATCCGCTCCCCTTCTGCCAGCCTGCGCTCCCCGCCCCAGGCCCACTCTCCGCCGACGGTCTCGCATGATACGCCCCGGGCCTAACCGCGAACAGCGATCCTCGCGAGGGCGTCGAATGATGTCTGCATCCGGCTCGGGCCCCATCCTCATGCCGGCGGCGCTCGAAGCCCGGGGCTGGAGCTGCGCCATGGGGCCGAGGGCGCGGGGGCCACGACTACCGTGGTTGGTATGGCAGCGCGTGAGGCCTACCAACGGCCGTCGCCCGTGCTGTTCGCGCTCGAGATCCCTCGAGCCAGTGTGGATGCTGCATCGCTCGGACCCGCGTGGCCTTTGCTGAGGTTGGCACCACACGGTGATGGCCATCCGGTGCTCGTGCTTCCCGGTTTCACCGCCTCCGACGTATCGACCCGGATTCTCCGTCGATTTCTCAGGAGTCGGGGATATCACGTCCACGCCTGGCGGTTGGGACGGAACCTCGGGCCGAACTCAGCGACGATCGAAGGGCTCCGGAGCAGGGTTCGCCAGCTGGCCGAGCACCATCGGCGCCCGATGAGCATTGTGGGCTGGAGTCTCGGAGGCATCTACGCTCGGGAGATCGCTCGGGCGGCGCCCTCGGCGGTACGGCAGGTCATCACGCTGGGCAGTCCATTGCGCCTTCGGGACCGACGAAAGAGCAATGCGAGCCTGGTCATGAACGCGGTGCGGGGTGGGTCGAGCGAGCGCTACCCAGGTCCACGCCAGCGTGAGGAGGAGCGTGGACCGTTGCCGGTGCCTGCTACAGCCATCTTCACCCGCAGCGACGGGGTGGTCCCGTGGCGAGCGTGTCTCGAAGTCTCATCCGACACCAGTGAGAGCGTGGAGGTAGCCGGTAGTCACAGCGGCCTCGGTCACAACCCGGCAGCCCTCTGGGTCATAGCCGACCGCCTCGCCCAAGCTGAGGGGACCTGGCGCCCCTTCGAACTCCAGAGGCTTGCACGCCCCCTCTTCCTGCCGCTCAGGTGAGGGGCAGGCGCCGCGCAGTTTGTTACCTCGGGGGCGATATGTGGCGACGACCGGCTGCCCCGAGCTCAGTGCGAAGTCCATTCGTCCGCCCGTTGACCAGGGTGTCGACCGGCTCTATGTTGGCGACACGATACGACGACGTGGTCCGAGGCTGCCCGGCGACTGGCCGGTAACCTCACGCCCGGGGGGGACGACGTGAGCTTCAACTTGGCGACGATGCTGCGCGAGGCGCGCAAGGCGCGGCCGGACAAGCCGCTGTGCCACATCGGCGACCTGGCGTTCACTTATGCGCAGGTCGACGAGATCTCGGGACGGGTGGCGACGAGCCTGCTCGGGAGCGGGCTGCAGCCCGGCGACAAGGTCGCCGTCCAGCTGCCCAACCTGCCCCAGTTCCTCTTCACCTACTTCGGGATCCTCAAGGCAGGGCTGGTCATGGTCCCGATCAATCCGTTGCTGAAGGCCGGCGAGATCGCCTACCACCTCGAGAACTCTGACTCCAAGCTCCTGGTCACCTTCGAGTCCTTCACCGACGAGGCGGTCAGAGGCGCAGCCCAAGTCGAAGGTGTGTCGACCTACGTCGTGAACCTGCCCGGAAGCGAAGGGCGTCCGGAGAACACCAGGAACTTCGACGAGCTCTACTTCGCCGAACAGACGGACGAGATCGCGCCCACCAACGCCGACGACACCGCCGTGCTGCTGTACACCAGCGGCACCACCGGAAAGCCCAAGGGCGCCGAGCTCAGCCACTTCCAGCTCTACATGAACTGCACCGTCTCGGGGGAGCTGTTCGGTTTCCAAGACGACGACGTCGGGCTGGCGGTCCTGCCTCTCTTTCACGTTTTCGGGCTGTCCAGCGTGCTCAACGTGAGCATCCGCTACGAGGGCACGATCGTGCTCGTCCCTCGCTTCGAGCTGGAGCCGGTCCTCGACGCCATGGAGAAGCATCGGGTCACGGTGTTCTCTGGGGTGCCGACCATGTACCAGGCCCTCCTGCATGCCGACACCTCAGGGCATGACCTGTCTGCGCTGCGGGTGGGGGTCTCGGGCGGAGCCGCGATCCCCGGGGACGTCATCCGAGGCTTCGAGGAGAAGTTCCCTGGTGTCGTCATCCTCGAGGGCTACGGGCTGTCCGAGACGGCGAGCACCACGACATTCAACATCAGCGCCGAGCAGCGAAAGGTGCTCTCGATCGGCAAGCCCATCTGGGGTGTCGAGGTCCAGGTCGTAGACAACGACGACAAGGCCCTCCCGCCCGGAGAGGAGAACGTCGGTGAGATCGTCATTCGCGGCCATAACGTCATGAAGGGCTACTACAAGAACTCCGAGGCGACCGCCGAGGCGTTTCGTGGCGGGTGGTTCCACACCGGCGACCTCGCCTATGCAGACGAGGATGGCTACCTGTTCGTCGTCGACCGCAAGAAGGACATGGTCATCAGGGGCGGTTACAACGTCTATCCCAGAGAAGTGGAGGAGGTCCTGCACACCCACCCCGCTGTCGCTGACGCTGCCGTGATTGGCAAGCGCGACGAGAAGCTGGGTGAGGAGGTCGTGGCGGTGGTCATCCTCAAGGCGGGCTCGACGGCGAACGACGACGAGCTGATCGCCTACACGAAGGAGCGCCTCGCGGCCTACAAGTACCCCCGTGAGATCCGCATCGTGGAGGAGTTTCCGATCGGGCCGACGGGCAAGATCCTGAAGACCGAGCTTCGCGCCCGGTGAGCCGGGTGGAGACCGTCGGAGGGCCTGTCGACCGTCCACTAGCCGATGATGACGTGTGGATGCCGTCAATGCGCTCTTGTCGCGAGGCCCGGATAGTCCAGAACTAATCCGGAAGCGTCGTACACGAGCTGACTCTCGAAACCCAGTGCGGGACAGCGGTACTCGTAGCGCTGACCGTCAACATCGTCGTCGACCCGCAGGTAGTGTTGCTCGAGCCTCTCGATCTGCAAGCCGAGCGCCCGCAGGTAGACCGCCGGCACGCTGGCGGACTGTCCCACACGCAACCCGAGACGATGCACGGGAAGGGTATTCGTGCACGCCGATGACTCGAGATCGACGTCGAGGCAGCCATCGAGCTCGGGGACAGATACGCCGTCGGCCTCCCAGTGGCCAGCGCCATCGGCCTCGAGCCGCACTTCGAAGTCTCCAGTTGCAGCCGATCCCCAGACGCGCGCCGTTCTGGTGGTCCAGCGGTCCTCGAGGACGAGGCTGTAACGGACGGCCCATGCCTGGCCGTCCTCGACGGCCGCGGTATATCCGTCTATTCGCCACCCGGGGTGTCCGCCACGAAAAAACGTTGACTCGAAGCCTTCCCGTGCGGTGTGGTGTCGCCACGCAGCGCTGGCCGGCACATCCCTAGAGCGCATTCCGCCACTCTGGTTCAAGCAACGTCAACACGCCAACACGGTCGCTGCTCCAGCGTTCGGGTGCCACAGGGGCACGGGCTCGTGTCGCCGGGCGTACCGGGAGACAGCTCGGAGCGATCGGAGTCCCGGCAGATCGCCGACTCGGTCGCCGTTCCCGGAGGCCGGGGCGAAGTCGCTCTAGATCGCCTTGATCCAGACGGAGATGTGGTTGCGGCTCTCGCTCGTGAAGGGCGCTCGGTGCCAGTCGCTCCACCGCTCGCAAAGCGTCAGACCCGCGTGTCGCGCCATCAGGTCCAACTCGGACGGCCGAACATAGCGGTGCGGCGACGAGAACGCCTTCAGCTGTCGATCGACTCCGCTACGGCTCGGCTGGGTGAGAGGTCGTGAGAGCGAGCTTCAGTCGGCGACGGACGCGTAGGTCAAAGCGCGGAGCTGGCTGCGGAAGTCGAAGGTTCCTGACGGGAGAAGCTGGGTCATGAAGACCACGAAGAGGTCCTCGGTCGGGTCGACCCAGAAGATCGTGGAGGCTGCGCCGCCCCACATGAAGTCGCCTGCTGGTCCGACACCGCCCGAGCGCGCCGGTCCGAGCCCGACCGCCACCGTGAGCCCGAACCCAGCGCCATCGAACCCGACCTCGCCGTAACTCCCGGGCAGTGCAACATCGCGCAGCTCGGCGTCGTCGGCTAGGTGATTCGTCCGCATGAGCTCGACTGTGGGTCGGGCCAGGACGCGGCGGCCGTCGAGCTCGCCGCCGTTGAGCAGCATCTGGCAGAAGCGGGCGTAGTCATCGAGCGTGCCGACGAGGCCGCCGCCTCCGGATTGCAGTGCCGGCTCACGACGGAGCCGTCCCGTGCCGGGGTCGTCCACCAGCCGCAACGTCTTGTCCGCGCGCCGTCCATAGAGCGCGGCGACGCGGTGTGCTTTGGCGTCGGGAACCGAGAACCCGGCGTCGACCATGCCGAGCGGCCCGAAGATCGTGGAACGGAGGTAGTCGCCGAAGCGCTCGCCCGAGATCACCTCGACGAGGCGGGCACAGATGTCCGTGGACCAGGAGTACAGCCAGTGCCGGCCCGGGTGGAAGCGCAGGGGTTCCTGGGCGAGCATGACGCTGAGGTCGGCCAGCGTCATGCCGGGGTCGAGCGAGCGGGCGCCGTCCCCCTCGACCAGCCTGTCGAGGTCGAGCCGTGCACGCGCTGGCCCGAATCCGATGCCCGTCATGTGCAGCATCGCGTCGCGGATGGTGATCGGCCGCTCGGGAGCCACGACCTCACGCCGGCCGTCGGAGTGCTTGACTCGGACCTGCACGTCCCGCCACTCCGGCAGGTACCGGTGGATCGGGTCCGTCAGCTTGCAGCGGGCCTGCTCGTACAGCGTCAACAGGGCGACCCCGGTGACAGGCTTGGTCATCGAGTACCACCGCCAGATGGCGTCGTCGGCGACGGGCGTGCTCCGCTCGAGGTCCATGAGCCCGAGCCTGCTGCGTAGCGCGACGTGGCCATGACGGGCCACGAGGATCTGGCACCCGGCGATCCGTCCGCGGTCGACGTACTGCCGCTGAAGGTGCTCGTCAATCCGCGTCAGGCGGCCCGGATCGAGTCCGGCCAGCTTCGGATCCAGGCCGAGGTCGAAGGTCATCCCACCCATCCGATGACAAGCAACATCCGCTCGGTTCTATCACCAAGGAGCGTCGACAACTAGTCGTCGTCTTTCTCGCAGCGTGCCGCAGGCGGGTCAGACCCGTCGGCACCCCGGTGCCCATCGGTGCAGCTCAGAGAAGCTTTGTCGCGAAGGCAGGAAGGCCGTTCATGGCGCCTCGGCGTTGGTGCCGGCTACGATCGCCCGGCACCGTGGGCTGAGGAAGACTGAGACGGAGCTGGGGCCGATGGCGAGCACTGATCGACGGGCATCCGGATCACACGAGGCGTTCGGGCGCCGGCGTTTCCTTGGGTACCTGCTCGCCGCGCCGACGTTGGTGGTGGCCGCCCAGCTCGGTGACGGGGTCACGGCGCCGCGGGGGGCCAGCGCGGCGGTGCCCTCGCCGCCCGAGCCCGTCGACCTCTACGACCTGAACGACCTGTTGACGGAGGCTGCGATGCCGACGTCGAGCCTGATCACGGTCCAGGTCAACAGGGATGGCACAGCGTCGTTCGCACTTCCCCGCGCCGAGGTCGGCCAGGGCATCACCACCTCGACAGCGATGCTCATCGCCGAGGAGATGGAGCTGCCGGTGGAGAAGGTCCTGGTCACCCTGGCCGACGCCCGGCCCGAGCTGTTGTTCAACCAGCTGACCGGCGGCTCGAACACCACGATCTCGACCTACATGCCGGTTAGGACGGCGGCGGCCATCGCCAAGGGGCAGTTGATCCAGGCCGCAGCCGGCCAGCTCGGTGTGCCGGCGTCCACGTTGAAGGCCCGGGACGGCGCCGTCACGGCGCCGGACGGGAGGACCGTGACCTACGGCTCGCTGGCGGAGAAGGCCGCCGCGAGTCAGACCCGGCAGGTGTCGGTCTCGCTGAAGCCACCGTCGGAGTTCAGGGTTATCGGCACGCCGCAGAGCCGGGTCGATGCGCATGACATCGTGACCGGCCGCAAGAAGTTCGCCATGGACCTCGACGTTCCGGGCGCGATGCCGGCGATGGTCTGCCGGCCGCCGACGATCAACGGCACGGTGCGATCGGTGCAGAACTTGGCCACGGTCCAGGCGATGCCCGGCATCTCCGACGTTGCCGTCATCTCGACGGGCGTGGCGGTCCGAGGAGCGACGTTCGGTCAATGCATAGACGCCGTTCGCGCCCTGGAGGTCACTTGGGGTTCGGGTTCTGAGGACGGGAAGTCGGACGGCACGGTTCTCCAGGAGCTGAAACGGGCGGAGATCCCGCTGGCGGTGCCGTCACTCGGCCCGTTGACGCAAACGGTGGAGGGCGAGTTCACCTTCTACTTCGCCAGCAACAGCGCCCTGGAGCCCAATTGCGCGGTCGCCGACGTCCGGCCCGACCGAGCCGAGATCTGGTCCGGCCTGCAGTCGCCGATCGTCACCCAGCAGGCGATCGCCAAGAGGCTCGGACTGCCGCAGAACGCGGTGACGGTGCACGTGGCCGAGGGAGGCGGGGCGTTCGGTCGCAAGCTCTTCTACGACGCCGCCCTGGAGGCGGCCGAAGCCTCGCGGGCCATGGGCAAGCCGGTCAAGCTGATGTGGCACCGCACCGACGAGTTCCGCCAGGGGCGAACCCATCCAATGTCGATCGCCAGAGTGCGGGCCGCCTACGCCGCGGGCAATGTGGTCAGCTACGAACAGCGGCACACGAGCGTGTCGACGGACTTCAGCCACGGCGTGGGGGAGATCATCACCGCCATGGCGGCAAAGCTGCCCGACGGGGACCTCGGCTACTCGGAGACGTATTTCGAGCTGAGCCAGTCGATTCCCTACAACTTCGGTGCCACGACCCAGCTGCTCAACGAGGTCGACATGGGCTTCAACACGGGCGGCATGCGCAACGTCTACTCGCCCAACGTCTGCGCAGCACTCGAGCTGGTCGTCGACCAGCTGGCGGCCAGGATGCACGAGGATCCGTACCGGTTCCGTCGCCAGTTCCTCAAGAACGACCGATCGAGGGCGGTCCTGGACAAGGTCGCCCAGGCCGGCAGCTGGGGTAAGGCCATGCCGACGGGCACCGCCCAGGGCATCGCCTTCCACGCCGAGTACCACGGTGTCACTGCGGCGTTGGTCGAGATCGACGTTCGCCCGCAGACGGTCAAGCGCCAGATCCCCAACGGCTACAGCGGAGCGCGGGTCACCAAGGTGGTGTTCGCCGTGGACGTAGGCCTGGCCGTCAACCCGTGTGGGCTCGTAGCCCAGATGGAGGGGGGGATCATGGACGGCATCGCCATGGCGCTCACATCCAGTCTGCACCTGAAGGACGGTTACTTCCTGGAGGGAAGCTGGGACAACTACTACTACACCCGAGAATGGAACGTGCCCCCCGAGGTGGAGGTCATCGTGATGCCGCCCACCAGTGATACCCCAGGTGGGGCGGGAGAGTTCGCCGTGGCGGCCTCCTTCGCCGCCGTGGCCTGCGCTTACGGCCGAGCGACGGGGACGATGCCTACCAGCTTCCCGGTCAACCACGACAGTCCGCTCGGGTTTGATCCCCTGCCGACCGTCCCACCGATACCGCAATCGCCGACGGACGGCTTGCAGAGCGCCTACTAGGGGACCGATGCCGAACCACACGTTCAAGCTCAACGGCACACAGGTGACGGTCGACGTCCCTGACGATCTGCGGCTCCTGTGGGTGTTACGCGATGTCCTGGGTGTGCACGGCCCCAAGTACGGCTGCGGTCTGGACGTGTGCAAGGCGTGTACCAGCTTCATCAACGGCGAGGCGTTCAGCCCCTGCTCGGTGCCGGTGGCCGACATCAAGTCCACGGACGAGATCACGACGATCGAAGGACTGCCGGCAACGGTCGGCAAGCCGCTTCACCCCATGCAGGAGGCTTGGCTCGAGCTGGACGTGCCGCAGTGTGGGTACTGCCAACCGGGGCAGATCATGGCGGCCGTGGCGAAGGTCAATCAGGCGCGCGCCGAAGGCCACGAGATCGGCGATGGCGATCTGGACGAGATTCGCAATATCTGCCGTTGCGGCACCTACGCTCGCATCCGAGACGCCATAGAGACCGGAGCCCGGCAGATGTAGGCGGGGGTCCCTCGCGCCACGAGTCCGGGGAGCAGGTACAAAGACTCGCGCGAAGTTGCCGGACCCTCTGAGCTCTAGGAGCACTCATCTCCGCTCGCGGCCCGACCAGGCGACCGCTGTCGCATCCTGTTCTGCTCGCTGGACAAGAAAACGAGTGACCATTACATTTCCTCGGCATGACCGTGACGAGGAGCCCTTCCACCCACCGGGACGGCGACAATCTCCTCGAGGAGGTCCGGGACTGGCTGGCCCAAAATTGGGAACCGGACCTCACCCTCGGCGAGTGGTGGGAACGCCTGGGCCAGAGTGGGTGGTCGGCACCGACGCTGCCAGTGGGGTCGTTCGGCCGCGGCCTCTCGCGCAGCGACGCTGTCCGGGTCCAGCAGGAGATCGCTGCCGCCGGCGCGGTAGGCCCGCCCGCCGGGCTCGGGTTGCTCCTGGCGGCACCGACCATCGCCACGCACGGGACACGGGAGCAGATCGACTCCTACGTCGGGGACATCGTCACCGGCCAGAAGGCCTGGTGCCAGCTCTTCAGCGAGCCCGGTGCCGGTTCAGACTTGGCGGGGCTGACGACTCGGGCCGAGCGCGATGGCGACGAGTGGGTCGTCACCGGCCAGAAGGTGTGGACGTCCGGGGGCCAGCTCGCGGACCTCGGCATGCTTCTGGCCCGGAGCGATCCGAACGCCCCGAAGCACCAGGGCATCACCTGGTTCGCCGTCGACATGCGCCAGCCCGGCGTGGAGATTCGGCCGTTGCGGGAGATGACCGGGCACGCCGTATTCAACGAGGTGTTCCTTTCTGAGGCACGGGTGCCAGCCGCTGCCGTCATCGGCGCGGCGAACCACGGCTGGGCTGTGGCGAACACGACGCTCGCCAACGAGCGGGCCGGCCTCGGCGCTGGTGGCGGCCTTGCCGCAAGCGACGCGGTGCCGGGACAGATCGCCGGCCATCTGCGCCGAAGAGCGGGCGACTTCACGACGCCAACCAGGTCGAACGACAAGCGAGGCCGACGCGGGCCGTCCGCCACACGGTTGCTCGTCGACATCGCTCGCGGGCTCGGCCGGACCAGCGACCCCGCCCTCCGCCAGCGGCTCGCGCAGCTGCACATCATGGACGAGCTGGGGCGGCTGAACGGTGATCGCTTGAAGGCGGTGCGCGCCACCGGCGGCGACATCCCCGGCATGGCGAACATCTCGAAGCTGGCGATGAGTGACATCGTGCGACTTCGAGCGCGACCTCGGCCTGCAGATCCTCGGCCCGTACGGGATGCTGCATGCCTATGACGACGCCCAGAAGGCCGAGCTGGACAAGGCGACCGGTAACCCGTTGCTCGGTTTGGTGACCTTGACGGCCCTCTACGCGCAAGCGCCGCCAATCTACGGCGGTACCGACCAGATCCAACGGAACATCCTCGGCGAGCGTGTGCTGGGTCTGCCGAAGGAGCCAGGGCACGACCCAGGGACACCGTTCACCTCGTTACCACGCAACGCCTGATGAGGCCGCCACGATGATCGCCACCTCCACCGCGGAACCAAGGGTCTCGGCCCATACCGGTGCGGGCCGCGTCACTCCGAGGACTCGAGCCGACGCTGAAAGGGAACCATGGGGCGAAAAGCCGGAGTGACGGCCGACCAGACCCGCTCCGAGCTATTGAAGGCCGCGGCCGTGGTGTTCGCTCGCAAGGGCTACGACGGTGCGAGCATCGCTGACATCACCGACGAGGCCGGCCTCAGCAGCGGCGCCATCTACGCCCACTACAGCTCCAAGGCAGAGCTGTTCGCGGCTGTGCTCGAAGCCCACGGCCGCGAGCACTTCGAGCAGTTGCTGAGGATCACCGGTACGGGCGACGTGGCCGACTTCGTCACGACTGCCGGCGCCAGCTTCGACCAGCGTCCCCCCCGGCGATGTCGCGATGCTGCTGGAGGTCATCGTGGCCTCGAACCGCGACCCCGAGATGGCTCGTCTTGTCCAGAAATGGCTCCTCACGAGCGAGAAGGAGTTCGCCGACCTGGTGCGGGACGGTCAGCGGGCCGGTGCCATCGATGCCAGTGTGTCTGCGGTCGCATCGGCCAGGTTTGCGACGATGCTGTCTCTCGGCTCTGTGCTGACCTCGGCGCTGCGGATGCCGCAGCCCGACCACGGCGAATGGGCGGCGTTGATCGCACGGGTCGTGGACTCCGTCCGTGCCCCGAGATCGGGCCGCTCCCCGGCGAAGAACGCTACGAAACGGCGCGCTCCCTGACGGCGGGTGAGGCGGAGTAGCCGCCAGCGAGAATCCGGTCCTTTCCGGCGTTTGACACCGAAAAGGAACAAACGTTACATTGCGCCGCCGTGGGTGCTGGGGATTGTCGACCCGACGAGCCTGAATGACGAAACGTCCGGGAGCGGCGCTTGCTCGAGTGACCGTGCCGAAAGCGGCCCGATGACGTCACTGCGCCGGGTGCGGTCCTACCGCAGGACCCTCGTCGGGGCCCTCGGCGCCGGTGGGGTGGTGATCGCCCAGGTCGTCGGCTGGCCGGTGCATGGTGCCGGGGCCCAGAGCGCGCCGGGGTTCGTGGTCGGGACCGCCAACGCCACCTCCCAGGCCATCCAGCTGGCGCCGAGCACGGGCGGGCTCAGCTACAACGTGACGCTGGCCGAGGCGCTGGCCGGCTATCAGAGCACCGAGGGACAGGCCCAGTCCCAGACCGTCGATCCCGGGGCCATCGGGCTTTCGTTGACCACCCAGCAGTGCAACGGGGCTCCGGCTCCGGTACAGCAGTCCCAGCTGCCCCAGCCCGCGGTGGCCGAGTCCAACAACGGCGACGCCTCCCAGTCCAGGGCCGTCCAGGGCGCCAACGGCGCCGGTGTGGGCACCGAGAACGCGTCGGCGAGGACCACACCGTCGGGCTCGGCCACCACGACGCTGACGGGCCTGGAGGTTCCCGGGGTCATCGAGGTCTCCGGCGGGACCTCGACGGCGGCGGCCCAGACGATCGCCAACAAGACCCGGGAGGCAACGGCGTCCTCGGAGATCGCCCAGGTCTCGCTGCTCGCAGGCCAGGTGACCCTGGACGGCCTGCAGTGGCACAGCACCCAGCGCACCGGCGACGGGGCCACCCAGCAGGGCAGCTTCAGTGTCGGGTCCCTGACCCTGCAGGGCAGGGCCATGCCGGTGGCCCCCGACCAGCTCCCGGCCACCCTCGCCCAGGTGAACACGGTGCTGGCACCCACCGGGTTCCACATCACGCCGTCGAGCGCGACGAACCAGAGCGACGGGAGCCTGGTCGAGAGCCCCCTGTCGATCGGCATCGACGCCTCCGCCCTGGGCCAGCAGGTGCTGGGACCCGGCCTCGCCGCCGTCCAGCCCGTTCGTGACGCCATCACCAAGGCCCTGTTGCAGATCGACTGTCGGATCGCCATCCCCCTCCTGCTGGGCGACATCGCCGTCGGCCCCCTCGCCGGCGGCGGTGGCCTCGACGTCAACCTGGGGGGAGCGACGTCGCTCACCAACGGCACCGCCTACGCCAACCCCTTCGCCGTCGACCTCGGCGCCAGCTCGCTCGGCGCCGGCGGCCCCGATGCAGGCGCCGGCGGCGGTGGCGCGGGAGCCCCCGGGGTGGGCGGCGCGGTGGGCGGCGCATCGCCGGGGACGGCCCTGGCCGGGTCGACGGCGCCGAGCCCAGGCGCCTCGCCGGGGCGCGCCGGCCCAGCGGGTGGGGCCGGCACCCCGCTCGGGGCGGTCGAGAACGCCTCCAGCCACCCCGGCGTCGGCGCCGCCGTGCCGGTCGGCCTGGGGGCCCTGGCCCTGGTGCTGGTGTTGGCCGGCCTGGACTACACCCGGGCCCGGCGCGCCCGGCTCTTCGACCCTGGGGGTTCGGGTGGCCCAACCGGTTGAGCCCCGGCCCACGGCGGCCAAGATCCGCATGCCCTTCTCGGGCGCCGACAGCCGCCTGCTCAAGGGCTACGGGCCGCTGGTGGCCCTGCTCGTGGCCTTCGTGGCCATGGCCACGATGGTGCCCACCGCCCACCAGCTGGCCGGCTCGGGGTCGACCTCGGGCGGGCTGTCGGCGGGAAGCGCCGGCGGCGGCGGGTCGGGGACCCTGGCTGGGGCCGCGGGAGGCTCGGCGGGCTCGGCGGTGGGCCCAGGTCCGGCCGCCGGCGGGTCGGCCGGTGGCGGGGGAACCGGCGGGGGGTCGGCCTCGGGCCACAGCACCCCCTGTCCGGGTCGCCAGGTCCAAGGCGACCCCTACGCCCCGCCCTGCATCCAGTTCTCGGGCCCCAACGGCGGCGCCACCTCGACGGGGGTCACCGGCGACACCATCAACGTCGCCTACCGGGTCACCAGCGACCCCGGCTTCCAGCAGGCGCTGGCCAGCGTCGGTGGGGCCCAGCTCACCGACTCCCCCCAGGACATCCAGCGGACGGTCCAGGGCCTGGTCGACTACTTCAACACCCACTTCCAGTTCTACGGGCGCAAGATCAAGGTCAGCGCCTACAACGGACAGGGGAGCCAGACCAACGAGCTGTTGGGCCAGGGCCAGGACAAGGCCAACGCCGATGCCATCACCGTGGGCCAGCAGATGCACTCCTTCGCCGAGCTCAACGGCACCACCGAGCCCTACGCCGACGCCCTGGCCAAACAGCACGTCATCGCCCTGGGCGTGCCCTACCTGTCCCAGCAGTGGATGGCCCAGCGGTCCCCCTACGCCTGGAGCATCCTCACCGAGTGCAACGACGTGGTCGACACCACCACCGAGTTCGTCGACAAGGAGCTGGCCGGCCAGCCCGCCACCTTCGCCGGCCAGGGCCTGCAGGGCAAGCCCCGCAAGTACGCCATCATCGCTCCCGACAACCCCTGGTACCAGGACTGCGCCAACGAGGCGGTCAAGATCGGCGCCCAGCACAACACCCCGGTCTCTGACGACATCCAGTACCAGCTCAACCTGTCGACCCTGTCGAACCAGGCCGCCTCGGTGATCTCCAAGCTGTCCAACGACGGGATCACCACCATCGTCTGCGGCTGCGATCCGGTGTTCCCGGTCTACCTCACCTCCCGGGCCCGCGAGCAGGGCTACAACCCCGAGTGGGTCGTCGCCGGCGTGGCCCTCACCGACACCGACATCGTGGGCCAGCTGTTCGACCAGAGCCAGTGGTCCCACGCCTTTGGGGTCAGCTACGCCGGGGCCACCCTGCCCAAGCAGGCCACCCTCGGCTACAACGCCTACAAGGCGGTGCGACCCGACGAGCCCGCCAACGCCGTGGACCTCATCTACGCCCAGATGTACATGCTGGCCCTCGGCATCCAGATGGCGGGGCCCAACCTCAGCCCCCAGAGCTTCGAGCAGGGCATGTGGGCCTATCCGGGCAGCATCCCCGGTGCGCCCAACGCCGAGTTCGGGACCTGGCTCATGCCCCAGGGCCACTTCACCCCCCAGATCGACTCCCAGGTCATCTACTGGGACCCCTCCAAGATCTCGACCTACAACTCCAAGAAGGGCGCCTACGTCGTGGCCAGCCCCCGCTACCGCTCGGGCCAGTACCCGACCGGGCCCCCCCACGTGTTCGGACACTGAGGGGCGGGCCGATGAACGCGCCGACGATCCCGGCCCTGTCGCGCCACCGAGCGCGCCGCCCTGCTCGGCCTGCCGGCGCTGATGATCGTGGTGCTGGTCTCCCAGAGACTGCCCCACGTGGCCCCGCCCGGGGTCCTCCTCCAAGGAGCCGAGCTCGGCGCCGTCAACGGCCTGCTGGCCCTGGGGTTGGTGCTGACCTACCGCTCCAGCCGCATCATCAACTTCGCCTACGGGGCCATGGGGGGTGTGGCGGGGACCTTCGCCATCATGCTCGACCTGGGCGCCCACGTGAACTGGTTCGTCTGCCTCCTCGCCGGGCTGGTCGTCGGCGGGGTGGTCGGGGCCGCGGTGGAGATCCTCGTGGTCCGGCGCTTCTTCAACGCCCCCCGCCTTGTGCTCACCGTGGCCACCATCGGCCTGGCCCAGATCCTGGGTGGGATCCAGCTCCTGCTCCCCGGATGGCTGCACGGTCCCTCCCTGGTGGGGGGGTTCTCGACTCCGCTGTCGGGTGCCCACGTCCGCATCCACCCGGTCATCTTCACCGGCGACGACGCCCTGGTCATCGCCGTGGTGCCCGTGGTCCTGGCCGGCCTCGGCTGGTTCCTGCTGCGCACCGACGCCGGGGTGGCCGTGCGGGCGGTGCCCGACAACTCCGAGCGGGCCCTGTTGCTCGGCATCCCCGTGCGACGACTGTCGACCCTGGTGTGGGTCGTCGCCGGGGTGCTGGCCGCCCTCACCGTCATGGTCAACGGGCCCTCCCAGGGGGTGACGCTGTCGGCAGCGGCGGGACCGACCCTGCTCCTGCCCGCCCTGGCCGCGGCGGTGGTGGCCCGCATGGAGTCGCTGCCAATCGCCTTCGGGGCCGGCGTCGGCCTCGGGATCATCGACTCGATCACCCGGTTCAACATCACCAAGCAGGCGGCCAGCGACGTCGCCTTCCTCGTGGTGATCCTCGCCGCGCTCCTCATCCAGCGGTCCCGCTCGAGCCGGGCCGAGGACACCGAGGGCTCCTGGGTCGCCACGGGGATCATGCGGCCCATCCCCGAGGCCCTGCGCCGTCTCCCCGAGGTGGTGGCGGGGCGGGCGCTGGTGGGCGCTGTGGTCGCCGGCGCCCTGCTGCTGGTGCCGTTCGCCTTCGGGCCGGGGACCGTCAACGAGTTCACCATCGCCGTCATCTACGGCATCGTCGCCATCTCCCTGGTGGTGCTGTCGGGCTGGGCCGGCAACATCAGCCTGGGCCAGTTCGCCTTCGCCGGGATCGGCGGCGTGGTGACCGGCGACCTGGTCTCGCACTGGAACGTCGACTTCTTCTTGTGCCTGGTTGCCGCCGGCGCCTCGGGGGCGGCGCTGGCCGTGCTGGTCGGCCTTCCCGCCCTGCGCATCCGGGGCCTGCTGCTCCCCGTCACCACGCTCGCCTTCGCCGTGGCCCTGGACTCGTTCTTCCTCAACCCCACCAACTTCGAGTCGCTCATCCCCTCCAGCTTCGTGCGCCCCTTCCTCTGGAGGCGCTTCGACCTGCAGAACGTCAACGACTGGTACTACTTCTGCCTCGCCGTCCTCGTGCTGGTCATCGTCTGTGTGGTGAGCCTGCGAGCGGCCAGGGCCGGCCGGGTGTTGCTGGCGACGCGCGACAACCAGCGGGCGGCCTCGGCCATGGCCGTGCCCACCACCCGGGTGAAGATGGTGGGCTTCGTCCTCGCCGGCGCCATCGCCGGTGTGGCCGGCGGGCTGCACGCCAGCACCCTCGGCAGCGTCGGCTTCCACACCTATGACCCCTCGATCAGCCTGCTGCTGTTCTCGATGGCGGTCATCGGCGGCCTGGGCTCGATCAGCGGCGCCCTGCTGGGGGTGGCGGTCATAGAGATCGCCGTGCACGCCGTGCCCCAGTACCAGCTGATCATCACCGGCGCCGGGCTGTTGTGGCTCCTCCTCATCCTCCCCGGGGGCCTGGGCGAGGCGCTCCAGCGGATCCGCAACCGCATCCTCCGCCGCATCGCCGCCAGCCACGATCTGATGGTCCCCACCCTGGTGGCCGACCGCCTGGTGGACCCGTCGTCGCCCGAGTCCTCACCGGTGGCCCCCCGCGAGGACGCCCTCCTTGCCGGCGCCCTGTCGTCGGGCGATGCCTCTGGGCCATTGTCGGGCGACACCGGGGAGCTGGCGCCTGGAGATGATGGCCATCCTCACATCGAGACGCTTCGGCCCGACGAGGCGGACGAGGGCCCCCCACCCCTCCTGCGCTGCCGCCAGGTCGAGGTCTCCTACGGCCCGGTGCAGATCCTGTTCGGCGCCGACCTCGAGGTGGCCGAGGGGGAGATCGTCGCCCTGCTCGGCACCAACGGGGCGGGCAAGTCGACCCTCCTCAAGGGGGCGGCCGGCCTGGTGAAGGTGGGGGCTGGCTCGGTCGAGCTCGACGGCCAGGCCATCACCAACACACCCGCGGATGCCGCCGCCCGCCTGGGAATGGCCCTCATGCCCGGCGGTCGGGGCGTGTTCCCCACGCTGAGCGTCGACGAGAACCTCCGCCTGGCCGCCTGGTTGATCCGAAAGGACCGGGCCGCCGCCACCGCAGCCCGCCAGGACGCCCTTTCGGTCTTCCCGATGCTCGAAGGCCGCATCGGCCAGATGGCCGGTGACCTCTCGGGCGGCGAGCAGCAGATGCTCTCCCTGGCCATGGCGTTCATGGTCAAGCCCCGGTTGCTCATGATCGACGAGCTGTCGCTCGGGCTCGCCCCGACGGTCGTGAGCCAGCTGCTCGACGTCGTGCGGGAGCTGCATGCCCGGGGGACGACCATCGTGGTGGTCGAGCAGTCGGTCAACATCGCCCTGGAGCTGGCCGAGCGGGCCGTGTTCCTCGAGAAGGGCGAGGTCCGCTTCCGCGGCCCCGCCGCCGACCTGCTGGATCGCCCCGACATCCTCCGGTCGGTGTTCATCACCGGGGGCAAGCCCGCCATCACGCCCACGGCGCGCCGTCGGCGACGCACCGACGACGACCGAGCCCGTGTCCCGCCCGGCGAGGACGCCCCCGCCGTGCTCGAGTGCCGGGGGGTGACCAAGCACTTCGGGGGCATCCAGGCCGTCGCCGGCATCGACCTGTCCCTGCGGGAAGGCGAGATCCTCGGCCTCATCGGCCACAACGGCGCCGGCAAGACCACCCTGTTCGACCTCATCTCCGGCTTCCTCGCCCACGACCGGGGCCGAATCCTGCTCGGCGGCATGGACATCGGCTTCTGGCCGTCGCACCTGCGCGCCGTCGCGGGCCTCGGCCGCTCCTTCCAAGAGGCGCGCCTGTTCCCGTCGCTCACGGTGACCGAGACGATCGCCGTGGCCCTGGAGCGCCACCTGGCGTCACGCGACATGGTGGCCGCCGCCCTGCAACTGCCGGCCTCCACCGACTCCGAGGCCCAGGCCGGGGTCCGGGTCGGCGAGCTGGTCGCCACGATGGGCCTCGGATCCTTCCGCGAGAAGCTCGTGGGCGAGCTGTCCACGGGCACCCGGCGGATCGTCGAGCTGGCCTGCATCCTGGCCCAGGACCCCGCCGTCGTCCTGCTCGACGAGCCATCGGGAGGGGTGGCCCAGCGCGAGACGGAGGCCCTCGGGCCCCTGCTCCTGCGGGTCCAGCAGCGTTCGGGCTGCTCGATACTCGTCATCGAGCACGACATGCCCCTGATCACGGCAATCTCTGATCGGGTGATCGCCCTGGAGCTGGGCGGGGTCATCGCCAGCGGCACTCCCACCGAGGTGATGGAGCACCCACAGGTTGTCGCCTCCTACCTGGGGACCGACCAGAGCGCCATCAGCCGATCCGGCGGGCGAACACGGCGATCACGACCTCTGAGGGCGAGGCCAGCCGGCCGGGCTGCGACCGCTCGCGACGGTGCGGAGATGCCTCGCGCTCGTGTCGCCGCCCCGTCCAGTCGGCGGCATGAGGATGCGGAGCAGCTGGACCGTTGACGACGTCCACGCGAGCACCGAGCGTCGCCTCCGCGACTCTCGGGGAGGCTCAGACGGGGACCTGAGCGGCGCGGTTCGTGAGCGCCGACAGCAGTGATTGTTGGAGGCTCGGGGGGAAGGTTGCAGCCACTCCGGCGGTCAGCATCGAGATCTCGGCGCGGCCCCGGCCGATGAGCGTTATCTGGAACTGGATGGGCACGGTCTGGCCCTGGGACAAGACCGACGTGGTGGCCGTGAAGGCCAAGGCCTGGTCGCCACTCGGGACGGCTACCGGCGCGCTGGAGACGTTGAGGGCGCTAGCAGAGGAGACCTTCTGCCTCTGGAGCTCCGCTGCGACCACGTTCTGTACACACGAGTTCGCCTTTGGGGAGCTGAACGCCTGGAACGATTGCGTCAGCTGAGCGGTCGTCGGTGCAAACGCCACGTTCGAGCCGGCGTCCAACTCACCGGGGGACTGGGACTGACTGAAGTTGGGCGAGTCGACCTCGACCGTCGTCGCGGCCAGCGACGGAGGCACGCCGAGGCAGGTCAACAGCTGACGGGTGCCGGCCGTGCTCGATCCCGATGAGCTCGACGCCTGCGACTGCCAGCCGCTCGGGAAGTCGCCGGCCTGGAGGTTGATCTGCTGGGCAAGGGCCCTGTCGCTCGCCGCCGTGCGGCCTCCTGCGGTCGAGGATGGGGACGAAGACGTCGTCGACGAAGAGCCGGAGCTGCTGCTCCAGCACGCCGACACCGCTAGAGCCAGGGCGGTAGCGATGATTGGAACGACGGTCCGCCGCATCGAGCTCCCTCCATGGACTCGAAAATGACCAGCGGGAAGCATATCGAGGAGGTGACAGACCTCGATGCATCAGATGGCGTCGACTCCGAGCTTGGTGCCTGCTCTCGTCGCACGCCCCCGGTGATCAGGGAATTGTTGCACGCGTCTAGATTGCTCCTATGGCCCCCTTCGGCATCACCGACATCCCCGACCTTGTCGGTCGCAGCGTCGTCGTAACCGGCGCCAACAGCGGCATCGGCCGAGCCGCCGCCCGAGCGCTGGCCGGCGCCCATGCTCGCGTCGTCCTCGCCGTTCGCGACCTCGAGAAGGGCCAGGCCGCGGCGGCAACGATGCCCGGCGAGACCGAAGTTCGCCAGCTCGACCTCGCCAGCCTCGCGTCGGTGCGCGCGTTCGCGGCCGGTTGGGAAGGTGACATCGACCTGCTGATCAACAACGCCGGCGTGATGACGCCGCCCCCGACCCGTACCGTCGATGGTTTCGAGCTGCAGTTCGGCACCAACCACCTCGGCCACTTTGCGCTGACCAATCTCCTTCTCACGCACGTCGTGAGCCGGGTGGTGACCGTGTCCTCCGCCGGTCACCGTCTGGGCAGCATCGACTTCGACGATCTGAGCTGGGAGCGGAAGCGCTACAGCGCGTGGCGTGCCTATGGGCAGTCCAAGCTGGCCAACCTTCTGTTCACCGCCGAGCTGCAGCGACGCTTGAGCGCCGCTGGGTCCCCGGTTCTGGCCACCGCTGCTCACCCGGGCTACGCGGCGACCAACCTCCAGTTCCACAGCCAGCGCCGGTGGATGGATCTCATCAGCGTCGCTGGCAACCGCCTGATCGCCCAGGACGAGGACGGCGGTGCGCTGCCGACCCTCTACGCGGCCGTCGCCGACGTTCCAGGCAACAGCTTCGCTGGTCCCGGCGGGTTCATGGAACAGCGCGGCGCACCCAAGCTCGTAGGACGCTCCAAGGCCGCACAGGACACCGCCGTGGCGCGCCGCCTCTGGGAGGTCTCCGAGGAGCTGACCGGCGTGCGCTTTCCGCTGGCCGCCACGGATCGGAGCTAATCACCAGCGAGCTTCGGTGGGTTCACGTATCACATGCAGCACCTCGCCTTCTTCTCGTGGTTCTACCGCCAGTCCGTCAGCCTCGAGGCAAACCATCAGTACTCGGACCGGACCATCCCTAGCCCTTCCTTCAAGTCCTGTTCCAGGCCCTGCTGACAGGCCTCCAAAACCGGGTCGCGTGCGGACGGTCGATGCGTGTCAGTCGCGCTCGATCGGAAGGGCGAGCTGGTCGCTGCCCTCGGCGTCACGGCCCTCTGGGCGACTGTCGCGGCCACCTGCTGTCTCCGATGACGCGGGGACACCCGGCCGCAGGAAGTACTTGCCGAGGGTCTCGTGCTGGCGCTGGTACGAGGACCCGATCGCCTCGCCGTACAGAAACGTCGGTGCTTCCAGCATCCGCTCGAAGGTCAGCTTGCAGACACGTTGGCCATGCTCGATCATGAACGGGACGTCGTGCGCCCGTACCTCGAGGGCTGCCCGCGACCCGTGAAACCGGTCCTGCGGGTCGTAGCCAAAGCCGGGATCGAAGAAGCCGGCGTAATGCGTTCGCAGCTCGCCGCTGGTGGGGTCGTATGCCGTCATGTTCGCCGCCAGCGTCGACGGGATCGAGACGGCCTCGTTCGACATCAGCAGGTAGAACTTCTGTGGGGTCAGGACGATCCGGTCTCGCTCCTCGCTGAGCACGGGCTCCCAGTAGCGACCGGGCTCGCGTAGCGCAGCCTGGGTCAGATCGAGCAGCGGCGCGTTGTCCTTCGCCCGGTACCCGACTCTGGAGCTGGGATCGCCACGGAGGTCGAGGCTCAGGAACATGCCGTTGGCCAACGCCAGCCGCTTGGGGGCCACGGCCTCGCCGCCCTTGAACAAGAGGGGCTGTTGCTCGTGAAAGACACGCACATCGTCGTCGTCCAGCTGGGAGCGCCCGACCGATAGCCGGAGCTGGCAGAGACTCAGATCCTCACGCACCCGCACGGCAAAGGACAGGGGTACGACCTCGAGATACAGCGGCCCGTGGTATCCCGGCGCGATCTCGTCGAAGCGGTAGCTGTCATCGGTGATCACCCGGGTGAAGACGTCGATCCTGCCGGTGGAGCTCTTCGGGTTGGTCCTGCCCCGCACGTTCTCGGGAAGGGCAAGCCGCTCCTTGAGCGGGATGAGATAGGGCCGGTTCGTCTCGAGCACGGCGCCTTCTGCATGCAGATTGAGCTCGTCGATGACGACGTCCTCGAGCTTGCGCTCGACGGACTGGTCGTCGGGAAGGAAGCTGCACCGGATCCGGTAGGCGACCTCGCCCAGCCGCAGGTCGAGGCTCGCTGGCTGCAGGTTCTCCTGCGGGATCGTGAATCCGCCACCGCTGATGACGTCCGACGAGATGGCTTGCGCGAGGTGCTGGACGGGCAGGACGCCGTCCCTGTCCGCGGGCAGCCCGAACGGACGGGAAGGGTGAGCCGACAGCTGCGACACACCTCATCGTAGCGTCGTCGCTGTCGCTCGCCGTTTACCCTTCGGCCGCCGGAGGTGCGCTTGCCGTGCCGGCCACCGGGTCCGGTGGGCGAGACGAGGTCGCGCTCGTGGACGCCCGATTGCAAGCCCTACGTCGTCGGCGTCCAGCCGAGGACACGCTCGAGACCACGTCGGAGGTCCGTGCGCACCTGTGCCGGCGCGCGGCGAACATACTGCTCCGCACTCCGCCGCACCTCGTCGGAGACGTGCTCGAGGTAGCTGACGGCGGCGCCCACACTGAGTGCGAGGCCCGCCCGCTCCTCGAAGTTCGGCGGGAGCGCCGTCCAGATCACCGCTTCAAGCTGCCGATCGGTCAGCCACGACGCCAGGCGACGAACCAGGTCCTCATTGCCCACGCCCGGACCGACGCCGCCGATCGAGTCCAGCGAGTCCAGGCACCCGCGGCCGCGGCGGTCGAGGCACCCGATCCGATCGGGAACGGTCCGCTCCCGCTGAGCCAGCTGTGAGCGCGCCGCCTCGAGCTGCCCCCCAGACATGACGGCCCACAGCGTCTGCACGTCGACGACGCCGTCCCGCAGGCCGAGGGTGAGCCGACCATCGGCGGCGACCCGAGTGAACTCGACCGGCAGCGCCGGTCCATCGGGCTGCCATGGCGATCTGAGCGGCAGCCCACGCGGGTCCCAGATGAGCGAGCCCCACCCCACGACGGCGATCCTCGGCGGGGGACACTCGTGCGTGTCGACTCCCATCGCAGTGATCGTAGGGCGGAGCGGCGGGCTACCGTCTGGGCGTGACCAGCATCCTCTACGAGACCGACGCCCACCTGGATGCCCTGGCCGGCCAGCGCGTCGCCGTGATCGGGTACGGCAACCAGGGCCGATCCTGGGCCCTCAACCTTCGAGACTCAGGGCTCGACGTCATGGTCTGCGTGCGGGCCGATGCCACGCGGGACACCGCCGAGGCCGACGGATTCGCGACCAGCGACGTCGGTGCCGCCGCGGAGGCCGATGTGGTGTGCGCGCTCGTACCCGACGACGTGATCCCCACCCTGGCCCTGACACCGCGGTCCGACGCACTGGTGATCGTCGCCAGTGGCTACACCCTCGCGTTCGGGCAGCTCGACCCGTCGTGCGATCTCGGGATGGTCGCCCCCCGCATGCTCGGCCCGGAGGTGCGGCGCTGCTACGTCGAAGGCGTCGGGTTCATCACGGCCGTCGGCGTCCATCGTGACCTCACCGGCACGGCCCGGTCCCGCAACCTGGCCGTGGCCCGGGCCATCGGCGGGCTGCGCCAGGGCGCCATCGAGCTGACCCCGAAGCAGGAGGCCGTTCTCGACCTCGCCGTCGAGCAGGCCCTCAGTCCCGCGCTTCGGCAGGTGAACGAGTCGTTCGTGCAGGTCATGCTGGAGCAGGGGATCCCGCTCGAGGCGGTCGTCACCGAGCTGGTCCTCTCGGGTGAGGTGGAGCGCACGTACCGGCTGGTGCGCCTCGAAGGTGGCGCCGCCCAGATGGCGCACCACTCGCCGACCAGTCAGTACGGCCAGATGTCGCGGGCGGGCAGCTACAGCCATCTCGACATGGTGACGACCATGCGTGAGCTGGTCGACGACATCGCGTCCGGACGCTTCGCCCAGGAATGGGACGCCGAGCGGGACGCCGGCTACCCGCGGCTGCAGGAGCTTCGAGTCAAGGCGATGGCTCCCGAGATCCTCGCCTTCGAGTCCGAGCTGCGGGCCCGGCTGGGCGAGGGCGCCACTCAGCACTGAGCCAGGGGGCCCGATACGATCGAACTAAGCAACAGCACCGCCGGCTCACACGAGCGAGGCGGCCCCGGGTGGGATTGGGTGTTCGATGTCTCGGGCGGCTCGGCACGTTCCGCAGCCGGACGCCAGTGCCGCCGCGTACGAGGAACGGTGGTGACGGGAGAGCATCTTCCAGCTCGGCGTGATCACGTTCGACTTCGGGTCGGGGCGGGCCATGGCCAGGTGTGATCCTTCGCCGCCCTTGAGCGTCAACCCTTCCGACACCTACAACATCGCCCAGCTCAGCGGGCCAGGGTCGATCAACAACACCGATACACGATGGAATGTCTACGGAGCCGACCTCGGTCACATGTTCCTGGCCAACGGCCAGATGTACGTCACCTTCGGGGACACCTTCGGTGGGCCGGCTGCCTTTCCGTTCTTCTCGGTCGCCCACAGCGGCTACCGCAGGAACACGATGGCGTGGGTCGATCCCAGCGCCATCCCGCCCGTCCACGGGCTCGACTTCGCCGGCATGGTCAGCGACTCCTCGGGAACGGCCAAGGAGCTGATCTCGGCGAACCCCGGCGAGGCCGGCGTCATCCCCACCTACGGGATCTCGGTGGGCAACCGGATGTTCCTGTACTACATGTCGGTCCAGTGTTGGACCTCGCCTGGGCACTGGACGCTCAACTACTCAGGCATCGCGTACTCGGATGACCGAGGCCAGACCTGGACGAGGGACCCGGCCGCGACCTGGCCCGCGGCCAGCAACTTCGGTCAGGTGTCGCTCGTCCACCAGGCTCCCTATGTCTACGTCTTCGGCATCCCCGGCGGCCGCTACGGGTCACTCCGGCTGGCGAGGGTGCCTGACGGCAAGGTCCTCGACACCGCCGCCTACCAGTACTGGAACCGCAGCTCGTGGGCGACGGGCAACCCCGCGGCCGCGGTGGACATCGCTCCCTCTCCGGTCGGGGAGCTGTCCGTGCAGTGGAGCTCCTACTACTACAAGTGGCTCATGACCTACCTCGTCGACCCCACCGGCCAGATCGTGCTGCGAATGTCCGACTCGCTGACCGGCCCATGGAGCGCTCCCCAAGTGGTCGTGGCCAGTGCGCAGTTCCCGCAGCTGTACGCCCCCTACATCACGCCGCTGTGGAACGACGGTCCGGACATCTACTTCACGATGTCGGTCTACGACCACTACCAGGTGTACCTGATGCACACCTCGCTCCGTCCCGCCACCCCGGCCACGCCGCCGCGGACCTCGACGCCACGGTGCCCGGTCATAGCCCCGCCGGCCCCTAGCCCCGCCGGCCCCTAGCCCCGCCGGCCCCTAGCCCCGCCGGCCCCTAGCCCCGCCGGCCCCTAGCCTCGTCCCTATGGCAAGCGGCCGGCCCGTCGCCCTGGTGACCGGTGCCAGCCGGGGCATCGGCAAGGCGACGGCTCTCGACCTCGCGGCCGGCGGATTCGACGTCGCCGTGGCGGCGCGCACCGCCACGGACGGCCGGGGACGCTCGGACACCGATCCCGGGTTGGCGTTGCCCGGCGGTCTCGACACGACCGTCGCCCAGGTCGAGCGGGAGGGAGCCGCGGGCCTCGCCGTCGCCATGGACCTGCTGGACCGACCGGCCGTGCTGGGTGCCGTGGGCGCCACTGTCGAGCGGTTCGGCCGTCTCGATGTGCTCGTCAACAACGCCATCTACCAGGGCCCCGGCACCTTGGCCACGTTCGCGGAGCTGACCGATGACGAGCTCTGGGCCCTGCTCGAGGGCAACGTCGTCGCCCAGCTGGCGCTGATACGCGTGGCCCTGCCTCATCTCGTCGAACGCGCCGGAGCGATCGTCAACCTCGCCTCCGGTGCCGGCCACCTGCAACCGCCGGCCAAGGTCGGCGAGGGGGGTTGGAGCCTCGGCTACGCCATGAGCAAGGCGGCCTTCGGCCGGGTGGCGCCGGTGCTGCACGTCGAATACGCCTCGCTCGGCGTGCGCGCGTTCAGCGTCGACCCGGGGTGGACCATCACCGAGCGGACAGTGGCGGCCGGTCGGGCGGCGCAGTACAGCCGGCGTTTCACGCCGGGCACCCCCGACGTGATCGCGCGCGCCATCCGCTGGCTGGTCACCGAGGCCGAAGCCGACGCGCTGCGCGGGAAGGTCGTCATGGCCCAGGACGAGGTGCGCGAGCGGCACCTGCTCGCACGGTGGCCACCTCCCGTCTCGCAGGACCGTCCGTGGGAGGAGTGAGGTGAACGCCGCTGATGCGGCGCGGCGTGACAGACGCCGAGTCGCCTGGCCACGTCTCCCAGGCCGGGCGAGCCCCTCCTCGGCGGACCGCCGACCCGGTCGGGAGGGCCGACGGTCCGCGTGCAGGAGAGACCTGGTTGGTGAGAGCCCGGAGGCGAGGTCGGTGCCAAGCTGCAGCATGTCAGGGACAGGTGACGGCGACCCAACCAGGAACCGAACTGGTGGTGACCGATTACCGAAGGTTCGGAAACCGGACCAGACGTGGGACCACGGTCGGTATCGGTTGGGAGGCAGGTCCACACCGGCGGTCCGCACTTCTTGGAGGGCCCCCAGCGGCTTCACAGGTTGCTCTCAGGGGCAACGGCCAAACTGCAGCGGTACGAGGTGGTCGGAATACGAACCCGGCCAGGATCTGCTGTAACAGGCAGAAGAACATGGGAGTCTCGTCGCGATGGGAGAAGACAGGACCGAGGGACCGGTGACGTCCGAGATGCCCGCGTGGCACGAGCCCACTGGCTCGGTGCCGGCCTGGCGACCCCACTCGGCGTACGGCGACGCCGGCAGTTCTGGCAGTGGTGGGACGGACGACAGCGGCGGTGGCGGCGGCTACGGCGGTGGCGGCGGCTATGGCGGTGGCGGCTATGGCGGCGGCGGTGGCTGGGGCTACGGCTCGGCCTACGGATCCTGGGGTCCTCCCCCCCGGCAACGCCCGCCCGGGCCCCGCCGGGTGTGGCTGGCAGTGCTCGCCGTGGTGGCGGCTGCCGTCGTCCTCGTCGGGGGCGTCGGGAGCGTCATCGCCTTCGCCATCCGCGGTCTGAACAGCATCTCGAGCTCGAACCCGGTGACGGCGTCTCCCCAATCCTCGTCGTCCCCGACGGCCGGCGTCCCCAACGGCCTGGACGCCTCGTCGATCGCCTCGCGGGTGGACCCGAGCATCGTGGACGTCACCTCGAATCTCGCCGGGCAGGGTGGCGGCGCCGCAGGGACCGGCATGGTCCTGACGCCCTCGGGAATCGTGCTGACCAACAACCACGTGATCGAGAACGCGTCGAGCATCACCGTGAAGGTCGACGGAAAAGGTCGCAGCTACACGGCCAACGTGTTGGGCACGGACGCGACGGACGACGTCGCCGTGCTGCAGATCCAGGGCGTCTCGGGGCTGGCCACGGTGACACCTGGTGACTCCTCCAAGGTGGCGGTCGGCGAGCCCGTGCTCGCCATCGGCAACGCCCTGGATCTCCAGGGACCGCCGACCGTGACTCAAGGCACCGTGTCGGCGCTCGGCCGGACGATCACCGCCAGCGGCGGGTCCGGCGGCTCGGAGACCCTGAACGGCCTGATCCAGACCGACGCGCCGATCAGCCCCGGCAACTCGGGAGGCCCGCTCGTCGACGGGTCCGGGCACGTCATCGGCATCACCACGGCGGCCGCCACCGGCGGCTCCCAGGAGTCGACGTCGAGCTCTCCGTCCAACGTGGGCTTCGCCATCCCGATCAACAGCGCCCTGTCTGTCGCCAAGCAGATCGAGAGCGGGCGCGGCGGGGGCAACGTGCAGGTCGGCGGCCGGCCATTCCTGGGCGTCGAGGTCAGCAGCGCCGGTGGCCAGTCCGGCTCGAACAGCGACCCCTTCGGTGGCGGCGGCGGCTTCGGCGGCGGCGGCTTCGGTGGTAGCGGCGGCTCCGGTGGCCAGGCGCCGGTCAGCTCCGGGGCGCTGATCGAAGGTGTCGAGTCGGGCAGCCCCGCCGAGTCCGCTGGCCTGGCGGCTGGTGACGTCATCGTGTCCTTCGGCGGGAAGACCGTCGACTCGGCCAGCTCCCTGAGCTCCGCCATCAGCCCCCATCATGTCGGGGACAAGGTGGACGTCGGCTGGGTCGACCAGTCGGGCCAGCACCACACCGCCACCGTGCAGCTGACCTCCGGACCGCCTGCCTGACCACGACAGTCGAGGGCGCAGCCGCCGCCCCGACATAATGGGCACTCGGCACTGAGCGAGGAGCTGGCGTCCCATGCCCATCGTCCTGGTCCACGGCGTACCGGAGACACCCGCACTGTGGGACCCGCTGCGCGGCCACCTGGCTCGCGACGACGTCGTGGCGCTGCAGCTGCCGGGCTTCGGCTGCGATCCCCCGCCGGGGTTCGGGGCCACCAAGGAGGAGTACGTCTCCTGGCTGGTCGCCGAGCTCGAGACGCTGGCGGCGGACGGGGAGATCGAACTGGTGGGCCACGACTGGGGCGGCGGGCTCGTGGTCCGGCTGGTCAGCACCCGTCCCGATCTGGTGCGCTCCTGGGTGACGGACGCGGCTGCGCTCGGCGATCCCGGGTTCGAGTGGCACGAGCTGGCCAAGGTCTGGCAGACACCCGATGCCGGTGAGGCCTTCTGGGAGCAGCAGCTGGCCCTGCCTCCCGAGCAGGGAGCGGTCACCTTGGAGTCACTCGGTGTGCCCGCCGACCAAGCCCTGATCATGGCCGGGTGGCCCGACGCGACGATGGTCGACTGCATCCTGGCGCTCTACCGCTCCGCGGTCGGCGTGGGCCGCGAGTGGGCCGGCGACTTCGAGAACGTCCCGGCGCCTGGCTTGGTGCTCGTGCCCTCCGACGACGTGTTCCTGTCCGCCTCCGGAGCCCGCTCCGGGGCGGGCCGGGCGGGGGCCAAGGTCGCCGATCTCGCCGGCCTCGGACACTGGTGGATGCTGCAGGACCCGGAGCGGGGAGCGGCCGTGCTCCAGAACTTCTGGGCCTCGGTCAGCTGACTCCCGGGGGGCAACCGGCGCTGCCCGCCCGGTTGCGGATGTTTTGCGACGGGTACGGTTGCCGGGACGCCTCCACGTTGGGGAGACCTCTGCGCGGACAGATGACATGCAGCTGAGTGACGTCGACAATGTCGAGTCGGTCTCTGACCGCGCGCCGACCGATGTCGGTGGGAGCCAGGCCGGTGTCGGCTCCGGCCGGTGGCGCCTCGTCCTGCTCAGCTTCCTCATGCTCTTCACCGAGCTGGCACTGATCCGATGGGCGGCTGCCAACAACGTCTATCTGGCCTACATCACGAACTTCGTGTTGCTGGCCAGCTTCCTGGGCATCGGGCTCGGCTTTCTGCTCGGGAGCTCCGAGCGCGACGTGTCACGCTGGGCTCCGCTCGCGCTGGCAGCCCTGGTCGCCTTCGTGCTCGTCTTCCCGGTCAAGGCCTACGGCCTGGCCGGCCCGCACCAGCTTCAGGGTCGCGACGGCGCTGACGCGCTGCCGGAATGGTTGAGCCTGTCGATCATCTTCCTGCTGGTCACGGCCGTGATGGCGGGCCTGGGCCAGGCCGTCGCCCGCACGTTCTCCCGCTTCGCTCCCCTGGAGGCCTACCGCCTGGACATCGTGGGCAGCATCGGAGGGATCGCGATCTTCTCCCTGCTCTCGTTCCTGCGCCTTCCTCCCGTGGTCTGGGGCGTGGTCGTCGGGATCGGGATGATCCTCCTGCTGTGGGGTCGCCTGCGGTGGTGGCACGTGGCGGGGGCGCTGGCCGTGGTCGCGCTGTTGGCCGTCGAGTCCACCTCGGCCTTCGACCAGTGGTCTCCCTACTACAAGGTCACGGCCTTCGAGCCCCAGGGCACACACGGTGTGCTCGTGGTGTCGGCCAACAACATTCCGCACCAGACCGTCTACCCCGTCGACACCCTGCGCAAGATCCTGCCCTTCTACTTCTTCCCTTACCGGCACCTCGAGCCGGGCGCCCTCGACAACGTGCTGGTGATCGGGGCCGGTACCGGGAACGACGTGGCCGTGGCCCTCTCGGAAGGGGCGAAGCACGTCGACGCCGTCGAGATCGACCCGGCCATCGCCCAGTTGGGCCGGGAGCACAACGCCGACAATCCCTACCAGAGCCCCCGGGTCAGCGTGCACATCAACGACGGCCGCGCCTACCTGGAGCAGACGACCAAGCACTACGGGCTGATCCTGTTCGCCCTCCCCGACTCGCTCACGGTCATCGGTGGCCAGTCGAATCTCGGGCTGGAGAACTACCTCCTCACCCAGCAGGCCGTCGGGGCGGCGCGGTCCCATCTGGCTCCCAACGGCACCTTCTCGATGTACAACTACTACCAGCCGTTCCTTCTCGACCGCTACGCCAGCACCCTCGCCGACGCGTACCACAACCCTCCCTGCGTGGAGGTCGGGGCGCCGCTCGGCGGGCGCCAGCAGGCGGTGCTCACCGAAGGCTTCAACGGGGCCGCGCCCAACTGCACCACGCCCTGGCGGGGCGCCCGCCTCACTCCCGCCTCCGACGATCACCCGTTCCCGTACCTGAAGACGCCCTCCATCCCAGCCCCGTACCTGTGGACGGTCGGCCTGATCCTTGCTGCCTCCCTCCTCCTCGTCCGGGTCGCGGCCGGACCGCTCCGTCCCATGGCGCGCTATCTCGATCTGTTCTGGATGGGTGCAGCCTTCCTCCTGCTGGAGACGAAGAACGTGGTGCAGTTCGCCCTGCTGTTCGGTACGACGTGGTTCGTCAACTCGCTGGTGTTCGCAGGCGTGCTGCTCAGCGTGTTCGCCGCGGTCGAGGTCGCACGCCGGGTCACGCTGCCGAGGCCGAACCTGCTCTACGGGGGTTTGCTCGTCGCCCTTGTGGTCGCCTGGGCCGTTCCCCAGGAATCGCTGCTGAGCCTGTCTCCCGCCCTGCGCTTCGTGGCCGCGGCGGCCGTCGCCTTCGCCCCCATATTTCTGGCCAACCTGGTGTTCGCACAGCGCTTCAGGGAGTCGGCGTCATCGACCATGGCGTTTGGCGCGAACTTGCTGGGCGCCATCATCGGAGGGATCCTCGAGTACCTGGCCTTCGTGACCGGCTACCGGTTCCTGCTGGTGCTGGTGGCCGTCCTGTACGGCCTGGCCTTCGCCTTCAGCCGGCGTCTGTGGAGGGCCCGAGCCGGCGCCTGAGGCCGGCCCCGGTTCTCCCTGAGTCCCCGGTGGTTCACGATCCACCGGGGGCGCCGGCACCGCTCGGCTCATGCCCGTCGAAGGCGGTGCTCGCGTCGTCCATCGCGGCCATCACGTCCAGTTGTGGAAGTCCCGGGACCTCGGCCGGCACGTCCGCCCCCGTGGCCGGTGCCGGTCCGTCGGCGGACAGGTCCTGCCGGCGGACCCGGACGAGGACGCCGGCCACCATGGCAGCGCCAAGGAGCAGCACCGCAGCGACGACGAACCCCCACACCCAGGAGCTCGTGGTGGCAAAGGCCACGGACGCCGGAGTGGGATGAACGGGCCGCACGGCGTCGAAGCGGGCTGTCGCCACGGCGGTAAGGACGGCCAACCCGAGCGAGCCGCCGATCTGCTGGCTGGCGTTCAGCAGGGCTGACGCGACGCCGGCGTCCTCCCGCGGGACCCCCGCCACGGCGGACGACGTCATGCTCACGAAGGCCGCCCCCATGCCCGCGCCGATGAGCAGGATGGAAGGCAGGACGACGTCGAGGTACCCGGTGGTGGGCGAGACCCGCACCAACAGTGCGAGCCCTGTGGCGGCCGTCAGGAAACCGGTCACCAGGATCGGACGTGCACCGACCCGCCCCAGGATTCGCGAGCCGATCGTTGCGCTGGTGACGATGACGGCCGAGATGGGGAGAAAGCCCAGTCCGGTCTGCAGCGCCGAGTAGTGCAGAACGTCCTGCATGTAGAGCGTCAGGAAGAAGAACATGGCGAACAGTCCGGCCCCGGAGAGCAGCATGCCCAGGTCCGCGCCGACGAGGGTCCGGCTCCGGAACAGCCGTAGTGGCACCAGTGGGTAGCGCCGCCGGAGCTGCAGGACGACGAAGGTCGCCAGGAGGACGGCTGCGATCGCGAAGACGATGAACGTGGTGGCGGAGCCCCAGCCCCACACGTTGGCCCGCACCAGGGCGAAGACGAGCGTGCCGAGGCCGGCTGTCGCCGTCACCGCGCCGGCTACGTCGAAGCCACCGGCGACGGGATCGCGGCTCTCTTCGATCAGACGGTACGAGGCGATGGCGGCGAACCCTCCGATCGGAATGTTCACGAAGAACACCCACCGCCAGGACAGCCCGCTGGTGAGCACCCCGCCGAGCAGGAGGCCGATGGCGGCGCCGGTCCCGTCCCTCGCAGTTTGCAAGGCCTCCGTTGCCGCAGTTACTGAGGGGTATGGACCTTGAACAACCAGGATCTCAGCGGCCCGAGCGGCGTCAGTCGGATCCCGGCCATAGATTGCAGCGATCCGCAGCACGACGACCAGTTGCTCACAGTAGATCATGGCCATGGCGGGCAGCATCGCCACATAGAAGGTTGAGCCCGTGATCGCCCCACCGCGTTGGGCGACGTGAATGGACCGGCGAAGAACCCGTCTGGCAACCTGATCCGGTTTGTCGTGGGGATGGCTGGCTGCGGTCGTCCGCCGCCACCTCACGACGTGCTGCGAGAGCTGGGGAAGCGCATACAGCACAGCCAACTCGGCAGCATGTCCGGGATCCCGGCGGAGCGCCCGCCACAACGTCGCCGGCTGAGCGTCTGCAGGGCTACGACGGGTCAGCTGGTTGTCACCTCTTCTTGACAAGTTGGGCAGCGGAACGGCTGCCGCCGGGCCATGTAGCGACGTACGGCGTAGACGACGAAGGGGAAATATGGTCGAGGAATCTCCCTCGTTGCCTCCACCGTCCCATGAGTGCGTATGAATCCTTCACCCAGATGGGGGCAGCGCTCGACGTGGCCCGGATCAGAGCCAAGTTACGCAAGGTGGGGGGTCCGCAAGCGCCACGCCGCGGCGGCCCGGCCGGATCGAGGGTAGGCCAGCCCTACACTGGTCGAGCTGTCCGTGGTCCGGGTCGTCGGGAAGGGGCTGCCAATCGGGCCGCTGCGGAGGAGCTGTGCGTCTCTTCGGACACGGTCAACACCCACCTCCGGCACGCCTTCGCCAAGCTCGACATCCGATCTCGAGTCGAGCTCGCTCGTCTCCTTGCCAGCCACGACGGTTGAAGTTGGAGCCAGCTCCAGAGCTCTTCGATCGGACCGCTCGGTTCGTGACAGCTAGCAAATGAGTGAGAAAGGGGAGCGCCATGCCCAGGTATCTGTTCCGATCCAGCCACACACCCGAGGGTGCCCAGGGTCTGATAACTGAGGGAGGGACGAGCCGACGGTCGGCGACCGAGCATGCTGTAGCGAGCGTGGGGGGACGGCTGGAAGCCTTCTACTACGCCTTTGGTGGTACCGATGTCTTCATTGTTGCTGACCTGCCTGACAACGTCGCAGCCGCTTCGTTGAGCCTCGCCGTGGCGGCGACGGGGTCGATCAATGCCGAGACGGTCGTGCTCCTCACTCCCGAGGAGATCGATGAGGCGACGAAGAAGGGCCCGACGTACCGGGCTCCTGGGGCGTAGGACACCGCGATTTCAGCGCCTCGACTGATCAAGGACGACGACCCCACGCCGCCATCGTGATCGGGGACAGCAAGCTCACGGTGTCGCGCTCGAACAGCTCGATGGCACGGTCGATGTCCGCGGCCGTGAGCTCTCCGGTCTTCATCATCCCGTCCCGCAGCTGAGCGAGTGTCAGCTGCCAGAGGATTCCTCCCGGTTGGCCGCCCCGCCACACCGAAACGTTCCCGGCACAGCCCACCTTGACCAGGCCGGTATCAGTAAGGTCGGCCTCTAGGCGACGGCCGTAGAACAGGTCGAAGGTGTGCGCGGAGCTCAAGAGCGCGTTGTGGGCGGCGACGATGCGAGCCATGAGCGCCTGCGTCGGAGGATCCATGCATGGGTTGGGCATAGCAGAGACGAAGTCCAACTCCTCGGCCACCAGCCATCCGCCCGGCTTGAGGGACGCGACCAGCCGCTCGAGCACGACCTGAGGCTTGGGCAGCCAAGCCAGGACGAGCCGGAGATGGACGAGGTCGAACTCGGCCTCCGGCAGGTCGTGGTGGACCACGTCGTGGACGCGCACGTCCAGGTTGTGATGAGCCAAATCTGCCAAGTGGGCGGTGTCCAGATCGGTGGCGACGACCGTTCCGCCGGGGTCGACCCGTCGGCACAGCCATAACGCTATCGAGCCGGCACCGGCCCCGACCTCCAGACAACGCCAGCCAGGGCCGACGCCACGAGCGTCCAGCCGCGTGATCGTCTGCTCGTCGAAGACGGCCTCGAGAGCTCGCAGCCGCTCGCCTTGGGCGGGGCGGGCGTTGGCGAAGGCATAGCGTTGATCCACCATCATCGCCTCCTCTTGCCGGCGCGGGCTCATCCATACAAGCCATCGTGCCGTGTTGGAATCGTGCCACGCATCACCTGAACACGTGATTCGTTATCCGGCGTCCACACGGCCCCACCGAGGTCGCCTTCGCCGTCAGCACGGGCCCAGGGCCTGAGCCGATGTAGGCCCCGCACGGCTGGGACTCCTGGTCGGAGGGGGTGGTGGTCGTCACCCGCAGGCCGATGTTCGGTGGCCAGGAAGCCGAACCAGTCGAAGAAGGTGGAGCCGTGCTGCGGAGTGCCGCTGATCAGGGCCGCCGACTTCGCGCCGCCCTGGGCGGCCAGGTCGATCAGGTTCTCGCCCTCATCCGGAGCGAAGCTGGAGATGTAGACGAGACCGAGGGCGACATTTGCCGCACTTGGTCAAGCCCCCGAGGTCCTGGCTCTGGGCCGCAGACAGGGCTCGGCGAGCGAGGGCGGCGGCACCTCAAGATCGCCCTCGTGGGCCACCGACCACGCCACGGAATCCAGCGCCTCGGCAAACAGTGGACGGTCCGACGCCCCGGCCATGGCCACGACCGGCCGAGCACAGGAGTGCCTGCTAGACCCGCACTTGAGCCCGAGTGGGGACTCGAACCCCAGACCTGCTCATTACGAGTGAGCTGCTCTGCCGTCTGAGCTACTCGGGCAAGATCGCCAGCCTAACTGCATCGGGGATGCACCTCGCTGGAGCCGAGGACGGGCGGCAGCCGGAGTGGCGCCCCCACCGGGTTCTACGAGGACCGAAGACCGCTCGGGCGCCACACCGGCGTACACCGCGTCCGACGTGCCCGTGTCGTCCCCTCCCAAGCACCACGGACTGCTCGGACTGGACACAGGACGAGCGCTGAGCCCGAGGGTCTGCGGACAACAGGCTGACCGGTTCCTGACCGTTCACGCTTGCGGCCTCCCGCCACTGCCGCCGGCGGACGACAGCCGGACCAGCAGGGCCTGGAGGAGCAGGGCCTCGTTGGGGTTGAACTCGAGGGCCTCGTTGGCGTCGTGGACGGCGTCGATCGCGTCGAGGGTCGCCGCCACCGCGAGAGCCGGCACTGCATCGGGTGTAACCGGGCCCTGAAGCCGCTCCCGGTACGCGGCGGTGAGAGCCGCCAATCCGAAGCGCAGCTCGTCCATCCGCAGCCGGCGCTGCTCGCGGCGGTGACGGTCCTCGATGTCCCGCCGGCCGGGCAACCCTCGCTCCCCGACCAGACGCGCCCGCTCGGTGAGCTCCTCCACCTCGGCCCGCTGGATCGCACGCAGCGGCTCGAGCACGCCTTCGCCGTGGGCCAGCAGGTCATCGACCAGCGTCATCACCGTGGAGCCCGTGCCATCGAGTCGCCTGGGCACCTCCTCCCACGCCCGGCGGCGTTCGGCCGAGGTGGGATCGGAGACGAGGAGCCGGGCGCGGTCCATGCGACCACCCGAGGACATCGCCGCGCCTGTCGCCAGAGCCTCCTCGGCGCCCTCTGCCACGAGCCGGGCGGTGACGGCGTCCGATGTCAGCGCCTTGAACCTGACCTGGACGCAACGGCTGGCGATCGTCGCCAGCTCCGGCGCCAGACGGTCGGCGAGAAGCACGAACACCGTCGTCGACGGCGGCTCCTCGATGGTCTTGAGCAGTGCGGGAGCGGCCCGGTCCACCAGGTGCAGGTCGACCAGCACGAGCACTTGCCGATGGCCCTCCATCGGGCTGCGCCACGCCAGCCGGGCGATCTCGCGGGCGTCGTCGACGGTGATGGACGGCCCCGCCCGTTCGCGCACGACGAGGTCGGGATGCCTGCCCGCGAGGACGCGCTCTTCGCAGCCGCCCACCTCCGGACAGAGCAGCGAGGCGGCAAACGAGAGCGCCGCGGCGCGCTTTCCGGTGCCTGGCGGACCGACGAGCAGATAGGCGTGCACCGGCGAGGCGGCGGCCGAACGGAGCTGGGCCACTGCCTCGTCCTGTCCGATGACATCGTCGTACAGCGGGGACATGTCTGCCCTAGTCGGGGCCGGCTCGCGCCAAGCCACCGGGCACGCCTAACCGCTGGGTCACCACCGCCAGCACCCTACCGGCCACCTCGGCCTCCACCCCCGACCCGTCGACGACCGCCCAGCCGGCCCGGTCTGCGGCGGCGAGGGCCTGGTAGCCCGCCACCACCCGTTGGTGGAAGGCCACGTCCTCCTGCTCGAGCCGGTCGAGCTCCCGGCTCTGGCGGCCCGCCGCCTCCTCCGCGGCGACGTCGAGCAGGATGGTCAGGTCGGGTGACAGGCCTCCCGAGGCCCATGACGTGAGGCGCCGGAGCTCGGCCACGTCGAGGCCGCGCCCGAAGCCCTGGTAGGCGAGCAGCGACCCCGAGAAGCGGTCGGTCACGACCCAGCGACCGGAGGACAACGCCGGCTCGAGTACCTCGCTCACGTGCTGGGCCCGGTCGGCCGCCATCAGCAGCGCCTCGGTACGGGAATCGATTCGAGTCGCCTCGCTGTCGAGGAGCAGAGCTCGCACCCGCTCGCCCGTCGCCGTTCCGCCCGGCTCCCGGGTCAGCACAGCCCCGAGCGCCTCGGCGAGCAACCGGGCTTGGGTGGACTTGCCGGACGCCTCCCGCCCCTCGAGGGCGATCAGGCGCCCGCGAACACCCACGGCGCCCCGGTCCAGCTCCGGCGCCACCGGCTCAGGACCGGCTGCGCGTCGCCGCCCGGGCGGATGCCTTCTTCGTGGCGGATGCCTTCTTCGTGGCCGCCTTCTTCGTGGTGGAAGCCGTCTTCGTGCCCGCTTTCTTCGTGGCGGCCGTCGTGCGCGCCGCCTTCTTGGCGGTGCCCTTCCTGGTCCCCTTGGCCGACCCAGGGGCGGAGCCCGCCTTGGTCGATCGCGCGCCCTTGCGAGGCGGCGTGGGTCCCGCGGCCCGCTTCTCGGCCAGCAGCTCGGCGGCGCGCTCGGCGGTGAGCGACTCGGGGTCGTCGCCGCGGCGCAGCGACGCGTTGACCTCGCCGTCGGTCACGTACGGTCCGAAGCGGCCCGACCGCACCACCATGGCTCCACCGGTCACCGGGTCCGGGCCCAGCTCGCGGAGAGGAGCGGCCGCCGCCCTCCGGCCACCCCGCTGCTTGGGCTGGGCGAAGACGGCCAAGGCCTCGTCGAGCGTGATGTTGAACAGCTGCTCCTCGGCAGCAAGGCTGCGACTGTCGTCGCCCTTCTTGAGGTAGGGGCCGAAGCGTCCGTTCAGGGCCAGGATCTCGGCCCCGTCGCCAGGATCGGTCCCGACAACCCGAGGCAGGCTCAGCAGGCGGAGCGCCTCCTCCAGGGTCAGGGTGTCGGGGGACATGGTCTGGAACAGCGACGAGGTGCGGGGCTTGGTCTTGGACCCGGGATCGCCCTCGCCGAGCTGGACGTAGGGCCCGAACCGCCCGGCGCGCACCAGCACCGGCAGTTCGGTCTCGGGGTCCTGGCCGAGCACCCGATCGCCGCTCGGCGCCGCCAACAGCTCGTCGGCCCGCTCGACCGTGAGCTCGTCGGGGGCGATGTCGTCGGGAATCGAGGCCCGGTCCTCGCCCCGCTGGACGTAGGGCCCGTAGCGGCCGACCCGGACCACGATCTGCTCACCGTCGCCATCGAGGCCGATCGGTATGGAGTTCACCTCGCGGGCGTCGATCTCGTCGAGGTGGCCGGCGACGCTCTCCTTGAGCCCGGGCTTGCCGTTGCCGAAGTAGAACCGGCTCAACCAGGGCACGGCCTCCTCCTGGCCGTCGGCGATCTCGTCGAGATCGTCCTCCATGCTGGCCGTGAACCCGTAGTCGACCAGCTCGGTGAAATGACGCTCCAGCAGCCCGACGACGGCGAAGGCGATGAACGACGGGACGAGCGCGCTTGCCTTCTTCCAGACGTAACCGCGGTCCTGAACGGTGCTGATGATCGTGGCGTAGGTCGACGGCCGACCCACGCCCAGCTCCTCGAGGGCCTTCACCAGGGACGCCTCGGTGTAGCGGGCGGGCGGCTGGGTGGCGTGGCCGCGCGCTTCCAGTGCCTCCCTGTCCACGGCATCGCCGGCGGCCAACCTCGGGAGGTGGACCTCGCGATCCTCCAGCTCGGCCTCGGGGTCGTCTGCGCCCTCGACGTAGGCGCGGAGGAAACCGGGGAACGTGATGACCTTGCCGCTGGCGGCGAACTCCGCCTGCTCGCCGGCCGCCGGCGTGCCCTCGGTCGACGCGGCCACGCCCGCCAGACGCACCTGGACGCTCATCCCGTTGGCGTCGGCCATCTGCGAGGCGACGGTGCGCTTCCAGACGAGGTCATACAGGCGGGCCTCGTCCTGTGACACCTCGCCCGCAACCTGATCGGGCCGACGAAAAGACTCCCCTGCCGGTCGGATCGCCTCGTGGGCCTCCTGGGCGTTCTTCACCTTCCGGTCGTGGCGGCGGGGCTGGGGCGACACGTATTCGGCCCCGTACAGCGCCGCCGCCTGGTCGCGAGCAGCAGTCACGGCGGTGGTCGACAGGGCGGTCGAGTCGGTCCGCATGTAGGTGATGTAGCCGTTCTCGTACAGGCGCTGCGCGGTCTGCATGGTGCGAGCGGCGCTGAATCGCAGCTTGCGTCCCGCTTCCTGCTGCAGCGTCGAGGTGGTGAACGGCGCGTAGGGAGAGCGCTTGTACGGCTTCTCGTCGACCGAGGTGACGGCGAAGGAGGCGTCGGCGAGCCGCTCAGCCAGGTCCCTCGCCTTGGGCTCGTCGAGCAGGACGAGGCCGGGCGACCCCTTCGCGGCGCGCAGCTCACCGGTCTCGGAGAAGTCCTTGCCCGTCGCCAAGCGCCGGTCGTCGACCGCGACCAGGGTGGCCGAGAAGGGCTGCGCCTCCCGGGCGAACCGTCCCTCCAGATCCCACCAGTTGGCCGAGCGGAAGCGGATCCGCGCCCGCTCGCGCTCGACGAGGATGCGGGTGGCCACGCTCTGCACGTGCCCCGCTGACAGCCTGGGCAGCACCTTCTTCCACAGCACCGGCGAGACCTCGTAGCCGTAGAGACGGTCGAGGATGCGGCGCGCTTCCTGGGCGTCCACCAGCCGTCGGTCCAGGTCCCTCCAATCATCGACGGCCCGCTCGATGGCGTGGCGGGTGATCTCGTGAAAGACCATGCGCTTGACGGGCACACGGGGCGCGAGCACCTCCATCAGGTGCCAGGCGATCGACTCTCCCTCGCGGTCCTCGTCAGTCGCCAGGTACACCTCGCTGGCGTCGCGGATCAAGCTCTTGAGCTTGCTGACTTGCGCCTTCTTCTCTTTGGCCACGACGTAGAGAGGCTTGAACCCGTTGTCGACGTCGACACCGAGGCGCGCCCACGGCTCCGTCTTTAACGCGGCCGGCACGTCTGCCGCGCTCCGGGGTAGGTCGCGAATGTGGCCGATCGACGACTCGACGACCACATCGCGCCCGAGGAACCCCGCGATGGTCTTGGCCTTGGCGGGTGATTCGACAATTACGAGCGGTTTAGGCATGTCTGGACCCCAGGCTGGGATGACGGCCGGACGCTGTCAAACCTCCGGGCTGACCAGACGACGGTACCGTCCGCCGGGGACCCCGGCGCGCAGGGCCGGGCAATGGCGCGCCCGAAGCGGGCGACACCCCCCCTGAGCTGGTGTCACGTCTGGCCGTCCTGGTGGCCGACCGCCGGTGCCGAGGACGGCGACTGGAGCCGGCCCTTCACCTCGAGGAGCCGGTCCCGGAGGTCGTGCTCATCCTGGCCGAGGTCCACCACCCACTGGTCGATAGCCGCGCTCAGGGACGCCTTGGTCTGGGTCCGAGGCATCGCGCTGGCACCGGCGGGAGCGCCGGCCGCCACCTCGACGGGCTCGTCAGCAGGAGCGCCACCGCCCACGCCCTCGGTCTTGCGCTTGGAGAAGGCGATGGCGGCGAGCAGGATGGCCAGAGCGACCGCAGCGATCGCGTAGCGTGCCGCGGTGTTGTGACGCTGGGTGATGACGAGGGGCAGGATGAGCAGCGACACCAGGTTCATGACCTTGATGAGGGGGTTGAGGGCGGGCCCTGCGGTGTCCTTGAACGGATCGCCGACGGTGTCGCCGATGACCGCAGCCTTGTGCGCTTCCGAGCCCTTGCCGCCTTCGTGGCCGTCCTCGATGTACTTCTTGGCGTTGTCCCATGCACCGCCGGAGTTGTTCAGGAAGTTGGCCATGAGCTGGCCGGTCAGGATGGCGGCGGCGAGGAAGGCACCGAGAGCGAGGTAGTTGATACCGAAGCCGATGATGATCGGCGTCAGCACGGCGAGCAGGGCGGGAGTGGCCAGCTCGCGCTGGGCCGCGCCGGTGCATATCTCGATCACCCGTCCGTACTCGGGCTTCTCGGAACGGTCCATGATGCCCGGGTGCTCACGGAACTGCCGCCGGACCTCCTGGACCACGGTGCCCGCAGTTCGCCCCACGGCCCGGATGGCGAGTGCCGAGAACATGAAGGCGACCGATCCGCCGATCAGCAGGCCGATGAACGTCGTCGGGTTGGCGACGTTGATCTGCGTCAGGGCGTTGTTGAACAGCGCCGACCCCGTCGCCCCGATGTTGAGCTGGTTGCCGATCGTCTCGATGAACGACGCGAACAGGGCGACGGCGGCGATGACCGCCGAGCCGATGGCGACACCCTTGGTGATGGCCTTGGTCGTGTTGCCGACAGCGTCGAGGCTGACCATCACCCGCTCGGCCTCGCCGCCGAACTCGCCGGACATCTCGGCGATGCCGGCGGCGTTGTCGGCCACCGGACCGAAGCTGTCCTCGGACACGACCATGCCGGTTGTCGACAGCAGGCCGATCCCCGTCAGGGCCACGAGGTACAGCGAGAACTCGATGTTGCCGTTTCCGAGCCCGACGGCGATGGCGATCGCCACGGCGATGGCGATGATCGCCCACACTGTGGACTCGAGCCCCGACGAGATGCCCGACAGCACCGTCGTCGCCGGCCCGGTGCGGGCCGACTCGGCGATCTCCCTCACGGGCGAGGTCTCGGTCGAGGTGAAGTACTCGGTGATGCGGCTGGCCGCCTGGCCCAGGAGCACCCCGGAGAGGACCGCCCAGAAGACCCGCAGGTTGTGCACGTAGAACTGGGCGACCAGGAAGGTGCCAGCGACCGTCAGGGCGCCGGCGGTGAGAAAGCCGCGATTGATGGGCGCCATCGCCGTGCGGTCCTGGCTCGTCGCCCGGACCATCAGGATCCCCACCGCCGAGGCCAGGATGCCTATGGTCACGACGATAACGGGGAAGATGACGCCGAGGGCGGGATTGCGGCCGATGGAGCGGAAGGCGGCGAAGCCCAAGATGAGCGAGGCGATGATCGTGATCTCGTACGACTCGAACAGGTCGGCGGCCATACCTGCGCAGTCGCCGACGTTGTCGCCCACGTTGTCGGCGATGGTGGCGGGGTTGCGGGGGTCGTCCTCGGGAATGCCGGCTTCGACCTTGCCGACCAGGTCGGCGCCGACGTCGGCAGCCTTGGTGAAGATGCCGCCGCCGACTCGCATGAACAACGCGATGAGCGAAGCGCCGAACCCGAACCCGATGAGCACCGAGGTGGCGGTGTTCTGGAAGATCAGGACGATGGCGGCGGCGCCGAACAGACCGAGGCCCACGCAGAACATGCCCGTGATACCGCCGGTGCGGAAGGCGACCCGCAGGGCCGCGGGCAGCGAGCCACCCCTGGCCGCCGCTGTGGTGCGGACGTTGCCTCGTACCGACAGGTTCATGCCGATGATGCCGGTGATGCCGGAGAAGGTGGCGCCCACGAGAAACGCCAGGGCCCGCCACAGGCCGGACTGGCCGAAGCTCAAGGCGACAGAGCCGTCCGGCCTCACCACCTTCGTCGCGGTGAGGAACACCAGCACGGCCAGGGGCACGACGATGATCAGAATCACCCGGAACTGCCTTCGCAGGAAGGCGACGGCCCCCTCCTGGATAGCGCCGGCGATCTCGCGGATGGTGGCCGTGCCCTGATCGGCGGCGAGGACGCCGCGGATGAGGAAGATCCCCACGCCGACGGCTCCGATGCCGGCGAGGAGGGCGAAGACGAGCCAGACCTTCTCGCCCCCGCCGAGGGTGAAGGCCTGATAGCCCCCTTCGGCGGCGAGGGTATGCGTCATGCCGACTGCTCCTTTCTGTCCTGCTGTTCGTGCTCGGGCCCGGGACCGTCGAGGCCCCGGTTGTCGAGGGCCGGCGCCGGAGGCGCGTCCCGCTCGTCGATCTTCACGAAGACCTGATTGGCGACCCGGTGCCCGACGGTCCGGTCATGCCCGTCCACTCGGATGACGAGGGGTCCGTCGAAAGGGTGCTTCTCGCGCACCTCGACCCGGACGCCCGGTCGCAGGCCGAGCGTGTCGAGAAATGCCACCACGGCGGGGTCGGTCGAGCCCGGCACGGCCACCTCGGCGACGTCGCCCGGCTCCAGGTCGTAGAGCGGGGGGATCTCGGGGATGTACCCGACCTCGGGCTGGGGAACCGGGAAGCCGTGGGGGCAGGTCGAGGGGCGGTGGAGGGCGACGAAGAGACGGTCCTCGACCTCCTGGGGCAGCTCGTGCTCGAAGGAGGTGGCCAGCCGGTCCGCCTCGTTCCACGGGTAGCCCAGCATGTCCGAGAGGAAGCGTTCCACGATCCGGTGGCGGCGGATGGCGGCCACGGCCGCCTGCCGGCCCGACGACGTCAGCTCCACGCCCCGGTACGGGCGGTGGTGGGCCAGATCCCGCTCGGCCAGCCGCTTCACCGCTGCGGTGGCCGTTCCGGGGCTTACGCGCAGCGCTTCGGCCAGAGCTCCGGTATGGGTGTCCGAGCCCGCCTTGGTCAGGCGGTACATGGCCTTCAGCGTCTCCCGCTCCGATCTCGACAGTCCCTGGTCCATAGATTCGGCTCGGCGCAAGCTAGTTTTTGTGCCCCAAAAACGTCAAACGGGGGCGCGGAGGATCCTCGCTCGATCCGCGCGGGCGATCCGACCCGGCGCCTCGTCGCCGTTCTTCGAAATCGGCGCCGATGCGCCAGCTGGCTCGCCCTGTCCGATCGACCGTTTCCGCCGAAGGCTCTTTGCGTGCCGCCGCCCTGTCCGCGGGCAAAGAGGGAGTGGCACCTCGGCTGGGCCGCATCGTAAGAATGCGGGCCAGCCGAGGGTGCTGCTACCTCACCGCCCTGCGGCGCGTCAGCCTTCGGGGTCGGCGCCCTCCGAGGCCCCGGGAGCGATGAGCTCGTAGTCGGGGCTGAACATGGCCAGCCGGCCCCCCTGCTCGCCCACCGTGCCCTCGGCCACAAGGCGGGCACCGGGCTCGATGCCGGCCACCTTGCGACGGCCCGGGAACACCAGGGTCAGGCCGCCGGTCGGGTCGACCAGCTTGCACAACAGGCTGGGAGAGACGGAGGACGGCTGCACCGACACGGACTTCACCCGCCCGGCGACCCGGGCCCGCTGCCGCCACTGCACCTGGCCGATGGGCGTCGTTCCCATGGTCGGCCGGTCGGAGCGCGTCTTGTCCGCAGCAGTGACCTGACGGGCCCGCCGGCGGCCCTCGGGCCGGAGCGCCGGCGAGCGGCGAAGCACGCGCTGGCCCGCAGACACACCCTTGCCCACCTGGAAGGGGACGATCGTGGCGCGGGCATTGGGAAGCTGGTCGACCGCCTCGGCGATGCTGTCGGCGGTCCGGTCGTGCAGCAGGCGTGTCCACTGTTGGGGATAGAGCCGGCGCGGCAGCAACACGGTCGCCTCGGTCCCCTCGTCGCTGAGCGCCTCCGCGACCATCTCCAGGATGGCCCGGCGGAGCCGCCGGTCAGGGACGTCGACCATCTCGAGCGAGAGACCCGCCATCCCGAGCCTCGTCCACTCCTCCTCCAGGAGGCGTGCGGCACGCTCGTCGAGCACGAAGTGGACCAGGTGCAGCTGGTCCGGGCCCAGGGTGCGGGCGTACTGGATGGCCCGGACGGCAGCCAGGTCCAGCCGGTCGATCAGCAAGAAGACGATATGGCGACGAGGGATCGGGACTTCGGCCAGCTCGGGCGCCCCCTCTTCGAGCTCCGCCTCTTCGTTGCGGTACTGACGATTGAGGCGGATGAAGAGAAAGACGAGCGCCGGTAGGAGCACCACGACGAGCCAGGCACCCTCGGTGAACTTGGTCACGATGATTACCACGTCGACCACGAACGACAGCAGGGCTGCGGCGCCGTTGATCAGCAGTCGGTGCCGCCACCCGCTCCCCCGGAGGGTGAGGTGATGCTTGACCATTCCCGCCCCGGCCATGGTGAAGCCGGTGAACACGCCGATGGCGTACAGGGAGATGAGCGAGGCCACCTTGGCTCCCGTGGCGACGAGCAGCGCAACGGACACGACGGTCAGCACGATGATGCCGTTGGAGAAGACCAGGCGGTGCCCCCTACGGGTCAGCTGGCGAGGGAGGAAGGAGTCCTCGCCCACGAAGCTGGCCAGGAACGGGAAGCCGGTGAAGCTGGTGTTCGCCGCCAGCACCAGGATGAAAAGGGTGGCGATCTGGAGGAAGTAGTACAGGAACGTGCCCACCGGGTTGGTCCCGTAGACGAACTTGGCCACCTCCGAGAGCACGGTCGGGCTCTGCGAGATGTACGGGACGGCGTGGACCCAGCTGGCCAGTAGCGACACCCCCAGGACCAAGGAACCCAGGATCAGGCTCATTATGACGAGCGTCGCCCGGGCGTTCTTGCGCTCGGGTGGGCGGAACACGCTCACGGCGTTGGAGATGGCCTCGGTGCCGGTGAGCGCGGACCCGCCGTCGGAGAAGGCCCTCAGGATGATGAACAGGGAGGCGCCAAGGAGCAGCCCGCTGCCCTGGCTTCCGGACGAGATCGCCCCCGCCGTGTGGATCGTGTGCGCATGCAGCTCGCCGAGCACGCTCTTCACCAGGCCGACGCCGATCAGCAAGGCCATGTTGGCGAGGAACAGATACGTCGGGAGGGCGAAGAGGCGCCCGGCTTCCCTGATCCCTCGCAGGTTGGCGTACGCGATCAGGAGGACGAAGGTGACCGACAGCTCGACGGTGTAGGGCGTCAGCGACGGCACCGCCGAGGTGAGAGCCGAGACACCGGCGGCCATGGAGACAGCGACCGTGAGGGTGTAGTCGATGAGCAGCGACACGCCGGCGATCTGGGCGATGTTGGGGCCGAAGTTCTCCCGGCTCACGACGTAGGCCCCCCCGGCCTTGGGGTAGGCCCAGATGACCTCCCGGTAGGAGAGCGTCACGAAGAGCAGGACCACCAAGATGGCGAGGGTGACGGGGACCGTGAGCGAGAAGGCAGCCACGCCGACCGCCACGATCAGGACCCGCAGGATCTGCTCGGTGGCGTAGGCCGAAGACGACAGCACGTCGGAGGAGAGAACCGCCAGCGCCGTGGGCTTTCCCAGTCGCTCGGTGCGCAGCTGCTCGCTGACAAGTGGGGGCCCCAGCAGCCGCTTCTTGATGCGATAGCCGAAGGACTCGGGGAGCTCGAGGGATTCCGGGGTGGGGAGCGCGGCCGGGGTCCTGCGGTCGACCCGGGGGGCGGCGCTCCTCATGCGTCCAAGTAAACACTTCCCGGCCACCTCTCCGGACCCTCGGCCGGCGGAGCGGAAGAGTTGTGCAGCGTGGCAGGGCCGTGTTCCATGTAGCCGTGCACGTCGTCGTGGTGGGCTGCGGGCGAGTGGGTTCGGAGCTCGCCATCACTCTGGCGCGGGACGGACACGACGTGGCGGTCATCGACAAGGACCCGCGCTCCATGCGGCGACTGCCCCCGGAGTGGAAGGGGCTGACCGTCGTGGGCTTCGGCTTCGACCGGGACCACCTCGAGCTGGCCGGGATCGGGGACGCGGGCGCCGTGGCCGCGGTGACGAGCGGGGACAACACGAATATCCTGACGGCCCGGATCGCCCGGGAGACCTACCAGATCCCGAACGTCGTCGCCCGGATCTACGATCCCCGCCGGGCCGTCATCTACCAGCGCCTCGGTATCCCGACCGTGGCCACCGTGACGTGGACGACGGAACAGGTCATGCGCCGGCTCTTTCCTGAAGCCGCCGTCACCGAGTGGACCGACACCAGTGGCCAGCTCGTGCTCGTTGAGCGCGCCCTGCCGGATGAGTGGGCCGGCCACCGACTCGACCACATCAACATGGAGGGTCGGGTCCGGCTGGTCGCCGTCACCCGGGCCAGCACGCCCCGACTGACCACCCGCGACGTGGTGGGCCAGGAGGGCGACCTGCTCCACATCGCCGCCCGCAAGGACAGCCTCGACGAGCTCGAGCATCGACTCCTCGCCGGTCCCGAGGGGATGACGTGACGGTGGATCACATGAAGGTGATGATCGCCGGGGCGGGAAACGTCGGCACGTTCATCGCCTCGGACCTGCACGCCGCCGGCCACGACGTGCTCGTCATCGAGCAGGACCCGGATCTGGTGGCCCGCCTTCGCCCCACCCTCGACATCGGGTGGTTGGCAGCCGACGCCTGCGAGGTGACGTCTCTCTACGCCGCCGGTATGGCCGACGCAGACGTCGTGGTGTCCGCCACCGGCGACGACGAAGACAACCTCGTCATCTCCCTGCTGGCCAAACAGGAGTTCGCCGTTCCCCGCGTCGTCGCCCGGGTCAACCATCCCAAGAACAGATGGCTGTTCAGCGAGGCCTGGGGTGTCGACGTCTCGGTCTCCACTCCGCACCTGCTCACCGCCCTGGTCGAGGAGGCCGTGTCGGTCGGATCTCTCGTGCGCCTCCTCCAGTTGGAGGGGGGCAGGGGCGGCGGTGCCAGGCTGGTCGAGGTCACGCTGGCAGACGACTCGCCCGCCGCCGGCTACTCCATCGCCGATCTGGAGGTACCCCGGGACGCCACCATCGTCGCCGTGGTCCGAGACACCCACGTCGTGGTTCCCCGGGGTGACACGGTCCTCGATACCGGCGACGAGGTGCTGGCCCTGGTCACGGCCGACTCCGAGGATGTCGTCCGATCCCTCCTCGCCGGCGGTTGAGCGCTCGAGGGCTGACCGCTAGTCGTCGCCGGGCGGGACGGGCGGGCAGTACAGGATCATGATCACCGACGTGCCGTCGTCGGAGGACGCGAACTCGACTTCGTCGACCAGGGCCCGCATGAGGGGGACCCCCAGACCCCGCTCGTAGTTGGGGCGCACGGGGTCGGCCACCGAGGGGCGCTCCGGCAGCGTCGACGGATCGAAGCCGTGACCGTGGTCCAGGACGTCGACCTCGAGATGGTCCTGTTCGTCCCGCCAGCGCAGGACGACGCGCTCCTCGCCGGCTGGCTCGTAGGCCTCGATGGCGTTGGTGCAGGCCTCCGACACAGCCAGCTTGAGGTCGTCGATCCGGTCGTCGGCCAGCTCCCGCCTCGACGAGGCCAACGACGACACGACCAGGCGGGCGAGGGAGACGTACTCGGGGCGGGCGGGGATGTCGAGCTCGACGTCCGCCTCGTCCCACCCCAGCGGCCGTACCGCCTCCCCCTGCGCCACCACGATCAGGGGGCTGTCGCCGATTCGACCGTGTCGTGGATCGAGAACACCTTGGTAAGACCGGTGATCTCGAACACCTTGAGGATGCGGGGTTGGGTGCAGACCAGGATCATGTCGCCGTCATGGCTCCGGAGGCGCTTGAGGCCTCCGACGAGCACGCCCAGGCCGGTGGAGTCGAGGAAGTCCACGCCCTCCAGGTCGACCACCACCTGATGGCTGCCCTGGCTGACCAGCTCGATGAGCCGCTCGCGGAGCCGGGGCGCCGTGTACACGTCGACCTCGCCACGCACCGCGAGCACGGTGGAGCTACCGCGCTCGATTCACCTCGAAGCCAAGATCCATGGCCAAGCGTCCTCCTCGGGCGCCGCTTCACGGGGCAACGTGCCTAAGACACCAAGCTAGTGCGTGGGTCGTATGGCCATCACACCGGGGGAGCTGAGGGGGCTCAGCGCCGACGCTGGCTCGCCGTCGCCCTGGTGACGTCCGAGCGGTCGGCACCGCCCCGCTGGGTCGCCATGGACCTGGTCACGTCCGAGGCGCCTCGCCCGCTGCCCACCGTGGTCATCTGCGCCGTCTCGTCGACGCCCGCCGTGTGGCGATCCCACTGGTCGACCCCGACGGGCGCCAGGTTGTCGTCGACCGCCCGGCGCATGCGGATGAGGTGGGCGGCGATGGCGAGGAGAATCAGGGCTGCGGCCACGAACAGCGCCGTCCGGACGATGTTGCTTCCCGATCGGCCTTTGGGGTCCTGGGCCCCTGGAGTGCCAGGCTCGGTGAGCGCCGCCTGGCCGCCGTAGGGGAGGTTCGAGTAGCCGCCGGCGCTCGGTGACCCGGTGACCGGACCACCCGGGCCCTGTCCGGGATGTACCAGTCCGGCGACTGGGTCGGTGATCGCCTGGACGGCCGCCGGAAGCTGCAGCACAGAGCCCCCCGGTCCGAAGAGGCTGCCCGCAGGCGGGGCGGCGGTGCTCGCCGGTACCGACGGGGCGGACGAGATCGTCTGGCCCGGCTGGGCGCCGGAGCGGACGGCGATGACGCGGTACTGGTAGTCGGATCCCTGCTGAACGCTGGAGTCCTGGAAGTTGGTGTCCTTTGCCGGCGGGTTGGGACTCACCGTGGACCAGTTCGAGCCGTTCACCGACGTCCGCTGCACCTCGTAGCCGACGATGTCGGGCTCCGGATTGGCCTGCCAGGACACCGTGACCGAGCTCCCGTTGGCGTCCTTCGTCGCCGACACCCCGGTCGGCGGCTGCGGCGACACGCCCTCGGCGAAGTCCCGCGGCGGGCTCGGCTGCCCCTGGTGTGTCGAGCCACCCGGATCCTGCTCGTTCGCCGTCACCACCACCTGGTACGGGCCGTTGCACGCCAGGTCCCGCGGAAGGCACCGCCTCCGAGAACGTCCATTGGCCCGGGCCTGGTGAGGTCACCGGGACCGAGGGGAAGCCGGCCGTCTGGTGGCTCGAGGAGACCTGGATGTCCACAGAGACGGGCCGGCCTGTACCCGGACACACGGTGCCACTGATGATGATGGGCTGCGTGCTCGACGACTCCACTGCGTTCTCGCCAGGCGAGTTGATGGTGACAAAAGGCGGCCCCGAGGCCGCGCTGGCGGGAGAGGCGGCCACGACCAAGCCGCCTGCGCCGCCGGCGAGACCTGCCACGGCGACGGCCGCGGCCGCGAGCCGGGTGCGTCCCATCAGGCCGCCGTGGCCGGGGCGCCCTTCATGACCGCCTTGACCACGATCCGGTTGACGGCGAGGCCCTTGGGGGTGCACGAGGTGAGCGTCAGGGTCGGCGTCGCCGTGGGCGCCACCACGGAGAGGTCGGTGGGCGACACCTCGAAGGGCAGCTGACTCACCGTGTAGGTGCACGAGCCGACCGGGGTCTGAAGGGTGATCGGGTCACCGGGTCGCAGCTTGTCGATGTCGGCGAAGGGCTTGCCGTAGGTGGTGCGATGGCCGGCGATGCTGACGTTGCCGGCCGTGCAGGGCAGCGGGGTCTCGGGGTAGTGGCCGGCACCGGCCCTCAGGGCCGCCTCCGTCGTTCCCTCCACCACCACCACGTTGGTGCCGATGGTGGGGATACGCAGTCGGGTCAGGCTCTGCCCGATCCCCACCCGGTGCTGGAGGTAGGCCTGGCGGGTGTTCGGGCTCGCCAGCTCGTTCCCCAGGTCACCCTCGACGTGCGACTGGTACAGGTTGGTGAAGATCGGGTAGCCCAACAGTCCCACGGCAGCCAGGAGGAAGAGCCCGGCCAGCCCGGATAGCCCGCTCCGGGCCCACCGGTGGGTCCTGAGATAGGTGGTCAGGCTGGCCATGGGCTCACCTCTTGGCGCCGCATCGGTCCCCCCCGGTCCGATGCTCAGGACCGGCGGAAGCCGAACCGGAAGCCGCCCCGGTAGGCGAGGAACCCGAGGCCCAGGGCCCCAACGAGGAAGCCGAGGCCGGCGTAGGGGATCCACGGATGCTCACCGGTGAAGGGCAGCGTGGGCTGGTGCGGTGCCGGGGTCACGGCCGCCAGGGCCCCGCCCGCCGACGCCTGGGCGTGGGCGAGCTGGAGGTCCAGCACGTCCTTGCCGCCCGGCGCCATGCCCGGCAGCACGGCGAGCGACAAGGCGTCGGCCACGCTCGACACCGAGCCGTCGGGGTTGGTGGTGCTCTTGCCGGATCCGACCTTGAGGGTGACCAGGGTGGGCGCGCCGGGGTGCCCGGGCGGGATGCTCTGGTCCACGCCCGGGACGACGCTGAAGGTCTGCGGTGGCTGACCGGGGATGTCGAGCGAGACCCTGACCAGCGCCGGGTCGAAGGTGCCGCCGGACTTGCCGGTGTGACGGTCGTAGGTGGCGGTGGCGGCGGCCTGTCCGATCGTGATGGTGACGAGCGGTCCGAGCGAGACGGTCGGAGCGGCCGCGGTGGCGCCGGTAGTGCCCGTCCTGCCGACGTTCGGCGCGA
>CAVQWQ010000010.1:0-219546 GCA_963717645.1 uncultured Actinomycetes bacterium | reverse complement strand
GTCATGAAACCTGCCTAAGGAGAACATCACTGTGGCAAGCTACGTAGACCTCGACGGCGTGCAGACCTGGTATGACGAGACCGGTGCGGGCGAACCCTTGGTCTTGCTACATCCTGGCGGCGGTGGCGTGGACTCGCGGGCGTTCGGTCCGCAACATCGAAGCCCTAGCGACATACTTTTGCACGTTCACGCCCGAACGACGTGCACACGGACGTACACCCGATGTCGAGGGCCCAATCACGTTCGAGGTGATGGCGCAGGACACGATCCGATTCTTGGAGAAGGTGGTCGGGGAACCGGCCTCCCTGCTGGGCGTCAGCGACGGGGGGATCGTGGCGCTTGAGGCCGCGCGACGCCGGCCCGACCTCGTCAATCGGTTGGTGTTCGTCGCGGGCGTCTTTCATCACGACGGTTGGTGGCCCCAGGCCATCGACCCGAACAACGAACCTCCCGCGTTTCTTCGGGACAGCTATGCCGAACTGTCACCCGACGGCGCTGAGCACTAACAACTGGTCGTCGACAAGATGGCGAGCGCACACCAGAGAGCGCCGACCATGACCGTCGCTGACCTGGGCAAGGTCCCGTGTAGGACGCTTGTGATGCTCGGGGACGACGATGAGGTCCGTCTCGAGCACGCAATTGCCCTGTACCGCGAGCTTGCCGACGTGGAACTCGCCGTGATCCCTGGCACCTCGCACGGACGGACGGTCGAAAAGCCGGAGCTATGCAACACGATCGTGGTCGACTTCCTCACCAGGGATCCGGTTCCCACCTTCGCCCCGATCCGGCGAGCCTCGTCGTGATCATCGTCTCCGGACACATGCACGTCGCTCCCGGACGTCGCGGCGCGCTCCTCGCCTCCTCCCGCGATGCCATGATCAAGGCGCGCGCGGTGTCCGGTTGTCGAGCCTTCGTTGTTGCCGCCGATCCGATCGAGCCCGATCGTGTCAACGTCTACGAGGAATGGGACACCGAGTCCGAGCTGGTGAAGTTTCGCGGCGAGGTCAAACTCAAGAGCTCGCTGGCGACATCGTCCACGCCGAAATCTCACGTCACCAGATTGCCTCGTCCGGAGCCGCGTAAGTTACTATTGTGTCGCTCGCCACAACGACACCCCGCTGTGATGCGGAGGCATATGGGGGTCCTCAAAGAGCCACGCGGGGCGTGCGGACAACTGAATAGCAGGAGCCCAAATTGTTCGACGAGTTCGAGGAATTCGACCTCACCACCACCGGGACAACGATTCACGGATGCTCAGGCGGTGACGGTCCCCCGCTGCTTCTGCTGCACGGCATACCGGAGACACACCACATGTGGCATCGGATCGCGCCGCGACTCGCGGATCGCTTTACCGTGGTCGCAACTGACCTCCGGGGCTTTGGAGGCAGCGGCACTCCGCCGAGCACGCCGGATCACGCGCCGTACAGCATGGGAGAGATTGCACGCGACCAAATCGAGGTGATGCGCGGCTTGGGCACGACCGGTTCGCCGTAGTCGGACATGACCGCGGCGCACGCTGCGCCTATCGTATGGCACTGGACCATCCCGCTGTTGTCAGCCGGCTCGCGGTTCTCGAATAATTCCCACCGGCGACGCGTTCGGTCTAGCCGACATGGCCTTCAGTCAGGGATTCTGGGTCTGGTCATTCCTGGCCGCACCAGAACCCGTGCCCGAGCAGCTGATCGCCAGCGCGCCAGACGTCCTCGTGAACCACATGCTCGACACATGGTCAGATGCACCCGAAACCTTCCCACCAGACATCCGCAACAGGTACCTCGCCCAGTTCCGTTCCGCCGAGACCGTCCATGCCGTCTGCGAGCAATACCGCGCTGCCGCAACCCTCGACTACCAACACGACGAAGCGGACCGCGGCTCGCGACGCATCACCTGCCCGACCCTCGTGCTCTGGAGCGCCACGGGCGCCGTCGCCCACTGGTACGAGCCCATCGAGATCTGGAAGGCCTGGGCCGACCACGTCGAGGGCGCACCGGTGTCGTTCGGCCATTTCCTCGCCGAGGAAGCTCCCGACGACACGGCTCACCGCCTCCTGACGTTTCTCGGCTAGCTTTTCAACTCCAAGTGACCGGTCCCGCAAGAGCAATACCTGACGGGCCGCCTGGCAGGAGCCCGCACATGCCTCAATAATGCGGATCAGACCGGGGAGCAGGGTGCCTCAAAGGTGCCGTTCGGGGACAGCGGTCATGGAGGGCGATCACTCGAGAGTCACATGCGATTCGCCTTCCGACCGTGAACACCGTTCCCGGCCAGGACTTGGTAGCGCGTACCAGCACGCCTCGCTTAGTCAGCCACAGGGCTAGAAGACCCCCTCAGCGTGCTCAGCACGGATGTAGCGTCTGGCGTCACCGTTGATTCTGGACCGTGCGCCCGGATGTACGCAACAGTGGGTGATCATGCCCATCGAGCGGTGCGCGGAGTGTGGCTTCAACAGCGACGCCTGGACTGATGCCACCGCCATGGACGCGATCACCCAGCTCCCTGCCCGCTGGATGGCGGCGGTGTCAGGCCTGAGTGCCGAGGAACTTCGGAGACGTCCGATCTCGGATATGTGGTCCATAGCCGAGTACACGGACCACGTACGCGAGGTGCTCTTCGGCATGCGCTTTGTCCTCGATACGGCTACCGAATTGCCGGGCACCGACCTGGGGGATCCTCCTGAAGCTCCCTTCGACCCCGAGCCATCTTCGATCGATGTCCCTCATGCCCTCTCCGGGATCGAGCACGAGGCCAGGGAGCTGTACGGTCGCCTGATCGAAGTGCCATCAACGAGTTGGAAGGCCGCGGTAGTCGTAGGTGGCGAAGAGGTCGATCTCCACTGGATCGCTCGCCATGCTGTCCACGACGCGACCCATCATCTTGACGACGTCGAGCGGTTACGGATTCGACTCTGATCGCATTGGCATATCTGCAGTCATCACGAGAGTTGTCAACGCCGGCGAGCTAACGAGTCGACGACCTCGCTGTAGACCGACTGATCATCTGGAGCTGGGCGATCACCGTTCGCAGCAACGGCGCAGCGAGCCAGCCCTCGAGCTGTCGCCGAGAAATGCGAACTTCGCCCCCCACTCTCAGCTGCGCCACGGGGATCCGTCCCGTTGCGAGTGCCCGATACATGGTCGACTTGCCTAATCCCAAGCACCGCGCCGCTTCTCGAACGGTGAGTAGCTCGGGCATCTTCGTTAGCGGGTAACCCTCGTCATCCCTTCCTGCGCGGTGATCGAGCCCTCGTGGCCGCGGCGGGCAGATTCTTCATGATGTCCAGCGTCACCTGCACCATACGGGACGCCATCGGACGAAGGCGAGTCGCCACGGGACGTGGTATCAACGGCGCAGGGCGCTCGTCGGCGCTGGCGCCCGATAGCTCGCACGCGAGGATCGCGACCAGCGTGCGCCTTTCAGGCCAGCTCAGCATTCGCATGGCGTTCCTCCCAGCTGAGCCGCAGACATTGGGATCGTCGTATCGCTAGGGACATCGCGAGCCAGACGTCGCCGTCGTTCTCATGGCGTCGGCCGGCGCGCTCAGGGGCGCAGGTCGAGGCCGGCGAAGTCGCCGGCGCCACGCCACTCGGCGAGGAGCCCGAAGAACGCCATCGGCCCCTTGCCGTAGGAGCTCACGATGAACCCGCCCTCGCCGGGCTTGCCCTCGTTGTTGTAGTAGCCGGGGGTGCACTGCTCCTGGAAGGCCCGCATGTTGCGGGCCGACTCGGCCATCGTCCGCACCCACTCCGCCTCGGCGTCGGCGGTCACCTCGATCTCGCGGACGTCGTGGTCGACGGCGTGACGGAGAACGTGGCACATGTGGCTGCTGGCCTCGTCGAGCAGATGCGGGTAGTTGGCGGTGAACCCACCCTGGGTGTGCCCGAGGACGAAGATGTTGGGGAAGCCGTGCACGTGCATGCCGAACATCGACTTCGTACCGTCCGCCCAGTACGAGGAAAGGGTGACGCCGTCGACACCGACCACGTCGTAGCCCGCCCGGCGGGTGTAGTCGGTGCCCACCTCGAAGCCGGTCGCGAAGATGATGCAGTCCATCTCGTACTCGGTGTCGCCGACCACGAGGTCCCGCTCGGGTGATCCGGTCCACGCCTCGACCATCGGTGTCGACCAGGCGCACGTTCGGACGGTTGAACGCGTCCAGGTATTCGTCGTGGAAACACGGCCGCTTGCAGAACTGGCGGTACCAGGGCTTCAACGCCTCTGCGGTGGCGGGGTCCTCGACAATCTCGTTCGACCCGCGAGCGGATCTGCTCCATCTTCTCGAAGTCGGCCAGCTCCATGGTGCTGGCCAGGGCCTCCGGCGACACCTCCGGATCGTCGCCGTCACTAAGCCAGGCGACGAGCTTGCCGATGATGTCGGTCCAGCCGTCCATCACCAGGTCCTGCTCGGCGACGCCGCCGGAGGTGAGGAGGGTGAAGTTCTCCATCCGCCTCTTCTGCCATCCCGGCTCCAGTGACGCCGCCCACGTCGGATCGGTCGGCCGGTTGCCCCGCACGTCGACCGACGACGGCGTGCGCTGGAACACGTAGAGCTGGCCCGCCGCTGCCGCCAGGTGGGGAACGAACCTGCACGGCCGTGGCACCGGTGCCGATGACCCCCACCCGCTTGTCGTCAAGCTTCCGGAGGCCCCCGTTCGAGTCGCCGCCGGTGTAGTCGTAGTCCCAGCGGCTGGTGTGGAAGGAGTGACCCCGGAAGGTCTCGATACCGGGAATACCGGGCAGCTTCGGTCGGTGGAAGGGACCGTTCCCCATGACCAGAAACCGAGCGCCCATCTCGTCGCCCCGGTTGGTGCGGATTACCCACCGGGAGTGGGCCAGGTCCCACTCAACGCCAGTGACTTCCGTCGACAGGCACGCCTTGTCGTACAGCCCGAAATGCTCGGCGATGCGCTGGCAGTGCTCGAGGATCTCCGGCGCGTGGGCGTACTTCTCGGTGGGGACGTAGCCGCATTCCTCCAACAAAGGCAGGTAGATGTAGGACTCGACGTCGCATTGGGCACCGGGATATCGGTTCCAGTACCAGGTGCCGCCGAATCCGCCACCTTTCTCGATAATGCGGACGTCGTCGATGCCGACCTGCTTGAGGCGCGCCCCGGCGACGAGGCCAGCGAAGCCCCCACCGATCACCGCCACGGCTACCTCGTCACGCAGCGGCGGGCGCCCGGGGCGGTCGACGTAGGGGTCATCGAGGTAGTGGGCGTACTCACCGGCGATGTGGATGTACTGATCGTTTGCATCGGCCCGCAGACGTTTGGCTCGTTCCCTGCGGTACCGCTGGCGCAGAGCGTCCGGGTCGAAGGTCAGCTCTTCGCCCACCACGGGGCTCCTCATCGCCGCCCAACTGCCCCTCGCTCCTTTGCCGCAGGCCACGGTGAGGAGGCTACCAAAGCACTTGACCGCTCGGTCAAGTATGGAGGCGCATCGCCGACGTCGAGTTCGTCGAAAGGGCCTGACGGGTTGACGTTCGCCCTGCATCTGGGAGGCCGACTAAGACAGCCGGGTAGTCCAGGCGACGGGCCTTCAGGTCTGACTCGGCGATCGAGACTCTGTCCATAGATTCCGGCCGAATCAGGCCGACTGGGGCCGCTTGGTCCGACTGGGCAACTGCAAAATGCCTGTTCAGACCCCCTGTAGCCCACGACAGCTACGGCCCGGCCCGCACTTTGATGATCCTTGGGGATGCGAGTCCCGTAGCTCGAATCTCACTCCCTCCGCAGGCCGTCAGACCGCGTTCTGGCCATCCGGGGGCGCGGGCGATCACGAGTTGCTCAGTAAGGAAGCTCGTCCGGACGACAGTTCCTGTAGTCGGGGTCGGGCAGTACGCGTAGCCGCACCGCCGTGATGCTCGCTCGCTCTTCCAGCAGCGGTGCGGCCGCCTACGCGATCAAGGCCGCACGTGCCGCCGCGCCGGAAGGAGAGGGCGAGAGCGCAGGGCGACTCGAGTGCCGGTGGCAGCGCGACCTGCTCCCGGAGGCGATCCGCGAGCTCGTACTCGACGACCAGCGGTTGCGGAACGACATCTGCTGGTCGGTGTTCCACTGCTAGGAGCGCGTCGGGGCGCCAGCGACGCACCCACAAGCGCATCAGTGCGTGCTGGGCAGTGCCCTCCCTCAAGTGGTAGGACAGTAAGCCGGCGGATCGCCCGTAGTGGGTGCCGAGCCCCCGAGGGTCTAGGTGCAAGGCGTCGACGAAGTGCCCGGTGGCCCAGGCTGCCATGGACCCGGCAGACTGCGTTTGATGATCGAGATCACTGGAACAGGGATATGGAGCGCTGGGCTCCGCTACGGGGATCCGGCTGCGGCAGCCGAGGCCTCCGCCGAGCTCGAGGAGCTCGGCTACACGGCCTTGTGGGTTCCCGACGTCGGTGGGGACGTATTTGGCGTGGTCGACGGCCTCATGGCAGCCACGCGGACAACGACCATTGCGACGGGCATCCTCAATCTCTGGATGCACTCGGCCGAGGAGACCGCAGACGCCCACGATCGCCTGACTAGAGCACACGGAGACCGGTTTCTGGTCGGCATCGGCGTCAGCCACGCTCCCCTGGTCAATTCCGCCGAGCCCGGTCGCTATCGCAAGCCGCTCGCGGCCATGTCGGCGTTTCTCGACGGGCTCGACTCCGCACCGACACCGCTGCCGCCATCGCGGCGGGTGTTGGCCGCTCTGGGACCCAAGATGCTCGAACTGGCCCAGCGCCGAGCTGCGGGCGCCCATCCCTACAACGTGACCCCCGAGCATACGGCGCTGGCTCGAGAATCAGTCGGACCGTCCAAGCTGGTCCTACCCGAGCAGGCGGTCGCCTTGACCACTGATCCTGAGCTCGCTCGCAAGCTTGGCCGCGACCACCTCGCCAACTACATGGCTTTGCCGAACTACACCAACAACCTGAGGCGCCTCGGTTTCTCCGATGCCGACTTTGCGACGGGCGGCAGCGACCGGCTCATCGATGCCCTCGTCGCCTGGGGCGACGAGGGCGCCATCGAAGCCCGCGTCCGCCAGCACCGTGATGCCGGAGCGGACCACGTGTGCATCCAGGTGCTCGGCGAGGAAGGCCTGTTTCCACGCCTGGTGTGGAGAGAGCTTGCGCCAGCGTTGACCGCCTAGCCCCAGACGCAGCAGGGAATTCCCTACCGCGGTGTCGCGCGGCCAGGCGATCTCACGTCAGGGCTCGGCGGCGGATACGGAGCTCGGTTGTGCACGGGGGATCCGTCGGCTCAATACCACCGCGATCAAGGCGATAACCGCCAGTACTGACATCGATGCCCGTAGTCCGTCAAGGCGCGCCTTCGTGTAGTCATTGACGATCGCGTCGGCGGTGTCGGGTGCCACAGCTGCCTTGTCGAGCGCCGCTCTCAAGTCCTTGTCAGATACGAAGGGGATGCCGGCAGACAGCTCGACCTGCGCCTTCGATGCAAGCTCTTTGGGGACAGCCGGATTGTCTTGGACGCTGCCGAGAAACGACGCGGTCAGTGTGGAGATGAGCACCGCACCGGCCAGCGCGGTGCCGATCGAGGCACCCAGGTTGGTGAGCGTGTTTTGCAGGCCACCTATCTCGCCGCTCTGTTCGTCCGGGACCGATGACACGGTCACGGCGCCGAGCTGTGAGGCGAGTGCACCGACGCCGAGACCGGCCAGCAGCAGGGGCCAGGTCACGATCTCGGGGCCGGCGCCCGCGTCGAGGGCCGCCACCAGCACCACGATGCCGGCGAACAAGGTCACGAACCCCACCCGTACGACCAGACGCGGTGAGGCGTGTGGGAACACCCTGGGAACGCCGACGGCAGCGAGAAGGAGCGTGATCGACAGGGGCAGAAGGCGCACACCGGTGGCGATCGCCGACAGACCGAGCGCCACGGATAGGAAGAGGGGCACGGCGAAGAAGAGCCCCGCCTGCAGCAGGTACTGGAAGAAGAACGCCGTGAGCCCCCCCTGGAGCGTCGTGTTCCGTAACATCGCTGGGTTGATCAATGAGCTCTCTTCCCGCCGAACACGGTGGCTCTCCCAGGCCACGAACAAGACGAGCACGGTCCCTCCGGCCAGAATGAGCCAGACGACGGGCGAGAGCCCGAGCCACTCGGGTGCACCGGACTTGGGCTGCACGAATCCCCAGGTGCCGGAGCGGAGAATGCCGTAGACAATCAGCCCGAGCCCGAGGGCGGACAACCCTGTTCCGACGAGGTCGAGCCTGGCGCCCGCCTCGGGTGGGGTGTCCGCCATCCGCCGGGCGAGGGCGAGGATCACGAGCACGACTACGACCTCGCCGGCAAAGACCCAGCGCCAGGACAGATAAGTGGTGAAGAGCCCTCCGATGAGAGGACCCGCCGCGACAGCGATGGCGCCGGCGGAGGCGACGAGCCCATAGGCACGCGGCCGTTCATCGCGAGCGAAGTTGGACGCCACCAGGGCGACGATCGCCGGCAGGATGAGCGTGGCTCCGATTCCCTCGAGGAACGACCACCCGAAGATCAGGACGCCCAGGTTCGGCGCGATGGCGGTGGTCAAGGACCCGCAACCGTAGATGACGCAACCGATGGAGAAGGCGCGTTTGCGGCCGATGAGCTGACCCACCTTCCCGCCCGTGATCATGAGCGAGGCCATCACGAGGGTGTAGAACGTGATCGCCGTCTGCACTCCCGTCACCGTGGTGCCGACGTCCTTGGCGACAGTGGCGATCGACACGTTCATGACCGAGCTGTCGAGGATCATCAAGAACTGACCCGCCGACAGCGTGACCAAGGCCATCCCGGCCCCGCTGGTCCCTCCGCCGTTGCCTCTCAACTCTGGCTGCTCAGGCCGGGCCATTCGAGCATTTCACCACGCGCCCGTCCGAGAAGCGAGCCTCTGCTCTCGGGTCTGTCGTCATGGCTGGACATCCGTCGCCGGGAGCTGCGCTGGTGCTTGGACCGCCGAAGCCACGCCGCAGAGTCCGAAGGTGGCCCCGGCTGATGCGATCGTCGCGAATTGCCCGGCGCCACCGCTGGGGGCTGGCTTACCGCGAATCCTGCCCGAGATGCGCGTCCGCCCGCGACGACCAGGCGGCTACCTCCGCGCCGCTCATGGCTCACGATCGTCTGCTTCGGGATCGTGGGAAAGGACGAGTTGCCAGGAATTGCTGAGGGCGATGGCCAGAAGCAGGACGGTGCCCGCGCCGATCACGGCCGAGTAGTCACGGCCATCGCCACCGAAAGCGCGCAGCAGGCCGCCGGCGGCGACAAGGAGGAGGCCCGCGTGATACACGGCCGCCCTGCGATAGTTCAACTGTCCCTTGCGCCGTGCCGCCGCGGTGAAGGGCATGGAGACGACGATCACCCCCGCTCCGACCGCGAACTGGGCGACGCCGATCCACCGAGAAGCCGTCCCCGCCAGAGCGAGGAGCGCCACAAGGGTGATACCGGCGAACGAGTAGAAGGCAGAACGTGCTCTTCCCAGCATCAGGCTCGACCCGCGGATCTCGCGCGGTCGCAAGGAGACCGCAATGAACAGCAGGCCGGTGAGGGCAGCGGCCGCCCCACCAATGGCCACGAAGTAGTTAGACCAGGAGTCGGTCATCAGGCCCCATCGTATGACCGTCCTCGCCGCTCCCCTCGTGAGCAGGCGGAGGGCTCAAGCGCACGCGTTCTGTTACCCAGTCATCTCCCTGTGTGCGGCGTACCTGAGACGTCAGACCAGGAACGACTCGAGGGCTGTGGCGAAGTCAGAGGGCTGGGCTGCGAATCCCAGGTGACCCCCAGGAAGCTCGAACGTGCGCAGTGACAGCTCTTCAGCCAGACGGGCCGTGGCCTCGTGAGCGGGATAACTGCGGCTGTCGGCGCCCACACCGAGCACAAGTCGATCCGCATTGCGGCGGAGCGCATCGTGGTCGAGGGCGACCGCGGGATACTGGCGCAGCTCGTGCTCAAACCAGTAGCGGGCATTCGGCGCGGCGAACTCGCTGCCGGGACGGTGGGCGGTCACCTCTCGCTCCGGCCCGGAGAGGACGCGCTCTCTGAACTGCCCCATCGCTGGACCAGGTCCGGCCTTCTGATACAGCTCGTAGACAGAAGCGAAGAAGTCGATCCAGTCCTGCCCGTCGGGCAACTCTGCCATCACCGGTGGCTCATGCGCGACCACCACCTGGACCGCCGATGGATGACGACGGAGCACCTCCAAGGCGACGATCGCCCCGGAACTGTTGCCGAACACCGCGGCGGCACCTCCGCTCAGATGCTCGATGAGGCTGTTCACGTCATCGGCGTCGGTCTGCAGCCGTCGACTGTAGTCCTGGTCTCCCGACAGCGTGCTTCGCGAGAAGCCTCTGCGATCATAGGAAACGACCCGGTGGCTCGACGCCAGGTCGGAAGCCACCGCCCGGTAGGGCTCGGCCGAGCCAGCCGCACCGGCGATCATCACCAGAACCGGACCGACGCCGCAAGTCTCGAAGTAGAGCCGAGCCCCCCGCAGTTCCAGCAGCCCGGATTCGAAGGTTGTCACGCCGTGCTCACTCAATCTCCCAGGACGACTGCCTGAACATCGATTGAAACGGCCTTCAGAGGCACGTCTCTGCCTGCGATGACAAGAGAGCAAAGTCTTACCCGACATCGTAGCGGCGTTGGGACATCCCGCTGATGGCCTGCTGAGGTGCAGTTCCCACGCTCTTGAGGGAGTCTCCAGCGGCCGCGACCCCATATCGGAGTCCCATGAAACGGAGGGCAACCGATGAGTCTTGACCGACCCCGCAGTCTTACTCCCATGACTGTGCTGATGGAAGGAATCGTGTTCGGCGAGTCACCACGCTGGCACGCGGGTCGAGTCTGGTTCTCGGACTGGGGCGCACAACAGGTGATCGCGCTAGATCCCGAAGGTGACCATGAGGTGGTGGTCAGCGTCCCCTCGTTTCCGATGTGCATTGACTTCCTTCCCGACGGGCGGCTGCTGGTGGTCGACTCGGCACACCAGCGGCTGCTACGGCGCGAGCCGGAGGGCTCGATGGTCACTCACGCCGACCTGGCACCCGTCTCGAACAAGCCGTGGAATGACCTGGTGGTGGACGCCAGGGGCAACGCCTACGTCAATAACATCGGCTTCGACTTCCCTGGAGGCGAGCCCGGACCGGGCCTGATCGCCCTCGTCACGCCGGAGGGAGCCGTTCGACCGGTCGGCGACAATCTCGCCTTTCCCAACGGAATGGCGATCACCGAAGACGGCGCCACGCTGATCGTCGCCGAGTCCTACGGAAATCGGCTCACCGCCTTCGACATCGGCCAGGGCGGCGGTCTCGGCGATCGTAGGGTGTGGGCAGAGGTTGGAGACGACCACCCCGATGGGATCTGCGTCGATGCTGACGGCGCCGTCTGGTATGCCGACGTGGGGAACAGACACTGCGTGCGTGTGCGCGAGGGCGGCGAAGTGCTCGCGACGGTCGAACTGGACCGCGGTGCCTTCGCTTGCACGCTCAGCCGCGGCAGCGACCCGAAGCTGTACGTCGTGGGCCAGCAGTTCGGCGGCTCGGTGACGGCAGAACCGACGGGCCAAGTCGTCGCGTTCCCAGCCCCCGCTGCCGGCGCCGGCTGGCCGTAGATCGGAGCACATCGTCCACGGATCAAGTCCCCCAATCCTCGCTGTCAGTAGACGGGCTGGCCGGCGGGCACGTCGCCGCTGGGTTCGTAGGTCAAGACGGCTTGGCTGAAGCCCCGCAGCTGCTGCTCGTCGGCCACCAGCCATTGGGCGCCCTCCGGGCCCGCCGTGGCCACCGCCTCCTCGCTGGCCAGGACCCGCCCCAGTCGATGCTTGGCCTCCTCGGTCAATCTGGCGGCCTCGTTCACCGGAGGGCCAACCACCGTGTACTCGTAGCGCTGCTCGGTGCCGACGTTGCCGGCCACGACGGCTCCGGCCGATACCCCGACCGCAGCGTCCAGCTCCGGGTGGACAGCCGCCAGGGCCAGCATCTCGCGCCGGATGGTTCGGGCGGCACGAAGTGCGCGGGCTGCATAGTCCTCCTGGGCGAGGGGTGCACCGAACACGCAAAGGGCTCCGTCGCCTTCAAACTTGTTCACCCATCCCCCCTCGGCAGCCACCGCCCCCACGACGGTCGAGAAGAACCGGTTCAGCTTTTCGACCACAGCCTCAGGGGAGTGGCTCTGCGTCAGGGCGGTCGAGCCGACCAGGTCGACGAAGACGACACCGACCTCGCGGCGCGCTCCACGCAGCACGGCCCCCTGCTCGAGGGCCTGGCGAGCGACCTCGTCACCGACGTGGCGGCCGAAGAGGTCCTCGATGGTCTGCCGCTCCCGTAGCCCCGCCACCATTTGGTTGAACCCAGCCTGCAGCAGTCCGAGCTCGCCTCCGTCGTTCACTGGTACGTCAACTTCGATGTCACCCCGCTGAACGCGGCCGACGGCTCGGCGCAGCTCAACCAAGGGGTTGGCCAACGATCGGGTGGCGACGTGCAGCACAACCGTCCCGGCGACCAGGCCGGCGCCGACGATGAACCAGATGGCGGCAGGGCTCGGTGGCTCGTGGGCCGGGCGACCCAAGAAGCTGAGCCCGGCCATGATCAGAAAGACGTCGGCACCGACCACCCAGGACAGGACCAGCTTGGTGCGGACACCGGGTGCCACGGGCCGGTCGGGGACGTGGCCAGCCAAGGCGAGGGCAGTGACCGGTCGGAGGGTCCATTCGACGAGCAGATAGGTGAGCCCGGAGGTGGCCAGCCCGCCGAGGAGGATCGACAGAGCAACTCGAGCTACGTAGCTGGCTCCATGGCTGGCCGCGCTCAGCCCGGACCAGATGGTGGCGGCGCCGAGCCACCCCAGCATGGAGACGACCGTCAACCGCCAGGGCCCCGCCAGCACCTCGGCCTGCTCTGTCGCCGTCGGGGGCCGGCCCTCGAGCAGCCACTGCATCGAGCGCTTCGCCCGGCGGGACACCCACGCCCCTCCAACGGGGACGGCCAGGGCCAGGTACACGCACAGCGTGATGAGATCGATGCGCCCGAAGCCTCGTTGGTGGGTCATGTTGGCGCTGGTCAGAGCTCCCGACGCTGCCGCGAGTGCGGCCCCGGCAAGGTTCGCAGCCGAGCACTGAAGCCACAGCCGGCGCTCGACACGGGCGAGCAGACCCCCAGCACAACCAGCCCCTTCTCCCAGCACGGACAAACGGTAGAGCCAAATCGGGTCCCCGGTCCACGTGACATCCGCCACCGCCCTGCTCGGACTTGCCACAGATTGGACCGGCGACGAAGAACGCGTAGTCATCTCGGTAGCCCAGGAAATGCGGCTCACGCCTGTCTGAGCAATCGCCAGGCGCCCGCAGGTGGGCCAGGGGACTGCCGAAATTGTGAGCATCGGCCGCGCGACCGGAGCATCCTGTAGGTGATGGAGGAGTACCGGCGCACCAATCAGGCCAAGTGGGACGAGCTCGTCGACTTTCACGCCGCCTCGGCCTTCTACGACCTGGATGGCTTCCGGCGGGGCCGCACCTCGCTTGGCTCCCTCGAGCTCGGCGAGGTCGGGGATGTCGCCGGACAGCGGCTGCTCCACCTGCAGTGTCACTTCGGCCTGGACACTCTGTCATGGGCCAGGCTCGGGGCGGTGACGACCGGCGTCGATTTCTCGGGGCGTGCGATCGACCTGGCTCGCTCCCTCGCCGACGAGCTGGGCCTTTCCGCAAGGTTCGTGTGCGCCGACATCTATGACCTGCCCGAGGTGCTCGAGGACTCCTTCGACGTCGTCTACAGCTCCTACGGCGTGCTCTGCTGGCTCGCTGATCTTCCCCGCTGGGGCGAGATCGTGGCCTCCTACTTGGTCCCCGGCGGGCGGTTTCACCTGGTCGAGCTGCACCCCTTCGCCGCGGCCCTCGACGACGAGTCGGAGGAGCTGGCCGTGCGCTTCGACTATTTCCGTCGACCCGAGCCGATCCGCTACGACCAACAAGGTAGCTATGCCGACCGCTCCGCCGTGCTCGAGCACACCGTGACCTACTCCTGGCCCACGCCCCTCGGAGAGGTCGTGACCTCACTCACCCGGGCCGGTCTCCAGGTTGATTCTCTGCGGGAGTTCCCCGTGGCCCCCGAACAGCTCCTCCCGCGCCTACGACAAGGCGAGGACGGCTCGTGGCGTCTGCCGGACGAGGAAAGCGATCGGCTCCCCCTCAGCTACGCCTTGCGAGCGACCATGCCCACCCAACCATGAATCGAGGCCTACCCGGTCTGTACCGAAGGCTCGCAAGGTGATGTGGGGCGTGACCGCCGGCGCCGGCGTGTCAGGCCGCGATCGCGTGGACGACACGGCGTCGCATCGTGACCCCTAGGCTGAGCTCGTGGAACCCATGACGTTCGTCGTACTCGCCTCCAGCGCTCTCGGCGCGATCGGACTGCTCCGCCGGGGAGCCACGCCGGTGTCCGAGGCCGGCCGAGCCGTGGCGAGAGCCGGCTTCCGCGCTACCTCTCCGGTCCTCCAGGGAGCCCAGCACCTTCCCTGGCCCCTCCGGCCCGTGACCTCGACCGTGGTTGCATCGTCCGCGGCCATCGTGACCAGTCAGGCCGCGCTGGTCGTGGACGGGGCGTCCACCCTCGTCGAGGCCGCGGGTCGACCGGCGCGAGGGGGAGGGGTCAGACGTGGTCCGGCACGACCCACCCCGGTCCAAGCGAAGACCTCGGCGGCTCCGACCGGCCGGGTCGCATCCGCGACGAGCACCTCGAGCGCCTCGAAGAGCGGCGCGAAGCGAGGGGGCCGCGAATCAGCGGCGGGAGCGACCGCTGGGACTGCGAAGAAGGCGGCGGCGACCTCCAAGACCAGGCGGGCTCCAGCCAAGAAGACTGGCGCCAAGAAGTCGACGTCGACGCCAGCGCTCGATCGAGAGACCTAGATCGAGCGAGGCCGGCTCTGATCCGACCTTCCGGCCGGAGGGCAGAGGAGCAAGCCGGCGAAGATCCGTCGAGCGGGCCCTGGACATGTCGCGGGCGGGACGAGCCGAAGGAACCGTTGTAGGCTATCTGCGTGAGTGCGCAGCCAGTTTTGGAGCCAGGAGAGGAGCAGTTCGGGCTGGCTGTCGACACCTTCAAGCTGCTTGGTGACGTGACCCGGTTGAAGATCCTGTGGGCGCTGTTGCACAGTGAGCATTCCGTCGGCGAGCTCGCCAGCCATGTCGAGGCGCGTCCCCCAGCTGTGTCTCAGCAACTGGCGAAGCTGCGGGCCGCCAGACTCGTTCGGGTCCGTCGAGACGGGAACCGGATGTTCTACGCCGCCGAGAACGCCCATGTGCGTCACCTCCTCGAGGAGGCGTTGTCCCACACTGAGCACCTGGTTAGTGCCGGCTCCGTGCGCGACGCGACTCGGGATCGGACGTCACCGAGACAGAGACGGCGTGGCGCATGACACCCGAGGAGCCGTCCGGCGACGCGCGGCGCGACCAGGGCACCGGCTCACCACAGCTCGCCCGCACCGACCGCTCGAGCGACACGCACAGCGCCCATCACATCAGCCATGCCGCGCACCCCGGCGGCCACTCCCATCATGAGCATCCCGGCGGGCTCCGACGCCTGCTGACGAGCGTGCTACGACCCCACAGCCACGACGCTGGCAGCTCCGTCGACACCGCCTTGAAGGCAAGTCACGAGGGCATGACCGCCCTCAAGATGTCACTGATCGGCCTGGGCATCACCGCTGCCCTCCAGGTCGCGATATTCGCCATCTCCGGCTCCGTCGCCCTGCTGGCCGACACCATCCACAACTTCGCCGACGCCCTCACCGCCGTGCCATTGGGCCTGGCGTTCTGGCTGGCACGCCGCCCACCCAGCCGGCGCTACACCTACGGTTACGGCCGGGCCGAGGATCTGGCCGGCGTGTTCATCGTTCTGACCGTTGCCGCTTCCGCCGCCCTGGCTGGGTGGGCAGCGGTCAACCGGCTCATCCACCCCCAGCACATCAGCCATCTCGGGTGGGTGATCGCCGCTGGGCTGGTCGGCGTTGCCGGCAACGAGCTCGTCGCCCATTACCGGATCCGGGTCGGCCGCAGGATCGGCTCGGCCGCGCTGGAGGCGGACGGCCATCACGCACGCACCGACGGCATCACGTCCCTCGGTGTCGTCCTCGGCGCCCTCGGCGTGGCTGCCGGGTGGCAGGCCGCCGATCCGGTCTTCGGCCTCATCATCACGGTGGCCATCCTGGTCGTGGTGAAGAACGCCGCCCGGGACATCTACCGACGACTCATAGACGCAGTCGACCCGGCCCTGGTGGACAGGATCAGCGCAGTCCTCGAGGCAGTCCCTGGCATCGAAGAAGTCGAAGCAGTGCGAGTTCGCTGGGTCGGCCATGAGCTACACGCCGAGGCCGACGTCGTATCCGACGCTGATCTCAGCCTGTCGCGAGCTCACGACATCGCCGAGCAGGCCCGCCACCGTCTGCTGCATGACGTGCGTCGGTTGAGCTCGGCGACAATCCACTCCAGCCCGTGCCGCCATCACGGCGCCGACCCCCATGCATTGACCGCACACCATTTCAACTCGGGCTAGGGCCCGTTTCACCGCCACGTCCCGGCTCAGGCGTGGTCGATGTGGTCGGTGTGCTTCGAGTCGCCGTGGGTGTCCGTGTGAGCGAGCGTGTCGACGTGGGCAGTGTCGTTGTGGGCCGTATCGCTGTGCAGGAGCGTGTCCTCGTGCACCGCGTGGGAATCGCCGTGGTCAGTGTGCCCCTTGTCCGCATGCGCCGTGTCGCTGTGCTTCGAGTCACTCTGAGTCGTGTCGCCGTGCGCGGCGTCGATGTGGCCGGTGTCGGTGTGCGCCGTGTCGGTATGCGTCGAGTCGGAGTGCGTGGAGTCGTTGTGCCCGGCATCTTGGTGGTCGGCATGGTCGCTGTGGGTCCCAGCGTCACTGTGGTCGCTGTGGGCGACGTCTGCGTGGGCAGCGGTGCTGCCGCACGCGGCGAGGAAGGGAACCGCCAGCGCCGGTGCTGCCATGCCAGCTCGCAGCAGCTCTCGCCGCGAGAACTGGTGTTGTCGATCCTCGTGCCCGCTGCTCACCCTCGCCCTCACCTGTCCATCCCGACCCGCCCAGCAATGTACCTGTCCCATCGGAACGCGGAGGGGTTTGTCCACCGGAGATTCCCAGCGCGCCCACAGCTGACCCCCGCCTGAGCCTCAGCGGACGGCTGTGTACTCGACGTACCTAGTCAGAACAGAAGCCGGTAAGGCAGGGAAGCGCGATGACCGAACTCCACTCACCATCCGAATCGCACGAGCCGGGGGGTGTGTCCCTCGCCACATTGCCGCCACCCTTGCGCGACCAGCGCACGGAGCAACCGGCAGAAGACGCAGCCGCCGCGGGCAACGATGACGGAGGCTCCGGTGCCTGGGGTCCCCCCGCCGGCTCGCGTTGGGCCCCCCCTCCGCCGAGGCGACGTCGGCCCTACGGCCTTGCTCTGGCCGTGGCCGCCGTCTCGCTCGTCGTCGTCGGGAGTCTCGGAGTGAGCAGGACGGTACTGGTCCGGCACACAGCGTCGACCACGAGCTCGACGAGTGACGGAGGATCGATCGCAACGGCAGTCGACCCGGGCGTCGTGGACGTGAACACCACCCTCGGCTACCAGGGCGGCAAGGCCGCCGGAACCGGGATCGTGCTCAGCTCTTCGGGTGAGATTCTCACCAACAACCACGTCGTCGCCGGAGCCACGAGCATCAATGTCACTGACGTGGGCAACGGCCGTACCTACGCGGCGACTGTCGTCGGCACCGACAAGACCGACGACATTGCCGTTCTGCGACTCGAGGGAGCATCGGGCCTCGAGGTGGTCGCCCTCGGGGACTCCACGAGTGTCGCCGCCGGAGATGCCGTGACCGCGGTCGGCAATGCCGGCGGCACGGGCGGCACGCCGAGCGTCGTCACAGGCACCGTCACAGGCCTCGGTCAGTCGATCACCGCCAGTGACGAGTCCGCCGGCAGCTCGGAGCAGCTGACTGGCCTTGTCCAGACGAATGCCCCGATCCAGGCCGGTGACTCCGGTGGCCCCCTGGTCGACTCGTCTGGCCAGGTGATAGCCATCGACACCGCGGCTTCGAGCGGGTTCCAGTTCCAGTCCGGCGGCAGCCAGGCGTTCGCCATCCCCATCAACCAGGCGTTGACAGTCGCCAAGCAGATCGAAGCAGGTCATTCTTCGGCCACGGTTCACATCGGCGCCGCTGCCTTCCTGGGTGTCCAACTCCAGGCTTCGGCTGGCTCTTCCGACGGGTCACAGAGCTCGGGGGCACTGGTGGCCGGAGTCGAGTCTGGGTCCCCGATCCAGCAGGCCGGCTTGACCGGTGGTGATGAGATCGTGTCTCTCGGCGGACAGACCGTCGACTCCGCGTCGACGCTCTCCAGCTTGATGCAGGGCTATCACCCGGGCGACAAGGTTCAACTCGGCTGGGTCGACGGCTCCGGCCAACAGCAGACCGCGAGCGTCACGCTGGTGACCGGTCCGGCGGCGTAAGCGTTCAGAGTCCGAGGCCACCCACCCGTCGCCGCTCGAAGCTGGCGCAGTCCCGGGGGCAGCCGCCGGGCACGGCGGCGCCCGCGGCACAGCGGAGGAGCACGATGCCGTCCGCCGTGGCTCTGGTGACGGCGTGCTCGCAGTCGTCGCGGACGGTGACGTCTGCCAACAACCCTTCCAGATCGGCGTCGGTGACCACCGGAACTGCGCCTTCCCGGCGGGCCTGGCGGTTCGCACGCTGACGCCTGCGCTTGGCGGTGCTCATCTCTCCAGGGTCCCACAGCCTGCCGTGGGACTTGGACGCGGCCCCGGACTCTCTAGGGACACCGACAGGGTCGTTGCCCGCATTTCGGACACCCGCCCTGGTACCGAGCGACAGCCTCGTCCAAGGAGAGGTGCAGCTGGTTGGCCAGAGATGCCAACCACGCCATCACGTCACCCATCTCGTGCAGCTGGTCCTGCCGATCACCCTTCCGTACGGCCCTGGCGAGCTCACCCAGCTCCTCGGCCAACCACGCGACCGTCGCCGTGACGCCCCGCTCTTCGTCTCGGCGTCCATATGTCTGTGCCATGAGGTCTTGAAGGGCCGCGAGCTCCATGCCGCCATCATCGATCGTTTCGTACCACGGTGTCAGGCCCCAAGACCGAGCCGATGTGGCGGCGGGCCATGGCCAGCATCTGCTCGCTGTGGGCGGCGCCCGGTCCGTAGAACCAGCCGAAGCGCAGCACGATCCCTGTCCCTCCGGTAGCGGAGAACCGGTTCGCGTTCGCCTCCGCGGCCAGGTTGGCGCGGGCGAGTGGGTACTGGTCGACCGGCCGTCTTCGTCGATCCAGCGGGATGGCGGTGGCCAGGTTGGCGATCGCATCGTGCCCAGTGACGGCCGCCGTCAGGGCGGATCGGTCGAAGACAGAGACCGAGACGGGTGTCGCTCCCTGCTTGGCCAGTGCAGCGGCCTTGTCCGGTGTACGGGCGAGGCTGGAGACGGCGTGACCCTCGTTGATCAGCGCCGGGATCACGTGCCCGCCGATCGCGCCCGTCCCACCAGTGACGAACACCTTCATTCCACGACCGTAACCTCGCTCGCGGTCTTCGTTCAAAGTGAGGCTCTGCGTCAGCCCGCGCCGCCCTAGGCGGTGCTCGAACCCCCACCGAGGCTCGCAGCAACGTCGTCGAGGGCGGCCTGCTCAGCAGCCCCGACCTCCTGTCCACCCTCACGGTGCGCGTGGGCCACCTTTGTGGCCAGGTTGAGGACGAATCGCCGGTACTCCTCGACCTCCTGCGGGGATGCCTTCTGCTCCAGAAGGCTGACGGCATCGCGAAGGTGCTGGAGGCCGTGCTGCTTGAGCTCCTCGACCGAGTGGTAGTGCGAGTGGTCGCGCTCAGGCTTGGCCGCCACGATCTCGTCGAGCAGCTCGCTCTCGCCGTGCAGACGGCGCGCCTCGCCGTAGGCTTTCGCCATCGCCAGGGACTCGCGGAGGGAGCCGCCGCGCTGTGCCGTGACGACGATGATGCCAGCGCTTGGCGGCGCCTCGAGCACGAGGGCCCACTCCTCCGCCGTGAAGTCAGCTTTCGTGGTCATGGCTTCTCCTCTCCCGCCTGAAGGCCAGTCGCCAGTCGTGTGCCGATCCCTCAGTGTGCCTCGGCCGGCCAGCCGACGCACGGCGCACCAGACGCCGCCGGAATCAGCTCGTCGACGATGGTGCCCGCTCGTGGTAGCCGGTGAGTGGTTGGAACAGCTCGATCGGGTTCCCGTCCGGGTCTTCGAGGAGTATCTGCTTGACGCCGACGCCAGTCACGATGTCGTTGCGAAAGCCGGCTCCATTGCTGCGCAGGTCCTTGACGGTGGCGTCGAGGTCGGGGACCTCCAGGGCGAAGCGGTTCCAGCCGCCCGGCTCGGGGCGGGTTCCATCCGCGAGCGGCGCGCCGCCGCCACCACCACCTGGCACGCTCAGCAGCAGGCGCAGGTCACCCCGGTACAGCATGGCGAACGCCGGCGAGGGACGCAGTTCCTCCTCGAAGCCGAGCAGGTCCCGGTAGAAGTCGACGGCGTTGTCGAGGTCGTCGACGAAGTACCGCACGGTCGTGGTTGCCATGGGATTCTCCTTTTCTTGTGCGCGCCCTAGGGCTGTCGAACTGGGGTGGTCGCCCGCTCGTGGTAGCCAGAGCGGGCCTCGAACAGCTCGATAAGGTTCCCTGCTGGGTCGATAACAAGGATCTGTCGTACGCCGACCCCGACGACGATGTCGTTGCGGAAGCGAGCTCCCCTTGCTCTGAGGTCAGCGACGGCGGTATCGAGCTCGGGCACTTGCAGGGAGATGCGGTTCCAACCACCGGGCTCGGGGAGCGACCCGTCCGGCATGGCGTGCGGCTCGCCTGGCACGCTCAGCAGCAGGCGTAGGTCACCCCGGTACAGCATGGCGAACGCTGGTGAGGGACGCAGTTCCTCCTCGAAGCCGAGCAGGTCCCGGTAGAAGTCGACGGCAGCGTCAAGATCGTCAACGAAATAGCGCACGGTCGCGCCGCGCTGCGGCGCCGGTGCCTCCTGTTCCGCGATCCGTCGCAGCAGCCCGGCGGCGAACCCGGGCCGCGGTTCGACTGGGACGATCGGCATGCGAAGGCGGTCGAGTGGATCGATTGGATCCGACATCAGCTGCCCTCTCCCTCCCGATAGACGCGACGCAGCGCCGCCTTCGCCCTCATGAGGAGCGTCTCGGTGGCGTGCACGCTTCGGCCCAGCACCGCAGCGACCTCGGCGACGGGTAGCCCATCCAGGTATCGCAGGGTGAGCGCGGCGCGGTGATGAGCCGACAGTTGCGCCAAGGCGGCGTAGGCCGCTTGCGTGTCGAGATGGTGCTGCCACGGGTCGTCCACCCCGTCGCAGCCGACCTCGGCCATGGCGACGCCTCGTTCCTCGCGGCCCACTCGACGCCAGTGGTCGACCAGCTTGTGTCGGGCCACACCGATCAGCCAGGGGACGGTGAGCACCGGTGGGTTCTCCCGGCGATTGGCGGCGACGGCCGCCATGAACGTCTCGGCGGTCAGGTCTTCGGCGACCAATGCGCTGCCGCATCGAGGCAGCAGGTACCCGTGCACCTGTGGCAGGGCGCGCCGGTAGATCGCCACCACGGCGTCGACCTCGTCGGGCTCGTCGCGAGCGCTCACACCAGATCATCGCTCGGCGACCCGCCGATCCGAACGTGATCGGTCCGGCAATGCCGCAGGAATCGCCTGCGCCCCCCAGCTACCCCGCTTTCGACTCTTGTCTGGCTCCAGATTTGGTCGAAAGCTGGCGTCTTCGGCCCGGTCGCAGCGCCCACTTTCGACAAAGGTGGAACCGGGAGAACAGAGAGCGGACACAGCCGGCCGGTCCGGCGAGGGCCCTTTGACAGGCAGCCAGAAGCCTGCATTATCACTGATCCGAGCTTCCCCCCTGCGCTGCCGGGGCATGGCCTCGGGCTGGAAGGACTACCAGCGCGAGCACGCAGCGATGTTCGGCTGGGTGAGCTGACGGCGTACTGAGATCGGTGGGGCCGCGCTGGCGGCTCGATCACGTGACGCGGCGTCTCTCGATCCCGGCGAAGCGCTTGGGCGCACCCTCGTTGATCCCCCAGCTCCACACGGTGTCGGGCTCGATCCGGATGCGTGGCTTGCCGCCGTCGTCCTCGAGGTGCACCCGGCCGCGGATCTTCAGGCCGCGCGGTCGCCACGGGTCGACGCTCGCCAGATCGTCCACCACCATCGTGGCCCGCGGATTGCCTTGCACGTGCCGGTAGCGCACGGTCTTGGTCAGGTCCAGTCCACCGGACACGATCGTGTCCCCGTCGACGGCGAATCCCACTGCCGACACGTCCGGCTGTCCGTCGGCTGATGCGGTAGCCAGCCGGGCGAGTCGCTGACGGTCGAGGTACTGACGCTCGGCCTCGGTGAAGATGGCCATGCCGTCGCAGGCTATCGGGTCCCACCCGTCGCAGCGCCGCCCGCCAGTGTTGCCGGCGGATGGTCGACAGCGTCGACGGGATGGCGGAGCTGCTCGCGTCCCGGCGCTAGGGCCGCGCTGCCAAGCGCCGGTAGACAAAGGGCAACACGAAGAGCAGAGCCCAGCAGTAGAGGGCGGCACTCGTGCTCACGAAGGAGATCGGTATCGAGACCAGGAACACGACGGGGACGATGACCCAGTGCTCCCTGCGCCGGACCTCCCTCCGGCCCGCGTCCGACAACAGCCCGGCACGCATGGCGTGGACGCCCTGGATCCTGGCAACGATGGAGACCGCCGCCACCGTCGTCGCGTACAGGACGATGGCCGCAGGCTGGTGTCCGTACAGCCCGAGGATCCTCGTCGGGTAGGGCAGGAACGCGACCAGGCCGAGGTAGACGAGATTGATCACCGTGAGCCTGGTGTCGATGTGGTCGACTCCGCGATAGAAGGTGTGGTGGCGGACCCATAGCAGCCCGATCACGGCGAAGCCCAGCGCGTACGAGTAGTACTCCTCTGCATGGTCGAGCAAGCGGCTCCCGAGCACTCCCTCGTGCCCTGGCCCCAGCGCCGGAGCGCCGATGTTGAGCACGAGCAGTGTCATGGCGATGGCGAACACGCCGTCGCTGAGCGCCACCGTCCGGTCGTAGTCGAACAGGCGCTCACCGGGGTCTTCAGCTGCGGAGCCTGCCGATCCCGGAGTGGCCGCTTTGCCGCCGTCGGACATCGAAGGCAAGTATGGCGGGTCGCTCCTGCCGGCCCGGGGAGGCGCTGGATTCGGCGGCTCCGGGCGGGCGCTCGAGCACCTTCGACCCGATCGCGGCGCTCGACGCCGTGGCTGGGTGTGACTTCCGCCACTCGACGACCGCCGTCCGGCGCGGTTCGGCGGCCGGTCGCCGGGGAAGAACTAGACCGGGAATGAACAGTCGAGCCCCTGATGTTGCGCGCGCAAAGCGGTTCGCGTCAGTCACAATGGGGTCCTGCGAGAAAGTCAGGCAACTCCCCGACCATCGAGGAGGTCAGTCCGTGGTGGAACAGAGCATTCGTCTCTTGGACCAGAGAATCGATGACTTTCTCAGTGGGCGCGATCCGGTCATCTCGGCCAGTCGCGTCATCGACCCCCTTCTGGAGATCTGGGGCTTGGCCTCCGAGGTGGACGCCTCGGTCGCCGTTCCGGTCGAGCGGTTGCTGACGGCCCTTGTCGGCCGGGAGCTCACGACCCTGGATGAGCTGACCCGGGCCATGGACGAGGTCCGGGCGGCCGTGGCTGCTCAGGCCTTGCCGACCGGCGTCTGACAGCCGCCTCGGACGCCGCCCGCCAGCGGGCGCTCAGCTGTGCTGTGTGGCCCGTTGCTCGGGGCCTGCGGCCGCTGCCGCACGAGGGCCCGACCGTCTGCTGCTGCGCCAGCGCCGTCTCCCGCCTCCGCTGACCACGAGCAGGTGGGCGATACCTGTCGCGACCATCGCCAGCGAGCGTCTCGCCGTTCTCCGGGGTCGCCGTCGGCCGGCAGACGCGCTGCCGGGGCGGTACGCGCCCGACGACCTGATCGCAGGCATTTGTGGTGGCCACGTCGGAGGTGCGTCGGCCGGGTCGTTGATCGGACCAGGAGTCGGGTCCGGGTCCGGGCCTGGTGGCAACGCGAGGGGGCCGGGTGGCAGACCGAGCAGACCGAACCCGCACACCGTGCAGTACCTCTGGGCGGGCTGGACCACGTGGCCGTTCGGGCAGAGCCCCGGCATCGACACGCCACACTGGGTGCAGTACAGGTGGGCCGCGTCCACGTCGTGACCGTTCGGGCAGACGGCGAGCATCCTCAGTCCACATCGGGTGCAGAACCGGTTGCCGGCCGCCACCTCGTGGCCGTTGGCGCACCGGTCCGGCATGCGAGCTCCGCACTCGGTGCAGAAGCGGTTGCCGGGGTGGACCTCGTGGCCATTGACGCACCGGGCCTGCATCGCCAAACCGCAGAAGGTGCAGTACCGGTTCCCAGGGTCGACCTCGTGGCCGTTGGCACACAGACCCGGCATGCGAGCTCCGCACTCGGTGCAGAACCGATTGCCGGGGTGGACCTCGTGCCCTCCCGCACAGCGACCGGCCAAGCGAGCTCCGCACTCGGTGCAGAACCGGTTGCCGGGCCGCACCTCGTGGCCGTTCAGGCACCTGGCCCCTCGCCCCACGGGACCCAGGCTACCCAGACTCCCCACCAGGGGGACTGCATTCGGGTGACGCCTCAGCCGTCCCCCCGGCATCGTTTGGTCCGTCTTCGTCAGCAAGTCGTTCACTGCGCGTCAGCAAATCGTCAGAATTGGGGCCTACCGTCACAGTCGTGAGATGTGAACGCTGTCACTCCGAGCTCGTCCGGTTCTCGGTCGTCGCCGGCAACCGGTCACCTGGCAGCGAGCTGGGTGTCTGTCTCTGCTGCCCGAAGGGGTTCCGCTACCACGAGCTGGTGCCGGACCGCCGACGCGCCTTGTAGCCACCTGTAGCGGTCCGGCGGTCCAGCGGGGTCCGGAGCCGGCGACCCCGTCGTTGCGGCCACGCCACCCACGGGCGGCACTAGGTTCTGTCCGTGCGACTGAGCGACGGCCCGGTCGAGGCGGTCCTGCTCGACGCCGGCGGGGTCCTGCTGCTTCCCGATCCGGCCGAGCTGCGCCGGGCGCTGGCGCCCCTCGGCGAGACCCCGGACGACGAGACGTGCCGGCGGGCGCACTACGCGTGCATGCGCGAGGTCGATCGTGTCGGAGGGCCCGATTGGCCGGTCGTCGACCGCGTGCTGGCTCGGGTCGCCGGTGTGGCCGACGACCGCCTCGACCATGCCGTGTCGTTGGTCGAACAGGTGTACCTGCGCCTTCCCTGGGTACCCGTCCCCGATGCGGCGGAGACGCTTCTGCGCCTGCAGGCTGCCGGTTACCCGTTGGCGGTCGTGTCGAACGCCACCGGGACGATGGAGCATCAGTTGGCCGAGCATCGGATCTGCACCGCGGACGGTGGCCCCGCCGCCCGGGTCGCGGTGGTGGTGGACTCCGAGGTGGTCGGGCTGGAGAAGCCAGATCCGGCGATCTTCGGTATCGCCCTCGACTCGCTGGGCCTTCAACCCGAAGGCTGCATCTACGTGGGCGACACGGTCCACTTCGACGTCAACGGGGCCCGGGCAGCTGGTCTCTGCCCGGTGCACCTCGATCCGTACCGATGGTGTCCCGACACCGACCACGCCCACGTGAGGTCGCTCGCCGAGCTGGCGCGAGCGCTGATCCCGATGCCCTCGGCAGCTGCGCGGCCCTCGGCGCCTGCGCCGCCGCCCACCCGCGATCCGGGCGCCTCGGGAGGTCGGTGACGACCTCGACCCCAAGGTTGGCGCCCACCACCGTCCGCGCCGTCCCGTCGTGGCTGACCGGATGGCGAGGAACGACGCTGCTCGTGCTGGTCGCGGTGGTGGCCCGGGTGGCGTACTGGAAGCTCGCCATCCCCGGCTACCACCCGATCAGTGATGCCGGCCAGTATTCCGAGCTGGCCCGGAACGTCGCGCACGGCAAGGGGCTGGAAATGGGCTTCCCCGCTCTGGCTCCGCATCCCTCGGCCTTTCGTCCGCCTGTCTACCCACTGCTCCTCGGCTTCTGGTTCTTCGTCTTCGGGTCCTCCGTCGGCGCCGGGCAGGCGCTCAGTCTCGTCACGGGCGTGTTGGCGGTGCTCCTCACCGCGCGTCTGGCCCGTCGCCTGGCGGGTCCGGTGGCCGGTGTGGTCGCCGGCCTGGCCGTCGCTGTCTACCTGCCCCTGGTGGCCGACGACGTGATGCTGCTCACGGAGTCGTTGTCGATGGCCCTGCTGGCCGGCACGCTGCTGCTGTTGGTGGAGCGGCGGCCGGTGCCGGCCGGCCTGACCACCGGTTTGCTCATCCTCACCCGGCCCAGCGCCCAGGGCTTCGCCCTCGTCGCCGCGCTGTGGCTGTGGTGGACCGTGGGCTGGCGCCGGGCGCTCTACTTCCTGGGCGTGGTCGCCCTGCTCTTCGCGGGGTGGGTCATTCGCAACGAGGTCCAGCTGGGCTCGCCGGTGACGTTCACGTCCAACGGCTTCAACCTGGCTGCCATGTACTCCACCCAGGCCCAGCAGAGCGGTAGCTTCGTCGATCCAGTGTTCGACCCGCGGTTCCAGGACCTGCGTATCCTGCAGTTCGACGAGGTGAAATGGAGCCGGACACTGACCGACCGGGGCATCTCGGGCCTCGAGCACAACCCGCTGTACGTGTTCAACGTCGTCGGCTCGAACAGCAAGGCCTGGTTCGAGCTCGTCCCGACCACGGGTGACTCGGCCGAGCGTCTCGACGGGCGCAACATCACGGTGCGCCACTGGGCATTGCCGGAGTTCTACCTGTTCACCATCGGAGGGATCGCGGGGCTGGTCGTGACACGGAGGCAGCGGGACACGGTTCTCCTCATCGCCGTGAGCCTGTATTTCACCGCCGCCAGCCTTCTCCTGCTGGCGCCGCCCCGATTGCGGGCCCCGTTCGATCTCATCAACTGCGTCGGGCTCGGGCTCCTGGCCGCGTGGTGGTGGCAACGTCGCCACCAGGTGGCGGAGCCGACGGTCGATCCAGCCGTGACCGACGAGCCACCGGCGCCCCCGGGGCGCGGTCCCTCTCACGGCCCGCGCCGTGACCTACGAGGCCAGCAGCAACGAGGACACCACGGAGACGACCACCTGGGCCAGGGCGGGGAGCTCCTCCGTCTGTCGCCGCTGGAGGTGCTCGGCGACGAGCTGCTCGGTGCCCCCCACGACCAGCAGGAGCTCCTCGTCGTCGACGGTGCGAATCCCCCGGTCCTCGGCCTGGGCGGTGGCGTTCAGCTCCCGGTACAGCCCGACGAACCGGCGGTGCACCGCCCGACGACGCTCGAGGGCGGCGTCGCCGGCTCCGGCGATCTCGAGCACGAAGATCCGGGAGAAGCCGGGCGAGGAAGCCAGGGTCTCGAGGTACGCGCCGATCCCCGCATGCAGCCGCTCCCTCCAGCCCTGCCGACCGGAGACCGCGGTGGCGATCGCCCCGATGACGAGCTCGGTCCCGGCGTCGTAGGCGGCGAGGAGGCACTCCAGCTTGCCGGGGAAGTGCTCGTAGAAGGTCCGCCGCGACACGCCCGCCTGGGCCACGACATCGGCCACGGTCAGCTCGCCGTAGGGTCGCACGCTCACCGTTTCGGTCATGGCGGTGAGCAGGCGGGCCCGTTGTGACGCCAGGACGACGTCGCGAGCCAGGCGATGCCGGCCCGGCGGCAGGGGACCCGGCAGGAGGTCGGGATGGGGCGCCGCCACATTCCGGTACGTTACCGTACCGTTTAGGTACGTATCTGTTTATCAGGCGCCGATGACGTCGGGGCGGCCGAGCCCGTAGGCCTCGCACAGGGCGAAGTAGCCGTCGCGGACGACGCCGGCGTCGGTTACCGACGTCACGTTGCCGTCCTCGTCGAGGTCGAGGTTGGCGCCGTGGATGGCGAACCACACGTCGGTCAGGCCCGGCACCTCGCTCGGGACCGTGAGGGTATGGATGGACCCGGCCGGCTCGTAGAGGTAGGAGCCGGGGGTGTTGACCTCGGGGTACTCGAGGTACTTCCAGCTCCCGGCCAGGGTCACGGCGTGCACGGACCCAGTGTGCTTGTGCGTGGGGATCGTGGTGCCGGGCTCGAAGCGCGTCCTGACGACCCACAGACCCTGCTCTACGTCGATCTGCAGCAGCTGCAGGTGCACCCCGCCGCCGGTATCCACGAAGGGGAGGTCGTCCTCGGCCCGGTGCAGGGCCCGCGGGAGGTCGATGGTGGTCATGGCTCGACTGTAGCTTTGCCCCTTCGCCGACAGGAAGAACGGAGATCCAGGTGTTCCAGCTGCGCTTCGACCTGCGGGTCCCGCCCTTTGCGACCACGACGCACGACCAGCTCTACAGCGAAGCAATGGACATGGTGGGCTGGGCGGACGATCGCGGCTTCATGGGCATCGTCCTGTCGGAGCACCACGGCGTGGACGACGGGTACATGAGCTCGCCGCTGACGCTGGCTGCCGGCATGCTGGGACGGACCAGGAACCTCCTCTGCACGATCGCGGCCCTGCTCGTTCCGTACCACGATCCGCTCCGGCTCGCCGAGGAGGTGGCCTGCGTGGACCTCCTGTCGGGCGGCAACCGTCTCGTGCTCATCATCGGCCTCGGCTATCGCGAGTCGGAGTTCGAGATGTTCGGCAAGGATCGGTCCCGGCGGGGGCGGCTGGTGGAAGAGGCTGTAGGTGCAATGCTCCGGGCATGGACCGGCGAGCCCTTCGAGTACCAGGGGCGAACCGTCCGGGTCACGCCCCGGCCGGTCACTCGCCCTCATCCCACCATGATGATCGGCGGCTCGGCGGAGATCTCCGCTCGCCGCGCCGCCCGGTTCCATCTCCCGTTCATGCCGCCCCTCGCTGACGACGAGCTCGCCCGCGCCTACTACGAGGAGGCAGAGCGGGTCGGCTTCGGGGCGCCGTTCGTCATGATGCCTTCGGGCCCTGGCGCCGTCATCGTCTCCAACGACCCGGAGCGGGTCTGGCAGCAGATCGGCCAGCACGCGCTGTACGACGCCCAGACCTACGCCAGCTGGCAGTACGCCGATCAGCGCTCGTCGTGGAGCGTCGACGCTGAGGACGTCGCCGGCGTGCGGGCCAGCGGCCAGTACCAGGTCGTCACGCCCGATGACTGCGTCGAGCTCGCACGGGAGCATGCGTCGGTCACCCTTCACCCCCTCGTCGGCGGGATCGACCCGGCGATCGGCTGGGAGAGCCTGCAGCTGGTGGTGGACAAGGTCATGCCGGAGCTGGCTGGCGGCTGATATCCCCCTCAGTCCCAACCGAGCTGGGTGAGCCGTGCGTCGTCGATGCCGAAGTGGTGGGCGATCTCGTGCACCACCGTACGGCGAACCTGTTGGACGACCCCGTCCTCGGTCTGGCACGCGGCACAGATCGGCTGGCGGAAGATGGTGATCCGGTCCGGCATCACCATGCCGGAATAGCCCGAATAGCGCTTGGTGAGGGGTATGCCCTCGTACAGGCCGAGCAGGTTGCCCCGGCGGGACTGCTCCTCCACGAAGACCGAGACGTTGTCCATGGCCCGGCCCAGCTCGGCCGGGAGCCCGTCGAGGGCCTCGGCCACCAGCTCCTCGAAGCGAGCGTCGGCGACCACCACCATGGGACCAGCATCCCACCGGGCCTGCCGTCGATCTCTCCGGGCTGGTACGGGATCTTCCGAGGCGGTTTCGGGCCGGCACCCGAGGAAGGATGGGCGAACGTGGCGAATATAGGCACGGTCCACGAGGCGTCTGGGTGGGCCGGGCGCACTGGCGGGCGATGCCCTCCAGGACCTCGAGACGGTCTACCCTCGCCGCCACGACGCCGCCAATGGTCTTCCTGTGAATCTCGTCGACATCGTCCTCCTGGTTCTCCTGGTCGCCTCGATCGTCCACGGGGTCCGGCTCGGCGCCGCCATCCAGGTGCTGTCGTTCGGCGGCTTCTGGCTGGGGCTGTTCCTCGGCGCGCTGCTGGCGCCCACGGTCGCCAACGCCGTGTCCGGCTCGGTCGCCAAGGCTGTCGTGTCCCTGGTCGTCGTCTTCGGGATGGCGGCGATCCTCGGCGGCATCGGCCGCGTCTTCGGAGTCCGCCTTTGGCGCGTGCTCCACCGGGCCCGCCTGGCCGCGGCCGACGCCGGTTTCGGCGCCGTGATCGCCTTCGTCGCCACCCTGCTCGCCTCGTGGCTCGTGGCCAGCATCCTGGTCAGCGCCCCGGCCCCGCGCTTGAGCTCGGAGATCCGGGGCTCGGCGATTCTCGGGGCGCTGGACGGGGTCCTGCCCCCGGCCCCCTCGGTGTTCGCCCGCATCCAGCGGCTCATCAACACCGAGGGCTTCCCAACCGTCTTCGCCCAGCTGCCGCCGGCGACTACGGGCCCCGTCACCTTGCCGACCGCCCCCGCCCTGCGCCAGGCGACTCTGGCGGCCGAGCCGTCCACCGTCAAGATCGAGGGCGTGGGGTGCGGGCAGGTCCAGGAAGGTTCTGGATTCGTGGTCGCCCCGAACCTCGTCGTGACCAACGCCCACGTCGTGGCCGGCATCCTCAGCCCCAGGGTTATCGACCATGCCGGTACCCATCGGAGCGTGCCCGTCCTCTTCGACCCGGCGTTCGACCTCGCCGTGCTGCGCACGACCGGGCTCACCGACCCGCCCCTCCGTCTGCTGGGCAACAACGTGGGGCGCGGCACCCAGGGGGCAGTTCTCGGGTTCCCGGGGGGAGGGCCCTTCGACGTCGAGCCGGCCGGCGTACTGCAGGAGTTCGACGCCACCGGACGCGACATCTACGGCCAGGGTCTCACCACCCGCCCCGTCTACGAGCTCCAGGCCGTGGTCCGGCCGGGCAACTCCGGCGGTCCGCTGGTCGAGCCGGACGGCACCGTCATCGGCGTGGTGTTCTCCCGCTCGGCCGCCGATCCCAACATCGGCTACGCCCTGGCGTCCCCGGGAGTGAGCACCCGAGTCCATCAGGCCGAGGCGACGACAACCTCGAGCGGCACGGGAGCCTGCGCCGGCTGAGTCCATCCTCGGCGACTGGCCACCCCCGCGTGGCAGGCCGTCGATAAGGTTTCCGCGTGGCCCTACGCATCGAGGACTACGGGATCATCGGGGACACTCACACGGCGGCGCTCGTCGGGAACAACGGGTCGATCGACTGGCTCTGCCTCCCACGCTTCGACTCCCAGGCGTGTTTCGCCAAGCTGTTGGGCGACGATGGGAACGGCTACTGGCAGCTGGCTCCGGCGGGGCCTGTGCGCGCCACGCGCCGCCGCTACCGGGGCGAATCTCTGGTGCTCGAGACGGAGTTCGACACCGACGACGGGACGGTTCGCGTCGTGGACTGCATGCCGGTGCGGGAAGAGCACCCCGAGGTGACCCGGCTGGTGGAAGGAGTCCTAGGCCGCGTCCAGATGCGCATGGACCTGGTGCTCAGATTCGACTACGGCCGCGTGGTGCCCTGGGTGCGACGGATCGACGGACGCTTGACGGCTATAGCCGGGCCGGAGGCGGTATGCCTGTGGACGCCTCTCCATACCCGAGGCGAGAACCTCACGACGGTGGCCGACTTCTCGGTCGGAGAGGGCCAGCGGGTTCCCTTCGTCCTCAGCTCCTACCCCTCGAACCAGGCGCCGCCCCGCCCGTCGGACGCCCACTACGTGGTCGATGAGACCGAGCTGTACTGGCAGGGGTGGGCCGACGCCTGCAACTACTCGGGCCGATGGGGTGAGGCGGTCGGTCGCTCGCTCATCACGCTGAAGGCTCTCACGTACGCGCCTACCGGCGGCATCGTGGCCGCCGCGACAACTTCGCTGCCCGAGCAGCTGGGCGGGATACGCAACTGGGACTACCGCTACTGCTGGCTACGCGACGCCACCCTCACCCTCGACTCGCTCATGGTGGCCGGCTATCAGGAGGAGGCGGAGTCCTGGCGGGACTGGCTCCTGCGGGCAGTGGCCGGCGACCCGGCCGATCTCCAGATCATGTACGGGCCGGCAGGAGAGCGCCGCCTGGACGAGTACGAGGTCAGCTGGCTGGGCGGGTACGAGGGGGCGAGCCCCGTGCGGGTGGGCAACGCCGCCGCGGATCAATTCCAGCTCGACGTGTACGGCGAGGTGATGGACGCCCTCTACCTCGCCCGGGAGCGCGACATCGATCCTGTACCAGCGGCGTGGGATCTCCAGCTGAAGCTGATGGAGTTCCTCGAGTCGGGATGGCGTGAGCCCGACGACGGCATCTGGGAGATGCGCGGCCCACGACGCCACTTCACCCATTCCAAGGTGATGGCGTGGGTGGCCATGGACCGAGCCGTCAGGAGCGTCGAGAGCTTCCCCCGGGTGGAGGGTCCGGTCGACAAGTGGCGGGCGCTGCGCCAGGAGATCCACGACGAGGTGTGCGCCAAGGGCTGGAATGCCGACGTGGGCGCCTTCACGCAGTACTACGGGGGCAACGAGCTCGACGCCAGCGTGCTCATGATGCCGCTCGTGGGGTTCCTTCCGGCGACCGACGCCCGGGTGGCGGGAACGATGGATGCGATCTCGCGCCAGCTGATCGTCGACGGCCTCGTCCTGCGTTACCGGGCGGACAGCGCCGCTCACGTCGACGGACTGACCGGCGGGGAAGGGGCCTTTCTTCCCTGCTCCTTCTGGATGGTCGAGAACCTCGTGCTTTGCGGGCGGAAGCACGAGAGCCTGGCGCTCTTCGAGCGACTGCTGGGACTGGCGAACGACCTGGGCCTCTTCGCCGAGGAGTACGACACCAAGGCAGGCCGCCAGGTCGGCAACTTCCCCCAGGCCTTCACCCACATGTCCCTGGTGAGCGCCGCCCAGAGACTGTCCGTTGCCCACAGCCCGGACTCCACCAGAACCAAGTAGCGAGGGTCGGACACCAACGATGCCCGTCCGGGCCACCGGATGCCTCGGGCTAACGTCAAGCCATGGCGACGACCATCGCGCCCGGGGTGACCGAGATCGACACCCGACTCGGAGGATGGAATCGCGTCACCGCGGGGTACCTGGTCGACGGGCCCGCGCCGGTGTTGGTGGAGACCGGCAGCCAGAGCTCGGTTCCCGTCCTCCTCGCCGCCCTGGACGAGCTCGGCATGGCCGCGGACGACCTGGCCGGCGTCGCCGTCACCCACATCCACCTCGATCACGCCGGCGGGGTGGGCGACGTGGCGAAGGCCTTCCCGCGTGCGACGGTCTACGTGCACGAGAAGGGCGCCCGTCACCTGGTCGACCCCGCTCGCCTGGTCGACTCGGCCGCTCGCGTCTACGGCGACCTCCTCGACTCGCTCTACGGTCGACTCGACCCGACCCCATCGGAGCGGATCCACGTCCTGGGCGACGGAGAGGCCATCCAGATCGGCGACGGGCGAGTCCTCACGGCCATCGACTCGCCCGGCCACGCCCGGCACCACCTGGGCCTGCACGACTCCCAGAGCGGCATCCTCTTCGCTGGCGACGCGGTCGGTGTGCGCCTTCCCGACGCTGGCGTGCTGCGTCCAGCCGCGCCGCCTCCCGATTTCGACCTCGACCAGGCCCTCCACTCGCTCCATCGCTTCGCCGACCGTCGGCCCGCGGCGCTGGCCTTGGCGCACTACGGCGTCCTGTCGGACCCACAGGACCTGCTGGCCGAGGCGGAGATCACCCTGAGGGCGTGGGCGGACGAGGCCGAGCGGGCCTGGCGGGACGGCCGGGACATCGCCGACGCCCTCGCCGACGCCTTCGGCGCCGACCTCGAGACGGTCGACCCGGCCCAGCGGGAGAAGCTGGAGACGCTCAACGGGGTCCACTCGAACGCGGCCGGCCTGAGGCGGTGGCTAGAGTCCCGCGCTGGCCCGGCCCAGCCGACCTGAGTCAGCGGGACCGGGAATTCACTCTGGACATGGGGCCTGGGAGGATGAGGCGATGATCGGTAAACGGCTGGCACTGATGGCTGCCACGTGCGCCCTGGCGGCGACGGCGGCCTGCTCGTCGGCCCAGAACGTCCCGGTCCAGTCGGTGTCCGGATCGTCCGACTCCCCACCGGCAACCGGACCGGTGGCGGCGACGGTCACACTCATCAACACCAGCTTTGCCCCGTCGGTCATCGCCATCGACGCCGGCCAGACCGTGGAGTGGAAGTGGGACGACGGTCAGGTCCCCCATAACGTGACCTTCGACACGTTCCACAGCTCGACCAAGATCGCCGGCACCTACTTCCACACCTTCAACACGCCGGGCGTCTACAACTACCGCTGCACCATCCACATCAACATGGTCGGCACGGTGGTGGTCAGGTGAGCGGCTCGGACAGCGTGCTGAACGCGGGACGGAGATGGCCGGCGTCGTTGTAGCAGCGGATGACCCAGCGGTCTCCGTTCACGACGAGGTGGGAGATGGCGCCATTGTCCGATCCGGTGAAGGCCAGGGCCCCTGACCCGGACGCCTGGGCCAGGATCTGGCCGATCGTCCCGCCATGGCTGAAGACCGCGACGCACTGGTCGTGATGGCGGTCGGCGATGCGCTCGATCGCGCCACGAACCCGGGCGGCGTACTCGTCAGAGGGCTCGGCGCCGGGGATGAGGTCCCACCGCTGCTCAGCGAGCACCCGCTGCAGGAGGGGGTGTCCCTCGGCGACGTGGCGGCGCAGGGCGCCGCCCTCCCACTCGCCGAGGTGCACCTCTCGTAGGTCGGGCTCCACGATCGGAGACAGCCCGAGGCGCTCGGCCAGGGGCGTCGCTGTCTGAACCGTCCGGCGCAGGGTCGTCACGTAGATGGCTGTGATGTCTTCGCCTTGGAGCCGCCCGGCCACTCGCTGCGCCTGCTCGTAGCCCTCGGGGTGCAGGCCGGGGTCGCCCTGGCCGTCCACCATGGGGAACGGCTCACCCGGTCGGGCCGGCTCGGACTCCCCGTGCCGGACGAGCAGCAGCTCGGTGGCCCCCGACGGGCGGACGAAGCGGTGCTGTCGGTACTCGTTGGCCTGGGTCACGTACGCTCCTGCGGCTCGCCCTGGCGACGCAGCGCGGGGAGCGTAGTCGAGCATCTGCACACCAGCTGGCATCGTGTCCGATACGGGGCGGGCACTTGCGGCGTCGGCGAAATGTCACCACCATGGCGGGCGTCGACAGGGGGGTTGGGCAAATGGCTGCGTGGGTGCTGGCCCAGCGGTACGAGCTGCTGGAGCCCCTCGGCTCGGGTGCCATGGCCACCGTGTGGCGAGCCCACGATCGGCGTCTCGGGCGAGAGGTCGCGATCAAGGTGCTGAGCGAGCAGCTGGCCTCGAACCAGTCCTTTCGAGACCGTTTCGAACGCGAGGCGGTCCACGTCGCCTCCCTCAAGCACCCCAACGTCGTCACCGTCTACGACTCGGGGAGTGAGGGTGCGGCCTACTACATCATCATGGAGCTGGTCGAGGGCGAGTCGCTCCAGTCGCGGCTCACCGAGTCGCCGCGCTACCTGCCGCTGAACGAGGTCTCGGAGCTCGGAAAGGAGCTGCTCGCCGGCCTGAGCCACGCCCACGCCAAGGGCATCATCCACCGGGACATCAAGCCGGCGAACATCCTCATCACCCGGGAAGGCACCGCCAAGCTGGCGGACTTCGGCATCGCCAGGGCGGCGAGCGACGCCGAGAGCTTCACCGCCTCCGGATCGTTCGTCGGGACCCCGTCGTACTCGTCGCCCGAGCAGCTGGGCAGCCACCCGGCCACCCCGGCCACCGACCTGTACTCGCTCGGATGCGTCCTCTACCACTGCATCGCCGGGCACCCTCCGTTCCAGGCGGAGCTGCCGCTCGGCGTCATCGCCCAGCACCTCGAGACAGCGCCACCTCCATTGCGCCAGCAACGGCCCGAGGTCTCGCCAGGCCTCGAAGCGGTCGTGCTCAGGGCCCTCGAGAAGGATCCCGAACGGCGGTTCTCGTCGGCTGACGAGATGAGCCGCTTCCTGCTCGTATCGGCCGGTTCGAACGGCAATGGGACGGCCGGTTCCCTCTCGACCATCGTCAAGCCGGCCCACACCGGTGGCGTCGTCGACGAGATCCCCCACCCCGTCGAGGCAGGGCGGTGGCGGCTGTCGGTGGCGCTCAGGAGCCGGCGTTGGCGGTTGGCTGTCGTGCTCACGGCGGCGGCGGTCATCGTGGCCGCTGTCGGGCTGTCGGTGCTGTTCCTCTCCCGCAACGGTCCATCGACATCGGTGTCGTCCGGTCGGGCGGCGACCTCCGCCCCACCTGCCTCGACCACCGCCAGCACCGCGGCCCCCAGCTCGACGGCGGCGGCGTCCGCGGCCCTGCAGCCGCTGCTGGGGCAATGGAAGACCACCGTCACGTCTGGGCCGGTCAACTCCTCGCAGGGGTTGATCGCCGTGATCGCTCACGACACGACGTCGGTCAGCTCGACGGCGACGGTCTACAGCTTCTCCGGTGGCGGATGGAACGTCCTCAGCTCCCAGGATCTCGGGTTCAACCTGATGGCCGGGACGCCGATCGTGTCGGGAAAGGTCACCGGCGGGCCTGACCCGGACTTCCTCGTCCAGCAGGAGGGCGCCAGCCAGGCGGTTGGATCGGTGCTCGCCAACATCGGTGGGTCGTGGCAGATCGTGCCCTTCCGGACCAGCACCGGAGTCGTGAACCAGGTGCAGGACCTTCACTTCAGCGACGGCCATCCCGTCTCGCAGATGAACACCTGCACGCCGGACTGCGCGGCGGGCAACCAGGTGGCGGTGTTCTTCAACTACGACCCGGCCTCGCATCAGTTCGTGCAGCAGCCCTGAGGGGCGCAGGCGCGACGACGGGAGTGCGCCCACGACAAGGAGGACTCTAAGGTTCAGGCGATGACGAGTGCCCAGGTCGGTTCGTTGCTGCGGGAATGGCGCGAACGGCGGCGTCTCAGCCAGCTGGGACTGGCAGTCGACGCCGGGGTCTCGGCCCGCCACGTGAGCTTCGTCGAGAACGGCCGGGCGCGTCCGAGCCCGGAGATGGTGCTCCACCTCGCCGAGCGCCTGGAGGTGCCGTTGCGGGAGCGCAACCAGCTGCTGCTCTCCGCCGGATACGCGCCGATGTGGGGCCAGCGGACGCTGGACGACGCCGAGATGCAGCCCGTGCGTGAGGCGATCGGGCTGGTGCTCGGGGGACACGAGCCCTACCCGGCGCTGGTGGTCGACCAGCATTGGAACATGGTCGCCGCCAACCGGGGCCTCGCCGCCCTCACCGAGGGCATCGCCCCCCAGCTCATGGAGGAGCCGGTCAACGTGCTGCGGGTCGCCCTCCACCCGAAGGGCCTCGCCCCGCGGATCGTGAACCTGACCGAGTGGCGCACCCATCTGCTCGAGCGGCTCGACCGTCAGATCGCGGCGACGAGCGATCCCGTGCTGGTCGCTCTGCGCGACGAGCTGACCGCCTATCCAGCCACGAATGCCAGCGGCAACGGTCACGGCTCCGACGGCCACGGAGGCGATGTCAAGGGTGCGGTTGGCCCGGCGGATGGCCCGACGGCCACCGATGGGGCCCAGCTCGCCCGCGACATCGTCGTCTGTCTCCGGCTGCGGGCCGGCGACGGCGAGCTCGCCTTCTTCAGCACCATTGCCACCTTCGGCACCGCCATCGACGTCACCATCTCCGAGCTGGCGATCGAGTCGTTCTTCCCGGCCGACCGGACGACCGCGGAGTACCTCCGGGGACGATGATCGTGCACTTGGCGCACCGTCACGGCAGCGGCTTCTCGAGGTAGACGACATCCCAGTACCGGCCGAACTTGCGCCCCTGCTCGGTGAAGTGGGCGACCTCGGTGAAGCCGAATCGACGGTGCAGGGCCACTGACGCCTCGTTGGGCAGGGCGACGCCGCCGATGGCGCGGTGGAGATCCTCGCCCTCGACGGCCCGAAAGAGCTCGGCGTACAAGCGGGTCCCGAGCCGCCTGCCCGTGGCATCCGGGGCCAGGTACACGGTGGTCTCGACCGAGGTCTCGTAGGCCTCCCGGGGCCGGTAGGGGCTCGTGCTGGCGTAGCCCAGGACACGGGCCCCGGCCTCGGCAACGAGGACACGATGCCGACCGGCCTCCCGGTAGTGGCGGAACCACTCGACCCGTTCGGCCATCGTCACGGGGCGGACGTCGAAGGTCACATGTGAGCGGAGGACATAGTGGTTGTAGAGGTCGTTGAGCTGATGGAGGTCCTCGATCGCGGCAGGCCTGATCTCCACCGGGTCCTCGTCCACGCTGGGAACATAGCGACTCAGCCCTGGCTCGACGCGATTTCACTCATATCATTGACGTCGGCGCCAGATAGCAAGACACTGGGCGGCGGTGGATCGCCTCTCCCGCAATATCCAGGATATTGAGCGCCACTATTCCACGGTGGTCGTCGGATCGGGTTATGGCGGCGCCATCGCCGCGGCGCGCTTGGCCTCCAAGGGTACTGTTTGCGTTCTCGAGCGCGGCAGAGAGCTCCATCCCGGCGAGTATCCAAGGACGCTGTGTGACGCCGTCGACGAGGTACAGGCAGAGATGCCTGGGCACCATCACGGCTCGCCCACTGCCATGTTCGATTTCCGTCTGGGTCGCGATATCAGCGTGCTGGTGGGTTGTGGCCTCGGCGGCACGTCGTTGATCAACGCCAACGTCGCCCTCAGAGCCAAGAAGTCAAAGCTGAAGGACGCGCACTGGCCCGCGCCGATTCAGCTTGAAGGTGAGCACTTCCTCGACGCTTACTACCGCAAGGCCGAGACGATGTTGGGCTCGACCCCGTACCCCGGGCCAGCTTTGAAGCGGCTCGATGCCTTGAAGCGTGGCGCTGAGATCATCGGCGGGCGGTTCGACCGGCCACAGATCAACGTGACATTCGATCCCAGTCGCAGCAAGTTCGTCCAACAGCGAGCGTGCGTCCTGTGCGGAGACTGTGTCACCGGCTGCAACTACTGGGCCAAGAACACCGTGCTCATGAACTACCTGCCACTCGCGCACCGACGGGGCGCGCGCATCTTCACCCAGGTGGCGGTGCGGAGTGTCCGCCGAGGCGAGGACGGCAAATGGCAGGTGCGCTACTGCGCACTCGGCGAGGGCCGTGAGCTGTTCGACGCGCCGAGCCAGTTCGTGACGGCTGACCGGGTCATCCTGTCTGGCGGGACGCTCGGTACGACCGAGATCCTGCTCCGATCGGCAGGAGCTGGGCTCGAGGTGTCCGACCGAGTCGGACAGCGCTTCTCCGGCAACGGCGACCTGCTCGGCTTTGCATACGACATCGACCGGCCCGCTCACGGGGTCGGGATGGGTCACCGGCCGCCGCCTCCGGAGGAGCTGGCCGTCGGCCCGACCATCACCGGGATGATCGACCTCTCCGATGAGCAACCCCCTCACGACGGCATCCTCATCGAGGATGGCGCCATGCCCGGGGCGGTCGGCTCGCTCTTGCCCGGTGCTTTCGCCTTGGCTGCGCCTGCCATTGGCAGCCGTCCTCCGGCCGGCCCGTTCGCAGCATTCCGGCGCGGAGTGCGAGAGGCCGGAGGGGTCCTGCGGGGCCCATACTCGGGACCACTCGATAGGTCCTTCGCCTACCTCGTGATGAGCACGGACGACGATCACGGCGAGCTGTCTCTGGGGGGCGACACGCTACGGGTTCGCTGGCCCGGAGTCGCCGACAGGCCGGTCTTTCGGCGCGACAACGGCACCGTGGCCCGAGCCACGCGCGGGCTCAACGGCACGTACGTGCCCGATCCCATCTGGACGGGTCCCTTCGGCCACGCGCTCATGACGGTGCACCCGCTCGGCGGCTGCATCATGGCCGACACCGCCGAGGCGGGTGTCGTCAACCATCTGGGCCAGGTCTTCTGCAGCAGTCGCGGGGAGCAGGTGTACAAAGACCTCTACGTCGTAGACGGCTCGATCGTGCCTCTACCCCTGGGAGTGAACCCGCTGCTCACCATCTCTGCGCTCGCGGAGCGGATTTGCGCCCACATGCTCGGCGTTCCACTTGGACACGGCGCCCCGCCACCACCTTGACATGACACCGACTGGCGCGACCGCAAGAGCATCGCTGGACCGCTACCCTGCCAGCCCGGCACCAGAGCTGCGCTTCACGGAGCGGATGGCGGGTTTCGTATCGAAGGTGGAGCTCGACCGCATCACCGGCTCGGCTGCGGGAACGGAGAGGTTTGGGGCCGGATGGACACAAGGTCGGGACGACGGCACCGAGATCCAGTTCGTGCTGACGATCCGCGTCGAGGATCTCGATGCCATGTTGGTTCGCCCGGCCACGCCCGGTGAGGTGGTCGGCACGGTCGTCGCCCCCGCCCTGTCGCGGCACGCCCTCACGGTCGTCCAGGGCCAGTTCCGGCTGTTGGTTCACGATCCGGACCACGTGGAGACGTGGAACATGATCTACGACCTCGACATGGTCTCACCGGCGGGGGAGCAGTTCCACCTGCACGGCTTCAAGGTGCTTCACCAGCGGCCGGGATTCAACGCCTGGCGCGACACGACAACGCTCTTCGTGAGGGTCACCGGCGACCAGCCCGAGACGAGGCTCTTCGGCATCATGCGCCTGACCCCGGGCGATCTCCTGCGCCAGGTGCGGACGATGCGCGTGTTGCACGTCCGAAACCCGAAGCGCCGGCTCGAGTATCTCTCTGCCTTCCTCAAGCGGTTCGCATACTCACTGGTCCGCATCTACGGTGGTCCGCTGGACGAGGCGGCGCGGTTCCCGCGCCTGCCGGAAGCCGGCACCTGGGAGCCTCCGACGCTCGAACGACTTCCGAGCCCGGTGAGGCCGGAGCTCCACTGGTGCGACGCTCGCAAGCGGTGGCATCGCGGTCGGGGACCAGACGCCGCGGCCAGGCTGTGCCTTACTCGGTATCGCGGCGGTCCGAAGGGCCCCGTCATCCTTGCTCCGGGGTTCGGCATGGCGGCGAGCTCGTTCCTGGCGACGACGATCAAGAAGAATCTGGTCGAGTTCCTCGTCGAGAACGGATACGACGTGTGGCTTTTCGACTACCGAGCGAGTATTCATCTGCAGCGGGCAGCGACCAGTCGTTTCACCCTCGACGACATCGCACAGCAAGACTGGCCTGACGGCGTGGCCGCGGTGCGTCGCTTGGCGGGCGACGTGCCCGACGTGCAGGTGGTCGCCCACTGCGTCGGGTCGGTCACCCTTCTCATGGCCCTCTTGGGCGATATGAAGGGTGTCCGTTCGGCGGTGTGCTCGCAGTTCACGACCCAGCCCGATACGTCGTGGTTCAACCTGCTCAAGGCGCATCTGGGGGTGAGCCGGCTGTTGCAGCTGACGGGAACTCGCTATGTGCAGCCGCCGGTGCGTCGCGGCCTGGGGAGTTACGCGCTCGATCTCGTCCTCCGCGCCGTCCCGATGGCACGTGAGGAGCGTTGTGGGCTGGCTGTGTGCCGCTGGATCAATGCTGTCTACGGCCTCACCCACCGCCACGCTCAGCTCGACGATGCCACGCACTCGGCCCTCATCGAGGCCTTTGGCGTCGGCGAGCTGGACGCCTTCGGGCACATCGCCGTCATCATGCGCAATCATCGAGCCCTCGACGACAAGAAGAGGGACGTCTACCTTCCCTACCCTAGTCGACTGAACATCCCTATTCACTTCCTCGTCGGCGCGCGCAACTACATCTTCTTTCCGTCAGGGAGCGATCGAACGATCCAGTGGCTGAAGGCTAACAACGGCTCGGCCAACTACACGTACTCGTTCCTACCTGAATATGCGCACCTCGATGGCATGATCGGGCGGGACGCAGCCAGGGATGTGTACCCGAAGATCCTCGCCCACCTGCACCGGACCCGACGGCCTCCGGCAGGTGGAGCTCCGCCGAACCAACCTACGACGGGTCCCGTAGGGCCAGCGCCCTGAGGTGTAGCTCGGTCGCCGTGCGCGCGGCTGCGTGCCGCAGGTCCCGTGCCCGCTCCCGATCTCCCGGACCGTCACGACCACACAGGGCCGTAGCGTACGCTCTGGTGGTCAAGGCCACGAAGGGCCGAGCACCCATGTTCTCGTGACGCTCGAGCGCCTGGTCGAGGTACTCGAGCGCCTGGTCCCAGCGCCGGAGTGAGCACATCATGACCCCGAGATGATGGGACGCCGCTCCGAGGAACAGTGATTGGCCGACCGTCGAGTTGTGGTCGCGGTAGGGAGCCATCATCGACGCGAGCAGCTCGGTCCAGTCGGTGTCTCCCAACGCGGTGGCGGTGTTGGCGAGCGCGACGACCACGGTCCACCAGTAGAAGTTCTGGTCCATGTCCCGCACGGTGGACAAGCCGATGGCATCCAGTGTCTCCGAGGCCTGCTTCGGGTGCCCGCTCTCGACATACGCCCAGGCCAGTAGCGCCGGCCAGGTCAGCGTCGGCGCCCGCCGCTCCACGGCGCGCTCGAGCGCGGGCACGATCTCCTCCATGCCACCGCAGAGCCATCTCCAGGGGAGGGTGAGCGCGAAGTAGATCACCTGCTCTTGCGGGTGACCACTCTGGCGAAGCAGGGCGCGCGTCTCTGCCGCCAGCCGTTTGGCTTCCTCGAACCGTCCTTGCAATCCGGCGATTGTGGTCTCCCACATCATCGCCAGGCGGAGATACTCCGGTTGGCGAAGCTCGTCGGCGAGCCGTCCCATACTCCGGGCGACGTCTCCGGCGGCACCCGTCTGGCCGAGCTCGAAGAGTGCGTGGAGCTGGCCCTTGTAGCCTTGCAAGACGATTTCCTTATCCCCGAGCTTCTCGCCAAGCTTGACGATCTCCGCGCCAGCTTCAGATTGGCTGACGACGTCGTCGGGACCGTCGAGCGCCCAGTACCGGTAGCTCAACACCGCCGCTATGGTGGCCGGGTCGCCGAGCCGGCGAGCCATGGCGACCGCGTCGTTGCACAGGGCTACGCGCTCGGTGCGGGAGCCCTCGAGGTTCAGCCAGTGGGCGAGCCGTCCGAGGGCCAGCGCGCGGGCGGTGCTGTCCGCGCTGCCGAGGCGCTCCAAGGCTTCCTCGAGCAGGGATCGGGCCCGCGGGCTGGGCTCGACCGCCGCCGGCAGAACGCCACCGAAGCCGATTGCGGCGGCAGCGAGGTGCTCGCTGCTGTCCAGAGCCCGGGCCGCGTCGGCCGCCTCGACGAACCGGTCGCAACCGGCCGCGATGTCGCCGGCCTTGTTGTGGGCGTCGCCCAGAGCGAGGAGAAGCCGGCAACGCAAGGCCTCGTCCCTGGGTTCCTGGCGGTCGACCATGTCGATCGCCCGTCGAAGGTGAATGCCAGCTGCCTCGTAGGCCACCTCCAAAATGGCCTGCTGGGCCGCCAACTGGGCGTAGTGGACGGCGTCGTCGGCACTGCCGGCCGAGGCACCCTCGCAGAGGTGGTAGGCGAGCTCGGCCAGGTGGGGTCCACTTCGGCCGCACTGACGTTCGAGAGCGAGTCCGATCCTCCGGTGGGTGTACATACGCCGGCTGTGGCTCATGGAGTCGTGCACGGTGTGACGCACCACCGCATGGGCGAAGGCGTAGCGGTTCGTCGTTGCCGACACCTCGTCCACCATGCCTGCCTGCATGGCTTCGTCCAGGATCGCCAGGAGCGAGTCCTCGCTGGTGTCGCTCGCTTCCCGGGCGATCCCGGCCCTGAACTCCTCTCCCATGAGAGATGCGGCGTTCAAGAAAATTCTGCAGCCGCCGGACAGCCGGGCGACGCGCGCTTCGACGACCTCCCGGACGCTCTCGGGTACATCGACGACGTCCGCGTCCACCGTGGCGTCCCAGCGTCCTCCGTGCTCGCTGGCGATCCCTGTCTCGACCAGGTGGCGAGTCATCTCCCACAAGAAGAACGGGTTTCCGCAGGTCTCGCGTTGGAGACGCTCAGCAAGCCCCGAAGCGCGCTCGCCGAGCTGGTGGCCAGCGAGGCGCTCGAAGAGATCGAGCACCTCGTCGGCACTGAGACCGCCGACGGTCATGCGCTGGATGTTGGCCCTACGACGGAGGTTCGCCAGGACGCCCACTATCTCGCTGCCAGGCTGAACCTCGGGTAGACAGCACGTGGCGAGGATGAGCAACCGTGATGGGTGTGCCCGGCGCATCAAGTGCTCCAGCACCAGGAGAGAGGGTCTGTCGGCCCAGTGGAGGTCGTCGAGCACCAAGAGCACCGGCCGGCGGCTCGCTAGCGCCGTGAGCCAGCCGTCGATCGCTTCGAACAACCGATAGCGATCAGAGTCCGGCTCACCCCGTAGAGGCACCCCCCCGCCGACCCTCTCGCCGAGTACCGGTAGGAGCGGGGTGAGCTCGCGCACATACTCACGAAGGTCGCTCCGTAGCGTCGCTCTCGGCGAGACCGAGGCGTAGTAGCCGAGAGCCTCACGGAGAGCCTGGTACGGCCACAGGGCCTCTTCGTCCCATCGCCCATAGAGAACCAGGCCGCCGCTCTCGTGGACCTTGCCGGCCATCTCGGCCGCGACGCGTGTCTTGCCGATTCCCGCGTCGCCGGCGACCAACACGAGAGAGCGCTCTCCACCCACTGCCCGTGCCCACGAGGTCTCGAGGGAGCACAGCTCGGCCGACCGCCCGACGAACACGCTCGGTGCTGGCGGCACCCAGGTGAGATTCGACGCGCCCGAGTCGTCGTCTCGCTGGTCACGAGCCGTGTCGCTGTCGTCCAAGCTGAGCTCGAAGACGTGCTCGGGCCTCCGCAGATCGCGCAGGATCTGCCAGCCGCGGTCGACGACCCTGCACCCATGTGGCGGTGCGTCCAATACCAGGGACGCGGTCGTCTCGCTGAGGAGTATCTCGCCCCCCAGGGCGAGGGATCGCAACCGCGCAGCACGATTGATCGTGCCCCCGAAGTAGTCACCCCCGCGCGCCGTCGCCTCCCCGGTGTTCACGACGATGCGGACCCTGAGCGGCGCCTCGCTAGGCCAGGGCTCGTTGGCAAATGCTCGACCAAGGCACGCAGCCGCCGCTGCGGCATCGCTCGCCAGCCTGAATACAGCAAATGTCGAGTCTCCCTCACCGCGGTTCTTGACCAACCTCCCCTGGCAAGAGCGCAGAATGTCAGCCACCAGCTCGTCGTGCCTGGCGAGAGCTGAGGCCATCGCTTTCGGTGCTTCCTCCCACAACATCGCCGACCCCTCGAGGTCGGTGAGGAGGAAGGTGAGGATGTCCGTCGTTTCGCTTTCCTCGGTGGTGATCGTGGCCTCGCCCCCTCCCACCCGGCCCGAGGATCCTGGCTGGGACGAGGTAGACCCTGCCTCGGACACGTCGCCGGCCGGCGTCCAGTCCAGGTCAGCCTTCTGGAGCAGGATCGCCTCCTCCAGCGTCCGGAGCGAGGTGTTCGGTTCGATGCCGAGCTCTTCTCCAAGGAGACCGCGCACCCGGCCAAAGGCCCGGAGGGCCTCAGCCTGCCGGCCGGAGCGGTACAGCGCGAGGAGCAGCTGACCCCAGAGGCGCTCTCGATAGGGATGTTCGGCGACGAGGGCCTCGAGCTCGCCCACCAGCTCGGTGTGATGACCAAGTGTGAGATCGGCCTCGACCCGGTCCTCGACAGCGCAGAGTCGCCGTTCCTCCAGTCGCGCCACCTCGGAGAGCGCAAAGGGCTCGGTCGAGAGCTCACCGAAAGGACGGCCTCGCCACATCCCTAGCGCCGTGCGGAGCTGATCGGCCGCCCGCTTGGGCCGGGCACCGAGAAGATCGCGATGGGCCTCATCTGCGAGCCGCTCGAACCGCGAGGCATCGAGGCTCTCCGGACCGACGCGAAGCAGATACCCGGGGCGGCGCGTGGTCAGGACCTCGCTGGTTGCGCCGGCGCGCCGGGTCGGCTCCAGTACGCGCCGGAGGTCCCGGACATAGGTCTGGAGGGTTGCGGGCGCACCTTCTGTCGGCTCGCCCCGCCAGAGCTGATCGATCAATCGATCAGCGGACACGACCTCGCCCGCGTGTATCAGCAGAATCGCCAGCAGCGCCCCTTCCCTTGTCGCGCTGAAGGGGATCTGGCGGTCCTCGGTGATCACCTCCAGCGCGCCCAAGACCCGGAACTCCATCAGCTCGCCGCCATTCGGAAGAGGTGTCAGTCCCTTACAGCGTGACCATCGTCGGTCTTGCTGGCAAGGAGTGCCTTCACTCGTGGCCCAGTGAATCCCCAGCGATGCCCCAGCGTGGGCGATCACCGTTGACGAAAGGTTCGAAGTTCCGAACAGGAGGGCGTTCGAGGTGGTAACAACCCGGACAAAGGGGATGGTGCGCCCGGTCACGTCGGCCGTCGCAGGCCCTACCGACCACGCGGCCCGGGAGATGCTGGCGCGAGCTGCTGAAACCGGCGTGGCCACCACGCCGGAATCCGAGAACATGCCAGAGATGATCCAGTGGGTGGTCGGCCGCCTGCGGTGGGAACGTCGGCTGGAGTCGCTCCGAGGTTCCCCATCGGCGAGCACCGAGGAAGCCGAGGAAGGGGCGCCCAACGGCTAGCGATCCGGCGCCTCTGCCGTGGGCCTCCGCCTGGCGGGCGAGAAGCTCGCCGAGCAGTCCGGGGGCCTGACCCGGGTCTTGCGGTGGCCTCGAGCGCGGCGACGATCCCTGCTGTCGGTGTTCAGGCCGCGTCCGGGCGTGCGCGCCAGCGGGCGGCGCGACAGGCTGGCCCCATGGACGAGCGTGTTCGGTTCATCAGGAAGCTCACGCCGGCGTTGCGGATCGCGCCCGGCCGGGCGGTCGAGCTGGGCCGCGACTTCGACCCCGCCTCTACCGACGGGACCGTGTCCCGCTCCGACGCCACCGGCCTCTTGGACCAGGGCGTCGAGCTGCTCAGCGAGTACCAGGACCGGCTCTACGCCCAGGCGTCGTCCGGGGTCCTTGTCGTCCTCCAGGGGCCCGACGCCTCCGGCAAGGACAGCACGATCAAGCACGTGATGAAAGGAGTCAACCCGCAGGGAGTCGACATCCGCAGCTTCGGGCAGCCGTCAGCCGAGGAGCTCCGTCACGACTTCCTTTGGCGCTGCCATCGCGTGCTCCCCGAGCGGGGCCGGATCGGCGTCTTCAACCGCTCCTACTACGAGGAGGTCCTCGTGGTGCGGATCCATCCCGAGCTTCTCGTCCCCCAGCGCATTCCCGAGCTCCCCAGCGACGAGAGCATCTGGGCGCGGCGCTACCGGGAGATCAACGAATGGGAGCGCTACCTCGTCGACAACGGCACTCGGGTGGTCAAGATCTTCCTTAACCTGTCGAGGGGTGAGCAGGCCAAGCGGTTCCTCAAGCGCATCGACGACCCCCGCAAGCACTGGAAGTTCTCGGCTGCCGATCTCCGCGACCGCCGCCGCTGGGACGACTACCAGCGGGTCTACAGCGACATGCTCAGCCACACGAGCACCGAGTGGGCTCCCTGGCACGTCGTGCCGGGCGACCGCAAATGGTTCGCCCGCCTGGCGACCGCAGCCGTGTTGGCGGAGACTCTCGTCGATCTCGATCCCCAGTACCCGCAGGTGGAACCAGCCGCCCGCCGGCACATGGCCGAGGCCCGCCGCGAGCTGCTGGCCGAGGTCGGTACGTCGAAGGCGCCAGTCAAGAGCTGACCGGTCATGGCAGCCCTAGAGGACGGCGCCCGTCGGCTTTCGGCCGGGGACATTCGCCTGCTGGCGGCGGCCGGCGTCCTCAGCGTCGCCTCGGGCGTGACCCGGTTCACCGCCGCCGGGTCCGTCGTGCCGTTCGTGGTTTCCGGGCTGGCGCTCGCAGCTCTTGCGGCCTTGGTGGGCCGCAGCGTCGACCGGCTCGGCAGCCGGCTCGGGGCCGGCACCACCGGCGTGCTCCAGGCCGCCCTCGGCAATCTCCCCGAGCTGTTCTTCGGCATCTTCGCCCTACGGGCCGGGCTGGTAACGGTCGTCCAGTCCGCCCTCGTCGGCTCCATCCTGGCCAACGTGCTCCTGGTGCTCGGCCTGGCCTTCATCGCCGGCGGGCTGCGCAACGGTGTCCAGCAGTTCGCCGCCGATCCGGCGCGCAACATGGTGCTCCTGCTGGCGCTGGCCGTCGCCGTGCTCGTCATTCCGACAGCGACTTCCCACCTGCACGTGCCGGCCGCCGATCACGAGCGCGTCCTGTCGTACGTGGCCGCGGTCATCCTGCTGGTTGTCTTCGCCCTGTCCGTGCCCTCCTCTCTGGACCGGCGCGGGGAGCCGCCATCCGAGACGGGGGACTCGACCGGCGGGTGGCCTCTCGGGCTGGCCGTCGGCCTCCTGGCCGCGTCGAGCGGCGCCGCTGCCCTGGTGTCGGACTGGTTCGTCCATGCCCTCACCCCTGCTCTCTCCACGCTGCACATCTCCCAGAGCTTCGCCGGCCTGGTCATCGTGGCGATCGCCGGCAACGCCGTGGAGCACGTCGTCGGTGTGCAGCTCGCCTACCGGAATCGCCCCGACTACGCCCTGTCGGTGATCCTGCAGAGCCCGGTGCAGATCGCGCTGGCCCTCATCCCCGCGCTCGTCCTCCTGTCGCCAGTGCTGGGAGGCGCGCAACTCACACTCGTGCTGCCGCTCGTCCTCGTTGTCGTCCTGGCTATCACCACCATCGTGGTCGTCATCGTCGTCTTCGACGGGAAGTCGAACTGGCTCGAGGGGGTCACCCTCGTCGGCCTCTATGGCGTGATAGCGGCGTCGTTCTGGTGGGGCTGACCTTCCTCACCCTACGGAACCGGGCCGGATGTAATAGAGCGTCTGGGCCGAGGGACGGCTTCCTGACCCGCCCGGCACCCCGATCAGGAAACCCCCTCGGTGCAGCGGAGGGAGTGGGATTCGAACCCACGGTGCCACGAGGACACAACGGTTTTCGAGACCGTCCGATTCGGCCGCTCTCGCATCCCTCCGGGACTGAGGTTAGCGACTCCGCCGATCGGCGAAGAACGACGTCAGCAGGCCTGTACTCTCGTCGGAGCGAACGCCCGGCACGACCTCGACCTCGTGGTTGAGCCGCGGATCGGCGCAGAGGTTGTAGAGCGACCCGCAGGCACCGGCCTTGGGATCGGCGGCGCCGAAGACCAGTCGGGCAAGGCGCGCCGCCACCAGGGCGCCGGCGCACATCGGGCACGGCTCGAGGGTGACCACGAGGCTCACGGACTCGAGGCGCCACGTGCCGAGAACCCCAGCCGCGTCCCGCAGGGCGAGGATCTCGGCGTGGGCGGTGGGGTCTCCCTGGAGCTCCCGCTCGTTGTGCCGCCGGCTCAGCACCTGGCCGCCCTCGACCGCCACCGCCCCCACGGGGACGTCGCCGTGGGACAGGGCGGCACGGGCCTCGCCCAGGGCCAGCGCCATGGCCTCCTCGTCCGCCGCCCGGCCCGAGGGGGAGTGGAGCCGGGCGGGTAGGGATGCGCTGGTCACGGCGGCCACGGTATCGGCACGTGACACGCCGAGGTCCCTTCGGGCGGGCCGCTGCGGAAGGAATTGCCGCTCACCTGTCGAACTCATGAGCCACGCGTGGGAGCCGCCCCAGCGTCGGGGCGGTCTGAGCTGTTCGGGCGGTGCTGGGGCCGTCCGGCCGGTGCGGTCTCGGCACGATGATCCCGTGCCGCGGTGCACCCCTTCTGGCTGCCTGGGCGGAGGGGATGGGATTCGAACCCACGGTCGGTTGCCCGACACACGATTTCCAGTCGTGCCGATTCGGCCGCTCTCGCACCCCTCCGGGCGTCAGGGTATCTTCGGCCTGAGAGGTGGTCGCTCCGTGCGGTGGCCGGGTCCTGCGCAACGGGATCCCGTGAACCGAGTCAGGGCCGGAAGGCAGCAGCTCTCAGCGGGCCCTCCCGTGTGCCGCAGACAGCCTGGCTGCCGCACCGAGCGACCGCCCCTCGTCGACGGGCCAGGCGGGTGCCGAGAGCGGGCGAGATCCGGAGGGGATGGCACAGCGCGCCGGTAGTCTGGGCTGCCGTGGCCGACCAGTCCTATCAGTCCCTCTACCGTCGCTACCGCCCCCAGCGCTTCAGCGAGGTGAAGGGCCAGGACCACGTCACCCGAGCGCTTCGCAACGCGGCGCGCGACAACCGGGTGGCCCACGCCTACTTGTTCAGCGGACCGCGCGGCACCGGCAAGACCTCGACGGCGCGCATCCTGGCCAAGGTCCTCAACTGCCCCAACCAGCGCGACGGCGAGCCCTGCGGGACGTGCGACTCCTGCGTGCAGGTCGCCCTGGGTACGTCGTTCGACGTCCACGAGCTCGACGCGGCGTCGAACAACGGGGTCGAGGCCATGCGGGACCTGGTGGCCCGGGCGGCTCTGGGCACGCCCGGTCGCTGGAAGGTCTACATCGTCGACGAGGTCCACATGCTGTCGACGGCAGCCTCGAACGCCCTGCTCAAGACGCTCGAGGAGCCTCCGGGTCACGTGGTGTTCGTGCTCGCCACGACGGACCCGCAGCGGGTGCTGCCGACCATCCGCAGCCGGACGCAGCACTTCGAGTTCCGACTGCTCAGCGGTGGCGACCTGGCCGACCTTGTTCGTCACGTCCAGGACGACGCCGACCTCGAACTTCCCTCGGAGGCCGTCGACCTTGCCGTCCGGCGGGGCAACGGGTCGGCTCGCGACGCCCTATCGGTGCTCGACCAGATCTCCGCCGCCGGTGCCGTCGAGGACAGCGTCGCCGTGCTCGACGAGCTGGTCCAGGCCATCGCCGAGCGCGATGCGGGGCGCGCCCTCGTGGCGGTCGCCGAGGCCAGCTCCGCCGGTTGGGACGCCCAGCGGCTGGCCGCCGAGCTGGTCGAGCAACTGCGGTGGGGCTTCCTGGCCACCATGGCGCCGAAGCTCGTCCCCCTCACCGACGAGGCCCGCCAACGGGTCGACGAGCAGGCCAGGCAGCTGGGTCCGGCCGCTCTCGTGAGGGGCGTCGAGCTGGTCGGCCAGGCCCTGGTGGACATGCGCGACGCCCTCGACCCGCGCGCCACCCTCGAGGTCGCCCTTGTGCGCCTCGCCCGCCCCGACGCCGATCATTCTCCCGAGGCGCTCCTCGAGCGGATCGAGGGTCTGGAACGCCGCCTGTCGAGCCGAGGGCCGGCGACGACGGGGGGTGGGGCCAGCCCGGCAGCAGCACCCCAGCCCCAGCCCCAGCCCCAGCACCACCAGCCGGAGCCGTCGGGGTCCGGGACGGCGCAAGCCGCCAGGGAGGGCGACCCCGGCGGCAAGGCCGCGCTCGGGGCGGTCCGCCGGCACGCTCGCTCGTCGGGCGATTCGCCAGGCGACCCGGCAGGCAACCCGCCGGGCAACCCGGGCGACCGCCCGCCCACGGCCCGGCCTGCTCCAGGCGCCGACCCCGGCCCCGGCCAGCCGGCGCCGCCGCCACCCACCGCCGGCGCCGGCCAGCCCGACCGCGACGAGCTAGTGAAGGCCTGGGGAGACTCCGTGCTCTCGGGCCTGAAGGGCCGGTCCCGCGCCCGCTTTCGGGCGGGACGGTTCGTCGCCGCCCAGGACGGGGTGGCCACCTTCGCCCTGCCCGACGAGATCCATCGCTCCTACAGCGAGGAGTGCCGGACCGACGTGGAGGCGGCGCTCAGGGCCCACTTCGGAGTGCCGATCAGGCTGCGGCTGGTGGTGGACGACGACTCGTCGTCGGTCCCTGCTGCCCAGGTCCTCGCGCGTCAGACCGTGGCCGACGACCCCCCCGATCCGGACGAGCTGACCGACGCTCCTCCGGGGTCGACATCGGTGGAGGCCCGCCTGCTGCAGACCTTCCCGGGCGCCCGGGAGGTGCCGGGGATGCCGGCGACACCGCCCGGTCCGGACCGGTGACGGGCAGCCAGGACCACCCCCCGCCGTGTACGCCGGCCCCGTCCAGGACCTGATCGACGAGCTGGGTCGACTCCCCGGCGTCGGACCCAAGTCCGCCCAGCGCATCGCCTTCCACCTGCTCAAGGTGGACAAGGAGGAGGCCTTCCGCCTCGCCCGGGCCGTCTCCGAGGTGAAGGAGCGCACCTCGCTGTGCACCCGTTGCTTCAACGTGGCCGAGGCGGAGCTCTGCGCCCTCTGCACCAACCCCCGCCGAGATCCGTCGGTCGTCTGCGTGGTGGAGGATCCGAGAGACATCGTCGCTGTGGAGAAGACGGGCGAGTTCCAGGGCCGCTACCACGTCCTCCAAGGCGCCATCAACCCGATCGAGGGGATCGGTCCGGACCAGCTGCGCGTCCGGGAGCTCCTCGGGCGCGTCGAACCCGAGGGGATCGCCGAGACGATCCTGTGCACGAACCCCAACCTGGAGGGCGAGGCCACCGCCATGTACCTGGCCAAGCTGCTCAGGCCGCTCGGCATTCGGGTGACGCGGATCGCCAGCGGTCTCCCGGTGGGAGGCGATCTCGAGTACGCCGACGAGCTGACCCTCGGACGGGCCCTGGAAGGCCGCCGCGAGGTCGACGCCTGATCGCCAGGCGGCTCAGGAGGCCTGGGCCTGGACCAGCAGGGCGTCGCCCTGCCCGCCGCCCCCGCACAGAGCGGCGGCGCCCAGGCCGCCACCACGACGGCCCAGCTCGGTCAGCAGCGTCAGGGCCAGCCGGGTCCCCGACATCCCGATGGGGTGCCCGAGAGCGATGGCGCCGCCGTTGACGTTGGTCACCTCGTCGGTGATGCCCAGGTCGTCCATCGACGCCAGACCGACGGCGGCGAAGGCCTCGTTGAACTCGAAGAGATCGACGTCGCCGACCTGGCGCCCGGCCCTGTCCAGAGCCTGTCGGGTGGCCCGGGAGGGCTGGGTCAACAGGGAGGCGTCGGGGCCGGCCACCATGCCGTAGCTCACGACCTCGCCCAGCGGTCGCACACCCAGCTCGTCGGCCTTGGCCCGAGAGGTCACCACCACGGCGGCGCCGCCGTCGGAGATCTGGCTGGCGTTCCCCGCGGTGATGGTGCCGTCGCCGTCGAAGGCGGGGCGAAGCTTGCCCAGCGACTCGGTCGTCGTGCCCGGGCGCACGCCTTCGTCGGTGTCGATCACGACGGGGTCGCCCTTGCGCTGGGGTACCGACACGGCGACGATCTCGTCGGCGAACCGGCCGTCCTTGATGGCCGCCGCAGCCCGTTCGTGCGACGCCGCGGCGAGGGCGTCCTGGCGATCGCGCGGAATGCTGGCGGCCCGGCTGTAGCGCTCGGTCCCCGCTCCCATGGCGCACACGTCGAAGGCGCAGAACAGCCCGTCGAACATCATCGAATCGACCACGGCGGCGTCTCCCATGCGGTAGCCGGCTCGGGCCTCCGGAAGCAGGTAGGGGGCCTTCGTCATGGACTCCATGCCTCCGGCCACGACGACATCGGCGTCGCCGGCGGCGATCATCTGGTCTGCGAGGTAGATGGAGTTGAGCCCGGAGAGACAGACCTTGTTCACCGTCATCGCCGGCACCGTCATGGGGATCCCGGCCTTCACTGCCGCCTGCCGGGCCGTGATCTGGCCCTGGCCCGCCTGCAGGACCTGTCCCATCAGGACGTAATCGACCTGCTGGGGCGCCACGCCCGCCCGCTCGAGGGCGGCGGAGATGGCAAATCCGCCCAGGTCCATGGCGCTGAAGCCGGTCAGGGCACCCGACAGCCGACCAATCGGTGTGCGGGCACCTGCGACGATTACGGAACCAGGCATCGATGACCTCCCAGGCCGCTTGCGCGCGACAGTGTAGGTCGTCGCTACCGGAGAGTAAGTTGGGCGCCCATGCGAGCCATCCTCGAGGCCATCCAGGCGGGAGCACCCGGAGAGCAGCTGGGTGCCCTGCCCATTCCCGACTCCTACCGGGCCGCCGTGGTCCGCAAGTCGGAGACCGGCATGTTCGAGGGGATGGAGTCGGCCGACAAGGACCCACGCCGGTCACTCCACGTGGAGGACGTTGCCGTCCCCGAGCTGGCGCCCGACGAGGCCTACGTCGCCGTGATGGCCAGCGCCATCAACTTCAACACGGTGTGGACCTCCATCTTCGAACCCCTGCCCACCTTCTTGTTCCTCGAGCGCCTGGGTCGTGAGAGCCGCTGGGGTGCCCGCCACGACCTGCCCTACCACGTGGTGGGCTCGGATGCCTCCGGCGTGGTGGTGCGAGTGGGATCTGCGGTCCGCAAGTGGAAGCCCGGTGATCGGGTCACCATCCACTGCAACTACATCGATGACCAGGATCCCTCGTCACACGACGACGCCATGCTGGCCGACAACCAACGCATCTGGGGCTTCGAGTCCAACTTCGGGGGGCTGGCCGATCTGACGGTGGTGAAGGCCAACCAGCTCATGCCCAAGCCCGCCCACCTGAGCTGGGAGGAGGCGGCGTGCAACGCCCTGTGCAACTCGACCTCCTACCGCATGCTCGTGAGCCATCACGGCGCCAACATGAAGCAGGGCGACACCGTGCTGATCTGGGGGGCCACGGGGGGCCTCGGTGGCTACGCGGTGCAGTACGTGCTCAACGGCGGAGGAATTCCGGTTGGAGTGGTGAGCTCGGCCGACAAGGTGAAGCTGCTCGAGGGGCTGGGCTGCGAGGCGGTCATCGACCGCAAGGCCGCCGGTTACAAGTTCTGGTCCGACGAGCACACCCAGGACGAACGGGAGTGGCGCAGACTTGGAAAGGACGTCAGGGCCCTGGTGGGGGAGGATCCCGACATCGTCTTCGAGCACCCGGGACGGTCGACGATGGGCGCCTCGGTGTTCGTCGCCAAACGGGGCGGCCTCATCATGACCTGCGCGGCAACGTCGGGCTACATGATCGAGTACGACAACCGCCATCTGTGGATGAAGCTGAAGAGCATCAAGTCCAGCCACTTCGCCAACTACCGCGAGGCGTGGGAAGCCAACGACCTCCTCGCCAAGGGCATGATCCAGCCCATCCTCTCCACGGTGCACCCCCTGGACGAGGTCGGCGAGGCCGCCCGGCTGGTGCACCACAACCTGCACGAGGGAAAGGTGGGGGTGTTGTGCCTGGCCCCGTCGGAGGGGCTCGGGATCGACGACCCCGAGACCCGCGCGAAGATCGGTGAGGACCGGATCACGTTGTTCCGGAGGCACGGCAAGTGAGCGCTCCCGGAGCCGGTGACCCTCTGCTCACCGAGATCGACCACGTCGCCATCGCCGTCCACGACCTGGGCGCGGCCATCGACTACTACCGGTCCACCTTCGGCGCCGTCGTGGCCCACCGCGAACGGGTGGAGTCCGACGGCGTCGAGGAGGCGCTGATCAAGGTGGCCGACTCCTACATCCAGCTCATCACCCCGACCAGCGAGAGCTCCACGGTGGCCAGATACCTCGAGCGCAAGGGCGAGGGTCTCCACCATGTCGGGTACCGGGTCGACGACTGCGCGACCGCCCTCCAGGCGGTGAAGGACGCCGGCGGCCAGGTGATCGACGAGAAGCCCAGACCGGGCTCGCGCGGCACGACGGTGGCCTTCATCCATCCCAAGACGTCGTTCGGGACCCTCATCGAGCTGGTCGAGGAGTAGCGGTCTCGCACCACGGAGCCCGCCGGTGAGAGTCCACCTGGTGGACGGCACCTACGAGCTGTTCCGTCACCACTTCGGCCAGCCGTCCCACCTCGACGACAACGGTGTCGAGGTGGCGGCCACCCGGGGTGTGATCGCCACCCTGCTGTCCATGCTCGCCGAGGGGGCCACGCACCTGGGCGTGGCAACCGATCACGTCATCGAGTCGTTTCGCAACGAGATGTGGCCGACCTACAAGTCGAGCGCCGGGATGCCGCCGGAGCTCCTGGCCCAGTTCCCGCTGCTGGAGGACGCCATCTCGGCGCTGGGAGTGGTCGTGTGGCCGATGGTCGAGGTCGAGGCCGACGACGCCCTGGCCTCGGGTGCCGCCGCTGCGGCCGAGGATGTCGAGGTCGAGCAGGTCCTGATCTGCACTCCGGACAAGGACCTGGCCCAGTGCGTGGTGGGCGAGCGGATCGTCCAGCTCGATCGGCGGCGGCGGCCCGATGCGGGTCCGCTGCTGGTCGACGAGGCCGGCGTCGTGGCCAAGTTCGGGGTGTCCCCGAGCTCGATCCCCGACTACCTGGCGCTGGTCGGAGACTCCTCCGACGGCTATCCGGGCCTGCCGGGCTGGGGTGCCAAGTCCACGGCCGCGGTCCTGGCCCGCTACGGCCACCTCGAGGACGTGCCCGAGCTGGCGCTGCGCTGGGACATCACCGTTCGCGGGGGCACCGCCCTGGCCAGCACCCTGACCGAGCAGCGCGACCTGGCCCTGTTGTTCCGTGACCTCGCCACCCTCCGGGTCGACCCCTCGTTGCTCGACAGCGTGGCCAGCCTGCGCTGGCAAGGGCCCACGCCGGAGTTCGGGGCGCTGTGTCGCCGGCTCGACGCCGACGACCTGCGTCGGCGGGTGGAGGCGCTCGCCTCGCGGCGCTGAGCTACGGCCCCCCGAAGGCCGGGGGCAGAGGGCTGGCGGTGGCCTCGGCCAGCAGATCGAGGTAGCGCTCCCGGCTGATCTCGACGGCGCCGAGGCCGGCCAGATGCGGTGTGAGCCACTGCACGTCGAGCAGCGTGGCGCCACCGGAGACCAGGTGCTCGACCAGCGCCACCAGCGCCACCTTGGACGCGTCGCTGCGGTGGTGGAACATGGACTCGCCGGCGAAGAAGCCGCCGACGGCGACGCCGTAGAGGCCGCCGGCGAGCAGGTCTTCGCCGCCGGGACCCTCACCGGGAGCCCAGGCTTCGACGCTGTGGGCCCACCCCAGCTGGTGCAGTCGGTCGTACGCCGCCGAGATCTCGGGCGTGATCCACCGCCCAGGTCGATCGGGGCTGGCGCAGGCCCGACCGACCGCCTCGAAGGCGGTGTTCACGCGGAGCTGGAAACGCCGGCACGACCGCGCCAGCGAGCGACTGACGCGCAGACCGTCGAGGGGCAGGACCGCCCTCGGATCCGGTGACCACCAGCCCATGACCGGCGGCCGGCCCGGAAGGTCGAGCGGCATCGGGAACAGCCCGCTCCGGTAGGCCGCGAGCAGGGTGCCCGGCTCCAGGTCGGCGCCAACGGCGACGACGTCGTCGATCAGCGCGCTCGCACCGACCCTCCGGTGACGATCACCGGCGCTGCCCGGGCGCGGAAAGCGCCAGGAAGACGGGGCCGGCTCGATGGGCACGGCCCAGACTCGCGCTTGTAGCCTGCCCGACATGGCTGAGCATTCGATGACCCAGCGCCTGGACGAGCTCGCCGCCCGCCGGGAGGAGGCCAGGCACGCTGGATCGGCCCGGGCGGTGGAGCGCCAGCACGCCCAGGGCAAGATGACGGCGCGCGAGCGGATCGAGTACCTCCTCGACGGGGGATCCTTCCAGGAGCTCGACATGCTGGCGCGGCACCGGGCCCACGGCTCGGGCCTCGATGACAACCGCCCCTACACCGATGGGGTGATCACTGGCTTCGGCACCATCGATGGGCGCCGGGTCGGGGTGTTCAGCCAGGACTTCACGGTGTTCGGCGGGGCACTGGGCGAGGTCTTCGCCGAGAAGATCCACAAGATCATGGACCTGTCCGCCTCGGTCGGCGTGCCAATGATCGGCCTGAACGACGGCGCCGGGGCGCGCATCCAGGAAGGGGTGGTGTCGCTCGCCGCCTACGGCGGCATCTTCCTGCGCAACGTCGCCGCGTCGGGGGTCGTCCCTCAGATCAGCGCCATCCTGGGCCCGTGTGCCGGGGGCGCCGTCTACAGCCCGGCCATGACCGACTTCATCTTCATGGTCCGCGAGATCAGCAACATGTTCATCACCGGTCCGGACGTCGTGAAGACCGTGACCGGCGAGGATGTCACCCTCGAGCAGCTCGGCGGCGCCACAAGCCACGCCACCAAGTCCGGTGTCGCCACCTTCGTGACGGCGGACGAGAAGTCGTGCCTGGACGAGGTGCGCTACCTCCTCGGCTTCCTGCCCTCGAACAACCTGGAGGAGCCGCCGACACTCGATCCGGCCGACGAGCCGGACCGGGCCACCCCCGAGCTGGCCGAGCTCATGCCCACGAGCCCCAACCAGCCCTATGACATGAAGCGGGTGATCGCCGCCGTCGTGGACGAGGGCGAGTACTTCGAGTACCTGTCCCACTGGGCAATGAACATCACCTGCGGGTTCGCCCGTATCGACGGCCACGTGGTCGGCATCGTCGGCAACCAGCCCCAGGTGCTGGCCGGCGTGCTCGACATCGACTCCTCGGACAAGGGCGGTCGGTTCGTCCGCACCTGCGACGCCTTCAACATCCCGATCGTCACCTTCGTCGACGTCCCCGGCTTCATGCCGGGCACGGGTCAGGAGCACGGCGGCATCATCCGCCACGGGGCCAAGCTGCTCTACTCCTACTGCGAGGCGACGGTGCCGCTCATCCAGATCGTGACCCGCAAGGCCTACGGCGGTGCCTACGTGGTCATGAGCTCCAAGTCGATCGGCGCCGACCTGGCCTACGCCTGGCCGTCGGCCGAGCTGGCCGTCATGGGACCGCAGGGCGCGGTCGACATCGTCCACCGCCGGGAGCTGGCCGAGGCGGCGGACCGCTCGGCCCGCCGGACCGAGCTGGTCGAGGAGTACACCGAGCGCTACGCCAATCCCTACATCGCCGCCGAGCGGGGGTACGTGGACGACGTGATCGACCCGGCCGACACTCGCCGGGTGTTGGTCCGCAGCCTCGAGCTGCTCCGCAGCAAGCGCGAGGACCTGCCCAAGCGCAAGCACGGCAACATGCCCTTCTGAGCATGATGGCCGTCGATCACGATCAGGGGCGCTACGACGAGGCCGGCCCGGGAGGCCGGCCCGATGAGGAGGCCGGCCCGGGAGGCCGGCCCGATGAGGAGGCTGGCCCGGGAGGCCGGCCCGGCGAAGAGGCGGAGGTGGTCGCCGCCATCGCCGCCGCCGTCGAGCTGTGCTGGCCCCGACCGGCCCCGCCGCCCCCGGCGCGCGAGCGTCGCCCGGGAACGCCGGCCTGGCGGTTCTCGGGCCGGTGGTGGACCAAGCCCCCCCAGCTACGACGGGATCGGCCCTGGGCCGAGCCGTGACCACCCTGCAGCGCGGCTCGGTGGAGGCGATCGAGCTCACCACGGTCGCCGACGACGAGGTGGTGCTGCATGTGCCGGCCAGCCCGGGTCATCCAGCCCAGGTGATCCGGCGTTCGGGTCTCGAGCCCGACGGGGACCACGTGGTGGAGGGGGTGGCCTTCCGGACGCTGCCCCGCCCTCCGGGCGAACGGCTGGCCACCCTCGCCACCGTCAACGACGTCCACTTCGGGGAGGTCGAATGCGGGCTGCTCGAGGGGAACACGTCGGGACCGGTGCTGCGCGTCGGCCCGGACGAGATGCCCTACCCCGTCACGATGAACCGGGCGGCCGTAGAGGAGATCGCCGCCATCGAGCCCGACGTCGTGCTGGCCAAGGGCGACCTGACGACCCACGGCACGATGGAGGAGCTCGAGGCCTTCGTCGCCTGCTATCGGCCGACGTTCGGCGAACGTCTCAACTTCGTGCGGGGCAACCACGACGCCACGCCCGACTTCTCCGTGGTCGACGCCGGGCCCATGGAGCTCACGCTGCCGGGTGTGACCCTGGCCGTGCTCGACACCACCATCCCCGGCAAGCCGAGCGGCCAGGTCGACCACGACCAGCTCGACTGGCTCGACGAGCTGGGGTCGCGCGCCGACCGCCTGGTGCTGGTGTTCGGTCACCATCACCCCTGGGACCCATCGTCGCGCGCCCGCCCGGACACCTACTTCGGCATAAATCCCTCGGACTCGGAGGCCCTCATCCAGGTCATCGCCCGGCGGCCGGCGCTGGTCGGCTACTTCGCCGGTCACACCCACCGCAACCGGGTCCGGCGCTTCGGTCCGAGCGGCGAGGTGCCCTTCGCCGAGGTGGCTTGCGTCAAGGACTTCCCCGGCACGTGGGCCGAGTACCGCGTCTTCGAAGGCGGGATCCTCCAGGTTCACCGGCGCATCTCGACCCCTGAGGCCTTGGCCTGGTCCGACGGCACCCGGGCCATGTTCGGCGGCTTCTATGCCCAGTACGCCTTCGGCCAGCTGTCAGACCGATGCTTTGCCATGCGGCCGCGTCGCCGAGTGCGTTGACCGCCGCGGTTCCGCCTCTTGTCGAAAGTGGGCGCGACACGCGCCTGCGCGACGCCCCTTTTCGACCAAAGGTGGAACCGGAGCAAGCTCAGCGGGAGGTGACGGAGCGGTTGGCCCGGTGCCGTTCGGCCAGCTCGGCCAGCTCCTCCACCAGGTGGGTGATCTCGAAGTCCTTCGGGGTGTAGATGGCGACCACACCGGCGGCCCGCAGGCGGGCCACGTCGGCCGCAGGGACGATGCCGCCGACGACGACCGGCGCGTCGACCCCCTCCTCACGCAGCAGCCGGACCAGCTCGGGCACGAGCTGGAGGTGGCTGCCGGACAGGATCGAGATCCCCACCACGTCGACGTCCTCGTCCCTGGCGGCCGCCGCGATCTGGGCCGGAGTGAGGCGGATGCCCTGGTAGACGACCTCGAAGCCGGCGTCCCGGGCGGCCACGGCGATCTGCTCGGCGCCGTTGGAGTGCCCGTCCAAGCCGGGCTTGGCCACCAGCAGCCGGGGGGGACCGCCCGGCAGCTCCCGCACCCGCGCCTTCACCCCCGCGATCTCGCTGCCGCGGTGACCCACGCCGCCGCCCACGCCAGTCGGGGCCCGGTACTCACCGAAGACCTCGCGGAGGGCGCCGGCCCACTCCCCGGTCGTGCCTCCGGCGTGGGCCAGGGCGATGGTGGGCGGCATGATGTTCGCGCCCGACTCGGCCGCCCGGCGCAGGTCGTCGAGCGCGCCGCGGGCGGCGGATTCGTCACGCTGCTGGCGCCATCGGGCGACGTCCTCCCGCTGCTGCGCTTCAACCGCCGGGTCCACGGTGAGGAAGTTGCCCTCCAGTCCTTCCTCCTCCGAGGTCGGGTTCAGCGGTGACGGGGCTGAGTCCGTGTACGTGTTGACGCCGATCACCTTGAGCTCACCGGTCTCGATGCGACGCGTCCGCTCGGACTGGCTACGCACCAGGCGGGCCTTGAGCTCGTCGATGGCCTCGAAGGCTCCGCCCAGACCGATGACCTCGTCGAGCTCGGCCCTGGCCGCCTCCGCCAGCTCCGCCGTCCTGGCCTCGATGACGTGGGAGCCGTCGAAGATGTCGCCGTGCTCGAGCAGGTCGGTCTCGTAGGCCAGCACCTGTTGGATCCTGAGCGACCACTGCTGGTCCCAGGGACGGGGCAGCCCCAGCGCCTCGTTCCAGGCCGGCAGCTGGACGGCGCGGGCGCGCGCGTCCTTGCTCAGGGTCACGCCCAGGGTCTCGAGCACGATGCGCTGCAGGTTGTTCTCGGGCTGGCTCTCGGTCAGCCCGAGGCTGTTCACCTGCACTCCGTAGCGCAAGCGCCTGAGCTTGGGGTCCTCGACGCCGTAGCGGCGCCGGCAGATGTCGTCCCACAGTCGGGCGAAGGCCCGCATCTTGCAGGTCTCCTCGACGAAGCGGATACCCGAGTTCACGAAGAAGGAGATCCGCCCCACGACGGTGGGGAACTCCTCGGCCGGCACCTGGCCCGAGTCCCGCACGGCGTCGAGGACACCGACGGCGGTGGCCAGGGCGTAGGCGAGCTCCTGCACGGGCGTGGCGCCGGCTTCCTGGAGGTGGTAGCTGCAGACGTTGATCGGGTTCCACTTGGGCACATGACGCACGGTGTAGGCGATGGTGTCGACGGTGAGCCGGCGGCTCGCATCGGGTGGGAAGATGAACGTGCCCCGGGACAGATACTCCTTGATGATGTCGTTCTGGGTGGTGCCGGCCAGCGTCCGCACGTCGACCCCGGTGCGCTCGGCGTTGGCGATGTAGAGACCGAGCAGCCAGGCGGCGGTGGCGTTGATCGTCATCGAGGTGTTCATCTCGCCCATGGGGATCCCGTCCATGAGCTGGGCCATGTGCCCGAGGTGGGCGACGGGGACCCCGACCTTGCCCACCTCGCCGGCCGCTTCGGGAGAGTCAGGGTCGTAGCCGATCTGGGTGGGCAGGTCGAAGGCGATCGACAGGCCCGTCTGGCCCCTGGCCAGGTTGGTCCGGTAGAGCTCGTTGGACGCCTCGGCGCTGGAATGACCCGAGTAGGTCCGCATCACCCACGGTTTGTCGGCCATAGGTCCCATTCTCGCCCGCTGCTAGGAGCGGTGGTAGTCGTAGAAGCCCCGGCCCGACTTTCGTCCGAGCTGCTCGGCGGTGACCATGCGGCGCAGGAGGGGTGCGGCGGCCTGGCTCGGCTCGCGATGCTCGGCGTAGAGGGCGTCGAGGATGGCCAGGCTCGTGTCCAGCCCGACCAGGTCGAGGAGCGCGAACGGCCCCATCGGGAAGCCGCAGCCGCCCTTCATGGCCGAGTCGATGTCCTCCTTGGTCGCCACGCGGCGCTCGAACAGCTTGACGGCGCTGTTGAGGTACGGGAACAGGAGGCCGTTCACCACGAACCCGGCCTCGTCCTTGACCTCGACCGGCGTCTTGCCGCACTCCTCGGCGAAGGCGCGGGCCGTCGCCATCGTCGTGTCGCTGGCGGTCAGCGGCCGGACCAGCTCCACCAGCGCCATCGAGGGAGCGGGGTTGAAGAAGTGGATCCCGCACACGCGGTCCGGGCGTCCCGTCTCCATGGCCAGGTCGATGACGGACAGGGTGGATGTGTTCGTCGCCAGGACGGTCGAGTCACCGCAGACGCGGTCGAGCTCGCTGAAGAGGTGCTTCTTGGTCGGCAGGTCCTCCACGACCGACTCGATCACCAGGTCGCAGTCCGCCAGTCGCTCCAGCTCGGAGGTGGCCGTGACGAGGGCGAGCGCGGCATCGCGGTCGGCCTCGCTCATCCGGTCCTTGGACACCGCCTTGGTAAACGACTTGTCGAGGCTGGCCACCGCCTTGTCCGCCGTCGCCTGCTGGCGCGACCGCACCACCACCTCGTGACCCGAGACGGCGGCGCACTCGGCGATGCCAGAGCCCATGATCCCCGAACCGACGATTCCAATTCGCTTGGTCGACATGGGGGCATGCTACCGGCGGGTAACCTCCCCCCTCCATTGGGCACGGTAGCGTTCGGCCTGTGGCGGGGACGATCGCACTCGTGGGTGGCGCCGAGTGGCAGGAGGGATGCGACTTCGACGCGGAGCTGCTGGCCCAAGCCGGCGGCGAGGTGCTCGTGCTCCCGACCGCCGCCGCCTACGAGCACCCCGACCGGGCCGTGGCGACCGCCCAGAGCTGGTTCTCCTCGATCGGCGGTCGGGCCCATGGCCTGATGGTGCTCGCCCGCCACGACGCCGACCAGGAAGCCAACGCCGCCGTCCTGCGGTCCAGCCCGTTCGTGTACCTGGGCGGCGGGTCTCCGCTGCACCTGCGATCGGTGCTGAAGGAGTCCCTCGTCTGGGACGCCCTGCTCGACGCCTGGCACGCCGGGGCGACCATCGCCGGCTCGTCGGCCGGGGCCATGGCCCTGACCGATCCGATGGTGGACCCGAGGGGCGGGGCCTTCACCCTCGGGCTGGGCCTGGTGGAGCAGCTGGCGGTGATCCCCCACGCCGCCAGCTGGTCACACGAGAAGGTGGACCGGACGCTCGCCCTCGCACCCCCCGGTGTCGCGGTGGCTCGGATCGAAGAGCGTACGGCCCTCCTCAGGGACCCCGACGGCCGCTGGCGAGTCGCCGGCGCCGGCAACGTCACCGTCTTCGTCGACCACCACGAGGCTGGTCTCCAAGCGCTCCCCGGCTGAGCGGGCGCGCCGAGGAGCGGTGAGGGAGCGTCACCCAGCCGAGTATTTACACAAATCGGGCCTTGCCAACTCAGATAGTTGCTTTAAGGTGATCCCTAATCCTTGTGGCCTTCTTGCTCATCGCGGCAGGGGCCGGACAGTCAAGGATGTGTGGGCGGATGCGAGTTTTCTTTCGCGCCAGGGGTGGCGCCGTTGCTGTAATAGCGTTCATAGTTTTGCTGACGGGTAGCACCGTCGGCGTAACGTTGACCGAGCTCGCCCTCACACAACCTGCGGCCCGACCGGCTGCAACCACCCTTCCCCAACACCCTGCAAGCGCATCCGGGTCGAGGAATCCGCAGGGAGGTGCACGCCAAGCGGCAACTTCAGCCCCGATTACTGCGACCCTCGACGCGGTCTCAACGTCGTGTGCGGTCGGGACCACCGGCGCGGCAAGCGGCTGGGCCATGCCCCTGCCGGCGCAGTACCTCGTGAACGGGAGCGTCGATCAGGGAGTCGATTACGCTGCCCCAGGAGGAACGCCAGAGTGCGCCATGGGAGACGGCACGATCACGGGGGAGGGAATCAACGGCTTTGGACCTTGGGCCCCAATCCTGGCGATCAACGACGGCCCTCTTGCTGGTCGTACGGTCTACTACGGCCACGCCGGACCCGATCTTGTGCCCGTCGGGGCGCACGTCACGAACGGGCAACAGATCACGGCGGTGGGCGCCGGCATCGTGGGCATCTCGACGGGACCCCACCTCGAGATCGGCTTCTATCCGCCGGGAGCGTTCGGCGCTGGCCAAGCGATGCTGAACTACATCAACTCGGCAGGTCCAAGTGGGAACTCGAACTGCACGAGCTTCGGAGCCCATCAGGTCTGTGGGGCCATCCGCGACAAGTACCTGGCCCTCGGGGGACCGGGGGGCTTCCTCGGCCTTCCCACCACCGACGAGGCCGTCACGCCCAACGGCATAGGCCGGTACAACTACTTCACCAACCACGGCGCCATCTACTGGACCGGTCCCACCGGGGCCCACTCCATCCATGGCGCCATCCTGGACAAGTGGGCCAGCATGGGCTGGGAGAACAGCGTCCTCGGCTTTCCCACCACTGACGAGGGCACCACACCGAATGGCATCGGACGGTTCAACTACTTCAGCCTCGACGGCGCCATCTACTGGACCGGGCCCACCGGGGCCCACTCCATCCACGGCGCCATCCTGGACAAGTGGGCCAGCATGGGCTGGGAGAACAGCGTCCTCGGCTTTCCCACCACCGATGAATCGGGGACTCCCAACGGCATCGGACGGTTCAACTACTTCAGCCTCGACGGCGCCATCTACTGGACCGGGCCCACCGGGGCCCACTCCATCCACGGCGCCATCCTGGACAAGTGGGCCAGCATGGGCTGGGAGAACAGCGTCTTGGGCTTTCCCACCACCGATGAATCGGGGACTCCCGACGGCATCGGCCGCTTCAACCACTTCACCAACGACGGCTCCATTTACTGGACACCGACCACGGGCGCCAAGGCGATCAAAGGCCAGATCCAGGACAAGTGGGCCAGCCTGGGCTGGGAGCGCGGCGTCCTCGGCTACCCCACCACCGACGATCTCACCACTCCCGACGGCATCGGCCACTTCAACCACTTCACCAACGACGGCTCCATTTACTGGACACCGACCACGGGCGCCAACGCCATCAAAGGCCAGATCCAGGACAAGTGGGCCAGCCTGGGCTGGGAGCGCGGCGTCCTCGGCTACCCCACCACCGACGATCTCACCACTCCCGACGGCATCGGCCACTTCAACCACTTCACCAACGACGGCTCCATCTACTGGACACCGACCACGGGCGCCTGGTCTGTCCACGGAGCCATCCGGGCCAAATGGGCCAGCATGGGCTGGGAGACGAGCTGTCTGGGCTATCCGACGAGCGATGAGATGGCCATCACGGGTGGCCGGGAGAACACGTTCCAGCACGGCCAGATCAGCTACGACTTCAGTACGCAGTTGGCCAGCGCGAGCTGTGGCTCCTGAGCGTCAGGACTCGGTGATGGTCACCCTCGTCATCTTGTGGGCCGCGGTGGGCGTGCCGGAGGAGGTGCCACCGGCCTCGATCTTCTTGACCACGTCCATGCCCGAGCTGACGTTGCCGAATAGTGAGTAGTTGGGCGGCAGCTGGGTGCCCTGGGGTCCGGTCACGATGAAGAACTGGCTGCCATTGGTGTTGGGGCCGGAGTTGGCCATGGCGAGGGATCCCACCTTGTAGGCCCCCGCCTTGGGTAGCTCGTCGGCGAACTTGTAGCCGGGTCCACCGCTGCCATTGCCCTGCGGGTCGCCCCCTTGGACCACGAACCCTGGGATTACCCTGTGGAAGGTCAGGCCGTCGTAGAAGTGCTCCCTGGCGAGAAAGACGAAGTTGTTGACCGTCTTGGGCGCCGCTTTGGTGTCCAGGGCGACATTGAAGGTACCGACGTCCGTCTCCACGGTCGCCGAGTACGTCTTGTCGGTCGATATGCACATAGGCGGTGGGGCGGAGAAGGATGTCATGCGAGGAGAGCTCCCGTTCGGATTCGGACATTGGACAGTGCTGGCGGCTGCGGTGGTCTTCGAGGTGGAGACGGCGGTGGACTTCGAGTTGCCCTTGTTGACGAAGTAGATGACCACCACCAGCACGGCGACGACCGCCAGCACGAGGCCGCCACGGCGAAGGAGCCGCGCCCGTCGGCGAGCTGCCAGGGCCTGGGCCTGACGAGCCTCGCGAAAGGCACGCTTGCGTTCTCTCTTGGCGGTCGGCACCGGCGGTCACCGTAGCCGCTGATCCTGGCGGCCTTCGTCGCGCCCCTGGCCCATGCCGGCCGATGGCAAGGGGTAACCCGCAGGGGGGAGAAGAATAACGCGAAAAGCCCCCCGAACAGGGGGTTGTACTTCAGATATCTCCTCCCCCCTGCGATACGTCCGGTCAACGGGTTGACAGGCAGTCATGATCCCGTAACTTGGACCATATCGGGAGGGGGAAAGCTTGATCAGCGAGGCGGCTCCATAGCTGTTGTATCGCCCAGCTCGGCCGGGGGGGCTGCTGGGTAGTAGATCGGTTGGGGAACCTGGCAGCCTCTCGGAGGGCGGTCGTAGGGCAAGCGCAATTCCCGTGGTTCTGAACAGCGCCCGGAATGGCGGAAGCCAACGAGAGGAAAGTCAGGAATGGCGGTAACAAGACCTCTGCTGGTTGTCGTGGGCGGTTGTATCGCTCTTGGCCTGGCCAGCTGTGGCACCACGTCGGTCGCCCACGTCGCCGCCGGCCAGGCCTCTGCCGTTCCCTCGACGTCGACCTCACAGGGGGCACCGACCACGTCGACGACGAGAGCCCCGGCGACCACCACGACCGCCGGGCCGACGGCGTCGGTCCCGGTCCCGCCGGGCTGGAAGCCGGTGACCTACCAATCCGTGCACTTCGCCGTGCCCTCAGACTGGCCCGTGTACGACCTGGCGGCGGACCCGAACCGCTGCGTGAGGTTGGACGTCCACGCCGTGTACCTCGGCCACGTCGGCCCGCATCCGGCCTGTCCGGCCACCGCCGTCGGCAAGACCGACGCCGTGCATGTCGAGCCCTTCGACAGCCAGTCACGCGCTCAGGTGGTGCTGGGTCCGACGCCGACGACGGTGGCGGGCCAGCCGGCACTCACCGACCCGTCGAGTGACACCACGAGAACCATCGTCGTCGCCCTCGAACGGTCGGCGATGCTGGTGACGCTCTCGTACAACTCGAGCCCCGCGCTCGACCAGCAGATACTCGCAACCTTCCAGGCCAATCAGTGACCGCGAGCCGCCCCGTGCCCGAGGGGTCGTGCTCGAAGCCTCGGAGGTGGTGGGTCTACTGCCTGCCCGTCGTCTGCCTGCCGGTCCTGGTCGCCATGGCCTTGGTGGGCATAGCGCGGGTCTCTGCGCCCCCGGCTCGGGCCGCCGCCGTCTACACGGGCCAGGCGTTCGACACCTGCGCGGCGCCGAGCGCGTCGACGATGCAGGGCTGGCTGTCGTCGCCGTACAGGGGGATCGGGATCTACATCGGCGGGGCGAACCGAGCCTGCGGGGACGGGAACCTCTCGGCGGGGTGGGCCAACACGGTGCAGGCCCAGGGATGGAAGCTCGCTCCGCTGTACGTCGGCCTCCAGGCCCCCTGTGTCAACCAGGGAGGCCTGGCCACCATCAACCCGGCCTCGGCCCCGGCCCAAGGAGCTGCCGCGGCGGACGACGCCGCGCAGCGGGCGGCCAACTTCGGCATGGGTGCAGGGACCCCGATCTACTTCGACATGGAGGCCTACGGCGGCGGGTGCAGTGACAGCGTTCGCGCCTTCGAGTACGCCTGGACAGCTGAGCTGCACCGGCTCGGGCTCGTCTCGGGTATCTACGGCAGCTTGAGCTCAACCATCAACGACCTCGCTGGACCCAACCCCAACAACCCTGACGATATCTGGTACGCCGCTTGGAACAACAATGCGTCGGTCGAGACCGCGAGCGTCCTTCCCGGGGCGTACCTCAACCACCAGCGTATCCACCAGTACCACGGTGACACCACGCAGAGCTTCGGCGGCGTGGCCCTCGACATCGACCTCGACTTCGCCGACGGCGCTCTCACCGGTACGGGTATCAACTCGAACTGCACGGTCTTCGGAGCCCATCAGGTCTGCGGGGCCATCCGCGACAAGTACCTGGCCCTCGGGGGACCGGGGGGCTTCCTCGGCCTTCCCACCACTGACGAGGGCACGACACCGAATGGCATCGGCCGCTTCAACTACTTCAGCAACCACGGCGCCGTCTACTGGACCGGGCCCACCGGGGCCCACTCCATCGACGGCGCCATCCTGGACAAGTGGGCCAGCATGGGCTGGGAGAACAGCATCCTCGGCTTCCCCACCACCGACGAGGGCACCACACCGAACGGCATCGGACGGTTCAACTACTTCAGCCTGGGCGGCGCCATCTACTGGACCGGGCCCACCGGGGCCCACTCCATCCATGGGGCCATCCTGGACAAGTGGGCCAGCATGGGCTGGGAGAACAGCATCCTCGGCTTCCCCACCACCGACGAGGGCGTCACGCCCAACGGCATCGGGCGGTTCAACTACTTCAGCTTCGACGGCGCCATCTACTGGACCGGTCCCACCGGGGCCCACTCCATCCATGGCGCCATCCTGGACAAGTGGGCCAGCATGGGCTGGGAGAACAGCGTCCTCGGCTTTCCCACCACCGACGAGGGCACCACACCGAATGGCATCGGACGGTTCAACTACTTCAGCTTCGACGGCGCCATCTACTGGACCGGGCCCACCGGGGCCCACTCCATCCACGGCGCCATCCTGGACAAGTGGGCCAGCATGGGCTGGGAGAACAGCGTCTTGGGCTTTCCCACCACCGATGAATCGGGGACTCCCAACGGCATCGGACGGTTCAACTACTTCAGCCTGGGCGGCGCCATCTACTGGACCGGGCCCACCGGGGCCCACTCCATCCACGGCGCCATCCTGGACAAGTGGGCCAGCATGGGCTGGGAGAACAGCGTCTTGGGCTTTCCCACCACCGATGAATCGGGGACTCCCGACGGCATCGGCCGCTTCAACCACTTCACCAACGACGGCTCCATTTACTGGACACCGACCACGGGCGCCAAGGCGATCAAAGGCCAGATCCAGGACAAGTGGGCCAGCCTGGGCTGGGAGCGCGGCGTCCTCGGCTACCCCACCACCGACGATCTCACCACTCCCGACGGCATCGGCCACTTCAACCACTTCACCAACGACGGCTCCATTTACTGGACACCGACCACGGGCGCCAACGCCATCAAAGGCCAGATCCAGGACAAGTGGGCCAGCCTGGGCTGGGAGCGCGGCGTCCTCGGCTACCCCACCACCGACGATCTCACCACTCCCGACGGCATCGGCCACTTCAACCACTTCACCAACGACGGCTCCATCTACTGGACACCGACCACGGGCGCCTGGTCTGTCCACGGAGCCATCCGGGCCAAATGGGCCAGCATGGGCTGGGAGACGAGCTGTCTGGGCTATCCGACGAGCGATGAGATGGCCATCACGGGTGGCCGGGAGAACACGTTCCAGCACGGCCAGATCAGCTACGACTTCAGTACGCAGTTGGCCAGTGCCGTTTGCAACTGATCGCGAACCGTGTATCTCAGATGCCGAGTGGCCCATTCCAGGGACCGCCACCGCTCACCCAGACCACCTGGAGGCCGCCGCTGGTCGCCCCCTCGAACACGTCGGTCTGGTTGGGTAGGCCGAACTGATTGGAGGCTGCCACGCCAGCCCCCGCCGGAGCCTGGCCCGCGGGCGAGATGGCCAGAGGCCCGCCCCAGGCCCCGCCACCGCTCACCCAGTCCACCTGGGTGGCCCCGTTGGTCCCCACCACGAACACGTCGGTCTGGTTGAGGCCGAACTGATTGGAGGCGGCCACGCCAGCCCCCGCCGGAGCCAGGCCCGGTGTGCTGACCGCGAGAGGCCCATGCCAGGCCCCGCCACCGCTCACCCAGTCCACCTGGGTGGCCCCGTTGGTCCCCACCACGAACACGTCGGTCTGGTTGGGTAGGCCGAACTGATTGGAGGCTGCCACGCCAGCCCCCGCCGGAGCCTGGCCCGCGGGCGAGATGGCCAGAGGCCCATGCCAGGCCCCGCCACCCTGCACCCAGTTCACCTCGGTGGCCCCGTTGGTCCCCACCACGAACACGTCGGTCTGGTTGGGTAGGCCGAACTGATTGGATGCGGCCACGCCAGCCCCCGCCGGAGCCAGGCTCGCGGGCGAGATGGCCAGAGGCCCATGCCAGGCCCCGCCACCCTGCACCCAGTCCACCTGGGTGGCCCCGTTGGTCCCTACCACGAACACGTCGGTCTGGTTGGGTAGGCCGAACTGATTGGAGGCGGCCACGCCAGCCCCCGCCGGAGCCAGGCCCGCGGGCGAGATGGCCAGAGGCCCGCCCCAGGCCCCGCCACCGCTCACCCAGAGGACCTGGATGGCGCCGTTGGTCCCCACCACGAACACGTCGGTCTGGTTGAGGCCGAACTGATTGGAGACTGCTAAACGGGATCCGGGTGGGGCCAGGCCCGGCGCGCTGATGGCCAGAGGGCCGCCCCAGGCCCCGCCAGCGCTCACCCAGCGCACGTTGACGGCTCCGTTGGGAGCCACGCTGAAGACATCGGTCTGGTTGGGGACGCCGAACTGCGGAGAGGACGCGACCGGAGTGGACACGGAGGCTTGGGGGGCCGTATACGCCAGCAAGTGCCCATCCGTACCCACGAAAACGCTGGTCCCGTCGGTGGTGGGTACAGAGAACTTGATGGCGGTGCCGATCGGAGCCGACCAGCGGAGCACCAATCGTCCGTTCAAAGGCACGGGATCATAGGCCCGCAGCTGACCGCTCCCCTTGTCGATTACCCAGAGTGTCGCCGATCCAGGTGCTGTCCCGTTCGATGTGACAACTGGCGGTCCCGAGGGCCAGCCGAACTGCTCGTTGGACGTCCCGGCAACGGTTAGGGCGCCCGTCGGGCTGACCTGGTAGGCCTTCATCGGACCTGCGCACTCGCACGGCCCTGCAGTCACGTCGGTCATGTAGAAGAACCCGCCATCGCCAGGCCAGACGGCGGCGTGGCTCCAAGCCGACTGGTTCGCCATCTCGGACACGACCTGGTCGGGTCCGCCGGGCCCTGCCATGCCCCCGAGGTTGTCCCGATCGAGCAGGTAGAGGCTGGTCTTGCTCGGCTGGACCAGGAGATGGGGATGGTTGGGAACGTTCCCGAAACCGTCGGGCAGAACCGTGGGCCCGCCGGAACCCATGTCGAAGTCGTCGTTAGAGAGGCCGAGGGCGTTGAAGGGGGTGAATCGATCGGCCTGGTGCAAGTTGCCGTTGCTGTCCACGATCAGGCGCAGGCTCGACATGCCAAGAGCATTCTGGGTGGTCGTGCCTGGGCCGGGAGCGGGAATTGACCCGTTCCCCGTCGAGGCGAAGATCGACGTCCCGTCGGACGCCAAGGCGCCTCCCGATTGCCAGATGCCGGCCGCCACGTTGCTCCCATTTTCGTCGACCCACATCGACACGGCTCGTGTGCCGGGGGAGATTGTGGAAATCCAGCCCTTGTAGGCACCCAGGTCGCACATGGCTCCGAAGCTGGCGAAGACCCGGCCGCCAAGCATGAGGAGGCCAGCACGCTGGTTCTCTACCGTCGAATCGAAGGTGCTCGCTGGGTCGTTGGACGCTGTGCCGCCGATGGTGATCGGCCAGCCCGGCTGGAGGGCCCCAGTGTCGGTGTTGAAGGCAAACGCGCGCCACGTGGCCGAGGCGGCGTTGGACCCGTCCCACGTGCGAGCGGTCAGGTAGACGGTATGCGACGCTGGGTCGATGACCGGTGTCGAGCTCACGCCGTAAGACGGATTGACGTCGTTGCAGCCGATGACACTCGAGGGCTCGGCTCTGCCGACGGACTTACTCCAAGTGACGGCCCCGGTGGTCTTGTTGATGCCATAGACCATGTCGTTCTGGGTGGCGACGATCACCGTGTTGCCAAGCACCAGCGGTTGACCGTAGACCTGGCCCGACACCGGAGTGTTGAACTGCTGGAAGCCGGGAGGCTTGAGATTCGGTAGATCACCTCTCCAGCCTTGCCGAGTCGGATCGATCTTCATCGTGGTCACGTCCGCCGACGCCGCTTGGGCGAGGGCTGTGACGGCGGCGACCGCCACGAGCGCGGCGAGAAGCATTCTTCGCCATCCCCCCCGAAGCAAGGTGACGAATGCCTTGGACGAGATCATGATGCCGAAGTCGCTCTTACTTGGAAGTTGGAGAAGTCAACCCGGGTGCCGCCGCCGGTGCTCGAAACGCTCAAGCCCGGTTGCCCCAGATAGGGAGGCGGTAGCTTGGCGTCCTGCGCCTGGCCGACGAGGTTGGCTCCCAGGTAGAGCGCCAGGAGCACGGGCTTGTGGTTCTGGCCTCCTCCTAGGCAGTCTCCTCGGATGACGTATGGCGTGCTCCCAGGGGCCGTCGTCGTACCGCTCGCCAGCTGCCGCACCCCTCCGGGCTGGCGAAGTTGGATCGACCAGGCAAGCTGCCCAGATGACGACGGGCCCACACTGAAGGAGTAGGAATGGCCCTGGATGCTCCGACAGAGCACGCCGAACCTGTCACCGGACGTGGCATTCGACGGCGTCGCTGCGACCGAGACACTGACGTTGATCAGATCCTGCGGTTGCACGGTCGAGATGGTCGGGGAGGCATTGAAGCTGCCGGCGGAATTGAATTGCACCGTGTAGGTGTCGCCGCTTACAGACTCGGACGGGGTCGTGTCGCTCGACGTCGGCCATTGCTGAGAAGGATCGGAGAAGGTGCCCTGGAAGACGACCGGACCTTGGGTCGTGGGATCGCTCGCCTTCGTGGTCGCAACAGTGGCGCGTGTCCCGCAGGCACAGAGCACCAGTCCGAGCGCCACGACAGGGGCCGTCAGGGCCATCCCGGGACGACGCCGACCCACGTTCTTGGCGATTGGAGTCGGAAACGCGATGCCGCGTCTGCGGCCGTAGAAGACCAGAGCGCGACGGGAGCAGCTATGGATTTTCGCCATCAGAGCCTCCGCGAACACGGCCCGCCAAGCCAAAAGACTGCGGGCACGGTAGACCTTCGCTGGCCTTCTGTCTAGCTGACCGCAAAGGTAGGCCTGGGTGCCGCGTGACCCCGCTCATCGCAGTGCGGATAGCCTCGAAGCCCGTGGCCCTTCTGGTGCAAAAATTCGGCGGCTCCTCGGTGACCGACACGGAGCGGCTACGGGCGGTCGCCGACCACGTGGCCCGTACCCGTCGCCGGGGCCACGATGTCGTGGTCGTGCTCAGTGCCATGGGCAAGGCGACCGACGACCTCATCAGGCTGGCCAATGACGTGAGCCGCGTCCAGCCTGGTCGGGAGATGGACATGCTCCTGACCACGGGGGAGCGGGTATCGACAGCCTTGCTTTGCATGGCCCTGGCCGAGCTGAACGTGGGAGCCTCGTCGTTCACCGGCAGCCAGGCCGGCATCATCACCGACACCACCCACACGAAGGCGATGATCGTCGAGGTGAAGGGTGACCGGCTACGGGAGGCGCTGGCCGAGGGCCGGGTGCCGGTTGTCGCCGGGTTCCAGGGCGTCTCCTCGAGCCGGGACGTCACGACACTAGGCCGGGGTGGGTCGGATACAACTGCTGTTGCGCTCGCCGCCGCTCTGGGAGCCGAGGCGTGCGAGATCTACACCGACGTGTCCGGGGTGTTCAGCGCTGACCCTCGCATCGCCTTGGACGCTCACCGGCTTCCGGAGGTGTCCTACGAGGAGATGCTGGAGATCGCCGCCAGCGGCGGTCGCGTGCTGGCGCTGCGCTCGGTGGAGTTCGCCCGACGCCACGGCGTGCCACTGCACGTCCGGTCCAGCTTCACGTGGGAGCCCGGCACCTGGGTCAAGGAGGAGAACCTTTCCATGGAGCAGGCGATTGTCTCTGCGGTGACCCACGACACCTCGGAGGCCAAGGTCACGGTTACCGGAGTGCTCGACCGACCCGGCATCGCGGCGCGCCTCTTTCGCGCGCTGGCCGACCGGAACGTCAACGTGGACATGATCGTCCAGAACACCTCGCTTCATGGCACGACCGACATCTCCTTCACCGTTCCCAAGGACGACCTCGCCGTGAGCCTCGAGGTGACCAAGGACCTGGCCCCGGAGATCGGCGCGTCTGGAGTGACCGGCGACAGCGACGTGGGGCGGGTGTCCCTCGTAGGGGCGGGGATGAAGACGCACCCAGGGGTGACAGCCACCATGTTCGAGACTCTCTCGGCCGAGGGGATCAACATCGAGATGATCTCGACGTCCTCCATCCGCATCTCCTGCGTTGTCCGGACGGAGGCCGCCGAGCGAGCCGTGCAAGCGCTGCACGAGGCCTTCAAGCTCGTCTGAGCCGCAGGCCCCGGAGGACAGGAAGGCGACCCGTCAGAGCTCGGGCCCTCGGCTACCGCGTAGTATCGGGGAGTGCGAGTCGCCATCTTCGGAGCCACCGGCCAAGTGGGCGGCGTGATGCGTGCCGTGCTGGCCGAGCGCCGTTTCCCGATCGACCATCTCCGCCTTCTGGCCTCGTCGCGCTCGGTGGGTCGCCAGCTGCCGTGGGCCGGCGGCGAGGTCGAGGTGGAGGACGCCCAGGTCGCCGACCTCCGGGGCATCGATCTCGCCCTGCTGTCCTGCGGCGCGCCAGCGTCGCGGCTCCTCGCTCCCCGGCTGGCGGAAGCCGGCGCCATCGTGGTCGACAACTCCTCGGCCTGGCGGATGGACCCGGAGGTCCCGCTCGTCGTGCCCGAGGTCAACGGCGATGCCCTGTTGGGAGTCGCCAAGGGCATTGTCGCCAATCCCAACTGCACGACGATGGTGGCCATGCCGGTCCTGAAGCCGCTGCACGACGAGGCCCGGCTCCGGCGGCTGGTCGCCTCCACCTACCAAGCCGTCTCGGGCCAGGGTGGCGCGGGAGTCGCCGAGCTCGACGATCAGTTGCGCAAGGGCGTGGAAGGCGCGGCCAATCTCACCTTCGACGGCTCGGCTGTAGACCTTCCAGCGCCCTCGGTCTTTCCGGCCAACATCGCCTTCAACGTCATTCCCATGGCGGGCAGGACGATCGACGACGAGACCAGCGAGGAGCACAAGTTCCGGGACGAGAGCCGCAAGATCCTCGACCTCCCCGAGCTGGCAGTGTCCTGCACGTGCGTTCGGGTCCCCGTGTTCACCGGCCACAGCCTCTCGTTGAACGCCGAGTTCGAGCGTGAGCTGACTGTGCCGCGGGCGGTCGAGCTCCTGACCGGCGCTGACGGCGTCCGCCTGACGTCCGTTCCCACGCCCCTGGGGACTACGGGGACAGATCCCGTGCACGTGGGCCGGATACGCGATGACCCGGGAAGCGAGCACGGCCTGGCGCTGTTCGTCTCGGGCGACAACCTGCGCAAGGGGGCCGCGCTCAACGCCGTGCAAATCGCCGAGGCGCTCCTCCCGCGGCTCGGCTGACCGGACCATGGCCCTCGGCCTGGGCAAAACAGATGCTGTCGGGACCCTGGAGGAGGCGACGGCCCATGAACCCGGCGAGACCGGCGGGCGCCGCCTCGAGCCACGGGGAGTGCTGGGGGGCCTCGCGATACTCGCAGTGGCCGTTCCCTTTGCCCTCGAGTGCGCCCTCATCGCCGTCTCCCCCGGCCACCTGCCGCTCTACCTCGGTGGGGACCCGGCTCTCATCGGTCTCGCCACCAAGGCGGCGGCTGGCTGGCACCAGCTGCTGGGACCCTACGACCGGTTCGGCTGGCACCATCCCGGCCCCGCCTACTTCTACCTGCAGTCACTGCCCTCGCACGCGCTCGCACCGGGCCAGGCCGAGTTCTTCGGCAGCGCCGCCATCAACGCCCTGGCCGCCGTGCTGGCCGTGGCCACGGTCTGGCGCCGCGTTGGTGCTCGGGCCGCGCTGTGGTCGGCCATCTGCGTCGGGTACCTGGCGATAGCCCTCGGGCCGGCGCTGCTGCGGACCCCGTGGAACCCGGATGCGGTCATCATCCCGCTGTGCTTGCTGGCTGTGTTGTGCGCCGGCGGAGCCACGGGATCGTTTCTGTGCCTCCTCGGCTCGCTGCTGGTGGGCTCCTACCTGGTCCAGACGGACATCGGCACGGCGCCCGTCGTTGCCGCGCTGGTGTTGCTGGCCCTGCTCGGGCACGTGCTGGGACGGAGGGCCGGGCGCGGCCGCCCCCGGCCACGCCTCCTGCCAAGCGCCCAGGCGGTGACGCTGGCCGCGCTCGGTATCGCCGCCCTGGTCGCCATGTGGGTCCCACCCGTGGTGCAACAGATCCGCGACAAGCCGGGCAATCTCAGCCTCCTGTGGCAGTTCTTCACCAGTGACCACCCGCACCACGGCGTGAGCTCGGCCGTGCAGGCTGTCGGGGCGGTGGACTCACAGCTCGGCTTCCGCAGCATCGACAACGGCTTGCCCCTGTCCGGGTCTCACGATGGCGCCCTGCTGCTGGCCCTCGCTGTCGCCGTGGCGGCGGTGGCCGCCGGATGGTGGCGCCGGCAGCGGTTCGGCTTCAGCCTCGGACTCGCGAGCCTGGTCGGCCAGCTCGTATCGGTTGCTTCCGCGACGAGGGTCGTCGGTCCGATCTACGGCTACCTGGTGCTGTGGGAGGTCGCCCTGCCGGTCGTGGCGGCGATCGGCCTGGGGGTCGCCTTCCTTGGCGGTGACACCCGCGAGCTCGTGCGACACCCTGGTCGATGGCCGAGTGCGGCCAGGACGATGGTTGGTGTCGGCGTCGTCCTCGCTGCCGGCGCCGTTGCGGTGGCGGTGATCTTCGCCGTGAAGGTTGGGCAGTTGGCCCCGGCGTCCACCCAGTCTGACGCCGACGTGGGCCAGGCCTGGCGGCTCGTCGATCCCCAGCTCAGGCGGTCCGACACCTCGGTGCTCGTCGACATCCGCTCGCATGACAGCTGGCCCCTCGGGGTGGGGCTGGCCGACCAGCTGAACCAGCGCGGGGTGCGCCCGACCGTGCCTCAGGCCTGGGCCACGCTCTTCGGCACCAGCGCAGCGACAGGTCACGAGGCGGCCGTGGTGGCGCTGTACCAGATCGGTGAGTCGCCGCCGACCCCGCCGCCTGGCTCCCGGCTGCTCGGAACGGCCGGCGGCACCGTCGTCTACTTCTCCGAGCGACCGCCCGGCGCTCGCTGACACGATCAGGTCGCGGGCCCCAACGCCGGTCAGGCGACCTACGGCCCGGTCCCATGACGGGGAGGCGCACGGAGGCCGGACGGGACCCAGGTAGCATGCTCGTCCGTGCCCCGCGCCCTGATCACCGGGATCACCGGCCAGGACGGCCGGCATCTGGCTGGCTTGCTCGTCGGGAAGGGTTACGACGTCTACGGGATGGTCCGCGGGCAGAACAACCCGAAGATCCAGATGGTCCAGGACGAGACACCCGAGCTGGAGATCCTCGAGGGCGACCTCCAGGACCTCTCGTCGCTCATCGCCGTCGTCGAGCAGGTCCAGCCCGACGAGGTCTACAACCTGGGCGCGGTGAGCTTCGTGGCCCTCTCCTTCCGCCAGCCCGAGCTCAGCGCGGACATCAGCGGCGCCGGGGTGCTCAGGCTGCTGGAGGCGATCCGGGTCGTCGGCGGGTCCCAGGCCAATCCCATCCGCTTCTACCAGGCGTCGTCGTCAGAGATGTTCGGCAAGGTCCGCGAGAACCCGCAGAACGAGACCACGCCCTTCCACCCGCGATCCCCCTACGGGACGGCCAAGGTCTTCGGGCACTACACGACGCTCAACTACCGGGAGTCCTACGGGCTGCACGCCTCGAGCGGCATCCTGTTCAACCACACCGGGCCCAAGCGGGGCCTGGAGTTCGTCAGCCGCAAGGTCTCCAACGCCGTCGCCCGCATCAAGCTCGGCCTGCAGGACACCCTGACGCTGGGGTACCTCGACTCGTCGCGCGACTGGGGCTACGCGGGCGACTACGTCGAGGCCATGTGGCGCATGCTCCAGCAGGACGAGCCGGGTGACTTCGTGGTTGCCACGGGCCAGACCCACACCATCCGCGAGCTGCTCGACGTGGCGTTCGGCACAGTGGGCATCGGCGACTGGGGCCCGTTCGTCACCACGGATCGCAGGTTCCTCCGTCCCGCCGAGGTGGATGTCCTGATCGGCGACGCCAGCAAGGCCCGGAACCAGTTGGGCTGGGAGCCGACGCTGGACTTTCAGACGCTCATCAAGGTGATGGTCGATCACGACCTCGAGCTCGAGGCCCGAAAGGCGCGCGACCGCTAGTCCCTATGGACGGTGCCGCGCTGTGCCAGCCGGCCCGCTCGGCGGGCGGCATCCTGCGGTGCCGAAGGGCCGAGACGAGGTGTTCACATGACCACCGAGCGCCCGGGGGCAGGACTCACCGCTTCCCCCGAAGAAGTAGCCCACCCGACGGGTCGAAGAGGAGCTGGGGAATGCGGGTGCCGATCGGCAAGAGGTCGCTCGTCGCGCTGGTGGCCGCCTCGGGCCTGGCCCTGACCACAGTGGCCACCGCCCCGGCGTCGCCCGTCAGCCCGGCGCCATCGGTCGCTCGCCCAAGGGTGCTCCTTGTGGGCTCCTGGCACGGCAAGGCGGGCACCTACCGGTCGATCCAGGCCGCTGTCGATGCCGCGCACCCGGGCGACTGGATTCTCATCGGGCCAGGCGACTACAAGACGACAGCGAGCACCGCTCCGCAAGGTGCGGCCAACGTGCCGGCCGGGGTCCTGGTGCGGACTCCGGGGCTTTGGATCCGAGGAATGGACCGCAACAGCGTTGTGATCGACGGCACCAAGCCCGGCTCGCCTCAGTGCGACAGCAACGCCGCGGGTCAGAATCTCGGGCCGGCTGGCTCCGGAGGGAACATGGGCCTCAACGGCCTCATGGTCTGGAAGGCGGACAACGTCTGGGTGCAGAACCTGACGGTCTGCAACTTCCTCGCAGGGGCGGGGGGCCAGACCGGCAACGAGATCTGGTGGAACGGGGGAGCGAACAGCAGCCAGGTGGGGGGCAGGGGATTCGGGGGCTCCTACCTCACCGCCACGAGCACCTTCTACGGCGGCGAGGGCACGGCCGCCCAGTACGGGATCTTCTCCAGCAACTGGAGCGGCGGCACCTGGGACCAGACGTACGCGAGCAACTTCAATGACTCCGGCTACTACATCGGGGCGTGCCAGAACGTGTGCGACCAGACCGTGAACCAGGCCTGGTCCGAGTACAACGCCCTCGGCTACTCGGGCTCCAACTCCGGCGGCCGGCTGGTGGTGGAGAACTCGCAGTTCGATCACAACGAAGACGGCTTCGACACCAACAGCCAGAACGGCGACAACCCCCCGCCCCAGGACGGCGCTTGCCCCGGCGGGGCCATCAGCCCCATCACCCACACGCATTCCTGCTGGGTGTTCGTGCACAACAACGTGCACGACAACAACAACCCCGACGTCCCCTCGGCGGGTTCTGCGGCTGCTGGCCCTGTCGGTACCGGCATGTCGCTCTCTGGGGCACGGAACGACACGATCATGGACAACTCGTTCGAGAACAACGGCGCCTGGGGCACGATCGTCGTCCCCTATCCCGATAGTGGTCCTCCCTGCACGGGCGGCACTCTCACGCCAGCTGCCTGCATCTTCGACGAGTACGGCGACGCCCTGATCGGCAACACCTACGCCCACAACGGATTCTTCGGCAATCCGACCAACGGCGACATCGGCGCCGCCAACCTGGAGCCAGGACCGACGGACTGCTTCGCCGGCAACACCGAGAAGGGCGGTGGCTCCGTCACGACCAGTCCGCCTCTGCTCCAGACTCTCTACCCGACGTGTACCGGCCAGACCGTCCCGCCGGACCTCAACCTGCCGTTCATCGACGAGGTCGCCTGCGATTCGCAGTCGATCTCGCTCGGGCCCGTACCCGGCGGCGCGGCGTGCCCGCCCGGTGCCAAGTACCCGAGACGCACGCAGGTGGTCATGCACCCGCTGCCGACCAACCTGGCCACGATGCCCGACCCGTGCGCCGGCGTGCCGGCCAACCCGTGGTGTCCGCGGAGACCCGGTTAGATTCGGTGGCGAGCCAGGCACCCGAACAACTAGGGAGGACCGCGGTGAAGGTGATCGACGCTGACACCCACCTCTATGAGGGTCGGGGGCTGTGGGCGGAGCACGCCGACCCCGCTCGCCGCCATCTGGCCCTGCGGATCGCCGACGACGAGCTCGGTCACTCCTGGCTCATGCTCGGCGATCGCCGGATCCACCTGGCCGAGGTGCACCACCCCGGCGACGTGGCCAGCATGGGCGCCTACCGGGAGCGGGTTCGCCAGGGACTGCCGGCGGAGCGCCCGTACGACGACGCGCTCCCGCGCCACTTCTGGGATCCTGCCGTCCGGCGCGACCGCCTCGACGAGATGGGCCTGGACGAGGCTGTCGTCTTCCCCAACTTCGGGCTGCTGTGGGAGCGGCCGCTGTCCTCCGACCTCCAAGCGACCCAGTTGAACATGGCAGCGTGGAACCGGTGGGCCGTGGCCGTGGCCCAGGAGGGACGGGGTCGGCTCCACCCCGTCGCCCACCTCAGCCTCCGGGACCGCGCCTTCCTGGAAGACCAGCTGCGGCTGATGGCAGCAGGTGACCTGCGCCTGGCCATGATCGCCCCGGCTCTCGTGGACGGCCGGCCGCTGTCGCATCCCGACCTCGACTGGGTCTGGTCAGCGTTCGAGGAGCACGGCGTCACCCCGGTCTTCCACATCGCCGCGTTTCCGTATCCGTTCCACGACGGGTGGTACGCCAGCGACCCCGACCAGGTGGCCCCCGTGCTGACGTCGGTCTTCATCTGGACGCCGCCCGCGCTGGCCCTGGCCGACCTCGCGGTCAACGGCGTGCTGGCTCGGCACCCGGACCTCAGGGTGGGCGTCATGGAGCTGTCGGCGATCTGGGTGCCCATGTTCCTCCTCATGCTCGACGGCGGGTTCGACTTCCACGCCCGGTTCAACGGCCGTCCGCTCCACGATCTCGAGCTGCGCCCGAGCGAGTACATCCGGCGTCAGGTACGGGTGGCCGCGTTCGGCTACGAGCGGCCGGACCGGCTGATCGGCCAGGCAGGCGAGCTGTTCATGTTCTGCAGCGACTTTCCCCACGCCGAGGGTCTGGCCCGCCCCCTCGAGGACTACCGCGGTCTGTGCGGCCCGGTCGACGAGCCCGCCGCCGACCGCCTCTACAGCGGCAACGTGGGCTGGCTGCTCGACGCCGCCCCGGCCTGATCGGGCCTCGCCTGATCGCCCTGGAGAGGCGTCTCCGAGCTCGTTGCCGACGGGTGCCCAGGCCCGAGGTTAGGCCTTACCCCCATTTGGGGGATAAGCCGGAAAGAGTCCCATCGGCGGAGCGTCATGGAAGCAACCATCCGACTGAGCCCCCACCCCACCAGCGCACGGGCGGCCAGGGAGTTCGTGGCGCAGACGCTGCTCCAGTGGGGTCGCCGGGACCAGACCGAGGCGGCCGTCCTGCTGACCAGCGAGCTCGTGACCAACGCCATCATCCACGCCCGCACCGGGGTGGCGGTGACCATGCGGCTGGCAGACGACGCCCTCCGGGTCGTGGTGCTCGACGAGAGCACGGAACAACCCAGGCGCCGGTCGGGAACCGACCAGCTTGCAGGCGGCCGCGGCCTGAAGCTGGTGGAGGCCATGGCCGCCTCGTGGGGCGTCTCCCCCGAGGGGGGTGGCAAGGCGGTGTGGTTCGAGCTGGTGTGACCGCCTGCCGTCCCCCTAGGTGAACATTCCCTGTCGAAGGGCGGTGGCGATCGCCTGGGCCCGGTCGTTCACCCCGAGCTTGCGGTAGATGGAGCGGAGATGGGTCTTCACCGTCTCCTCGCCCACGACCAGCTGGGCGGCGATCAGGCGATTGCTGAGACCGTCGACGAGCAGGCTCAGCACCTCGCTCTCGCGCTGCGACAGGCCGAACTGGCTCCCGGGCCAGGTACGGCCAGATCCGAGATGCGCAGCCCGCATGGCGATTCTCGTGGCCATGGTGGGGTCGACGACGACCTCGCCGTCGCGCACCCGTACGAGATGATCCGCCAGCTGGGCGCCGCTCAGCGACTTCAGCAGGTAGCCGAAGATCCCCAGGCGGAGCGCCTCGTAGAGACGGCGCTCATCAGCGTCGTCGGTGAAGACCACCACGCGGAAGGGCGGCTTCTCGGCGACCATCTTGGCAGCCACCTCGAGCCCGTTGGTGCCCTGGATGTTGACGTCGAACAACACCACGTCGGGGTAGAGCGCCATCGCCGTCTCCGCCACATCGTCGCTGAGCAGGACCCCGCCGGCCAGCTCCACCCGGTCACGGTGGCGGGCCAGCATCCCCTGCAGCCCCTGCATGATGATCTCCTCGTCGTTGACGAGCACCACGCGCACCGGCGGGGCGACGACGTCGTGCATCTCGTCCGGGCTCATCGGAACACCCCCGCCTGGGCCAGGCGGGCCAGGGCATGGGGGCGGTCCGAGACGTCGAGCCGGCGATAGGCCGAGCGAACATGTCCCTTGACCTCGACCTCGCTCATGCCCAGGTGACCGGCGACGGCTGCCGTGCGGTCACCTCGGGCGAGCAGCTCCAGCACCCTGCTCTGCGGTCGGGTCAGGCCCAGATCCGATCCGGGCCAGAAGGTGCCTTGGTCGAGCTGGTCGATCCATCCCCGGGTGTCCGCCAGGACGGGATCCACCACGATGGAGTCGTCGCGCACGGACTCGAGCCGCTGGACCAGCTCATCGCCGCCGATCGAGCTCGACAGGAATGCGGCGGCGCCGCGTTGCAGCACCGGCAAGACGAACCGAGCCTCGTCCCTGCTGGCCAGGATCACGACTCGGTGGTCTCCCCACGACTCGACCAGCTGGTCCACCTCGTCGAGGCCGTCACCCGGGGCCAGGCGGGCGTCGAAGATCACCACGTCGGCGAGCTTCCTGGCGCTCTCGCCGAGCGCATCGGCCAGGCTGGCGCCCTCGCCGGTCACCGTCACCCGCCCCCGGTAGGGGCGCATGAGGCCAGACAGCCCGGCGCGCACGATCTCCCGGTCGCTGACGACGAGCACCCGGATGGCGGACCCCGTTCCGGCGAGCTCGTCAGGCACCGATGACCCCCGACGCCCTGGCACCGACACCGGGTCCACGCAGGCGCGGCGACGCAGGCGCTGCTGGAACGGTTCCTACTGCCATGGTGGCCCTTCGGCTCGGGCACGGAGGGCGACACGGAAGTCCAGTTTCCCCAGTAACGGGGCCAGCGCATGTCCACCGGTGCGACTACAGCCAGGTTACCGAGAGCCGGCCGATACTGCTCGCGTCCCCGATCGGCACGCCCCCCGCCTGGTCGGGTTACCATCCAGGTGATGGACGCCGACGCAGTGCGCGGCCAGCTGGGCGCCGAGCAGGATCGGCTCCGGGCCCTCCGTGACGACTTCATCGATGGCGGCCTGACCACTCAGTCGGAGGAGGAAAGCCTGGCCGAGCTGTCCTCGTCCGCCCAGCACCAGGCCGACATCGGGACCGAGACGTTCGATCGGGAGCGGGACGTCTCGATCCTGGAGCAGGTCGAGGCCGAGCTCGCCGATGTCGAGCTGGCCCTCCGTCGCCTCGACGACGGCTCCTACGGGACCTGTGAGGCCTGTGGGCGCCTCATCGGCGACTCGCGGCTCGAGGCGAAGCCCGAGGCTCGGCTGTGCCTCGACGACCAGACCAGGGCCGAGCGCGAGGTGCGGGGCGCAGCAGGCCCGTCGTAGCGCAGCGCCCGGCTCCCGACGCCAGCGGCACTCGGGTCGTCCGCCGGTGAGCCCCGCGCCGATCCCATCGCCGTCAGTGACCAGCTGTCGCTTACGCGCTCACCACGGCAGCTGCCCCTGGGCCGGATCCGGGGTGGCCGACGTGCGGCGACGGGATGACGGTCTGGGCAGCGGGGGGTCGACGTCGCCGGGCGCGTCGAGGTCGTCCATCCCTTTCGCCATCAGGTAGCCCTGGGCCCGCTCGGACCGCGGGTAGCGGCTCACGATCGCCCAGAACTCCCGGTTGTGGCGGGGGACCTCCAAGTGGGCCAGCTCGTGGACGATGACGTAGTCCAGGACCCACCCCGGCAGGCCGGCGAGGCGGGTCGAGATCCGGACCGAGCCGTCCGCCGGCGTGCACGACCCCCATCGCCACTGCTGGTTGTCGACCCACCGGACACTCTGGGCGGGGGGGAGCCGATAGCGGGCGGCCAGGGTCTGGGCCCGGCGCTGCAGGTCGACGCTCTCGGCCGCGGCTCGTCGCCCGACCCGGCCGACCATCTCGGCCACCCAGCGCTCTTCCTCGGCCTTGGTCATCGTGGCGGGGATCGACACCCGCAACACGTCGCCGACCTGCCGGGCCTGCACGGTGCGCCGGCGCCGGGCGCTGCGGACGACCTCCACCTCCACGGCGGGGAACCTATCGCTCCCCACGGGCCCCCGGGGGCGATGGGCCGGTAGCCTCGCATCTTGTCTGGGCCGCCTCACGGGCGGGCCATAACCTTGCCTGGGCCCCCTCCCGGGGCGGGCTGCAACCGCACACGAGCGACGGAAGGACACAACCATGGCGCTGCCGCCGGACAAGCTGGGGACGGTCTTCGAGGAGCGCACGGCGGTCATCGATCCCGAGCGGGTCAAGGCCTACGCCGCCGCGACCAACGACGACAACCCGGCCTACACCTCGGGCAAGTACGCCCCGCCCGTCTTCGGCGTGGTGCCCACCTGGGAGGCGATGCAGCAGGCCGTGGTCATCGTCCCGCCGGAGGCTCTCATGATGGTCGTCCACGGCGAGCAGGACATGCACTTCCACCAGCCGCTCGTGCCCGGCCTCGGGATCACCACCCGGGCGGAGGCGTTCAACTTCCGTCCTGGCAAGACAGGCACGCGCTACACGATCAAGGTCCGGAGCACGACCGCAGCGGGCGGGGACCCCGTGCTCGACCAGTACGTGACCATGTTCATCCGGGGCATGGCCGACGGCGAGCGCGGAGGTCCGGACAAGCCGGACCACACGTTCCCGCGGGAGTCGCGCTCGGCGCCCTTGGGCGAGCACTCCGTGCATGTGGACGACGACCAGACCTTCCGGTACCGCGACGCCTCCGGGGACATGATGCCGATCCACGTCGACGACGACTTCGCCAAGAGCGTGGGGCTGCCGGGCATCATCGCCCACGGCCTCTGCACCATGGCTATGTCCAGTCAGGCCGTCGTGAAGCTGGGAGCCGATGGGGACCCGAGTCGCGTGCGGCGTCTCGCCGTGCGGTTCGCGGGCAACGTGTTCCCGGGCGACGACGTGGTCACGGCCGTCTACGACGCCGGTACCGGCGACGGCAGGCACGTCTACGCGTTCGAGTCCACCAGCCGGGGCGATCGGGTGATCACCCACGGTCGGGCCGAGGTCAGCGCCTGAGGTTCGGTCGGTGCGGGCCAAGGAAGGACGGTGATGCCCGTCCTCCGCCTTTTCGCGGCAGCGAGGGAAGCGGCGGGCACCGGTCGTGCCGAGCTGCCCGGCTCGACTGTGTCCGATGTCCTGGACGAGGCTCGCGCCCGATTCGGCGACGACTTCGCCCTGGTGCTGGCTGCGAGCCGGATCTGGGTCAACGGAGAGCCCGCAGACAACGACTGCCGGGTCACCGACACCGACGAGGTGGCAGTCCTGCCTCCCGTGTCGGGTGGGGCCGGCTGAGGCAGCGCCTCAGCCGGCCTAGGGGTCGGTCAGCCCTTCTTGGTCTCCCAGAAGATCTTGTCGATCTCGCTGATCTGGTCGAGCAGGTCCTGGGCCACCTTCTCGTCGTTGGTCGCCTTCGACGCCCCGGCTGCCTTGGTCGCCTTCCAGAACAGCTCGTGCAGTTGGGGATACTTCTCCAGATGCGGCGGCTTGAAGTAGTCGGTCCACAGCACCCAGAGATGGTGCTTGACCAGGTCGGCCCGCTGCTCCTTGATGAACACGGCGCGGGTCTTGAACACGTTGTCGTCGGACGCGTTGAACTTCTCCATGCAAGCCTTCACCGAGTCAGCCTCGATGCGCGCCTGAGCCGGGTCGTAGACACCACAGGGCAGGTCGCAGTGGGCATGGACCGGCTCGGGGGCCGAGACGCGGTCGACAAGGGCCAGAAGACGGGAGGCGATTCGCATGTGGAAGCTCCTTGGGGCAGACGCTCGATGGGCTCGATAACTTCAGTTCCGCACGTGGTTACCCTACCGCCGGTCCAGCGGAGGAAAACAACGTGATGGAGCGGGGGCTGGCAGCCAGGATGACCACTGCCGCGGCCGCTGTCGCCGCTGGCGCCATCGGCCTGGGCCTGGTTCGGCGGGTGGAGGTCACCGGCGCCAGCATGCGACCAACGCTCGAGCCCGGCGACCGCCTGCTGGTCCTTGCCTGGCGTCGGGTCCGTGCCGGCGACCTGGTCGCCCTGGCCGATCCTCGCGAGCCCGCCCGCACCCTCGTCAAGCGGGTGGGGCGGGTGGACGACGCCACACTCACGGTGCTCGGTGACGACCCCGTAGCGAGCACCGACAGCCGCAGCTTCGGTCCCGTTCCCAGGGGGACGGTCCTGGGGCGGGCCGTCTACCGGTACGCGCCGGGCGAGCGGGCCGGACCGATCAAGCGAGGAATCAGGGCAGCCCGCCGCTAGGGTGACCTGACGATGCGCAGCCTGGCGGTCCTCTCCATGCACACCTCCCCACTCGCGCAGCCGGGGACGGGAGACGGCGGTGGGATGAATGTCTACGTGCGCGAGCTGTCGGCCGCCCTGGCGCGGACCGGCGTCGAGTGCGACGTCTACATCCGGGCCTGGTCGAGCACCCTGCCGGCGACGGTCCGGGTCGAGCCCGGTCTGCGAGTGCACCACGTGCCCGCGGGCCCGCTGGCCCATTTGCCCAAAGAGGCCCTGCCCGGCGTGGTGGACGAGTTCACCGAGGGCGTGCTCGCCCGGATGACCGCCGGACCGGCGGGATGGGGCGCCGATCGCGACGAGCACGGTCCTGACGCCATACACGCCAACTACTGGCTCTCGGGCATGGCCGGCCACGTCCTCAAGCACGAGCTCGGGCTCCCCCTGGTGTCCACGTTCCACACCCTCGACCGCGTGCGGGCCGAGGCCAGCCCCGAGGACGTCGGTGCGGCCGAGCCCGCCCGTCGGGCTGAGGCAGAGGCCCGGGTGATCGGCTGCTCGGATGCCGTGCTGGCGTCGTGCACGGTCGAGGCCCGCCAGATCTCCGAGCTGTACGGGGGCGAGCCGTCGCGGATCGAGATCGTCCCCCCCGGAGTGGATCACGCCTTCTTCTCACCTGGCCATCGCCCGCAGGCCCGCCGGGCGCTGGGCCTGCCCGAGGACAGGCCCGTCCTGTTGTTCGTGGGGCGTATCCAACCGCTCAAAGCAGCGCGGGTCGCGGTGGAGACCCTGGCCAGGCTCGAGCGCGGCCGCGGCGCCGTGCTCGTCGTGGTCGGCGGCCCTAGCGGACCCCGAGGAGACGACGAGCTGGCGCGGCTCCATGCCCTGGTCGCCGAGCTCGGCCTCGGAGCCAGCGTCCGATTCGTGCCTCCCCAACGCCACGAGATGCTGTCCACCTACTACCGGTCGGCGGACGTCTGCCTGGTGCCGAGCCGCTCGGAGTCCTTCGGCCTCGTCGCCCTAGAGGCCGCTGCCTGTGGCACGCCGGTGGTGGCCTCGGCGGTGGGCGGGCTGCGGACGCTGGTCGACCACGGCCGCACCGGGTTCCTCGTCGAGGGGGGCGACCCGACGAGATTCGCCGGGTACGTCGCCCACCTGCTGGCCGACACCCAGATGGCCACCGAGATGGCCGTCAACGCCGCCGCCCGAGCGCGGGCCTACACCTGGTCGGGGGCGGCCGCCCGGCTGCGCAGCCTGTACGCCGAGCTCACCGACCGCCAGCTGGTCGACTGCCTGTAGATGGGCCAGGGCGCGGCGTCGGCCGCTGAGCTCGACGCCGCCGCCGCCCGCATCAGCCGCTGGGCCGAGCGGCAACTGGATGCCGGGACCATGCTCGTGGCCGTCGACCATGATCCCGATGCTCGTCGGTGGTACGCCCGGATGCGGGGAGAAGAGAAGGCGGTCATCACCGTCTGGCTCACGCTGCGCGAACGGAGCCTGCATCACGAGACCCAGGTGATGCCCGCTCCGGAGGACAACATCGAGGCCTGCTACGAGTATTTGCTGCGGCGGAACGCGAGCCTGATCGGTGCGCACTTCGCGCTCGGTGCCGAGGACGCCGTGTACCTGGTGGGCCAGACCCCGGTTGCCGAGGTGACCGACGCCGAGCTGGACCTCATCGTGGGGGCGGCCTATGCCTACACCGAGGAGTGCTTCCCGACGGCGATGTCCATCGGGTACACCAGCCGCTTTCGCCGGCCCCGGCGCGGCTGACACCGGCGCGGCTCGGCGTGAGTGAGGGTGCTAGCGTGCTGGGCGCGGCCCGAGGGGCGGAACGGCGACTTTCGTTCGGGGAAGTGCGGAGGTTGTCGTGAGGTTCCTCGGGCCGCGTTCGCTGTAGCCTGCCGGCCCATGGCAGCCCGGAGACCGCGTCTGGTGATCGTCGGCGGGGGCCGCATGGGCGAGGCGCTGCTGGGCGGGCTGCTCGCCACGGAATGGGCGAGGGCGGACGAGCTGGCCGTGAGCGAGCAGCTTCCGGGCGTTCGCGCCGCGCTGTCCGAGCGTCATCCCGGGGTCGCGGTGGGGCCGACGCCCGTCGCTGCGGACGGCACGGTGCTGGCGGTGAAGCCCGACGACGCCGAGGTGGCCTCCCGGCAGGTGGCCGAGACGGGCGTCGAGCGCCTCCTGTCCATCGTCACCGGCGTGCCCATCGAGAGGCTCGAGCGGTGGTTGGGTGGCACCGCGGCCGTCGTGCGCGCCGTCCCCAACACGCCTGCCCTCGTCGGCGCTGGGGCCACCGCCATCGCGGCCGGTCGCCGGGCCGGCGATGCCGACATGAGCTGGGCCGAGCACGTCCTCGGGTCGGTCGGGCGGGTCGTGCGGGTGCCCGAGCACCTGCTGGACGCCGTCACGGGGCTGTCGGGGTCGGGACCGGCCTACGTGTACCTGCTTGTGGAAGCGCTGATCGAGGCCGGGGTCCTGAACGGGCTGACCTGGGAACTGAGTCGGGATCTCGTGGTGCAGACCCTGCTGGGCTCGGCCCAGCTGCTGCTGGAGACCGGAGATCGTCCGGAGTCCCTGCGCAGCGCGGTGGTCTCGCCCGGTGGAACGACCGCCGCGGGGCTGGCGGTCCTGGAGTCGCGTGCGGTCCGGGGGGCCGTCCTTGAGGCGGTCGCCGCCGCGACCGACCGGGCCCACCAGCTCGGCCTTCCCTGACCTGGTAGAGCCTGACCGGGTGGAGCGGCGGAGCGCCGTGGCGTACAGTCGCTGCTGGGTGGAGAGGGGTGATTCTGCTGAACCAGGGACAGTATGCGACGGCCCGCTTTCTCACGGTGGCCGAGGTCGCCAGCCTCCTGCGGGTCTCGAGCATGACCGTGTACCGGCTCATCAACGCGGGCGAGCTGCCTGCGGTGCGCGTCGGGAAGTCCTACCGGCTCCGTGAGGACGACGTCGACCGGTACCTCGCCGCTCGCTACACCGAGGCCGGCTGACCCCTCCGTCTCCCAGGAGCACCGGGGTGTCGGGTCGAGTCCGGGGTCGGGACACGATCTCGTTTCTCTCGGACTACGGCACTGACGACGAGTTCGTCGGGGTCGTCAAGTCCGTCCTGCGGCAGCTGGCCGACCAGGCGGTTGTGATCGACATCACCCATCAGGTGGCGCCGCACGACGTGAGGGGCGGTGCGCTGACCCTCCGGCGAGCGGCCCCGTTCCTGGTGCCGGGAGTGGTGCTGGCTGTGGTGGATCCGGGCGTGGGCACCGCTCGCCGGGCCGTGGCCCTGGAGGTGGGTCCGGACCCCCGCTGGGCGCTGGTCGGTCCTGACAACGGGCTCCTGGTCCCCCTGTTCGAGGCCCTCGGCGGGCCGGGCCGGGCCGTCTCGTTGACCAAGCGGCGTTGCCACCCTGGAGCGGGCGCCACCTTCGACGGTCGTGACCTCTTCGCGCCCGCGGCCGCGCAGCTGTGCGCCGGGCTCGACCTGGGCGACCTCGGGCCGGCGATCGACCCCGCCAGCCTCGTGCCCGGGCCCCGGCCGGCGCCGGTCCGTCGGGGGACCGGCTTGGAGACCGAAGTCCTCGGGATCGACCGGTTCGGGAACGCCCAGCTGGCGGCGCAGCCCGAGGACGTCTCTGACCTCGGAGATCCTGTGCGGCTGGTCCTCGCGACCCGGGAGGTGCTGGCTCGACGCGTCTCCTCGTTCGCCGCCATAGGACCGGCGGAGGTGGGACTGGTCGTCGACTCCTGGGGCATGATCGCCGTGGCCCAGGATCGGCGGTCGGCGGCCGCCGAGCTGGGGCTGGCAGCCGGCGATCGCGTCGTCCTCGACAGGACCGACGCGCACGGGGGTAGGAGCGGAGGGTGAACCTAGCCACCATCATCGATGCGCATCCGGGAGACGCTCCCGCCCTGCGGAGGGGCGACGAGGTGATCACCTACGGCGAGCTCCGCCGTCAGGTGGCCGGGATGCGGGGCGGCCTGGCCCGCCTCGGCGTCCAGCCCGGCGACCGGGTGGCGATCCTGTGCGCCAACACGCCCGCTTTCGTCGTCTCCTACCTCGCCATCCTCGGTGTGGGCGCGGTCGCGGTACCGATCGATCCCGCCTTTCCGCGCGTCGCCATCGAGCGCGAGCTGCGCGCCATCGGTCCCCGGGTGGTTGTCGTCGGACGCGCCGGCGAGGGCGTGTGCGTCGATCTCGACGGCCAGGCCCTCGGGGTCCACGCCGTGATCGCGGCCGAAGGGTGCCGGTTGGATGGAGCCGAGGACTACGAGGAGCTCGTCGGCGGGGCGCCGGCGGACATCGTCGCCAGGGCCGACGCCAACCTGGCGGCGCTCCTGTTCACGGCGGGCACCGGCGGCGATCCCAAGGCGGCCATGCTCACCCACGGGAACCTGCGGGCGAACCTGGACCAGGTGCAGCGCTTCGCCGGGCAGGCGATGCAGCCCTCGGACGTCGGTCTCGCCATCATCCCGTTCTTCCACATCTTCGGCCTCAACGTGGTCCTCGGCCTGCCGCTCCTGACCGGGGCCAGCCTTGTGCTGGTCGAGCGCTTCGACGCCGCCGCGACGCTGGCATTGGTGGCCGAGCGGGGCGTGACGATCGTCGCCGGCACCCCCCACATGTTCGCCGCCTGGGTGGCGGTCGACGGAGCGACCGGCGACGAGCTGCGATCGATACGCCTGGCCGTGTCCGGAGCCTCAGCGCTTCCTGAGGAGGTTGGTCGGGCTATGCAGGATCGGTTCGACGTGCCCCTGTGGGAGGGCTACGGCCTCACAGAGGCGGCGCCGATCGTGACCTCGTCGCTGCTGCTCGGGCGGCCGAGACCGGGCGCCATCGGGGCACCGTTGCCCGGCGTCGAGCTGCGCCTCGTCGACAGCAACGGCCAGGAGACGCTGCTCGGCGACGCCGGCGAGATCTGGGTAAGGGGACCCAACGTCTTCCCCGGCTACTGGAACGACCCGGCGGCTACGGCCCGCGTCCTCACCCCCGACGGGTGGCTGCGCACCGGCGACGTGGCCGTGGCGGACGAGGACGGCTACCTGCACATCGTGGACCGGGCCAAGGACCTCATCATCGTGCTCGGCTTCAACGTGTACCCCGCGGAGGTCGAGGAGGTGCTCATGACCCACCCCGACATCGCCGAGGCCGCGGTGGTCGGCGTGCCGCATCCGTCCTCCGGCGAGACGGTCAAGGCCATTCTCGTCCTCGAGCCGGGCGCCCACGTGGACGCGTCGGAGGTGATGGACTTCTGCTCCGAGCGGCTGGCCCGCTACAAGTGCCCCACCGAGGTCACCTTCGCCACGACGCTTCCGCACGGCACGACCGGCAAGCTGCTGCGCCGGGCCCTCCAGTAAGGGGCCCATCGTTCGGGGCCGGCCCATCGTTCGGGGCCGGCCTCCCGGGCCGGCCTACGATCTGTCATGGCCGATGGACGGCTCCGGCGCATCCCTGAGGCAACGGTGGCGCGCCTTCCGCTCTACTGGCGGGCCCTGCTCGAGCTGGCCGACGCCCGGACGCCGACGGTGTCCTCGGAGGTGCTGGCCGAGATGGCGGGGGAGAACGCCGCCAAGGTCCGCAAGGACCTGTCGTATCTCGGCTCGTACGGCACGCGGGGGGCCGGATACGACGTGCAGCTGCTCACCACGCAGATCGGCCTCGAGCTCGGGCTCAACGAGGACTGGCCCGTGGTGATCGTCGGTGTCGGCAACCTGGGTCGGGCCCTCGCCAACTACCGAGGGTTCTCGACGCGAGGTTTCCGGGTGGCAGCCCTGGTCGACGACGATCCGGCCAAGGTCGGCCAGGCCATCGGGGGCCTGGTCGTCAGCCCGGTGGACGATCTGCCGGCGCTGGTCGAGCGCCAGCGGCTCGCCATCGGCCTCATCGCCACGCCGGCGTCGGCCGCCCAGGCGGTGGCCGACCGTCTGGTGGCGGCCGGGATCACCTCGCTGCTCAACTTCGCCCCCGCCGTGCTCACGACACCAGATCACGTCCTCCTCCGCCAGGTCGACCTCTCGATCGAGCTGCAGATCCTCAGCTTCTACGAGCGCCATCCCCTCGAGGTGGCCATGCGACGAGCAGGGATGGTCCGCGACCCGAGGGGGGGCGACCGGGCTCTCACCTCGGGTCGGCCGCCCGGGCCGGCCGAGCCGGTTTAACTGGAACGGATGGCCGTCGAGACTCCGCAGTACCCGGTGAACCTGGTCCTGGAGCGCCAGCCCTGCCTGGTGGTGGGAGCGGGGCGGATCGCGAGCCGCAAGGCGGAAGGTCTCCTCGCCTGCGGGGCCAGGGTTCACGTCATCGCCCCCCAAATCGACAGCCATATCCGCGCCCTCGCGGGGGTCAGCTGGGAGGAGCGGCCCTACCAGCGGGGTGACGTCGCCGAGTACCGGCTGGTCATCGCCGCCACCGACGACCCGGCCGTCAACCGGGCCGTGTACGAGGACGGCGAGGCCGAGGGCGTGTGGGTGAACAGCGCCGACGACCCGGGCTCGTGCGCCTTCACCCTGCCGTCGGTCATCCGGCAGGGCGCCGTGATGGTCACCGTCTCCACCGGCGGGCGGAGCCCGGCCTTGTCGGCGTGGCTCGGGACCCGGCTGGCCGAGCAGCTGGGACCGGAGTACGGGGTGCTGGGGGAGCTGCTCTCCGACGAGCGGGAGCGGCTCAAGGCCGACGGGCGGTCGACCGAGGGACTCGACTGGCAAAAGGCGCTCGACTCCGACATGCTCGATCTCATCAGGAGCGGCCAGGTCGACCGAGCGAGGGAGCTGCTTCAGGCGTGTCTGTCGTCGTCGTAGGGCTCAACCAGCGCACCGTGGCGCTCGACATGCTCGAGCGCATGACGGTGAGCGACGCCCAGCTTCCGAAGGCCCTCCGAGACCTCAAGGACCGCTCCCACCTCTCCGAGGTCGTCGTCCTCTCGACGTGCCTGCGCACCGAGGTCTACGCCGTGGTGGAGCGTTTCCATGGTGGGGTGAGCGACATACGCAGCTTCCTGGCCGGGCTCAGCTCGTGCCCGCCGGAGGACTTCGTCGACGACCTGTACAGCTATTTCGAGGATGGCGCGGCGGCGCATCTGTTCGAGGTGGCCGCCGGCATCGACTCCGCCGTCCTGGGCGAGGGCGAGGTGCTGAGCCAGGTGCGCAACGCCTGGGAGCGGGCCTGGGAGGAGTCGGCCGCCGGACCGACGCTCTCTCATCTGTTCCGCCACGCTGTGGAGGTCGGGAAGCGGGCCCGGTCCGAGACGGCGATCGCCCGGGGGATCACGTCCCTGTCGCAGGCCGCCGTCGCCCTGGTCCAGGAGCGACTGGGCGGGTCGCTCGACGGCTACGACGTGCTGATGGTGGGGGCCGGCGAGGTGAGTGAGGGGATGGCAGCGGCGCTCGCTGCCTCAGCCGGCGCCCGGCGGGTGATGGTCGCCAACCGCACCCAGCACCGCGCGGTCGAGCTGGCCGAACGGGTCGGAGGCGAGACGGTCGAGCTCGGCTCGCTGAGAGAGGCGCTGGCCGGCGTGGACGTCGTCCTCACGTCCACGGGGTCGCCGTCGATCCTCCTCGAGGCGTCCGATCTGGATCCGGTGATGCGCCTCCGCCGGGGCCGGCCGCTGATGGTGATGGACGTCGCCGTGCCCCGAGACGTGGACCCGGCTGTGGCCGAGCTCGACGGTGTGACCCTGCTTGACATGGACGACCTGCGGTCGTTCGCCGAGGCCGGCATGGCCGGCCGACGCCGTGAGGTCGCCCGGGTGCGGGCCCTTGTCGACGAGGAGGTCGACCGGTACCTCGACACCACCGCGGCTCGAGGCGTGGCGCCGTTGGTGGCGGCGCTCAGGGCGCGGGCGGAGGAGGTCAGGGCCGGGGAGATGCAGCGCTTCCGCTCTCGCCTGGACGACCTCGACCCGCGAGAGCGCGAGGCCGTTGAAGCCCTGACCAAGGGGATCCTGGGCAAGCTCCTGCACGAGCCGACCGTGCAGCTCAAGGACGCGGCCGGCTCGCCCCGTGCGGAGCGGCTCGGCGACGCCCTCCGCGTCCTCTTCGATCTCTGAGGACGGGGTGGTGAGCAGTGCCCGTCCGGCCCTGCGGGCCGCGACCCGGGCCAGCGAGCTCGCCCGCTGGCAGACGGACCACGTCGGCGAGCTGCTCGGGCGGGAGATCGAGCCCGTCGTCGTCGACACCAGGGGCGACCGCAGGGACGAGGTGCCGATCTGGGAGATCGGTGGGCAGGGCGTCTTCGTCAAGGAGGTGCAGGCCGCGGTGCTCGACGGCCGGGCCGACGTCGCCGTCCACTCGGCCAAGGATCTTCCGTCCGCTCCGACCGCGGGTCTCTCGCTTGCGGCGGTCCCGGAACGCGACGACCCCCGTGATGCGCTGGTTGGGTCCGCGCTCGACGAGCTCCCTGTGGGGGCTTTGGTGGCGACAGGGTCGGTGCGTCGCCGCGCCCAGCTGGCCTGGGCCCGGCCAGACCTCACGTTCGCCGGCCTCCGAGGGAACATCGCGACCCGCCTGGCCAAGGCCCCTCGCTATGACGCGGTCCTGGTGGCCATGGCTGCCCTGCGCCGCCTCGGTCGCACTGATCAGGTGGCCGAGGCCCTCGATCCGGCCCTGATGCTGCCCCAGGTCTCGCAGGGCGCTTTGGCCGTCGAGTGCCGGCTCGACGACGAGGCCACGCTGGCCGCGGTGGCCGCCATCGACCATGCCCCGTCGAGACGCGCCGTGGAGGCCGAGCGCGCCTTCCTGGCCGAGCTCGGCGGCAGCTGCGATCTGCCCGTCGCCGCCCACGCCCGGCTGCTCGGCGGCGACGGGCTCGAGCTGGCGGGCATGGTGTCGAGCCTCGACGGAAGAGTGATGCTCCGCCAGACGGTCTCCGGACCCGAACCGGAGGCGCTGGGCCGGAGCCTGGCCCGCCACCTGCTCGACGACTGCGGCGGGCAGGCGGTCCTCGACGACCTCGGTGGGGTCGGGGCGCCGTGACCGTGTACCTGGTGGGTGCCGGGCCCGGCGACCCCGGCCTTATCACCGTCAGAGGTGCCGAGGCGTTGAGCCGGGCCGACCTGGTCGTTCACGATCGGTTGGCCGAGCGGTCGCTCCTCGACCTCGCTCCCGCCGGGGCCGAGCGGATCGACGTCGGGAAGCGCCCGGGGGACCCCGTCCACCAGGAGGCGATCAACGACCTGCTGGTGGAGCAGGGCCGCGCCGGACGTTGCGTGGTGCGGCTCAAGGGGGGCGACCCTTTCGTCTTCGGTCGGGGCGGAGAGGAGGCCGAGGCGCTGGCCGCGGCTGGTGTCGACTTCGAGGTGGTGCCCGGCGTCACGGCCGCCGTGGCCGTTCCCGCTTACGCGGGTGTCCCCGTGACCCACCGCGGGCTCTCGACGTCCTTCACGGTGGTGACGGGCCACAGTCGCCAGGCCCTCGACACCGAGATCGACTGGGACGCGCTGGCCAGGGTCGGGGGGACGATCGTCGTGCTCATGGGCGTCGCCCACCGGGGCGAGATCGCCCGCCGGCTCATCGCCGCAGGCCGCCCGCCGGCGACTCCGGTGGCGGCGGTCGGCTGGGGCACGCGACCGGGCCAGCGCAGCGTGCGAACGACGCTCGCCGGTCTACCCGCCACCGACCTGGAACCGCCCGTCACCATGGTGATCGGCCCCGTGGCCCAGCTGGACCTGGCCTGGTTCGAGCGCCGGCCGCTGTTCGGGTGGACGGTGGTCGTGACCCGGGCTCGGTCGCAGGCGTCCGCCCTCGTGGATCGCCTGCGGTCGGCGGGCGCCGGTACGGTCGAGCTTCCGGTCATCGCGGTGACCGGAGCCGCCGACGACGGGGCAGCGCTGCGAGCCGCCGCCGAGCGCCTCGACCGCTACCAATGGGTGGTCTTCACCTCGGCCAACGCCGTGGACGCCGTGATGGGCCTGGTGCGCGACGCCCGCGCCTTCGGGTCGGCGCGCGTCGCAGCCATCGGCGCCGGTACGGCGGAGGCCCTCGGCCGGTGGCGCCTGGTCGCCGATCTGGTGCCCGGGCGCTTCGTCGCCGAAGGGCTCCTCGATGTCTTCCCCGATCCGGCTCCTCCCGACGCTGCTCCTTCGGACTCGGGGGGTGGCGGGCGCGTGCTCCTGCCCCGTGCGGCCGAGGCTCGGGACGTGCTCCCCAAGGGACTGCGGGCCAAGGGCTGGCAGGTCGACGTGGTCGAGGCCTACCGCACCGGGCGGCTCCGGCCCTCCGCGGACGCGCTGTCTGCGGTCCGCTCGGCCCAGGTCGTCACCTTCACGTCGTCGTCGACGGTGACGGGCTTCCTCGAGGTGGTCGAGCGCGACGACGTGCCGCCGATCGTGGCCTGTATCGGGCCCGTCACTGCGGACACGGCGCGGTCCCTCGGACTTCCTGTCGACGTGGTCGCCGGCACCCACACCGTCGACGGGCTGGTCGACGCGCTCGTGGAGGCCCGGTCGGGCGGGCTCCACCCCGCCGCCGGCCGTAGGCTGAGGAGGTGAGCTTTCCCGCCCGCCGACTCCGCCGGCTGAGGCGCCTGCCGACGCTGAGGCGCATGGTCGCCGAGACCCGGGTATCGGTGGACGACCTGGTGGCGCCGCTGTTCGTGCGCGAGGGCATCGACGAGCCCCGGCCGGTGGCGTCACTGCCGGGCGTCGTCCAGCACACCACCGCCTCACTGGTGAAGGAGGCCCGGCGGCTGAGCTCCCTCGGGGTGCCCGCCGTCGTGCTGTTCGGCCTCCCGGCAGCCAAGGACCCGATCGGCTCGGAGGCGTGGAACCCCGACGGCATCACCCAGGTGGCGCTGCGGGAGCTTCGTCACGAGCTGGGCGACGCCATGGTGCTCGTCGCCGACCTGTGCCTCGACGAGTACACCGACCACGGGCACTGCGGGGTGCTGACCCCGTCGGGGACCGTGGACAACGACGCCACGCTCGAGCTCTACGGGCGGGTGGCGCTGGCCCAGGCCGGCGCCGGCGCCGACGTGGTGGCACCTAGCGGGATGATGGACGGACAGGTGGGCGCCATCCGCGCTGCGCTCGACGAGAGCGGGCGGGTGGAGGTCGCCATACTTGCCTACGCGGCCAAGTACGCGTCTGCCTTGTACGGACCATTCCGTGACGCCGTCGACGTCACGATCACTGGCGGCGGCGACCGCCGGGACTACCAGCAGGACCCGCCGAACCGGCGCGAGGCGCTGGGTGAGGTGGCCCTCGACGTGGCCGAGGGCGCCGACATCGTCATGGTCAAGCCCGCCCTGGCCTACCTGGACGTGATCGCCGGCGTGCGGGCGAGGTTCGATCTCCCCGTGGCCGCGTACCACGTGAGCGGCGAGTACGCGATGGTCAAGGCGGCGAGCGAGCGGGGTTGGATCGACGGTGCCGCCGTCGCGCTCGAGCACGTGGGCGCGATCAAGCGAGCCGGGGCCGACATGATCCTCACCTACTTCGCGTCCGAGCTGGCCGAGACGCTCGGAAGTTGAGGCGGGCGTGCTCGAGGCGAGGGCGCAGGTCTCGACGAACGCCGAGCTCTACGAGCGTGCATGCCGGGTGCTGCCAGGTGGGGTCGACTCGCCCGTGCGCGCCTTCAAGGCCGTCGGAGGCGTGCCCTACTTCGTCGACCGGGCGGAGGGCGCCTACATCTGGGACGTCGAGGGCCGCCGCTACGTCGACTACGTCCAGTCGTACGGCGCGTCCATCCTCGGACACGCCCATCCCGCCATCGTCGACGCGGTCCAGCGGGCCGCCGGTCGGGGCACCTCGTACGGCGCTCCGACCGAAGGCGAGGTGCGCATGGCCGAGGTCATCCGCGATCGGGTGCCCGGCTGTGACCTGATCCGGCTCACCTCGAGCGGAACGGAGGCGGCCATGAGCGCGGTGCGGGTGGCGCGCGGCGCCACGGGCCGGGCGCGGGTGGTCAAGTTCGCCGGCTGCTATCACGGCCACAGCGACAGCCTCCTGGCCGGCGGGGGCAGCGGGGTGGCGACCCTCGGACTGCCCGACTCCGCCGGGGTGCCGCAGGCTGCGGTGGCCGACACGGTCGTCGTCCCCTACAACCAGGTGCCGGCGATCGGATCGGACGTGGCCTGTGTCATCGTCGAGCCCGTCGCCGCCAACATGGGCCTTGTCCCTCCTGCGGCGGGCTTCCTCGAAGGGCTGCGGGCGGCGTGCGACGCGGCCGGGGCGCTCCTGGTCTTCGACGAGGTCATCACCGGCTTTCGGGTGGCCAGTGGCGGCGCGACCGAGACGAGCGGGGTGGTCCCCGATCTGTGGTGCTTCGGAAAGGTGATCGGCGGTGGGCTGCCGGTGGGAGCCTTCGGGGGTCGGCGGTCGATCATGGAGATGCTCGCCCCCCTCGGCCCTGTGTACCAGGCGGGCACGCTGGCCGGGAACCCGCTCGCCACGGCGGCGGGCCTGGCCGCCCTCGAGCTGTTGACGCCGGCCGCCTACGACGCGCTCTCCGAGCGGGCGTCTCGCCTCGCCGCCGGCCTCGCCCGAGCCCTGGAGGAGGCCGGTGTCGCGGCCCAGGTTCCGGTCGTGGGACCGCTCGTGGGGCTGTTCTTCGGCGCCGAGCCGGTGACCGACTACGAGGGTGCGCAGGCATCGGCAGCGGGCGGGCAGTACGCCCCCTTCTTCCACGCCATGCTGGCGCGGGGTGTGACCCTCGCCCCTGGGCCCTACGAGGCCGTCTTTCCCAGCCTGGCTCACACCGACGCGGACCTCGCCCGCACGGTGGAGGCCGCAGCCGACGCCGCGGCCGAGCTGGCCCGAGGTCAGCTTCCATGAGGTCGCGGTTCCACCTCCGGTCGAAAGCTGCCGTCTCCGGCCCGGCCGCAGCGCCCACTTTCGACGAAAGGTGGAACCGGGGTAGCTCCGGAAACGACGGTCAGCCCGTGCGGGGCTCGGGCGCTACGCGCTACGGGGCCCTACGGGCGAGCGCCGCCACCGCCCGGTAGGCGGCCTCGGCGGGACCCAGCTCGTCGGGGCGCAGCAGATTGGCCATGATGCGCAGCACCCACTCCATGAGGGTGCGGCTGTGCATGCCGGTGCCCACCAGAGCCCGCATCAGCTGGGGTCGCCCGATGATCCGCACGAACGCCTGCGCTACCCGGTAGTAGAGCCCGTAGCGGTGCTCGAGGGTCGACTCGTAGTCACGGAGGGCGCCGTCATCGCCGCTGGCGAGGGCCTGGCCGAGCGCGGCGGCGGCGAGGCGCCCCGTCTCGTAGGCGTAGGCGATGCCCTCGCCGTTGAACGGGTTGATCGCCCCCGCGGCGTCCCCCACGACCAGGTAGCCGGGGCCCGAGCGGGGACCGACGGAGAGGCCCATCGGCAGCCGCCCCCCGGTGGGTGCCCCGCAGGAGGTGGCGCGTGAGAGCTCCCAAGAGGGGGGAGCGGTGTCGACGAAGGCGGCCATGAGCTCGGTGGTGTTCACGCCCGCCCAGCGATCGGAGGTGGAGAGCAGCCCGACGCCCACGTTCACGCGACCGTCGCCCAGCGGGAAGATCCAGCCGTACCCGGGCAGGACCTGACCGTCCCGATCGCGCACGTCGAGGTGGGACTCGATCCAGGGCTCGTCGTGGCGGGGCGAGCGGTAGTAGCCGCGGAGCGCCATGCCGAGGGCGAGGGCGCGATCACGGCTCGTGCCCAGCGCCCGCCCGAACCGGGAGTTGGCGCCGTCGGAAACGACCACGTACCGCGCTCTGATCTCGTCGACGGCACCAGCGCCGCTGCTCGCCACCACGGCGCCCCGAACCCGGTCCTGCTCGAGCACCGGGCTCTTGGCCTCTGCGCCCTGCCGGAGGGCGGCGCCGGCCTTCTGGGCCCGCTCGGCCACGACGTGGTCGAGGTCACGTCGGGTCACCACGTAGCCATGGGACGGGAGGTCGGGGTGATCGGGCCAGGCCAGCTCGAGCTCCCGACCGAAGGCGACGGCCCGAAGGCCGTCATAGCGATGGAAGCCGGCCAGCTCCTGGGCCAGGCCCATGTCCTCGAGCTGGCGCACCGAGCGAGGGGTGAGCCCGTCGCCGCACGTCTTCTCCCTCGGAAAGCGCTTGCGCTCGAGCAACACCACGTCGTAGCCGGCGTCGGCCAGCCAGTAGGCGCATGCCGACCCTGAGGGACCCGCTCCCACCACCAGGACGTCGTGGGCATGGTCGATCGGAGTGCTCACCGCCACGACTCTACGACGGCCGGCGAGGGCGGCGCCGATCTGACCGCCTTCGAGGGGCCGTGGTACAAAGGCGCCGAGGTCCGACGACATGGCCCTCGCCACCAGGGGGCGCGACCCACCGATGGATAACTACCTGCCGATCGTCTGCATGTTCGTCCTGTCGATCCTCTTTGCCGCGCTCTCGTTCCTCGCGTCCTCGCTGCTGGGACCCAAGCGGCCGACGAACGCCAAAGCGGCTCCCTACGAGTGCGGCATCGTGCCCGAGCGTGAGCCGGTGGAGCGGTTCCCGGTGCGGTTCTACATCGTCGCCATGGTCTTCATCGTCATCGACATCGAGATCATCTTCCTGTACCCCTGGGCGGTCATCTTCCGCCAGCTGCGCACCTTCGGTCTGGTCGAGATGGTCCTCTTCGCCGTCGCCGTGCTGCTGTCGTTCATCTACCTCATCAGCAACGGCGCCCTCGACTGGGGCCCGGTCAAGCGCCTCCGACCGCTGCCGGGGACGACCACGGAGCGGACCACCGACACGACGGTCCGTCACATCAGCCAGGACACCGGCGAGGCGGCCTGACCATGGGGCTCGAGAGCCTCAACCACAACTTCCTCACCGGCAACCTCGAGAACCTCGTGAAGTGGGCTCGGCGCAACAGCGTGTGGCCTGCCACCTTCGGCCTCGCCTGCTGCGCCATAGAGATGATGTCCGCCGGGGCGGCCGACTACGACCTCGCCCGTTTCGGCATGGAGGTCTTCCGGGCGTCGCCCCGGCAGGCCGACCTCATGATCGTCGCCGGCCGGGTCTCGCAGAAGATGGCTCCGGTGCTGCGCCAGGTCTACGACCAGATGCCCGAGCCCAAGTGGGTGATCTCGATGGGCGTCTGCGCCTCCACCGGCGGGATGTTCAACAACTACGCCATCGTCCAGGGCGTCGATCAGGTGGTCCCGGTCGACGTCTACACGCCCGGGTGCCCGCCCACGCCTGAGACGCTGCTGCACTCGATCCTCACCCTGCACGAGCAGATCCGCACCGGCGAGATCACCCGCCGCCGGCGGGCCTCCGGTGCCGGCGCCGAACTTCAGATCGACCAGGCTGCTGCTGTCCACGTGGGAACGCCCCGCTGATGGCGGCGGCCACCGGCGAGGTGATCCACCCGTCTCGCGACGACTACCTCCAGGTCGTCGCCGGGCTCAAGGACGAGGGCTTCGAGATGTGCGTCGACGTATGCGGCGTCGACTACCTCGTTCATCCCGGCCGCACCCTGCCGCCCGAGGTCCATCCGGAGCGCTTCGAGGTGGTGGTGAACCTCGTCTCGATGGAGCATCGCCGGCGCATCCGGATCCGGGTGCAGGTGCCGGAGTCCGATCCGACGATCCCCTCGCTGTTCGGTCTCTACCCCGGCGTCGAGGCCCCCGAGCGCGAGACGTTCGACATGATCGGGATCCGCTTCGCCGATCATCCCGACATGACCCGGATCCTCATGCCCGAGGACTGGGAGGGGCATCCGCTGCGAAAGGACTACTCGGTCGGGCGCGTGCCAGTGCAGTTCAAGGAAGCCCCCGGACCCCGTTGAGGCCTCGATGAGCCACACCGAAGACGAGAGCCGACTGGTCGCCGAGACCTCGGAGGGCACCCAGGAGATGCTCTCACGCGAGGGCACGACGCCTGGCGAGCGGCACATCGAGGAAGGGCTCGATGTCAGCGACATCGACATCGAGATCGGCGAAGACGAGACCATGATCATCAACATGGGTCCTCAGCACCCGTCGACCCATGGTGTGCTGAGGATCATGATGGAGCTCGACGGCGAGACGGTGCTGCGGGCCAAGCCGATCATCGGCTACCTCCACACCGGCATGGAGAAGACCGGGGAGGATCTCACCTACATCCAGGGCGCCACCAACGTGACGCGCATGGACTACCTCTCGCCGCTCCACAACGAGCTGGTCTTCTCGCTGGCGACCGAGGCTCTGCTGGGCGTCGACATACCGGAGCGGGCGACGTGGATCCGGATGCTCATGGTCGAGCTCAACCGCGTCTCGTCGCACCTGCTCTGGATGGCCACGAACGGCATGGACCTCGCAGCCACGTCGATGATGATCTACGGCTTCCGCGAGCGCGAGGTGGTGCTCGACTTCCTCGAGAAGGTCACCGGGCTGCGCATGAACCACAACTACATCCGCCCGGGAGGCGTGGCGGCGGATCTCCCCGATGGTTGGCAGGACGACGTCGAGGCCATCTGCCAGGCCATCCCGCCCCGACTGGCCGAGTACGACGACCTCTTCACGGGCCAGCCCATCTTCAGGGAGCGCACCGAGGGCGTGGGGAGGATCAGCGCCGAGGCGGCGATCGCCTCCTCGGCCACCGGGCCCATCCTCCGGTCCACCGGCGTGCCCTGGGACCTCCGGCGGACGATGCCGTACCTGTTCTACGACCAGGTCGACTTCGACGTCGTGGTCGGGACCTACGGCGACAGCTTCGACCGCTACGCCGTGCGGCTGAACGAGATCCGCGAGTCGATCCGAATCATCCGCCAGGTCGCCGACCGCATGCCGGAGGGGGACTACCGCACGCAGGACAAGAAGGTCACCCCACCCCCCCGGGCCCGCATCGACGAATCGATGGAAGCGCTGATCCACCACTTCAAGATCTTCACCGAGGGATTCAAGGTGCCCGAGGGCGAGGTGTACGTCGGCATCGAGTCGCCCCGCGGCGAGCTCGGCTGCTACCTCGTGTCCGACGGCTCCCCCAAGCCCTACCGGCTCCACATCCGGGCACCGTCGTTCAACAACCTCCAGAGCATGGCGACCATGGTTCACGGCGGCCTGGTCGCCGACGCCGTCGCCATCATCTCCTCCATCGATCCCATCCTGGGAGAGGTCGACCGCTGATGGCGCGCCTCAGTGTCGAGACCTTGGCCCAGGCCCGCGAGCTGATGTCGCTGTACCCCGACTCGCGTTCGGCGCTGGTGCCCATCTGCCACCTGGCCCAGGCCGAAGAGGGCTGGCTCAGCCCCGAGGCCATGGAGGACATCGCCGAGGTCATGGGTCTCACGCCGGCCGAGGTGCTGGGCACGGCGAGCTTCTACGAGATGCTCCGCACCGAGCCGGTGGGGCGCTACATGGTGTCGGTGTGCACCAACATCGCCTGCCTCCTGAACGGTGCCTACGAGCTCGTCGAGCATGCCGAGCAGCGGCTCGGCATCGGCGTCGGGGCCACCACCCCGGACAACATGTTCAGCCTGGAGGAGGCGGAGTGCATCGCCTACTGCGATCGGGCGCCGTGCCTCCAGGTCAACTCCCGCTTCTTCGGGTCGGTCAGCGGCGAGCGCTTCGACACCCTGGTCGAGGACCTCACGTCGGGACGCCTAGACCACGACGTGCCGCCGCACGGGGTGCTGAGCCGGGTTCGCCGCCAGGGCGGCCTCGCTGTCCCGGCCGAGCAGGTGCGAGCGGAGCGGTCCGAAGCCGACCGGGCCCGCGAGGAGCGGGCCGCCGCAGCCCAGGCCGAGAAGTCCTGATGGCGCTCACCGATGTGGCGCCGATCGTCTCCGCCCGCCTGCGCCATCCCGACTCGCACACTCTCGAGCGGTACCTGGCCACCGGTGGGTACGCCGGGCTGCGCCGCGCCCTGCGCATGACGCCGGAGGAGGTCGCCGAGGAGGTCAACGCGGCCAGCCTTCTCGGTCGCGGGGGCGCCGGGTTCCCCGCCGGGCGCAAGTGGTCGATGCTGCGCAAGGCGCCGGTCCGCTACCTGGTGGTCAACGGGGACGAGAGCGAGCCGGCGACGTTCAAGGATCACCTGCTCATCGAGCGCGATCCGCACGCCATCATCGAAGGCACCCTGATCGCCGCCTACGCCAACCAGGTGGCCCAGGCCTTCATCTACGTGCGGGGCGAGTTCGCCCTCGGGCTCGAGCGGATGCAGACCGCGCTCAACGAGGCCTATGAGCACGGCGCCGTGGGCCGGGACATGTTCGGATCGGGCTTCTCCGTCGATGTCGTCGTGCATCCCGGCGCCGGGGCCTACATCTGCGGCGAGGAGACCGCCCTGCTCGAGAGCCTCGAGGGCAAGCGCGGCTTTCCCCGCATCAAGCCCCCGTACTTCCCCGCCGCTATCGGGCTCTACGGGGAGCCGACCGTGGTCAACAACACCGAGACCGTCGCCAACCTGCCCTGGATCGTCCAGCACGGCGGACACGCCTTCGCCGCGCTCGGTGAGGGCAGCTCGACCGGCACCCGGCTCTTCGCCCTGTCGGGCCACGTGCGCCGTCCCGGGAACTACGAGCTCGAGATGGCCAAGACCACGTTTCGCGACCTCATCTTCGCCCCCGTGCTGGGCGGCGGCATGCGCCACGGCCGCCAGCTCAAGGCGTTCATCCCGGGCGGTGTGTCCGCGCCCTGGTTCGGTCCCGACCAGGTGGACCTGCACCTCAGCCAGGACGAGGTGGGCAAGGCCGGGTCCATGCTCGGCTCCGGTTCGATCGTCGTCATGGACGACCAGACCTGTGTGGTACGGGCCGCCTGGCGCATCGTGCGCTTCTTCTACCGCGAGTCTTGCGGCCAGTGCACCCCCTGTCGCGAGGGCGCGGGCTGGATCGAGAAGGTGGTCCGGCGCATCGAGGAGGGCTCGGGCCGAGAGCAGGACCTCGATCTCCTCCTCGATGTGTGCGACAACATCTCCCCCGGTTTGTCCTGGCCGCCGCAGCAGACCACCATCTGCGTGCTGGGGCCCTCGATCCCGTCGTCGATCGTGTGGGCCATTCGCATGTTCCGAGACGAGTTCCTCGTGCACATCAAGGAAGGCGCCTGCCCGTATGGCTGACACCGCCACGGACACGCTGTCGATCGTCGTGGACGGCCGCCCGGTCGAGGCCAGGCCCGGCGAGATGGTGATCGCGGCCGCCGAGCGGGCGGGCACCTACATCCCGAGGTTCTGCTACCACCCCAGGATGAAGCCAGTGGGGATGTGCCGAATGTGCCTGGTCGAGATCATGGGGCCGCGCGGCTACTCCCTCCAGCCCGCCTGCTTCGTCGCCGTGGCCGCCGGTCAGGAGGTTCGCACCACCTCCGACAAGGTGAAGAAGGCCCAGGACGGGGTGCTGGAGTTCCTGCTCATCAACCACCCGCTGGACTGCCCGGTCTGCGACAAGGGCGGCGAGTGCCCCCTCCAGGACCAGACGCTCGCGTACGGCCCCGGGGAGAGCCGCTTCATCGAGGAGAAGCGGCATTTCGCCAAGCCGATCCCCATCAGCGGCCTGGTCGACCTGGACCGCGAGCGCTGCATCCAGTGCGCCCGATGCACGCGCTTCGCCGACGAGCACGCCGGCGAGCCCCTGATCAACTTCATCGGCCGGGGTGACCAGCTCGAGGTGAACACCTATCCGGACCATCCCTTCGCCTCGTACTTCAGCGGCAACACCGTGCAGATCTGTCCGGTGGGCGCCCTCACAGCCGCGCCCTACCGGTTCAAAGCTCGGCCCTGGGACCTCGAGCAGGTCGAGAGCACGTGCACGTCGTGCGCCGTCGGCTGTCGGGTCGTGGCGCAGTCGTCGTCCAACCGCCTCACGCGCTACCTGGGCGTCGATTCGGACCCCGTGAACCAGACCTGGCTGTGCGACAAGGGGCGGTTCGACTTCGAGGCGCTCAACAGCGACGACCGTGTCACCCATCCCCTCGTTCGCAGGGGCGACGAGCTGGCCGAGGTCTCCTGGGACGAGGCCCTGGCGGCGGCGGCCGATGGACTGGCCGGAGCCAAGGATCGCGGCGGCCCGCAGTCGATCGGTGTCATCGGCGGTGCTCGACTGCCCAACGAGGACGCCTACGCCTGGGCCAAGCTCTCCAAAGCGGTCATCGGCACCGATTCGGTCGACGCCCAGCTCGGCGACGGTCTGCCCGCCGAGGTCGTGCTGGGCCTGCCCAGGGCGACGATCGACCAGGCCTGCTCGGCCGACGCCCTCGTGCTGCTGGCGCCCGACGTGCGCGAGGAGCTGCCGGTGCTCTATCTGCGCCTGCGGGAGGCCGCAGTCGAGCGGGGGGTGCCGGTGATCGAGCTCACCGCCCTGCCGACGGCCATGACACGGTACGCCAATGTCTCGCTCAAGTACCGGCCAGGCGAGGTGGCGGCGCTGGCTCGCGCCTTGGTGGCGGCCGACGCCGCGGACGGCGCCGGCGACGGTCAGGACCCGCTGGCGGTGGCCCGTGGCATCCTGCGGGGCCGGAACGGCGCGGGCCCCGGTGCCGACGGGTCGGGGGTCGTCGTGGTCCTGGGCCGCCCCTCGGTCGCCGAGTCCGACGACATGGTGGACGAGGCGGCGGCGGTGCTGTTCGGGGCGTGGCCCGAGGCCCGCTTCCTGCCCGCCCTGCGACGGTCGAACATCCACGGCGCCCTCGACATGGGTCTCGCCCCCGGCATCCTGCCCGGTCGGGTCTCCTTGGACGAGGGGCGGGCGTGGTACACGGCGTCGTGGGGCTCGGTGCCGGAGGAGCGCGGGCTGGACACGGCTGGCATCCTCTCGGCCGCGGCCGAGCAGCGTGTTCAGGCGTTGGTCCTCCTCGGCTCCGATCCGCTCAGCGACTTCCCCGATCGCCAGCTCGCCCAGCGGGGGATGGCCGGTGCCGGGTTCGTCGTCGCCGTCGACGCCTTTCTGAACGAGTCCTCGGGGCAGGCCGACGTGGTCCTGCCCGCCGCCGTCTACGCCGAGCGACCCGGTACCACGACCAACCTCGAGGGACGCATCAGCCGCCTGGGCCAGAAGCTGGTGGGGCCGGGCGTGACCCGACCCGACTGGATGATCGCGGCCGAGCTGGCGGCCCGCCTCGGTGGCGACCTCGGGACCGACACCCTGGAGGCCATCTGGGACGAGGTCGAGCGAGTGGCGCCGTCCCACGCCGGCATCACCCGTCACCTGATCGGCGAGCGTCGCGCCGCCGACGGCATCGTGGCGCCGATCCCGAGCGTGCCCGTCCGGCTCCAGGTCGGCACCGGGCACCCCGGTGGCGGGCCGCCGGTGTACTCCGGTGCCACCGACACAGGAGCCGGCTCCACTCAGCCGGCGCCGGGCCCCATCGACCCCATGGCCACGCCGGGCATCGGCGGGATCGAGAGCCAGGGCATCCCGAACGTCGCCGGCGCCCCCAGGTCGGCTGACGGCGCCGCGGACGCACCCGACGACGAGGACGATGCCGACGCGCCAGCTGAGCGGCCGCCGCTGCTGCGCTTCACCCCGGCCAAGCCGCGGTCGGTCCCGTCGCCGGACAGCTACGCGCTGCGCCTCGTCGCCCGTCGCCGCCTGTACGACCAGGGGACGCTGGTCCAGGCATGCCCCTCCCTGGCCGTCCTCGCCCCGGCCCCGGCCCTGCGGGCCAACCCCTACGACCTCGATCGCCTCGGCGTGCAGACCGGCGGTCGGGTTCGGGTCCGCGCCGGCCAGGCGCTGGAGATGGAAGTGCTGGCCGACGCCGCCGTGCCCCGAGGCGTCGCCGTGGTCGACCTCGACCTGGCCGAGGAGGGGGCCGAGGACCTCATCGACAGCAGCCGAGCGGTCACCGACGTCCGCCTGGAGACGATCTGATGGGCGACCCGCTCTTCTCCCATGGCATCGACCCCTGGGTCTTCCTCATCGTGGCGGTGAAGGTCATCGTCGCCTTCGTCGTTCTCCTCGTGTCGGTGCTGCTGATGATCTGGTTCGAGCGCAAGGTCATCTCCGACATGCAGAGCCGGATCGGCCCCAACCGGGCCGGCCCGTGGGGGATCCTCCAGACCATGGCGGACGGGATCAAGCTGTTCTTCAAGGAGGGCCTGCGCCCCGACGGCTCCGACCGCTTCGTCTTCTACCTGGCCCCCTACCTCGCCGTGGTGCCGGCCTTCCTGATCTTCACGATCATCCCGATCGGCGGGGAGGTCACGGTGTTCGGGCACACGACCGAGATCCAGGTGGCCGACCCGCAGATCGGGATCCTGTTCCTTCTCGCTATGTCGTCGGTGGCGGTGTACGGCCTGATGCTGGCCGGCTGGGCGTCCGGCTCGAAGTACCCGCTCCTCGGCTCGGTGCGGGCCACCGCTCAGATGGTCTCCTACGAGGCGGCCATGGGCCTGTCGACGGCTGCGGCCGTCCTCATCACCGGCTCGCTGTCCACCCGCGACATCGTCGAATCGCAGAACGGCAGCCTCTACGGCTTCCTGCCCAACTGGAACGTCCTCCGGCTCGGCGTCGTGCCCTTCGCCATCTTCTTCATCGCCGTGACGGCGGAGGTGAACCGGCCTCCATTCGACCTGGTGGAGGGTGAGCAGGAGCTGGTCGGAGGGTTCCACACCGAGTACTCCTCGGTGCGCTTCGCCCTCTTCTTCCTGGCCGAGTTCATGAACACCATCACGATGTCGGCCATCGTCGTGACCCTGTTCTTCGGTGGGCCCGACGGCCCCGCACCCCACGTCGTGCGCTGGCTGTGGCCGATCCTCTGGTTCCTCGGCAAGACGATCGTCTTCTTGTACGTGTACGTCTGGATCCGGGCCAGCCTCCCGCGGCTGCGCTACGACCAGCTCATGGACCTGGGATGGAAGCGGCTCATCCCGCTCTCGCTGTTCTGGCTCCTCGTGGTGGCGGGGATGCTCATCGACTCGCGGTGGGGCTTCGCCGTCTTCGGCGGTGGCCTCGTCTTCGGCCTCATGCTGTACCAGGCCCTGCGGGTGTCGCGGGCCCGAGCGGAGGGTCCTGATGCCACGCCAGCGGTCGGACCTGGCGGGGACTTCGGTCCTGGCGGCGGGGTGATGCCCTGATGGGGTTCTTCGATGGCTTCCGGGTGACCATCCGTCAGGTCTTCGAGCCAAGGGTCACTCATCGCTATCCCGACGAGAAGCGGCCCAAGCCGCCGCGCTTCCACGGCCGCCACGTGCTGGGCCGGTACGAGGACGGCATGGAGAAGTGCATCGGGTGCGAGCTGTGTGCCGGTGTGTGCCCGGCGCGCTGCATCTACGTGCGGGGCGCCGACAACCCACCCGATCGCCCGGTGTCGCCGGGGGAGCGGTTCGGCTTCGTGTACGAGATCAACTATCTGCGATGCATCCATTGCGACCTGTGCGTGGAGGCGTGCCCGACCGAGGCCATCACCGAGAGCAAGCTGTTCGAGTTCTCCTTCGTCGACCGCCAGGACGCCATCTACACCAAGAACGAGCTTGTCGTCGACGACGAGGGCCGTCCCCGCCACCAGCCGTGGGAGGACTGGCGTCCCGGTGACGACGCTCACACCTCGGGCTGGATGCGGGCGACCTCGCCGAACGGCGACGCCGCCTTCGAGGGTCGGGTCCAGTGGTCAGGAGAGCTCGGCTACGGGGTACGGCATCCCGAGGCGGGCCAGGTCGGAGACCGGGACGACGAGGCCACCGGCAACATCTCCATCCGGGAGGTCGACGCGGCCGACATCCCGCACCGCTACGGCGGGAGGTACCGCTAGTGCCCCTCACCTCGTTGCTGCCGCTGGGGCACGGTCCGATCCTGGCCGTCACGATCACCGACGCGACCGTGTTCGCCGTGTCGGCCGCCGTCATCGTGGCCGGGGCCATCGGCGTCATCGCCGCCCGCAACCCAGTTCACTCCGCCTTGATGCTGATCATGACCCTGTTCGGCATCGCCGTGTTGTTCGTCGAGCAGTCGGCCGACTTCCTGGCCGTCGTGCAGGTGATCGTCTACGCCGGCGCCATCGTGGTGCTCTTCCTCTTCGTCATCATGCTGCTCGGCGTCGACCGGCTGGAAGCGCTGCAGCGGGACCCGCTCCCCGGCCAGCGCCCGCTCGCCCTCATCGTCGGTGCAGCGGGGTTGTCCCTGCTGCTGTTCCTGGCCGGGATCCACTGGGTGACGGGCGCCCACTCGCTGGCCGGTCCTTCCGGAGGACCCGGCTCCAACGTCGAGAAGCTGGCCCGCTCCCTCTTCACCACCTACCTGCTCCCCTTCGAGGTCACCTCTGTCCTGCTGGTGATCGCCGTGGTCGGCGCCGTGGTGCTCTCCCGCCGGCCGTCGAAGGAGGTCGAGCCGCCGGAGCCGCCCGACGCTGGGCGGGCCGGGCGGGCGGGGGGGTCGCCGCGATGAGCCTCGGCGGTCCCTACTACCTGACGCTGGCCGCGGTGCTGTTCACGATCGGCGCAGTCGGGCTGCTCGTGCGCCGCAACGTGCTGGTCATGTTCATGTGCGTCGAGCTGATGCTCAACGCCGTCAACCTGACCTTCGTCACGTTCTCGCGCATGCTGAACGACATCGGCGGCCAGTCCCTTGTCTTCTTCGTGCTGGTGGTCGCGGCGGCCGAGGTGGTCGTCGGGCTGGGCATCATCGTCGCCATCTTCCGCCGGCGAAAGGGCGCCACGGCGGATGATCTCCACATCCTGAAGGGCTGACGCCGAGCGTGCTGCATTACGCCTACATCATCCCCCTGCTGCCCCTCTCCGGTGCGGTGATCCTGGCCTTCTTCGGCCGCCGCATCGGCAACCCGCTGGCCGGTTGGCTGGCAACGCTGCTGGTCGCGGCCTCTTTCGTGGTGGCGGTCTTCGTCTTCGTGGCCCTGCTCGACCGGGCCGGAGGCAACCGTTCGTTCGACCAGACGATCTTCACCTGGATCCCCGTGGGCGGCCTTCAGATCAAGGCGGCGCTGCTGATCGACCCGCTCTCGATCACCATGGTGCTGTTCGTGACCGGGGTGAGCGCCCTGATCCACCTGTACTCGATCGGCTACATGCACCGCGATCCCCAGTTCGCGAAGTTCTTCGTCTACCTCAACCTGTTCGTCTTCTCGATGCTCATCCTGGTCATGGCGGACAACTTCGTGCTGACCTTCCTCGGCTGGGAGGGGGTGGGGGCCTGCTCGTACTGGCTGGTCGCCTTCTGGTTCGACCGGGACGCCGCCGCCTCGGCCGGCAAGAAGGCCTTCATCGTCAACCGGATCGGCGACTTCGGCTTCCTCACCGCCATGTTCCTGATCTTCTCGACCGTGGGCACGCTGAGCTACGGCGGAGTCTTCGGCGCCGTGTCCCGCATCGGACCGGGAACCATCACCGCCATCACCCTGCTGCTGTTCCTCGGGGCGGTCGGCAAGTCGGCCCAGATCCCCTTGTTCATCTGGCTCCCAGACGCCATGGAGGGCCCGACGCCGGTGTCGGCGCTCATCCACGCCGCCACCATGGTGACCGCCGGCGTGTACCTGATGGCCAGGGTCAGCCCCCTGCTGAGCCACACCTCGTCGTCGCTCAACGTGGTGGCGATCGTCGGGCTGCTCACCGCCTTCCTCGCGGCCACCACGGCCTGTGCCCAGGGCGACATCAAACGGGCCCTCGCCTACTCGACGATCTCCCAGCTCGGCTACATGTTCCTGGCCGTGGGCACCGGCGCCTACGTAGCCGCCATCTTCCTAATGATCACGCATGCCTTCTACAAGGCCCTGCTGTTCCTCGGGGCCGGATCGGTGATGCACGGCCTGCACGACGAACAGGCCATGGCCCGCATGGGCGGGCTGCGTAAGTGGATGCCGATCACGGCGGGCACCTTCATCGTGGCCTGGCTGTCTATCGCCGGGGTGCCGCCCTTCTCGGGCTTCTGGTCCAAGGGCGACGTCTTGATGAACGCCTATGCCCGCAGCCCCGCGCTCTACGCCGCCGGCCTGCTCACCGCCCTGCTGACCGCCTACTACATGGGCCGGGTGGTCTTCCTCACGTTCTACGGACCCGAGCGCTGGCGCACGTCGGGACCGGAGGAGGTCCTTCCCCACGAGTCTCCGCCCGTCATGATCCTCCCGCTGGTCGTCCTGGCCGCCCTGGCCTTCGCTGGCGGGATCATCAACCTGCCCATCGACAACTACGACTTCCTCAGCCGGTGGCTGGACCCGGTCTTCGGTCCTGCTCTGCGGGTGCTGACCTTCAGTGGGAGCGCCCAGCGCGCCTTCGAGACAGCGGACGCGGTTGTGGCGGTGGTCGGCGCCGTGCTCGCAGGGGGACTGTGGCTGCGTCGCTGGCAGCGGCCGCGGTTGGAACCGGTCTTCTTCCAGCGGGCGTGGTGGGTCGACACGGCCTACGACACCTTCATCGCCCGCCCGTCGACGGCGCTGGCCAACTTCTCGGCCATGGTGTTCGACAACCGGGTCATCGACGGGGCCGTCAACGGCACGGCGACCTTCATAAGGGGCAGCGGCGACCGCTTGCGCCGGGTGCAGACGGGCTACGTACGAAACTACGCCCTCGCCATCGCCACGGGCGCCGCTCTGGTGCTCGCCTACCTGGCCACCCGGGCGGGCTCGTGACCGGGGTGGCCGCTGGCGCGGCGCCGGTCCTGGCCGCTGCCCACCCCGGGCCCGGCTTTCCGCTCCTCACCACGCTGGTGCTGATCCCGGCGGGTGGGGCGGTCGTCGTGGCCCTCCTGCCCCGGGCGCGCCAACGGCTCATCGAGGTGCTCGGCGTGGCCTTCTCGGTGGCCGTGCTCGGTCTCGCGGTGTTCATCGCCGTTCGCTTCCGGGTGGGCGACGGTGGGTTCCAGATGGTGTCCCAGCACAGCTGGATCACCGTGTTCGGCATCTCGTGGAAGCTCGGCATCGACGGCATATCGCTCTTCCTCGTGCTGATGTGCGGGGTGCTGTTCCCGGTCGCCCTTGTCGGCGGGCGGGTCCGGAGCAATCCCAAGGGCTTCATGGCCTGGATGCTGCTGCTCGAGTGCGCGTGCCTCGGGAGCTTCCTGGCCCTCGACCTCTTCCTCTTCTTCCTCTTCTTCGAGCTCACTCTCGTGCCGACGTACTTCATCATCGGTGGCTGGGGGCACGAGCGGCGCGGCAACGCGGCGCTGAAGTTCTTTCTGTACACCTTCCTCGGGTCGGCGGTCATGCTCGTCGGCCTGCTGACCGTGGTCTACCTCCACCAGCGCAGCACCGGGCACCTGACGTTCGACCTCGTGACGCTGTCGGCCACCCAGCCCTTCTCGTCGACCGTGGGCATCGTGCTGTTCCTGGCCTTCATGGCCGCCTTCGCCGTGAAGGCGCCGATCTTCCCGCTCCACACCTGGTCCCCACCCGCGTACACCGAGGCACCGGCCGCAGGCTCGGTGATCCTCGCCGCGGTCATGGCCAAGATCGGCAGCTACGGCATCATCCGCTTCGACTTTGCGCTGTTCCCCAAGGCGGCGGCCCAGCTGGCTCCGACGCTGCTGACCCTCGCCGCCATAGGCATCCTCTACGGGGCAGTCGTGGCGGCCGCGCAGCGCGACCTCAAACGCATGGTGGCGTACTCGTCGCTCACCAACCTGGGCTTCATCGTGCTCGGCACCTTCGCCATCACCACCCAGGGCGTCTCCGGCGGCGTGCTCCAGATGCTCAACCACGGCCTGTTCACCGCCGCCCTCTTCCTCCTCATCGGGTTCATCTACCAGCGCCGTCGGAGCTGGCAGACGTCCGACCTGGGGGGTCTGCAGCGGGTCGCGCCAGTCATGGCCGGGGTGTTCACGGTGGCGATGATGGCCTCCATCGGGCTGCCCGGGCTGAACGGCTTTGTCGGTGAGTTCCTGATCCTGATCGGCACCTTCCTCAGCCACCGCTGGTGGGCCGTGGCGGCCACCATCGGTGTGATCTTCGCCGCCATCTACCTCCTGTGGGCGTTCCAGCGGGTGTTCCACGGCCGGACGACGGGTCCGAATCTTCACATTCCCGACCTGTCGTGGCGAGAGCGTGCCGTCGTGGCCCCGCTGATCCTGGCCATCGTGTTCCTCGGCGTCTATCCGAGGCCGGTCCTGGATCGCATCACCCCCTCGGTCAACCGCGTCATCAGCCACGTGGAGCAGGGCAGCACCTACCGCCAGCCGGCCGTGGCCAACGGATCGTCGGCGACGTCGGCCTCCGCCTCGGCCTCGGGAGCGCGGTGATGGGAGCCAGCCCCTTCCTCGCCCAGCTCCACCAGGATCTGCCGGCGCTCCAGCTTCCCCGCATCGACTACTCGGCCATCATGCCCGAGCTGATCCTCATCGGCCTGGCCCTGGTGCTCATGACCGGAGCGGCGCTGACGCGCCGTCGGCTGCCCCGAGGGACCTATGCCATCTTCACGGTGGCCGCCTCGGGCGCGTCCATGGGCTACGCCTACCTGTTGTGGAACCACGTCGCCAAGGGCGGCTACACGGCGATCGCCGGCTCGGTCGCCGTGGACGGCTTCAGCGTCTTCTTCATCATGCTGATCGGCGCCGCGCTGATCGTGTCCGCCCTGTCGGCCGATGCCTACCTGCGCCGGGAGCGTCTCGACGGACCCGAGTTCTACGTGCTGGCCATGCTGTCGGCGTCGGGCGCCATGTTCATGGCCGCCGCCAACGACCTCATCGTGCTGTTCCTCGGGCTGGAGATCCTGTCCATCGCCCTGTACGTGCTGGCGGGCTACCACGCCCGGCGCCGGGAGTCGGGAGAGGCGGCGATCAAGTACTTCGTGCTCGGGGCGTTCTCCTCCGCCATCTTCCTCTACGGCGTCGCCCTCACCTACGGCGCCACCGGATCGACCAACCTGGGCCAGGTGGCGAAGTTCCTGGCCCAGAACGTCACCGTCTCGAACGGCCTGCTGCTCGCCGGGATGGCCCTGCTGCTCGTCGGTCTGGGGTTCAAGGTGGCGGCCGTCCCCTTCCACTTCTGGACTCCCGACGTCTACCAGGGTTCGCCGACGCCGGTCACCGGGTTCATGGCGGCGACGGCCAAGGCCGCCGGCTTCGCCGGACTGCTGCGCCTCTTCTTCTCGACCTTCTCGGTACTGCGGCTGGACTGGAAGCCCCTGATCTGGGCCCTCGCCGTGCTCACCCTCCTCGTGGGGGCGGTGGTCGCCATCGTGCAGCGCGACGTCAAACGGATGCTGGCCTACTCGTCCATCAGCCACGCCGGGTTCGTCCTCGTCGGGCTCGAGGTGGCGACCAAGAACGGGATCGCCGGTGGGCTGTACTACCTCTTCGCCTACGTGTTCATGGTGGTGGGCAGCTTCACGATCGTGACCCTGGTCGGCGGGCGGGGAGACGCTCGCCACGACCTCGACTCGTACCGGGGCCTGTTCGCGCGCAACCCGGTCCTCGCCCTCCTGCTGGCGCTCTTCCTCATGGCCCAGGCCGGCATCCCCTTCACCACCGGCTTCCTCGCCAAGTTCTACGTGATCTCGGCTGCGGTCAGCAGCGGCGCCTATCCGCTGGCGCTGATCGCCATGATCGCCGCGGTGATAGCAGCATTCTTCTACCTGCGGGTCATCGTCCTCATGTACAGCCCGACGCGGCGTCCGGGGGTGACGCCCGCGCCTGCTGGCGCCGACGCAGGCGCGTACGACACCGGATCCGCGCTCGGTGCCGAGGTGCCGATCGCCGAGGCGGCCCTCGCGACGGCGCCGGGCGGTGTCGCCGTCGCCGAGCAGACAGCGGTGGCGGCGGAGGCCGAGGTCGAGGAGGAGAGCCCGATCCACGTGCCGCTGCTGGCCGGGGTCGCGCTGACCCTGTCGGCTGCCTTCACGGTGTTCTTCGGCCTCTATCCGGCGCCGCTGATCGACTTCGCCCACCGGGCGACACTCCTGTTCTGAGCGAGCTCAGCGCCGGGTGCCGCTCACTCACGGCCCTCCGGAGGAGGTGCTGGCGACCTGCTCCCCAGGCTGGGGTTGGCCATCGCCGTTCTGGTCTCCGGCACGGGCGTCCCCCGGTACGAGGAACCGGCCGATGAGCGGCAGCTCCCAGAACGACTCGGCCCGGGCGATGGCGACGGCCACCGCGGGTGCTTGCTCGGGCGACTGGTACACCGCGTAGCGCGGCTGCCAGTACGGGTCGTACTTGGCGTTGAAGCGCCACAGCGACTCGATCTGCATCGAGGAGGACATGCGCCGCAGCATCCAGCGCTCGACCCGGCGATGCAGGGCGTCGCCGGTCTCGCCGGCCAGCACCGAGCGCATGGTGGCGAAGTTGAGCCCCAGCCCCCGCATGCCCAGCTGGCGAAGGTGCTCGATCGTCTCCACGATCACGAAATCCAGCAGGCCGTTGGGGTGGTCGCCGTCGTCGCGCCGCATGAGGTCGAGCGAGTACCCGTTGATCCCAGGCGCAGGGACGTACTGACAGAACGCGACGGGCGTGCCATCGGCCGCGGTGGCCACGGCCAACAGCAGACCGACGTCGCCGGGATCGAACAGACGCCCCAGGGTCATCGAGAAGCCCCGCTCGACGTCGCCCCGGCGGCTGCGGGTCATGACGTCGCGCAGCGCATCGGCGAGGGCCGGCTCGAGGCAAGCCGGATCGTGGAAGGAGATGGTGTACCCGTAGCGCGCGATGCGGTTGACGGCCTGCCGGAGTCCCTTGTTGCGGCCGCCCTGCAACGAGAAGCGGGTGAGGTCCACGACGCCTTCGTCGCCCAGGTAGAGGTCGTGCATGCCCGAGGACCGGTAGGTCGGCAGCCAGTCCTCGCCCGCGCCGAGGACGGCCAGGGTCCAACCGTGGTTGTCGACGAAAGCGCGGAAGGACGACCACAACCGGTCGCGCTCGGCCTCGGGGCCGATGGGGTCGGGGGAGACGAGGCAGACGCCCCCGTACACGGCGTACGACACGAGGCTGTCGTCGCCGAAGAAGTGGACCTTGTCGTGGCGGAGGGCGAAGTAGTCGAGCGTCCCCTGCCCGTGGCGGCGGACGATGTCCCTGGCCCGCTGCTGGGAGCCGGCGCCGACCAGCCGCCGGTCGACCACAGGCCGGAAGGCGAGCACCAAGGCGACGAGCGCCAGGCCCAGCCCGACGGCGAACAGGGTGGGGGCAAGGAACTCGTCCAGACGGTGCGGGAGGGGCACCGGTCGCAGGCCGACCATCCGCCCCGCGACAGCCTCTAGGGCCCGCACGACGCCGAGCGGCCGGGCGTCGGAGTCGAGCGCCAGCGCCACCTCGATCGAGGTGGTCGTCACGACGGTGACGACCACGGCTGCGGCCAGGAGAGCAAGGCCGCCCCTCTTGCGGGAGGCGCGGTCCACGGCCCCGGGGAAGGACGAGCGATTGACCACCAGGAACCACGCCACCGCCAGCGCGATGACCGCCTCCTCCAGCCCACCGCCCTGGACCAGGTGTAACACGCCTGTCCCCACGAGCAGGCCCAGAGCGACGGTCCAGGCCTGGCGTTGGCCCCTCCGGACGCCGCGGGCCAGGGCGAGGAGGGCCAGCCCGGCGAGGGCGACCAGGGCCGAGGCGGCCTGGGACACCGAGAGCGGCAGCACATCGAAGACGAAGTCGAGTCGGTTGCGGAACGGCGGCGTCACCGCCGAAGCCAGGTTGACCACGCCGGCGAGGGCGATGGCAACCGCCGCCAGGCGGCGGACGAGGCGCTGGCGCGACGCCGGGTCGGCGAGCTGCGGATAGGGGGGACCGTGAGGAAACGTGGCCACGACGCCCGGATGCGCGTCGCCGATGTGGCGTCGCCTTGCGGCCGTCCGCTCGATGATCGTGGCGCCCGGCAGATCGAGGCGGGCCTGGAGCAGCCGGGCGTGGAGCTCTGCTCCCGCCTCCAGCTCGACCCACGACAGCTGCCTGCGGTGCAGGAAGACCGGCGGGAGCCCGAGACGGGCGGGGCACTCGTCGACGACCTCGGCCACCGCCCCGGGGTTCGCGTAGAAGCCCGGCCCCAGGAGGGTCAGCTCGGGGCGTCGCGTATGGCCCGTGACGAGCCCGGCATGACCGTCACCGACCAGCGCCGTGGCCTCGGCGCGCGCGGCGTCGTTCGGATCCTCGCCGGAGCTGCCCAGGGCGACGCCTCCCATGGCCGCCCAGGTGCGCCTGCTCACCCAGGCGACCCCCAGCACCACCAGCACCAGATCGACGACCGTGGTGACACCCACCAGGCCCAGGCGGCGGGGCCAGGCGCCCAGATGCGAGAGGTGCTGGGCCGGCGCCGCCCACAGGTAGGAGAGCGGGACCTTCAGGAGGACGGCGATGGCGAAGGGCACCAGGAGCCACCAGGCGTGCCGAGCCAGCCGCCGGTACGCCAGCCGCGAGGCCAGGAACCGGGGGAAGCTGGACGGCTCGGGGAGTCGGTCGACGCCGCGCAGCCAGGAGGAGCGGGCCCCGCCCAGGGCGGGGAGCATGTCGGCCAGAAGGTGGTGGCCGACCGGGGTGCAAGCCGGGTTGCGCGGATCGGCCAGCGCGTGACGGGGGTCGAGGCGATGGCCGGGCTCGACCCGCACCAGGCGCCGACCAGCCCCGGTCTCGAGGGCCACCTCGACGGTGAGAGCCAGCTCGGCCCCCAGCTCGCTGGCCACGCCGCTGGCCGCGGCGTCGTCCCAGGCCAGCCGGGCGTCCCGGCTCCCCGCAAGGCAGATCAGGCGCCGACCCTCGCCGGCGCTGAAGGCCTTGAGGGCCGTCGTCAGCCTGGGGTGGGCGCGCAACGCCGCCATGGGATCCGGTACCGCGTCTGGTGGCTCCGCGACCAGCAGCTCGAAGAGGTTGCCGGCCACGACCAGGGCTCCCGGGCCGCTCCACGCCTCGATGGCGCGGGCCAGGTCGGTCGTGGCCGAGGCCGAGGCGGGCGTCGCCGAGGGCCCCAGCAGCAGATCGCTCACCACCAGCACTCGGCCGCCCAGCCCCACCTCGACCTCGAGCTCGTCGATGAGGGTGCCGTCGCAGGCCATCGCCAGCCATCTTGGCAGCGGTTCGGGCCGCGCCCGACAATAGGCTCACGGGCATGGTCGAGACCACGGCGCCACTCGCGCTGCCCGACAACTGGCGGTGGGCGGCCGTACCCGTTCCCCCGGGGCCGGCGGCGATCTTCGACCTCGACGGCGTGCTCTCGGACGCCGCCAGTCGTCAGCACTATCTGGAGTCGCCCCGGCGGGACTGGAACGCCTTCTTCGACGCCTGCGGGGACGATCCCCTGATCGAGGAGGTGGCCCGCCTGCTGGACCTGCTGGATCCGCAGCTGGCCATCATCCTCGTGACGGCCAGGCCCATACGGGTGCAACCCCAGACGCTCGCCTGGCTCGATCGGTACCGGCTGCGGTGGGACCTGCTGGTGATGAGGGAGTTGGGCGACTACGACACGGCTCGCCACTTCAAGAACCAGGCGGTGTCCGATCTGCGGGCATATGGGTTCGGCCTGCTGCTCGCCTTCGAAGACGACCGGCGTAACCTGGAGATGTTCCGGGGCGAAGGAGTCCCGTGCCTCTACATTCACTCGGGCTACTACGACTGAGCCCGGGAGCCGGCCTGCCAGGAACGCAAACACCGCAGCCGGACGTTGTGGTGGGTAGAAGACGAGGACTGGTGGTCGATGGGATTTAGGAACACCCTCAAGACGTATGTGCTGTTGGCCGCCCTCGGCGGTCTCCTTGTCGTCATCGGCTTCGGGGTCGGCGGGAGCGGCGGAGCGGCCATCGGCCTCGTCATCGGCCTCGTCATCACCGGGGCCTCCTACTGGTTCTCCGACACCATCGCCATCAAGGCGGCTCGGGCCGTACCGGTCAGCGAGGCTGAGATGCCGGAGTACTACCGCGTCGTGCGGGAGCTGACCCAGCGCATGGACATGCCCATGCCGCGGCTCTACGTGACCCCTGAGATGCAGCCCAACGCCTTCGCCACCGGCCGCAGCCCCAACCACGCGGCTGTGGCTGTGACGAGAGGCATTCTCGGCATCCTCGACTGGGAGGAGCTGAGGGGCGTGCTGGCCCACGAGCTCAGCCACGTGGGCAACCGCGACATCCTGATCGGGTCGGTGGCGGCGGCCGTCGCCATGGGCATCACGTTCGTCTCCCGGATCGCCCTGTGGACCACCATCTTCACCGGTGGTGACGGCGAGAGTGGCGACAACATCTTCGCCACCTTGGCGCTCGTCATCCTCGCTCCGATCGCCGCCTTCCTCCTCCAGCTGGCCCTGACCCGCAGCCGTGAGTACGAGGCCGATCGGTCCGGCGCCCGCCTGCTCGGCGACGGCGAGCCGTTGGCCCGGGCGCTGGCCAAGATCGAGGCCGGTGTGAAGGCCGTCCCGATGAACGTGCCACCCGCCGAGGCTTCCATGTTCATCGTCAACCCCCTGAGCGGCCGCCGGGTCAACTTCGCCAACCTGTTCATGACCCACCCGCCGACCGAGCAGCGCATCGCCCGGCTGCGATCAGGTCAGTGGCGTAGCTGAGCCGGCGGGGGCGGTTCAGTCCCTGAAGTTGGAGAACTGGAGCGGAACCCCGAAGTCCTCGCCCTTCACGGCGGCGATCACGGCCTGAAGGTCGTCCCGCTTCTTGCCCGACACGCGCAGCTGGTCGCCCTGGGTCTGGGACGAGACGCCCTTCAGCTTCAGGTCCTTCACGAAGCGGTTGAGCCGGCGGGCGTGATCGGCGGAGATACCCGCGTTGATCGTGATGGACTGGCGGACCGACCCCTTGGCCGCCTCCTCCACCTTGCCGGAGGCGAGCGCCTTGAGCGAGACCTGCCGGCGCACCAGCTTCTCCTCCAGCACCTGATGCAGGGCCCGGAGACGGTCCTCGGTGGACGAGCGCAGCCGGAGCTCACGGTCGGCCAGCTCGACGTTGGAATCGGTGTTCTTGAAGTCGAAGCGGGTCGAGGCCTCCCGGTTGGTCTGGTCGACGGCGTTGCGGACCTCCTGGAAGTCCACCTCGGAGACGATGTCGAACGTCGGCATGCTCTCAAGCTATCGCCCGGACACGTTCTGGCTGCCCAGGCTGCCTGGGGAGTCCGGACGCTGCAGTATCGTTCGCAGGGCGGGTCGGTGCCCGAGTGGCCAAAGGGAGCAGACTGTAAATCTGCCGGCGTATGCCTTCGGAGGTTCAAATCCTCCCCGGCCCACAACTGCCTGGCCCACGTGACGGGCGACCGCTACGCCAAGCTCTGGGTCCCAGGGCTGCCGGGGTCTAAGGTCCGGCGCCATGCGAAGGAGCGTCAACGTCCCAGGGTTGTGGCGGTTGGCCGCCTTCTCGCACGCGACGGTGGCCGGTGACCATGTCTACGTCTCCGGCGCCCTGGGAACCGTGGGGGAATCCGGCGAGCTGGTGCCGGGGGGTACCGGCCCCGAGACACTCCAGGCCCTGCGCAACATCGGGCTGATACTGGCGGCGTGCGAGGCGACGCTCGACGACGTGGTGAAGGTGAGCGTCTTCCTGGCCGACATGGCAACCGGGGCGGCGATGAACGAGGCGTATCTCTCGGTGTTCACTGGGGATCCGCCCGCTCGCATCACCGTCGGCCGCGTGGGTCTGGCCCTCGGCGCCGCAGTCGAGATGGACTGCATCGCCCACCGCACCGCCGCCTCCTGACTAGTTCTTACGAACTAGTCAGGGACAACCCGGGCCAAATCCCTCGCGCGGGTGAAAACGGCTGGACCGGGTGAACATTGGGGGCCCGACGAGGAAATCAGGAGAGGACGCCGAACCTGGTGCGCATGTTATCCGTGCGCCGTGCCACCATCCTGTCCGTATTGCCTCTCGTCGCAGCTCTCTTCGCCGCCGCCCCAGCTGGAACTGCCTCCGCAGCCGGTGCCTCGACGCCGGCCAAGTACCACCGCCTGCTCCTCCCCTTCGGAGCGAACAAGTCCAACAACTGGTCCGGCTACAACCAGGGGACCGTGGAGCAGGGAAGCAAGCTGTTCAGCCAGATCTCAGGTGACTGGACGGTGCCCACGGCCACCCAGCACAAGGCCGGGGAGGCGGAGAACTCCTCGAGCTGGATCGGCATCGGCGGTGGCTGCGTCGACGCCGGGTGCACCGTTCCGGACTCCACCCTGATCCAGACCGGCACGGAGCAGGATGTCGCCGCCAACGGCACGCCGAGCTATTCGGCCTGGTGGGAGATCATCCCCGCACCGAGCCTGACGATCAGCACCATGAGCGTCCACCCCGGTGACCACATGCACGCCAACATCTCCGAGCTCGTGCCTCTGACCGAGGTGTGGACGATCACCATCCAGGACGTCAGCACCGGTCAGTCCTTCAGCCAGACGGTGCCCTACCCCTCGACCCATCTGACGGCTGAGTGGATCACCGAGACCCCGACCCTGATCGGCACGAGTGGCACCAGCCTCGCGGCCATGCCGAATCTCTCGGGAGCGAACTTCTCGTCGGCCAAGACGAACTCGGCCGCCGCCGGTCTGAAGGCCTCGGAGGAGATCCAGCTCGTGGACACGGGTGGTCAGGTCCTGGCAACGCCGTCGGCGCCCAACGGCACGGCGGACGGGTTCAGCGTCTGCACCTACGCCACCAGCTGCTAGCACTGTCCGACCAATCCATCCGTTTCGTCGGCCCGGCCATCAAGGCCGGGCCGACGTCGTTGTCGCAGACGGGTGCGCGTTCGCCATGTCTGGTTGAGGTAACGTAACCTAACCGTAATGCGGGCGTCGGCCCCCGGCCGGTGCCAGCGAGGGCCGGATGTGGGCCTGGCTTGAGCTGACAGGGCGAGGGCAATTGCGACAGCTGTGGGCGGATCCAGGACGCCGGGCACGATCGGGCGACACCGATGTGCAGGCCGGCGCGGCCTCCGACCCGCGGGCCCCCAGCCTCGTTCGCCCCACGATCCTCGGCTTCCTCGCCACCACCGCCATCACCATCGGGGCGATCCAGCCCGGCTCGCCCTTCAGTCTCAAGCAGCCCGATGCCTGGTTCTTCGGCATCCCGGACCCGGGAGGGCATGCCGAGGGCCTGCTCCTCAGCCTGGTGCTGGTGTTCGCCGGGATGCTGGTGCTCTCCAGGGTCTGGTACGACCTGGCTCGCGCCCTCGACCGCCAGGGCGGCGTGCCGGTGAAGAAGCTGGCCGTCATCTTCGCCATCTGGGTGCTGCCGCTGCTCGTCGCGCCCCCCCTGTTCAGCCGGGACGTGTACAGCTACGCGGCCCAGGGGGACATGGTCACCCACGGGATCACCCCGTACCAGTACGGCCCCAGCACGTTGGGTGCGGGCCCGTACGTGACGAACGTGGACCCGCTGTGGGGCAACGCCCCCGCTCCGTACGGTCCGCTCTTCCTGCGGGTCGACGCCCTGCTGGTCAATGTCACCGCCCACAACCCGCTGGCGACCGTGGTGGGCTTGCGCCTTCTGGCTCTGGTGGGCGTGATCCTCATGGCCGTCTTCATCCCCAAGCTGGCCGAGTCCTACGGTCGTGATCCGGCGACCGCCTTCACCCTGGCTGTCCTCAACCCGATCACCCTCCTCCATCTCATCGGGGGCGCCCACAACGACGCCCTGATGCTCGGTCTGCTCGTCGCCGGCCTGGCCCTGGCCAAACGGGGAAGGCCCGTGCTGGGCATCGTGGTCTGCACCCTGGCCGCCGCCATCAAGGTTCCAGCCGCGGTGGGCATCCTCTACATCGGGTGGGACTGGCTCGGCACCGACGTGCCCTGGCGAGAACGGATCCGGCCGCTGCTGACCGCCGGCCTCATCGCCGGCGGGGTGATGTCGTTGCTGGCCAACGTGACCGGCATGGGATGGGGGTGGGTGACATCCCTTGGCACACCCGACGCCGTCCGCTCCATGATCGCCCCCACCACGTTCCTCGGGACCTGGGGCGGTCACCTGTTCCACGCGCTGGGCGTGGGGCCGAACCCGCGCGCCGTTCTGTCGGTGGCACGGGGTGTCGGGCTGCTTGCCGCCGCTGCAGCCGGCGTCGTCCTGTTCCTCCGGAGCCGCCGGACCGCCAGCCTGCAGGCCCTCGGCCTCACGCTGCTCGCCATCGTGCTCCTGGGGCCAGTGGTGCAGCCCTGGTACGTCGCCTGGGGACTCATCCTGCTCGCCCCGGTAGCCGTCGGACGGACCTGGGGCGTGCTCATCGGGTTGTCGATCGGCGTCTCCTTCCTCGAGCTGCCAGGTGGCCGCCTCCTGCTGGACGAGCTCAGCCGCAACAACGTGGCCTATGTGTTGTTGTCGATCGCGGTCCTGCTCGTCACCCTGGCCGTGACCACCCCGTTCGGCCGCGTCGTCGCCCGGGCTCGACGCCTCCTGCTCGAACGGGCGTTTCCGGTGGCTCCCGTGCCGGAGCCGACTCAGAGCATCCGCTGAAGCACGGCCACGTCCAGCCAGCGACCCAGCTTCCGTCCCACCTCACGCTCCATCCCCACCAGCTCGAAGCCACAGGATCGGTGCAGGGCGATGGAGGCCTGGTTGTCCCCGACGACGCGCCCCACGACGGTGTGGAACCCGTGGGCCGTCGCCAGGCGGGTGAGCTCGGCCAGGAGGGCCCGCCCAACGCCCTGCTTCCGCTGCTCGGTGTCCACGTACACCGAGTCCTCCACCGTGGTCGCGTAACCGGGCCGATCGCGATACCGCGAGAGGGACCCGAAGCCGAGCACGGAGCTGCCCTCGGTGGCCACGATGGCCGGATAGGCGCCGGCGTGCTCGGCCAGCCAGCTCCGTTGCTCCTCCGGGCTCCGCGGGACGATGTCGAAGGTGGCCGTCGAGAGGATCTCGCGGTTGTAGATGGCCCGGACGGCCTCGGCGTCGGCGAGCGTGGCCAGCCGGATCCGCATGTGGTCGACGTTATCCACCGCCATTCGGTAGGAGCCGCCCTCCAGGGTCGGCTTGGGAACGCCCGGTGGGCCGGGGGCTATCATCGGGGATGCGGCCGATCAGGGCTGCCACGGCCCCCTTAGCTCAGTCGGCAGAGCACAGCCATGGTAAGGCTGGTGTCGTCGGTTCGATTCCGACAGGGGGCTCACCCCTGGCGGCGTAGCTCAGTTGGTTAGAGCACACGGCTCATAATCGTGGGGTCGTCGGTTCGAGTCCGACCGCCGCTACCAGCAAGCCCAACAGTCACCGGTGTGAAAGGAGGCAGGCCGTGCCCAGAACGGACAAGCGGGTGAAGGTCACCCTGGCCTGCGAGATGTGCAAGCGCCGCAACTACATCACGATGAAGAACAGGCAGAATGATCGCGAGCGAATCGAGATGAAGAAGTACTGCCGATGGGACCGTCAGCACACGCTGCACCGCGAGACTCGCTGATGGTAACGGCGGCGGGCCTTCGGAGGTCGGATAGCTGATGGGCGACGCCGCCGCCGAGCTCGTGGCCAGGGCCAAATCGGGCGAGCGATCGGCGTTCGACGATCTCGTCCGGGAGACGTATGCCGACACCTACGCCTTGGCCTTCCGATTGACCGGCAACGCGGACGACGCCTGCGACGTCCTCCAGGACGCCTACCTGAGGGCGTACCGGTCCCTCAAGCGATTTCGGGGCGATGCCGCCTTTTCGACCTGGATGTACCGGATCACCGCCAACTGCGCCACGACCCATATGGTGCGTCGGGGTCGGGCCCGCCACGAGGAGCTCGACCGGGACGCACCGGTCGCCGACGGCCGGATCGACGGGGATCCCGAGGCCATGGCGGGGGTCACGTTGGAGCTCGGCCGGGTTGCCATCGCTCTCCAGGACCTCCCGCCTCGACTCCGGGCCGTGGTCGTGCTGCGTGACATCTACGACCTGCCCCACGAGGCGATCGCCTCCGAGCTCGGGATCAGCGAGGCGGCGGCCAAGGTCCGCCTGCACCGCGCCCGCAAGAAGCTGCGCGAACGGCTCTTCCCCACCAGGGGGGAGCGACTGGCCGAGGAGCGGGCTCGTGCGGTGTGAGGAGGTCGTCGACGCCCTGCCCCAGATCATGGACGGCCTGGAGACGGCCGATCGCAAGGTCGTGCGCCATATCGAGAGCTGCCTGCGCTGTCAGGCCGAGCTCGTGCAGTACCGCAAGCTCTTCCGGGTCCTCCACCAGATGCGGGCCCAGGGGGCCAAGCCCCCTCCCGGGACGGTGGGTCGGATCCTCACCGGGATCGAAGAGGCGGCCGAGCGGGGGGCCATCCGTTCGGCGCTGGCCGGGCGGCGCATGGCGTACGTGGCCGGCCTGACGGCCGCGGCGGGGGCGGCCACCACCGCCGGCGTGGTCGTGGTCCTCGCCAGCAGGAGTCGCGGCCACAAGGTGGGCCCTGTCGGATGGCCGCTGGCCGGCCGGGTGCCGCAGGCGGTCAGCAGTTTGCCCGGTGCTATCCTCACTCGGAGCCCCCAAGGGCAGTAGCTCAATAGGCAGAGCACCGGTCTCCAAAACCGGCGGTTGGGGGTTCGAGTCCCTCCTGCCCTGCTCGCCCGGTGACCGGAGCCGAGGATCGCCGTGAATCGTCAGACCAAACGTATGCTGCAGCGTCAAGGCCAGAGCCAGGGCCCCGTCGCGGCCGAGCCAGCGGTCCCTGTCAGCGAGCCGACCCCCAGTCGTCAGCGGGACGCCCCGCGGCGAACGACCCCGGTCGAGTTCCTCCGAGAGGTCCGCAACGAGCTGCGCCGGGTGGCCTGGCCGTCCCGGCCCGAGGTCATCAACTACTCGACCGTCGTGCTCGTTACTCTCGTGGTACTCGTATCCATGATCTTCTTGCTCAACTATCTCTTCTCCAAGGCCGTCCTCTTCCTGTTCAACGCGTGAGCTTCACACAATGAGCGACAATCCCATCCTTCCGCCCGACAGTCCCGCCGAAGCAGTGGCGAGCGGTGCTGTCGACGGCACCCCGACCGAGCCCCCCCAGCGCGAGGGCATGGAGAGCGCGGCCCTTCCGGAGTCGGCGGCCGATGAGTCGACGGCCGAGGAGTCGACGGCGACCGTGCTCACCGACGCCCTCGAGGCCGGCCCCGCCGATGGCCCCCCCGCCGAGGACGAGGTCCAGGAGGAGGAGGAAGAAGAGCCGGTCGTCGAGAGCCCGTACGACCGGCCCGGGCAGTGGTATGTCGTCCACACCTACGCCGGCTACGAGAACAAGGTGAAGTCCAACCTCGAGAGCCGGATCTCGTCGATGAACATGGAGGACCGGATCTACGAAGTCGTGATCCCCATGGAGGACGTCGTCGAGTTCAAGGGCGGCCGCAAGGTCGTCGTGCAGAAGAAGGTCTTCCCCGGCTACCTCCTCACCCGTTGCGAGCTCGACGACGATTCCTGGTCGGTCGTTCGCAACACGCCTGGAGTGACCGGGTTCGTCGGCCCAGGGACGAAGCCGACCCCGCTGTCGCGACGTGAGGTGGAGAGCATCCTGCAGGTCAAGCCCGAAGGCGCCGAGGGGGTCAAGAAGACCCGGCCCCGCCTCGAGCACGAGGTCGGCGAGACGGTGCGGGTCAAGGAGGGTCCGTTCGCCGACTTCTCGGGACAGATCGCCGAGATCAACGAAGACCAGCTCAAGCTCAAGGTGCTCGTCAACATCTTCGGACGGGAGACGCCGGTCGAGCTCGAGTTCAGCCAGGTCGCCAAGCTCTAGTCCCACGCGGAGGAAAGGCACCCTCAGTGGCCAGAAGGCGCGTCGTTGCCGTCGTGAAAATCCAGCTGCCGGCCGGCCAGGCCACGCCCGCGCCCCCGGTGGGGACAGCCCTCGGTCCGCACGGGGTGCAGACCATGGAGTTCTGCAAGCAGTACAACGCCGCCACCGAGGCCCAGCGGGGGACGATCATCCCCGTCGAGATCACGATCTTCGAGGACCGGTCGTTCTCGTTCATCCTGAAGACGCCGCCGACCCCGGTGCTCCTGCGACAGGCCGTCGGCGCCGAGAAGGGGGCGACGACGGCGGGCAAGGAGATCGTCGGCACCGTCACCGACGCCCAGCTGGCGGAGATCGCCCAGGTGAAGATGCCCGATCTCAACGCCAACGACCTGGAGTCGGCCAAGCGCCAGATCGCCGGCACGGCCCGGTCGATGGGCATCAACGTGGGTCGATAGGAGGCCGACCGTGGCACCGAGAGGAAAGCGCTACACCGACGCGGGCCGGCGGTTCGACAGCGCAAGCCTGCACACACCGGCCGAAGCGGTCGACCTGGTGAAGAGCCTGGCCACGGCGCGCTTCGACGAGACGGTCGAGCTGGCCGTCCGCCTCGGGGTCGACCCCCGCAGGGCTGATCAGATCGTACGCGGAACCGTCAGCCTGCCGGCGGGCACGGGCAAGGCCGTGCGGGTGGCGGTCTTCGCCACGGGCGACGCGGCCGCAGAGGCCCGCGACGCCGGGGCTGACATCGTCGGAGGGGCCGAGCTGGCCGCCCGGGTGCAGAACGAGGGGTTCCTCGATTTCGACGTGGCCATCGCCGCGCCCGACATGATGGGCCAGGTGGGTCGGCTGGGCCGGATCCTCGGACCCCGTGGGCTGATGCCCAATCCCAAGACAGGCACCGTCACCCCAGAGGTGCGGCGCGCCGTGGTCGAGTTCAAGGGCGGGCGTGTCGAGTACCGCACCGACAAGGTGGGCAACGTCCACGTGCCGATCGGCAAGGTCTCCTTCGACCGATCTCAGCTCTTGGAGAACACGCGGGCGGTCATCGAGGAGCTGCAGCGGGTCAAGCCGGCAGCCGCCAAGGGTCGCTACATTCGCTCTGTGACCCTCGCCTCGACCATGGGGCCGGGCGTCCGGGTCGACCCCAACCGGCTCCGCATCGACGACGAGGAGAGGGCCGTCCCCGCGTAGTAGCCTGATCCCGCAACCGATCGCCGGTCGCCGCAGACATCCGGTGCGCCTGGAGATGGCGCTGAAAGGGCTGAGGCCCGCCCGACGAGGCGAATCCTCGAGCACCCGAGGGCATTCGTCGCTGTAGGCCGCGATGGACATGCTCGAGGAGGAGCGCGATGGAGAACCCGAGGGCCGAGAAGGTCGCCCTGGTCGACGAGGTGCGGACGCGTCTGTCGTCAGCCAGCGCGGCCATCCTGACCGAGTACCGCGGGCTCAAGGTCGCCGAGCTGGCCACTCTGCGCCGCGCCCTGCGCCAGGCCGGGGGCGAGTACAAGATCTACAAGAACACGCTGGTGCGCTTCGCCGTGCGCGACCTCGGCCTCGAGTCCCTCGAGCCCCTGGTGGAGGGACCGACCGCCATCGCCTTCGTGGACGGCGACGCCGCCTCGGTGGCAAAGGCCCTCCGCGACTTCGCCCGCACGAACCAGCATCTGGTCGTCAAGGGCGGCCTCCTGGGCGAGAACGTCCTGTCGGCGGCGGACGCCGCCGCCCTGGCCGAGCTGCCCTCCCGAGACCGTATGCTGGCCCAGATCGCCGGCGCCCTCGCCGCCCCGATGCAGCAGTTCGCCGGCCTCCTCCAAGCCCTCCCCCAGAACCTCGCTTACGGCGTCTCTGCGCTGATCGAGCAGCGGGGAGGCGTGCCGGAGGTCGCTGAGGAAGCGGCACCCGCCGCTGGCCCCCATTCTGACGAAATGGGGGCCACCGACGATGCCGCTCCCTCTGGCCCTGCAGCCGAGGCGACCGCACAGGAAGAGCCGGCAGCCATGTCCAGCCCAGAGGGCGCGGGTGAGGCGAAGGAGCCAGAGGGCTCCGAGGAGAGGCCCGAGAGCGCAGGATGAGCCGGACGAGCGGAGCGGCGGCGATTTCGTAGAACGCCGCCGAGCCGCTCGGCCGGATCGCCCACACAGAACGAGAGAGAAGAAGGAGCAACAGGAATGGCAACCAAGGAAGAGATCCTCGATGGGATCTCCAATATGACCGTGCTCGAGCTGAGCGAGCTGCTCAAGGAGTTCGAGGAGCGCTTCGGGGTCACGGCCGCGGCGCCAGTCGCCGTCGCCGCTCCGTCGGGTCCGGCCGCCGCCGAGGGGGCACCGGCCGAAGAGGAGAAGGACGAGTTCGACGTCGTCCTCACCTCGGCGGGCGACAAGAAGATCCAGGTCATCAAGGAGGTGCGCACACTCACCAACCTGGGCCTCAAGGAGGCCAAGGACCTGGTCGACGGCGCCCCCAAGCCCGTCCTGGAGAAGGTGGCCAAGGAGGAGGCCGAGAAGGCCAAGGCCCAGCTCGAGGGGGCAGGAGCGGCGATCGAGGTCAAGTGAGCGGCTGGTCCCAACCGTCCGGAGGAGGGGTCCCACCCCGGCGGGTTCCCCTGGCTTGGCCTGCAGCTCCTTGACCCGGACGGGGCCCGCGTCCTAGCCTTCCCGCTGCGGCCCCCGCAGGGGTTGTATTCCACTGCGCTCGCTTATATGCTAGAGGGTTGCCGTGCCCGCCCATCACGTCCCTTCGGCTCTAACCACTTGGTGAGGCGCGCCCGCGCGCCTCTGTCCCTCGGCCCGCGCGCCGAACTGCGCCTCAAAGAGGAGTAGGTCTTGCCCTCTCGTTCCAGCATCCCGGAGCGTCGCTTCTCATTCGCCAACCTCGACGAGGTCCTGCCTCTGCCGGACCTGGTCGCCATCCAGCGGGACTCGTTCCGGTGGTTCCTCGACAAGGGACTGGCGGAGACCTTCCGCGATATCAGCCCGATCGAGGACTTCACCGGCCAGCTCCGGTTGGAGCTCGAGTTCGATCCCACCGACCAGGACCTTCGCCCCCCTCCGAAGTTCACGATGGAGGAGTGCAAAGAGAAGGACATGACTTACGCCGCGCCCATCTTCGTGCGGGCCCGGTTCATGAACGCCACGACGGGCGAGATCAAGGAGCAGACCGTCTTCATGGGGGACTTCCCGATGATGACGGACAAGGGCACCTTCATCGTCAACGGGACCGAGCGGGTCGTGGTCAGCCAGCTCGTTCGCTCACCAGGGGTCATCTTCCAGCCCGGCCGTGACGCCAAGACGATCGTGACCGGCACCATCCACCCCTATCGGGGTGAGTGGATCGAGTTCGACGTGGAGGCCAAGCCGGGCAAGGACATCACCGCCGGCACCAGGGTGGCCCGCAAGCGCCGTCTCTCGCTCTTCGTGCTCCTCCGCGCCCTCGGCTACGAGGACGAGGCCTTCCTCGGCCGCTTCGTCCGACACTTCGACTTCCTCGAGGGCCAGTGGGAGAAGGAGCGGGAGCTCGCCCCGAGCCGCGACGAGGCGCTGCTGGAGATCTACAAGCGGGCCCGTCCCGGAGAGCCCCCGTCGGTAGAGTCCGCCCGGGCCTATTTCGAGAACGCCTTCTTCAACCCGAAGCGCTCGGACCTGACCCGGGTCGGCCGCTACAAGCTCAACCGCAAGCTCGGCCCCGAGATCGAGCGCATCTCGGAGCTGCTCGACATCGATCTCGAGCGCCCGGCCGAGGGGCAGGGTGTCCTCAGCCCCAGCGAGATGCTGGCGGCGTCGACCTACATGCTCCACCTCGCCAACGGCGAGCCCGGGTACCGCCTCGACGACCAGGACCACTTCGCCAACCGCCGCATCCGCTCGGTTGGAGAGCTCATCCAGAACCAGGTCCGGGTGGGGTTGTCGCGTATGGAGCGGGTGGTCCGTGAGCGCATGACGACCCAGGACGTCGAGGCGATCACCCCCCAGACGCTGATCAACATCCGACCGGTCGTGGCCGCCATCAAGGAGTTCTTCGGCACCAGCCAGCTCAGCCAGTTCATGGACCAGCACAATCCGCTGTCCGGCCTGGCCCACAAGCGGCGCCTGTCGGCGCTCGGCCCCGGCGGCCTCTCGAGGGAGCGGGCCGGGTTCGAGGTCCGCGACGTGCACACCTCCCACTACGGGCGGATGTGCCCGATCGAGACGCCCGAGGGTCCCAACATCGGCTTGATCGGCGCCCTGGCCACCTACGGGCGGGTGAACGAGTACGGCTTCATCGAGACCCCCTACCGCCGGGTGGTCGGCGGCCGGGTGACCGAGGAGATCGTCTACCTGGCGGCCGACGAAGAGGAAGAGCACGTCATCGCCCAGGCCAACGCGGCCCTGGAGGGGGACCAGATCGCCGAGGACCGCGTCCTCGTCCGCAGGGGCCCGCAGGGTGCTGGCGTGCGCGTTGGCGCCACCGTCACCTCCTACGGCAGCACGAGCGAGATCGACTTCGTGCACCCGTCCGAGGTCGACCTCATGGACGTGTCGCCCAAGCAGATCGTCTCGGTGTCGACGGCCCTGATCCCCTTCATCGAGCACGACGACGCCAACCGGGCCCTGATGGGCGCCAACATGCAGAAGCAGGCCGTGCCCCTCGTGGTCCCCGAGGCCCCATTCATCGGCACCGGGGTCGAGGCCCGAGCGGCGCGCGACGCCGGCGACGTGGTCCTGGCCGAGGGCGAGGGCACGGTGACCGAGGTGACCGGCGACCACGTAGCCGTCGAGTACACGGGCCGTCACCGCGACGGTGGCGCGGCGGGGCGCAAGGTCCACCGGCTGGCCAAGTTCCGGCGTTCCAACCAGAACACCTGCATCAACCAGCGTTCGGTCGTGGCCGAGGGCCAGAACGTCGCCTTTGGCGACGTGCTGGCCGACGGGCCCTCGACCGACCAGGGTGAGCTGGCCCTGGGCAAGAACCTGCTCGTGGCCTTCATGCCGTGGGAGGGCTACAACTTCGAGGACGCCATCATCCTCTCTGAGCGCCTCGTGCGCGACGACGTGCTGACCTCGATCCACATCGAGGAGCACGAGGTGGACGCCCGGGACACCAAGCTCGGCGCCGAGGAGATCACGAGGGACATCCCCAACCTCTCCGAGGAGATCCTCAAGGACCTCGACGACCGGGGAATCATCCGAATCGGCGCCGAGGTCGACGCCGGCGACGTCCTGGTCGGGAAGGTGACGCCGAAGGGCGAGACGGAGCTCACGCCGGAGGAGCGCCTGCTGCGCGCCATCTTCGGTGAGAAGGCCCGCGAGGTGCGCGACACCAGCCTCAAGGTCCCCCACGGCGAGTCGGGGAAGGTCATCGACGTCCGGGTGTTCTCCCGGGAGGATGCCCACGAGCTGCCGCCCGGGGTCAACCAGCTGGTGCGGGTCTACGTGGCCCAGAAGCGCAAGATCTCCGAGGGCGACAAGCTGGCCGGACGCCACGGCAACAAGGGCGTCATCTCCAAGATCCTGCCGGTCGAGGACATGCCCTTCATGTCCGACGGCACTCCGGTGGACATCATCCTGAACCCCCTCGGGGTCCCGAGCCGCATGAACGTCGGCCAGGTGCTCGAGTCGCATCTCGGCTACGCCGCCCGCTGGGGCTGGGACGGCGACGGCAAGGTCGCCGACGCCAGGCGCGGCGACGGCAAGGCCGAGCTGACGAACGGGACGGCGAAGACGCGCCCCAGGACCGAGCCGGCAGTCTGGGTCTCCACGCCGGTGTTCGACGGGGCCCACTGGGACGAGGCGGACGACGCGGGCCGCCATCCGACCATCAAGCATCTCTTCGAGACCCTGCACCCCGAGTCGGGCGACGGGACGCGCCTGATCGAGCCCGACGGCAAGGCCGTGCTGTACCACGGTCGGACCGGCGAGCCCTACGACAACCCGGTGAGCGTGGGCTTCGTGTACATGCTCAAGCTCGCCCACCTGGTGGACGACAAGATCCACGCCCGCTCGACGGGGCCGTACTCGATGATCACCCAGCAGCCGCTCGGCGGTAAGGCCCAGTTCGGGGGCCAGCGCTTCGGCGAGATGGAGGTGTGGGCCCTCGAAGCGTACGGCGCGGCCTACGCCCTCCAGGAGCTGCTCACGATCAAGTCGGACGACGTCCTCGGGCGGGTCAAGGTCTACGAGGCAATCGTGAAGGGCGAGAACATCCCCGAGCCGGGCATCCCCGAGAGCTTCAAGGTGCTCATCAAGGAGATGCAATCCCTCTGCCTCAACGTCGAGGTCCTCTCGACCACGGGCGAGGAGATCGAGATGCGGGAGCTGGACGAGGACATCTTCCGCACCGCGGAGGAGCTGGGGATCGATATCAGCCGACCCGAACGTGGGTCGGACGAGGAAGACGAACGAAGGGCCGGGGAGAGGAGCTTCTAGGTGCTCGACGTCAACGACTTCGACCAGCTCAGGATCGGGCTGGCAACGGGCGAGTCCATTCGCACCTGGTCCAACGGCGAGGTGAAGAAGCCCGAGACGATCAACTATCGGACGCTTCGTCCCGAGAAGGACGGGCTGTTCTGCGAGAAGATCTTCGGGCCTACCAAGGACTGGGAGTGCTACTGCGGCAAGTACAAGCGCGTCCGGTTCCGGGGCATCATCTGCGAGCGCTGTGGCGTGGAGGTGACCAGGTCCAAGGTGCGCCGGGAGCGGATGGGCCACATCGAGCTGGCAGCCCCCGTCGTGCACATCTGGTACCTCCGGGGCACCCGGTCGTGGCTGGCCTATCTGCTCATGGGCACCGAGGTCCGTGAGGAGCTCAAGGCCAAGCAGCTGGAGAAGGTCATCTACTTCGCCGCCAACCTCGTGACCTGGGTCGACGACGAGCGGCGCCACACCGAGCTGCCCAATCTGGAGGCCGAGCTGGCCGAGGAGCTGGCCGACATCGAGCGCCAGCGCGACCTCGACATCGACGCCCGGTTCAAGGAGCTGGAACAGGAGCTGGCCGGTCTGGAGTCCGAGGGAGCCAAGGACTCCGAGGTCAAGTCCCGTCAGCGGGCGGCCGAGCGCGAGATCGCGGCCTTCCGCGAGCGGGCTGCGGCGGAGCTGGACCTGGCCCGCCGGGCCTTCGACGAGTTCCGTGACCTGTACCCCCGCAAGATCATCGAGGACGAGCTGCTGTGGCGCGAGCTGCACGACCGCTACGGCGATTACTTCGAGGGGGGCATGGGGGCCGAGGCCATCGCCCGGCTCATCGAGCGCATCGACCTGGACGAGGAGGAGGTCAAGCTTCGCGACGCCATCGATCCCGGTGACGGGCGCCGTCCTCTGTCGGCCCAGCGCAAGCAGAAGGCCATCAAGCGGCTCAAGATCGTGTCGGCCTTCAACCGCCGCGACGAGCACGAGCGAAGGGTCAACGACCCGCGGGCCATGATCCTCGAGGCGGTGCCGGTCATCCCGCCGGATCTGCGCCCCATGGTGCAGCTCGACGGCGGCCGGTTCGCCACGTCCGACCTCAACGACCTCTATCGCCGGGTCATCAACCGGAACAACCGGCTGAAGCGACTGCTCGACCTCGGGGCTCCCGAGATCATCGTCAACAACGAGAAGCGCATGCTCCAGGAGGCCGTCGACGCCCTGTTCGACAACGGCCGCCGGGGCCGTCCGGTCACGGGACCGGGTAACCGGCCGCTGAAGAGCCTGTCGGACATGCTCAAGGGAAAGCAGGGACGCTTCCGCCAGAACCTGCTCGGAAAGCGGGTGGACTACTCGGGCCGGTCGGTCATCGTCGTGGGCCCGACTCTCAAGCTCCACCAGTGCGGCCTGCCCAAGCAGATGGCGCTCGAGCTGTTCAAGCCGTTCGTGATGAAGCGCCTGGTCGACTCCGAGCTGGCTCAGAACATCAAGTCCGCCAAGCGCATGGTCGAGCGCCGCCGGCCCCAGGTGTGGGACGTGCTCGACGACGTCATCAAGGAGCACCCCGTGCTCCTCAACCGGGCCCCGACTCTCCACCGCCTGGGCATCCAGGCCTTCGAGCCCGTCCTGGTCGAGGGCAAGGCCATCCAGATCCACCCGCTCGTCTGCACGGCCTTCAACGCCGACTTCGACGGCGACCAGATGGCGGTTCACCTGCCGCTGTCCGCCGAGGCCCAGGCCGAGGCCCGCATCCTCATGCTCTCGGCCAACAACATCCTGTCGCCGGCGACCGGCCGGCCCATCACCGTGCCGACCCAGGACATGATCTTCGGGGTCTACTACCTCACCCTGGCGGTCGACGGGGCGAAGGGCGAGGGTCGCGCGTTCCGCCAGCACTACGAGGTGGAGCACGCCTTCGAGTCGGGCGAGGTGGGCCTGCACGCCAAGATCAAGCTTCGCGTGGCGCCGAGCCAGCTGGGGCCCCTCGGCGAGGTCCTGTCCGGGAACGGGTCAGGGAACGGCTCCGGCAACCGCTCGTCCGATGTCGGTGGATCCAACGGGGCGTCGGTTGAGCTCGAGACGACCGTCGGCCGATTGATCTTCAACAGCGGCCTGCCGCCGGGCTTCCGCTTCGTCAACGACGTGGTCGGACGCCGGAACACCAGCGTCGGCGGGATCGTGGAGGAGATCGCGGCCGCCTATCCGAAGGCGGCGGTGGCCGCCAGCCTCGACAGGATCAAGGACCTCGGATTCCGGTTCGCGGCCCAGTCGGGCCTGACCATCTCGATCGACGACGTCCGGACCCCGCCCGAGAAGAACAGCATCCTCGATCGCTACGAGCGGGAGGCCGAGAAGGCCGAGACCCAGTTCAAGCGGGGCATCATCACCGACGACGAGCGGCGCCAGAAGGAGATCGAGATCTGGACCTCGGCCAACTCGGAGGTGGGCCGGGCCATGGAGCGGACGCTGTCCACCATGGCCTTCAACCCGCTTGACATGATGGTCGACTCTGGAGCCCGAGGGAACTCCCAGCAGATCCGGCAGATCGCCGGCATGAAGGGCCTCGTGTCCAACCCCCGCGGGGAGATGATCAACCGACCCATCAAGTCCTCCTTCCGGGAGGGCCTCTCGGTGCTCGAGTACTTCATCTCCACCCACGGCGCCCGCAAGGGCCTGGCCGACACCGCCCTGCGCACGGCCGACTCCGGCTACCTGACCCGGCGGCTGGTCGACGTCGCCCAGGAGCTGATCGTGCGGGAGCCGGACTGCGAGACCAACCGGGGTATCTGGATCGAGGGCACCGTGCCCGACCAGCCGGGACGACGGAGCTACTTGGAGACCCGGATCTACGGACGGGTCCTGTGCGATGACGTCACCCTCTCGGACGGCACCACGCTCAAGGGGGGGTCGATCGTGAGCGACGAGGATCTCGCCCGTGTGCGTCACGATCCGGAGGTGAACCGCGTCCGGGTCCGCTCGGTCCTCACCTGCGAGGCCGAGCACGGCGTGTGCGCCGCCTGCTACGGGCAGTCGCTCGCCAGCGGCCGGGAGATCGAGATGGGCGAGGCGGTCGGTGTGATCGCCGCCCAGTCGATCGGCGAGCCCGGCACCCAGCTCACGATGCGGACCTTCCACACTGGTGGGATCGCGGGTGAGGACATCACCCACGGTCTCCCGCGCGTGGTCGAGCTGTTCGAGGCCCGCACGCCGAAGGGCGCCGCCGTCCTCGCCCGCACCTCCGGTGTGGTCCGTATCGCCGAGGAGGAGAACGGTCGGCGGATCACGACCGTCGCCGACGACGGGCTCGAGGTCAACTACAACGTGTCGCCGCGGTCCCACCTCGAGATTGCCGACGGCACCGAGATCGACGCCGGCGACGCCCTGGTCGAGGGTCCGAAGGACCCCAAGGAGCTGCTGGAGATCAAGGGCATCAGGGAGACCCAGCAGTACCTGGTCGAGGAGGTCCAGAAGGTCTACCGGGACCAGGGGGTCTCGATCCACGACAAGCACATCGAGCTCATCGTCCGCCAGATGCTGCGGCGGGTCTCGGTGGCCGAGCCCGGCGACTCCACGTTCCTGCCCGGCGAGCGGGTGGACGCCCGTACCTACGCCGAGGTCAACCGGCAGCTGGTGCAGGCCGGCCAGCGTCCGGCGGAGGGCCGACCCGAGCTCATGGGCATCACCAAGGCGTCGCTGGCCACCGATTCGTGGCTCTCGGCCGCGTCGTTCCAGGAGACCACCCGGGTGCTGACCGAGGCGGCCATCGAGGGCCGCTCCGACCAGCTGTTCGGGCTCAAGGAGAACATCATCATCGGCAAGCTGATCCCGGCCGGCACGGGGATGACCCGGTACCGCTCGGTCGACATGGACGCTCCCGAAGCCGAGCGGATGACGTTCTGGTCCTCCGAGATCGAGGGTGAGACCGAGGACCTGGCCGCGTGGCTGCGCGACATCGGGTCGGGGGAACGCCCGTCCGAGGACGACCTGGCCGCCGGCTGGCTAGCCGAGACCGGCGGCGCCGGCCTCGAGCAGGAGTCGGAGGACGGTACGGCCTAGCCCGCTGAACCGCTAGTATCGTTTGCTGGGCGGCAGTGCCGTCGAGGTGCCGCGCCCAATTCCGAAGCAGCTTTCGAGAGGTCTGGTGTGCCCACCATCGCCCAGCTCGTCCGCAAGGGACGCGAATCCAAGCAGTCCAAGACCAAGACGCCGGCACTGCGCGGCGCGCCCCAGCGTCGCGGCGTGTGCACCCGCGTCTACACCACGACCCCGAAGAAGCCCAACTCCGCGCTCCGTAAGGTCGCCCGGGTCCGGCTGACCAGCGGTGTCGAGATCACCGCCTACATCCCCGGTGTCGGGCACAACCTCCAGGAGCACTCGATCGTGCTCGTGCGAGGCGGCCGGGTCAAGGATCTCCCCGGTGTGCGGTACAAGATCGTCCGGGGCACGCTGGACACCTCGGGCGTGCGGGATCGCAAGCAGGCCCGCAGCCGCTACGGCGCCAAGAGGGCGGGCTAGCCGTGCCCAGGAAGGGACCCGCCCCCCGCCGTGAGCTCATGCCCGACCCGCTGTACCGGTCAGTGCTCGTGACCCAGGTGGTCAACAAGATCCTCACCGAGGGCAAGCGCACGCTCGCCGAGCGCATCGTGTACGACGCCCTGGACATCCTGCGGGACAAGACCGGCGGAGAGCCGGTCGCCGCCCTCAAGCGGGCGGTGGACAACACCAAGCCCGAGCTGGAGGTGAAGAGCCGCCGGGTCGGGGGTGCGACCTACCAGGTCCCGGTCGATGTCCGCCCTCGGCGGGCGACGACGCTATCCATCCGCTGGCTGGTCGGCTACTCCCGCCAGCGCCGGGAGAAGACCATGGCCCAACGGCTGGCCAACGAGCTGCTGGACGCCTCCAACAGCGTGGGCAGCGCGGTCAAACGCCGCGAGGACATGCACAAGATGGCGGAGTCCAATCGGGCTTTCGCCCACTACCGCTGGTAGCCGCAGTATCCGCTTCGTAGACAGTTCGAGACAACCATGTCCCAAGCACCTGTGATCCGCGAGTTCCCACTGGCCAGGACCCGAAACATCGGGATCATGGCCCATATCGACGCGGGCAAGACCACGACGACCGAGCGGATCCTCTACTACACGGGCAAGAACTACAAGATGGGCGAGGTCCACGAGGGTGCCGCCACCATGGACTGGATGGTCCAGGAGCAGGAGCGCGGCATCACGATCACCTCGGCCGCGACCACGTGCCTCTGGAAGGACACCTGGATCAACCTCATCGACACCCCCGGTCACGTCGACTTCACCGTGGAGGTGGAGCGGTCGCTGCGCGTCCTCGACGGTGCCATCGCCGTCTTCGACGCCGTGGCAGGCGTCGAGCCCCAGACCGAGACGGTGTGGCGGCAGGCCGACAAGTACCGCGTGCCGCGTATGTGCTTCGTCAACAAGATGGACCGCATCGGCGCGGACTTCGGACGCTCGGTGGCCATGATCCGCGACCGACTCGACGCCAAGCCCGCCGTGGTCCAGATCCCGATCGGCGCCGAGGGTCACTTCCGCGGCTGCATCGATCTCATCGGGCAGAAGGCGCTCGTGTGGGAAGAGGGCATGGGAGAGCGCTGGTCGGTCGAGGACATCCCCGCCGACCTGGCCGGCGCCGCCGCCGCCGCCCATCACGACCTGATCGACGTCGTGTCCGAGTTCGACGACGTCGTCATGGAGAAGTACGTGGGCGAGGAGGAGATCACCCCCGACGACCTCCGGCGCGCCCTGCGTAGGGGCACCATCGACAACCTGGTCGTCCCCGTGCTGTGCGGCTCGGCCTTCAAGAACAAGGGCGTCCAGCCCATGCTCGACGCCGTCGTCGACTTCCTGCCCAGCCCCCTCGATGTACCTCCCACGACGGGGATGGACGTCAAGGGCATCGAGGAGCTGGAGCGCGAGCCCGACGACACGGCGCCGTTCGCGGCCCTGGCCTTCAAGATCATGAGTGACCCGTACGTCGGCCGGCTGACCTACTTCCGTGTCTACAGCGGCACCATCACCAAGGGCAGCTCGGTGCTCAACTCGACCAAGGACCGCAAGGAGCGGATCGGCCGCATCCTGCAGATGCACGCCAACCACCGAGAAGACAAGGAAGCCATCTTCGCCGGCGACATCGTCGCGGCCGTCGGTCTCAAGTACACGACCACCGGCGACACCCTCTGCGATCCGTCGAACCCGATCGTCCTCGAGTCGCTCGAGTTCCCCGAGCCCGTCATCCACGTCGCCGTCGAGCCCAAGACCAAGGCCGACCAGGACAAGCTGGGCAAGGCGCTGTACGCCCTCTCCGAGGAGGACCCGACCTTCCAGGTCCACACCGACGACGAGACGGGCCAGACCGTCATCTCGGGCATGGGCGAGCTCCACCTCGAGGTGCTGGTCGACCGCATGCTGCGCGAGTTCAAGGTCGACGCCAACGTGGGCCGGCCGCAGGTCGCCTACCGGGAGACCATCACCCAGTCCGCCTCCAAGGTCGAGGAGCGCTACGTCCGCCAGACCGGCGGCCGGGGCCAGTACGGGCACGTGGTGATCGACCTCGACCCCACGGGCCCCGGCGGTGGCTACGAGTTCGTGGACAAGATCGTGGGCGGGGTGATCCCCAAGGAGTACATCTCGTCGGTCGACGCCGGCATCCAGGAGGCCCTGACCTCAGGGGTCCTGGCCGGCTATCCGATGGTGGACGTCCGGGCCACCCTCACCCACGGCTCGTACCACGATGTCGACTCCTCGGAGATGGCGTTCAAGATCGCCGGCTCCATGGCCGTCAAGAAGGCCGCCCGCCTCGCCCATCCCGTCCTCCTCGAGCCGATCATGGGCGTCGAGGTGGTGACGCCCGAGGACTACATGGGCGACGTGATCGGCGACCTCTCCTCCCGCAGGGGGCGGGTCGAGGGTATGGAGCAGCGGGGCAACAGCCATGTCGTTCGGTCCCTGGTGCCACTCTCCGACATGTTCGGCTACGCTACTGACCTGCGTTCTCGCACGCAGGGTCGGGCGACGTACACCATGCAGTTCAACTCCTATCAGCAGGTTCCCGAGTCGATCGCCAAGGAGATCGTGGCCCGGGTCCGAGGCGAATAGCACTTTATCCCGGCGGCGTTACGACCCGCCGCCCAGAGAAAACGGAGCAGTACCGTTCCATGGCCAAGAAGAAGTTCGAGCGCTCGAAGCCCCATCTCAACGTGGGCACGATGGGGCACATCGACCACGGCAAGACAACGCTCACCGCGGCCATCACGAAGATTCTTGCCGAAGGCAACCCCAACGTCACCTACACCCCCTTCGAGCAGATCGACAAGGCTCCTGAGGAAAAGGCGCGGGGCATCACCATCTCGATCGCCCACGTGGAGTACGAGACCGACAACCGGCATTACGCCCACGTCGACATGCCCGGTCACGCCGACTACATCAAGAACATGATCACTGGGGCGGCGCAGGTCGACGGGGCCATTCTCGTGGTCTCGGCCGCCGACGGCCCGATGCCCCAGACCCGCGAGCACGTGCTGCTGGCGCGCCAGGTGGGGGTGCCCTACATCGTGGTCGCCCTCAACAAGGCGGACATGGTCGACGACGAGGAGCTCCTGGACCTGGTCGAGCTCGAGGTCCGCGAGCTGCTGAGCGAGTACGAGTTCCCGGGTGACGACACCCCGGTGATCCGGGTCAGCGCCCTCAAGGCGCTCGAGGGCGACAAGGATGCCGAGGCAAAGGTCCTCGAGCTCATGGAGGCCGTCGACACCTACATCCCCGAGCCCCAGCGGATCATCGACAAGCCCTTCCTCATGTCGGTCGAGGACGTCTTCAGCATCACCGGCCGAGGCACAGTGGTCACCGGGCGCGTCGAGCAGGGGATCATCAAGGTCGGCGAGGAAGTCGAGATCGTGGGCCTGCGCCCCACGCAGAAGACCGTCTGCACCGGCGTGGAGATGTTCCGCAAGCTCCTCGACGAGGGCCGGGCGGGCGACAACATCGGCGCCCTCCTGCGGGGAACCAAGAAGGAGGAGGTGGAGCGGGGCCAGGTGCTGTGCAAGCCCGGGTCGATCACGCCACACACCAACTTCGAGGCGAACGTCTACGTGCTGACCAAGGAAGAGGGCGGTCGCCACAAGCCGTTCTTCAACAACTACCGGCCCCAGTTCTACTTCCGCACCACCGACGTCACCGGGTCCATCGCACTGCCGGAGGGCACCGAGATGGTGATGCCGGGCGACAACACCACCATGACCGTCGAGCTCGGCAAGCCCATCGCCATGGACGAGGGCCTCCGCTTCGCCATCCGCGAGGGTGGGCGCACCGTGGGCGCCGGCCGAGTCACCAAGATCCTCAAGTAGGAGGGTCTCGGTGCCCGACGGTCCCCGCCAGAAGATCCGCATCCGCCTCAAGGCGTACGACCACGAGATCATCGACCAGTCGACCAAGAAGATCGTCGAGACCGTGCTCCGCACCCAGGCCAAGGTGCGGGGACCGGTGCCGCTCCCGACCGAGAAGCACCGCTACACCGTGATCCGGTCCCCCCACAAGTACAAGGACAGCCGCGAGCACTTCGAGATGCGGATCCACAAGCGGCTCCTCGACATCGTCGAGCACAGCCCGAAGACCGTCGACTCACTCCAGCGCCTCGACCTCCCCGCCGGCGTCGACGTGGAGATCAAGATACAGACCGGCTAGCTCGCCGGTCTGCTGGCGTACCCGACGGCGGTGAGGGACCGGCACGCTCGGCTGGCCCCCATTCTTACGAAATGGGGGCCAGCCGAGGCGCCGTCCCTCTTGCCCCGCTGGCGAGGCGAGCGCACAGCAGGAGCCAGCAGCCACCTTCTCTCTTCTGTCTCCGAGAGCGAGGCGGGCGAGGTCAGGGCTCCGCAGCGACGGCTGAAGGCACCGGGTGATCGGGTCGGCGCATCGGCCCGGATTTCGAAGAACCGGGACGATGCGCCGAGCCGGATCGCCCTGCTGGGGGCTCAGCAAGAGGAAGACGCGAAAAGCGCGGGCCGTGCCTGGGATATAGTGGTCAGCCCGGGTCCTTCGGCCCGGTGGGTACGTACATCGATAGGTCCGTGGGAGCCCGAATCGCTGGAGGGGACCCCACGGCACAACTCAGACAGCGCTCCGCCCGGGTCCGCCCAGGCGGAGCGTCCGCGTGCAGGGCGGCTGACGGCCACCCGGCCACCCCACAGGCTTCGAGAACGAGAGGCAGCAGGCCCGCAGATGGCTACCAAGGCGATCGTCGGCGAGAAGGTCGGCATGACCCAGATCTGGGACGAGCGCAACCGCGCCGTGCCCGTGACCGTGGTCAAGGTCGCCCCGATGCGCGTCGTGCAGGTCAAGACCCCCGACAGCGACGGGTACGCAGCTGTCCAGGTCACCTACGGACTGCGGCGGGCCAAGACCCTCAACAAGCCCCAAGCCGGGCATTTCTCCAGCGCCGGCGTGGAGCCCGGCCGCAGGCTGGTCGAGCTTCGCGTCGATGACTCCAGCGCCTACACGGTCGGCCAGGAGCTCGACGCCGGTGTCCTCGCCGCCGGCGAGAAGGTCGACGTCACGGCGGTCAGCAAGGGCAAGGGATTCGCCGGACCAATGGCCCGGCACAACTTCAAGGGCCAGGGGGCGTCCCACGGCAACCACAAGAAGCACCGGTCGCCGGGAGCGATCGGCGCCTGCGCCACGCCGGCCCGGGTGTTCAAGGGGACCAAGATGGCCGGCCAGCTCGGGGCCGAACGGGTCACGACCCTCAACCTCGAGGTCGTCCAGGCTGATGCCGAGCGGGAGCTGGTGATGGTGCGGGGAGCGGTTCCTGGCCCCCGGGGCGGATTGGTGCTGATCCGCGGGGCAGTGAAGGGTGGCAGGGCGACGGAGCAGGCAGGTCAGGCGTCGTGAGCGTCGTCGAGAGCCTCACCGTGACCAGACGCACCGCCGAGGGCGAGGAGGCCGGTGCCGTCGCCCTCGACCCCGTCGTGTTCGGCGTCGAGCCCAACGTGGCGGTGATGCATCAGGTGGTCACCGCCCAGCTGGCGAAGGCCCGGGCGGGCACCCACAGCACCCTTACCAGGGCCGAGGCCAGGGGCGGCGGCGCCAAGCCGTACAGGCAAAAGGGCACGGGGCGGGCCCGCACGGGCTCCACCCGTTCCCCCCACTGGGTCGGAGGCGGCAAGGCCCTCGGGCCCAAGCCCCGTGACTACAGCCAGCGGACACCCAAGAAGATGGTGCAGCTGGCCCTGCGCTCGGCGCTGTCGGACCGCGCTGCCCTAGGCCGGGTGGTGGTGGTGCCCGAGTGGCCCTTCGCCACCCCTCGCACCAAGGACGCGGTGAGCGCCCTGGCCGCTCTCGGCCTGGAGGGCAGGGTGCTCGTGGTGCTCGGCCCCGACGACGAGGCGGCCGTGCGCAGCTTCGCCAACCTGCCCCAAGTCCAGCTGGTGCTGTCCTCGGAGCTCAACACCTACGACGTGCTCCGCAACGACTGGGTGGTGTTCACCGACGCCACCCTCCCCGGCTCGGTGACCGAGTCTGCCGCTCCCGCCGGCCCCGCCGAGGCGGAGGCTTCCACCGAGGAGGCCGGCGACGGGGGTGACGAGGAATGAAGGACGTCCGGGACGTGATCCTCAAGCCCGTGGTGTCGGAGAAGTCCTACGCCCTGCTCGACGCGAACGTGTACACCTTCGTGGTCCATCCCACCGCCACCAAGGTGGAGATCCGCAAGGCGGTGGAGTCGGTCTTCGGCGTGCGGGTCGACAAGGTGAACACCCTCAACCGCAAGGGCAAGCGCAAGCGAAACCGGCGTACCGGCGCCTACGGGCAGCGCGTCGACACCAAGCGGGCGATCGTGACGCTGGCCGCCGGCGACAAGATCGACCTGTTCGAGAGCTAGGGACCGACGATGCCACTCCGCAAGCGCAAGCCCACCAGCCCCGGTCGACGGTTCCAGACCGTCTCGGACTTCTCCGAGATCACCCGTGCCCGACCCGAGCGGTCGCTGGTCGCGCCCAAGCCGAGCACGGGTGGCCGCAACTCCTACGGTCGCAAGACGGCGCGCCACCGAGGAGGCGGCCACAAGCAGCGCTACCGGGTCATCGACTTCAAGCGGGACAAGGACCGGGTGCCGGCCAAGGTGGCGGCGATCGAGTACGACCCCAACCGCAACGCCCGGATCGCCCTCCTCCACTACGTGGACGGTGAGAAGCGCTACATCCTGGCGCCCGCCCGCGTCGCGGTCGGCGACGTCCTCCAGAGCGGCCAGGGCGCCGAGATCCGCCCAGGGAACGCGCTGGCGCTCCGGTACATCCCGGTGGGTTCGGTCGTGCACAACGTCGAGCTGCGGCCGGGAGCGGGCGGCAAGCTCGCCCGCGGGGCCGGAATGAGCGTCCAGCTGGTGGCCAAGGAAGGCGCCTTCGCCACGCTAAGGCTCCCCTCGACCGAGATGCGGCGGGTGCCGATCGATTGTCGCGGCACGCTCGGCCAGGTCGGCAACGTCGAGGCCGAGCTGGTCTCGGTCGGCAAGGCGGGCCGCAACCGGTGGAAGGGCGTTCGACCCCAGACCCGCGGGGTCGCCATGAACCCCGTCGACCACCCCCTCGGCGGTGGCGAAGGGAAGGCCTCGGGTGGGCGGCACCCGGTGTCGCCGTGGGGCAAGAAGGAGGGCCGTACCCGGGCCCGCCACAAGGAATCCGACAAGCTGATCGTCCGCCGGCGCCGCAAGCGCGGCGCGCGGCGCTGAGGCAGGAGGGCTCGACGTGCCCCGCAGCCTGAAGAAGGGTCCGTTCGTGGACGACCACCTGCTCCGCAGGGTCGACGAGCTCAACGGCCGGAGCGAGAAGCGGGTGATCAAGACCTGGTCGCGCCGTTCGACGATCATCCCCGACATGGTCGGCCACACCATCGCCGTCCACGACGGACGCAAGCACGTTCCGGTGTACATCACCGAGTCGATGGTGGGTCACAAGCTCGGGGAGTTCGCGCCCACGCGTACGTTCCGGTACCACTCCGGGCAGGAACGGGCGGGGAGGCGCTAGCGATGGCCGCCACCCGGATGGAGGAGCAGCTCGGGACCCGCGCCGTCCTCCGGTACTGCCGCATATCGGCGTTCAAGGTCCGACCCGTGCTCGACCTCATCCGGGGTCGTGACCTCGACGAGGCCCAGGACATCCTGCGCTTCTCGGAGCGCGACGCGGCGAAGGTGGTAGCCAAGCTGTTGGCTTCAGCCGTGGCCAACGCCGAGAACAACGACGCCCAGTCGGCCGACGAGCTGCACGTGTCGGCCTGCTACGCCGACGAGGCCACTACCATGAAGCGGTGGCGGCCGCGGGCGCGGGGCCGGGCGACCCGCATTCGCAAGCGCACCTCTCACATCACCGTCGTGGTGACCCGGCTACCCGACGAACGGCTCGCCCGCCGCCAGGCCAGAGAGACCGGCGACGCCACCGCCCGGCGTGCCCGCCGGGTTGCCGGGGCTCGCCGCCAGCGCGTCGCCGCCAGCCGGGCTGCCGAGGTGGAGGCTGGCGAGCCAAAGACCGGTGAGGAAGCGGCACCCGTCGTTGGCCGCCCTTCTGACGAAAGGGCGACCACCGCCGGCGCCGCTCCCTCTGGGCCCGCCGCCGAGGCCATGGAAGAAGAAGAAGCTGCTGACGCGGAGGTTGCCCAGGACGAGGGCGTCGAGGCTGACGCTGAGGCCGAGGACAGCGAGATCGATGACAACGGCGCTGACGACGGCGACGAGAAAGAGACGAGGAAGTAGATGGGCCAGAAGGTCAACCCGTACGGGTTTCGACTGGGGGTCACAACCGACTGGAAGTCGCGGTGGTTCGACGATCGGCACTACCAGGACTCCGTGGTGGAGGACTGGAAGATCCGCGACTACCTGATGACCCAGCTGGAGCAGGCGGCGGTCAGCCGCATCGAGGTCGAGCGCACCCGCGATCGGCTGCGGATCGATCTGCACACGGCCCGGCCCGGCATCGTCATCGGCCGGCGGGGGGCGGAGGCGGACCGCCTGCGGACCGACCTGGCCAAGATCACCCACAACCCGAAGGTGCAGCTCAACATCCAGGAGATCAAGCAGCCGGAGCTCGACGCGGCGCTGATCGCCCAGGGAATCGCCGATCAGCTGGCCCGTCGGATCAGCTTCCGCCGGGCCATGAAGCGGGCCCTCCAGACCGTGCAGAAGGCCGGTGGCCAGGGCATCCGGGTCCAGTGCACCGGGCGGCTCGGCGGGTCGGAGATGGCCCGCAAGGAGCACTACCGCGAGGGTCGCGTGCCGCTGCACACCCTGCGGGCCGACATCGACTACGGCTTCCGCGAGGCCAAGACCACCTTCGGCCGCATCGGCGTCAAGGTCTGGATCTACAAGGGCGACATCCTCCCCTACCGGACCTCTCTCGAGGAGAAGATCAGCCGAGAGGCCGCCATGGCCGTGGGCGAGACCTCGGGCCAGGGGCGTCCCCGCCGGGTCATCTCGGCCGGCGGCGGGCGGCGTCGTCCCGAGCTGGGCGAGCCGGGAGCAGCGCCGGAGGGCGAGGCGGCTGAGACGACCGAGGCAGCTGAGCCGACCGAGGTCGCGGCGGGGGTCGAGGCCGAGGCAGCCGAGGACGGGCAGGCCGCACCGGCGCCGGCGGCGACCGAGCCGCCCGTCGACGACGACCTCGAGCGTCTCTTGGCCGAGGAGGAAGAGATCGAGCGCCGCACCCGCGAGCAGCACCACGAGGCACCGCACTTCCGCAAGGAGTCCGACTGAGCATGCTCATGCCTCGCAAGGTCAAGCACCGCAAGCAGCAGCGCGGTCGGCTCACGGGAGTCGCCAAAGGCGGCACAGTGGTGCGCTTCGGCGACTACGGCATTCAGGCTCTCGAGCCCGGGTGGATCACGGCCCGACAGATCGAGGCGGCCCGGATCGCAATGACCCGCCACGTCCGCAGGGGTGGAAAGGTGTGGATCCGCATCTTCCCCGACAAGCCGGTGACCCAGAAGCCCGCCGAGACCCGCATGGGCTCGGGAAAGGGGAACCCCGAGCACTGGGTCGCGGTCGTCAAGCCGGGTCGCATCCTGTTCGAGCTCGCCGGTGTGAACGAGGAGCTCGGTAAGGCGGCCATGGAGCGGGCCATCCAGAAGCTGCCCATCAAGGCCCGCTTCGTCCTGCGATCGGGACTGGACAGCGCCGGAGGGGAGCTGTGATGGCCACCGCCACCGAGCTGCGCGAGCTCGACCTCGAGGAGCTGGAGTCGCGCCTGTCCGAGGCCAAGCGGGAGCTGTTCAACCTGCGCTTCCAGGTGGTGACCGGCCAGCTGGACAACGTGAGCCGGATTCGCCGGGTGCGGCGGAACGTGGCCCGCATCAAGACCATCCTGCGCGAGCAGGAGATCGCCGCCGCCGAGGCGATCGAGGCCGCAGCCGGCCCGGGAGGCCGGCCCGAGAACATGGCCGCGTCGCCCCCTCCGAAGTCTGTCGGTGAGGGCCCCGAAGAGGATCGATCATGAGCGATTCATCTGCCGCCCCCGCCGCCCGCCCCAACCGGCGCAAGACCCGTGAGGGGAGGGTCGTGTCCAACGCCATGGACAAGACCGCGGTCGTATCCGTGGTCGAGCGGGTGCGCCACCCCCGCTACGCCAAGACCGTCCAGCGGACCAAGCGCCTCTACGCCCACGACCCCGGCAATGACGTCAGAGTCGGTGACCGCGTCCGCGTGGCCGAGACTCGGCCGTTCTCCAAGCTGAAGCACTGGAGAGTGGTCGAGGTCACGGAGCGTGCCCGGTGATACAGCAGGAGTCCCGGCTTCGGGTGGCCGACAACTCGGGGGCCAAGGAGGTCCTCTGCATCAAGGTGCTGGGCGGGTCCAAGCGCCGCTACGCCAGCATCGGGGACATGTTCGTCGCCACCGTGAAGGACGCCATACCAGGCGCCGCGGTGAAGAAGGGCGAGGTCGTGAAGTGCGTCGTCGTGCGGACGAAGAAGGAGAAGCGTCGACCCGACGGCAGCTACATCCGCTTCGACGAGAACGCCGCCGTCCTGGTCAACGAGACCCAGCAGCCCCGCGGGACCCGCATCTTCGGGCCCGTCGGACGCGAGCTTCGGGACAAGCGGTTCATGCGGATCGTCTCGCTGGCTCCGGAGGTGCTCTAGTGCGGCTCAAGAAGGGTGACCGGGTCCGGGTGCTCTCCGGCAAGGACCGGGGCAAGGAAGGCGAGATCATGCGGGCCTTCCCGGCCGAGCGCAAGGTCATCGTGGAGGGCGTCAACGTGGTCAAGCGCCACACCCGTCCCACGAGAGCGGCCCGCCAGGCCGGGATCATCGACAAGAACATGCCGATGCCGGTGTCCTCGGTGGCCATCGTCTGCTCGCAGTGCGGCCCGACCCGTGTCGGGTTCCGCTTCGACGACCAGGGCCGCAAGGTGCGGGTGTGCCGCAAGTGCGGGAATGACCTGTGACCGATCAAGCCACAGTGACGACGCGGGAGCGACCCCGGCTGCGCACGCGGTACGGGGCAGAGATCCGGGACCAGCTGAAGACGTCCCTCGGCCTCTCCAATGTGATGGAGGTGCCGAAGCTGTCCAAGATCGTCATCAACATGGGCGTGGGGCGGGCCACCCAGCAGGCCTCCTTGCTCGAGGGCGCTGTACGCGACCTGTCGACCATCACCGGACAGAAGCCGCTTGTGACGCGGGCCCGACACTCGATCGCCGGCTTCAAGCTGCGGGAGGGCAACGCCATCGGCTGCAAGGTCACCCTCCGGGGCGACCGGATGTGGGAGTTCTTCGACCGGCTGGTCAGCCTGGCGATCCCCCGGGTCCGGGACTTCCGGGGTCTGTCGCCCCAGTCCTTCGATGGCCGGGGCAACTACACCTTCGGCGTTACCGAGCAGCTGATCTTCCCCGAGATCGATTACGACAGCATCGACACCACCAGAGGTATGGACATCACCATCGTCACCACCGCCCGTACCGATGCCGAAGGGCTCGCCCTACTGACGGCCTTCGGCTTCCCGTTCAGACGTGAGGGGCAGTAACGAACATCATGGCCAAGAAGGCACTCATCCAGAAGCAGCAGCGCAAGCCCAAGTTCAAGGTCAGGGCCTACACCCGGTGCCGGCGGTGCGGGAGGCCCAAGGCCGTGCTTCGCAAGTTCGGGCTGTGCCGGATCTGTCTTCGGGAGATGGTGCACAACGGCGAGGTGCCCGGTGTGACCAAGGCGAGCTGGTGAGAGGAGGACGGCAACCGTGACCATGATGGACCCCATAGCCGACATGCTGACCCGTATCCGCAACGCCAATGTGGCCATGCACGACACGGTGGCGATGCCCGGGTCGAAGCTCAAGGAGTCGCTCGCCGACATCCTCCAGCGCGAGGGCTACATCGCCGGCTACGAGTCCGGTGACCATCCCAGCCGTCCCGGCCGGGTGCTCGAGATCAAGATGAAGTACACGCCGGAGCGGGACCGGACCATCTCGGGTCTGCGGCGGGTGTCCAAGCCGGGCCTGCGGGTCTACACCCGGGCCGACAAGCTGCCGCGGGTGCTCGGTGGTCTCGGCGTGGCCGTGCTGTCGACGAGCCAGGGACTCATGACCGACCGGGAGGCGCGCAAGCGCCGGGTCGGTGGTGAGGTGCTCTGTTACGTGTGGTGAGGGCGAAGGTGACTGGTTCTCCGAAGGACATGGCACCGCCGGCCCGGGAGGCCGGCCCGTGGGCACCGCCGGCCCGGGAGGCCGGCCCGTGGGCCCGGCAGGGGGTGGGCTGATGTCGAGAGTCGGACGCGCTCCCATATCCGTGCCCGATGGTGTCGAGGTGGCCGTGAGCGGTCGCGAGGTGAGGGTGACCGGCCCTCAGGGCGTGCTGGCGCGCACCCTCCCTGGCGACATCACCCTTCGTCAGGAGGACTCCACCCTGCTCGTGGAGCGCCCCGACGACCAGCGTCACAGCCGGGCACTGCACGGGCTAACTCGCTCTCTGGTCAACAACATGGTCGCTGGCGTTACGACAGGGTTCACCAAGGATCTCGAGATCGTCGGGGTCGGCTACCGGGCGAACGCCCGAGGATCGGACCAGCTGGAGCTGGCCCTCGGCTTCAGCCATCCGGTGCGAGTGGACGCGCCGGAGGGCATCTCCTTCGAGGTCCCTGCGCCCACCCGCATCACGGTGCGGGGCATCGACAAGGAGCTCGTCGGCCAGGTGGCGGCCACCATCCGCATGATCCGCAAGCCCGAGCCCTACAAGGGCAAGGGCGTCCGCTACCGCGGCGAGCGGGTGGTCCGCAAGGCCGGGAAGGCAGCGAAGTGATGGACGGCGCCAGCTATCGCGACGACCTGCGACGGCGCCGCCACCGCCGGGTCCGCAAGAAGGTGCGGGGTACCCCCGAGCGACCCCGGCTGGCCGTGTTCCGTTCGAACCGCCACATCTCGGCCCAGGTCATCGACGATCTCAACGGCCGCACGCTTGCGGCCGCCTCGACGCTCGAGGCCGAGCTGCGCGGGCAGGCCACGGCGAACGTGACGGCCGCCACCGCGGTGGGTCAGCTGCTCGGGAGCAGGGCCCGTGCGGCCGGCGTGACCCAGGTGGTCTTCGACCGGGGCGGATTCCTGTACCACGGACGGGTGGCGGCCGTCGCCGATGCCGTCCGCCAAACCGGATTGGAGTTCTAGGACGATGCCCGAGTCACAGTACGAAGAGCGGACCATCAAGGTGAACCGAGTGGCCAAGGTGGTGAAAGGAGGACGGCGCTTCTCCTTCACCGCCCTCATGGTCATCGGCGACGGCAATGGCAAGGTGGGCCTGGGCTACGGCAAGGCCAAGGAGGCCGGCCTGGCCGTGCAGAAGGGCATCGACGAAGCCAAGAAGAACCTCTTCGACGTGGCCCTGGCCGGGTCCACCATCACGCATCCCACCATCGGCGAGAGCGGGGCCGGGCGGGTCCTCCTCAAGCCGGCCGCACCGGGGACCGGGGTGATCGCCGGGGGCGCCGCCCGGGCCATCCTCGAGATGGCGGGCATCCACGACATCCTGGCCAAGTCGCTCGGCTCCTCCAACGGGATCAACGTGGCGCACGCCACCATCGCCGGGCTGAAGTCGCTGAAGCGACCGGACGAGGTGGCCCGGCTGCGGGGCCTGTCGCCCGAGGAGATCAGCCCCTCCGGCATGCTCAAGGCCTACCAGGAGCGTCAGCGCGGCGGCCACGTGCCCACCGAGGTGGCATAGGCCATGGTCTCCGGAAAGAGCGCCCCTCGGGCCCGTGCCAAAGCCGATGCTCCGACGCAACTGGTCGTCACCCAGGTGCGGTCGGCCATCGGGAGCAAGCCCAAGCATCGCGGCACTCTGCGGGCGCTCGGGCTCCGCCGGATCGGGCACCACTCGGTGCTGCCCGACCGACCCGAGATCCGGGGGATGATCGCCCGGGTCCCCCATCTCGTGACGGTGGCGCCCGCGCCGCCCGACGGCGACGACGGCGAAGGAGCCACCCGATGAAGCTGCACGACCTCAAGCCCGCACCGGGGGCCACGCGTCCCCGCCGGCGGGTCGGCCGGGGCATCGCCGGCAAGGGCGGCAAGACCGCCGGACGGGGTATGAAGGGCCAGCGGGCCCGCGACACGGTGAAGCCGGGCTTCGAGGGTGGCCAGCTGCCCCTGACCCAGCGGATCCCCAAGCTCAAAGGCTTCAAGAACCCGTTCCGGGTCGAGTACAACGTGGTCAACCTCACCGCGTTGGACGCCATCGAGGCCGACGAGGTGAACCCCGAGACCCTCCGCGCCGCCGGTTTGGTCCACAAGCGGGGGCTGGTCAAGATCCTGGGTGGGGGCGAGATCCACCGGGCCCTGCGGGTCGATGCGCACGCCTTCTCGGCCCCGGCCGAGGCGGCCATCACCGCAGCAGGCGGTACCGTGAGGGTCATCCCACCCCCCTTCGGTGGCGGTCGTCCGCCGGCGAAGGGCAACGCCCTGACCAACCGCTGAGCAGTTCGCAGGACGAGGAGCCTTCATGCTCTCCAGCCTCAAGAACATGTTCAAGGTTCCCGACCTGCGGAACAAGGTCCTCTTCACCCTGCTCATCATCTCGCTGTACCAGTTCGGGGCCAACGTGCCGGTGCCGGGCATCAGCTTCAGCGCCGTCCAGCAGCTGGAGCAGCAGGCCAAGGCCGGGGGGGTCCTGGGCTTCCTCAACCTGTTCTCCGGCGGGGCGCTGACCCGGTTCGCCGTCTTCGGGCTGGGGATCATGCCCTACATCACCAGCTCGATCATCATCCAGCTGCTCGTGACGGTGATCCCCAAGCTGGAGGAGTGGCGGGACCAGGGGGCGGTCGGCCAGCGCAAGCTGACCCAGGTCACCCGCTACCTGACCGTGGCCCTGGCCCTGATGCAGTCCACCGGACTGGCCTTCGTGTTCCACGGTGGCGGCGGGGGGCTACTGGGCAACGGCCAGAACATCGACCTCATTCCGAAGTTCACCGTTCCCCGGGTGCTGTTCATCGTCCTCACGCTCACCGCGGGCACGGCCTTCGTGATGTGGCTGGCCGAGCTCATCACCCAGCGGGGGATCGGCCAGGGCATGTCGATCCTCATCTTCGCCAACGTGGTGGCCAGCATCCCCTCAGGGGGAGCGGTGATCCTGGCCGAGGGAGGCCGGTTGAAGTTCGGGATCGTCCTGGCCCTCGCCCTCGTGCTGCTCGTGGCCATCGTCTTCGTCGAGCAGGGCCAGCGCCGGATCCCCGTCACCTTCGCCAAACGGGTCACCGGCCGGCGCATGTACGGCGGCCAGAGCACCTACATCCCACTCAAGGTCAACCAGGCGGGGGTCATCCCGATCATCTTCGCCAGCTCGGTGCTCTACTTCCCCGTCCTGCTGTCGAATGTGGTCCCGTGGCACTCGCTGCGCAACTTCATCAACAACCACCTGGTGCAGCCGACGAGCTTCTACTACATCGGCCTGTACGGGGTGCTCATCATCCTGTTCACCTACTTCTACGTCACCATCACCTTCGATCCGCATCAGCAGGCCGACGTCATCCGAAAACAGGGCGGCTACATCCCCGGCATCCGGCCCGGATTCCCCACCGAGCGGTACCTGGCCGGGATCCTCAACCGCATCACCCTGCCTGGGTCGATGTTCCTGGCCTTCGTGGCCCTGCTTCCGTCGATCGCGCTGGCCGTCTGGGGTATCACCAAGTTTCCCTTCGCCGGCACGACGCTGCTCATCGCCGTCGGCGTCGCCCTGGAGACGATGAAGCAGATCGACAGCCAGCTCATGATGCGCAACTACGAGGGCTTCCTGAAATAGTGGCGAGCCTCCTTGTTCGGGAGCGCAGGTGGTACCGGGCGCCCGGCTGATCATCCTCGGCAAGCAGGGCGCAGGGAAGGGCACGCAGTGCGTGCGGCTGTCCCGCCACTACGTCGTGCCCCATATCTCCACCGGCGACATGTTCCGCGCGGCGGTGAAGTCGCGCTCGGAGCTGGGTGAGAAGGCGAAGGAGTACATGGATGCAGGCGAGCTCGTTCCCGACGAGGTCGTGATGGGGCTGGTGGCCGAGCGCCTCAGCCTCGACGACACCAAAGCTCGGGGCTTCGTGCTCGATGGCTTCCCGCGGACGGTGCATCAGGCCAAGGGTCTGGCGGAGCTGCTGGCGCCCGACGAGATCGAGCTGGTGGTCAATCTCGAGGTCCCCACCGAGGTGGTGCTCCACCGCCTGGCGGGCCGGCGGGTGTGCATCGACTGCGGGGCCAACTACAGCGTCGACAGCCCGCCCCGGCTGAACTGGACCTGCGACATCTGCGGCGGCGAGGTCGTCCAGCGCGAGGACGACACCGAGGCGGCCATCCGCCGCCGCCTCGATCTCTACGAGCGAGAGACCCGGCCGCTCGTCGACTGGTACGCCGAGCGCGACATCCTGTCCGTGGTGGACGGGGTGGGCGATCCCGACGAGATCACCTCCGGCATGGTGCGCGTGGTCGACCAGCGCCGCGAGTACACCCTGGGGCGCCGACCGTGAGGACGTGGGAGGTTTCCAGATGAGGCCGCGGGAGCGCTCCAGATGAGACGCAGCACCGAGGAGATCGCCAAGATGCGCCAAGCGGGCCGCATCGTGGCCGAGATGCACGACCGGACGCGGGCGGCCGCCCGGCCGGGAGTGACCACGGCCGACCTGGACGCGGTGGCCGTCGACGTGCTGGAGCGCCGAGGAGCCCGCTCGAACTTCCTCAACTACCACGGCTTCCCGGCGGTCATCTGCACCTCGCCGAACGACATGATCGTCCACGGAATCCCTGGCGACTACCGGCTGGCCGAGGGCGACATCCTGTCCATCGACTGCGGCGCCATCGTGGAGGGCTACCACGCAGACGCCGCCTTCACCATGGCCATCGGCAAGGTCACACCGGCGGACGAGGCCCTCATGCAGGTGACCGAGCAGAGCCTGTGGGCCGGGATCGACCAGATGCGGGAGGGCAACCGGCTCCACGACATCGGCAGGGCCGTGCAGACGGTGGTGGAGAAGGCGGGCTTCTCGGTCGTGCGGGAGTACGTCGGGCACGCCATCGGCACGGCCATGCACGAGGAGCCCCAGGTCCCCAACTACTGGCCCGGCAGTCCGGGGCCCAAGCTCAAGGTGGGCAACGTCTTCGCCGTGGAGCCCATGGTGAACGCCGGCGGCGCCGCCACCCAGCTGCTGGGCGACGGCTGGAGCGTCGTGACCGCCGACGGGCGGCGCTCGGCCCATTTCGAGCACAGCATCGCCATCACCGACGACGGTCCGGAGGTGCTCACCGTGTACTGACATGCTAAGATGTCAGATTGGCCGGGGCCTCGGGGTTTCCGGGTCCGGGCTTCGGGATGGGCAGCCAGTCTCCGGGGCTTCGTGCTCGCTCGTCCGACCAGCCCTCGTCCAACGTTCGGCCGGTTGCCGGCCGGCCCTTCCCAAGCACACCTGACCATTGCCGCATCCGTAGGAGGATCATCTGCCCAAGCCCAAAGAGGACGCGATCGTGCTCGAAGGGACGGTTGTCGAGCCGCTCCCCAACGCTATGTTCCGAGTCGAGTTGGAGAACGGGCACAAGGTGCTCGCCCACAGCTCGGGAAAGATGCGAATGCATCGCATCCGCATCCTGCCCGGAGACCGTGTCCAGGTGGAGATCACGCCCTACGATCTGTCGAGGGGCAGGATCACCTATCGCTACAAGTGAGCAGGATATGAAGGTACGACCCAGCGTCAAACCAATCTGTGAGAAGTGCAAGGTGATCCGCCGCCACCGGCGGGTGATGGTCATCTGCACCAATCCCCGTCACAAGCAGAGGCAGGGCTAGCCATGGCGCGCATCTCGGGAGTCGACATCCCCAGGGAGAAGCGGCTCGAGGTCTCCCTTACCTACATCTACGGCGTGGGTCGGACCGCCGCCCACCAGGTCTGTGACGCCACGGGGATCGACAGCGACACCCGGGTGCGGGATCTCACCGACGAAGAGGTGGGTCGCCTGCGGTCCTGGGTGGACGCCAACCTGAAGGTCGAGGGCGACCTGCGTCGAGACGTCGCCCAGGACATCAAGCGCAAGATGGAGATCGGCTCCTACCAGGGGGTCCGTCACCGACGCGGCCTTCCGGTCAACGGCCAGCGCACCCACACCAACGCCCGCACCCGCAAGGGACCCAAGAAGACCGTCGCCGGCAAGAAGAAGGTTCGCAAGCACTGATGCCCAAGCCCAAGCCAGGAGGGCGGCGGCCCCGCCGCCGCGAGCGCAAGAACGTCGCTTACGGGGTGGCCCACATCAAGAGCTCGTTCAACAACACGATCGTGTCGATCACCGATCCCGAGGGCAACGTCCTGGCCTGGGCGTCGGCGGGCAACGTCGGCTTCAAGGGCTCCCGCAAGTCCACACCCTTCGCCGCCCAGTTGGCGGCCGAGGCCTGCGCCCGTCGGGCCATGGAGCACGGCGTGCGCAAGGTCGACGTGCTGGTGAAGGGGCCGGGCTCGGGACGGGAGACCGCCATCCGGTCCCTCACCAACACCGGCATCGAGGTGGCCGGTATCAAGGACGTCACCCCCATCCCCCACAACGGTTGCCGGCCCAAGAAGCGGCGGCGGGTGTGACCCGCCCCGAGGCTCGATAGGCCCCGGTACAGGACGAGGAGGAGAGCACCCCACCCCATGGCCCGATACACCGGCCCCGTCTGCCGCTTGTGCCGCCGGGAGAAGATGAAGCTGTTCCTGAAGGGACCCAAGTGCGACTCGATGAAGTGCCCGATCGAGCGCCGGCCCTACCCTCCCGGGGAGCACGGCCGTGACCGCGTCCGCCAGGGCTCGGAGTACCTGGCCCAGCTGCGTGAGAAGCAGAAGGCTCGTCGCATCTACGGCGTGCTCGAGAAGCAGTTCGTGAAGGTCTACGAGCAGGCCACGCACCAGTCGGGGATCACCGGCGAGAACCTCCTGCGCATGCTCGAGCTGCGCCTCGACAACGTCGTCTACCGGGCCGGCTGGGGTGCCAGCCGGGCCCAGGCCCGCCAGCTCGTCCGCCACGGGCACGTGCAGGTCAACGGCAAGCGGGTCACCATCCCGAGCTACCAGGTGCGCCAGGGGGATGCCGTGACCCTGGCCGAGCGCGCCCGCCGGTTCATCGTCATCCGTCACAACGTCGACACCCTGGACCGCCAGGTCCCACCCTGGCTGGAGGCCGAAGATGGCGGCCTCCGGGTCACCGTGCGGAGCCTGCCACTCAGGGAGCACATCGACGTGCCCGTGCGAGAGCAGCTCATCATCGAGCTGTACTCCAAGTAGCACCACCAGCGTCAAGGAGTCATCGTCGCAATGCTCATCATCCAACGCCCGACCGTGGAGCCGCTCGAGGAGGAGGAGAACGGCCGCCAGCGCTTCGCTATCGGACCCCTGGAGCCGGGGTTCGGCCACACCATGGGCAACACGCTGCGGCGGACCCTGCTCTCGTCGATCCCAGGAGCGGCCGTCACCCAGGTCCGCTTCGACGACGCCCTCCACGAGTTCACCACTCTTCCGGGCGTGAAGGAGGATGTCACCGACATCATCCTCAACCTGAAGGACGTCGTCCTCCGGGTCGAGTCCGACGAGCCCGTCACGCTCCGCCTGGACGTCCGCGGGCCGGCCACCGTCACGGCCGGGGAGCTGCAGACGCCGGCTGACGTCGAGGTGCTGAACCCCGAGCTGACCCTCGCCACGCTGGACCCGAAGGGCCGGCTGGCCATGGACGTCACCGTCGAGCGGGGCCGCGGCTACGTCTCGGCCGAGCTCAACAAGCGCACCTCGACCATCGGCGTCATCCCGGTGGACTCGATCTTCTCGCCCGTTCGCAGGGTCGCCTTCACGATCGAGCCCACCCGGGTCGAGCAGTCGACCAACTTCGACCTCCTCGTCCTCGACATCGAGACCGACGGCTCGATCTCGTCGCGGGACGCCCTGGCGTCGGCAGGCGAGACCCTGCGGTCCCTTGTCGGCCTGGTGGCGGACATGAGCGAGAATCCCCAGGGTCTCGAGCTCGGCGACGTGAGCACCATGACCAGCGGCTCTCCCGACCTCGACCTTCCCATCGAAGACCTCGACCTCTCCGAGCGGCCCCGCAACTGCTTGAAGCGGGCCCAGGTGAACAGCATCGGCGAGCTGGTCGAGCGCACCCACGACGATCTGCTCGCCATCACCAACTTCGGGCAGAAGTCCCTCGACGAGGTCATCCAGCGCCTGGACGAGCGGGGCCTGTCGCTGCGCACCAAGGAGGACTGAGGTGCAGGGCACCCCTACCAAGGGCCGCCGCCTCGGCGGCGGCGCCGCCCATCAGAAGGCCATGCTCGGCAACCTGGTGGCGTCGCTGGTGGCCGCCGAGGCCCTGGTGACCACCGAGTCCAAGGCCAAAGCCATGCGGCCGGTGGTCGAGAAGGTCATCACCAAGGCCCGCAAGGGTGGCGTCCATCATCAGCGCCAGGTCGTGGCGCTCATCAGGGACAAGGACATGGCCAACAAGCTGTTCGAGGAGATCGGGCCCCGCTACACCGACCGTCCGGGGGGCTACACCCGCATCCTCAAGCTCGGTCCGCGTCATGGGGACAACGCCCCCATGGCCCGCATCGAGCTCGTTTGACGCTCTTCGGGCCGGAGGAGCCGGCTCGGGAGGCCGGTTCGACGACGCGGCCCGCGGCACCACCCGAGAGTGGGGCCCCGGTGCGCATCCGGCTCACGGTCGCCTACGAGGGGACCGGATTCCACGGCTTCGCCGCCCAGCCCGGCCAGACCACGGTGGGCGGGACCCTGAGCGAGGCCATCGAGAAGGTCATCGGCCACCAGGTGAGCCTGACCTGCGCGGGACGGACCGACGCCGGGGTCCACGCCTGGGGCCAGGTGGTCCACGCCGAGCTGGCCCCGGCTCGGGGCAGGCTCGATCTCGACGCGCTGGTTCGATCGTGCAACGCCATGCTGGCGCCGGCCATCGTCGTGCGCGACGCCCGGGTCGCCCCGCCCGGCTTCGACGCCCGCCGCTCGGCGGCGTCACGCCGCTACGTCTACAGCGTGCTCAACGGGCCGACGCCCGATCCCTTCCTCGCCGCCACCGCCTGGCACGTCGAGGACCCGCTCGACCTCCGGGCCATGGAGCAGGCCACCGATCCGCTGCTCGGCGAGCACGACTTCTCGACCTTCTGCCGGCGCCCTCCGGACGGTGGATCGCTCGTACGCCGCGTGCACGACGCCCGCTGGACCCGAGGCGGCCGTCCTCTGGGAGAGGGCGACCTGCTGCGCTTCGAGATCGAGGCGGCCGCCTTCTGCCATCAGATGGTCCGCTCCGTGGTGGGCACCCTGGTCGAGGTGGGCCGGGGTCGAAAGCGGGCCGGAGACCTGGCGTGGATCCTGCGATCCTGCGATCGCGCCCTCGCCGGGTCGCCCGCGCCGCCCCACGGCCTGTGCCTGTGGGCCGTGTCCTACGTCGACGACGGCCGGGTGGCCTGATCGGCCGGCTCGGCGGCCAGCGCCACGTTGAACCCCTGGTCCCGAAGGCTGTGCACGACCTCGTGGCGATGGGAGGGGTCGCGCGTCTCCACCGTCAAGAGGACCTCGACCTCGTCCACATCCAGGTCGAGGCCGGCCCGATGGTGCTCGACCGACAGCACGTTGAGCCGCATCTTGGCGACGGCGTCGGTGAGGGCGGCCAGGGCGCCGGGACGGTCGCTGAGCACGATCCGCAGCAGCAGGTAGCGGCCGGCCGCAGAGAGGCCGCGGTCTATGAGCTTGGTGAGCACCAGGGGATCGACGTTGCCACCCGAGAGCACGGCGAGCGCCGGGCCCGCACCCCGCACCCGACCGGCCAGGATGGCTGCCAGGGCCACCGCCCCGGCGGGCTCGACGACGACCTTGGCCCGCTCCACCAGCAGGAGGAGGGCCCGGCTGATCTCCTCCTCGGTCACGGTGACGACGTCGTCCACGTAGGCCTGGGCGTGCGCGAGCGTGAGATCGGATACGCAGCGCACGGCGATGCCGTCGGCCATGGTGGCCACGTTGTCGAGGGTCACGCACCGTCCGGCGTCGAGCGACGCCCGCATGGCCGCCGCTCCTGCCGCCTCGACACCGACGACCCTCACCTGAGGGCGGGTGTGGGCCAGGGCGGTCGCCACCCCGGCGACCAGCCCGCCCCCTCCGACCGGGACGACCACCACCGAGGCCTCCGGCGCCTGCTCGGCGAGCTCGAGACCGACGGTGCCCTGCCCGGCCACGACGAGAGGATCGTCGAAAGGCGGCACCAGCACGGCACCGGTCCGCTCGGCGTGGTCGCGGGCGGCGGCCATGGCGTCGTCCACGACGGCACCGTCGAGGAGCACCGTCGCTCCGTAGGACCGCGTCGCCTCGACCTTGGGCAGCGCCGCGTTGGCGGGCATGAAGATGGTGGCTGGGAGGCCCGACAGGCGGGCGGCGAGGGCGACACCCTGGGCGTGGTTGCCGGCCGAGGCGGCGACGACCTCCGGCCTCGGACCCTCCGCCTCCTCCAGGTGGGCCACGAAGTTGCGGGCGCCGCGGATCTTGAACGAGCCGGTCCGCTGCAGCTGCTCGCCCTTCAGCAGGACCTCGCGGCCAGCCAGCTCGGAGAGCGAGTGCGAATGCGTCACCGGCGTCACCCGGAGGACCGGCGTGACGGTCGCCCGGGCGTCTTCGATGTCGCGCAGGTCGATCACGCCAGCGCAAGCCTAATGGGGCGTCTGTGGCAGCCAGCCCGGGACAGCGCCGCCGCCGCCAGGACCGCCCGTTTGCCGGTATCCGGGCGCCGATCTAACCTGGTCTGCCGGTCCGACGCCGCATCGGCGCGGCCCGTGTCTCCCGATTGCCGGAATTCCTGGAAGAGCGTCTCGTGCGTACCTACTCACCGAAGCCCAGCGACGTCGACCGCGCCTGGCACGTCGTCGACGCCGACGGACTGGTGCTCGGCCGCATGTGCGCCGAGGTGGCGCGGGTCCTGCGGGGCAAGCACAAGCCCCGGTTCGCACCCCACTTCGACATGGGTGACCACGTGGTGATCGTCAACGCGGCGAAGGTCGTCATGACGTCAGACAAGGCCGCCAAGAAGCTCTACTACCGCCACAGCGGCCACCCCGGGAGCCTGACGAGCCGCACCTATGCCGAGCTGCTGGCCACCAGGCCCGAAGAGACCGTCCGCCGGGCGGTGCGCGGCATGCTGCCGAAGGGGCCGCTCGGTCGGCGCACGTTGAAGAAGCTCAAGGTCTACGCCGGCCCCGCCCACCCGCACACCGCCCAGGACCCCCAGCCCCTGCCGCTGGAGGCCGCCCGGTCCCGCCCGGCCTGAGGAGACCGACCATGCCCCAGCCCCTCATCAAGACCACCGGTCGCCGCAAGGCGGCGGTGGCGCGCGTGCGCTTCCGGTCCGGAGCCGGGACCATCAAGATCAACCGGCGTCCGATCGAGGAGTACTTCCCCTCGGCGACCCACCGCATGATCGCCACGGAGCCGTTGCGGCTGGCGACGGCGGCGGACGTCTACGACATCGACGCGACCATCGGGGGTGGTGGCACCTCCGGCCAGGCCGGTGCTCTCCGTCTCGGGATTGCACGGGCTCTGGCCGAGCTGGACGGTGACCTGCGAGTGCCCCTCAAGCGCGCTGGGTTCCTGACGCGCGACGCCAGGGAGAAGGAGAGCAAGAAGTACGGCCTGAAGAAGGCCCGCAAGGCGCCCCAGTACTCGAAGCGGTAGTCCCGCTTGAGCCTGAAGTTCGGCACCGACGGGCTCCGCGGCGTCGCCAACGCCGAGCTCACCCCTGAGCTGGTCCTCGCCCTCGGACGGGCCGCCGCACGCGTCATTCCGGCTCCGGAGTTCATCGTCGGCCGGGACACGCGGCTCTCGGGCCCGCTGCTGCAGGCCGCGCTGGGTGCCGGGCTGGCCAGCGAAGGGGTGCGCGTGGCCGATGTCGGCGTCATCCCCACGCCGGGCGTGGCCTGGCTCTCGGCGACGCGCCAGCTCCCGGCGGCGATGATCTCCGCCTCGCACAACCCGTTCCCCGACAACGGCGTCAAGCTCTTCGCGGCCGGGGGGACCAAGCTGTCCGACCCCGTCGAGCGGGCCCTGGAGGCCGAGCTGGCCCGGCTGGCCGGCGAGCCCGCCGCATCGCGCGGGACCGCATCGCTCTCGTCGCCCGACGTCAAGACGGTGGTGGGGGCGTCGGTGGGCCGCATCGACCCCCACCCGGCGGGAGTCGACGAGTACAGCGACCACCTCGTCGCCGCGCTCGAGGGCCGGCGACTCGACGGCCTTCGCTGCGTGCTGGACTGCGCCAGCGGCGCCGCCAGCGGTGTCGGCCCGTCTGTCCTCGCCCGGTTGGGCGCCGACGTGAGCGTGATCGCCGATGCCCCTGACGGGACGAACATCAACGACGGCTGCGGCTCGACCCACCCCGAGGCGCTCCAGCGCGCCGTCGTCGCGGCCGGGGCCGACGTGGGGCTGGCCTTCGACGGCGATGCCGACCGCGTGCTGGCCGTCGACCACACCGGCACCCTCGTCGACGGTGACCATCTCATGGCCCTGTTCGCCGTGGATCTCCAGGAGCGCGGCCTCCTCGCCTCGGACACGGTGGTGGTGACGGTCATGACCAACCTCGGGATGCTGCTCGCCCTCGAGGAAAGAGGCATCCGGGTGTGCCAGACCACCGTGGGCGACCGCCACGTCCTGGCCGCCATCGAGGAGGGTGGCTACACCCTGGGCGGGGAGCAGTCGGGTCACATCATCTTCCGACGGCTGGCAACCACCGGCGACGGGATCCTGACCGGCCTGCAGCTCCTCGATCTGTTGCGGCGCCGGGCCCGGTCCCTGGCCGAGCTGGCGGGCGAGGCCATGACCCGCCTTCCGCAGGAGCTGGTCAGCGTGGCCGTGGCCGAGCCCGAGCAGCTGGCGTCGGCCGGTGCCGTGTGGAACGAAGTGGCCGCGGTCGAGGCCGAGCTGGGCCGCGCTGGTCGGGTCCTGCTCCGGGCGAGCGGCACCGAGCCGGTGGTACGGGTGATGGTCGAGGCCCAGAGCGCCGAGCAGGCCCGCGCCGCCGTCGACCGGCTGTGCGGCGCCGTGCGCCGCCAGCTGGGGGACGCCGGTGACCGGACGCCGTAGCCTTTAGCCCATGTGCGGCATCATCGGCGCCACCGGATCGTCCCCCGTGCTGCCTGTCCTCCTCGAGGGGCTGGCACGCCTCGAGTATCGCGGCTACGACTCGGCCGGTGTGGCGCTGCTGGCCGACGGCGGGGTGTGGCGCCGCCGGCGGGCCGGCGGCAACAAGAGCGTGGCCGAGCTGACCGAGGCAGTGGGCGACGCCCCCCCCGCCAGCACCGGCATCGGCCACTCACGGTGGGCGACCCACGGGGCGCCGACGGAGCCCAACGCCCACCCGCACGCCGATGCCACCGGTCGCCTGGCCCTCGCCCACAACGGGATCATCGAGAACTACCGGGAGCTGGCCCGGATGCTGCCCCAGGGCGGCGACGAGCTGACCAGTGACACCGACACCGAGGTGCTGGCGCACCTGATCGCGGCCCGCAAGCGCGACGGTCTGGGTCTGGCCGACGCCGTGCGCGCCGCATTGGCCGAGGTCCAGGGCAAGTTCGCCCTGGCTGTCATCCACGCCGACGAGCCCGAGCTCATCGTCGGCGCCCGCCGCGGCTCGCCGCTCGTCGCCGGCCAGACCGACGGCACCGGGCTGCTGGCCTCCGACATCCCCGCCATCCACGGCCGGGCCGACACCTTCTACGTCATCGACAACGACCGTGTCGTCGAGGTCCGTCCCGGCGACGTCCGGGTCACCGACCTGGCTGGTCGGGAGGTCGACCTGGTCGCCCGAGAGGTCAGCTGGGACCTCGAGGCGGCCGAGAAGGGCGGGTACCCCGACTTCATGATGAAGGAGATCCACGAGCAGCCGGCGGCCGTGCGCGACACGCTGCTGGGCCGCGTCGTGGGTGGGCGACTCGTGCTCGACCAGATGCGGCTTTCTGACGATGACGTGCGCCAGATCGACAAGGTCTTCGTCGTCGCCACCGGCTCGAGCTACCACGCCGGGATGGTGGGGCGACTGTCCATCGAGCACTTCGCCCAGCTGCCCACCGAGCTCGAGATCGCCAGCGAGTTCCGCTACCGCGATCCGGTGCTCGACTCGTCCAGCCTGGTGGTGGCCATCAGCCAGTCGGGCGAGACGCTGGACACGATGGAGGCCGTCGCCCACACCAAGGCCATGAGCAAGGCGCGGGTGCTCGCCGTCACCAACGTGGTGGACTCGTCGCTCGGTCGGGATGCCGACGCCACTCTCTACACGCGGGCCGGACCGGAGATCGCGGTGGCCTCGACCAAGTGCCACGTGGCCCAGCTGGTGGCCATGCACGTCCTTGCGCTGTACCTGGCCCAGGTGCGCGGCAAGTACTACCCCGAGGAGGTGGCGCTCCAGCTCGAGTGCCTCCAGCGCCTGCCCGAGCGCGTCCAGGCCGCCATCGACACCGCCCCGGCGGTGACGGAGGTGGCCCGGCAGGTCGAGGGGGTGCGGGACTTCTTCTTCATCGGCCGCGGTGTGGGAAACGCCATGGCCCTGGAGGGCGCTCTCAAGCTCAAGGAGATCAGTTACCTCCGGGCAGAGGGCTATCCGGCCGGCGAGCTCAAGCACGGCCCGATCGCGCTCATCGAGCCGGGCGTGGTGGTCGTGGCCATCGCCACCCGCAGCCGGCTGCGGGACAAGCTGCTGGCCAACATGCAGGAAGTCAAGGCCCGAGGGGCGATCGTCGTCGCCCTGGTCGACGACGAGGACGCCGACGACGCCCACGTGCGGGCGCTCGCCGACCACGTGCTGACCGTGCCCTACGCCGGCCACGAGCTGTTCCAGCCCGTCGTGGACGTCGTGCCCCTCCAGCTCTTCGCCTACGCACTGGCCACGGCGCGAGGCAACGATGTCGACCGTCCGCGCAACCTGGCCAAGACCGTCACCGTCGAGTGATGACCCCGTCGGGGGCTGCGATCGAGGGCGTGGGGATCGGGATCGACGCCGTGGAGGTGCCGAGGTTCCGCCGGGCGCTCGAGCGCCGGCCGGGTTTGCGAGGGCGGCTGTTCACCGACGGCGAGCTGGCGTACGCGGCCCGCTTCGCCGACCCCGCGCCCAGGCTTGCCGCCCGCTTCGCCGTGAAGGAGGCGGCCATGAAGTCGCTGGGCGTCGGCCTCGGCGCCTTCGCCTTCCACGACGTCGAGGTGGTACGCCGGCCCGGTGGCGCGCCCGCGCTCTCCGTGGTCGGGAAGGCATCCGAGCTGGCCGGGCGCCTGGAGGTCACGGCCTGGCGGGTGTCGATCACCCACACCGACCTGATGGCCGAGGCGGTGGTGCTCGCTCTGGCCGGCCCAAGAGGCCGGCCCGTCGACACGGCCGGCCCGGGAGGCCGGCCCGTCGACACGGCCGGCCCGGGAGGCCGGCCCGTCGACTCGGCCGGCGATCCGGCGGGCCGAGGATGAAGCCCGTCGTGACCGTCGAGGAGATGAAGGGGATCGACGCCGAGGCGCAGCAGCGTGTGAGCGTGGACACGCTCGTCGACCGGGCGGGAGCGGCGGTGGCCCGGTCCGTCCTCCGACACCTCGGCGGCTCGTACGGGCGTCGGGTCGTCGTCGTGGCCGGTAAGGGCCACAACGGAGATGACGGCCGGGTCGCGGCCGGCCGGCTCCGTCGGCGCGGGGTCGGGGTCAGGGTGGTCGATGCAGGAGCGGCCGGGGAGGGCCTGGCGCCCTGCGACGTCGTAGTCGACGCCGCCTACGGCACGGGATTTCGGGGGGAGTACCGGGCGCCCGAGGTGCCGGCGGGCGCGCTCGTCGTGGCCGTCGACATCCCGTCGGGGGTCGACGGCGACACCGGAGAGGCGGCCTCCGGTGCGGTGCGGGCCGACGGCACGGTGACCTTCGCCGCCCTCAAGCCAGGGCTGCTGCTCGGCGAAGGACCGGCGCGGTCGGGTTCGGTCGAGGTCGTCGACATCGGCCTGGACGTCAGCCGCGCCCGTGTCCACGTGGTGGAGGATGCCGACGTGGCCGCCCAGCTGCCCAGGCGCCCTCGGGACACGCACAAGTGGGAGACGGCCGTCTACGTCGCCGCCGGGTCACCCGGGATGATGGGCTCGGCGACCTTCTGCTCGTTGGCGGCGATGCGGGCGGGGGCGGGGATGCTCCAGCTCGGCGTGCCCGGCGCCGGACCTCGGGACCTGCCGAGCAGCGAGGTGGTCGCCCACGGGCTGCCGCCCGAAGGTTGGGACGCCGATGTGCTCGCCGTCGTCGGACGCTGCCGGGCGCTGGTGATGGGGCCGGGTCTGGGACGTTCGGAGGCCGCGGCGTCGGCCGTCCGCCGTCTGGTCGCCGAGTGCCCTGTTCCCGTGCTCGTCGACGCCGACGGGCTCAACGTGCTGGGCCGGGCCGAAGAAGTCGCCACTCTGGTCGCCGGCCGCTCGACCTCCGTGGTGCTGACGCCCCACGCCGGCGAGTACGAGCGCCTGGCAGGCGCCGCCCCGGCACCCGACCGGATCGGCGCGGCACGCGACCTGTCCCGGCGCACCGGTGCTGTGGTGCTGCTGAAGGGCTCGACGACCGTCGTGGCCGCGCCCGACGGTCGATCGCTGGTGTCGACCTCGGGCTCGACCCGACTCGCTACCGCGGGCACGGGCGACGTCCTCTCCGGCATCGTCGGCGCCTTCCTGGCTCGGGGCCTGGATCCGGTCGAAGCGGCAGCGTTCGGAGCCCATGCCCACGGGAGGGCCGCCGGGCTCGGCCTATCCGAGGGCTTGCTGGCCGGCGACCTCGTCGAGCTCGTGCCCCGCTGGCTGTCCGGAGTGACGGCCCGGTGAGGGCCCGCTGGGTCGCCCTCGGCGTCGGCGCCGCCGTCGGTGTCGGTTCGGCGGTCGAGCGCCGGCGCATCCGGCGCGAGCGGGCGCGGGTCGTGCCTATCGGCGAAGCCGATTTCGTCCCCCCGGTCACCGAGCGGACGATCGAGACGGACGACGGCGGCGAGATCCACGTCCTCGAGCGGGGTCAGGGCCAGCCGATCGTGTTGCTGCACGGGATCACTCTCGCGGCGCGCATCTGGGGCTACCAGCTGCACGACCTGTCGGCCACGCACCGGGTGGTCGCCATCGACCAGCGTGGTCACGGCCGGTCACGTCCCGGCCGGGATCGCGCCGACCTCACCCGTCTCGGGACCGACCTCCTCACCGTCCTCGAGGCCCTGGACCTCCGGCAGGCGATCGTCGTCGGCCACTCGATGGGAGGCATGGTGGTGCTCCGCCTGCTGGCCGACCGTCCCGAGGCCTTCTCGAGACGGCTCGCCGGGCTCGGTCTCGTGGCCACCTCCGGCGGCCCGCTGTCCAGGGCGCCCTACTGGGAGCTGTTGGCCCGAACGCTCGCCCGCGTCGCCGCGGTCCGGCTCCACTTGTCTCACCGGGCTGGGCGGGGTCTGCTGCCGCCTGGTGATCTGGCGTACCTGATCGCGCGGGGCTCGTTCGGCGTTGCCCCGCGGCCGGCCCACGTCGAGATGCTCCGGGCGATCATCGACGACACCTCGCCGGTCGTGGTGGCCGAGCTCCTGGCCGACGTGATGACAGTCGACCTCTGCCACGCTGTCGGCGGGGCAGAGCTTCCGGCGCTGGTGTTCGTGGGCTCCAAGGACCGCCTGACGCCGCCCTGGCACGCCCGGCGGCTGGCAGCCGCCCTACCCCGGGCGGAGTTGCTCACTCTGCCCGGATGCGGGCACATGGTCATGCTCGAGCGTCCGCAGGAGCTGACCGAGGCCCTCGAGCGGTTCGCTCGGGGGTGCCGCAGCAGCGAGCTGTCGGCCTGAGCTCGTGATCACCGACCTGTCCGGTGTGCGGGTCGGCCACTGGACCGACGAGGCGGCCAGGACCGGCTGCACCGTGGTCCTCCTCCCGGCCGGAACCATCGCCTCAGGGGAGGTCCGAGGAGGTGCGCCCGGAACGAGGGAGTGGGATCTGTTGGCCCCGGAGCGGATCGTCGGCCGTATCGACGCCGTGGTGCTGAGCGGTGGGTCCGCCTTCGGGCTGGCCGCGTGCGACGGCGTGGCCCGGTGGTGCGAGGAGCGGGGCATCGGCTTGGCGACCCCCGCCGGCCCGGTACCCATCGTGGTCGGCGCGGTCCTGTTCGATCTCGGCGTCGGTGACCCCTCGGTGCGGCCAGGCGCGGACGCCGGCTATGCGGCTGCCGAGGCCGCGACCGGCGGCGCGGTGGCGACCGGGACGGTGGGAGCAGGCACCGGGGCGACGGCCAGCAAGTGGCGCGGGCCGGAGGCCGCGGTGCCGGCGGGGATCGGCACCGCCACCGAGCGCCGGGAACGGCTGGTCGTCTCGGCGCTCGTCACCGTGAACGCCTTCGGTGATGTCGTGGCGCCGTCCGGCCCAGCTGCGGAGGAGCGCCCCGACCCCGGACCCGAGGCCTTCCCGCTCGGCGCCGGACGGACGTTCTGGGCCCTGGAGAGCACGACAATCGGCGTGGTCGTGACCAACGCCGCCCTCAGCAAGACGGGCTGCTTTCTGCTGGCCCAGTCGGCGCACGACGGCGTCGCGCGCAGCATCGAGCCGGCGCACACCACCCTCGACGGCGATGCCATCGTGGCCGCGGCCCTGGGCGACGTGGAGGCGCACGTGGACGAGGTGCGGCTTCTCGCGGCGCGGGCGGTGGCTCAGGCCGTGCGCGCGACGGGTCGGGCCGCCGCCGCCGGGTGAGGGGCGCCCCCTTTGTGGGGTTTGCGATACTCGGCGCTCTCGGCGACCCCGACGATTACGATGCTGATGTGGCGACGCTCGTCGAGCTCGAGCGGGAAGCACATGTCTGTGTTCGCTGCCCGCTGTCAGCAGGCCGGACAAACGTGGTGTTCGGGGTCGGGGACCCCAACGCCTCGCTGATGCTCGTCGGAGAGGGCCCAGGTCGGGACGAGGACCTGGCCGGTGAGCCGTTCGTGGGTCGGTCGGGCCAGCTCCTCGACCGGCTCCTGCGCCAGGAGCTCGGCCTCGAGCGCCGACAGGTTTACATCGCCAACGTCGTGAAGTGTCGCCCGCCGGGCAACCGCGATCCGCGGCCGGACGAGATCGCCTCGTGCCGCCCCTACCTCGAAGCCCAGCTCGACATGGTGGCGCCCGCGGTCGTGGTGACGCTCGGCAACTTCTCGACTCGGTTGCTGCTCGACACCACCGAGGGGATCCGACGCCTGAGGGGACAGACCTATCGCTACCGCTCGGGATGCCTCGTGCCCACGTACCACCCGGCAGCCGCTCTGCGGGGCGGGGGAGGCGAGGTCCTCGCCGAGATGCGAGCGGACCTCGTGCGGGCCAAGCAGGAGCTCGGGGCGCGACTGTGATCGTCGCCGCCACCAAGTCACCCGATGACACGCGGGAGCTGGCCGCGGCCGTCGCCGGCGTCGTGCAGCCGGGGGACGTCCTGCTGCTGGCGGGCGAGCTGGGTGCCGGCAAGACCGTCTTCGCCCAGGGCTTCGGGCGGGGCCTCGGGGTCGAGGAGCGGGTGACGAGCCCGACTTTCACCCTGTTGCGTATCTACGAGGGCAGGATCACGTTCGTGCACGCCGACGTCTACCGTCTCGATCACCTCCAGGAGGTCGTCGACCTCGCCCTGCCCGAGCTGCTGGACGAGGGGGCGGTAGCCCTGGTCGAGTGGGGCGACATGGCTGCCGCTGCCCTGGCCCAGGACTATCTGGAGGTGTGCCTGCGGACCGGTGCCGGCGACGACGACCGGGTGCTCGCGCTGCGCGCGGTCGGGGGGCGTTGGTCGGGGCGGGTGCTCCCGCTGACGCTCGCGCTCGACCGCTGGCTGATCGATCCCGGTCCTGACCCTGGGGTCGTTCCGGGGGCGCGGCGGTGATCATCCTCGGCATCGAGACCGCCACCCAGCAGGTGGGCGTGGCGCTGGGTGGCCAGGAGGGCGTGATCGCCTCCTTCGGGGTTGCGCGCGGGCGTCGCCACGCCGAGACCCTCGCTCCCGCCGTCGATTTCGTATGCCGCCAGGCCCAGGTGGAGCTGAGGGAGGTCAGCATCGTGGCCGTGGACGTCGGCCCCGGGCTCTTCACCGGCCTGAGAGTCGGCGTGGCGGCGGCGAAGGCGACGGCCCAGGCCCTCAGGGTGCCGATGATCGGGCTGTCCAGCCTCGACCTGCTGGCCTTCCCCGTGCGTCACACCCGTCGGCTCATCGCCGCCGTCATCGACGCCCGCCGGGGCGAGGTCTACAGCGCGCTGTACCGCCAGGTCCAAGGGGGCGTCCAGCGGCTGACCGATTACCGGCTCCAGCCGCCCGCCGAGCTGGCCTGCGAGCTGGAGGCCAGTGGCGACGAGTGCCTGGTCGTGGGGGACGGCGCCGTGCGCTACGCGGACCTGCTTGCCGTGGACAGCCGGATCGAGCTGGGCGGGCTCGGGTACGCCTATCCGCAGGCCTCGGCACTGGTCGAGCTGTCGCATCCCCGGGCCATTCGCGAGGAGTTCGTGCAGCCGCGCGACCTGCGGGTCCTCTACCTGCGCAAGTCCGACGCCGAGATCAACTGGGACCAGCGCCGCGCCGCGGGCGGGCCCAGACCAGGCTTGCAGGGCTCGGGGCGCTCGGCGGGCTCGGCTGGCGACGGCGCCCCGGTACCGGGGCGGGGCTGACCGTGGCCGCTCGCGTTCCCGACGACAACGCCGCCCGGCCGTTCCCTCCCCCCCGGCACGGCGGAGTGCCCGAGGTGCAGGTCGTGTCCATGCGCCGTCGGCACCTGCGTTCGGTGCTGCGCATCGAGGCCCAGGTCTATCCCCGACCGTGGTCGCTGAGCCTGTTCATGAGCGAGCTCGCCCTGCGCACGACACGCGCCTACCACGTCGCCCGGGCCCAGGGAACCATCGTCGGCTACTCGGGCCTGATGTTCAGCGGCGCCGACGCCCACGTGACCACCATCGCCGTCGACCCGGCGTGGCACCGGCAAAAGGTCGGCACCCGTCTCATGCTCAACATGGCCTGGCTCGCCCGCCGCCGAGGAGCCCGCAACCTCACCCTCGAGGTGCGGGTCGCCAACCGCGTCGCCCAGGCGCTCTACTACCGCTTCGGGTTCCAGCCCGCCGGCATCCGGAAGAACTACTACGCCGAGACCAACGAGGACGCCCTGGTCATGTGGGTGGACGACATCGACACCGACGACTACGCCCGACGCCTCGACGCCCTGGAGGCCGGGCTCGGCTCGACGGCGGTGGGCCACGAGCGGTGGTGACCCGGTGAGCCCTCCGGCGCGCATCCTGGGCATCGAGACCTCCTGTGACGAGACGGCTGCGGCCGTGGTCGCCGAGGGCACCCGTGTGCTCTCCTCGGTGGTGAGCAGCCAGGTGGACATCCACGCCCGCTACGGCGGTGTGGTGCCCGAGATCGCCGGGCGGGCGCATGTGGACCTCCTGACGCCGGTCGTCGCCGAAGCGCTGGTGGAGGCGGGCCTCGACGCCCGCGGCGCCGAGAATGGCGACGGCGCTCCGGGGGTGGCCGCGGTGGCGGCAACCGTGGGCCCCGGCCTGGTCGGGTCCCTCCTGGTCGGCGTGAGCACGGCCAAGGCGCTGGCGCTCGTGTGGGACGTGCCCTTCGTCGCCGTGAACCACCTGGAGGCGCACCTGTACGCGGCCTTCCTGGAAGAGCCGGATCTCGAGTTGCCGCTGGTCGTCCTGCTGGTCTCCGGCGGCCACACGCTCCTCGTGGCCATGGAGGACCACGGGCAGTATCGGCTGCTGGGACAGACCATCGACGACGCCGCCGGAGAGGCGTTCGACAAGGTGGCCCGCTTCCTCGGACTCGGCTACCCGGGCGGTCCGGTGATCGATAGCGAGGCCGTCCAGGGCCGAGGTGACGCCATCGCCTTCCCCCGCGCCCTGTCCGACGAGAGCCTGGACTTCTCGTTCAGCGGCCTCAAGACGGCGGTGATCACCTACGTGCGCAAGCACCCGGAGGTGTCGGTCCCCGACGTGGCCGCTTCCTTCCAGGAAGCCGTGGTGGACGTGCTGGTCGCCAAGGCGCGGCGGGCAGCCGCGGACGTCGGCGCCCGTGGGCTGTGCCTCGCCGGCGGGGTGGCGGCCAACTCGGTCCTGCGGGAGCGGATCCTCGACGCCTGCATCTCCGACGGCCTGCGCGCCTTCGTCCCCAGCCGCTCGATGTGCACCGACAACGCGGCCATGGTGGCGGCGGCAGGGTGGTGGCGGCTGCGCAGCGACGGTCCCAGCTCGCTCGAGACCGGGGCCGACCCCGGGCTGCGCCTGGCCGGCGCCCGCTAAGCCGGTACGCACCGGGCCGGTACGCACTGGGCCGGCGCACGCCCCCTTGCCAGGTGCGGGACTGCTCGCTAGGGTTAGCACTCGACATCTGAGAGTGCTAAGCGCCAAGAGAAGGCCAAGAGAAAGCCAAAGGGAGGCCTGCGGAGATGAACCTACAGCCCCTCGACGACAGGATCGTCGTGCGCCCCAGCGAGTCGGAGGAGACCACGGCGTCCGGCCTGGTCATCCCCGACACCGCCAAAGAGAAGCCCCAGCAGGGCGAGGTACTGGCGGTGGGCCCCGGCCGGCGGGCGGAGAACACCGGCGACCTCATTCCCCTCGAGGTCGCCGCGGGCGACACCGTCGTGTACTCGAAGTACGGCGGCACCGAGATCACCATCGAGGGGGAGGACCTGCTCATCCTCACCGGCCGTGACGTCCTGGCCAAGGTGGCCAAGAAGGGCAAGAAGTAATGCCGAAGATCCTCAAGTTCGACGAGAGCGCCCGGCGCGGCCTCGAGGCCGGCGTCAACAAGCTCGCCGACTCGGTCAAGGTCACCCTGGGCCCCAAGGGCCGCAACGTGGTCCTCGACAAGAAGTTCGGCGCTCCCACCATCACCAACGACGGCGTGACGATCGCCCGTGAGGTGGAGCTGGAGGACGCCTTCGAGAACATGGGCGCCCAGCTGGTCAAGGAGGTCGCGACCAAGACCAACGACGTAGCCGGCGACGGCACGACCACGGCGACGGTCCTGGCCCAGGCGCTGGTCCGGGAGGGTCTGCGCAACGTGGCCGCCGGCGCCAGCCCGGCCGCCCTCAAGCGGGGCATCGACACGGCCGTCGCGGCCGCGGTCGACTCCATCCTGGACCAGGCCAAGGAGATCGACGACCGGAGCGAGATCGCCCAGGTCGCCGCCATCTCCGCCGCCGACACCTCCATCGGGGAGGTCCTGGCCGACGCCATCGACCGCGTGGGCAAGGACGGGACGGTGACGGTCGAGGAGTCGAACACCTTCGGCCTGGAGCTGGACTTCACCGAGGGCATGCAGTTCGACAAGGGCTTCCTGTCGCCGTACTTCGTGACCGACGCCGAGCGCCAGGAGGCTGTCCTCGACGACCCCCTCCTGCTCATCACCAACCAGAAGATCAGCGCCGTCCACGACCTCGTCCCCGTCCTCGAGAAGGTCATGCAGGGCGGCAAGCCGCTGCTCATCATCGCCGAGGACATCGAGGGCGAGGCCCTGGCCACCCTGGTCGTCAACAAGATCCGGGGCACGTTCAACTCCGTCGCCGTCAAGGCGCCGGGGTTCGGCGAGCGCCGCAAGGCCATGCTCGAGGACATGGCGGTCCTCACCGGCGGCCAGGTCATCTCCGAGGAGATCGGCCTCAAGCTGGAGAACGCCACCCTCGACCTGCTCGGTCAGGCGCGCCGCGTCATCGTGACCAAGGACGACACCACGATCATCGAGGGCGCCGGCACCGAGGACGACATCAAGGGGCGCATCGCCCAGATCAAGCGGGAGATCGAGGACACCGACTCCGACTGGGACCGGGAGAAGCTCCAGGAGCGCCTGGCCAAGCTGGCCGGTGGTGTGGCCGTCGTCAAGGTCGGCGCCGCCACCGAGGTGGAGCTCAAGGAGAAGAAGCACCGCATCGAGGACGCCCTCTCCGCGACCCGGGCGGCCATCGAGGAAGGCGTGGTCGCCGGTGGGGGTACCGCCCTCATCCGCAGCCGCGGCGGCATCGACACGGCCGCCAAGGGCCTCAGCGGTGACGAGGCCACCGGAGCCGACATCGTGCGCAAGGCCCTCGAGGAGCCGACCCGGTGGATCGCCGCCAACGCCGGACTGGAAGGCGCCGTCGTCGTGCGCCAGGTCGAGGCCGAGAGCGGCGCCACGGGCCTCAACGCCATCACCGGCGTCTTCGAGGATCTGCTGAAGGCCGGGGTCATCGACCCCGCCAAGGTGACCCGCTCAGCGCTGCAGAACGCCGCCTCCATCGCCGGCCTGCTCCTGACCACCGAGGTGCTGGTAGCGGACAAGCCCGAGAAGGGCCCCGATCCGGCCGCCGCCGCGGCCGCCGCAGCCGGCGGTGGCATGGGCGGCATGGGCGGCATGGGTGGAATGGGCGGGATGATGTAACCCTGCGGTACCCGCGTAACCGGACAGCCGGGCCCCCACGGGGCCCGGCTGTCTGCTTTCCGGGGACGATGCGGCGGGCCCCACAACTAGATTGACCCCATATGGACGCCCGGCCGCCCCCTGATCCCGCCAAGCTGCTGGCCTTCTGGATGGAGTGGGAACGGGCCGAGACGCCGCCAGGGCGGGTCATGAGCAACCTCAAGACCGGTGGCCTGCGCGAGCTGCTGGAGGCGCTGGTCGAGGACCGCACGGTGGCCAGCTAGTTGCAGGTGGGGTCGGGCGAGCAGCTGATTCCCCGTCCCGAGGGAGCCCGCCCGGGCGCGCCCGCTCCCTGGGCCGAGGCGGGGCCCGACGCCCGACGGGGCGTCATCATGGAACGGGTTCGGTCGGCACTCCGCGGTCGAGACCCGACGACTCCCGAGACGGTGGCGAAGCTGGAGGCGGATCCGAAAGGCGAGGCCGGCGTGCTCGTCCCACTCTTCGAGGAGGCGGGGGAGACCAGGGTGATCCTGACCAGGCGGGCCGCCCACCTCCGCTCGCACACCGGCCAGGTGGCCTTCCCGGGGGGGCGGCTGGACCCGGGAGAGGATGCGTTGGCCGGTGCCCTGCGTGAGGCCCACGAGGAGATCGGCCTCGATCCGGGCGAGGTGGAGGTGCTGGGACAGCTGGCGCCGCTGGCGACGGTGTCGAGCGGGTCGAGGATCACGCCGTTCGTCGGGGCGCTGGCGCGCCGTCCACGCCTCTCACCCAACCCCGCGGAGGTGGCCCGCAGCTTCGACGTCAGCCTGGCCGAGCTGGTCACCGACGAGGTGTACCGCGAGGAGCGATGGGACCTGCCGGGACAGGACGACCGACCGATGCACTTCTTCGAGATTGCGGACGAGACGGTCTGGGGCGCCACGGCCCGCATCCTCACGGAGCTCCTGGAGCTGGTGGTCGGCGGGGACTGAGGCGGCCCCGGAGCCGCCTGGTCGGGACTTCATCGCTGTAATCTGATCTTTCCCCCGAGTTGTGAGGAGCGTAGATGGCTGAGGTCGAGATCGGCATCGGCAAGTCGGGTCGGCGGGCGTACGGGTTCGACGACATCGCCATCGTCCCGAGCCGGCGGACCCGCGATCCCGAGGACGTGGACATCTCCTGGGAGATCGACGCGTACCGCTTCGAGCTCCCGCTCATGGCCGCGGCCATGGACGGGGTGACGAGCCCGGCCATCGCCGTGCAGCTGGGCCAGCTCGGCGGGACCGGTGTCCTCAACCTCGAGGGGCTGTGGACCCGGTACGAGGACCCCGAGCCGCTGTTCGAGGAGATCTCCCACCTCGACGACGACAAGGCGACGGCCCGCATGCAGCAGATCTACACCGAGCCCATCAAGCCCGAGCTCGTCACGGCCCGCATCCAGGAGATCAAGAGCGCGGGGGTCGTGTCGTGTGCCGCGGTGACCCCCCAGCGGACGCGGAGCCTCGCGCCGGCCATCCTGGAGGCCGAGCTCGACCTGCTCGTGATCCAGGGGACGGTGGTATCGGCGGAGCACGTCTCGAAGGCCACCGAGCCGCTCAACCTCAAGCGCTTCATCCGCGAGTTCGACCTCCCGGTGATCGTCGGCGGCTGCGCCTCCTACCAGGCGGCCCTGCACCTGATGCGCACCGGCGCCGTGGGCATCCTCGTCGGCGTGGGACCGGGCAACGCCTGCACCAGCCGGGGCGTGCTCGGTGTCGGCGTCCCCCAGGCCACGGCCATCGCCGACGGTGCCGGGGCCCGCATCCGCCATCTCGACGAGACCGGCGTGTACTGCCATGTCATCGCTGACGGCGGCATGAGCCGGGGCGGCGACGTGGCCAAGGCCATCGCCTGCGGCGCCGACGCGGTGATGCTCGGCTCACCCCTCGCCGCCGCCAACGAGGCGCCCGGCCGCGGCTACCACTGGGGCATGGCCACGTTCCACCCCACCTTGCCGCGGGGGGCCCGCATCCGCACCGGCATGCGAGGCACGCTGAGCGAGATCCTCCAGGGACCGGCGCACGAGAACGACGGCCGCTTCAATCTCTTCGGCGCCCTGCGCACCTCGATGGCCACCACCGGCTACGAGACGGTCAAGGAGTTCCAGAAAGCCGAGGTCATGGTGGCCCCCGCCCTCCAGACCGAGGGCAAGGCGGCCCAGCGGTCCCAGGGCGTCGGTATGGGGCACCCTTGAGCTCGGCGGGTCCCCTTGCGGGCGACCCGGCCTTCGACACGGTCCTGGTCGTGGACTTCGGCGCCCAGTACGCCCAGCTGATCGCCCGGCGGGTTCGCGAGGCCCACGTCTACTCCGAGATCGTCCCCCACACCATGCCGGTGGCGGAGATGCTGGACCGCCAGCCGAAGGCGATCATCCTGTCCGGCGGCCCCAAGTCGGTGCACGTCGAGCCGGCGCCCGTTATCGATCCCGATGTATACGGCTCCGGGGTACCGGTGCTCGGCATCTGCTACGGCGCCCAGCTGCTCGCCCACCAGCTCGGGGGCTCGGTCGCTCGCACCGGCCGGGGGGAGTACGGGCGGACACCGCTCACGCTGCTGGCGCCGTCGCTGCTCTTCGCCGACCAGCCCGGCGAGCAGGACGTGTGGATGAGCCACTTCGACGCCATTGCCAGCGCCCCAAAAGGGTTCACGGCCACGGCGAGCGCCCCCGACGCTCCCGTCGCCGCTCTCGAAGACCCCAGCCGAGGGCTGTACGGCGTCCAGTTCCACCCGGAGGTCGTCCACACCGAGCGGGGCCAGGAGCTCCTCAAGCGCTTCCTCTACGACGTCTGCGGCTGCCGTCCCAGCTGGACCCGGACCTCGATCATCGAGGCGTCGGTGGAGGCAATCCGTACCCAGGTCGGCTCCGACCGCGCCCTGTGCGCCCTCTCCGGGGGCGTGGACTCGAGCGTCGCCGCCGCGCTCGTCCACAAGGCGATCGGCTCCCAGCTCACCTGTGTGTACGTCGATACCGGGCTCATGCGGGCGGGAGAGGCCGAGCAGGTGGAGGACACCTTCCGGGGCCAGTTCCAGATCGACCTGGTGCGGGCCAAGGCGGCCGACCGGTTCCTCGAGGCGTTGGACGGGGTGGTGGACCCCGAGGAGAAGCGGAAGGCCATCGGCGCCACCTTCATCAGGGTCTTCGAGGAGGTGGCGGGGGACGTCGACAACGCCAGGTTCCTCGTCCAGGGCACGTTGTACCCCGATGTCATCGAGTCGGGCACCGAGGACGCGGCCAGGATCAAGTCCCACCACAACGTGGGGGGTCTGCCGGCGGAGATGAACCTCGAGCTCGTCGAGCCCCTGCGCGCGCTGTTCAAGGACGAGGTGCGGGCGGTGGGCGAGGAGCTCGGGCTGCCCGAGGAGATCGTGTGGCGGCAACCCTTCCCGGGTCCCGGGCTGGCCGTGCGGATCGTCGGCGCCGTGACGCCCGAGCGTCTCGAGGTTCTGCGGGCGGCCGACGCCATCGTCGTCGAAGAGGTCAAGCGGGCCGGCCTGTACCGCGGCCTGTGGCAGAGCTTCGCCGTCCTGCCCGGCGTGCGCACCGTGGGCGTGATGGGTGACGAGCGGACCTACGCGTACCCGGTCGTCATCCGCGCCGTGACGTCGGACGACGCCATGACCGCGGACTGGGCCCGGCTTCCGTACGACCTCCTCGAGCGCCTGTCGAGCCGGATCATCAACGAGGTGGCGGGGGTCAACCGCGTGGCGTTCGACGTGACCTCCAAGCCACCTGGCACCATCGAGTGGGAGTGACCACCGGTATGGTTGCCGCGAGATGAGCGAGGTGGCCGCGGCCGGACCAGATGGGCGAGGTGAGGACGAGCTGCTTGCCGGGCTCAACCCCGCCCAGCGTCGCGCCGTGCTGCACGGAGATGGCCCGATGCTGGTTGTCGCCGGGGCCGGCTCGGGCAAGACGCGAGTGCTCACCCGTCGGATCGCCCATCTGGTGGCGGCGCGGGGGGTGTCGCCGTTCCGGCTGCTCGCCATCACCTTCACCAACAAGGCCGCCGACGAGATGCGTCAGCGCGTCGCCGCCCTGGTCGGTCCCGTGGCCCAGCGGATGTGGGTGTCGACCTTCCATTCAGCGTGCGTGCGCATCCTGCGCCGCTACGCCGACAAGCTCGGCTACCGCTCCTCGTTCACGATCTACGACCAGGCCGACGCCCTGCGCCTCACCGGCTATGTGCTGCGCGATCTCGATCTCGATCCCAAGCGCTTCCCGCCTCGGGCCGTCCACGCCGCGATCAGCAACGCCAAGAACGAGATGCTCGACTTCGAGACCTACTCGGCGCAGGCGACCACGGTGTTCGAGCGCAGGACGGCGGAGGTCTACCGCGACTACCAGCAGCGGCTCCTGGCGGCCAGCGCCATGGACTTCGACGATCTGCTACTGGTCACGGTCAACCTGTTTCAGAGCCACCCTGACGTGCTGGCCGAGTACCAGGATCGGTTCACCCACATCCTCGTGGACGAGTACCAGGACATCAACCGGACCCAGAACGAGCTGATCCTGCTCTTGGGCAAGGGGCACGGCAACGTCTTCGTGGTGGGCGACACGGACCAGAGCATCTACGGCTTCCGGGGGGCCGACATCCGCAACATCCTCGAGTTCGAGGAGGCCTTCCCCGACGCCACAGTCGTGCTGCTGGAGCAGAACTACCGCTCCACGCAGACCATCCTGGACGCGGCCAACGCCGTCATCTCCAACAATGTGATGCGCAAGCCCAAGGTCCTGCGGACCGAGCACCTGGGTGGCGAGCGGATCTCGTACTACCAGGCCGAGGACGAGCGGGACGAGGCCTTCTGGGTGGGCGAGGAGATGGCCCGCCTGCACTCCACCGGCCGATGCCGGTGGGGGGACGTGGCCGTCTTCTACCGGACCAACGCACAGAGCCGGGCGATCGAAGAAGAGCTGGTCCGGCGCGCCGTTCCCTACGTCGTGGTCGGCGGCCCCCGCTTCTACGACCGCCGCGAGGTCAAGGACGTCCTCGCCTATCTCAAGGTCCTGGTCAACCCCGACGACGAGGTCTCCTTCCGGCGCATCGTCAACGTCCCCCGGCGCGGGGTGGGCGACACGAGCGTCCGACGCATCGAGGCGTGGGCCTCGTCCCACGGGGTGACGTTTGGTGCCGCCCTGGCCGAGGCCGAGCGGGCGGGCGTCACCGGCAAGGCCGCCAGCGGAGTACGCGGCCTGTTGCAGCTGCTCGAGCGCCTGCGGACCGGAGCCGACGGTGAGGTGTCCGCCGCCGACCCCGCGGTGGTGCTGGAGGCCGTGCTGGAGCTCACCGGCTACCGGGCCGAGCTGGAGGCCGAGCACAGCCTCGAGGCGGCGGGACGGCTCGAGAACCTGGCCGAGCTGGTCGGCGTCGCCAGCGAGCACGAGGACGTGGCCTCCTTCCTCGAGGGCGTGGCCCTCGTGAACGACGCCGACGACCTCGACGACGACGATTCCAGGGTCGCCCTGATGACCCTCCACACGGCCAAGGGCCTCGAGTTCCCCGCGGTGTTCCTCGTCGGCATGGAGGAGGGGGTGTTCCCTCATCTGCGTGCCATGGGCGAGCCCGACGAGCTCGAGGAAGAGCGCCGCCTGTGCTACGTCGGTATGACGCGGGCCCGGGAGTACCTGTACCTGTCCCACGCCACCTGTCGCGGGCTGTGGGGCTCCGTCCAGTGGAACCCTCCCAGCCGCTTTCTCAAGGAGGTCCCCGAGATGCTGCTACGGGCTGCGGGGAACGGGGCGACGAGCAACGGCGCCAACGGCAGCGGCCGGTCGGGGACCCGCGGCCGTGACGCACTCGTCGAGGGGGCCCGCCGGGCCGGCCGGACCAGCCCGGCCCGGACCACGGGGGCGGAGCGGCTGGGCCTCAAGATCGGCGACGACGTGGTCCACGGCAAGTGGGGAGAGGGCGTGGTCCTCGAGCTGCGCGGCAGCGGCGACAAGGCGGAGGCCACGATCCGGTTCCCGGGGATCGGCGAGAAGCAGCTCCTGCTGGCCTGGGCCCCGCTCAAGCGCCCCTGACCCACCCGGCCCGGTTGGTGGGGCCGCACCAGGCCCTGCGTAGTATGCGATGGATGAACCGGCCCTACCGCGTGATCGTGGCCAAGCCTGGCCTCGACGGACACGACCGGGGGGCCAAGGTGATCGCCCGGGCTCTGCGCGACGCGGGTTTCGAGGTCATCTACACCGGCCTTCACCAGACACCCGAACAGGTCGTCCACGCCGTGATCGACGAGGACGCGGACGCCGTCGGCCTCTCGCTGCTCTCGGGGGCCCACCTCACGCTGGTCCCGAAGATCATGGAGGCCCTCAAGTCCCAGGGCGCCGGCGACGTGCTTGTGGTCTGCGGGGGGATCATCCCCGAGGCCGACATCCCCAAGCTCACCGAGATCGGGGTGGCCAAGGTCTTCACCCCTGGGGCTCCGCTCCAGGACATTCTCGACTGGATGGCCGGAGAGCTCGACCGCCGGGAAGCGGCGACCGAGAGCAGCCAGACCTAGACCCGACGAGCCAGACGGACACCCGACACGAGAGCCCGACAGGAGAGGCAACCAGGTGGACCTGTTCGAGTACCAGGGCAAGCAGTACTTCGCCCGCTACGGGATCCCGGTATCGCCGGGAGGCGTCGCCGACACGGCCGACCAGGCCGTGGTCGAGGCCGACCGTGTGGGGTACCCCGTCGTGGTCAAGGCCCAGGTCCAGGTGGGCGGGCGTGGGAAGGCCGGGGGAATCAAGCTGGCGGGTGACGCCACCGAGGTCCGGCGCCACGCCGAAGCCATCCTCGGGATGGACATCAAGGGCCACGTCGTGCGCCGACTCTGGATCGAGCATGCCTCGGACATCGCCAAGGAGTACTACGCCAGCTTCACCCTCGATCGCTCGGCGAAGCTCCACCTCGGGATGGTGTCGAGCCGCGGCGGGGTCGACATCGAGCAGGTGGCGGCCGAGGAGCCCGAGGCCATCGCCCGGCTCCACATCGATCCCGTCGACGGGCTCACGGCCGAAGCCGCGGCCAGCCTGGTGGGTCGGGCGGGGCTGGACGCCGAGGCCCGCGGGGGGACCGTCGACCTGCTGGTCAAGCTCTATCGCTGCTTCGTCGAGGGCGACGCCGACCTGGTCGAGGTCAACCCGCTGATCCTCACGCCCGACGGCCGGGTCCACGCCCTGGACGCCAAGGTGACCCTCGACGAGAGCGCCGCCTTCCGCCATCCGGAGTGGGCCGAGCTCACCAGCTTCCAGGAGCTCGACGACCGGGAACGTCTGGCGCGGGAGAAGGGGCTCAACTACATCGGTCTCTCGGGGACGGTAGGCATCATCGCCAACGGCGCGGGACTGGCGATGAGCACCCTCGACGTGGTCAACCAGGTCGGGGGGTCGGCCGCCAACTTCCTCGACGTGGGCGGTGGGGCGAACGCCGATGTCATGGCCAACGCGCTGGAGGTAATCAACACCGACGACGCCGTGCGCTCGATCCTGATCAACATCTTCGGCGGCATCACCCGGGTGGACGAGGTCGCCAAGGGGATCGTCGAGGCCCTGGGCCGGGTGGAGCTGCGGGCGCCCATCGCCATGCGCCTCGACGGCACCAACGTCGCCGAAGGCCGGGCTCTGCTCGCCAGCCACGAGTCCGACCGGCTCATCTCGCTGCCCACCATGCTCGACGCCGCCCGCAAGGCGGTCGAGCTCGCCGGCGGGCGGGCGGGCGGGACGTCATGAGCATCTTCGTCGACGAGCACACCAAGGTGGCCATCCAGGGGCTGACCGGTGGCCAGGGTCGCTTCCACGGACTGCGCAACCGCGACTACGGCACCAAGGTGGTGGCCGGCGTCACCCCCGGCAAGGGCGGCCAGGATGTCGAGGGCATACCGGTCTTCGACAGCGTGGGCGAGGCGGTGGCTGCGACCGGGGCCAACGCCTCGTTCGTCTCCGTGCCGCCGCGGGCCGCCCCCGCCGCGATCCTCGAGTCGGCCGCCGCCGGCATCCCGTTCATCGTCTGCATCACCGAGTTCATCCCCGCCCAGGACGAGGCCCTCCTGTTCAACCAGCTCCGGCGCGACCATCCCGGTTCCCGGCTGCTCGGGCCCAACTGCCCGGGGATCATCTCGCCGGGAAAGTGCAACATCGGCATCACCTCGGGCGACATCGCCTTGCCGGGCGGGCCGGTCGGGATCGTCAGCCGCTCGGGAACGCTCACCTACCAGGCCCTCAACGAGCTCTCCCTCCAGGGCGTCGGCCAGACCACCTGCGTCGGCATCGGCGGGGACCCCGTGCCGGGCACCGGGTTCATCGATTGCCTGGCCGCCTTCGAGGCCGACCCCGAGACCGGCGCCGTGATGATGATCGGGGAGATCGGCGGCACCGAGGAGGAGCGGGCGGCGGACTTCATCGCCAAGGACATGAGCAAGCCCGTCGTGGCCTACATCGCCGGTGTCACCGCGCCTCCGGGCAAGCGCATGGGCCACGCCGGCGCCATCATCTCCGGATCGTCGGGCACCGCCAGGGCCAAGATGGACGCCCTCGAGGCCGCCGGTGCCACGGTGGCCCAGAACCCGACCGAGGCTGGCGAGCTCATGGTCGAGGTGGTGGGCAAGCTCCGCTGAGGGTTGGCCGTGGCTGGGGTGCCGGATCACCCGCGTGCTGCGCCAATAACCGGTTGCGCGGAGGCACGCTGGTAGCGTGCGGAGGGTGCGAGTCGGGGTGCTGGCATCGGGTAGCGGGACGATCCTCGAGGCCATCCTGGACGCCGATCTTCCCGTGGCCGTGGTCGTTGTCGACCGGCCGTGCCGGGCCCTCGATGTGGCCCGGAAGGCCGGGGTGCCGGACCAGCTCGTCGAGCGACGCAGCTTCGGGAAGGACTTCGATCGGGTCGCCTACACCGACCAGGTCGTCGACGTGCTGAGGGCCCACGGCGTCCAGCTCGTGGTCATGGCGGGCTTCGGCACGGTGCTGGACAAGCCGGTGCACGACGCCTTTCCGAGTCAGATCCTCAACACCCACCCGGCACTGTTGCCCGCCTTCCGCGGCTGGCACGCGGTGGAGGAGGCAATCGAGGCGAGGGTGAAGGTCACGGGCTGCACGGTGCACGTCGCCACGCTCGAGGTCGATGACGGGCCGATCCTCGCCCAGGAGGCGGTGCCGGTGCTTCCGGACGATACCGTCGAGTCCCTGCACGAACGGATCAAGGCGGTCGAGCGGCGCATCTATCCCGCCACCATCGCCGAGGTCATCGCCGACAAGGCCCGCCCGGGAGGCGGGCCTGATGACGAGGCCCGCCCGGGAGGCGGACCCGATGACGAGGCCCGCCCGGGAGGCGGACCCGATGACGAGGAGTCACTGAGGTCGTGAGGGCGCTGCTGTCCGTGTACGACAAGACCGGCCTGACGGCCTTCGCCCGCGGCCTGGTCGATCTGGGATGGGAGCTGGTGGCGAGCGGCGGCACGGCCGCGGCGCTGACAGAGGAGGGCATCGCGGCAACGCCGGTCGAGGCGGTGACGAGCGCGCCGGAGATGCTCGACGGGCGGGTGAAGACCCTGCACCCCGACATCCACGGCGCCATCCTGGCCGACCGCAGCAACCCGGTGCACCGAGCGGAGCTGGCCGAACGGGGCATCGCTCCGATCGACCTCGTCGTGTGCAACCTCTATCCGTTCCGGTCCCGACCCGGGATCGAGATGATCGACATCGGCGGCCCGACCATGGTCCGGGCCGCGGCCAAGAACCACGCCCACGTCGGCGTCGTCGTGGACCCCGGCGACTACGGGCCGGTCCTCGACGAGCTGCGTGGCGACGGTGCCCTGTCGGACGCCACCCGCGTGCGACTTGCCCGCGCCGCCTTCGCCCACACCGCCGCCTACGACGCCGCCATCGTCGGGTGGCTCGACGACGGCGGTGCAGGCGGGCCCGCCGTCACGCTCCCGCCGACCCTGCACCTCGCCCTGGAGCGGGTCCAGGACCTCCGCTACGGGGAGAACCCCCACCAGGAGGGCGCCCGCTACCGGGACATCGGGGCCCGAGGATGGTGGGACGGCGCCGTCCAGCACGGGGGCAAGGTCCTCTCCTACCTGAACCTCTTCGACGCCGAGGCCGCCTGGCAGCTGGTCCACCAGCTCGGGGAGGCCGGCCCAGGATGGGGGCCCGAAGACAGAGCGCCCGCCGCCGCCATCATCAAGCACGCCAACCCTTGTGGCGCGGCGGTGGCCGGCGACATCGCCACGGCGTATCAGCGGGCCTTCGAGTGCGACCCCATGTCGGCCTTCGGCGGCATCGTGGCCCTCAACCGGCCGGTCGACGACGACCTGGCGGCCCAGATCGCAGCCAACCCCATTGCCGACGTCCTGGTGGCGCCCGCTTACGCTCCGGGGGCCTTGGAGCGCTTCGCGGCCAAGCGCAAGAACATGCGGGTACTCGAGGCGCCGCCGCCGGGACCGCACGTCCGGGAGCTGCGCCGGCTCGACGGGGGGTACCTGGTGCAGGAGGCGGACCACTTCCCGGCCGGCCGGGACGCGTGGCGAGTCGTGACCAAAGTGGCGCCCACCGAGGCCCAGTGGGGTGACCTGGAGCTGGCCTGGCGCATCTGCGCGTTCACCTCCTCGAACGCCATCGTGCTGGTCGCGGGAGGACAGGCCGTGGGCGTCGGCGCCGGTCAGCAGAACCGGGTGGAGCCCGGCGAGATCGCCGCTCGCAAGGCCGCCGGCCGCGCCCATGGGGGCGCGGCGGCGAGCGACGCCTTCTTCCCATTCCGTGACGGGCTCGATGCCGTGGCGGCCGCAGGGGTGGCGGCGGTCATCCAGCCCGGGGGGTCGCTGCGCGACGACGACATCGTCGCCGCCGCCGACGAGCACGGCCTGGCCATGGTCCTGACCGGCGAACGTCACTTCCGGCACTGATGGCGGCCCAGGTCCTCGACGGCGAGGCGCTGGCCGCACGCATCCGCGAGCAGCTGTCCGAGCGGGTGCGGGAGCTCAAGGGCGCAGGCGTCCAGCCCGGGCTCGGATCGATTCTCGTCGGCGACCACGGGCCCAGCGCCCGCTACGTCGAGATGAAGCATCAGGACAGCGCCGAGGTGGGTATCGCCTCGATCCACCAGCACCTCCCCGCCACCACCAGCGAGGAAGAGCTGCACGCCACCATCTCTCGGTTCAACGCCGATCCCGAGGTGGACGCCTACCTGGTCCAGCTCCCGCTGCCCGGGGGTCTCGACGAGGAGGCGGCGCTGCTGGCCGTCGATCCCGACAAGGACGTCGACGGGCTGCACCCGGTCAACCTGGGCCGGCTGGTCATGGGGAGCGACGGACCGATCCCGTGCACACCGGCGGGCATCCAGGCGCTGCTGGTCGCCAACGGGATCGCCATCGAGGGACGGCACGTGGTCATCATCGGCCGGGGCCTGACCATCGGCCGCCCCCTGGCGCTGCTGCTCGCCCTCAAGCGCCCCCACGCCAACGCCGCCGTCACCGTCGTGCACACCGGGGTGCCGAACCTGGGCGACCACACCCGGCGGGCAGACATCCTCGTGGCCGCCGCCGGCCAGGCCGGGCTGGTCACTCCGGACATGGTCAAGCCCGGGGCCGCCGTGGTCGGAGCGGGGACCTCGTGGTCGGGCAAGCGCCTCTTGTCGGATGTCGACGAGTCCGTCGCCGAGGTCGCCGGCTGGCTCACCCCCCGGCTCGGCGGGGTCGGGCCCATGACCAGGGCCATGCTGCTGAGCAACGCCGTGCGGGCCGCCGAGCGACGGGCCCAGCCCGAGTAGGGCTCCGCCGGCCCGGCGGGGGGCCGACCCGCCCCCAGGAGAACTACGCTCTCAGGACCATGGCGAAGATCTCGGATCTCCTCGACCGGGGTCGGGCCTTCTCGATCGAGCTCTGGCCCCCGCGGAGCGAGGCGGCAGAGCGCCGCCTCGAGGCAGCTCTGGCCGAGCTGGAGCCGCTGCGGCCCACGTTCACCTCGATCACCTACGGCGCGGGCGGCTCGACGCGGGAGCGAACCCACGACCTCGTCGTGCGCCTGCAGCACCAGAGCTCCATGACGGCCATGGCTCACCTCACCTGTGCCGCCCACCGCCGGGAGCAGCTCGAGGAGGTCCTGGTCCGCTACCGGGACGCTGGGGTCGAGAACATCCTCGCCCTCCATGGCGACCCGCCCCTCGATGCCGACTCGGACCTGCCCGACGGCGACCTCCGTTACGCCCTGGATCTCGTCGAGCTGGCTCGCTCGGTGGCGCCGTTCTGCGTGGCGGTAGCGGCGCATCCCGAGGGACACCCGGGCGCGCCGGACCGGGCGACCGACCGCCGCCGCACCGCCCTCAAGCTCGAGGCCGCCGACTTCGCCATCACCCAGTTCTTCTTCCGCCTGGAGGACTATCTGGACCTGGTCGAGTCGCTCTCGGCCCTGGGCGTGGACAAGCCGGTGATCCCCGGCATCATGCCGATCACCAGTGTTCGCACGGTCAGCAAGATGTGCGAGCTGTCGGGGACCGAGGTGCCGCGGTCGGTGACGGACCGCCTCGAGCCGGTGGCCGACCAACCCGACGAGGTACGTCGCATCGGGGTCGAGGTGGCCACCGAGCTGGGCCAGAAGCTACTGGCCGAGGGGGTGCCTGGCCTGCACTTCTACACCATGAACCAGGCCGCGGCGACCAGGGAGATCTACGCCAACCTCGGCCTCGGCCCCGCTGCCTGAGGGCCGCCCCGGCTTCGAGCAACCGCCGGTACCGCCACTAGGCTCGATTGCATGGCCGAGAAGATCACCATGTCGAGCGACGGCGTCCTCCAGGTGCCGGACGAGCCGATCATCCCGTTCATCCGTGGAGACGGGACCGGCGTCGACATCTGGCCGGCGGCCCAGCGGGTCCTGGACTCGGCGGCGGCCAAGCACGGGCGCAATGTCGCGTGGAAGGAAGTCCTCGCGGGTCAGAAGGCCTTCGACGAGACAGGCACGTGGCTGCCCGACGAGACCGTCAGCACCTTCGACGAGTTCCTCATCGGCATCAAGGGCCCGCTCACCACACCGGTGGGTGGCGGCATCCGGTCGCTGAACGTCGCCCTCCGCCAGATCCTCGACCTGTACGTGTGCCTGCGACCGGTGCGCTGGTTCCAAGGCGTGCCCTCGCCAGTACGCCACCCGGAGAGGGTCGACATGGTGATCTTCCGGGAGAACACCGAGGACGTCTATGCCGGCCTCGAGGTCCAGGAGGGCACGCCGGAGGCGAAGAAGCTCATCACATTCCTGCACGACGAGATGGGGTGGTCGGTCCGACCCGACTCGGGCGTCGGGATCAAGCCGATCTCCGAGACCGGCTCGAAGCGCCTGATCCGCGCCGCCATCAACTACGCCGTGGACCGGGGGCGTCGGTCCGTCACCCTCGTGCACAAGGGCAACATCCAGAAGTTCACCGAGGGTGCCTTCCGCAGCTGGGGCTACGACCTCGTGCGGGAGGAGTTCGCCGGGGTGGCCGTGGCCTGGGAGGACTGCGGCGGTGACCCTGGTGACCGGATCCTCGTGCAGGACACCATCGCCGACATCACTCTTCAGCAGGTGCTGACCCGTCCCGACGAGTTCGACGTCATCGCCACCACCAACCTGAACGGCGACTACCTGTCCGATGCCCTGGCCGCCCAGGTCGGAGGCATCGGCATCGCCCCGGGTGGCAACATCAACTACGTCACCGGCCACGGCATCTTCGAGGCGACCCACGGCACCGCGCCCCGCTACGCGGGACAGGACAAGGTCAACCCAGGCTCCCTGCTGCTGTCCGGGGTGCTCATGTTCGAGCACCTGGGCTGGCAGGCGGAGGCGGACGACATCGTCCGGGCCATGGAGTCCACCATCGCCGAGCGCATCGTGACCTACGACTTCGCCCGGCTCACCGAAGGGGCAACCGAGGTGAAGACCTCGGAGTTCGCATCGGCCATCATCGACCGGCTCTAGAGGAGGCTGGGTGCCCAGCGCAGACGTCGCTCCCGTCCAAGTCACCGTCACCGGCGCCGCCGGGCAGATCGGCTACGCCCTCCTGTTCCGGATCGCGTCGGGCCAGGCGCTCGGGCCCGACCAGCCTGTGGCCCTGCGCCTGCTGGAGGTCGAGCCTGCCATGAGGGCCCTCGAGGGCGTGGCCATGGAGCTCGAGGACTGTGCCTTTCCCCTCCTCTCCGACATCGTGGTCACCTCGGACCTGAAGAAGGCGTTCGACGGCACGTCCTGGGCGTTGCTCGTGGGATCGGTGCCCCGCAAGGCGGGGATGGAGCGCAGGGACCTGCTGAACATCAACGGCGGGATCTTCCGGCCGCAAGGCCGGGCCGTGGCCGAGCACGCGGCGAGCGACGTGCGCGTCCTCGTCGTGGGCAACCCGTGCAACACCAACTGCCTGATCGCCCGGAGCAACGGACGCGACGTGCCGGCCGAGCGCTGGTTCGCGATGACCCGTCTGGACCAGAACCGGGCGGTCGCCCTCCTCGCCGGGCGGGCCAGGGTGCCCGTCACCGACGTCACGCGCCTCGGGGTGTGGGGGAACCACTCGACCACGCAGTACCCGGACTTCGCCCACGCCCGCATCGGGGGCCGGCCGGTGCCGGAGGTGATCACCGACCAGGACTGGTTACGAGGCGAGTTCATCACCACCGTGCAGAAGCGGGGCGCGGCGGTGATCGAGGCGAGGGGCTCGTCGTCAGCCGCCTCGGCTGCCAACGCCGTGGTCGACTCGGTCGTCAGCATCCGCACGCCGACGGACCCCGACGACTGGGTGTCGCTGGCGGTACCGAGCTCGGGTGAGTACGACGTCCCCGAGGGCCTCCAGTTCGGTTACCCCGTGCGATCGACCGGAAGCGGTTGGGAGGTGGCGGCCGGCCTGGAGCACGATGACTTCGGCCGGGACCGCATCAGGGTCACGACCGAGGAGCTCCTCGAAGAGCGGGCCGAGGTGGCCGACCTGCTCGACTAGGGCTGCTCCGTCACGCGAAGGCGGAATTGACCCCCAGCTGGCGCAGGTAGGCCAGCCGGCGATCGATGGCCGACTGCCAGGCGGCCATGTCGGCCTCGAAGTGAGCGCGGTCGCCGTCCTCGTAGGCGTGAGCCAGCTGGTCGAAGGCGGCGTCCTCGGCATCGAGCAGTGCCCGGTACCGCTGCAGGACGTGGTCGTCGATCACTCCGGTCAGCGTCACGTGCGCCCCCTTGTCCTGGGATGGGTCGTCTGCACAACCTATCTCGCCGGTGATCCCGCGCGCCCGCCCTCGACGTGGAGCGTGGTCGGGACACCGGCATCGGGTCAGCGGCGTCGGAGCGGGTGTTCGGCGGGAACCTCGATGATGGCGAGCCGTAGACCGTCGGGATCACGCACCCACATCTCCCGTAGCCCCCACGGCTCGGTGACCGGAGGTCGCTCCACGCTCACGCCTCTCGCCGTCAGCTCGTCATGAGCGGCGTCGACGTCGCGAACCTGCAGCCAGAGGGCCACGTTGGGCGCCGTAGGCGCTTCCGCCCGCCCGGACACCTCGAGGAACCCGCCGCCGAGGAAGAAGACCACGCCTCGCTGCGGGCCCTCGCCGAACTCCCGGTACACGGCCAGCCCCAGCGTGTCGCGGTAGAAGGCCAGCGACCGATCGAGCTCGGACGGCCGCAGCAGGAGCCGGCTGCCGAGCACCTCCATCGCCGTCAGTACTCCGTCCGGGCTCGGACCTCGTCGAAGCGGGCCCGCACCCGCTCGAGCACCTCCTGGCCCCGCAACAGGGCCCCCATGTCGCCTCTCACCCGGACCTTGCCGGTCAGGATGGCGTCCTGGGGCGTGGACTCCCCTCGGGCGAGGGCGGCCGCGGTGGTGTAGTCCTCGGTGATGGTGGTGTCGGCGTCGTCCGCCCGGCCCGGCGCCAGCTCCACCCTGCCATCGTCCACTCGGGTCGTGTAGCACCGCTCGCCGCCGTTCGGCCCGACCACGACCTGCTGAATGGTGAGTTGGACGCCCGACGCGGCCAGGGAGACCTTCTCGTCGGACGCCACCGCGCCGTTCAGCTCGGCCACCCACTCGTCGGACAGGAACTGGGCCATCTGCCGTTCGCTCCTATCCGGTCCGACGACCCGGTCGCAGGGTCAAGCCGACGCCTGCCGCCCCCGGCGGCGGATCCTACGGCCCAGCCAGGCCACCGGGTCGTAGTAGCTGTCGACCACGCGCTCCTTGAGCGGGATGATGGCGTTGTCGGTGATGTGGATGCTCTCCGGGCACACCTCCGTGCAGCACTTGGTGATGTTGCAATAGCCGAGACCGGCCTGTCCCTGCAGCAGCGGGCGGCGATCGACGGTATCCAGGGGGTGCATCTCGAGCTCGGCATAGCGGATGAACATCCGAGGGCCCGCGTAGTTCGTCTTGTTGCCCTCGTGGTCCCGGATGACGTGGCACACGTCCTGGCACATGAAGCATTCGATGCACTTGTGGAACTCCTGGAGGCGCTCGACGTCCTCCTGGCTCATCCGGTAGGTGCCGTCCGGCTCCCGGGGCTTGGGTGCGAAGGCGGGGACCCGCTTGGCCATCTCGAAGTTGAACGACACGTCCGTCACCAGGTCGCGCACGATCGGAAACGTCCTGACCGGTGTCACCGTCACCGCCTCACCCGGCTCGAAGATGTTCATCCTCGTCATGCACATGAGGCGCGGCTTGCCGTTGATCTCGGCGCTGCACGAGCCGCACTTGCCGGCCTTGCAGTTCCAGCGCACGGCGAGATCGTTGGCCTGGCTGGCCTGGAGACGGTGGATGACGTCGAGGACGACCTCACCCTCCTCGGCGTGGACCTGGTAGTCCTCGAGGGCGCCACCGTCTGCGTCGCCCCGCCACACCCGCATGGTCACGTCCGGCATCAGTGCGGATCCTCGACCAGGGCCTCGAGGTCGTCGGGTAGCGGCGCCAGCGGCTCGGCGTGGATCGACAACTCGTCCTCCCGTCGGCGGATGACCATGTTCACCTTCCCGAGCTCGTCGTCGGTCCGCGGATAGTCCTCGCGCGTGTGACCACCTCGGGACTCGGTGCGTTGCAGGGCGGCCATGGTGAGGCACTCCGACAACGTCAGCAGTGGGTCGAGGTCGAGGGCGAGGTGCCAGCCCGGGTTGTACTGACGATGTCCTTCAACCTTGACCCGCCTGGCCCGCTCCTTGAGCGCGGCCAGCTCCTTCTGCGCTTCCTTGAGCTCGTCTTCGCGACGGATGATCCCCACGAGTCGCTGCATGCAGTCCTGGAGGTCCGATTGGATGGCGTAGGGGTTCTCACCATCGTCCCGCCCGAAGGGGGCCAGGGCGTGGGTGGTGGCCGCGTCGACCTGGACGGCGTCGATCTCCTGGGCGCGGTCCCTCCCCAGGGCGTGCTGGGCGGCGGCGAGCCCGGCCCGGCGTCCGAACACCAGAAGGTCCGAGAGCGAGTTGCCGCCGAGGCGGTTGGCTCCGTGCATTCCCCCGGCGACCTCACCGGCTGCGTACAGCCCGGGCACGGTGGAGGCGGCGGTGTCGGCCTCGACCCGCACCCCGCCCATGAAGTAGTGGCAGGTGGGGCCGATCTCCATGGGCTCGGCCGTGATGTCCACGTCGGCCAGCTCCTTGAACTGGTGGTACATCGAGGGCAGGCGTCGCTTGATGTAGTCGGGGTCCCTGCGGCTGGCGATGTCGAGGAAGACGCCGCCGTGGGGGGTCCCGCGGCCCGCCTTGACCTCGCTGTTGATGGCTCGTGCCACCTCGTCACGGGGCAGCAGGTCGGGCGTGCGGCGGGCGTTGGTCCGGTCCGTGTACCAGCGGTCGGCCTCCTCCTCGGTGTCGGCCGTCTCGGCCCGGTACAGCTCAGGGATGTAGTCGAACATGAAGCGACGACCCTCGCTGTTGCGAAGGGCGCCACCGTCGCCCCTGACGCTCTCGGTGACGAGCAGGCCGCGCACCGAGGGGGGCCACACCATCCCGGTCGGATGGAACTGGAGGAACTCCATGTCGATCAGGTCGGCCCCTGCCCACAGGGCCAGGGCGTGGCCGTCGCCGGTGCCCTCCCAGGAGTTGGTCGTCACCTTGTAGGCCCTGCCCACGCCGCCGGTGGCGAGGATCGCCGCCTTGCACCGGAAGATGACGAAGCGCCCCGACTCGCGCCAGTACCCGAGGGCGCCCGCCACATGGCCGTCGGTGGTGAGGAGCCGGGTGATCGTGCACTCCATGAACACGTCGATGCCCTGGTGCACGGAGTGGTGCTGGAGGGTGCGGATCATCTCCAGGCCGGTGCGGTCGCCCACGTGGGCCAGCCGGGCGAAGCGGTGGCCTCCGAAGTCGCGCTGGAGTATGCGACCGTCGGGAGTGCGGTCGAACAGCGCGCCCCATTCCTCGAGCTCGAGGACCCGTTCCGGGGCTTCCTGGGCGTGGATCTGGGCCATGCGCCAGTTGTTGAGGAACTTGCCCCCGCGCATCGTGTCCCGGAAATGCACCTTCCAGTTGTCGTCCGGGTAGACGTTTCCGAGCGAGGCGGCGATGCCGCCCTCGGCCATCACGGTGTGGGCCTTGCCGAGCAGCGACTTGCACACCAGGCCGGTCCGGGCCCCCTCGGCCGACGCCGCGATGGCTGCCCGCAGACCGGCGCCGCCGGCCCCGATGACCAGCACGTCGAGCTCGTGGGTCTCGTACTCGGCCATCAGATGAATCTCGGGTCGTGGAAGGCGCCGATCGCGATCAGCCAGATGTAGAGGTCTGCCAGGGCGACCCAGACCAGGCTGCTCCACGCCCACCACATATGCCTGCCATTGAGGATACTGAGCCGGCGCCACAGCCAGTGGCGGATGGGCGCCTTGCTGAAGGAGTTGAGGTTGCCGCCACACAGGTGTCGGCACGAGTGGCACCCGAGCGTGTACCCCCAGATCAGCACCGCGTTGACGACCAAGATGAGCGTGCCCAGGCCCACGCCGATGCCGCCGGGGAAGCGGAAGGCGGCGATGGCGTCCCAGGTGAGGATGCCGGCGAAGATGAGGGCGAAATAGAAGAAGTAGCGGTGGACGTTCTGGAGGATGAGCGGCAGGCGCGTCTCGCCGGTGTAGCGGGGTCGGGCGTCGGCGACGGCGCACGCCGGGGGAGCCCACCAGAACGCGCGGTAGTAGGCCCGTCGGTAGTAGTAGCAGGTGAGACGGAAGCCCAACGGGAAGAGCAGGACGAGGATGGCCGGCGACCAGCTCCACCAGGGACCGACGATGGCGTCGTTCTTGTACTGGCAGATCTGAGCGATGCACGGGGAGTACAAGGGCGACAGGTAGTCGCGGCCCATGCTGGGACCGACGTAGTAGTTGTTGCCCCTGAAGGCCGCCCACGTGCTGAAGGCCGCGAACCCGCTGAGCCCGAGCACGATGAGGACGGGGCCGATCCACCACCGGTCGCGCCTGAGGGTCCTGACTGGCGGGCCGCCCCGGACGCCGTCGATGGCGACCGGAGTGGCGGTCGCCTCCTGCACCGTGCTCACGCAGTCTCCTGTGGGCTATGACCGGCACGGCGTCCACGGGCGGACGACGGGCCCGGTTGTCGCGCCCCGACGCTGGGCGGGGCTGTGACCGTCTGAGTTTCAGCCCGATCTTCGCACTGTGACGCCCGCAGAAAAAAATCGGCGCCCGGCACGGGTCCCGGCTGACAGAGCCGGGCTCGAGGACGCGCGTCGAAATTGGGCCCCGGGCCGGCCTCGGCGCGTGAGCGCCCGACGCCCCTCCCCGCGCGACCCGCCTCCCGGGCGAGCCGAGGCGCGTGAGCGCGTGCCGCCCTCCCCGCGTGGGCCCGCCTCCCGGGCGGGCCTAGGCTTACCGCCATGAGCTCCCGCCCCGCAACCCTCGGCCAGCTGCGCGAGTCCGGTTGGGTGTCCGTGCCCGTGAAGCAAGAGGTCAGGCGCAACGCCATTGCCCGTATCGCCGCGGGTCAACCCCTCGTCGAGGGCGTGGTCGGCTTCGACGACACGGTGCTGCCCCAGCTCGAGAACGCCATGCTGGCCGGTCACGACGTCATCTTCCTGGGCGAGCGGGGCCAGGCCAAGACGAGGATGATCCGCTCGCTCGTCGAGCTGCTGGACGAATGGCTGCCGGTCGTCGGGGGCTCCGAGATCAACGACGATCCCTACCACCCTGTGTCTCGGCACGCCCGCGACCTGGTCGGGGAGCGGGGCGACGACACGCCGATCGACTGGGTCCACCGCCACGTCCGCTTCGGCGAGAAGCTGGCGACCCCTGACACCTCGATCGCCGATCTCATCGGCGAGGTGGATCCGATCCGAGTCGCCGAGGGCCGCTACCTCTCGGACGAGCTCACCCTGCACTACGGGCTGGTCCCCCGGACCAACCGTGGCATCTTCGCCATCAACGAGCTCCCCGACCTGGCCGAGCGTATCCAGGTGGGCCTGCTCAACGTCCTGGAGGAGCGGGACGTGCAGATCAGGGGCTACAAGATCCGACTCCCGCTGGACGTCATGCTGGTCGCCTCGGCGAACCCGGAGGACTACACCAACAGAGGTCGGATCATCACCCCGCTGAAGGACCGCTTCGGCGCGCAGATCCGCACCCACTACCCGCTGGACCTCCCCACCGAGCTGGAGGTCGTGCACCAGGAGGCCCGTCCGTTGGCGAGCGACGGGCTGCGGATCCAGGTCCCCGACTTCATGGCCGACATCGTGGCGGGGCTGAGCCAGCTGGCCCGCGGAAGCAGCAGCGTCAACCAGCGCTCGGGCGTGTCGGTCCGGTTGAGCATCACCAACTACGAGACCCTGGTCGCCAACGCCGCCCGACGGTCGCTCCGCTCCGGCGAGCCGGACGTTGTCCCCCGGGTCAGCGATCTCGAGGCCCTCGCCTCCTCCACGGGCGGGAAGGTCGAGATCGAGACGCTGGAGGAGGGCCGCGACGACCAGGTCGTCGAGCGGCTGGTCAAGGCGGCCGTGCTGAGCACGTTCAAGCAGCGCTGCCCCGTGGAGCAGTACCGGGATGTCGTTCAGGCCTTCGAGGACGGCACCGTCGTGCACACGGGCGACGACGTGAGCTCGGCCTCCTATGTCGACACCCTCGCCCACATGCCGGGGCTGAAGGCCCCGGTCATGGCGCTGGCTGGCAGCGAGACGCCTGCAGCCGTGGCCAGCGCCACGGAGTTCGTGCTCGAGGGCCTTCATCTGTCCAAACGGCTCAACAAGGACGCCGTGGGCGGGCGGGCCACCTATCGGGGACGGGGCTGATCGGGTGCCCTGGGCCTACCAGTACGGCCGCTGGGACGGCACCCAGGTCGGGTTCGAGCTCGACGCAGACGACGTCCTCTCGGAGATCACCGACGATCTGCTGTACCACGGCGATCTCAACGCCGCCCTGCGCCGCATGCTGCAGTCGGGGTTCCACGATCGCAACCAGGAGCGGGTGGCGGGGGTTCGCGAGCTGCTGGAGCGTCTCAGGCGGCGGCGCCGTGACGAGCTGGAGCGCCACGACCTGGGCGGCGTCTACGACGACATCGCCCAAGAGCTGCGCGACGTGATGGACACCGAGCGCGCCGGCATCGAGGAGCTGAGGGAGGAGGCGCGGGCGTCGGGCGACGAGCGCCGACAGGAGATCACCGAGCAGGTGGCCGACGAGCGCCGGCTCCAGCTCGACCTCATGCCCCCCGACCTGGCCGGGCAGGTTCGGTCCCTCCAGGAGTACGAGTTCACGTCGTCCGAAGCCAGGGAGCGCTTCGACGAGCTCATGGACAAGCTCCGCCAGCAGCTCATGCAGAGCTACTTCAACCAGATGTCGGGGGCTATGGAGAGCACCACCCCCGAGCAGATGCAGCGCATGAAGGACATGTTCGATGCCCTGAACCGCATGCTGGAGCAGCGGGAGCGGGGCGAGCCGATCGACCCCAGCTTCGAGCAGTTCATGCAGCGCTTCGGTGACTTCTTCCCCGGCAACCCGCAGAACCTGGACGAGCTGCTGGAGCAGATGGCCGAGCAGATGGCCGCCGTGCAGGCCATGCTCAACTCGATGACGCCCGAGCAGCGGGCGCAGCTGCAGGGACTGGCCGAGCAGCTGCTCGAGGATCTCGACCTGCGTTGGCAGGCCGATCGCCTGGCCCACAACCTCCAGGGCGCCTTTCCCGACGCCGGGTGGGGACGGAGCTACTCGTTCAGTGGCTCCGATCCGCTGGGGTTCGCGGAGGCGACACAGCTGATGGACCGCCTCGGTGACATCGACCAGCTCGAGAACCTCCTCCGCTCGGCGTCGAGCCCCGGAGCGCTGGCCGATGTGGACGTCGACCGGGCGCGGGACCTGCTGGGCGACGACGCCGCCCGTTCCCTCGACCGCCTGAGCCAGCTGGCCAAGATGCTGGAGGAGGCGGGGCTCATCGAGCAGCGGGAGGGCCGCTACGAGCTGACGCCGAGGGGTATGCGCCGAATCGGGCAGAACGCCCTGTCCGACCTGTTCTCCAAGCTGGCCAAGGACCGTCTCGGCCGCCACCAGATGGACCGGTCGGGCGTCGGTCAGGAGCTGGCCTACGAGACCAAGGCCTACGAGTTCGGCGATCCGTTCAACCTCAACATCGAGCGCACGGTCCGAAACGCCGTCCAGCGCGAGGGCGGCGGGACGCCGGTCAGCCTCACGCCGGACGATTTCGAGGTCGAGCGCACCGAGAACCTCACCCGTTCGTCCACGGTCCTCATGGTCGACCTGTCGCTGTCGATGCCGATGCGGGACAACTTCCTCGCCGCCAAGAAGGTGGCCATGGCCCTGCACTCGCTCATCTCGACCCAGTTCCCCCGCGACTACCTGGGACTGGTCGGCTTCAGCGAGGTGGCCCGGGAGCTCAAGCCCCAACAGCTTCCCGAGGTCTCGTGGGATTTCGTCTACGGCACGAACATGCAGCACGCCCTGCTGCTCAGCCGGCGGATGCTCGGTCGCCAGACGGGGACCAAGCAGATCATCATGATCACCGACGGCGAGCCGACGGCCCATCTGATGGCCGACGGCGAGGTCTTCTTCAGCTACCCCCCGGTGCGCGAGACGGTCGATGCCACGCTCACCGAGGTCGCTCGGTGTACCCGGGATGGCATCAGGATCAACACGTTCATGCTCGATGCCACCGGATACCTCAAGACCTTCGTCGAGAAGCTCACCCGGCTCAACCAGGGACGGGCCTTCTTCACGACCCCCGAGACCCTCGGCGACTACGTCCTGGTCGACTTCATCGAGCAGAAGCGGGCCATGCGAGGCCGGGCCGGCCGCACGGCCTGAGCTTTCGAAGCTCGCCCACGGCGCTCAATCCCCGAAGGTCCCCCTTGCACAGGCGCGCCCGGAGGAGCATGATGACATGAATGTAATTACATCGGTGCGACCCACCGATGGAAGGGGAGGGGTGCCGATGGAAAGCTTGTTGCAGCTACTCGACGAGGGAAAGAGTGGGTGGCAGGCACAAGCCAACTGCATGGGCGTCGATCCCGACCTGTTCTTCCCGGAGCGGGGCGGCTCGACGCGAGAGGCGAAGGAGGTTTGTCGAGGTTGCGTGGTGCGCGAGGACTGTCTCGAGTACGCGCTGGCCAACGGCGAGAAGTTCGGTATTTGGGGGGGCATGAGCGAGCGAGAGCGGCGCCGGGTGCGGCGGGCGCGAGCCCTGAGCCACCGGCAGGCGGCGGCGCTGTCGAAGTCTTCGGCCTGATCCCGGTCGCCGCTCAGCGGATCCCCGCTGATTCGAGGCGGGCTTCGACCGTCCGCGACGGATCCAGGTCCAGCTCGCTCCATCGGCGGGCCGGCGCCTCGGCGACGACGGCAGCGGGCACCAGGCCGACCAGCTCGGCCCGGTCGATCTCGGCCCGGCGGGCTACGGCGTCGAAGACGGCGGCTGGCCCGACCCGGAGGGGGTCGATGAGGTTGCAGGAGACCTGGGCACGTTCACCGACCTCGAGTCCGAGGGCGCGGACGGCGGGAGCGCGCAGCTCGGCGGCGATTGAGCGAGCGAGGGACACGCCGGGCTCCACCAGCCACAGGTTGTAGGCGACGAGCGGGCCGCGTGCACCCACGGCGGTGGCTCCGGCCGTCGGGTGGGGCGTGCTCGGGCCCGTGTCCGGCCGAAACGAGCGGAACGCCCCGCGTCGCACCTCGGGGAGCGAACGCTGCGGGCCGAACAGCAGGCAGGGGAGCGCCAGCTCGCGCCCGGCCCACACCGCGAAGCGGTCCCTGGCGGCGATGGCGCCGGCGAGGTCGATCGACGGCTCGGCCATGACCGAGCTGAGCGGGACGAAGGGGACGACGTCGACGACTCCCAGCCGGGGGTGAGCGCCTTGGTGGTCGGTGATGTCGAGCTCGTCGACGGCGCGGGTGCTGACGGCGCGCGCCGCGTCCTCGACCTCGGGTCCGCCGAGCGTGAGCACCGAGCGGTGATGGTGTCGGTCGCTGTGCACGTCGAGCAGGCTCGGACCGGCGGCGGCTGCGATGCCAGCGATCACGTCGCGTCGACGTCCCTCGCTCAGGTTGACCACGCACTCCAACAGTTGACGCACTCCAGCACCAGTCCGTCGCTGGACACTACCGTGAGGACATCAGAGCAGGTGGCGGCGGTGACCGAGGTTCCCCGTGGTCAGACCCCAGTTCGCCCCCGGGAACCCGCGGGCCCACTCCTGGCGTTCCAGTAGCGGAGGCAGCAACCGAGCCCACCCCTGATTGGGAGGGGGTGGCGCGCACCTACGGCCGGTTTCTGTACACGATCGCCTATCGCCTGACGGGAGACCCGGATGACGCCCAGGACCTCGTCCAAGAGACCCTCTTGCGGGTCCGAAGGGGCCTGCGCACATATCGACCGGGCTCGATGGAGGGATGGTTGAGCCGCATCGTCACCAACGCCTTTCTCGACGACGTCCGGCGGCGCCGGCGCCGCCCGGTGGAATCCCTCGGCGACGAGCTCGAGGGCGCCTTCGGCACGTCACCGGGAGCAGACGAGGCGATGATGGCCGAGGCCCTGCCGTCCGACGTCGAGCAGGCTCTCCTGCGGGTGCCCGAGGAGTTCCGCGTCGCCGTGGTCCTCTGCGACGTGGTCGGCCTGTCATACGAGCAGATCAGCGAGGCCCTGGACATACCGCTGGGTACCGTGCGCAGCCGGATCCATCGCGGCCGGGCCCTGCTGCGGGAGGCTCTGTCGTGAGTGGCGTCACGCCCCCCGGCGACCGCTCCGCGTGGGAGCGCCCTGCAGGCGAGCCCCTGGTCGGCCATCTCGGTGATCGGCTCAGCTCCCTGCTCGACGGGGAGCTTCCGGCAGACGAGGAGGCCGCTGCCCGCCACCATCTCGAGGGCTGCGACAGCTGCAACGGGGAGCTCGCGGAGATCGAGCGGACGCGCCAGCTGCTGCGCGGTCTGGAAGCTCCCAAGCCGCCCGAGAGCTTCGTCCCCGGCTTGCTGCGTCACCACCGGCGGCTCACGCTGCTCGTCGCCGCCGCGTCGGTCATCGCTGGCGCCGCCGCCGCGCTCGTCTTCGCCTTGAGCCCGCCTCGTCAGAGCGTCACCCCGCCGGTCAACCGCTTCGAGCGCATCCACGCCACGTCGACCCCGAGTCCCGATCCCATCACCGAGATGGCCCCCGTCGGGGTCCCGACCAGCACGGCTCCCTAGGTGACCCGTCAGCGCGTCGCGAGGGTCGTCCTCGTCCTGTCCGGCGTCTTCGTGGCCCTTCCTGCCGCCGCCATGGCCGCCGCTGCCGGCGTCGTGGACGCCGGCCCGGCGTCATCTGTCGGCTCCGCCGGCTCCGTGGGCTCCGCCGGGTCGGGCGGATCCGCCGCGTCGGGCGGGAGCGAGGTGGCGACACCGGACGGGCGTCTCGATGGTCTCGACTTCGATGGTCTCGTCCAGTTCACGTGGGTCGACCGTTGGGGTGTCCACACCGCTCGGCTGCCCGTGCAAGGGGCCGGCGGCGTGGTTCGCATCGGCGGGCCGGGCGGAGCGCAGGGCGTGGAGTGGCCTGCCGACGTGGGACCGCTGCCCTCCTCCTCGGGCAAGTACCACACCACCGAGGCCAACGGGCCGGTCGTCGCCGGCCGGCCGACGACCTTGATGCGGATCTCGTCGGGCGCCGGGTCCACTGAGACCCTCGCCCTGGACCAGGCCACCGGGTTGGTCCTCGCCCGGGCCGAGATCGACAGCAACGGGTCGGTGGTGCGGTCGATGGAGTTCGACGACCTGTCCCTGCGCCTGACCCACGCGCCGGGCTCTCCGGTCCGGTCGCCGTCCCCGCCCGGCGCCAAGCTCGCCCCTCCCCGGCTGCCGGAGGAGTACTCGGCGCCGACAACGCTGGCCGACGGATACCAACGTGTGCGGACCGAGACCGTCTCTAGTGGCCTACGGGTCGTCTACAGCGACGGCGTCCACGGACTGTCGATCTTCGAGCAGCCTGGTCACCTCTCAGGGTCGAAGCGAAGCTACCCGTGGGCGGGGGGTGAGGTGGTCACCTGGCAGGGCGGACCGACCGTCTTCACGGCGGTCGGCGACGGCCCCTCCACCGATGTGCTGGCCGCCGCCCATTCGATCCCCCAGCCTCGTCAGCCGAGCCTGCTCGGACACCTCGTGTCGCTGTCTCGCGAGGTGGTCGACACCCTCAGCGGGAGTCACTGACCGTCTGGAGCCTGCGTCGCCGGGCGATCCGCCGGCGCTCGCGCTCCGAGGCACCGCCCCAGACGCCGTGATCGATCCGGTTGAGCAGGGCGTACTCGAGGCACGGAGCCTTGACCGGGCAGTCAGCGCAGATGCGGCGCGCGATCTCGACCCCGACCCCGTCGTTGGGGAAGAAGACCGAGGGAGCCATGTCCTGGCACTTGCCCGCTGTCATCCATTCGTTGTCCATGTCACCTCCGTTTCTACGTCAACGCTGGGACGGGCCGATTGGTTCCTGGGCCATTTGCTTCCCGGGATGGTGTACGTCGCCGACGAGTCCGGGGATGGCGCCCAACTAACCTGGAGTCGATCGCATGGCGGCCCGAGAAGGCAGGCCAGCGCGGTGACGACGCCGAGGAGGAGATCATGTCGCAGCTGCCCGAGGATCTGGAGGCACCCCAGCCTCCCCGGGGGCACGTTCGGGTGGTCTATCTGGGTCCGGTTGCTCCCCATTGGGAGGTGCAGTCCGATTTCGGCGATCGGGCGCTGATCGAGGAGTTCCGGCAGCGGACGCTGGCCCGGTTGGTGCTGCTCCCTCCCCACGATCCCCAATTCCGACGCAACAGGGAGCGGGTGGTTCGAGACGCCGAGCGGGAGAACCTCCTACTCGACTGGGATCTGGGGATCCCCGAGGTCGACGAGCTGGACGAGCAGGCCTAGCCGGCGCCAACTCGCCCTCGACGTGCGCGTACTGGTCACCAACGACGACGGGGTCGGCAGCCCCGGCCTGGCGGCGCTCGCCGCTGCCATGGCCGAGGACGGCCACGAGCTCCTGGTGGCGGCGCCGCTCGAGGACCGCAGCGGCAGCAGCTCGGCCATCGGCCCGGTCGCCCAGAACAACGGGATCTCCTACGAGTCCGTCTCCCTTCCCGGCGCGGAGGGGATCGAGGCTCTGGGAGTCGACGGACCGCCGGCGCTGATCGTCCTGCTGGCCCGCCTGGGCGGCTTCGGGACTCCGCCCGAGCTCGTGGTCTCGGGTATCAACCCCGGGCACAACACGGGGCGGTCGACACTTCACTCGGGCACCGTCGGCGCAGCGCTCACTGCGGCCAACTTCGGCATCTCCGGCTTGGCGGTGAGCACGGGTGCCGGTGAGGAGATCCACTGGGACACCGCGGCCCGGATGGCGGTGCTGGCGACGAGGTGGCTCGTCGACGCTCCGAAGGCGACGGTCGTCAACCTCAACGTGCCCAACGTGGCCATGTCGGATCTCGCGGGCGTGCGCCTGGCTCCCCTGGCGTCGTTCGGGACCGTTCGCAGCGCCATCACCGACGCCGGCCGGGGGAAGCTCCAGATCGAGCTGCGGAACATCGACGTCGAGCTGGATCCGGACTCCGACACCGCGATCGTGGCGCGGGGAATCGTGGCCGTGACGCCGATCGTGGGGATCCGGGCCGCGGGCGAGACCGATGTCGCCGCCTTCCTCGAGAGTGAGCTGGCGCGGCCGGGTGAGGAGTGGCCCGGAGGGCTGGCCGCCTCGGGCTCGTGAGCGCGCTGGGCGTCGCCGTGCTGGCTGACACCCACATCCGCCGAGGCGGGCGACGGCACCTGCCGTCCACCGCCTACGCCGTGCTCGAGCGGGCGGACGTCATCCTCCACGGCGGTGACGTGGTCGACCAGGGCCTGCTGACCGAGCTCGGTGACCTGGCCCCGACCCACGCCGTGCTGGGCAACAACGACGGCGACCTGGGCGGGGTGCTTCCGGGCACCATGGTGCTGGACCTGGCTGGTGTGTCGGTGGCCATGGTCCACGACAGCGGCCCCCGCCGGGGCCGTGAGGCCAGGCTGTGGCGGCAGTTTCCCACCGCTGACGTGGTGGTCTTCGGCCACAGCCACGATCCCGTCGACGCCGTCGGCCTTGGTCGTCAGCGTCTGTTCAATCCGGGTTCGCCCACCGAGCGTCGACGCCAACCGTCCCACACCATGGGCTGGCTGTCTCTCGCCGACGGGCGGGTCGCCGAGCACCGGATCATCGTCGTGTGAGGATCGGATCGCCCGTCGGCGATCGTTCAATCGTCGTCGGTGGGGAGGCTGATGCGCTCGAGCCACAGGCCCGGGGCGTCCACCTCAGCGGGAGTTGGGAGGTGGCGAGGTGAGGTCCAGAGCTGGGCCAGGGACTGCTCACCGCCCCGCTCGACGACGCCCTTCACGAAGGCGGCGCCCCGGTCGAACTGGGCTTGGCCGAGCTCCAGGCCGAACAGGCGCTCGACGAACCGGTCCGCCTCGCCCCGTTCGACCCGGCGCCGGCGGAGCGCCTCGGTGAGCGACCCGTACGAGCTGATGAGCCGGTGTCCGATGGTGTCCATGACGTGGTCGACGTAGCCCTCGATGGCTGCCGTGAGCGCTTCCAGCTGGCTCAACAGCTGGCGCTGGGCGGGCGTCTGCAGCTCGCCCAGGAGGGCGGTCGGATCGCCCAGGGCCTCCTGCAGAGAGTTGGGGTTGGTGGGGTCGATGTCCGATAGCCGGTCCTCGAGGGCGCTGGGATCAGGCTGGAAGCCGCCGGCGTAGCCCTCGAGGAGCTCCTGCAGCCGGTCCCTGACGGGGGGCCGACCCAGGATGGCGTGATGGGTCACCTCGCTGAGGCACACCCAGAGGCGCACGTCGTCGAGGGGCAGGCTCCAGTCGCCGGCGAAGGCGGCGATGCTCGCCGGCACCATCATGAGCTGGTCGGAGGGCGGGCGAGGGATGGGGAGGTCGTACTGACCCATGGCCCGCTCGGCCAGGTGGCCGACCATGGCGCCGAACTGGAGGCCGAGGAGCGTGGGCCCCATGACCTGGCCCAGCTGGCCGAGGAACCCCGTCGGGTCCTGTTCGGGAGCGGGATCCCAACCAGGCATCGGGTGGGGGTCCTCCGGCCCGCCCAGCCCGCCCAGGCCCTGCCCGCCCAGCCCGCCTAGCCCGCCCAGGCCCTGCCCGCCGAGCTCCCCGCCCGGGCCGGCTGTGCCCTCGGGCCGGCCTTCCGGGCCGGCTGTGCCCTCGGGCCGGCCTTCCGGGCCGGCTGTGCCCTCGGGGGTGGCCGACAGGGACCGTGCCAACGTGTCCAGCAGGGGGCGCCACGCCTCGAGGGTGTGCCAGGCCCACTCGGCTCGCGTCACCGGTTGGATCGTGACCACCCGGCCGCTCACGGTCGTCGCCAGCCCGGTGGCGTCAGCCACGTGGAGGTCCGCCACCCTGACGAGCTCTTCGAGGCGGATCCTCTCCAGCGGCTCGACATTGGCCTCGGGCTGGCCTCCGCTGGCGACACCCTGGGCGACCTGGCGTGCCAGCTCCCAGTGCACCGGGCCCTGCGTCGCGAGCATCTTGAGCAGGTCCCCCAGCAGGTTCTCGAAGAAGTTGCCGCCGCCGAAGGGCGAGGGTGTGCTCACCAGTCGAATGCTATGCGGGCGGAGCCGTGCGCCGGGCTCGTGCCTCGGCGCAGAAGCGCCGGCGGCCAAATGTCCTCGACCGGCCTCCCGGGCCGGTCTCGGCGCAGAAGCTCCGGCGGCCACTTTCTTCGACCGGCCTCCCGGGCCGGTCTAGGCGGCCGCTGAGCCGAGCGTCGCGTGCATCGGCCAGTGGTCACCGTTGCGCACCACATCCAGCACGACCGGCGCCCCCGGTCGGCGGAGCCGCAGCGCACCCTGCAGGTCGAGCATCGACGGCACGGGCTGACCGTCCACCGCGTCGATGATGTCCTTCGGCACCAGCCCCACCGCCGCAGCCGGGCTGTTGCTCTCCACGCCCAGGACCTGGATGCCGGCAGGAGCGCCGCCGCCCGCGCTCGGCGGGGCGCTGTCATCGGCGGAGATGCCGAGCCACGCGTGCACGACCTTGCCCGTCGTGGCCAGCTGGTCAGCGGCGTCGTCGACGACCGCGGCCGGTGCGGCGAGCCAGTGCGCCCCCCCACCGTCGTCGCTGGTCGCTGTGGTGATGCCGACGACGTTTCCGGCCTGGTCGAGCAGCGCGCCACCCGGCATCGGTCCCGCAGGGGCGTCGGTATCGATGGCGTCCAGCAGCGGCGGCCCGTTGTTCACCCGCACCTGCCGGTTGACGCCTCGGATGGTGCCGATGGCGACCGAGGGAGGCGAGCCTGCCGGGTCGGTGGCGGCGACAGCGATGGCGACCTGACCGGTGGTCGGCGCCGGGCTCTGGGCCAGGCTCAGGCTCGGCATCTGATGACCCACCCGGAGGACAGCGACACCATCGTCGGCGTCCTCGCCGACGACCGAGGCCGTCTCCTCCTGGCCGTTGGAGGTGATGACGCCGATGCCGACCGCCCCGGCGAGCAGGCGGGCCACGGTGAGGATCATCCCGTCGTTGCGAAAGACCAGACCCGATCCGCGCACGTGGCCCTTCCCGGTCGCCACGTCCACGGCGACGATCGAGGGCGCCACCTTCGCCACCATTCCCATCAAGCTGGGCCCGGCGCTGATGGAGGAGTGGCTCTGCGCGGGCACGAGGGCGGCTGCGGTGGTCACGGGATTGCCCGTGGGGCCACCGGCGCCGACACGGCTGGCAGTAGTGGCCGGCCCGCCCCAATCCACTCCCGTGACGACCCCCGTGGCGACGAGCGCGCCCACCACGCCCCCGAGCAGGGCTCGCGTCCAGGGACCACCTCCCAGCAGGCGTCGCCCCCGGGCCTGGGCACTGGGAGCGTCTGCGCGCGGCGTACCCGAGCTCCGCAGCTCGGACGGGTGGCGCCAGAGCCGGTCGTCCGGCGGGAGCCACGGGCGGTTGGGCGGGTCGTCCGACGATTCGGGACCGTCGTGATCGTCGTCGAAATCCCCGCTCTCGACGGTCATCAAGCCGAGAATATCGACGGGATGCCTCCATGAGGCATCGCCACCCCAGCGTGGGCCGTACCATGATGGTGTGAAACCGCCCGCGGTTGGCGATGATTGGGTGGGCCTCACGCCGGGTCGCCTCCCCCTGGAGGAGGCGCTGGAGTGGGCCGTGCGACCGGAGTGCGGCGCGGTGGTCAATTTCGTGGGAACCGTGCGCGACCACGCCGAGGGCCGTCCGGGGGTGACCGGCCTGGAGTACGAGGCCTACGCCGAGCAGGTGGAGCCACGACTGAGCGCCATCACGAGGGCCGCTCGAGAGCGCTGGGAGCGCCTCGGCCGCGTCGTGCTGCTCCACCGGGTGGGGCCCCTTGCCGTCACCGAGGCATCGGTGCTGGTGGTGACGTCGACCCCGCATCGGGAGGAAGCGTTCGCCGCTGCGAGGTTCTGTATCGATACGCTCAAGGCGACGGTGCCTATCTGGAAGCGTGAGAGTTGGTCGGGAGGTGTCGGGTGGGGCTCCGACGCGTGTGGTGTCGTCGAGGTGGCGGAGCGGGCCTGAGATCGTGGGGGGAGCAGGAGCAGTGATGACGTGACAAACCTGTTGTACGTGGCGGTACCGGTGGTACTTGTACTGCTCGTGTCGGTGGTCATGGCCGCCCGCGGGAGGCGGCCCACATCGGTGGAGTCCGGCGTCGAGGAGTTCTCCCGGGGCCTGCGAGCCCTGGCCCCCGAGGATGTAGGATCCCGCAGGGGAAGACGGCATCGGAGGGCGTGGCCTGGCTAGGGACCTTGCCATCGATCTCGGGACGGCGAACACCCTCGTCATCAGCCGGGGGCGCGGCATCGTGATGAACGAGCCGACGGTCATCGCTCTGAACTCGAGGACCCAGGACGTGCTGGCCATGGGCCACGAGGCGTGGAACATGATCGGGCGCACGCCCGGCTACATCGTCGCTGTTCGCCCGCTGCGACAGGGTGCCATCACCGATTTCGACATCACCCAGCGCATGCTGCGGCTGTTGCTCCATCGAGCAGGTACCTCACGGTTCAACCGACCACGCGTGCTGATCTGTGTGCCCTCGGCCATCACGGCGGTCGAGCGCCGAGCGGTGGAGGAGGCGGCCAAGCGAGCGGGAGCGGCCGGCGTCTACCTCATCGAGCAGCCGATGGCTGCGGCAATCGGTGCGGGCCTGCCGATCCACGAGCCGGTTGGCAACATGGTTGTCGACATCGGCGGTGGCACGACGGAGACCGCGGTGATCGCCCTGGGGGGCGTCGTGTCCCTCGAGGCCATCCGCGTCGGCAGCTTCGACATCGATGCCGCCATCCAGACCTACATCCGCCGGGAGTACGGCATCGCCGTCGGCGAACGCACCGCCGAAGAGATCAAGATGGCCATCGGCTCGGCGTGCCCGATGGAGGAGGAGATCAAGGCCGAGGTGCGGGGAAGGGACCTCATGTCCGGACTTCCGAAGACGGTCATCCTTTCCCCGAACGAGGTCCGCCACGCCACCGAGGAGCCCGTCGGAGCCATCGCCGAGTCGGTGCTCCGGTGTCTTGGCCAGGCGCCGCCGGAGCTGGCGCAGGATCTGATCCTCCAGGGCATCCACCTCGTCGGCGGTGGCGGTCTGCTGCAGGGCATGAGCCGTCGACTCAGCGACGAGACGGCGCTCCCCGTGCACCTCGTGGACGCGCCGCTCGAGACCGTGGTCGTGGGGGCCGGGCGGTGCCTCGATTCGTTCGACTCGCTGAAGGCCATGTTCATCAGCTCGGAGCGCTGACCGACCGGCGCTACCGGTCCCGGGCTCACCGCCCCGTGGGCGCGTCGAGCAGGTCTTCCGCCGCTTGGCGCACCTGCCAGTCACGATCCTGTCGAGCCCGCTCGAGGGCGGCGTCGACGGCGGGGCCCTGGAAGGGCGCCAGCGCGATGACGGCTCGGCGGCGGACCGCAGGCCGATCGGTCTGGGCAGCCAGGATTGCGGAAAGCCCTCGGTCGTCGCCGATGGCACCAAGGGCTGCGACGGCGGCCTCACGGCACAGCGGGTCGGCGTGCTCGGTCGCAACTCGGGCCACGGCATCGGTGACCGTGCGGTCCCTGCGCTCACCGACCGCCCAGGCCGCGGCCTCGACAACGAGGGGCTCGGGGTCGGAGAGCAGAGGGTGCAAGTCGATCTCGGCAAGCCCGATGCTGAGCTCGCATGCCCGCCGGCGGACATCAGGTGCGGTGTCGACGAGCGCGTCCACGAGCTCGCTCGTCGCCAACCGGTGCATCCGTGCGAGAGCGCCGAGTGATGCCGCCCGTACTCCCGGCGCGGCGTCGGTCAGGCGGGCCCTGGCCACCTCCTCGTCGCTGGCATGACCCGCGAGCGTCACCAACCGGCGCAGCCGCGCCTCGGCCACGGCGACGTCGGTGTCGCCGCCCTTGGCCGCCCTAGCCATGTCCGAGCGCCCCGATGATGATGAAGACCAGCCCCAGGAGCACCCCGGCACCGACAGCACCGACTGTCACCGCCAGCACTACCAGCATGACCAGTGAGGACATGCGTTGGTCGGGGTGAGCCCGGACCGGCGCGGGCCAGCGGGTGAGCTGCTTGAAGCGGCTCACCGCCGGGTCGCTCACCCCCGACGCGGCAAGCGGTCGTGACGCGAGCTGGGAAGGAGGGGGTCCGGCCGACGAGGGCGCCGCTACCGGCACGGCCGGCGGCGCGGCCGGTGGCGCCTCCGGCGGTCGCGCCGGCTCCGGTGCGCTCGGGGAGCCGTCACTGGGCGTCGCCCCGGCTTCCACTTCGTCCGCCTCTGCCTCCCCCGCGACCTCGGCGTCAGCTTGTGGCTCTGCCGTGGCGTCAGCCGCTGGTGCTGCGCCCGTCTCCGTTGCCGCCGTCTCCGTTGCCGCCGTGTCCGCCGGCGGCTGCGTCGCCGCTGGTTCGGCGGGGTCGCCGGGAGCATCCGAGGCATCCGTTGCGTCTCCTGGCGTGGGGTCGGCGACGGCGGGGGAGCTCGTCTCACCCTCCCCCGCTCGGTCCGCGATCGCCGCCGATTCCACGCTGGATCCCCCTCGATCGAGCCCGTCGACGGCGTCCGAGTGGGCGGGGCCATTGTCGGAACCCGGCGCCGGGCTGATTGATTCGGCGCCAGCCGGGTACTTGGGACGTTCGTCCGAGGCCTCGGACTCGGCCCCGCTGTCGTCGTGGCCCGCCGTCGCCGGCGGGGCGCCCCCGGCGGGGCGGTTCTCACCGCTCGGGGCCGAGTCCTGATCGAAGAGAGGAGCCATCGGAGCTCAGCTCGCCGGCTGCGGCGGCAGGGCCTGCGTTCCGTGGCAGGCTGATACGGGCGACGGCACCGAAGCACGTTCCCGCCGGAGGCCCAGAGTAGAGGGGCACAAACCAGACTTGAGCACGATCGATCCGATGGTACAACCAGGCCCCTCGCCGTCTGGCTCCGAACCTCGGCGGCGCCGACGCTGGCTGAGATGGGTCATCGCCCTCGTGGTCCTGCTGGTGGCAGCCGCCGTCGCTGGCACCACGATCAAGCTCGACTACTACGCCCTCGCGCCAGGCTCCGCCCTCGCGGTCGGCAACCTGATCAAGGTCCCGCCCGACAAGAGCCACTCGGTGCCCGGCCAGGTCTACCTCACGACCGTCTCGCTCAGCCAGGTCCGAGCCATCGACTACCTGCCCGACAAGCTGAGCTCCGACGTCTCGGTGGTCCCGGCCGAGCAGGTGCTCGGCTCCACTCCGCCGAGCCAGCTTCAGGTGCAGAACACCTTGGAGATGGACGACTCCAAGGAGGCGGCCCAGGTGGCTGCGCTCCGCCGTCTCAACTACCCCGTCCCCGAGACCGACGCCGGCGCCGTCGTCGTCGAGGTGCAGAGCGGGGCTCCGGCCGCCGGCAAGCTGCAGATCGGCCAGACCATCACGGCGATCGACGGCCGACCGACGCCGACCGCCGACCAAGCCGTGGCGATCACCCACGCCCAGCACCCTGGCGACGTCGTGCACCTGACCGTGGACCCCGGAGGAGGCGCGCCCGTTCGCGACGTGAGCATCACCCTCGGTGGCCACCAGCAGCAGGGACAGGATGTCGCGTACATGGGCGTCGCGCTGTCCACCCACGCCCAGTTCAACTTCCCCTTCCCGGTCACGATCAACTCCGAGGGGATCGGTGGACCCTCCGCCGGCCTGGCCTACACGTTGGGCATCATCCAGGCGCTCACGCCCGACGACCTCACCGGGGGACAGAAGGTCTCCGCCACTGGCACGATCGATCCCACCGGAACCGTTGGTGACGTCGGAGGCGTCGCCCAGAAGACCGTCGCCGTTCGCAACGCAGGCGCCACCTTGTTCTTGGTGCCCCCGCCCGAGTACAAGGTGGCCATGCAACACGCGGGGAGTCACCTCAAGGTGGTACCCGTGTCGTCGTTGGACCAGGCGCTGACCGCGTTGAGCAGCCACGGAGGCAACACCAGCGACCTTCCTCCGCCGCCGAGAGGAGAGACGGGATAGGAGCCATGGGTTCCGTACCCGCGCAATTCGAGTTCGCCGCTGAGTTCGCCAGCTTTCTCGCGGCTGCCGCCGGGGTGGCTCTCGTGCTGCTGAGGGCCGAGCTGCTGAGCCGGTCGCCGTGGGCTCGGGCCTCTCTCGGCCTGGGCTTCGCGGCGGTCGCCGCCGCCGCCTTCCTGACAGGGTCCCTGCTGGTCCAGCCGGCTACCAGCCCCGCGGTCGGCGGGCTGCGCGGCGCAGGCCTGATCCTGATCCTGATCGGCTCCCTACGGTGGCGGGCAGGGCACGAGTCCCAGGCACTCGTGTGGCTGGGAGTCGGGCTGTCGGGTGCGGCCATCGTGCTGCTGGGGACGTCAGCCCAGGTGGCCGACAGCCTCCTCGCGGCCGGAGCCCTGAGCTTGGGCATCGCCCTGGTGACGGCCAGCCGCCGAGCGATCGCGGCCCGGGTGGCCGCCACCGCCGCGGCCACCCTCCTCGTTCTCGTCTTCATCCTCTCGCTGGCGCTGTCCCAGGTCGTCTCCTCGACGGTGCGGAACGACGCCGTCCGCCGTCTCGATGGCCGCGCCTCCTCCGGGGCCACACAGACGTCGAACAGCCCCGAGCAGTTGCGGGGTGAAGCCGTGCTGGTGGGTTCTTCCGTGCGGGCCTCCGTCAACGCGCGCGCCGAATGTGTCCAGTCCGACCAGACCGTCGTGGCCAGCTGCGTACGCGATGCCCTCTCGGCGATCTCGGCCTCTGCCGTCCCGGCAGGGGTCGAGGTGGCGTGGGTCCAGCCCGGGTTCGGCGTGGTGGCGTCGTCGGCGAACCTCGGCGCCGCACTCGGTCCCGGCGCCGCTGCCGCGCTTTCGAGCTCTCCGGCCGTCGCCCAGGCCGTTGCCGCCCGGCTCTCGACCGGTACGGCGGCCGTCGTGGGAGGCCAAGCGATCGCCGTGGGCGCCTATCCCGACGTGGTGATCGCACGCGGACCCGGCCTACCCGGGACGGCACGAGTGATGGGTGTGGCGATCGCGGTCCGCGCTCTCGACCGCGGCTACCTCGAGCAGCTTCGGGTCGACGATCCCACCCTCTCGCTTGCCCTGGTCGGGCCAACTGGCGTTCTCAGCAGCGCCGGAGGCTGGAACCCGGCGTTCGACACCGTGCAGGGTGTCGCCACCCAGGTGCTCTCCGGCAGCGGCGCGGTCACGTCGGCGACCATCCAGGGCCGCTTCGTCGCCGGCCAGTCCGTGGCTGCCAGCAACAACAGGCCGGTCATGGCGTTCCTTTCCTCCACCCCGACGACGGTGGTCGACCAGACCCAGCACGACCTCTTCCGAACGCTGTTCATCATCGCGTTGGGTGGCACGCTCCTCGCTCTCCTGCTGGCGTCGCTGGTGGGAGACCGGGTGGGCTCGGACCTCAGGCGGCTCACCACGGCCGCCGAGTCCATCCGCCGTGGCGACGTCGATGTCCGGGCCAGGGTCAGCTCGGAGGACGAGGTCGGGCGGTTGGGAGCGGCGTTCGACTCGATGGCGGCGTCCATCGACGAGAAGGCGACGGCGCTCCGTGACGCGGCCCAGGACGAGAGTCGCCTCCGCGGTCGGTTGGAGGCCGTCGTGGCGGGCATGGGTGAAGCACTCGTCGCCATCGACTCCAGTGGCAGGGTCACCGACTTCAACCACGCTGCCGAGGATCTGGTCCTCGCCAGCAACGGCGTGGCTCGGGGTCGTCCCGTCGAGGACGTGCTCACCCTGGTCGGAGAAGACGGTGCCGATCTCACCGCCTACCTGCGTCGACCGCCTGACCAACGATGGAGCACGCAGTGCTGGCTCCAGCTTGGAGATCGGGGATTGGTGCCGGTAGCGGTGTCCGCCGGGCCGCTCCGGGGTCAGGGACCAGGTGGCGGCGGCGCCGTCTTCGTGCTCCGCGACCTGCGTCGGGAGCACGAGGTCGAGCGGATGAAGACCGAGTTCCTGTCCCGGGTCGGCCACGAGTTGCGCACGCCGCTCACTGGCATCATGGGGTTCAGCGACCTCATGGCTCGAAAGACCGTTCCGCCCAACCAGGCGCGGGCCTGGCATGGCGAGATCCTCGAGCAGTCGAAGCGCCTGCTCAGAGTGGTGGAGCGGCTCGAGTTCTTCGCCTCCGCCGGGGCCGGTCGCCTGCGGCTGCGCCCCGACTGGGTGGACGTCCGGGTGCTGGTCGACGACGTCGTCTCCGTCTGGCAGACGAGGCTCCAGGATCCGTGGCTGATCACTCGACGGGTCGAGCGAGATCTCGACCCGGTGGTGGCCGATCGCCGCTGGGTTCGACTTGCGATCGACGAGCTGGTCGACAACGCCGTGAAGTTCTCGCCCGACGGCGGAGAGGTCATCGTCATGGCCCGGACGGTCCGCGGCGGGCGGGTGCTGGAGATCTCGGTGACCGATCACGGCAAGGGCATGTCCGAGCAGGAAGCGACGGTGGCCTTCGGGGAGTTCGTGCAAGGTGACAGCTCTGACACCCGCCGCTTCGGGGGCCTCGGGCTGGGACTGTCGCTGGTCCAGCGGGTCGTCGAGGGGCATGGCGGGAGCGTGGCCTGGGAGTCCTATCCGGGTCAGGGCTCCAAGTTCTCGCTGCTCCTGCCGATCACCGCGCGCCAGGAGACCAGGGTCGGGGCGTCGGACTGAACGAGCGAAGACGAACGAAACAGCAGCGCCGGGGCGACCGGCATAGTCTCGGTCAATGCAGGAAGGTCATCGCACCTCGATCAACTCGGCCTCGCTGTCTGCCGACGAGGTCGCCCGGCGCAGCTTTCCCACAGTGCGGAAGGGCTTCGACCCGACCGACGTTCGAATGTTCCTCGACAGCGTGGCCGAACAGCTCCAGACACTCTACGACCGCGAGGACGAACTGCGGCGACGGCTCGCCAGGGCCGAGGAGCAAGCAGCCCATCCGGAGATGGACGAAGCCACGCTGACGGCGGCCCTCGGTCAGGAGACCACGCGCGTACTGCGCAGCGCCCACGATGCCGCCGGGGACATGAAAGCGCGGGCGGAGGAAGGCGCCACGGAGGTGATCCACCTGGCCCACGAGGAGGCGGCCCGCATCCGGGCCGAGGGCGAGCGAGCGGGGGCCGACCGGGCCAGCGAGGCCGAGGTGACGGCGGCGCGGATCCGCACCAGCGCAGCGGCGGAGGCGGACTCGGTGATCGAGGCCGCCCGTCAGGAAGCGCAGGTCACGGTGGCGGGCGTCCAGGAGGACTGCCGGGGGATGGTCCGCGAGGCCCAGGAGGTTCGGGCGCGGGTGCTGGCGGACCTGGTTCGCCGCCGGCGCGCCCTCTACGGTCAGGTGGAGCAGTTGCGGGGCGGGCGGCAGAGCCTGGTCGAGGCGCTGCGGGAGGCTCGGCGGTCGTTCGACCACATCCTGGAGACCCTCCAGCGCGACTTCGATCCGGGTGGCGTGGCCCAACCGCCGGCCGACGACGGCCTCGCCGAGGCGGAGCGCGCCATCGCCCCGATGCGCGAGCCCCCCCGGCCCGGCCCCGCCGATGCCGGCGATCGTGGTGGTGGCGCGCCCGAACGGGCAGGCGGCTCCGCCGAGGGGCGGCGACCGGGCCCACCGCCCACGACCACCGCGGTCGTCAGCGGCCAGCCAGCGGCGAGCGGGCAGGTCCCGGCCACCCCAGCGTCAACGCACCCACCGCGCCAGCAACAGTCGGCGGACTCGGGCGCGGCAGCCCCCGACCAACCGGAGCCGACGCCGGCAACTGGTGAGACTCCGGCGAGATCCGGTGAGGAGGCAGCGGCAGCCGACAAGGGCGGTCCGGGAAGGCGCCCCGACGTCGACGAGCAGGCCGTCGAGCGGCGTCGTTCGGGCTTTCGCATCATCCGACGACCGCGGCACGCCCCGGCTGATGAGACGCCGGTTCGGCACGCCACCCCAGGGGAGACGACGACGCCCGATCTGCCCGCGGACGACGAGGGGATTCGGGTACTCGCCTCGGCGCCGGACACGGCCAAGCCTGCCGATGCGCGGTCCGGTGAGCCCGATGGCGCGGATGGCGGAGGGTCGGCGGCAGGAGCGACGGAGCAGCCGCGTCTGACGCCCGCGGCTCGTCCTCGGGGGCGTTCCGGTGGGCGCCACCGCGCCCCGGGCTCGTCGGCGGTCGACGAGCTGTTCGCCAAGGTCAAGGCCGGCCGCTCGCCGTCGGCAGGGAGGCGCCGTCAGCAGGTAGCAGAGCACGAGGCAGCCGGTCAGCCTCAGCCCGAGGAGAAGCCCGGGCCCGATCGAGAGCTCCAGGCCGAGAAGAAGCCCGAGCCTGAGCGGCCGTCCCAGGCCGAGCGGGCGCCGCAGACGGAGCCCGAGCCCGACGCGGTGGACGAGGCCGAGGAGAAGACCGAGGCCACTGTCCAGTCGGAGGACCAGAAGGGGTCGGAGGACCAGCAGGGGTCGGAGGACCAGCAGGAGTCGACCGTGGAGGTCTCGTTCCTGCGACGACGCGACGACGCCATAGGCCCCATCACCGTGGCGCTGTCACGCAAGCTCAAGCGCGCCCTCCAGGATGATCAGAACGACTTGCTGGACCGACTGCGCAGCCGCGGCACGCGTCAGCTCCTCGAGATACTGCAGCCGGTCGCCGACCACGAGGAGCACTTCCGACGGGCGGGTGTCCAGTTGCTAGAGCGGGCAGAGCGGGCGGGCACCTCGTTCCTACGGGAGGGCAGGGAGGGCGAGGCCAGGACGAACGGCAGCTCCGGTGGGGAGAAAGGGTCGGTGGTACTGGCCGGCGAGTTGGCCCGGGCCATCACCGATCCATTGCGCCGGCGCCTCGAGCGGTGCCTGGGTGAGGGAGCCGACGCCGACGACGCCGCCCTGGTCGACAACGTGGGCGCGGCGTACCGGGAGTGGAAGGGCCCCCGGATCGAGCGGGTGGCTGGAGACCACGTCGTCGCCGCCTTCTCCCGAGGCGAGCTGGGGGTCGCCCGAGAGGGTACGGCCCTGCGCTGGATCGTGGACGACGGGGACGAGCGGTGCCCTGACTGCGACGACAACGCCCTGGCCGGCCCCTTGCCCCGGGGAGAGCGGTATCCGACGGGACAGGCCCACCCGCCGGCGCACAGCGGGTGCCGCTGTCTCCTGGCCCCTCCACCCGCGTAGGCTCGCAGGGTGCGTTCCCCCCAGGACGTGCCGCGGCCGCGCCGCCGGGGCATCACGCGTGGTCGTATCTGGATCGTCGTCGCGGTCGTCGTCCTCTTCCTGCTCCTGACCTCGCTGCGGGGCATCGCTGTCTTCTACACGGACTACCTGTGGTTCAGCTCCGTTCACCTGACGACAGTCTGGAAGGGCGTCCTGGGGACCAAGATCGGTCTCGGGGTCGTGTTCGTCGCCATCTTCTTCGCGGGCATGTGGGCGAGCCTGGCCATCGCCGACCGCATCGCCCTCAACTTCAGCCCCCTCGGCCCCGAGGACGAGCTGGTGCGCCGGTACCGGAACGCCGTCAGACCCCGCACGCGGCTCGTCCGCACGATCGCGGCCCTCGTCCTGGCCCTGCTCGTTGGAACCGGGGCGTCGGGCCAGTGGCACAACTGGATCCTCTTTCGAAACTCCGTCCCCTTCGGGGTGCAGGACCCGCAGTTCCACATGGACGTCGGGTTCTACGTCTTCAAGCTGCCGTTCCTCTCCTTCCTCGTCGGATGGAGCTTCCTGGCCCTGGCGGTGATCCTCGTCATCACCGTCGTCGCCCACTACCTGAACGGCGGCATCCGATTCCAGGGGCCGGGACAGCGGGTCAACCCGTTGGTGAAGGTCCACATCTCGGTCGTGCTCGCCCTGATCGCCCTGGTCAAGGCGGCTGGCTATTTTCTGCAGCGCTACGAGCTCACCGCGTCCACCCGTGGCTTCGTCCAGGGCGCCACGTACACCGATGTCCACGCCCAGCTGCCCGCCCTCACCCTGCTTATCTTCATCTCACTAGCTGCCTTCGTCATCTTCCTCGTCAACATCCGCCGCCGGGGCTGGGTGCTGCCGGTCATCGGTGTTGGGCTGTGGGCGTTCATCTCGCTCGTCGTGGGCGCCATCTACCCGGCGTTCATCCAGACGTTCAAGGTCCAGCCGTCCCAGGCCACCCTCGAGCGGCCGTACATCGCGCGCAACATCACCGCCACCCGGCAGGCGATGGGTATCAACAACGTCCAGTACCCGATCCCGTTCTCCTACGCCCAGAACCTCACGCCCCCCGAGCTGGCCGCCGACCTTCCCACGCTGTCGAGCGTGCGCTTGTGGGACCCCAACTTCGCTGTCACGACGTTCGAGAAGCTCCAGGACATCCGCTCCTACTACCTGTTCAACGAGCTCGCACTCGACCGGTACGCGCTCAACGGGCAGAACACCCCAGTGATCTCCGCCGTGCGCCAGCTGAACCAGAGCCAGCTTCCCTCGGCGTCCTGGGTCAACTCCCACCTCCAGTTCACCCACGGCTACGGGGCGGTGCTGTCGCAGGCCAACCTGGCCAACGCGGACGGCAATCCCCTCTTCGCCATCCAGGACGTACCGCCGGTGTCGACGAGCGGTGCTCCTGTGATCACCCAGCCCTCGGTCTATTTCGGCCTGAACAATCCCGGCTACGTGATCGCCGACACCAAGCAGCCGGAGATCGACTTCCAGAAGCCGAACGGATCCAACCAGGAGAGCACCTATCACGGGACTGGCGGAGTGGAGGCGGGTTCGATCCTTCGTCGGGGTGCATTCGCTCTCCGGTTCGCCGACATCAATCCGCTCATCTCCGGTCAGGTGACGAGCCACTCGCGGGTGATGTTCGTCCGCGACATCAGAGATCTCGTCAACAAGGCGGCGCCGTTCCTCCAGTACGACGCCGACCCCTATCCCGTGTTGCTGAACGGGCGCATCTACTGGGTCCAGGACGCCTACACGACCACCGACCGATACCCGTACGCGCAGACCGCAAATGTGTCGGCGGTGAACGGCGCCAGCGGCCTCAACTCGAACTTCAACTATGTGCGCAACTCGGTGAAGGTGCTGATCGACGCCTACAACGGCTCGATGACCTTCTACCAGATGGACGCCCACGATCCGCTGGTCAACGCCTACGCCAAGGCCTTCCCGCACCTGTTCACACCGTCGAAGGACATGAGTCCCGAGCTGCGAGCGCACCTGCGCTACCCAGAGGACATCTTCACGGTGCAGTCAGCGATGTTCGGCCGCTACCACATCACCAACGCCAGCCAGTTCTACTCGGCGGGGGACGCGTGGGATCTGTCCCAGGACCCTGGATCGGGGTCCCCGTCGGCTGCCCTGCAAACGACGGCGACGACGAACGCCCAGGGCTTCCAGGTGGGGCCGAGTCGGGCGAAGCGTATGGCGCCCATCTACCAGCTCACCCGGCTGCCGGGTCAATCGCAACAGAGCTTCAATCTCCTCGAGCCGTTCGTTCCCGTGTCGCAGAACGACCAGCAGCAGAACCTGACCGGCTTCATGGTCGCCGACTCCGATCCCGATCACTACGGACAGCTCCAGGCGTACGTGACACCGAGGGGCGAGCAGGTCGACGGCCCAGCCCTGATCGACGCGCGCATCAGCGCGGTGACGTCGATCTCTCAGCAGATCAGCCTGCTGAACCAACAGGGCTCACAGGTGTTGCTCGGCAACGTCCTCATGATCCCGATCGACCAGTCGTTGCTGTATATCCGGCCTCTCTACGTCCAGTCGTCGCGCAACCCGCTGCCCGAGTTCAAGAAGATCATCGTCGTCTACGGCAACCAGGCGGCGATGGAGGACAACCTCAACCAGGCCCTGACCGACCTCTTCGGGTCGCCGGTGCCGGGACTCCCGTCCACCTCGGCGGCAGGGGCGGCGGCGCCACCTTCCATCGTGACGCCCACGCCCGGTCCCGCCGTCTCGGCGACCGTCGCCCAGCTGCTCACGCAGGCCCAGGCCGCCTACGCCCAGGCCCAGAACGACCTCAAGGCCGGAGACCTCGGCAAGTACCAGACCGACATCAACCAGGCCGGCACCCTGCTCAACCAGGCGGCCCAGGCGGCAGCGGCCGCCGGAGGGCCGTCGCCGACCTCGCCCTCGACCACGGCACCGCCGGCCACCCCGACGCCAACGACCGCCCCACCGGCGCCCACGACGGGCTCAACTAACTCCGCCCTCGGCAAGGGGCCCGGTCCCGGCTGACTGCTCCCGCGGCGCTGGTAATATGAGCATCACGACGCGGGGTGGAGCAGTCTGGTAGCTCGTCGGGCTCATAACCCGAAGGTCGTAGGTTCAAATCCTACCCCCGCCACCAAG